>DIAJ01000045.1 GCA_002415785.1 Flavobacteriales bacterium UBA5081
CTATTTTTGGGGGAGCTTACAAAAGTGGCCATCCTCTTTAATTCATGAATTAAATAAGTTTTAGGTTTCATTATGGATATTCAGAATACAAAAAATAAATATTCCTTTATTTGCAAAATATTTTTTTCAGAAAAATTGACAACACTATTTCTAAAATCATCTATCAAGTCCATTGCTAAAAGTGTTGTCTGCTTCGCAATACTACTTTATAACCTTCCGCTTACAGCACAACAGGCTAAGTTCATTGAAAGCGAAATTTTGTTGGGAGGAATTGTACCCAATTACCCTAATTACCCAAAAACAGGACTTAGTAAAGGTTTTAGCATAAGCATTGGAAAAACAAACTTTAGCAACAGCCATTGGGCTAATTATTACAATAAACCATCTTATGGAATAAGCTTTAGTTACATAGAATCAGGAAATACAGTTGAGCTTGGAAAGGAATATGGCAGCACTCTATTTCTTGACCTTAGCCCAAATATAAATTCAAAACAGCTATGGTTTTTTCGAACGAGTATTGGCACTACCTACTTTAGTCGATATTATGAAAAGAGAACAAATGAGCGCAATAAAATTATTGGATCACACTGGAACTGGCGATTCAAAGCTTTTCTTTTTCGCGATTTAATCGTTCAAAAAAACTTTAGTTTACGTATAGGCGCAGGCTATATTCACAGCTCAAATGGACATACTCAACTGCCCAACTTTGGCATGAATGCAGCTATGCTCAGTGTTTCATGTCGCTTTTATAAAGACAATCCCTACCTAACTCCAGATAACTTTAATCGTTCTGAAAGTTATGTTAAAGCCAAAAGAAAACACTTTTTTCAGAATAGAATTGGGCTAGGCTTTCACGAATATGGAGGAACATTAAAACCGGTTGGCGGTGACAAAAAAGGGGTTTATGCTATTTCTTTTGCATATGGATTAGTATTTAACGATCAGCTTAAATTAAGAAGCGGATTTACCTATCGATACTATCAACACTATTTTGAAGAAATACAAAATAACGATAGTGTGAAATTAAGCCCTTCCACTTGGAGCGCATCTAATCTTTATTGGCTTTTAGGCATCGAGTATGTGGTCGGAAACTTTGCCATAGATATTGAAGGTGGGATTAACTTACACAAGCCATTTTACAAGTATCATTTCAAGCAGCATGAGCGAGATATTCCAATAGATAAGTTTTTAAAATCAACTTTTCCTATGCGACTTGGTTTAAACCTTTATTTATTTAAAGTAGAGCGTAAAAAGTCACTTAACCCTTATGTGGGAGTATCAATTAATGCCAATTTTGGGCAAGCAGACTTTTCTCAGCTGAATGTCGGTTTAAGCAAAACTATATTTAGATAGAATTCTAGTTAAGCACCTTTAAATAAATGAAGTAAAAACTAAATAGGATTAAGAAAGTAATTCCTATAAATGAAACGAAATAATCAGCTTTGCTAAACAGCTGAACCTTTGATCGTTTTACAACAATTAAAATCAAAGCCGCTAATACAGGAGCAGTTAAGAAGGAAATTGTGGTTGCAAAATCAACCAGTTGTCGCATATTTTCCAACTGAAAAATGAGTACAAATAACGCTCCTAAAACAATGATTGTTAGCCATAGAATATAGTTTTGTTTTTCTGTTATTTCCCATTTCGGAAAGCTCAATTTTGTCGCTTTTTGCAACATTCTCGGAAAAGCATCTAGAACTGTTAAGGTAGTGCTAAACATAGTAGCGAGTGCTGCAACTGCAATAAAAACAAAAGACCAACTTCCTATGGTTTGAGTGTACATGCCTATTAAGTCAGCTGAAAAAGCCACACCACTGGCCGGCAATTCACTACCACTACCAAAAATTAGCAATGCTCCCAAACCTACAAAGGCTGCAGCTAAAAAGGTGGTTCCCCAGTATCCTACTCTAAAGTCGAAAAGAGCATCTTTAAGCGATAAACTACCTTTGCTTTTTGCTTGAGCTAAGCTCCACTCCGACTGCCATAAAGAAATATCAATAGGTGCGGGCATCCAACCAACTAAAGCGATTAGAAAAAACAAATCCTCTTGCTTGAAAAAAGAGAAAGTTGTGAGCGGTTCAAAAGCGTTTTGACTTTTTGTAAAGGCGGCAATTAAAGTAACAATAGTGGCAATAGTCAGTAAAAAAATAACCGATTTCATGGTTTTGTTGAGAAACTCAAACTTTCCAATTAGAAGAATAATTGAGCAAATTGCTAAAATTACTGCTGAGATAGCCCAAAGAGGCAGGTTAATTTTAAAAACATAAGCAAAAAGGCCTGCCGTTATTAAAGTTACTACCGCTTGAACAGCAAAAACTGTTGTGAAAGTAACGCCATAGAAAATAAACATAGCTCCTTTGCCCAATTGCTGAAAAGCATCTAATAAACTCTTGCCGTTTGCTGCTGCATAAAGCGGACCGGCTTTAAAAAAAGGGTATTTGAGCAAATTTGCAAGAATAACCACTGCCACCATAGCCATTCCATAGCTGGCACCTGCTCTGGTAGACTGAACCAAATGAGAAACGCCCACGGCTGCTCCCGCATAGAGCAAGCCGGGGCCGAGTTTGGCAATTAGTTTACGCATTAACCAATTCTACCGATTTTCTTCTTGTAATCTGTATTCTTCGCCGACAAATCTGTGCGAATTGCATTAAAGTGCTCCTTCACTTTTGCTCTGTTTTCTCTTGGGTGATTAGATACTCGACTTAATAAGTCATAACGATAGTCAATGATCTCATCGATGATTCCATCCATTTTCTCAGCTTCTTTCTTATCGCCATTAATCGACTCAATGAAAGCATCTTCAATTAATTCGTCTGTATCGGATTTAATTTTTTTCTTAATGTCTCTTTTACTTGCCATAGTTAATTTGATTTTATTATTTCAGCCTTAAAAATAAGATAATTCATTGGCTATTCAAAAGAAATATGAATGAGTAATTTTGTACTCTTAAATAGATTATTTGTACTCAATAATAGACATAGAAGCCACCGGCGGGAATGCCAAAATTGGAAGAATTACTGAAATTGCCATTTATCGATTTGATGGGGAAAAAATAGTAGATGAATTTTCTTCTTTGATTAATCCTGAGCGTAAAATAGACCCTTATGTACAGCGACTTACAGGCATTACGGATGCAATGGCTAAAAAAGCTCCAAAGTTTCACGAAGTTGCTAAGGAAATAGTAACCATAACAAAAGACAGCTGCTTTGTGGGACATAATGTTCGCTTTGACTATAGCTTTGTTCAATCTGAATTTGCTTCTTTGGGTTACCCATTTAAAATGGAGCGCCTTTGTACTTTGGAATTAAGCAAAAAGTTAATTCCCGGAATTCCATCTTATAGCTTAAAGAAGCTTTGTACTTCTTTGGAAATTCCACTGGAAAGCCACCACAGAGCAAGCAGTGACGCAAAAGCTACTGTGAGTTTATTTCAACGCTTGTTAAATATCGACCGAGAAAAAGTGCATAAACACTTACGTAAAGCTTAAACTAAATGCAGAACAATATAAACTCACAAGAAGATAAGAACGAAAACAAACTAAAAAGGTGGTTTAAGCGAATTGGTTTAGCCGGCTTTCTATTTTTTCTAATTAAAGGAATTGTTTGGCTGTTTATCTTTTATGGAGCTGCTAATATTGTTAGTTGTTAAGAAAATAGAAACAAGAGGCAAGATTTTAGACCTTAGAAATTTTTTACTTGCGAAAAAAATGAAATAAAAAAAGCTTTGAAAACTTCGTAACTTCTTAGTTTTCTTTTGGATTAAAGATAAAAGTTAATTGTAAATCAATCCGCGAATATCCGCACAATCTGTGTCATCAGTGTTCTATTAATACAAACATTAATGAGCATCTTCAATGAATTTTAATCCGCTACAAAATTAAAACTTTCTAGCAGGGAGTCATTCTCATTTTTTATTTTAACAATAAATTTCCCTTTAGGTAAGGACAAATGATAATTGATAGTTGAGTCTTTTACGATAAACTGATCAGTTGGAACAGCTCCTTCTCCTTCATTCTCTTTATAAACTTGAACAAAGGATCCTTGCTCTATATTCTCATTCAAATCATAAGCCTTGAAATCATTCGGCAAAAATCGATAAGTTGCTCGTCCATATTTGTAGTTCGTTTTTGGCCAAATAAGTGGAACATCGTAAAAACCCTCATCATTTTTTTGAACATAAGGTTCTTCATTATTTAGCAATACAAACGGTTTATTTTCTAAAGGGGCGTCGTAATAATAATTAAGTCTATTTGATGAGTTGTTTGTTTGGATAATAGTGAGTGGGTCGATGCCTGTTAAAATCTTCAGCTTCTCTGCCATGAAAATTCTATCATTATTCGTTCTTTCCATAATATGACCATGTCCACAATGAACAAATACCTTAGCTGAAGGATTTTGCCAAATGACCTTTGCAATTACAGAAGCTTGGTATAATTCACGTATGTTTTGACAGTAATTCGGTTTGTCTTTATAATAATTACAAGGTGGACTAAAATCATATCCAAAGATTTTAAACCCCAACTCATGGGCTTTCCTTAGCAAATTACCAAAAACAGGTTCAGAAGAATAGAATCCGTTTTCTAAAACCAATGGATAGCCTCTGTTGTCAAATGAGTTATCTGAATCAAAAAAAGCCTCTAATGCTAAATGAGTAAACCCCTTCTCTTTTAAAACCTTAAGTAGTTCGTAACTAAATATTCTATGTTTTGGTTTATGATGTGACTCATTTACAATTACAATTCTTTGGGTGTCAATTACACTTTCTAAATAATTAAGCGCATCAACCACTTTTGGATTCTCAGGAATAGACACAGAGTCGACAAGTTTATTAGACTCTTTACCAAAGTCCTTTAAAAAGGTTTGTTCTGCTAAACTATCTTCACCAACAAAGGAGTAAAGGGTGCTTAATAATTGATAATTAGGATATTTTTCTGTATAACTCTGTTCGTCTTCTATAAATATATTTAATGCAGATAAATATCTACTAGACTTTAACGCATTATTTCCTCTAACAAATAGAGATTCCTGTGCATTTATAATAATAGCAATCAATCCAAACAGCACCATTAAAAACACTCTCATGAAATAAATCATTTAATTGTCACTCTTAAACTTTACTTCCACCTACCGTTTAATCAGCTTTTCAACATTTACTTTCCCTTCTTCTGAAATTATTTGAAGAATAATAATCCCCTTTGGTAAATTACTTGTATTGAACGTAAAGTTTGACTCACTTTTTTGTTCCTCTTTAAGCAACTGCATATTGATATTGTAAAATACAATTCTTCTTTTTTCAGCTTTCTTAAAATCGAAACTTAAGGTTTCATTAAATGGATTGGGATAGAGTTTTACATTGTTCTGATTTGCCTTATTTTCTGCAATACCAATATATTCCCCCTCATGGATAAAAAAGTGGTCGATACCCGCTTCTAAAATATTAGGAACACCTTTATCCTCAACTACAAATTGCACTTTTGAAAAAGCACCTTTATCAATGTAATCAGCTAACTTATATGACCTACTTTGCCAATATAATCCTTGATTCTCATTATTAATGCTATCAATTGGAATAACTTGTCCCGTTGTGTCAATGATGTTTACTTGCATAAAATCAACAGCTTGCTGACCGCCACAATAAAACCAAGTGTTAAAAACCAAATAGGGCTCAAGGTAGCTACTGAGCTTCATTTCGGGGGAAGTTAAGACAGTTGTGGAGTCAACATCAAAATTATCTGCATCTCCAAAACCATTTCCTGTTAAATAGGCAAAGTCGCCACAGTCTTCTAAATCATCTTCTGAAGGGTTTGAAGCAGTAAATCGATCAACTGTTCCTATTGGTTTGGCTCTTAGCCAAGCTCCGGAAGTTTCATTACCACTTACCTCCCAACCTAAATCCTGATTAAAGTTATCTTCGTAAGCAGCATCGAGAATGTAAAGAGAAGTATCACTTTCGCAACTAAAGCTATAATTATCGTAACACTTATTTTCTAAACCCCAGCCTCCAATTTTGATATCATAATTTCCAAAAGGAATATTTTTTAAAGTTGAAATCCCCATAGAGTTGGCTGTATCTACAAAAGTTTGATTCTTCCCTTCTGCTGAAACAATAACATCTCTTTGTCGGTTCTGCATTGAATTGTAAAAAATGGAAACATAGCCCGCATTACTATCCAATAATTCAACTTGCAGATTTGTCATTTGACCCGGACTAAGCAAAACACTATCGATTGTTCTGCTATTATAGCCATTTCTACTTAATTTCACACTATAGTAGCCCGAAACTGGAGCTCCTATCTCAAATGCTCCTACTAAATTCGTCTTCGTACTTAAACTTGTTCCTAAAACCTCAATATCTACCTGATCAATCGTATTTTGATTACAGTCTGTAACATGTCCACTAATAAAGGAAGCCTTTTGGTATTTTGGTCGAACTACAACTAATCCTTCTTGACGATCACTTAATAAAAGTAGCCCCGAAGGTAAGTAGGGATAAGCGCCCCAATTGCCATCAAAAGTACTTCCATCATATTCAGGAGAAGTGTCAAAATAGCCTACTTCAACCAAATGATTTGGTCGGCTAGCATCAATTATTGAAACTCCCAAAGTATAATAAGAGGTTACTAAAAACCCATTGTAGTAATGAGTATTATGAGGAATAATATCTGTACGATTTCTGGAGCGAATTCTGTCTAACTCCGGAATTCCATTTGACTGTGTTAAGTCATAAGCGGCAATGTAGCCTCCAACTATTTCATCAGTCGTAAAAATGGTTTTCCCATCGTCAGACATCCAAGCGTTGTGAGTAAAATTTCCGGGTGTATTTCTGCTAGCTCTCAAAATAGGTATCTCCGGATTGCTAATATCAATTACTTGCAGCTCCCCATCATTTACAGCACTACCATATAAAGTATCTCCTCTAACATAGCCATCGTGAAGGTATGAATTGTCATAATAACCAAGTTCCTCGGGTTTCTCAGGATTTGCTGCAACATCTAAAATCACGGTCTCAAAAGAACCGGCGAAAAATCTTGACCCAAATACAAATAAACGGCCAATAGAGTCGACGTATAAATTATGACCACTCTGAAAACGATATAAATCACCATTAAAACGGTCTAATTTAACAACTGAATCAGGCAAATAGGAAAGGTCATAGATTTCTAAACCTTCAGCTGCTTCGGAAATTACGTAAGCGTAGTTTTGCCAAGTCTTAATATCTCTCCATAGAGTATTGACACCAGTATCAGAATAAACTTGAATAGGATTCAGAGTATCTTCTAAGCTAACAACAGAAAAGCCATCTTGTCTTCCAACAAGCGCATATTCAACTCCATTACTGTCAACATAGCCCCATACTTCATTAAGTAAGAAGTTTTGGCTGATTTCTAATGAAGAAACAGAATCAACCGCAAAATGAGATTGAGCATGTAGGTTAAAAAATGCTGTAAAAAGAGAAACAAACAATAAAATCTTTTTCATCTATCTGAAATTTTAATTCAGACAAATGTAAAGGAATGATTCTAAATATTCTTTAAAAGAAATATGAAAGCTGAATAATCGCTTGTGGGCGAACGCCAATGTTTGTGTTTTTTAAAATATCGTCTCTACTGTTGATGTCTACCACCGGGTTTCCATTAATCGGACGAGTAGTTCTGGTTTCGCTGATTGTTCCACCTTCTTTTATGTATTGAATTTGAAGCGCTAGCTCTGCACCAATGCTAAAGCGTTCAGCTAAAAAGTAGTTAAATCCACCACCAGCTGCTAAACCAAAAGCCAAGCCTCCATCAGCTTTTATCTCGTCTTTTACAGAAGCAGTTCCTGCACCTGAGATAACTCTTTCTTCGGCATTAATAATATTCTTACCGATAAAAGTCAAATCTACTTGAGCAAATAAATAAGGATCTAAACGCTTAGACGCAGCTAAATGGTGCTCATAGCCAAATGACACATTGATAAAATATTGACTGACTGATGAGTCTCTCTCTACTAAAGTTTGCCCGACACTATCCGCTCTTTCTCTTTTACGTGCATCTAAATCAAATCCAAAACCTAAGCGTAAAACCTTTTTATCCTGAATATAATATTTACCAAAAAGAATGTTATTTCCATAATTGTTCTCGAATGTGCCTAAATTAATTTGATCGATTAAACCATTTAATTGTAAGCTAACACCAAAGTCACCAGCTTTCGGAAATAGTTCATTGTAAACGTTTTCTTTTTTACTTTCCTTTTCTTGAGCAAAAGTATAAGTTGAAACAAACAAGCTTAATAAAAGAGCTAAAATTCTTACTTTCATGTCAATATAATTTTCGTTTTATGTCTATGCTAATGAGCAAAAAAATCTCATACAGCAAATAACCCATTTTATCTTCACATATTGCTTAACTGCCAAAAGATTTATTTTGCAACATGGGCACAAAACTAAAGTCGCCGTAAACTTCAACATCAAACTCAGTTTCCGACTTTTTTATTAATCGCTGCATTTTCTGGCTTTCTCCTTCGCCAAGTGGAATTACCATCATACCTCCTACTTTAAGCTGACTCTTTAGATCTTCAGGAACATAAGGAGCTGCTGCTGTAATGATAATTTTATCAAAAGGAGCAAATGCAGGTAGGCCTTTGTAACCGTCTCCAAAAAAAAGCTTTGGAAAATACCCAAGCTCATTCAACATTCGCTTGGCTTTTAAATGAAGTGAACGGTGGCGCTCAATACTAAACACCTTTGCTCCCAACTCTAACAAAACACTGCATTGATAGCCACTTCCGGTGCCAATTTCAAGTACCTTCTCTTTTGGCTTCACTTCTAATAATTGAGACTGATAAGCCACTGTGTATGGTTGGGAAATAGTTTGATCTGCTCCAATAGGGAAAGCCTGATCTTTATAGGCGAAATTGATAAATGCATTATCCATAAAAAGATGACGCGGAACTTGGTTGATGGCCTCTAAAACACGCTCATCATCAATCCCTTTTTCGCGCAATAAGTCCACTAATTTTTTGCGCAATCCCTTGTGTCTATAAGTATCATTCAGCATAATGCAAAAGAACGAAAGTAAAGCCAATTTTTAAGTCAATTTCAATTTTGCTTTATCACCAAATGAATGTTAACAAAGCATTACATAAAAAGTAAAAAGGAGCTGATTTAATCGCTTACTTTTGTTCAAAATTATCTCAAATGCTAAAAATTGGAGTTTTAGGTGCAGGACACCTGGGAAAAATTCACATTAAACTTATTCAACAAATTGATAACTACGAACTAGTAGGCTTTTATGATCCAAGCAAAGAAACAGCAATTAAGGTTGCCGAGGAGTTTGGAATAAAAGCTTTTGACGAAGTAGACGACCTAATTGAGGAAGTAGATGTAGTTGATATAGTAACTCCAACTCTTTCACATTTTGATTGCGCAGTAAAAGCAATCAGACAATCGAAACATATATTTATTGAGAAACCCATTACCAATACGGTTGAAGAAGCCAAAAAATTAATTGACCTGGCGGAAGAGGCAAATGTAAAAGTTCAAGTAGGTCACGTAGAAAGGTTCAATCCGGCTTTTACTGCCACCAAAGAATACATCAATAATCCTATGTTTATTGAAACTCACCGATTGGCTCAGTTTAACCCTCGTGGCACTGATGTTTCTGTAGTATTGGACTTAATGATTCACGATTTAGATATCGTTTTAAGTATCGTAAAAAGCAATGTTCGAAGAATCTCTGCTAGTGGTGTGGCAGTTGTAAGCGACAACCCCGACATTGCCAATGCCCGAATTGAGTTTGACAATGGCTGTGTTGCTAACTTAACAGCAAGTAGAATTTCTTTGAAAAACATGCGCAAAACGAGAATCTTCCAAAGAGATGCTTATTTGTCAATCAACTTTTTGGAGAAAGAGTCAGAAGTCGTTCGCCTCTCAAATGTTGAAGGTGAAGCTGATCCGCTTTCTGTAACCATAGATTTAGGCGAGGGAAAAGGTCAAAAACAAATTTATTTTGAGAAACCGGATGTGGAAGAAAACAATGCTATAAAAGACGAGCTTTCTACTTTTGCAGACTGTATAATCAACGACAAAACACCTCCTGTAAGCATTCACGACGGCTATAATGCTCTAAGTGTTGCTCATAAGATTATAGAAAAGTTGGCAGTTACTAAAGAAAATTTTACTGTTTAAACAATAAGCACAACTAATCCTCGTTCGAAAATATTAAGCTTGCTAAGGGCAAATCATGACTACACGCTACCTACTATTTATACCCCTTATTGCGCTAGTACTTCTTTTTTCATGTAAAGAAGAAGAGCTTCAAGCGGAAATTCCCGCCTATTTGGAAATTAGCGAATTTAGTGTGCTGCAAGATTCTAATATTGTCAGCGACAATGTTAAGGATGTGTGGGTGTATGTAGACGACCAACTGCAGGGAGTTTTTGAGTTGCCAACCTCTATTCCTATTCAAAAAACCAATCGTAAAATAAAGCTGACCATTGCGGCCGGTATTTTCAAAAATGCCCTTTCAAACCAAAGAGCAATCTATCCTTTCTACGAGTCTTATAATGTAGATACTACTTTAATTGCTGAGAAAGTTTACACAATAAACCCTACCGTAAACTATCGTTCAAACACTGAATTTGACGAACCTTGGTCAGGAGAAGATTTTGAAAGTGGAATTAATTTTGAGCATAAATTTACCAGCGATACCGTTTTTATACGCGAAACAGACCCTGAAAAAGTGTTTAATGGAATTGCCTCAGGTGCTGCTTACTTAGAGCCCGGAATGAGTTTCTTTGAAGCCTCTACTCCAGTTTTTGGGAGTAATGAAATTCCCAGAGGAACTGCACCAGTTTATATGGAATTGGATTATCGTTGCAGTCACGATATTGTGATTAGCGTTTATGTAAATAACAATTCTCAACAATTTTCAGTTGTTAATCTAAGAGCAAGAGCAGATTGGAACAAAGCTTATATTGAATTAGCACCGGTTTTCTCCACCCTTTTTGATGCTGCAAACTACAGTATTGCAATTGGATATACAAAACCAATAGAAGATGAAGGTTATTTAGTTGTTGACGATATTAAACTTTTGCATTTTTAATGAATAAAAAACTACAAACGCTTAAGTATATTTTCTTTGACTTTATAGCAGCGGCAATAGCTTGGGCACTGTTTTATCGTTTTAGAAAAGTATATTTAGAGCCGGATAAGTTTGGTTATGAGATTCCTGTTGTATACGACGAAAACTTTTTCTTGGCACTTTTAGGTATCCCCATTGGTTGGCTCTTACTTTACGCCGCTTCGGGCTTTTACAGAAATGTTTATCGTAAATCTCGATTAAAAGAATTTGCACAAACACTTACTGCCAGTTTATTAGGCTGTACATTTTTGTTTTTTGTTTTTATACTTGATGATGAGATAGATACTTACAAAGACTACTATTTATCTTACCTCTATATTCTCTTTTTTCACTTTTTTATTACCTATTTTTTTAGATTCTTAATTACAAGTAGAACAGTTAGTCGGATTCAAAATAGAGAGATTGGCTTTAATACTATTTTGATTGGTTCCAGTGAAAAAGCGCTTCAACTCTATAAAGAGATGGAAAGTGAGAAAAAATCATTGGGCAATAAGTTTATTGGTTTTGTTAGGGTTAATAAAAAAGATAAATACTTAATAGAAAAAGAAATTCCTTTTTTGGGAAATACAAAAGAGCTAAAAAGCATTGTGCAAAATCACAATGTAGAAGAAGCAATTATTGCAATAGAATCTTCAGAACACGAAAGTTTAGAGAGAATTATTAGTGAACTGGAAGGTCTTGACGTTTTAATTAAGATCATTCCCGATATGTACGATATTCTATCCGGCTCAGTTCGGATGACTTCTATTTTCGGAGCACCATTAATTATTATCAATCGTGAAATAATGCCTGCTTGGCAGCAAACAATAAAACGTGCAATTGATATTCTGGTTTCCCTCTTTGTGCTAATTGTATTTAGTCCGGTATTTATTGTAGTTGGCTTAATTGTCAAATTCACTTCAAAAGGACCAATTATTTTTTCTCAAGAAAGAATTGGTATTCACGGCAAGCCCTTTATGATTCACAAATTTCGCTCAATGTATATTGACGCAGAAAAACACGGCCCTGCCCTTTCAAGTGAAAGAGATCCTAGAATTACTAAGTTCGGTCGCTTTATGCGTAAAACTCGCTTGGATGAAATCCCTCAATTCTACAATGTATTAGTCGGCGATATGTCATTAGTAGGCCCTCGACCGGAGAGACAGTTTTTTATTGACCAAATCGTTGAAAAAGCCTCTCACTATAACCATTTATTAAAAGTAAGACCCGGAATTACTTCTTGGGGACAAGTAAAATACGGTTATGCAGAGAATGTGGATCAAATGGTAGAGCGACTAAAATTTGATATTCTATACATTGAGAATATGTCGCTTTTGGTTGACTTTAAAATTTTAATTTATACGGTAATGATCGTACTCAAAGGCAGTGGAAAATAATTTTAGTTTACCCCACGCTATCTTTACCTTTGTAAAAAATAATAAAATCACAAGAAAACATGAATAAAGTAGCAGTAATAGGAGCAGGAACAATGGGCAATGGCATTGCACATACTTTTGCTCAATTTGGACATGAAGTTTCACTTATTGATCTATCAAAAGATTCTCTTGAGAAGGCTATTCAAACCATCACAAAAAACCTTGACAGACAAGTTAACAAAGGTAAAATTAGTGATACCGACAAGAACAGTACTTTGTCTAATATAAAAACGTATACAGATACGAAAGAAGGTGTCGAGGGTGTTGATTTAGTAGTTGAAGCTGCCACAGAAAACATGGAAATAAAGCTTAATATATTTAAGCAATTAGATGAAATCTGTTCGCCAAATGTGATTTTGGCTTCAAACACTTCATCCATTTCTATTACTAAAATTGCTTCAGTTACCTCCCGACCTGATAAAGTCATTGGAATGCACTTTATGAATCCGGTTCCGGTTATGAAGTTGGTAGAAATTATTAGGGGTTACGCTACATCTGATGAAGTAACCAATCTAATTATGGTAGCTTCTAAAAAGTTAAATAAAGTTCCTGTAGAAGTAAATGACTATCCGGGTTTTGTAGCTAATCGTATTTTAATGCCAATGATCAATGAGGCTATTTATACGCTTCACGAGGGTGTTGCCGGAGTTGAAGAAATTGATACGGTAATGAAATTGGGAATGGCTCACCCAATGGGTCCTTTACAACTTGCTGACTTTATTGGATTAGATGTTTGTTTATCCATTTTAAATGTACTCCACGATGGTTTTGGAAACCCAAAATATGCACCTTGTCCTCTATTGGTTAACATGGTTACAGCTAAGAAACTCGGTGTGAAGTCAGGAGAAGGATTTTACGATTACTCTTCAGGGACTAAAGATTTAATTGTGAGTAAGTCATTTAAGTAAGCTATTTACTTTGTTTCATAAAAAAGCCGAAGCGCAATTGCACTTCGGCTTTTTCATTTTGCAGCCATATTGTATTATTTTGCAGCTAACTCATAATTCGCATTCTTTTCACTGTTTAAAGTAATGCAATCAACATTATCCCATGTAATTGTTTCAAAAGACCCTCCTGTGTTGTAGTCCACAGTATTTTCATTTAAATTAACCTTAGCTACTACAGTTGCTTCGCCATCTTTAACAAAACTCCAACTACTAGTCGCTTCAGAAAACACCATAGCTCCCATACTCTCTAAACCATTAGGAGTAACTTTTTCAAAAACCATTTGATTTTTGGTTGTCGTTACTTTATAGTTTTCTCCCTTTACTGCCATAAACTGCTCTTCAACCTGTCCAGCTTCCATAGCCATAGGGTTTGAACCGCTCCAAAATTCAATTAAGTTTAAAATAACTGCATCAATAAATCCAGCAATACCATATACCGGAACAATGTTCATTACCCAAAACACTAAAGTTTTTACAAACTTGTTGTCAGAAATGCCATCGTTGAAGTCGTAAACTTTTTTAATTAACTCAAAAGATCCAAAACATCCTGTCTGTGTAATCATCAAAGATGCTGCCGCTGCAATAAAAAATATTCGTTTCATAAAATAAAATTTTTAAAGGTTTCGCTAAAGATAGCAAATATTAAGATATCCTTATCCGAAACGAATTAAAATTGTTTTTTCATCAGCAGTTTAGAATGATTTTACATTATTCGTAATTTCGAGCGCTGATGAAGTTGCTTTACCCAGAATTTCTGTATGCCCTGTTTTTTTTGGCGATTCCTATTATCATTCACTTATTTAATTTCAGGAAATACAAGGTCATTCGATTTCCCCAACTTCGTTTTTTACAAGAAATCCAACAACAAAGCAGCTCTACTTCCAGGTTAAAACATCTATTGGTCTTATTCAGTCGGATTTTGGCAATAACAGCCTTAGTATTAGCCTTTGCTCAACCTTACTTTCCGGCTTCAGATTCAGAAGTCCAACAAGGTAAAAAAGGTGTTTCTATTTATGTAGATAACTCTTTTAGCATGGAAGCAAAAGCAACTGCCGGTCAATTATTGGATGTTGCCAAAAACAAAGCCATTTCAATTATGAATGCCTTTGATGCCAGTGATCAATTTCAATTGCTAACGAATGATTTTGAAGGTAAGCACCAAAGGTGGCTCAACAAAGAACAGTTTATCGAAGCGCTTCAAAGTGTAAACATCACTGCATCGCATAGAACTATAGATGAAGTAATAAGCCGACAAAGTGAATTATTTAAAACAAGTGACTTAATTGAAAAAAGATTTATCATTAGTGACTTACAGAAATCGACTTTTAATCTGGAAGAAGTGGAAGGTATCAGTGAGTTAAATATTATTCCAACCCAAGTAGAAAAGCTGGAGAATTTGAGCATTAAAGAACTAAGTTTTAATCGCCCTTATCATACTCAAAACAGCAATGAAGAAGTCAACTTTAAAATTGTAAATTATTCTAATAGTAGTAAAGAAGCTATAAGTGGACAGCTTTTCTTAAACAATCAGTTAAAAACACCCTTCAACACTTCTATCGAAAAAAAAGACTCTAGCGAAAAAACAATTGCCTTTAGTAGTTTAAGCTCAGGCTGGCAAAGAGGTAAAGTAACCATCAAAGACTATCCTATTAACTTTGATGACACTTTGTTTTTTAGCTACCCCATTCAATCATCTGTTAATGTTCTTCACCTTTTTGAAGAAGAGGTCGATCAGTCCTTAGAGAAACTCTTTCAAAATGATACATTTATTGTTTATCAAAAGCAAAGCATTAAACAGCTTGATTTAAACCAATTAAATGAACAAAACTTAGTTATTATTGAGTCAATCAAACAAATAAGCTCCGGTGTTCAGTCAAAACTTGTAGAATTTGCTCAGCGAGGTGGATCAATTTGTTTTTTCCCACATCCTCAAAGTAATGTAGATAACATCAATTCCTTTCTTAGTCAATTAAATAGCGACCATCTTGTAGAGTTGCTAAAAAAAGAGACAGAAGCTACCGAACTTAACTTTAAGGCTCAACTTTATCAAGAAGTTTTTGAGGAGGAAGAGAATCGTATTGAGCTTCCGAAAGTAAATAAATATTGGAAAACCAGCTCAAACAGTCGTTTAATAGTAGAACCACTTATTACCTTGAGAAATAGAAACTCTTTTTTAAAAAAATATAAAAGTGGAGAAGGAAAAACCTATTTATTTAGCAGTGCTTTAGATGGGGAAAGCAGCAACTTAAGCAAACACGCCATATTCGTTCCTACTTTATACAATATGGCACTTCAGTCAATTGAATATGTTAAAAGCAATTACAGTACTAACGACAAAGAGGTGATCATTAAAACTACTCAAAGAAGTGAAAGTCCATTAAAGATTGTAAATCAAGGTCAAGAGATTATTCCTCCACAACAAAGCAGGTCGGGTCAAACCATTTTAAATTTGAGCAGCTTAAACTTAAAAGCAGGTCACTATCAAGTATTGCAAGAAAACAAACAAATTGCTTATATCTCTTTAAATTACAACAGAAAAGAAAGCAATCCTACAACTTTTACTTATCCTGAATTAAAAGAAATTGCTCAAAAGAAAGGCATTACTCTAAGTTACTATGAGGAGGAACAAGATCGTTTAATGAACAGAATAGCAACCATAGAAGAAGGCACTCCACTTTGGAAATATTTTATCATCTTCGCACTTGTATTCCTAGGAATTGAAGTTGCCTTACTGAGACTTTTGAAATAAAAAAGTAAATTTTGTACGCATGAAGCTACTGATTAAAAAAGCAAAAATTATCGACTCATCTAGTTCTTTAAATGAAAAGATTGTAGATGTATTAGTAGAAAATGGAAAAATCACAGCCATAGATAAAAATATTTCTGACGATCAGGCGAAGGTAGTTTCATTTAAAAACTTACACTTGTCTCGTGGCTGGGTTGACTTACATACTAATTTACAAGATCCGGGATATGAACATAAGGAAGACTTTGAGAGCGGCAGGAAAGCTGCTGCTGCAGGTGGTTTCACGCGTATAGGCTTGTCTCCACTAAGTTTACCGGTACGTGACTCAAAATCACAAATTGAGTATGTGATTAACCAAAACAAAAGCACTTTGGTTGAGCTTCTTCCCTATGGTACTGTCTCAAAAAATGCCGAAGGAAAAGAACTCGCAGAGCTTTACGATATGCACCAAGCCGGAGCTAAGGCTTTCTTCGACGGTAAAAATTCAATTTCTAATCCAAACTTATTAATTCGTGCCTTAGATTACTGTCGATCCTTCGATGGATTACTGATGAACTTTACCTATAATAAGGACATTTCTCCGGAAGGAGTGATGAATGAAGGCGAAGTAAGCACATCATTAGGTCTGAAAGGCATACCTGAGTTGGCAGAGGAAATTATGCTAAATAGAGATATCTATTTAAGCAACTACACAAAAGGTAGACTTCATTTTACAACAATTTCTTCAGCTGCTTCAGTTCAACTTATTGCCGATGCTAAAAAGAAAGGTTTAAACATTAGCTGTGATGTATCCTCAGCACATCTTCTTATAAATGACTTAGAACTAGAGAGCTTCGACAGCAGATTAAAAACGCTCCCTCCTTTTAGATCTAAAAGCACCGTAAAAAGTTTAATTCAAGGCATAAAAAAAGGAATTATTGACGCCTTATGTTCAGATCATTGGCCACAGGACATTGAAAGCAAAAAGAAGGAGTTTGATCATGCCGAATTTGGAATAATCAACTTACAAACAGCTTTTGCTGCAGCTAATACTGCTTTACAGAGTGAGGTTTCAATTAATAAAATTATCGACTTGTTTACTGAAGGTCCCGAAAGAATTCTAAAAATCGACAAGAATGAAATTAAAGTGGGAGCTAAAGCCAACTTTACTTTATTTAACCCAGATGCCAACTTCACTTTTGAGAAGAAAAATGTACTTTCAAAGTCCTTAAACTCCCCGTTCTTTGGCAAACAGCTAAAGGGAGTTGTTTATGGTGTGGTGAACAACGGTAAATCAAATTTGAATTAATTAAGCATTAAACATGAACATCGAAGAAGTAAGCCAACTGATAAAATCACGCCAATCTTTATATCCTCCGCAAATGCAAGCTGGGGCAAAAATTCCGGATGAAGATATTTGGAAACTGTTGGAAAATGCGAATTACGCTCCTTCTCACAAAAGAACAGAACCATGGAGATACGTGGTTTTTAGCGGTGACGCACTAAAGGAGTTTTTTGATAAAATGGGTGAGATTTACAAAGAAATCACTCCGCAGGAAGAGTTCGATGCTTCAAAAATTGATAAGTTCAGGGCTAAAGGAGAGACGCTATCTCACTTAATTGCAATTTGCATGAAGCGTGACCCACAAAAAAGGGTTCCACGACAAGAAGAGGAATATGCTGTAGCATGCTCTGTTCAAAATATCCTGCTTAGCATGAAAGCTCTTAATATCATAGGGTATTGGGGAACCGGAAAAATTGCATTTAGCAAACAAATGAAAGCTTACTTAAACCTTGCTGAAGAAGACCAGTGTATGGGTTTTCTTCAATTGGGAGTGCCCAAAGAGGGCCTTCCAGATATTCCTAAAAAACAAATGAGTGGAATTGAAACAAAGGTTGAATGGAAGTGATATTCAAATTTGCAAATGTCAAATTGCAAATTTTAAATGGATTAGATTTTTGGATTTTGAAACATTAAGAATTGAAGATGCATTAAGTGAGTATAATGTTTTCAGCAATTTCATTAGACATTAAGCATTGGTAATTAGCAATTACCGGACTTAACTAATCAAATTCTCCAAAAAGCTTCCAACAAAATAAGAAAGTACAGCTGCGGCTGAACCGAGAAAGAGTGTTTCTAAAATACTGCGCATGCGAGAGGTTTCTGCCACATAAGATTTTAGCCAACCGATGCTAATAAATGCCAGTGAAGTGAGCAAAATGCTGATCCCAAATAAGTTTCTAGAGCCTTCATCGCTGTTGTAATCCCATATATATGCAATAAGCGGAATTAAACCAACCGTAATAAATGAAACAAAAGTCATCGCTCCCATTGCAAAAGGCGATTTATCGGCCTTGGTCATGTTTAACTCCTCTTTCATCATTACATCCACCCAACGGTCTTTGTCGGCTGTAATTACATCAACTACTTGCTCTAACAATTCTCCTTCAAAACCTTTAGCTTGATAAATTTCTCGAATTTCTTCTTTTTCTTTTTCCGGTAAATGGTCAACTTCCCAATACTCTATGCGCTCGTGTTTCTCGTAGTTTTCTTTTTCCGATTTATTAGATAGATAGCTACCTACAGACATTGCAAATCCATCGGCAATTAAATTGGCAAAGCCTAAAATAATAATCACTGAAGAGTCTAAATTTGCTCCTGCAGAACCGGCAACTACGGCAAAAGTGGTAACACTGCCATCAATTCCGCCATAGACAAACTCACCAATGTACTCTTGCCACTTTGCCATCCAACCTTTTTGATTGTGCAAGCTTCCTTCATGATGTTTGATTTGCCTGTTCATAAACTAAAATAAGTAGCTAATTTCTCTTTTTATAGCTTCTATTGCAACTTCTGTTGGGGTTTTTTCAGACTTTCCAACTACCTCTAGAATAAAGCGACTTAAATCCATTCCACTAGCCTCATCTCCTAATTGATCGGCACAACTATTAATTACTTTAATGTTTTCTTCCTTGGCTGTTTTAACCATTTTCCAGGTTTTTGTTGAAAAGTAAAGTTGCTGAGCCATATTGTGTTCATATTCACTCCGAATGCCCGACAACATTTGACGCTGTAGATCTCTAGAAGACATATTGTTTTTATGCATACGCATAACCATATTGCTCAGATTTATGCGCTCTAAATATAAAATAATACGCTCATAAGCTTGTAAGCGAATCGGAAGTACTTGTTTTCTATCGTCGGTTCGCATGCGCAAACTCATTTTACGCTGCTCATTGTCGAAAAAGTTATTCATTATAAAATACACTCCTACAAAAACGATCGCCGATGGCAAGACATATTTAAGTATTTCAAAAACTACTTCCATAAATTTATTTTTAGACAAAAGTAGGGCTTCTTTTCAAAAATAAGGACAGGAACATCCAACTTTGATAAGCAAAAAGCAGGCGGTAAACTAGAGGCAATTTTATTAGCTTTGTGATTCACTTATTTAAAAATTAAACATGGAAGAAGTTTCCAAGAGAATTCAAAATTTATCTGAGTCGCAAACAATTGCTATGGCTCAGCGAAGCAGAGAGTTAAAAGCAGAAGGAAAAGACATCATTAGCTTGAGTTTAGGAGAACCGGATTTTAATACACCCGACTTTATAAAGGAAGCTGCTAAAAAAGCCATTGACGAAAACTATACAAAATATACACCTGTTCCGGGTTATTTGGAATTGAGAGAAGCCATTTCCAAAAAATTCAAAAGAGACAATGGCTTAGATTACAAAACAGACCAAATTGTTGTATCAACCGGTGCTAAGCAATCTTTAGCCAATGTGGTATTGAGCTTAGTAAACCCAGGCGACGAAGTAATTATTCCCTCTCCTTATTGGGTGAGTTATTTGGAATTGGTTAAGTTAGCTGAAGGGATTCCGGTGATTGTAGAATCCGGCATTGAACAAGACTTTAAAATTAATGCTGAACAACTGAAAAGAGCCATTACGCCAAGAACAAAGTTGATGATTTTCAGCAGCCCTTGTAATCCTTCGGGTTCTATTTTCAGCAAAGCAGAATTGAAAGAGTTGGCGAATGTAATTGCTGCAAAAGAAGACTTTTATGTGATTTCTGATGAAATTTATGAGCACATCAACTTTGTTGGAAAACACGAAAGTATCGCTCAGTTTGATAATATCTACAATCAAGTAATAACAGTGAATGGTGTATCAAAAGGCTTTTCAATGACCGGCTGGCGATTAGGCTACATTGGCGCACCAAAATGGATTGCCGACGCTTGCTCTAAAATACAAGGTCAGTTTACCAGTGGAACAAACAGCATTACACAGAGAGCGGTAATTACTGCCTTGGAGGCTGACCCTTCTGTTACCAATGAAATGAATAAAGCTTTTAAAGAACGAAGAGATTTAGTATTGAAAATGCTAAATGAAATTCCCGGAATTGAAACCAATGAACCGGAAGGAGCATTCTACGTTTTTCCGAATATCAGCAGCTATTTTGGCAAACAAACAACAAGCGGTGGGACAATAAAAGATGCAACTGATTTTTCAATGTATTTGCTCAACGAAGCTCAAGTAGCAGTTGTAACCGGCGAGGCATTTGGCAATCCAAATTGCATTCGCTTATCTTATGCAACATCTAACGACCAACTGATTAAAGCCATTAACCGCATAGCCGATGCTTTGCAACAATTAAAGTAACCCATGAAGCTGAGCTTAAACGAACTAAATCAACTTTTTGAGGATTTCCAAAAACTCAACATACTCATTATTGGAGATGTAATGGTGGATGCCTATTATTGGGGAAAAGTTGACCGCATTTCTCCTGAAGCTCCCGTTCCGATCGTTAGTGTAAACAAAAAAGAATCTCGAATGGGCGGTGCAGCTAATGTAGCACTCAATATTCAAGCTATGGGAGCTACGCCAATTTTGTGCGCTGTAATTGGCGAAGATGAGGAAGGTGATGAATTTGTTGATTTATTACAGAAAAACGGGCAAAGCGATCATGGCATTATTCGCTCTGCTGAAAGAAAAACAACCAAAAAAACGAGAATAATCGGCAATAATCACCAAATGTTGCGGGTAGATGCCGAGGATGTTCATCCGCTTAGCAAAGTAGAAGTCAGTACTTTTTACAATCAGATTGAGAAAGTCATCAAAGAGCAATCGATTGACGCCATAATTTTTGAAGATTACGACAAAGGAGTAATTGTTCCTACTCTTATCGACAAAGTAGTTGACTTGGCTGAAAAAATGAATATTCCAACTGCTGTTGACCCTAAAAAAAGAAACTTTACTGCTTATAAAAAAGTCAGCCTGTTTAAACCCAATTTAAAAGAATTGAAAGAAGGTTTAAAGATTGATTTCAAAATGGATCAATTAGACGGGCTTGAAGCAGCTATTGAAAAATTAGAGTCCATTTTGCAAAATAAAAAAACATTGGTTACCCTTTCTGAGCATGGTGTTTATATTCACAGTAAAAGTGAAAAGCACCACATTCCTGCGCACCACAGAGACATTACAGATGTTTCCGGTGCCGGCGATACGGTAATTAGCGTGGCTACTTTGTGTTTAGCAATGAATCAAGAGGCAAAAGTAATTGCCGAACTTTCCAACCTTGCGGGTGGTTTAGTTTGTGAAAATGTAGGCGTGGTTCCTATTGATAAATCTCGATTATTAATGGAAGCGCAAAAATTGATTTAATCGAATGATTGTACTTTCATCAGCATATCTAGCGCCAATTGTACATTATGCATTGATTGCTCAGCATAAGCATTACGCCATTGACGTACACGAAAATTTCGTAAAACAAACTTATAGAAGTCGCGCTGAAATATATGGAGCCAATGGGAAACTAAAGTTGATTGTACCACTTAATAAGCGAAAAAACCGAACTCCAATGAAGGAGATAACGGTCAATTATGATGAAAATTGGCAGCGACTACATTGGAAGTCATTCGAATCAGCCTATCGCCTTTCACCCTACTTCGAGTTTTATGAAGAAGATTTTCGGCCTTTCTATGAAGAAAAGAAGCACGATAAATTAGTCGACTTAAATAGTGCTTTTGAAGAAATAGTTTTATCACTACTTCAGTTAGACTATAAAGTTGAAACAACGCAAAGTTATCAAGAACAAAATCCTGATTATAGAAGTTTAATTCATCCAAAAGCTACTTATTCGTCCATACATTTTCCTAAATACATTCAAGTATTTAGTGAGAAATTTGGATTTATACCTAATTTGAGCATTCTCGATTTGCTTTTTAATTTAGGACCTGCAAGTACAGCTTATTTAAAAGAGTTAAAATTAGTTTTTAAAAAATAGATACAATGGCAAAGAAAATAGATTTAGAAGAAAGCAAAAATGATGACAACATCCGATTGATGATTTCTGAGTTGAAAAGAAAGCAGGAGGCCATTGAGCTTGGTGGTGGAAAGTCGAAAATTGAAAAACAACATAAAAAGGGAAAACTAACAGCACGTGAGCGAATTGACTTTTTATTAGATGACAAAAGCAACAGTTTTGAAATTGGTTCTTTTGTGGGCGAAGGGATGTACGAAGAGTATGGCGGTTGTCCGAGTGGTGGTGTAGTTGTTAAAGTTGGCTACGTTTCAGGTGTTTTGAGTATTGTAGTTGCTAATGATGCTACTGTAAAAGCCGGTGCGTGGTTTCCAATTACAGCAAAGAAAAATTTACGTGCTCAAGAAATATCTATTGAGAATAGACTGCCGATTATTTATTTAGTTGATAGTGCCGGCGTCTTTTTGCCTATGCAAGATGAAATCTTTCCTGATAAGGAGCACTTCGGACGTATATTCCGAAATAATGCAGTAATGTCCTCCATGGGAATTACTCAAATTGCCGCTGTAATGGGTAGTTGTGTTGCCGGTGGTGCTTACTTGCCCATTATGAGTGACGAAGCGCTGATTGTTGACAAAACCGGTTCCATCTTTTTAGCCGGATCTTATTTAGTGAAAGCCGCTATTGGAGAAAACATCGACAATGAAACGCTTGGCGGAGCAACAACGCATTGTGAAATTTCAGGAGTAACCGACTACAAAAGCAAAGACGACAAGGATTGCCTTAGTACCATTAAAAACATTATGGACAAATTAGGTGAGCAAAATAAAGCCGGATTTAATCGTAAAAAAGCGGTAAAACCAAACACTGAGCCCAAAGCACTTTACAGCAAAATACCCTACGACCGTTCTAAGCAGTACGATGTAAAAGAGATTATTAAATGCTTAGTAGACAATAGTGAGTTTGACGAATACAAAGCAGAGTACGGCAAAACCATTGTTTGTGCTTATGCCCGAATCGACGGATGGTCGGTGGGCATAGTGGCCAATCAACGGAAGTTGGTAAAAACAAAAAAAGGAGAAACCCAATTTGGCGGAGTAATTTATTCTGATTCTGCGGATAAAGCTGCTCGTTTTATCATGAACTGCAATCAAAAGAAAATTCCTTTGGTGTTTTTACAAGATGTAACCGGATTTATGGTTGGATCTAAATCAGAGCATGGCGGAATTATCAAAGACGGTGCAAAAATGGTAAATGCCATGGCAAATTCAGTTGTTCCTAAGTTTACCATTGTTATGGGCAACAGTTACGGAGCCGGGAACTACGCCATGTGTGGAAAAGCTTACGATCCTCGATTAATTGCCGCATGGCCAACCGCCAACATTGCCGTAATGGGCGGTTCTCAAGCAGCCAACACTTTACTATCGATTAAGATGACAACCTTAAAAGCTAAAGGCGAAGAAATTACAGATAAAGACAAAGAGGCGCATTTAAAGGAAATTACTGAGCGTTACGAAAAGCAAACCTCGCCTTACTACGCAGCGGCTCGCTTGTGGGTAGATAATGTCATTGATCCATTAGACACTAGAAAATGGGTTTCTATGGGCATAGAAGCTGCCAATAATGCCCCCATTGAAAAAGCATACAATGTAGGCGTATTGCAAACCTAAAAATTTGCTTCGATGACTTACCTCATCCTTTTTCTCATTGGCATTTTAGCTTATGTGGTGAGTACGCTTTCCGGTGGTGGCGGTGCGCTCATTATGGTTCCGGTGGTGGGTTTTTACCTCTCCCCTTCGGTGGTGGCTCCGGTGGTTAACTTGGGCAATATGATCGGTCGGCCCGCACGGCTGATTTTGTTTTGGAAAGACATTGACTGGAAAATCGTCGCTTATTACGTTCCATCGGCTATTGTCGGAGCTTTAGTGGGCGGTTACATTTTTGTGCAGCTCAAAGCCGATTGGTTGCAAGTGATCTTGGGACTTTTCCTCATTAGCACCGTTTTTCAGTATCGCTTTGGCAAGAAAAAGCGCTCCTTTCCTATGAAGTTGGCTTACTTTATTCCTTTGGGATTTTTAGTGACATTGGTTTCCACGCTGTTTGGAGCAACCGGACCAATTCTTAATCCATTTTATTTGAACTACGGTTTGATGAAAGAAAAGATGATCGCCACCAAAACGGCCAATTCCTTTATTGCCGGCATTGCACAACTGAGTTCCTATACTTTTTTAGGTGCACTTCACGGCGACTTATGGTGGTACGGACTCATCATTGGTCTGGGTGCAACTGTGGGCAACATTTTTGGCAAGCGAATTCTCAGTCGACTGAGCGATGCTTCCTTTCGCAAAATTGTGATTGCTTTGATGGTGATTAGTGGAGTGTTGATGGTTTGGAAAGGGGTTTGATGAATGCTTTTATGCAAGCATTAAGAGTTTTCAATAAGCTGAAGAATATTCAATACTCCCAACTTTTATAAGTTTCCTCCTTATCTTTCATGTCCTCATAGAGCCAAACCATGCGGTCTAAAAACCAACTTTTGCCTAAATATGCCAAGGAAACTCCTAAAATTGCGCCCCAAATCGAATAGTAAACGGTAGCCCAAATAGCTAATAACATACCCACTGATGAAATGGAATTCAGGATTTTATGAATGGGTTTTTGATGGATTTCGGGAATGGGTATTTGATCTCGGTTCAGATACACCCTTTCTCCCAAAACCGATTTTGAAGCCCAATTTTTAGTTGATTTTGGTTTGGAGAAAAGGATCGGATTAAAGAACATCCACAAAATCGATAGTGTAGCGGGAATTAAACACCACCATCCAATCCACATCCTACTCCAAAAGGCAAAGATGATTATGGGTAAAACGCTGTATCGCGTCCACACACTCCAAGGATTGGCATGTTTCATCCAATTCTCATCGTTCAGCTTAAATACTTTTGAGATTTTTCGTTCTAAAGTCATTTTTTAATACTTGTATTCTGAATCATCATCCCTCCACCAACTCTTTTATTTGCTTAAGTATAGCTGAAAGCTCATTTTCAGTATGCTTTTGAGCAGCCTCATTGGCAAAACCTTTTTGATGCCATGTCAATTTTACTTTTTGTTCATTTAGTTTTTCAAGGGTGTAGGTCACCATTGAATAATTCTCCGCTTCATCAGCTATTCCACTAAAAGAGCTCCAATAGTTGTACTTAAGTAGTTCGTTCGGTTTTACTTCAATCACATTCCCCTTGTCTTTGTATTGATGTCCGTCGTATTCGCCTTGGAAAACAACCTTACTCCCTACTTTCCAATCTGTAATTACTTCCGTGCCAAAAAGGTATTTTTTGATTATATCAGGATTCACTAAAGAATCCCAAACTTGATCTGCTGAAGTATTTATGATAACACTTTCTTTTGCGATTAAATCTTTGTTCATGGTTGTGAGCTTAAATAAAGTAAATGTATTGATTAAAAACAAAAAAAGCCAACCATTATCTAACAGTTGACTTTAGTTTTTGTAGCGAGAGGGGGACTTGAACCCCCGACCTCCGGGTTATGAATCCGACGCTCTAACCAGCTGAGCTACCTCGCCATTTTTTGAGGGTGCAAATATACTTTTTTTGCATAAATCTTAAAGTTGAAATTGAAAATTTAAAGAAAGATTTTAAGCTAAATTTGCCATCAATAAAAGGATCTCATTTTGTGAAACTTGTTAAGAAAGATACTTTCCTTTTTCAAAAAATGTTTTCCTTTGCCATAAATTAATTATCTTGCAAGCCAATAAATCTTTGGACTTATGTCAGAAAAGACGAAATATGAAATCGAGTTTGTTGTTAAAGCATCTCCCAAAATGCTCTACAAATTTTTATCCACTCCATCCGGCTTAGCTGAATGGTTTGCTGATAATGTAAACTCTAGGGGTAAAAAATTTACATTTATTTGGGATGGATCTGAAGAAGTTGCTGACTTAGTAAGCAAAAAAACAGACCAATACATACGATTCCGTTGGGAAGAAGAAGATGACGATGAAGCTTATTTTGAGTTTAGAATTATAACTGATGACTTAACCAATGACGTTTCATTATTGGTTACTGACTTTGCCGAGGAGGACGAAGTTGAAGAATCGAAACAATTATGGGAAAGTCAAGTTAGCAGTTTATTACACGCTATAGGTTCATAAAAAACCTTTACTGCTCCACTGCAGCTTAATCAAATCATTAACTTTGCAGTAAAGAAACTCCTCTGTTGAAGACATTTTCAAAATTCATACTCAAGTCTTTTGCGTCGCCATTTTTCGCGACTTTTTTTATTGCCCTCTTTGTGCTTTTAATGCAATTTGTATGGAAGTACATCGACGATATGGTAGGGAAAGGGCTTGAATGGACAGTTATTGTAGAGCTACTTATTTACGTTTCTGCAAGTCTAGTTCCTATGGCTTTGCCTCTTTCCATTCTCTTGTCTTCCATAATGACAATGGGGAACTTAGGTGAAAACTACGAACTCGTTGCCTTCAAGTCTGCCGGTATATCTCTTAAACGAATCCTTCGACCTTTGGCGGTGGTGGCTTTCTTATTAAGTATTTTGGCATTTGTATTTTCAAATTACCTCTTACCGATTGCCAACCTCAAAAGTAAATCACTCCTTTACGATGTAAAAGAACAAAAACCCACTATGGATATTCAACCGGGTATTTTTTCTAATTCTTTGGATGATTATTCAATTAGAGTTCGTGATAAAAAAGTTATTGACGATGTGGAGCACCTGTATGATGTCTTAATTTACGACCACACTTCAGGTGATGGGAACAGAGTAGTTATTGTAGCTCAAGAAGGAATTATGACTGTGAGCGACAACAACAACCAAGTCATGAACTTAAAACTCATTGATGGATATAGCTACGATGAAAGTGAAGACAATCAAAAAAGGGATTTCCCTCACATGAGGAGCAAGTTTGGAGAACAACTAATCCGATTTGACCTTTCTCAATTTACGCTAAATCGTACAGATGAAGACTTATTTAAGAGCAATTACAAAATGCTCAATATGGAGCAATTAGACGACGCTATTGACACTTTAAGTAAATTACAATCAAGTCACTTTAAGTCTTTTAAATCGGGTTTTAAGAAAAGCTCAATATTTTACAACAACAAAAAAGAGAAAAAAGAATTAATATCTGTCAACCGAAGTGTTGACTTTGATTCACTATACAACAACCTCCCTTTCAACAAACAAAAGCAAGTTTTAGTTACGGCCACCAACTTAAGCAGAAATGCCAAGTCTCGATTGAGCAGCATTGTGGAAGATATGTACAATAGAACAAAGTACATTAACTATCATAAAATTCAATGGCATCAAAAGCTAACACTTTCATTTGCTTGTCTGGTTTTATTTTTAATAGGGGCTCCACTTGGTGCAATTATTAGAAAAGGAGGCCTGGGAATGCCGATTGTTATTTCAGTAATCTTCTTCTTAATCTTCCACATTTTGAGCATTACCGGTGAAAAAATGTCGAAAGAAGGTGCTATGCCGGTAGTTCAAGGCATGTGGATGGCTTCTATGATTTTGTTGCCAGTTGGTTTATTTTTTACTTATAAAGCCACCACTGATTCTTCATTCTTCCGCTTAGATAGTTATTTTGATAGTCTAAAAAAATTGTTTCGCAAAAAAAGTGATCAAACGAAGGAGGAGGTCTAATCATGAAGTTGGGAGTTTTACTTTCTCGCGTCCCCTACCCTTTAGAAAAAGGAGATAAACTAAGGGCCTTTCATCAAATTAAAGAGCTTTCTAAAAATCATGAAATTTATCTTTGCGCAATAAACACAAATCAATTACATCCTAAAGCAATTGAAAAACTTACTCCTTACTGTAAAGAGATAAAAATTATAAAACTCAGTAAGTGGAGTATTCTTTTAAACCTCATTTATAGCTTACTTTTTAGCGGACTTCCACTGCAAATAGCCTATTTCTATAACAGAAGAGCAAAGAGTAAAGTTTGGAAATTCTTCAACCAAAATAAGATTGAACATCTTTACTGTCAATTAATTCGAATAAGCGAGTACGTAAAGTCCTATCCTGCTCCCAAAACCTTAGACTATATGGATGCGCTTTCGCGAGGAATGGAGCGAAGAATTGAAAAAGCCCCATTTTACTTAAAGCCATTTGTGAAAATTGAAGGTAAAAGATTAAAAAAGTATGAACACTTTATTTTTTCTGAATTCGATAATAAAACAATTATTTCAGAACAAGATAGAGAATTGATTATTCATGCGGATAATAACAAGATCGAAATTATTCCTAACGGTGTAGACTTAGACTTTTTTAAAAAGCCAAAAAGCGATAAAAGCATCGACATTTTATTTACTGGAAATATGTCTTATCCACCGAATGTTCTTACAGCTGAGTTTATTTGCAAAGAGATACTTCCATTAATTCATACTAAAAACAAAGAGATTAAAGTAGTAATTGCCGGTGCGAATCCATCTGCTAGGGTTCAAAGACTAGCAAGTGATTCCGTAGAAATTACCGGTTGGGTTGACGACATAAGAAGTTATTATTCGAAAGCAAAAGTATTTTTAGCTCCCATGCAGATAGGTACCGGTTTGCAGAATAAGCTACTGGAAGCAATGGCAATGAAAGTACCCTGCATTACTTCAGAATTGGCGAATAATGCCTTGGGTGCTACAAATGCCGAAAACATTCTAATCGGTAAAAATGCAGAAGAATTTGCTCAACTTTGCCTGCAGCTATTAAGTAATCGAGAAAATGCAAATGAAATAGCTGACCGAGGTTATGCTTTTGTTAGCCAAAACTATAATTGGGAAAGCTGTACTAAAAAACTCGAGAAATTATTTTTTAAGTCAAAAGAAAATTAAATGAAGGAATTAAAGACAATTATTGAGGCCGCTTGGGAAAATAGAGAGCTCTTGAATGAAAGTAAAACCATTCAAGCAATCGAAGAAGTGATTTTAGCCATTGATGAAGGAAAGTTGAGATGTGCTGAACCAACAGAAAGTGGCTGGCAAGTGAATGAATGGGTAAAGAAAGCTGTCGTTCTGTATTTCCCCATACGCAAGATGGAAACCATTGAAATAGGTCCTTTTGAGTTTCACGATAAAATGGCGCTAAAAGCAAATTACGCTAAAAAAGGTGTAAGAGTTGTTCCTCATGCTATTGCTCGTTATGGTGCCTATATCTCAAAGGGTGTAGTAATGATGCCTTCTTATGTAAACATCGGTGCTTATGTCGACGAAGGAACAATGGTAGATACTTGGGCAACAGTTGGCAGTTGTGCTCAAATCGGCAAGAATGTTCACCTTAGCGGTGGCGTGGGTATTGGTGGTGTTTTAGAACCTTTACAAGCGGCACCTGTAATTATAGAAGATGGCTGCTTCATTGGCTCCAGATGTATTGTTGTGGAAGGCGTTCATGTAGAAAAGGAAGCCGTTTTAGGTGCAAATGTAGTGCTTACAAAATCCACCAAAGTAATTGACGTTAGTGGGGATGAACCTAAAGAGTATCGAGGAAGAGTTCCGGCAAGGTCAGTGGTAATTCCCGGTTCTTACACGAAAAAATTCCCGGCTGGAGAGTATCAAGTACCTTGCGCATTAATTATAGGTCAACGCAAAGCAAGCACGGACTTAAAAACCTCTCTAAATAATGTATTAAGAGACTTTGAAGTAGCAGTTTAATGCAAAAAATCCTCATCATACAAACAGCATTTATAGGTGATGTAATTTTAGCAACACCCATCATAGAGAAATTGCATCAGCATTATCCTGAAGCAAAAATTGATTTTTTGGTGAGAAGAGGAAATGGTGGACTATTAAAAGGTCATCCTTACTTAAATGATGTATTTATTTGGAAGAAGAAACACAATAAATACAGTAGCCTATTAAAAGTCATAGCTTTAGTTAGAAGCAAGAAATATGATACTGTTGTTAATGTACAACGTTTTTTTGCTTCCGGTTTAATTACGGCTCTTTCCGGTGCAAAGCTTAAGATTGGCTTTCGAAAAAATCCACTTTCCTTTCTTTTCGATAAAAAGGTTGGTCATCGATTAAAAGGACAACATGAAACAAGTAGAAATCTTTCTTTAATCAAGGAAATTACAGATAAAAAATACATTCGACCGAAACTTTATCCACGCAAAATTGATTACGCTTCTGTTTCAAAATATCAAGCACTACCCTATTTGTGTATAGCACCTACTTCTGTATGGAAAACCAAAGAATTTCCCGCACTAAAATGGGCAGAGTTGATTTTAGCGCAAGACGATGATTGGCCGATTTATTTGCTAGGTGGTCCTGATGATTTTGATGCCTGCGAAGAGTTAATAGAAATGTGTAAGCGCCCTAAGTTGATTAATCTTGCCGGTAAATTAGAATTCTTAGCTTCTGCAGCCTTAATGGAAAAAGCAGCTATGAATTACGTTAACGATTCTGCGCCTATGCACATGGCTTCTGCAATGAATGCACCAACCAATGCGGTTTTTTGCTCAACTATTCCATCTTTTGGTTTTGGACCATTGTCTACCAAATCGAAAATTGTTGAAACAGAAGAAAAACTAAGCTGTAGGCCATGCGGAATTCACGGAAGAAAAAGCTGCCCGCTAGGTCATTTTAACTGTGCACATCAAATTAAGAAAGAGCAGTTTGATATTTTACGTTATCGAGATTTTTATACTGAAACTGCTGAATAAATCGGCTGCTTAGTTCATTAAACAATTGAGGGCAGTCGATATTTACAACATGTCCGCAATTGGGCAAAACCTCTAAAGCCGTATTTTTTTGTTCACTTACTAATTTTTTCACTGAGGGTAAAAACATATAGTCTTCCTCTCCCATAATGTAAAGTGACGGTACTTCACTCCCATTAATTCTAAAAAAACGAAGCAAGGGGTTAATTTCAGAAACCAATGCAAACCACTTTTTAAACTCTCCTTGATCTAACTTTTTAGCTTCTCTTACAAATAGGTTTCTAGATTCTTTATGTTTTCTTCTCGGTAGAATTACCCATGCAAAAAGTTTATATAAAATCATGTACGGCAACATGGATTTAAACCAATTCCCTAAGCGCATTAAAAGTTGACCTCTTAGGTTAAGTTTCATAACTGCTCCACCTAAAATCATACTCTTAACTCTTTCGGGATTATTTTCGGCTAAATCGCGAATAATTATTGTTCCAAGTGATATTCCAACAAAATGAGCACTTTCGATATTCAGTTGATTTAAAACCTCCAACACATCCTCACGAATAATTTTGAAATTGTAGGATCTTAACTTTTTAAATAAAGGAAATTTTGATTTACCATGACCACGTAAATCAACTAGCAAGACATTATACTTACTCTTAAAGTACTTTAGTTGTTTAAACCAAATACTACTACTGCCTCCGGCTCCATGAATAAATGCCACCCACTCTTTGCTTTCTTTATGTGGGTAAGTGTGGTAGTGAATCATTAATATTAAAAACAGGTAAAGTTGTGAAAAGTTTCTGAATACAACTAAAAAAGGCCACTCATTCGAGCAGCCTTTTTATTACATTAATATTTTATTTATTACTCTCCAAAATCATCGAAGCTAATGTGTTCTTCAGGAATTCCCCAATCATCACACATTTTAATTACTGCGGCATTCATCATTGGAGGTCCACAGAAGTAAAACTCGATTTCTTCCGGTTCTTCGTGTTTACTCAAGTAATTATCAATAAAAGCCTGGTGAACAAAACCTAAGAAACCGTCACCTTCATCATCGATCGACTTTTTCTCTTTCCAATTATCTTCTTCTAAAGGCTCAGATAAAACAATGTGAAATTTAAAGTTTGGAAACTCTTTCTCTAACTTTCTGAAGTGCTCAACATAGAACAATTCTCTCTTAGATCGTCCACCGTACCAATAAGACACTTTTCTATCGGTTTTAAGAGTTTGGAATAAGTGGAAAATATGAGCTCTTAATGGAGCCATACCGGCACCACCACCAATGTAAACCATTTCTTTATCGGTATCTTTAATAAAGAACTCACCATAAGGTCCTGAAATGGTTACTTTATCTCCGGGTTTTCTTGTAAATACATAAGAAGAACAAATTCCCGGGTTAACATTCATCCAAGTATTCTTTTCACGATCCCAAGGAGGCGTAGCGATACGAATATTTAACATGATGATGTTTCCTTCTGCCGGGTGGTTAGCCATAGAGTATGCTCTAAAAACCGGCTCGGGGTTTTTCATTGTTAATGGCCACAAGTTAAACTTGTCCCAGTCTTCTTTAAACTTATCCGGTCCTGCAGGATCATCCGGATGTGGAGCAATGTCAATATCTTTAAAATCACAAGTAATGGCAGGTACATCCACTTGAATATAACCTCCTGCTTCAAAATCAAGCGTTTCTCCTTCAGGTAGACGAACGACAAATTCTTTAATGAAAGTAGCCACATTGTAATTTGAAACCACTTCGCACTCCCATTTTTTAATTCCAAAAATTTCATCCGGAATTTGAATGTCCATGTCTTGTTTAACTTTCACCTGACAACCTAAACGCCAATCCTCTTGAATTTCTTTTCGAGAAAAGTATGGCTTTTCGGTTGGAAGAATTTCTCCTCCACCACTTTTTACCTGACATTTACACATGGCGCAAGTTCCACCGCCACCACATGCAGAAGGCAAAAATATTTTTTGATCACTTAATGTACTCAAAAGCGTGTTACCTGCACTTACTTCAATTTCTTTTTCACCATTAATGGTTAGCTTAACCGGCCCTGAGGTGGTCAACTTTGCCTTTGCCCATAGCAACAACATTACTAACAATAGTACTACGATAAGCACCACTACTACTGCTGCTCCGATTGTTGCTGAATTCAATGCTAAAATCATATCTTATCTTATTCTAGTTAGTTTTTCCGATTAATTAAAGTTCAATTCCCATAAAACTCATGAAAGCTATTCCCATCAATCCGGTGATGATGAAAGTGATTCCAAGTCCTCTTAATGGTGCAGGAACGTTTGAGTATCTAATTTTTTCACGGATAGCTGCAATAGCAACAATTGCCAAGAACCAACCTACTCCGGAACCTAAACCAAACACCGTAGCCTCTCCAATGTTTGCGTATTGTCTTTCTTGCATAAATAAACTACCGCCCAAAATTGAACAGTTTACCGCAATCAAAGGCAAGAAAATACCCAAAGCACCGTAAAGTGCAGGGGCAAATTTTTCAACCGCCATTTCTACTAATTGAACCATAGAGGCAATCACAGCAATAAACATAATAAAACTCAAGAAGCTTAAATCTACAGTAGCAAATTCTTCGTCTAACCAAGCTAAAGCTCCTTCTTTTAATACATAATTTTCCAATAAATAGTTAATAGGCACAGTAATTCCCAATACGAAAATAACGGCGGCACCCAAACCTACACCTGTTTTCACAGTCTTAGAAACGGCTAAGTATGAACACATTCCCAAGAAGTAGGCGAAAATCATGTTATCGACAAAAATCGACTTAACGAAAATATTAATATAATCCATGGCTTATCTCTTTACTAATTCTTTAGTTTTCTTCAATCAATTTAGTGTTTTTCGAACGTTGAACCCAGATAATGATTCCAACGGTAATCAGTGCCATAGGAGGCAAAATCATTAAACCGTTATTCATATATCCGAATTCGTAGAAAGCATCGGGTATTAATTGCACACCCCATAATTTTCCGGAACCGAAAAACTCTCTGGCAACTGCTACAGCAATTAAAATCCAGCCATAACCGGCAGCATTTCCGACTGCATCAAGAAAAGAAGGCCAAGCCTTATTTCCAAGAGCAAAAGCTTCTAAACGTCCCATGATAATACAATTCGTAATAATCAAACCAACGAAAACTGAAAGTTGTTTACTTACGTCGTATAAAAAGGCTTTTAGAACTTGGTCAACTAAAATAACCAATGCAGCTACAATCACTAATTGAACAATAATACGAACACGACCGGGAATTAAGTTTCTCATCCAAGAAACGATTAAGTTCGCACCAATCATTACAAATAAAACGGAAAGCGACATTACAAAGGCTTGTTTTACCTGAACAGTAATCGCCAAAGCTGAACAAATCCCCAACACTTGAATGGTAATTGGGTTGTCATCGTTCAATGGATCCGATAATAAGCGCTTATTCTTTGCTGAGAATAAAGGCTCTTTTGGTTCTTTTGCAACATCTTTGGTTGCTTCTGCTGTTTCACTCATGTCTTAATTAATTTAATATTATAAAGCAGCTTGTTTGTTACCCTTGAAGTGAGGTACATAAACTTTTAATGTACGCTCAATCATTTCTCCCACTCCTTTTGAAGTAATGGTTCCTCCGGAAATACCGTCGATTTTGTGTTGATCACCACTGGTATCAACTCCACCTTTCACTACATCAACTGAAACAAAATTATCCGATTGATCAAAAATCGTTTTTCCAATAAACTTATCTTGGAAAGGGTCAGTATTTATCTCTGCACCTAAACCGGGAGTTTCTGATTTGTGATCGAAAGTTGTTCCGTAAACTGTATTCATATCCTCTTCAAAAGAAATGTATCCCCAAATGGGACCCCATAAACCTTTACCGGCAAGTGGAACAATATATTTTTTTGCACCATTTTCTTCAAAGATAAACAATGGATATTGTCTTTCTTCAGCAGGAACAGCTTTGTATTGTTGAACTACATCAATGTCAAAAGGATCAATTTCTGTAGCAGTCAAAACCTCACCGTCATTGCTTAACATTTTCTGATCTACAATGTATTTCTCAAATTTTTCAGCGGCGTTTTGCGGAGTTGATTCCATTCCAACAGAAGCCAAGATGTTTTGCATCTTTTCAATGCGAACATTCTCTTTTTGCATCGGCTTTAAGCTTTCAGAAACAAATGCCAATAAGCCGGCTACCACTATTACGAGAATGGCTGAAAAAATAAATGTGTACGAGTTCTTATTTACGTCCATAGTTAATTTTTTAGGCTGCAACAGCTGCAGTACGTTTTTTTCTTCGGTTAACATTTGTGCGAATCACATAGTGATCAATTAATGGCGCCATTACATTCATAAATAAAATAGCCAACATTACACCTTCAGGGTATGCAGGGTTAAATACGCGAATCATTATGGCTAACAAGCCAATTAGGAAACCGTAAATGTATTTCCCTGTACCGGTTTGAGAGGCAGTTACAGGATCAGTAGCCATAAATACAACACCAAAGGCAAATCCACCAAACACTAAATGTTCGTGAGCCGGTACTTCCATAAATGGATTTACTGCAAAGGCATTAAAAATTAATCCCATTACATAACCACCTAAAACAGCTGAAAGCATAATTTTCCAACTTCCGATTCCGGTAATTAACAAAATAGCTGCTCCAATTAAAATTGCCAATACAGAAGTTTCTCCAATAGAACCTGGGATAAAACCGAGGAAAGCGTCCATAAAAGTGTTTCCGTATTCTGCACCTGCAGCGTTTACAAAACCTGATGACTTTTCGGTAGCTTGAGCTAACAAAGTAGCACCTGTAGAACCATCAGCCATAGCTACAGCTTCATCAGTTCCACCGCCTATCCAAACTTTATCACCCGACATCCAAGTGGGGTAAGCAAAGAATAAGAATGCACGAGCCGTTAAAGCTACGTTTAAGATGTTCATACCAGTTCCACCAAACACCTCTTTACCAATTACTACAGCAAAAATAGTCGCCACTGCCACCATCCAAAGTGGAATTTCAACCGGCAAACAAAGTGGAATTAACATTCCCGAAACCAAGAAACCTTCGTTCACCTGGTGTTTATTAATAATGGCAAAAATAAATTCAACTGCCAAACCTGCTGCATAAGAAACTACTACAATTGGCAATACTTTTAAAGCACCGTAACCAACATTCTCCCAAAAGGTAGATGTTTCGCCCAATGCCAAAAAGTGTTGATAACCGGTATTCCAAATACCGAATAAAAGAGCGGGAATCATGGCTAAAACAACCATAATCATCGTTCTTTTCATGTCGATTCCATCGCGAATATGCGATCCAACTTTAGGCGTTGTGTGTCCCGGAACAAACATAAAAGTTTCCAAAGCATCGTAAGCAGGGTAAAACTTTTCAAGCTTTCCTCCTTCCTCAAAGTTTGGCTTAACCTTTTCTTCTAAAAACTTATAAATAGGATTACTCATTTTAATATAATTAGTTTTAGCTCATTTCTTTGCGCAACATATTCAAGCCATTGCGTACAATTTCTTGCGAAGGAATTTTTGAAGTACAAACGGTTTCACATAAAGCAAAATCCTCCGGTGCTACTTCGTAAACTCCTAACTCTTCCATTAATTCAATATCTTCAATCATAATTGCTTTCAGCAACTGAACCGGATAAATATCAAATGGAAATACCTTTTCGTACTCTTCTGTTACAACAAACGGTCTTTCCTCACCATTTTTATCTGCTGTAAGATTATATTTTTTACCAGGTTGCAACCAACTAGGCAAGGCTCTAGAAATACTGAATTTATTTGGATTTGGTGTAATCCAACCAAACATTTGAGGCTCTCCACCTTCCGGAATAGCCGTCAGTTGATAGTCGTAAAAACCTAAATAACCTTCTTGGTCGATTTTGGTTCCTGTTAACACACTACCACTAATATAGCGAGTATTATCACTAGATGTATGTTGCTCAAAAAGCTCTTTTGTTGAAGCGCCTAAAATTGTTCTATAATATTTAGGATCTTTTACTTGAGCCCCGGCAAGTGCAATAATTCTTCTTGCATCAAACTTTCCACTTTCAAACAAGCGACCAATTGCCAAAACATCTTGTGGTTTTACTACCCAAACAGTTTCACCAGTATTAATTGGATCAAAATTGTGAATGTGAAGTCCAACATTACCTGCCGGATGCGGTCCGCTTACTTCATGGCGAACAACATTTTTGGCATTCAAGAAAACTTCATCAGCTTTAGCAGCACCGTTTACAGTAAGGTGAATTTTCCCTTTAGTCAATTTTGCCAATGCATCAACACCTTTTTGAAACAACTTATCTTCACCATGAAGAATAAAATCATTATCAGGAGCTAATGGTGCTGAATCGAAAGCGGAGATAAAAATTGACTTTGGTTCATCATTTGGATTAGCAATAACATCATAAGGACGTTGCTTAATAAATGGCCATAAACCGGAAGCACAAATTTTTTCTTTGATTTGCTTAGCATCCAATGAAGCGGGATCAGCCGCACCGAAGTCTTCGTACTTTGTTTCTTGGTCGGCCAAAACGATAATCTCTAAGAGCTTACGTTTTTCTCCTCTTTTCACTTCTACTACCTCACCACTTACGGGAGAAGTAAACTTTACCGCTTCGTGGTTTTTGTCGTACATTAATACTGTACCCGCTTTCACCTCGTTTCCGGGCTTTACCACCACCTTAGGTTTGATTCCCTCAAAATCAGTTGGCTTTATCGCAACTGTTTTAGGTCGGGGAGCATCTACCAACACCTTTTCAGCTTCTCCAACAAGCTTGATGTCTACTCCTCTTTTGATCTTGACCGCTTTTGACATAGTAAATATTAAATATTCTACTCGAATTTTGGTCGCAAAAGTACTACTTCTCTTAATTATCCTCCAGCTTTTTCACGGAATTTTAAACTTTTATTTAACAACTCATTAACATTTGTATTTAAAGTAAATTATGAGAACTGTATATCAGTGACTAAGAAAATTGCCCAATAGATTGTTTAATTTAGCCCTAAATTTTAATTCTTCACATGAACAAATTTTTCCAGCTCACTTTATCGCTTTCAGCAATTTTTTTTAGCCTTTCTTGTTCCACTTCTTCAACTGTAAGTCAAAGCAATAATTCTGACACCAGCTCTTCTTATGCTCAAGAAACCAATGATCAGGCTGAGTATGGGAAAGATGATTTTGTTCGCTATGAAGATTACGTCTATAAAGAGAACATAAAAACCCCACAACTATATGTAAAAGGCGAACCACTTTCAATGCCGGTTCTATTTATGAATGGAAACAAGAAGTTAGAACTGCATTTTGATGACTTGGATAGTGAATTTCATACCTACTCATATAAAATAGTACATTGCAATGCCAATTGGGAGCCTTCCTCTCTTAATCCACAAGAGTATATTAGTGGGTACTTTAATGGATTTATAGAAGACTACAAATATTCTTTCAATACACTCTTTTCATACATTCACTATAAATTAGAGTTTCCCAATCAAGAATTAACTTTTACAAAATCGGGCAACTACATTATTAAAGTTTACGCCAATAACAATGAAGATGATTTACTTTTAACCAGACGCTTTTTTGTTGTAGAACAGAGGGTAAGTATTGAGAGCAATATTCACATGGCTACTTTAGCACGTCATAGAGATTACAAACAAGAGGTTGACTTTACCATTAACACTCAAAACTACAACATTCAAGATCCTTATGCTGACATTCAAGTTGTATTAAGTCAAAACAGAAGGTGGGACAATGCCATTTTTAATTTAAAACCTCTTTTTGTTAGAACTCCTGAATTGATCTATAATTATGAAGACAACAACCTTTTTGACGGCAATAATGAATTTCGCTTTTTTGATGCCAAAGACTTAAGGTATCAATCAATGAACGTTGATGGGGTTCAAATTGAAAACGGTAAAACCCACCTTTGGGTCTTAGCAGAAGAACCACGCTCATTCAAACGCTACTACACTCAACAAGACATTAATGGAAAGCGATTGATTAAAAGAGACCAAAGTAATGAGCAAAACAGAGAAGCTGACTATATGTTAACTCACTTCACACTAAAAAGGGAAACTCCTGTAGAAAATGCAGACATTTATGTTTTTGGTGAACTAAGCGATTGGCAGTTTAAAGAAGATTTTAAGATGGAGTATGTAGAGGTGGAAAAAGAATATCGCCTAACTACACTTTTAAAGCAAGGCTATTACAATTATATGTATGCTACGCTAGCTTCAGGAGAAAAAGAAGGTGATTTGTCCGTTATTGAAGGAACTCACTCCGAAACAGAAAACGATTATTACTTTTTTGTTTATCATAGACAAAGAGGTGAAATTTACGATCGCTTAGTAGGTTTTCACCAAGACAATTCGGTTAAAGAACTTGATGACTAATTAAAAAAATTTGTATGCAGTCCATAGCTAATAAAATAAGAGTAAGGGTAATTCCACGTTACCTTTCCGAATATTCTAAGCCGGTTGAGCGACAATTCTTATTTGCTTACCATATTATCATCACCAACAACAGCGATGAGGATGTTCAACTTTTAGCACGACATTGGCATATCTTTGATTCCTCAAATACTTTTAAAGAAGTGAAAGGCGAAGGAGTTGTTGGTAAGCAACCCATCATACTTTCATCAGAAGTTTACGACTATCAATCTTTCTGTGAACTAAAGAGCGATATGGGCATGATGTGGGGAACTTTTTTAATGAAGAACTTGAATTCAAATGAAAAGTTTGAAGTTAAAATTCCAGTATTCCACCTTATTCAAGACTGTAGATTAAACTAAAATATAGAACTGCTGTATTGTTTACATTTGCACTTTTAAGATAAAAATATGTACCCAACCGTTTCCGACATGATCAAAGACCTTTTTGGTCTTGAGATTCCTCTACCCTTTCCTACTTTCGGCTTTTTTGTTGCCCTTGCTTTTTTAGTTGCAGCCTATCTTTTTACGCTTGAGCTTAAGCGCAAAGAACAAATCGGTTGGTTGAAGTCGAAGCGAGTAAAAGAAAAAATTGGAGAAAAGGCAAGTACAGGAGAATTGATTTCCAATGGGTTTATCGGTTTTATTTTAGGTTTTAAGTTGGTCGAAGCTTTTTCTCATTACAGTGAACTAGTCGCCGACCCGCAGGGCTTTATTTTTTCGACACGAGGAAATTTCATTGGTGGAATTGTCGGAGCTGCACTTTTTGCATACTTAAAATATAGAGAAAAGAAAAAGGAGGAACTACCAACTCCCAAATTAGTTGAGAAAGAACTACACCCACATGAATTGGTGGGTAACATGACCATGATTGCCGCCATCGCCGGAATTTTAGGAGCTAAAATTTTTCATAACCTAGAAAACTTAGATGAGTTTGCAGCAGACCCAATTGGAGCGCTAATCTCCTTTAGCGGACTTAGTATCTATGGCGGCTTAATCGTCGGTGGAGGCGCTGTACTTTGGTATGCAGCAAAACACGGATTAAAATGGGTTCATGTTGCCGATGCATGTGCTCCCGGACTTATGGCAGCTTATGGCGTCGGTCGTATAGGTTGCCAGCTTGCCGGCGACGGTGACTGGGGACAACCCAACGATGCTCCAAAGCCGGAATGGATGAGTTTTCTACCGGATTGGATGTGGGCTTACGACTATCCTAACAATGTTTTGGGAATTAATTTGCAAGAAGATTTTCAACGCATGGGCTACGAAAGCTTAACCGGCAATGCTTGGCCAACACCTTTCTACGAAACAGTGATGGCCACAATTATTTTTGCCATTCTTTGGAGTTTGAGAAAGAAAATAGCCATCCCCGGTTTTATTTTTAGCCTTTATTTAAGTCTAAATGGAGTTGAACGTTTTTTAATTGAAAAAATTAGAATTAATCCTGACTATCAATTTCTTGGAATTGAAGCAACACAAGCTGAACTTATTGCAATTACTATGTTTATTGCCGGAATTGCAGGCATGATTTACTTCTCAAAAAACAAAGAAAAATATACTCCTAAACTCACCTAACTTATGGATTTAAAAAGCCTTTGTCTTGATGTAGTTGAACTGAGCCGAGAGGTTGGAATGAATATTAAGATAGAAGAACTCAATGTTAGCAGAGATGACATTGAGGAGAAATCGCTTAATTCATTGGTGAGCTATGTCGACAAAAAGGCAGAAGAAAGAATTGTAGAACGACTTTCAGAGCTACTACCGGAAGCCGGTTTCATTGCTGAAGAAGGTACGAGCAACAAAAAAGGAGAACGCTACAATTGGATTGTAGATCCGCTGGATGGAACTACTAATTTTTTACACGGTTTACCGATTTATTCAGTGAGTATTGCACTTCAGCGAAATAATGAAATTGTTTTGGGAGTAGTTTATGAAGTGAATCAAGACGAATGCTTTTACGCATGGAAAAGTGGAGGAGCGTTTCTTAATCAAAAGTCGATTCATGTCAGCCAAAACGAGCACCTAAAAGACAGCCTAATTGCGACAGGTTTCCCCTACTACGACTACGAAAGAGTTGATTCTTATTTTGAAGTGCTCAAGCGAATTGCTCAAAACAGTCGTGGTGTTCGGCGTATGGGTTCTGCGGCAGTAGATTTGGTTTACACCGCCTGTGGTCGTTTCGATGCATTTTTCGAATACAGTCTGCATGCTTGGGACGTGGCTGCAGGAGCTTTTATAGTGCAAGAAGCCGGGGGTAAAATCAGTGATTTCTCCGGCGGTAACAATTGGTTATTTGGGAAAGAAATCGTTGCCAGTAACGGACTATTAACAAAAGAAGTACTGGAAGCAACGAAGCGGATTTGAAAATTTGATAATAGATGAAGAAAATTATTGAAACAAAAGAGGCACCAGCTCCAATAGGTGCATACAACCAAGCGGTTTTAACGAATGGAACACTTTACGTTTCCGGTCAAATTGCACTTGATACCGAAAGTGGTGAGTTAATCACATCTGATATTCAATCTGAAGCTAAAAAAGTAATGGAAAACCTAAAGGCTGTTTTAAAAGCTGCAGACATGAATTTTTCAAATGTGGTAAAAGCTAGCATATTTCTTTCTGATATGGAGAACTTTTCAGCAGTAAATGAAATTTACAGCTCTTATTTCAATCACGATACTGCTCCTGCAAGAGAGTGTGTTCAAGTAGCAGCTCTTCCTAAATATGTTAATGTAGAGATTTCGGTAATAGCTGTAGAAAGCTAACAACTAACACAATACATCTATTTTTTATATTAGAAAAACTGTAACTGAGTCTTATTTTAATAAAAATAACTACTTTAGTTTTTAATGGATATAAATGCAGATTTAGGTGAAGGTGCAGGCAATGACGAATTGATTATGCCTTTAATCTCATCAACTAGCATTGCATGCGGAGGACATTTCGGAAATGAAAACAGTGTTCGCAATACGATTAAACTAGCTAAAAGCTACAATGTAAAGCTTGGTGCTCACTTATCTTATCCGGATGCAGTTCATTTTGGCAGAAAACCAATGAACATTTCAGCAGATAAACTTTCTAAAGCACTAAACAATCAACTCAACTTATTTCTTAAAGTTTGCGAAGAAGAAGAGATTAAAATGACGCACATTAAAGCCCATGGAGCTCTTTATAATTATGGATCAAATCATCCTCAACAAGTAGATGTGATGCTAAAATTGTTTAGAAATCTGCCTAATAAACCAATCATTTTTCTCCAAAAGAACAGTCTTTTATACCAAAAAGCAAAAGATGAGTTTCCAATTCAACTAGAAGCGTTTATCGACAGAAGGTACGAAAATGCAAATCAACTGGTAAATCGAAGCTCACCCATAGCCTTAATTACCGAGCCACAAATAGCTTGGGAGCAATTTAGATCTATTGTTTTTGAACATCAAGTTAAAGACATTAATGGAAATGTAAATCCAATAAAAGCTGACACTTTATGTATTCATGGAGATTATTCATCAGCCGTTGATATTCTTAAGTACATTCATCAAAAACTAAATAGCGATAATGGACAAGGCGGTTAAAATAAAATCATTCGGTCACCAGTGCATTTTATTACAATGGGAAGCAATAAAGCCGTCTGAAATTCATGAAACACAAACCTTTATTGAAAACAAATACGCTGAGGAAGCACTCGACATAGTTCCTACCTATCAAGAAATTGCTATTTATTTACATGAAAATATTGATAAGCAAAAAATTATTCTTCAACTAAAAGAGCATTTATCTGCAAATAATCCGAAATCAGAAGTTACTAATACTCCCATTTACCACATACCAGTTTGTTATGAAAAAGAGATGGGAATTGATTTAGAACGATTAGCAAACAGTAAAAATATAAGTTGCGAACAACTCATACAAATACATACATCAGCTGTTTATACAGTTCACTTTTTAGGCTTTTTGCCCGGATTTCCTTACCTAAGTGGACTAAATGAATTGCTCTACGAACCAAGGCTAAAAACACCGAGAGCGAAAGTTTTAGCGGGTTCTGTTGGCATAGCCGGAAAACAATGTGGCATCTATCCACAAGACTCCCCCGGTGGGTGGAATATTATAGGAAGAACTCCCTTAAAGTTATTTGACATAAATCAATCTCCACCAGCTTTACTTAAATCAGTAAAACGGATACAATTTTTTCAAATTAACAAAGAAAAATACAACGAAATTAAAAGCAGCTGTTTACTAAATAAGTACCAAATCGAAGTTAGTTATGATTGAAGTTGTTAGAGCAGGTATTTATACAACTATTCAAGACCTAGGGCGCTTTGGTTATAGAAATCAAGGTGTACCCACGAGTGGTGCTATGGATCAATACAGCTCTCAAATGGCCAATCAAATAGTCGGAAATGATCCCAATACTGCAGTGATTGAGTTTGTATTGAAAGGACCTCATCTTTATTTCCATAATGCTTCTGTAGTTGCTCTAAGTGGAGCCAATTGTATAGCAGAGTTAAATGGGAAACGGATAAAAATAAATCAGCAAATATTTGTTCCCGCAAAAAGCAAACTGGTAATTAAAAGTATAAAAAGTGGTATGTATGGCTACTTGGCTGTTAATGGCGGCTTACAAGTAGATCGGGTTTTAGGAAGTTATAGCCTTTACCCTAACATTACTAAGCAGTCAAAACTAAACAAAGGTGACTGTATTGGTTTTACTACAAAATCCTTATCTGACACAAATTTAAATTCCTCCATCTCTTATAATGAAAATAAAATTAGTTGTAATGTGCTAAAAGTTGAGAAAGGTGCTGAGTTTAATCAATTAAATACTATGGCAATAAATCAACTTTTTAATACTCAATTTACACCTGCTACAAGCAGCAACCGCATGGCTTACACTTTAGAGCACAATATTAAGTCTCTCAATGCACATGAAATCACAAGTGGAAATGTACAGACCGGAACTGTTCAACTAACTCCCTCCGGAAAAGTTATCGTTTTAATGAGAGATGCACAAACTACAGGAGGTTATGCTAGAGTTTTACAACTAACTCCAATGGCAATTAATCAACTATCGCAAAAGCGACCCGGAGAAAAGGTTACTTTTGAGTTGTTAAAAAAAGGGTAAGCATCTAAATGCTCACCCTTGTAATTACGAAAAAACAAAATCTGTTATTTTAGAGTCGAAGGACAAACGTAGTCCGTCGTAGGAATTGACTCAATTGTCCTCAAAACATCAAAACCACCTTCCACATTAATCATGTTGTGCATTCCTCTTGCCTTTAAAATTGAAGAGGCAATTACTGAGCGATAACCTCCTGCACAGTGAACATAAAATGAATCTTCAGTCGGTAGTTCAGCCAATCTTTCATTCAAAAAGTCCAAAGGAACATTTTCAGCATTTTCTACATGCTCTGCTTGATACTCCGAAGGTTTTCTAACATCAACTATTTTAATGTCTCCTTTTACATTTTCAGCGAATTGCTGTGGACTAACAGAGCTTAATGTATCATACTCTTTTTGAACCTCTTTCCAAGAATTAAAACTCCCTTTTAAGAACCCTAATGTATTGTCAAAGCCAACTCTTGACAAACGTGTTACGGCCTCCTCTTCTCTACCTTCAGGAGCTACCAATAAAATGGCTTGCTCTACATCTGCAATTAATGCACCTACCCAAGGAGCAAAGTCGCCATCTAGTCCAATAAAAATTGATCTAGGGATATGCCCTTTAGCGAAATCAAATTCATTTCTTACATCTAAAACAATTGCACCTGTTTCATTAGCTGCTGCTTCAAATGCATCAGGACTTAAAGCCTGAGTTCCTCTTTCTAAAATTTTATCAATGTCTTCATACCCTTCTTTATTCATGCGAACATTAGTGGGAAAATACTGTGGTGGAGGCATCAAGCCATCGGTAACTTCCTTAACAAACTCTTCTTTGGTCATGTCAGCTCGTAAAGCATAATTTACTTTTTTCTGATTTCCCAAAGTGTCAACCGTTTCTTTCATCATGTTTTTTCCACAAGCAGAACCCGCACCATGAGCAGGATATACAGTAACATCATCAGCCAAAGGCATAATTTTATTTCTTAAGCTGTCAAATAAAATACCCGCCAAGCCTTCTTGTGTCATGCTCGCAGCCTTTTGTGCCAAATCCGGGCGTCCAACATCACCTAAAAACAAAGTATCTCCGGTAAAAATCGCGTGGTCTTTACCATCTTTATCTTTTAATAAGTAAGTGGTACTTTCCATCGTATGCCCTGGAGTGTGAAGCGCCGTAATCGTAATATCACCCAATTGAAATACTTGACCATCCTCAGCTATTAAGGCATCAAAAGTGGGGTTTGCATTTGGTCCATAAATGATTTCAGCCCCTGTTTGTTTGGCTAATGTAACATGACCACTTACAAAGTCTGCGTGAAAATGCGTTTCAAAAATGTACTTAATCTTTGCATTATCTTTTTCTGCTTTTTCAATATACGGTTTTACCTCACGCAAAGGGTCAATAATCGCCACCTGTCCATTGCTCTCAATATAATAAGCTCCTTGAGCTAAACATCCGGTATATATTTGTTCTATTTTCATACAGTTTATTTTTTTGTCAAAATTAAGCGCAAAGCTTCAACTTATCAGTAACAAAAGTTACTTCATTCATTTATTCTATGTGGAATCCAAATTTAGGAAAGTCATCAACTAAAATGAAGATAAATGGACTAAAGTATTACTTAAATTAGCGTCTAATTTAAAATACTATGAAACTGTTCCGAACATTTCTCGCTCTGCTAATTAGTACTTCTGCATTTGCCCAAGATTCAGTTAATATTATTGTTAGCAACAGGGTTAATTTTGAAACAGATTATAACAAAGAACAGGTTCTAGAAACCTATAGAAACTACCTAGCATCTAAACCCGATTCAATCTACGATAATCCTTACTGGAACCAAAAAGAAAAAAAAGCCTTTAAACAGTTTGACTTTAGCATTAAGTTTCTTTTACAAGGAATTGGTTCTAAAAATCTTTCCCTATACATGGATTTATATGTACTTACCATAGAGCCAAGTGGGTCTGAAAGATATACTTTGCGTGTTCAATATCAATTTAAAGGAGGGCTTAAAAGTGGAAGTAGCATTTGGTGTATTCACAAAGTAAATGCAATCAAAGAAGACAATAAATGGGTGCTTGAAAACTATTTTAATGAAGCTACTGAAAACTGGAAATCAACAAATCGTGGCTTAATAAACTATCACCACTCCCCTGACTATAAAGTTAATAACCATGAAGCAAATCGAGCGGCTAACTTTTTAGACTCTCTGAAAAAAACATTTAACATTAATAAAGTTAATCATATTGATTACTATCTTACTAAGTCAGCAGATCAATTAGGCGAACTTTTAGGATTTGAATATTTTTTTACTGGCTACACTACCGGAGTAACGGTTGCCCCAATTGGTAGAATTTACACCAGTGTCGGAGAATTTCACGCCCATGAACTGGTGCATTTGCTTCTGTATAATCAAGACATCAATCGCAACTTTTTTATTGAGGAAGGCATTGCCAGTTTTTTAGGAAGTAAGTTTCAATATCCTAAAAAATACAATGAAGAGCAAGAAAAGTTTCAGAATGATTTGATCAAAAAACCGAATTACACCATTGAAAATATTTATAGCTCTAAGCTTCCTTTTAATTCATACAATTACAAATACGCTTTTGGTGCAAGAATATGTGAATTAGTATATACAAAAAGGGGAATTGAGGGACTAAAGAGAATGTTAAACACCAATACAGTCAATGAAGAAGACTTTTTTAATTTTTTGAAAAAAGAACTCGCCATTTCAAGCAAAGAAGATCTAAAACAACTTCTGATTAAAGAGTAAAAGCTAGACAAGTAAAGATTGTTTGAAAAATGGACTGTGCAAAAATGAAGTTGTTTTGCACAATTGATTTATCATTATTCAAATTATGTCATTATTTGTCATTTTACTGATATGTTCTTTAAAAAGGCGGTACTTTTCATATTTTTGATGTCAATTCAAAATCACTTCACATGCTCATCAAAAACATCAAAAAACTAATCCAAACACAAGATTTAAAAATGCCTATCAAAGGCACTAAAATGCAATTAATTCCATCTATTGACAATGCTTGGATTTTAACTGAAGACGATAAAATTAAATCGTTTGGCGAAATGAAAGACTGTCCTACAATGGAAAACGAGCAAGTGATAGATGCCAATGGTAAATTGGTTTTGCCTACTTGGGTAGATTCACATACTCATTTAGTTTATGCTGCTCCTAGAGAAGAAGAATTTGTGATGCGTTTAAAAGGAAAAAGCTATCAGGAAATTGCCGAAGCCGGTGGGGGTATTCTTAACTCTGCTAAAAAGCTGCAAGCAACTTCAGAGGAAGAGCTTTACGAATCGGCATGGAAACGACTACAGGAAGTTATTTCCATGGGAACCGGCGCCATAGAAATCAAAAGCGGTTATGGTTTAAGCCTTGAAGCTGAACTAAAAATGCTTCGTGTTATCAAGAAATTAAAGGAAAACAGTCCTATTCCGATTAAAGCAACTTTTTTGGGAGCTCATGCTTTTCCGGCAAAATACAAAGAAAACCACCAAGCTTATATCGACTTAATTATAAATGAAATGCTCCCTCAAATTGCAAAAGAAGGTTTGGCGGATTACATCGATGCCTTTTGCGAGAAAGTGGCTTTTTCTGTAAAAGAAACCGAACAAATTATTAAAGCAGGAGCTCAATATGGTTTGAAGGCAAAAGTCCATACCAATCAATTCAACTGCATGGGAGGAATTGAACTTTGCGTAGCAAACAATGCACTTTCAGTAGATCATTTGGAGGTGATTAACGAAAATGAAATTGCTGCTTTAGAGAATTCTTACACAATTGCCACACTTCTACCAACGGCTCCATTCTTTTTAAGCGATCCCTATCAACCAGCACGTCAAATTATTGATGCGAGAATTGCTACCGCATTGGCCTCTGACTACAATCCCGGTTCTACTCCCTCCGGAAATATGAATTTTGTAATTTCTTTAGCCTGTATAAAACTTAAAATGACTCCTGAAGAAGCCATTAACGCTGCCACCGCAAACGGAGCATTTGCACTTGAAATGCAAAACGAAGTTGGCAGTATTGCAAAAGGGAAAAAAGCTAACCTAATCATTACAGAAGAAATCCCCTCTATGGGTTTTATGCCCTACTCTTTTGGCAGAAATCACATTGACCAAGTTATTATTAACGGAAAACAATTTAATTATGAACCTTAAATTAATTGAGAAAAGCGACCTTAAACGACTTACCGACCAAAGAGCCAGAGAAGTAAAAATTGGGGAAAGCATTCAAGCCGGTAGTGACTTTATTTTAGAAGATTTGGCGGATTCAACGGCTACTTTTGTCATCTTAGGTATTCCGGAAAATGTGGGTCCTCGTGCTAATTGCGGACAAGGCGGAAGTGAAAGTGCTTGGGAGGCCTTTTTACCCAAGTTTTTGAATATTCAAGAAACAGATAAATTTAAAGGTGAAGATTTATTGCTGTTGGGTAGTTTAGATTGCAGTGAATTTAATGCATTGCCTTCAGATGATTTAGCTAGCCTAAGAAAAGCAGTAGCCGAGATTGACTATGTTGTGAGCGATTTAATCAAACTAATCGTTTCAGCAGGAAAAATCCCCATCATAATTGGCGGCGGGCACAACAATGCTTACGGAGCAATTAAAGGAAGTTCCCAAGCATTCAATCAAGCCATCAACTGCATAAACTTGGATCCTCATGCCGATTACCGAACAACTGAAGGCAGACATTCCGGCAATGGATTTACTTATGCCAAAAATGAAGGCTACTTAGCGGACTACGCCGTGCTTGCATTACACGAAAATTACAACAGTGCTGCTATGCTCCAACAAATGCAAGAAGATGGCGTTCACCACATATTCTTTGAAGATATTTTTCTGCGAAATAAGATTGATTACAGGCTTAGCATAAATCAAATGCTCGATTTGGTAAATGACCAAAAATATGGAGTAGAATTAGACTGTGATGCAATTCAGGATTTTCCTTCTTCAGCACAAACACCTTCGGGAATTTCTACGAACGATGCTCGTTTATACCTTACAATCGCGGGAAGTTCTAAAAATGCTGTTTACTTGCACCTGCCGGAAGCCGCCCCTGCTTTAGTAAAAGGTTCAGCCCCTCAAGTTGGCAAATTACTGGCTTATTTAGTGAGTGATTTTGTGAAGGCGAAAAAGAGTTTTAGTGGAAGTTAAAAGTGGCTAAAGTTTGAAGTTGAATTTTTTATTGTACTTTAGTTTTCCATCATTCAATTTTTGTGGAAATACCAATTTATCATACCATTGCCGATTTTTTTGAAAAAGTGGGACAAACAATTCCCCAAGATACCACCTTTAGTATAATTCGGTTGCATGATTTATTTAAAGCTACTCCTTATCAGTCGGCGAAGTTTAAAACTGATTATTTCTCATTTATATTTATAAAAAGAGGAAGCGGCAATTACACTGTAGACAGTCATCAATTTAACGTAAAAGACAATTGCATCTATTTTACTAATCCCGGTCACATAAAGTCATTTTATGTAGATAGTTGCGAAAATGCCTATATGATCAATTTCACTGAAAGTTTTCTTTCTCAATACTTAAGCAAGTCGATATATGAAGATTATGATTTTCTTTTAGCTGAAACATTAGCTGCCAAAACGATGAGTAAAGAGCTATTTGACCAAATTTCTTTTTATTATAAACAAATTGAAAATGAAATTGCATATCCTGAAAAAGAAAAATTTAAAGTTGTTGCTTCTTTATTGGGAATAATATTCCAAAAATTAAAAACTCACTTATGGCCAAACTACAATGCGCTAGAAGAAGGTAAAAGAAGTTCGCAAATTGTTACAGAGTTTAAACAAATACTCGATGATTGTTTTAGGTTAAACAATGAATTTCAATGTAAAAACCCCTCTCCAAAGGTTGAATCATTTTCGACTGAAATTGGGTTACATCCGAATTATTTAAGTTCTGTCATTAAATCTAAAACCGGAAGAACAATTAGCGATTGGGTAAATGAGCGAAGAATTTTGCTAGCAAAACTACTTTTAACTGAAGGTAATTTGACAACAAAGTTAGTAGCCTATGAACTTGAGTTCAATGAACCAACTCATTTTAGTCGATTCTTTAAAAAACATTGTAAACAAACTCCCTCTGATTATGTGAGAAGCGTCAAAAGTGACATCCTTTAATTTAGGTTCTAAAAGCTTAATAATTGGTTCATATCAAAGGGTCTTTTTATTACACCTTTGCATAAAAAAGTAAAATGGATTTAGGAAGTATTGTAGAGGAATTTCTTAAGACATTAAAGCATAGAAAAAGTTTTGATGACTTACTTCCATTTTATCATAAAGACATTGAACAAGTTGAGTTTCCTAATTTACTCAGCTCTAAAAAAACTATTCGCTCTTTAAAGGAGCTAAAAATAGCTACCGATAGAGGAGCTAAGCTGCTTCAAAGCGAACATTACCAAATAGTCAACAAATATATTTGTGATAGAGCTGTAATTGTAGAAGTTATTTGGTCGGGACGATTATCACAGTCACTTGGCAAACTCAATGTTGGAGAAGAATTAAAAGCTTACTTTGCTCAATTCTATGAATTTGAAAACGGTAAAATAATTAAGCAAAGAAACTACGATTGTTTTGAAATTTTTTAAAAAGAATCTTCTTACAAAAAGAAGATAAAACAAAACATTTCTTTGATTTATTCTCATCAGGAATACAATAAGAATGAACAAAATAATTTATTATGTGGCTAGCTCAATAGATGGTTATATAAGTGGTTCTGAAAATGATGTTAGTCAGTTTGCTCAAAAGGGCGAAGCTGTTGAACATTATTTTAAAGATTTGAAAGACTTCAAAACTGTAATCATGGGCAGGAGAACTTATGAAATGGGATACAAGTTTGGTTTAAAAGAAGGGCAAGCAGTTTACCCTACTATGAAACATTTTATTTTTTCGAATTCTTTAAAATTCAGAAAACCTAACCCAAAAGTTTGTGTTTGCCCCATTTCAATTGACAAAGTGAATGAAATAAAAGCCAAGTCTGAGTCAAACATTTATTTATGCGGAGGTGGAGAGTTTTCCGGATGGTTACTAAAAAATGGTTTGGTAGATCAAATTAAATTAAAACTAAATCCTATTACTTTAGGCAGTGGTATTAAACTATTTGGTTCACTCTGCACAGTTAATCATTGGAAATTAAATAAATACAAGGCTTTTAAAGATGGGCTAATGTTATTAACTTATAATAAACTAACATAAAGTAGAATAATGAAAAGATTAATTAGGTCAATAAAAATTATAGTTATTGCAGTTTTAATACTTCTTATAGCACAAATTTTTTATTTCATTTATCTAAGTCCAACTGAAGAATATCCTAAAGATAATTATTTAGAAAATGCCCAAAACAAAACAGCTCTGATTGTAGTAGCTCACGATGATGACGCTTCTTTTTTTGCAGGAACAACGGCAAAATTAACCAAAGCCGGTTGGGACATTAATTTCATCACATTTTATTCAAAGCAATGGCGAGCTGAGGAATATGACATTCGAAAGCAAGAGATGAGAGAAGTTGCTGACTACCTAAGCTTTAAAAACTTATGGATGCATGACCTCCGAATCCGACATGAAATCAATCCAAATGGCAAACCATGGATGCCGATGGAATACAAATACTATAAAGAAGAGTTTAATGTTGATAGCCTTTATCAACTTATTTCTACCGCTATACTGAAATCCAAACCTTCGGTAATCTTAATGTTAGATACCGTAATGGGTTTTTACGGGCATAATGACCACACTGTTGTAGGACAAGTCACTTATAATGCGGCTAAAAATATTAATGATTCAAATAAAATAATTGAACGCATTTATCAATACGTATGGCCACCATCTTATGCTGAAAAAGTAATGGGTGGTAAAGAAGTTTACGAAGCTGCAAAAAAGATATATAAAATTGAAGGAATGCCGAAGCCAACAGTTGAAATAGACATTTCTGATTATGCTGCGGAAAAGAAAAAAGTATTGGAACTTCATGCTTCCCAACAGCGCAACTTAACTAAATTGTTTTGGGCTTATAGCTACTATCCGGCTTGGCTATATTTTGGCATTTTTAATACAGAATATTTCAATTTGATTGAAATGTAATCTCACTATCATTTCGTAAGGTTTCTCATAATAGCTTTTCCTACCTTAGCAGCATGAAACCAATCATTGAATGCGTGCCAAATTTCAGCGAAGGTCAAGATGAAACGACCATTGCTGCCATAGCTGCGGCTGTTAAAAGTGTTGAAGGAGTACAACTCTTGCACCAAGACAGTGGGAAGGCTGCCAATCGAACGGTTTATACCTTTGCAGGTGAAGTTCAAGCAGTTTTTGAAGCAGCTTATCGTGCCATTGCTGTTGCGGTGGAAAAAATTGATATGCGCAAACAAAAGGGAGAGCACCCTAGAATTGGTGCTTGCGATGTTTGTCCATTTATCCCCATTTCGGGGATTAGTCTTAAAGAATTAGTTCCCTTAACAAGATCCTTTGCTGAAAAAGTGAGTCGCGATTTTAGAATTCCCATTTTCTTTTATGAGGAATCGGCAACTTCTAAAAAGAGAAAAAATCTGGCTTCACATCGTATCGGTCAGTACGAAGCACTGAGAGAAAGACTAAAAAATGGAAAATGGAAAAGCGACTTTGGTGAATACAATCCAAGCTTCGGCGGTTGTGTAATGGGTGTTAGAAAGTTTTTAGTCGCCTATAACATTAACCTAAACACTACTGATGCCCATATTGCTCAAGAAATAGCGTTTGATTTAAGGGAGCTGGGCAGACCAATAGGAAAGGAAAACGGAAAAACCATATATAAGCCGGGCAAGTTGAAAAATGTTAAAGCCATTGGTTGGTACATTAAAGATTTTGATCGTGCGCAAGTGTCTATAAACCTCACCGATTTTGAAAAAACGCCACTCCACATGGTTTATGAGCAATGTAAACTCATAGCCAATGTTTTTGGTGTAAAAGTTACCGGCTCTGAAGTAATTGGTCTGATTCCCAAAGCAGCACTTCTAAGCTGTGGTAAATTTTATCTAAAAGAAAAAGCAAATGCAACCGAAGAAGAGTACATACAGTCTGCTATAGAACAATTAAACTTAGGCGAACTTAACAATTTTGATTATAAAAAGAGAATCATTGAATATGCTTTAATGCAAAAATAATGAAGAAATTAACTATTGGTACCACACTACTTTTGCTTTCGCTCAATCTTTTAGCAAATTCGCTAGATTCCCTTTATAAAATTGATTTAAAAAAGAACACAGGAATTGCTTTCCAATATTTTAATAAATCGATAATTAAATTGGATAGCACTGAAGCTATTTCTTTAATGAACAATGGTATAGCAATTGCAAAAGAGCAGAAAAAAGAGCCAGTACAAGCGCTGCTCTTGGGTTTTAGAGCAGTTTACATTTATCATAATCTTCCTTTGCAAAGAGAACGCTCAATTGAAGATTTAGAAAGCGCTCTGGAACTCTTAGAACATCAGTCGAATTACGAAGAATTAAAAGCTCGATTAAACAACTTACTGGGTTACTACCTTTTAAGACACCTAAATTACCAGTTGGCGCTTGAAAAAATTCTTACTTCCGATTATCAATTTAAACAAATTGGATATGAAAAGATTAAAGGAGTTGACTTATACTTATACAATACTGCGGTGGTATATTTTGGCTTTCAACAGTATGATAAAGCTATTGAATACCTCAACTTGTCACTAGAATATACTGCTAACGACAATTTAGAAAGTTTAGAAGCCAATTATAACTTATTAGGGGTTTGTTTTTCTGAAAAGGGAGAAAATCAAAAAGCACTCAATTATTTAGAAAAATCTCGCAAGCTTATTTTAGATGAAGGCGACTCAGCTAAACTTTCAATGATTGATTGCAATATTGGAATGTTTTATACAGAGCTTAATCAGTTTGATAAGGCAAAAAGCCATTTAGAAATAGCCTACAAAAATGGGATTAAACACCAACGGTACATTAATGCCGCTACAGCTTCTTTGTGGAGAGCTAAAAATGAAATTGCTTTACAAAATCCTGAGATAGCAAACATCCGCTTAGAAGAGGCAAAGTCTGCTTTTAAACAGCTTGAAAGAATTTCACCGGAAAACAAAAAGTATATTTATACGCTTGAAGCAGAAGTGGCTGAGCTAAACGGTGATTATCAGAAAGCTTCTACCTATAAAGATTCCATGGAATTGATGAACCAAAAAATCGGCAAAATGAAAGATTTAAGTGCTTTAGCTGATTTAAATGTAAAGTTGATTACAGAGAAACATGAATCGGAAATGGCACTCGTAGAAGAGCAAAGTGCTCATCAGAAAGCTCAGCAAAAGCTTATTATGGTAATCTCTGCATTAATTGCTCTTTTTCTGCTCCACTTGTGGATTCAAAGTAATCGTAAACGCAAAAAAGAGCGATTAGAATTTGAAAAAGAAAAGGAAAAAAGCATTGAGCAACTCAAAAATTTTCGTCAGCGAATTAAAGAAAAAAACGAACTACTGGAAAAGGTAAAAACGGAACTCCAACAAAAAAGCAAGGAGAAAAAGGAGGAGGAAAAAAGTGAACTTGTCCAACAATTAAGCGATTCAATTATTTTAACAGAAGATGATTGGATTCAATTTAAACGACTTTTCGAACAAGTTTATCCTAACTTTTTGCCGAAAGTTCAAAAAGAATTTCCGGAGCTTACTTTAGCTGAGATTCGATTTTTAGCTCTTTTAAAAATGGGATTAAGTGTAAGCGAAATGGCTAACACTTTGGCGATACTGCCACAGTCGGTTAGAAAAACACGACAGCGATTGATGAAAAAACTCTCCTTTTCACATCAAAAAGAACTGCGACAATTCATTTCAAATATTTGATAACTCACTGTAAATAAGCGAAAAAAATTGTCCGCTTTTTGTCGCCCCAATTTTTCAAATAAACCTTAGCTCCTAGCATAATTTTATTGTTCGACTTTTTTTAAAAAAAGAGTCATTAACCAAATAAAACTAAAATTATGCGAAAAAAAATTACAACTTTAATCTTAGGCTCCTTAGCTATGGGAGTTAGTTTACAACTTAATGCTCAAATACATGAGCAATCCTTTGAAATCGGCGGAATCTATGAAGATGAAGGAAGAGTTATTCAAATTGATGGGGACAAAAACACCTACATTGCGGGCTCTTATGTTAACTTAGTAGATTTTGACCCTTCACCTGCACCTGCCGATACTGCTTTTCGACAAACTGCTTTTGCCCCTAATGCATTTATTGCCAAATATGACTCAACAGGAGATTTTAAATGGGTAAATACAATTGATGGGCAGCAACTAATTCACATTAGAGATATGGAGTTGTCAGCTGCCGGAGACTTATATGTTATTGGAGACTTTATGGATACTGCCCGATTTAAAGGTGTTTCATCATTAAATACCCATGTTTCTAATGGGGTTTTTGATGTATTTATTGCTAAATACGATACAAGCGGACAAATTTTATGGTCGCACTCTATGGGAGGAGTTGCGCCTGACTGGGGTTATGATTTAACTGTAGACCAAAATGAAAATGTAATCATAACCGGTTCCTTTTTAGTTTCTATGGATTTTGATCCTTCAACCACCGGAACGGCAAATATTTCAACTACCATGGGAAGCCCTGATATTTTTGTAGCAAAGTACGATGTTAACGGAGATTATCTTTGGGCTAAAAAGGCCGGTTCACCAGCAATGGATGAAGGTCATAGCATTGATGTAAATCGTAGTGGTGAGATTTACGTTACGGGCTTTATTGGCGACTCATCTGCATTTGACACTATAGGAGTGACTAATCGTGGAGCAAACGACATTTTTATTGCCAAGTACGACGCTCAAGGCAATGCTATTTGGGCACAAGGACTTGGTGGTCCCGCACCGGATAAAGGTACTGTGATTAAGGAAAATGGAAGTAATTTTTATTTAGCGGCTTCTTATCAAGCACTGGCTTTTATAGACTCATCAGCTTCTGCTCCCAACCACTTTAGTGCCGGTGGCGAAGATATGCTAATTGCTTCTTTTGACACTTCAGGAGCTTATCAATGGTCAAAAAGCATAGGTGGACTCTCTGGTGAAGAAATCAATAGTTTAGACCTGGATATCCATGGAAATATTTTAATAAGCGGCTCATTTGCTGATTCAGCTAATTTTGATCCGGATGCAGGTGTTGCTGCACTGCATAGTAATGGCGATAGAGATATTTTTATGGCGAAGTATTATCCGGATGGAAAATATATTTGGGCTCACTCTTTTGGTGCTGCTAATGTTGACGAAGGAAACTACATTTTAGCAGCGAACGATGCAATTTACCTTACGGGCGCATTTGAAGATACCGTTGATTTTAATCCTTCTCCAACGGCAAATGACACACTTTTTGCCAGCGACAACGGAAGCTTATTTTTTGCCAAGTTTGGAGCATGTCACAACAATCATAGCTTTGATACTACTTCTGTTTGCTTTGGTGATACTGTAATATACAATAGTCAATATTCTTTTAATGAGAGCGGAAGTTATCATTTGCGCATGCTAGATGCGAATGGTTGTGATACATTAGTTACGCTTTTTGTTGAAGAAAATGACAGTATAAATACTCAGCTTACGACCAATGATCCAACAATTACGCTAAACGACAGTAATTCAATGTATCAGTGGTTAGATTGTAATGCTGATACATTAATTAATGGAGAAACTGCCCACATTTTTACGGCAACTGCCAACGGAAATTATGCTGCAATTATTACTGATAGCCTGAGTGGCTGTAGTGATACAACTGCATGTGTAAACATTACAGCAGTAGGAATTCAACAAAATGAAATAGAAAAAACTAAATTACTGTTGTACCCTAATCCTACTTTGGGAAATATATACATTGAAAGCGACCAAAATGTAAATTATAAAATTTTCAATCAATTAGGACAGTTAGTTCAGCTAGGTCGATTAAAAGAAGGTGTCCAAGAAATTAGTCTTCATAAACTTAATTCGGGCATCTACTTCTTGTCAACTGAAAAACAATCACAAACATCGTTTCATAAAATTGTGCTACAAAAATGATTTTTTGGTTGTTATCTTAAGTACCTAGTCCTCCCTCTTTGCAAAAGCAAAGAGGGATTTTTTATTTCACTCCTCGCTCCTTTTCTCCTAAAAATTAAGTAGCTTTCAGCTGATTTTCTAATACGTCAATGAAAGCAACTGAACAAAACACCAACAAGGAATCTTCCTTTATTCAGAAATTAATCTACTTCTTTCCCTTACAGCTGTTTTTTGTTCACATCAAAAAAAATCAACAGTTGCTGCTTTTTTGGGCTCTTTTGTTTCTCATTATTTTTAAGCAAGTTGGCACAAAATATGGACTTCCTTTGCTTTTTCTCGCTCCTGAGTACATTGGAGGTTTAAGCTTTAGCAGTTATTTTATATTGGGATTTGCCATCGGAGGTTTTGCCATGGCTTTCAACATTTCCTCCTACATCATGAATGGTTTTCGTTTTCCATTTTTAGCAACTTTATCCAAACCTTTTTTAAAATACTGCTTAAACAATGCACTAATCCCTTTTATCTTTATCATATCTTACCTCTTTCAAGCTTACGAATTCCTTTCTGACTATGAAGACTTTACACTTAATGAAATTATTCATCGACTCGCCGGCTTTGTAGGAGGCTACTTCATCTTCGTCTTTTTAACCATGGTATACTTTATGGCTACCAACAAAGACTTGGAGAAGCTCTTTGGAAAAGAACTCGCCAAAGTAATGAGCTCAGACACGAAAAAAGGTGAACCCGCCAAAGACCTACTATCTCGCTCAAAAGCAGAATGGTACAAAGAACAAGCCTTGCAGAGCAAAATTTGGCGGGTAGATTATTACTTCGGTCAGTTTTTTAGATTGAGAAAAACAAGACCTTACGATCATTATAAGCAGCACATGCTCACTCAGGTTTTTCGTCAAAACCACATCAATGCTTCTCGTTTTGAAATAGCCATTATTATCTCCATTATTATTTTAGGCTTATTTAGAGAAAATGAAATTTTCATCATTCCTGCAGCCTCTACCATAACGCTCTTGTTTACCATGCTTTTAATGATTACTTCAGCATTGCGCTCTTGGCTGCACGGCTGGACATGGGTGGTCATCGCGGCTGTTTTACTGGGAATTAACCTTTTAACACAATACACCAATTTTTACTACGAAAGTAGAGCTTATGGATTAAGCTATGCTGAGAAAGCAAAATATCCTCAAAATGCTATTCTTACTGATTCTATAATTAATGCCGACATCAATGAGCACCTAAAAATGCTCAACAATTGGGAATTAAAAAACAAAAACCATCCGGTTAAAAAACCCAAAGCCGTTTTTGTTGCTGCCAGCGGCGGCGGTTCTAGAGCTGTTTTATGGTCATTTGTGGCATTGCAACACCTAGACAGCCTCACAAATGGTGAGCTTTTTAAACATTCCGTTCTTTTTACCGGCTCCTCCGGAGGTATGATTGGTTCTGCCTTTTTTAGAGAATTGAAGTTAAGTGCAAAGAGCGATAGTTTATCTCCTTATGCTGCAAAATACCAAGAAGCCATGTCGAAAGACATTTTAAATCCAGTCATTTTTACCTTAGCGGTGAATGACATGCTGGTAAGAACTCAACGCTTTAACTATCAAGGGGGCTCTTACTGGAAGGACAGAGCTTATATTTTTGAAAAAACGCTCAACAACTACACAGAAGGTTTGATGGATAAAAAACTGTTGGACTATAAAGCTGCTGAACAAAATGCTGACATTCCACTAATGATTCTTAGTCCTTCAATTGTTAATGACAGCCGCAGATTATTAATTAGCAATTTGCCCTTGAGTTTTATGGCTAAGCAGCAAATAAATACAAATGCACTAAGCGAGAATGTCGACTTCCAACAACTATTTAATCAACACAATCCTTTGCAAATTCGCTTTCTCTCGGCTTTGCGCATGAGTGCTTCTTTTCCTTACATTTTGACCACTGTAAACTTACCCACCGACCCAATGATTGAAGTTTTCGATGCAGGTTTAAGAGACAACTATGGCATAAAAACCATTACAAAATACATTTTCAACCTCCGTCAATGGTTGGAGCGAAATACTTCCGGAATTGTGATTCTTCAAATTAGAGACGGCTTAAAAACCGAGCGAAAATACAAGAAAACCGAAAAGCGCAGTATGCTTAAAAACCTGCTTTCTCCTTTTGGAAGTTTGTATGGCAACTGGTTTGAAGTACAAGACTATAACAACGACGAACTATTGGAGTACGCCTCAGCATGGTACTCCGGCGAAGTAGAAATTATCGACTACCAATTAAATCGAGGAAACGAAGAATACATCTCATTAAGTTGGCATTTAACTTCCAAAGAAAAAAAACAAATCTTATCTTCGATTAATCTTAAGGCAAATCAAAAAGCCGAAAAACAGTTAATAGAACACTTAAACTACGACCAATGAAAACGATAAAACTAATCTCTATCATTTTTATAGCAACATCTTTTTGGCTAGCCTGTCAGCCTTCTGATCAAAACATTGAAGTTAAAAAAGAAACTCAAATCGACAGTACAGAACTGCAGAACTTAAAAGTAAAGCTCAACGCCACGGAAGCACAACTATTAAATATTCAAGTAGAACTGGCTAAATGCAAAGGCGATAGTTTAGCCATTGATAGTTTGACAAAGTATGCAATATAAAGTACAATAAAATGCTTTATCTTAAAAATTATACCTCGCTCCTACTCCAGCCTGCATCCAAAACAAAAAAGGATCGTCTAACACTTCCATAAACAAAGTAGCGTCTAAAAAAACGGAAACCGGTGCATCCTCGAAAGTATACTCTAAGCCAATAACACCGTCCACTCCAATATCAAAGTCAGTTACTCGCTCGCCGGTTTCATAATACCAATTCGGATCTCCGCTTAACTTATAGCGATAATCGTAAGTGTAGGTTTGATAACGAAACTGACCACCAAAGCCATAATACCACTCCAAGCCACTAATTTGTTCGTCGGCAACGGTATTAATACTTTTTCTAAACAAGTAATGCACTTGTACACCTATTGGCGTTGAAGCTGAGTAACCTCTGTATTGAAAGTCACTATAGCCAAACTTTTGATCTTTGTACCAATCATCGAAACGATTGTCGTACCACCTTCTGCCAGACCAATGTGTGCGACCAACACTTATTTCTAAGGCATTGTTTTCTGTATACTTTTTTACGGAAATTCCACTTGGATCACCAAGCCTCACTCCTACTCCCCAGTTTTCTTGTGCTAAAGTCGTTCTAGGCAAGAGAAAAATGCCTAACAGTGCTACTATTAAAAATCTTAAAATATATTTTGCCATCGTATGTTGGTTTGGTTATCGTTTAAGCAAAAATATTACTTTCGTTTTTATAATAGACTTCCAAGAGTTAGAAAAGTATATTATTCTACTTTTAAACTGTATTAGTTATGGGGATCTTTCACTTGAACTTTCTTTCGATAGTCCTTGCATAATTGGAATTCCTGCTCCGTAAACAACGTATGTCTTGCTTAGCTGTAGAAAATAAAACGTACTATTCAGCAAACCACTTGCCTTTCTCATTTTATATCTTTAATTACTTATTTTCCATTTTTTCTCAGTTGTCGGCTTCTTAGCCTTGCCACTAACGTTACTGTATGGTGTCGTTGTGGATTAGATAAAAGTAACACTTTCAATTTAGCACTTAGCAAAAACCGCTTAGCGGTTTTGTTTTTTTGTTTTTTTACAAAATCCGCTAGCGGATTTTACGACCTTCAAATAGAGCAGATGCTAACCAAACTACCTTACCCACAATGCACTATACAGCGTGTTACCTGCAGTTTTTTTCTTCCTTTAATACCTTAATATGCTCATTAATATTAGCTTTTAAATAATCTTTTCTCTCGTCTGATGTAAACATCATTTCGTCTATTCCATTTTGCAAATTTTGAAGATTTGTTAAATAATCTGCAGAACCATCCAATTTTACTTTTTGCCCTAAAGCAATTAGATTAAGCTGTCGCTCTCTCATATAACAACAAGAAAATCTAACATCTATTTCATTTGGACATAGCCTATCAAATGACATTAGTATTTGTTGAGTACTCTTATCGACTAATGTTCTTCTTTTTCTTGTAAGAATCTCATTTCCATCAAACTCACTTCTTCTACCATATATTAAAATATAGAATGGTTCAAAGTGCAATCTTCGAGTATCTTGGTCAATATCGAAGTCTTCAAAAAAGTTTAATTGATTTTCTGGTTTAGAAAGATGTGCAGCCCATTCATCCAACTGATTTTTTGCTTTAGTGAAGTCGGAAGTTGGACTTCCGTCTTTGTTAAATAATTTTTTACTTGGAGCTTCAATTTCTATTAATACAGGTGAGAATACGGAACTGTCATATGACAGCCACATAAAATCAGGAATACGAGTGTTTAATCCACGTATCTTCGGTTGGCTTATTAGGCAGTCATGAATTGGGTCATGACCTGACATTGATTGTCCGAATGCACTGTGTGCTCCTGGAATAAAAGATAAATTACGCTCGAAAAATTTTTGAAAACACTTTTCATCTGTTGGATTATTTTCCAATAAATCATGGTAATGATTTATTGAATTATCTCTATAACTTGAAAAATCAAATTTAAACTCGTCCATATTTTTAATTAATCTTCTCTCTTTTTGATTTTGCCATCTTTAGAAATAGTGTATGTCTTGTCTTCAAAAATTGATTTCATTATTAGCCATACATGATCTTCCCCTTTTATTTCCATCTTGCTTTTTGCAATTTTTAAATGTCCTGTTAATTTGAAGCCTTGAATTTTTATTTTTTCTTGAGTAGGAGTATAAGTGAAGTTGGCGTCTTTACATTTAAAAACTTTAGTGAATTCTTCATTCTCATTCTTCTTTGATAGTTCAGCTGTGAAATCATTTACATAAGTTTCAAATGGTACTTTTTCTCCATTTTTTAGTTGAACTTCTAATAACTCCACTCTTGTCATATTGTCGACAAGGTCTGATTTGATGTCTTCAGAAACTATCAAATCTAATCCTGTTAATTCTGGAAGCAGCATATTTATGTTTACAACTATTGTTTTTAATCTACCCTCCCAATCTTTTTCTGTCAACTCTCTGAGTTCAACCAATCCGATGTTACGATATTTCGCAAACTTTATAGCATCAGGTGTAAATCCTAATTTTGAAACTATAATTCCTTTATTTAAGCCTGTATCTTCAACGATTTCAGCTACTTTCATAATAATATCTTTATTGATATTTTTATCCCAATATTTACATTCTATAGCTGTTTTATATGTGTGAATTCCATCAGAATGTTTAGTTAAAACATCAATTTGGTGATTGACTTCAGACTTTCCTTTAACTGAACATTTATTACCAAAACATTCAATTTCTACACCATTGTTCTTCCCGAGAGTTTCATAAATATGTTTTGTAACTTCTTCGTAGTCTTTCCATTCCATGATGTAATATTTAATTGCAGGTAACTCATAAATACTCGAATAAACATAATACTTTCTAACTTTTCAAACACTTACCCCACAAACATAACCATATTACAGCTAATTGATTCAACTAAAATCACATCATCAAACAGTCAATATAATCCGTGAGCATATGAAAAAGCAAACCTAGGCCAATTATATTAAAAGGCTTTCTTAAAAATAGCAGTATAAAATAAACTCCCATTGCATAGTATGTATGTAGCGGATGAAAGTTAATTCCACAACGATCCGGCTGAAAAATAGGGTCTGCAAGCAAGTGATCCAAGTCTACTAACATGGTAGCCAATAGAATTAAATACGCCTTTTTCCACTCTTTTTTGAAAAAGATAAAAGCCAATACTAATGGAAAAACAAGGTGTAGGAAGTAGTGAACTAAGCTTTGCATAAGTGTTAAAGTAGAACCCAAAATTAAGCTTCCTACAAATAAAAAAACCCGACAAATTGCCGAGTCTTTTCGCTTAATGATTAAGTGTGCTGTATACTATTGCATTTTTAAATCATACCGATCGAGCTGCATTACTTTTGTCCATGCAACAACAAAGTCTTTTGCAAATTTTTCTTTTGCGTCATTTGAGGCATAAACTTCAGCCAATGCTCTCAACTCAGAGTTTGAACCAAAGATTAGATCTACTCTGCTTGCTGTCCATTTTAAATCGCCGCTTTCTCGGTCTCTACCTTCAAAATGCTCTTTATCTTCTGAAGTAGCTTTCCAAACGGTGTTCATATCTAATAAATTGACAAAGAAATCATTGCTTAAGCTACCTACTTCATCAGTAAACACTCCCGTTTTAGAACCGTCGTAATTTGTTCCTAAAACACGCATACCACCCACTAAAACAGTCATTTCCGGAACTGATAAAGTCAACAATTGAGCTTTATCAACCAATAATTCTTCGGTAGAAAAAGTGTATTGTTTCTTCAAATAATTTCTAAATCCATCAGCTTGCGGCTCTAACACCTCCATCGATTCAGGGTCTGTAAGCTCTTTAGTTGCATCTACTCTACCCGGTGTAAAAGGAACAGCTATATCGATTCCTGCATTTTTAGCCGCTTTTTCTACAGCTGCATTTCCACCCAACACAATTAAGTCGGCCATAGAAACTTGCTTTTCCTTATTCTTTTTGTTAAAGTCTTTCTGAATATTACTTAGCTTGGTCAAGACTTTTTCTAACTGCTCAGGATTGTTCACTTCCCATTTACGCTGTGGTTCTAATCTTAAGCGTCCGCCATTAGCACCGCCTTTCATATCAGATCCTCTAAAAGTTGAAGCTGAAGCCCAAGCGGTAGAAACTAATTCAGAAATGCTTAAACCCGACTCTAAAATTGACTTTTTAAGCTGTTTTACATCACTTTCGTCGATTAATTCATATTCGCGTTTTGGAAGCGGATCTTGCCATAAAAGCTGCTCTTTGGGTACTTCAGGTCCTAAATAAAGTACCGACGGCCCCATGTCTCTATGCGTTAACTTAAACCAAGCTTTAGCAAAAGCCTTTTCAAACTCTTCAGGATTTTCTAAAAATCTTCTGGAAATCTTATCGTAAATCGGGTCTTCACGTAATGACAAATCTGTCGTTAACATGGTTGGTTTGTGCATTTTTGTCGAATCAAACGCATCCGGCACCATTACTTCAGAATCTACAGCTACCCATTGATGCCCTCCTGCAGGACTTTTAGTTAACTCCCACTCTGTGGCATATAAACTTTTGAAAAATCCATGACTCCATTGTGTAGGCGTAGTTGTCCAAATCACTTCTACCGGCGAAGTAATGGCATCCCCGGCTTTTCCTGACTTATAGTCACTTTTCCAACCTAAACCTTGCTCTTCAATTCCCGCAGCTTCAGGAGATGGTCCTAAGTGCGAATCCGGTGCAGCTCCGTGAGTTTTTCCGAAGGAGTGACCACCTGCAATCAAAGCAACTGTTTCCTCATCGTTCATTCCCATACGCTTAAAGGTTTCACGTATATCAATTGCCGCAGCTTTCGGATCAGGTTTACCATTCGGTCCTTCAGGGTTTACGTAAATCAATCCCATTTGCACTGCCGCCAATGGTTTCTCTAATTCACGGTTACCGCTGTAGCGCTCGTCTTCTAACCACTTACTCTCCGGTCCCCAATAAACGTTGCTCGCAGGCTCCCAAACATCAGCTCTTCCGCCACCGTAACCATAAGTTTCAAAGCCCATATCTTCCAAGGCTACATTTCCGGCTAAAATCATTAAATCTGCCCAAGAAATATTTTTACCGTATTTCTGCTTAATTGGCCATAATAATCTTCTTGCCTTATCTAAATTAGCATTGTCCGGCCAACTGTTTAGTGGCGCAAAACGCTGCTGTCCTTCACGTGAACCACCGCGACCATCACCAGTTCGGTAAGTTCCAGCGCTGTGCCAAGCCATTCTAATAAATAAGGGTCCGTAGTGTCCGTAATCCGCAGGCCACCAATCTTTAGAATCTGTCATCAATGCCTTTAAGTCTTTCTTTAAAGCATAATAATCCAATTCATTAAAAGCTTTAACATAATCAAAGTTCTCATCGTAGGGGTTTGAACTTGGAGAGTTTTGACGCAGTACACTTAAGTCTAAACGATTTGGCCACCATTCAGATAAACTCATCGCTTGACCTTCAGCTTTAATTCCGGTGGACTTTTCGTTCTCACTCATGCTTTCTTGCTTAGCTTCAGCCTGGGCTTTTTTATCAAAACCAAAAGGGCATTTGGCTTCGGAATCCATGTCTTGAGCAATGGAAAGTTGTGAAACAATCACTGCTCCAATTAGTATTGCTTTTCTCATATCTATAATTTTTGATTTAACTCAATATACTCCTTCAAAGATAATTGCTTATTTTTATCTATAAAAACTATATTTTAGATACTAACATCGATTTTATCAATGAATATTCAACAAATTCAATACCTATTAGCCGTTGCTGAAAACAAACATTTTGAAAAAGCTGCGGAGAAGTGCTTTGTAACACAGTCGACCCTTAGCACAATGATTTCCAAGTTTGAGGAGGAATTTGAAATCAAGGTTTTCAATCGAAAGAAAAAACCGGTGGAACTTACAAAAGAAGGAGAAATCCTGATAGAGCAATTAAAACTTATACAAAAAGAGTTAGCTCAACTAAAAGAAATTAGCAATGAAATAAAAGGAAACATAAAGGGAGAATTAAGCATTGCAGTTATTCCTACGATTGCTCCATTTCTATTGCCGCATTTTTTGCAATCCTTTGCTTCAAGATTTCCCGAATTAAAAATTAAAGTCCGTGAGCAAACAACTGAAGAAATTGTTCGGCAGATCAAATCTAGAGAATTGGATATTGGAATTTTATCTTTACCAATAAACGACAATGATTTAGTAGAGCATGCACTTTACAATGAGCCCTTTGTTTATTATGATGCATCTAATCAAAATACAGAACATCAAAAAGCCTCAATAAAGCAACTTAATTTAAACAACCTCTGTTTGTTGGAAGAAGGACATTGCATGCGCACGCAAATAATGGAGCTTTGTGACCTTCATAAAAAGACTGTAAACAACAAATTAAATTTTGAATACAAAGCCGGCTCAATTGACAGTTTACTGCGATTTGTAAATGCCAATAAAGCTTCTACGCTACTTCCTCATTTGTCGGCAATTGATTTAACTAAGAAAGAACAAAACTTTGTCAGCACTTTTGAGAAGCCAATCCCTTTTCGATCAGTAGGAATTGTGGTACATCAACACTTTGTTAAGTTTAACGTTTTAAACAATTTAAAAAGTAAAATATTGCAAAGTGTAATCCCTTTACTCCCGGAGCAGAATTTTAAAGGTGAGCAATTGTCGCCGGTTTAGGCTTTAGGATATTTGGATAAAAGGAGCTCTTGATGAACTTTGCGGTTAAATTGGCGTTTTCTTTTTTGATTTTTGTTGGAAACTGAACTCATCAAAGGCGGTCACCTAAAGTCCCAACTTAGAGCCCTTTAGCTAATCAGACCCAATACCCTAACATTTATGTATAAAATATCAACAGATTCTAAAGTAAATTCAGAATGACTATCTCCGTTAAAATTTATCAGTAAAACAGGGCACGTCTCCAAAAGTATTTTTCATTTAAATGATTAGTCATTAATAATTGGCAGTTAGCAAATACACTTTGTTTTTAACATTAAGAAGTGAAGGCAAATTAAGGGTTTCATTAAGGTAAAAATCTTCATCTTTTAACTTTAAACTTCAAGTACTTAAGGCACTTTTAAGTTCTATACTCTAAAAGCGCAGCGATCTAAAATCTAACAGCGCAGCGGTCTATTCTCTATTCTCTAAACTCTAAGAAAACAACTTCAAACTAAAACGATTTGTCTTTACATCGAAGCGATAAGCTTCGCCCAACAACATTTCTTGATATTTGCAATCATCATAAAAGTCCTGCGGCTTGAGTAAATGTACTTTTCCATCTACTACCAAGGCTAAATGGTCAGCAACTTGCAGTGCTAAATCAAACTGATGCGATGAAAAAATAATGCTTTTCCCCTGCTCTTTGCTCAAACTTTGGATCAACTTCAACTGGCTAACTGTATTTTTCACATCCAAATGAGTAGTGGGCTCATCTAAAATCAAACATTCACATGACTGCGCCAAAGCCCTTGCTAAAAAAACCTTTTGCTTTTCGCCATCGCTTAACTGATCGATTTTTTTATGGCGTAAATGCTGAACCCCGCAGCTATCAATGCTTTTCTCTACTGCCTGCAAATCTTCTTGCCTAAGCTTGCCCAACCAATTGGTGAAAGGATAGCGCCCGAAAGCCACAAACTCCTCTACGCCCAACATTCCACTGATGTTTTTCTCCGTCAACACCAAAGCCATTCTTCTGGCTAAATCCTGCTTACTCCAAGTAGAAATTTCTTTATTATAAAATTGTATGCTCCCTTTTTGATAAGGCAACAATCCTGAAATGGCTCGAATTAGTGTGGATTTTCCCGAACCATTTTCCCCTAAAATCAAAAGTACTTCACCTTTGTTCAAACTTAGGTTAACATTCTGCAATACCTTTTCTGAACTACCTTCATAGCTCAAATCAAGTGAATTGATATTTAGTATTTCTTCGGTCAAAAGCTTTTGGAGATTGAGCGTTTTTTAAAGATAATCCACAAAATTATGGGAATTCCAATGATGCTGCTCACAGAGTTGATTGGCAACTTAACACCATTTCCGGGAAGTTGTGCGAGTACATCGCTAAGCAATAAAAGCTCCGCTCCCATTAAAACCGCCGCCGGAATTAAAATTCGATGGTTGCTGCTCTTAAACAACAATCGGCACAAATGAGGCACAATAATTCCTACAAAACCAATTGGACCACAATAAGCGGTAATTAAACCCGCCAATATTCCGCTGATTAAAATGATGAACAATCGGCTGCTTTTTACGGCTATTCCCATGCTTTTTGCATAATCTTCACCCAACAAAAAAGCATTTAATGGTTTGTTTAGCAAAAAAGCGGCAATCAATGCTAATCCATTGATGGCAGCAAGCAACTTTAATTCGGCATAGGACAAGCCTTCTAAGCTACCCAAAGTCCATATTAAAAAGGATTTTAACTGAAAGTCGGTGGTGAAGTACTGAATAATTCCAACAATGGCTGTTGCAATTGAACCCAACATAATTCCCAGAATCAATAGCGTCATGACATCTTTTAAGCGAAGAGAAACCAAAAATAAAATGAATAAAATCAAAAGTGCGCCCAAAACGGCAGCTAATGGGATGGTAAAAGATGCTGAAAGGCCAATACCAAAGAGAGTGGCGCCCATCACCACTAAAGCAACACCCAAGCCGGCTCCTGAGCTAATTCCCAAAATATAGGGACCGGCTAATGGATTTCTAAAAAGCGACTGCATCAGCAAACCCGAAACCGATAAAGAAGCACCACAAATAAGTGCCGTAAATGCTTTGGGCAAACGCGACTGAAAGAAAATCAATTCATGGGAAGATTTTGTCGCCTCTCCCTTTAAAACTAAAAATAAATCAGCAATAGAAATATCAACGCTTCCCACACTTAAATTCAAGACAAACAAAAGCGGAAATGCCAAAAGCAAAAGTAAAAAAAGGGCATTTATATTTCTTCTACCACTCATTATTCAATATTCTGATAATAATACAATTCATGATTTGGCAAGAGCTGCGGATGAAAAATTGCAATCAAATCAGCCAAAATTACATCCGGTTTAACCACGGCTGACTCCCAATAATCATTTCCTCCACTCGCAGACAAACGTCGATTTTGATTAAACACTTTTCCTTTCTGAAAGGCCTGAAAAGCATCAAAGCGATGATCTCTCTCCAATATATCATTCAAGCTTTTTGCGGGACCGGGATTCATCCAAAAATCTGCCGTTAAGGCATGCTCAAAAACATACTCTATGTCTAAAGGCAAGCTCGCTTTATCTCCTTTCTCTTTCCACAAATATTCAGCATTGGCGTCTTCAATCAACTTCGCCTGAAAAGACTTACCACCGGCTACATACCAAGTTCCTTTCCAAGGTAAACCAATCATTACTTTGGGTTTGTTGTCTGCTTGCTTTGCCAACTTTTGCATTTCATAGTAGCGATTTTCAATGGCTTGAATTTGCGCTTTCGCAGAGGCTAATTCCTTTTCGCCGAAAAATAAAGCAACTACTTCCAGCCATTTTGCTTTGGCAATGGGATCACTTTCCATAAATTCAGCCAGCATAACTGCCGACTGATTTAACCTTCTCAAGTTGTCTACTTCGCGATAAGCAGCACCGTCGATAGCATAAGCAAAAACGGCATCAGCGTTTAAGGCAATGAGCTTTTCTCGGTTAAACTCAGCTTCGCCCAAATCGACAATTTCTCCGCTTTCTAGCTGCTCTAAAAAAGAACGATCATAAGCATAGCCTAAATTTTTTGCTCCGGCAATTGCCGTTTCTTTATTTAAGGCTTTTAAATAACCCAAGTGAGTGCTCGAAGTAATCACTAAACTATTCACCGGAGTGGGAATAAAATGTTGAGCACTTACTCCCTTTGGCTTTGCACTGTCTCTTGGATAAAAAACATAGTTCTCCTCCGCATCGCTTCCTACAAATGGATTTTTAACTTTTAAACGAAAGTGATTAGAAGCTTTATCAATACGAAAATGAGCTGTAGAATCTATTAATTCATAGCTGAACTCAACCGTTTCACTTTTTTGTTGAACAGACTGACAGCTAAATAATAAAGTTCCAAAAATGGATATAAACAGAAAAACTATCGACTTTCTTGATCCCAAACCTCTTCCGTAATGTTATTCCCGTTTTTAGTATAGAATATGCCCCCGTAGTTGTGAAGTGTTTTTTCATAAATGTCTACTTGCGTACCATTCACCACAATACGGCGAATAGTAGTGCTGTTTTCGCCTTCAATTACTTTTTCCGTTACACCTTGAGGATAGTCAGCTGCTTCGGCATCTTCACGCGGTTTGTCTTCTCCCGCATAATACTCTTTGTTTAAGTTTTCAGAACGCCTTTTCTCAGATTCATTATTCCATTCCTCAGATTGCTTTTTAAGCGCCTCTTCCTTTTTATTCACGGCTTCCTGCCCCTCTTTGAATCCTTCTCTTTGCTTCGCTGCCATTTCTCCTTGAGTTTCTATTTGCTCAGCAATGCGATCTTGCTGCTTTTGAACTCTATTTTCCGCTTCATTTCGGTTCTCCTGATTGTACTTTTGATAAGTCTCCGTTCTTTCATTTAAGTCATCATGTCCCTTTTCATAGCTTTTGCTTTGCTTGCGACTTTGCTCTTGCAGTCTTTCCTCTTTCTTTTTTAGCTCTTCTTGTTGTTCCGCAATTCGCTCTTCAGAAGACTTGGAATACTTTTGCTGACTGTTCGACCAAGCTTCTTGTTTTTGTTGCAAAACGTTTACACTAGCCACCAATTGTTCATCCGCCAACTCTTTCTGCAACTTCTGCATTCTTTGCAGTTGATCTTCCAAAGCCACTTTCTTATCATCCATTCGCTCTTCTTGAGCTTTTCTGCGCTTCTGTTCTGCTAACTGCTGTGCTTCATATTTTGCTTCAACATCTTCTTTTAGTCCATCAAACTTTTCTTCCACTTTCTTCGAACTTTCCTTGCTTCTACTTTCTGCCAAACGCTCAGCATCGGCATAAGCGTCATTTCGCTTGCGCTCATTATCACGCTGTTTTTCTTGATAGAATTTCGCCTGAGCTTCTTCTTTTTGTTTAACCGATTCGTAATTCTGTAAATGCAATTCCGAAGCATTTTCACTTTGCTTACTCAAACTCACAGAAATGCCCTCAATGCGTTCTAAAGCATTCTGACGTCGCTCCTCTTCCTCCTCATTTTTCTTATTGCTATACTTGGCAACAGCCTCTTCTTTTTCTTTGATTAAAGCCTTTTTCTCTGCTTCACGCTCCGCCCAAATCTCCTCGTACATTTTGTCGATCTCAGCTTCCGTATCACCATCTATCGTGGATTTAGGCCCTTTTTGAATTTTAATTTCTTCCTCTTTTTCACGCTTCTCTAAATCCGCCAAACGTTGAGCTTCAAGCTCAGACTCTACCTTGTCCAACTGAACTTTTGGGTAGTTTTCATTCGGCTTTAAATTAATGGCTTTATTATACTCTCTTTTGGCAATAAAAAACTGCTTTTCTTCAAATGCTTGATCAGCTTTTGCAATAGCAGCCTGATATTGTTCTTCTTTCATAGCAGCTTCTTGTTTCGCTTGTTCAGCCGCTGCCAAAGCTGCTTCTTTTTCTGCTCTAATATTATTTATTCTGTCAATTTGATCTTGAGGGTAAGGTTTAGAAGGCACCAATTCCTTCGCCTTCTCGTATTCTGCTAAAGCATTGTCAAAATTTTTCTCTGTAAAGAACTTATCACCTTTTGCAATGGCTTCTTGATAAGCAGCTTCATTCTTGGCCGCTTGCTCTTGTCGCAATTTAATTTGCTCTTTCTCTGCTGCAATGGAGGCTAAAGTTTCCTTCGCTTTTTGAATTTGTCCTTTTGGATAATTATCTTCTTTAACAGTTAATGCAGCTTCATAAGCAGAAATGGCTTCATTGTACTTTTTCTCTTCCATTAAAGCATCTGCTTCTGCTATTTTTTGCTGGTACTCTGCTTCTACTGCTGCCATAGCCTGGTTCTTCGCTTTTATTGCAGCTTGTGCTTCGGCAATTTTCTCCTGAGGGTAAGTTTCACCTGCTTTTAAAGCTAATGCATTTTCATAAGCATCAATGGCTTGCTCATAAGCTTTTTCAGCCATTTTCTGATCGCCGTCTTGAATGGCCTTTTGGTAATTTGCTTCCAATTGCTCTTTTTGCGCTTGTTGTTTTGCAGCATTGGCTAATTTCTCCAACTGCTCATCAATTTCAGCAATTTTTCCTGCTACATAAGAATCTTCTTTGATTCCTATCGCATCTACATACTTTTCTTTGGCATTCTCTAATTCTCCCTTGCTAAGTAAATCATCTGCTTCAGCAACCAAAGCCTGAAATTCAGCTTCTCTTTTTGCTTGCTCTTCTGCCTTCTTTTTGGCAGCTTCTTCAGCAGCTAGTGCAGCTACTTTGCTTTCAATTTCATTGATTCGATTTTGAGGGTATTCCTCATTTTTAACTGCCAAAGCTTCTTGGTACTTCGACTTCGCTTTATCGAATTTATTTTCCTCAAATAAAGCATCAGCTTCAGCAATTAAGCCTTGGTACTTAGCATCAATCTTTGCTTGTTCAGCCTCGGCTTGCTCTGCGGCTTCTTGAGCTGCAAGCTCAGAAAGCAAATTGTTGATTTCGTCAATTTTCTGTTGAGGGTACTCTTCACTTTTTACCGCTATTGCTTCTTGGTATTTACTTTTCGCCTCTTCTAATTTACTTTCCTCTAAAAGTGCATCTGCTTCAGCAACTAAAGCATAGTACTGAGCATCAATTTTAGCTTGCTCAGCAGCAGCCTGTTCTTTTTCTTTGGCAGAAGCCAATTCGGCGATTAAACCATCAATCTCTTTAATTTTTTGCTTTGGATATTCATCAGATTTCACTGCTAAAGCTTCTTCGAATTTATCTTTAGCAGCTTCTAAAGCCTTCTCCTTCAATAATTGGTCTCCTTCTGCAATTAAAGCTTGATACTGCGCTTCTTTTTCAGCCTCTTGCTCTTGCTTTAAGCGAATTTCTTCTTGTTTTGCAGCCAACTCAGCCAACTTGCCATCAATCTCCTTCATTTTGTCTTTCGGGTATTGCTCCGAAGATTTTATAGAAGCAGCTTCAGCGTATTTCTTTTTCGCTTCTTCCAACTTTTCTTCACTCAACAAAGCATCAGCCGAAGCAATTGCCGCTTGATAAGCTTGATCTTGCTGAGCTGCATCAGCTAAAGTGGAATTAATTTCTTCAATCTTAGTTTGAGGATACTCTTCTTCCGATTTTAATGCTAAAGCCGCTTGATAAGACTTTCTCGCTGCCTCTAAATCGTCGGCTGCAAAAGCTTGGTCTGCCTTGGCAATTAACTCATTGTACTCTTTCTCCAATTTTGCAAGACGCTCCTGCTCTGCTGCTGCTTCAGCTTGCTTTTTCAGCTCTGCATCAATCTCACTAATTTTTGTCTTCGGATATTCTTCATCACTTTTAAGAGCTGTTGCCTTTTCAAAGGCAGCTTTTGCTGCTTCCAACTCTCCTGAAGAAAGTTTTTGGTCGCCTTCACTAATGGCAGCTTGGTAATCTGCTTCAAGCTTTGCGGCTGCTTCTTCAGCCTTCGCCATCTCAGCTAACTTAGTATCGATCTCCGCTATCTTATTCTGAGGATAATCGTCCTTTTTAATTTTTAAAGCAGCTTCATAAGCCGACTTGGCTTCCTCCCACTTTTCTGCTTTTAGAGCCTCATCCCCTTTTTCGATGGAAGCCAAATAAGCGGCTTCTTTTTCCTGCTGTTGAGCCAAAATGCCCTCTATCTCACCTAGCTTCTCACGTGGATAATCATCGTCTTTTATCGTCAGCGCTTCTTCATAAGCCGACTTTGCCGTTTGATAGTCCTCAGTAGCTAGCGCTTGGTCAGCTTTAGCTAAAGCTTGCTGGTATTTTTCCTCTTTGGCCTTTTGCTCCGACAGTTTACTTTGAATCTCTTCAATTTGTTGTTGCGGATATGAGGCATCAGGCTTTAAGCCCAAGGCTTTTTCGTAAGCGGCTATCGCTTTTTCCAAATCTTCACTTCCTTTAGCTGCATCTCCTTCATCGATGGCCGCTGTGTATTCTTTTTCAGTAGCTTCAATCTCCGCAAGGGTTTTATCAATTTGTGCAATTTGATCTTTGGGGTATTGCTCTTCTGTTTTTAAAGATGCAGCTTGTTCGTAAAACCCTTTGGCTTTATCGTACTCTTTTGCCTGTAATGCTTTGTCGCCATCGGCAATTGCTTTATTGTACTCTTCATCCGCTTCTTGGATTTTTAGTACAATGGTTTCAATCTCTGAAAGTTTTTCTTTCGGATAAGCTTCCTCTGCTTTAATTGCCAAAGCTTCGTTGTATGCCACTTTTGCTGCATCGTAATCTTCTGCTGCAAGGGCTTGATCCCCTTTGGCGATAGCCGCTTTGTAATTTTCTTCTTTTTTTGCCAATTGAGCTAAAGCCGTTTCAATCTCTCCAATCTTGTCTTTTGGATAAGTTTCCTGCGGCTTTATTTTAGCTGCTGCCTCATAAGCTGTCTTCGCAGATTCGTAACTTTTATCGGCTAATAGCTGATCTGCTTCTGCAATTTTGGTTTTGTATTCTTCTTCTTTGGCTTCTTGCTTCGCGAGGTAATCTTCAATTTCTTTAATTTTATTTTTCGGATATTCTTCAGAAGGCTTGATTTTTCCAGCCTCCTCAAAAGCTGTTTTAGCTCCGGCATAATCTTGAGCTGCCAAAGCATTATCGCCTTTTTCAACTGCTGCCAAATAGTTTTGCTCCACTTTAGCTGCTTCTGCCATTAAGCCCTCTACTTTAGTAATTTGATCTTTTGGATACTTCTCTACCGGCTTTAAGTTAGCCGCTTTCATATAAGCCGCTTTCGCCGCTTCGTAATCTTTGGAAGCTAAAGCATCATCCGCCGTTTTAATCGTTTGTTGATATTCCTCTTCTTTGGCTTTTTTCTTCGCCAACACACTTTCAATTTCCGCTAGTTTATTCTGCGGATAAGTTTCAGAAGGCTTTAGTTTTGCAGCCTCTTCAAATGCGGTCTTTGCCGTTTCCAGCTCATTTACTTTTAAGGCATTGTCTCCCTTTTCAATGGCCGCTAAATAATTCTGTTCTACCTTGGCGGCATTGGCAAGTAAATCCTGAGATTCTTGCAGTCGATTTTGAGCATACTCATCGCTGGGTTTAATGTTGACAGCATTTTGATACTCCGCTTTCGCTTTTACATAATCTTTATTTTCAAAGGCTTCATCTGCTAGCTTTATTGCTGTATTGTATTGCTCTTCCTGTTGTTTAGCCTCTAATAACTTCGACTCCAGCTCAGCCAACTGAAAAGTAGGATAGGTTTCAATCGGCATTAGTTCAGCCGCTTTTTTATATTGCTTTTCAGCTTCCAACCATTCCTCATTCTTAAACGCTTTATCTGCCAATTTTATGGCTGCATCGTACTCTTCCTGCTTTTGTTCCTGAAGTTCTGCTTCTTTTTCCTTTTGAGCTAAGTAATCTTCTTGCAATTGCTGAAGTTTGGATTTCATACTTTTCGTGTACTCCATGTCTACATCAAAAGCAGCTATTTCAGGATTGTATTTAATTTTACCGATAGGCTTTTCCAAAATACTATAATCCATGCCATCGATTTTCTTAAAAATATCAACTTCAGCAGGAAAATACACCTCACCGTTTAAATCTTCAGCAGGAACATTGTTCGTATTAACTTCTAATTTTTTCTTGATGTAAAAGTTTCCTCCTATGGCAATCTCATAATTACCACCCGGCTTAAGCGCCACATCTACACGGCCTTTACTATCAGAAGTTACCTTTTCAACAAACTGTCCATCTCTAAAAACATTTACATTAGCTCCAGACATCACCTTTCCATCATCAGTGATTACCATTTCCATAACTAGCGTAAAATCCTGCGAATAGGATAAACTACTAATTAGAAAAGATGTAAGTAAAATTATATACGGGAGAATTCGCTTCACATTCAAAAATTTATTCAGGTTAACAAATATCGTAAAATGAGAAGATACTTATAAACTAAGATTAAATCTATTTATCAACACATTAGACATCCAATAATTGTTAAGACCTTTACATTATATCTAAAAAATGAAACTTTACGCATCCTTTGCCACTAGGGTTTGCATATTTCTTTACCACTTTTCTTCCTTTTGAAAAATCAATGCTTTGCTTAAAAATCGGCCCGTCGTAGCAAAAAGTATGGAACTCTCCGTTCTCTCCACAAGGATCTACCTCTTTGGGTAGTTCATTCAAAAAATCTCGGTTCATTTCTTTTCCTAAAACACTATTATCAAAATAATTACCGCTAGCTGCTACAACTATTGCTTTAAATCCCTTATCGATAAAGTCGAGCAAAAGTTCTCTGGTATTTTTTTGCCAAAGCGGAAAATGGGCTTTCATTCCCACTTCACTTAATTGTTTCTCGCGATAAGCGCGCAAATCTTCTAATAAAATATCTCCATAAGCTGCAAATTGAAATCCTTCACCTACCAACTTAGTCATTTTCTCTCGCATCAATTGATTGTACGCTTTATGCGAATCGTCTTTAGACAAATAAGCAATTTCCAAAGGCAAACCAATGGCTGCAGCTTGTCGCTTTAACACTTCCTCTCGCAGTCCGTGCATACCAATGCGCTTTTCGTCTTTTCCAACTGTAGTAAACAGTTTCTGCACCTTGTACTCCCCTGACTTTTGCATCAAATGCAAAGCCATGGCGCAATCTTTACCACTGCTCCAATTTAGAAAGGTTTTTTTCATGGAAGGTTTTAATTTGTTTAAGGATGTTTATCTTGTGCATCTATTCACTTTTCTGTGCATTCGTGACAAAAATAGACAGAAACCTAGGCTTGCAAAAATTACTTTATGATACAAGTTTACTTAGCTGTTGGGCTAAACCTTCTGAGTTATCAGTTTCACGGAGAATTGCAGCTGTCGTCTATGGAGGAACCTTTGGATGCGGAACAATTAGTAATTAGTTTATAATATTGAGCTTGTATACCCTTGAGCATTTTGAAATGTCAAAGCAGTAATAATAAATTCGGGAATTCTTTTCTTATTTAAATAAATTTACCTGTCCGTTTACATTGAAATTTTGGTAGGCACCTTCATCCGTAAAACCGGAGTAATTTAGGACATAGAAGTAAACGCCACTGTTGGCTTTTACCCCCTGAACAAAACCATCCCAACCTCTCTCCAAACTTTCTGAATAAAAAACTTTTTCTCCCCAGCGGTTAAAAATTGAAATTTCATAATCAACAACATTTTCCATAATGGGCTTAAAAATATCGTTTATCCCATCACCATTGGGACTGAAAGCGTTGGGTATAGAAAACGAAACAGGGCATAGACTTTCTACCTCTGTTTCATCCGATCCGGTACAACCTCGGAAATCGCTGACCACTACATAATGGCTACCTGCCTTTTCTACAATTATCCATTGGGTTGTATCTCCGGTTGGTGTCCATTTGTATGCTTCAAAGCCTTTGCCTGCGTCTAAAATTTCAAAGTCTTCACTCTCTTCGCACACAAAGTGATCCTCTCCAAGTTCTACAAGAATAGGGGAACGATAATTTACTTGAATCGAGTCAGAAGTGAAGCATTCATCACTATAGGCTTTCAACCAATATTTTCCGCCTGAAGTAACCTCTAAAATGGAATCAGTGCTTCCATTACTCCATTCATACCTTGATGCTCCTGCGGGACCTTTTAATGTCAAGCTAGCTTTTGGGCAAAGTACCGTATCTGCCCCGAATGAAAAGTTGAACTTCTTTCCAATCACAATTTCTCTATCTACCGAATATTGAAAACCGCACAAATACCAATTGAATAGAACCTGATAGGTGCCGGCCTTTGCATAGCTGTGTTTAAATTGCTTTTCAAATTTAAATGTTCCATCACCTAGCTCCCACTTTACAGAATCAGAACGAAAGTTACCTGTAACATCAAAAGAAATCTGCTCATTTGCACAGACTCCTTCAAAGTTAATTTCCGGTATTTGGTGAACGGAAGTTTCTTTTGGTGACCAATCCATCATGTAAATAGGCCAGTTTTCCACACCGCTGCCCGGCGATAAATGTGGATTTAAGTTCAAGCTCTTCTTCTCAAAGCGATATTGTGGGGAGTCTACATCATGAATCACGGAAACCAGTGAGGTAACAGAACTGCTTTCAGCCTCCGTGCAGTATATCAAACCATCCGGAGCTAATGCTATTCTGCTGTTACTATGATCTGAATTTCCTATTGTTTCAACGGTCAGTTCCGGCTTACTAGCAGCCATATCTGCTCTATTGATTGCTCCTCCCGAAGTAAAATAGAGATAACGATCATTCCATGAATAAGCTAAGTAGGGTCGGTTGCCAAAAGAAGTGATATCATGTTTCAGGGAAAGGGTACCACATTCCTTATCAAAGTTAAATACTTGGATGAAATTATATCCTGCATACGCGATTTCTTCCCCTGTTTTAGTACTCACCATAGCCCCATAAATCCAATTGGTGGTAGATGATAATTTACCTACTTCACTTACAACGGGATTTAAATTGATGCCATTTTTAGTAATGGAGTAAACTTGAAACTTTGCTTCATTTTTTATGTGAGTGATCAACCAATAACCATCTCCATAAAGTCTTTTTACAAGGGTAAAATGATGTGCCGAATTAAGCTGGATATTTTGCATGGTTTGTGAAATGTCACCTAGCTCATTCCTCAGCGTTCGATCAAATATAGCGTATGAGAGTTCTCCTTGATTGCTAACTGTAATGATGTAAAATTTGTCCGCATCAGCAGGAACAGGGACAATCATGCTTTGCATAGAAAGGTTTGATTGCAGAAAAGAATTCGCATTTATAAGTGTAAAATTCCGATCAAAAAGACGCCTACCATCGGTAATAAAAAGGAGTTGGCCGGTTTGAGGATCAGAAAAACTTGCAGGCCCATAGATTGTAGAAAATTCGCTGTCTGTTTCTATGGTTCTGTTGCCACCATCAAAGCTCATTCCCAGCTGACGACCAAAGTACCAGTTGTCCCAAGATTTGTCTTGTGCAAAAATGGAAAAACAGGTGAAAAAAAAGGGCAATAGCAGAAAGTATTTCAATAGTAATCGCATAACATTAATGACGAAAATTTTAGGAATGAGTTGCTTGGCCTTCATTCGGATCACATTTTTATAGCAAGTGAATGGACTTTTTTAACTTATACTCATAGAGATGCCGGTGGCGATAAAACGATATTGACCACACATAGGATGCTGAGCAAGTTATTTTTGCATTGAATGATATGTGAAGTAAACTTCACACATCAGTTCAACGCTCTATAAATTAATACGTAAATGAAATAATATTTAAAGAAAATATAATAAATTTGAACTGAAATTAGGACGATTGCTTTTCATAGGATACGTTGTTAGCTGTAGTTTTTTAATTTATTTCTTTACTTTCAAAATGTTCAAGTTTCCAATTTTTAATCCTTAATAAAGTTTCATACTTAAGTGATGGACAGCAATGGCCATCATCAGGTGCGTAACAATAAGATATTCCAGTTAATTTATCATTTTCTATATTTCTTAATGAAAAATGACCAAATTTACAGTCTGTTAATGTTCTTGAATTATTGGCACTTTTGAGTATAAAATTATTTTTTTCGTTTTTAAAAATAAATATTTCATTATCAAATACATTACCGCCTCCCCAGCCACCTTCTCTGTGAACATTAATAATAATATCTTGTAATTCATCATTATTAATATCGGTGAATAGAATCTGTTTTTTTGAATTTGAGGTATTTTTTTTAGGAATTTTAATTAACATCAATGGCAAATTCTCATTGTCCTTAAATATTAATTCATTAATAGAATCAGACTTATTAATTTCTAATTTCAGATTAGAGCCTTCTCCATTCGAATAATATTTCTGGATTTTCTCAGCAAAACGATTTTCAATTATTAACTTATTTCTTTCGCTTTTTAATTTATCAACCGAAGTAGATTTTTTATTATCACATTGTATAAATAAAATACAAATTAAAATTAAGGTGTATATTTTCATTTTGTTTGTCGAAATTACAGCTAACGTTTCGGGCTATGACTAGTGCGGGCTTTCCACCCACAAACTTCTCCATCTGCTCCGAACAATTATTTTTTTTGCAATATCTTAAATTTTACTGACATACCCCCGCATTAGTTATAGCCGCGTGTTGGCAACAGTTGGTTTTTAAAACCCTAGTCCATAAAGATAATCTTTAGGCCATTCTATTGGATTTACTTTTAAACCTGGTTTTGTGTATTTGTCGAATAATACTTTATCATTTTCAATTTCAATTCCTTTATACATTAATTCTCCTGTCTTATAGTACATGTTTACAGGTAATGAAACCGAATCAGAGGTGAAATTTATTTCAAGTCTTTTGTTTCCATTTTCATAATACGAAGTCCAATAACCTTCTTTTTCACTAGCTATGTATTTTCCATAAAAAATTTCTTTTACTCTGATACTAATTTCATCAGGTTGTTCTTTAGGTTCGCAATGGATAATATCAGAGCCTTCTCTTTTCCTCATAACAAAAGAAGCAATACCTTTTCTTATAGTTGAATCGGCAGTAAACCAAATGCCTTCTCCATTAATTAAGTTATTATCGTCTTTCAAATTAAATGTATCACCTTTATAAACAGTATAATTCTCATAAACCTCTAATGAGTCTAATTGATATTCCACTATTGGATCAGGCTTTTGACAGAATCCAACTTTGGAAATGAATGTAACTAGTCCTAAGATTATAAAATTTAATTTCAAACTAAAAATTATTAGTATTAACTTTTTCTATGTGTATTTTAATTGTTGCCAACGAATAGTGTAGAGTAAG
>DIAJ01000015.1:0-11865 GCA_002415785.1 Flavobacteriales bacterium UBA5081
TGCCTGCTGGATCTACTATTTCGGTTATCTCTGCTTTCGCAGTTTGGGACTTCGCAATGATGTGCTTACTCATCCAACCTAATAGCCTCGTATCTAGTTTATTCACTTCTTCTTATTTTTTTATGGGTGTTCATCAGTCGCTTCGCTCGTGTCTGTTCGTCGGTTCAGATTTTTGTAGTCTCGCTTACTTCACTTCTAAGGTCACCCTTAACAAGCTTGCGACTTACTAAAGCTTCGGAGCGTCACCTCCGCGCATTCGGAACCTGTCTGCCGACAAAGGCAGGCTTGCACCCTTTGGGGCATTCTTGTAAAAGAACTATAATTACTATTCAAGGCATACACAGCACCTAAGAAAACATGGGGCGACACGAACTGAAAGCAAGCATAGAACTTCGTACATTGCTCATCACGGGCGGACACGAAAGTTCTCCTAAAGCCCCACGTTTCTTAGCGTAACCGTTGTGCGTCAGCAAAAAGACACTCTCACTAAAATAACACTTGTTTCTTAATTAGGAAACTTTTAACTTTGTTGAGAACAAAAATGAATGGACGATTATAAATTCCGGGTGGAGTTTATGGAAGATGCAAAGCAGTTTCTTGACAAGCTTGACGAAAAGGCTAGAGATAAAGTTTACTACAATATTTGGAAAGCACGAAGCACAAACGACAAGGAGCTTTTCAAGAAACTTCAAGACGAAATTTGGGAATTTAGAACTAAATACAGCAAGTCATATTATCGACTCTTTGCATTTTGGGACAAAACTGACAAAGAAGACACTGTGGTGATTTCAACACACGGACTTATCAAGAAAACAGATAAAATACCAAAAAGTGAAATTACCAAAGCAGAACGATTGAGACAACAGTACCTTACCTATCGGCAGGCAGGGTTTAACAGCAAAAACAAAGGAAAATGAAGACATACAGTTTAGAAGAGATGACCGATAAACACATCGGTAAAAAAGGAACAAAAAAAAGAGATGAATTCGATTATGAACTTCGTCTTGACTTAATAGGACATTCCATAAAACAAGCAAGAAAAGAACGACACTTGACACAAGATCAACTTGGGAAACTTGTTGGCGTAAAGAAAGCTCAAATCTCCAAGATTGAGAATAGCGTTACCGATGCCAGGTTTTCGACCATTTTAAAAGTGTTTAAAGTGTTGGGAGCCAAAGTGAATTTTAATGTAGAGCTTAGTAATCAAAAGTTAGCGTAACGACCAAAAAAGCCGACCGCACAATCGAGTAGACGGCTCCGCCCCAAAATAGGAGCGGAGTTCGCCTTTGCCGGCAAGCTTTCACCCTTTGGGACATTTTTGTAAAAGAACTATATTTACCATTCAAGGCACACACAATGTATAACCGCAATTACGGCGGATTCGACTACGTCCGAATCCACTCGGAATTGCTAAAGTCTGTGCCAAACCGAAAGTAATCGCTAATTTAACCCTAACTGACGGTTATACGAGACCGTTAGCATTAATTACCAAAACGACTTGATTCAATCAAAGAAACCAGTATACCCTCTAAGTAAATTCAAAATCGGAATAGGTGCTATCACAATAGCTTCGATTTATGGATTTTTCAGATATGGTTTATATAGTGGACTATTGGTTACCTCAATTGGGCTATTTGTAGTGTTTCTTTATTTGATAGTTTTAGAACTATTTGAAAAGTATTTTGATGGTTGGGAAATAAAGGAGGACTCAGTAATCCTCAGTAGGGTTTCATTTTTTGGACGGACTGATAAAAAGTTGATAAAATTTAAAGAGATTAATTCAATACTATACATCAAACCTGCTGCGTATAGAACCTTTTCTTTCAAATTAAAGACAAATAAAGAGACTCTTACTCTAATGCCTGCAATGGATATATACAATTTTGGAGAAACATTGAAACACTTAAAAGACAAAGGAATAACAATTGATTTTCTTGAAAGTGATCGTGAACTAGAGTTGTACTTAAATGATCGAATTGAAGCAATCCCAATGACCAATGACATGAAAATAAAAAACTAATGCTAGTCGAGTAGACAGCTACACCCCTAAATAGGAGCGGAATTCGTACTTAACAACCACATCTTTTTTGGCATAAAATAAAAACGCCCCTGCAAAATTTTGCAGGGGCGTTTTACTTAAAATTATTTCAAATTAATCCTCTTGAGGAGGCTCTAATTTAAATGTATCCATAAATTTCGTTGTACAATCTCCGGCTTTAAACTTCTCATCCCTCATCAATTGCTGATGAAATGGAATGGTCGTTTTAATGCCTTCAATAACGTACTCACTTAAGGCCCTCTCCATTTTCTCAATAGCTTCTTCTCGCGTTTGTGCAACGGTAATCAGCTTAGAGATCATTGAGTCATAATATGGAGGAATAACATAACCGGCATAAACATGTGTGTCGATTCTAACTCCATGACCACCCGGTGCATGATAAGTGGTAATCGCACCCGGACTTGGTCTAAAGTCGTTAAACGGATCTTCTGCATTAATTCTACACTGAATAGCGTGCATTTGCGGATAGTAATTTTTACCCGAAATTTTATGCCCGGCTGCAATTTTGATTTGCTCTTTAATCAAGTCAAAGTTGATTACTTCTTCAGTAATGGTGTGCTCAACTTGAATCCGCGTATTCATCTCCATAAAGTAGAAGTTTCGGTCTTTGTCAACCAAAAACTCAACTGTACCTACGCCTTCATAATTAACTGCTGCAGCTGCTTTAATTCCGGCTTCTCCCATTTTTTCTCTAAGTTCATCCGTCATAAATGGAGAAGGAGTTTCTTCTACCAATTTTTGATGACGACGCTGAATGGAACAGTCACGCTCAGATAAATGACAATAGTTGCCAAATTGATCACCGGCAATTTGGATTTCAATGTGTCGAGGTTCTTCGATGAACTTCTCCATATACATGCCGTCGTTTCCAAAAGCTGCTGCTGCTTCTTTTCGGGCACTTTCCCAGGCTGCCTCGAGTTCATTTTCGCTGCGAATGATGCGCATTCCTTTACCACCACCACCGGCAGTAGCTTTCATCATTACCGGATAACCTATTTCCTTGGCTGATTTTTTGGCGTGTTTTAAATCCTCCAATAAACCCTCAGAACCTGGAACAGTAGGAACTCCTGCTTTGATCATAGTCGTTTTTGCAGAAGCTTTATCGCCCATTCCATCAATCATTTCCGGAGATGCCCCGATAAATTTTATACCGTGCTCATCACAAATTTTAGAAAACTTGGCATTCTCTGAAAGGAATCCATAACCCGGATGAATGGCATCAGCATTGGTGATTTCTGCTGCTGCTATGATGTTGGATATTTTTAAATAGGAATTGGCGCTTTGTGCCGGACCAATGCATACTGCTTCATCTGCAAATCGCACGTGCAAACTATCTTTATCTGCGGTAGAATAAACAGCAACTGTTTTAATACCCATTTCTTTACAAGTACGAAGCACGCGAAGCGCAATCTCACCTCGATTGGCAATTAATACCTTTTTAAACATTATTTATATAGTTTTTAGGTAATACAATAATTAAAAGCTTAATTAAGCAGGCTCAACCAAGAATAAAGGTTGGTCGTATTCTACCGGAGTAGCATCGTCAACTAAAACCTTTACAATCTTTCCTGAAACTTCACTTTCAATTTCATTGAAAAGCTTCATCGCTTCAATTACACAAACTGTGTCGCCTTGATTTACAGTATCACCTACTTTTGCAAACTCAGGTTTGTCAGGTGATGGCTTGCGGTAGAAAGTTCCAATCATTGGAGATTTAATTTCAATGTAATTGGCTTCTTTTTCTTTCTCTTCTTTCGCAGCTTTGTCAGCTTTGCTCTCTTCAGCAGTTGCAGCTTGTGGCTGTGGTGCAGGAGCTACAGGCTGTGCCGGCATTTGAGCAGGCATACCTTGCATTTGCTGAGCAGGAATCATTTGAGTTACCACTTGCTGAGGCTCAGGCTCACCTTTTTTCCCTTTTTTGTAAGGAGGAGTTTTAATGTTGATTTTAAAGTCTTTGTCTTCAATCTCTACTTCACTAACTCCCGACTTAGAAACGAATTTAATCAGTTCTTGAATTTCGCTAATTTTCATAGGTTTATGTTTTATTTTTAGGAACCTTACACAGTAAAACAAATTTAACTTTACTGCTCTGATTTTAGAATACTAATGTAATGAAAGATAAAATTATAAATTCTTTATTAGAATGCAATACTACTTTGAGGAACTATCGTATGCCCATTTTAGGTAAATAGCTCCCCAGGTGAATCCTCCTCCAAAAGCCGACAACACTAGATTGTCTCCTTTTTTGAGTTCATTTTCCCACTCCCACAAACACAGTGGAATCGTTCCATTCGTGGTATTGCCGTACTTGTGAATATTTAACATCACCTGTTCTTCACCAACACCCATTCTTCGGGCAGTGGCATCAATAATTCTTTTATTAGCCTGATGAGGAACTAAATAACGAATATCTTCGCTTTTTAAGTTGTTTCGCTCCATAATTTCAGCAGAAACCTCTGCCATATTGGTAACGGCAAACTTAAATACCGGTTGACCTTCTTGATACACAAAGTGCTCTTTGGCATCCACCGTTTCATGAGTTGCAGGTTTAACAGAACCGCCGGCTTTTTGATGTAAGTGCACTCGCCCTGAACCGTCGCTGCGCATAATGGTATCCATAATGCCAATTTCGTCTTCGGTAGGTTCTAGCAATGCAGCTCCACAACCATCTCCAAAAATAATACAAGTCGTACGATCGGAATAGTCAATAATCGACGACATTTTATCGCCTCCTACAACCACTACTTTTTTATATTGACCTGACTCTACATATTTTGAAGCAGTAGTTAATCCATATAAAAATCCAGAACAAGCAGCCATTAAGTCAAAACCAAAAGCATTTTTTGCTCCAATTTTGTCGGTAATTATATTGGCTGTAGCCGGAAAAACTAAATCAGGTGTAACTGTACAGCAGATTAATAAGTCAATTTCTTCTGCAGAAATTCCTCGTTTTTTTAACAGCTCGTTAACGGCTTCTACAGCCATATCCGAGGTGCCAAGACCTTCTCCTTTTAGAATTCGCCTTTCTTTAATTCCGGTTCTACTGGTAATCCACTCGTCATTAGTGTCTACCATTGTTTCCAAAATCTCATTGGTTAAACGGTACTCAGGTACATATCCGCCAATAGCAGTAATGGCTGCTCGGGTTTTTGTCATTTTTTTTTCCTTTTGTTCATCAATTCAGGAGAAATTTCTGTGGCTAAAGTAGGTCTAAATTGCAAAAAATCATAATTAGAACTAAAGCTTAACAGAAAAGGTGAAATACTTTCGCATTTCACCTTTTGAAATTGAATTTTGCTTATCTTTTAAGACGCACAAACTTGTGTATTATTTTAAGCTTCAGCTTTTTCCATAACTACTTTACCTTTGTAGTAAAGCTTGCCTTCATACCAATGTGCTCTGTGGTATAAATGAGGCATTCCAGTAGTTGGACAAGTAGCAATGGTTGGAGCTTCCGCCTTATAATGCGTTCTTCTTTTGTCTCTTCTCGTTTTGGAGATTTTTCGTTTAGGATGTGCCATAATCTATTAATTTTCGCTGTTGTCTTTCAAATTTAATAATGCAGCCCAACGTGGGTCTGTATGTTCTGTGTCTTCTTTTTTATTTTTTATGCTCAGTTCTTTTAACTTAGCTATCACTTCTTGGTTGCAATCTTCTTCCTTCTCATGTTCAATTTTAGTTGGCAAAAGTAAGTGAATATAATCATATACTTCCTTACTGATGTTTAGCTCATATGCACCTACCGGAATAATTTTTATTTCATCGGTTTGCTCAAACTCTTCATCGCCAAACTTTACAATTAACTCCTCATCACCTTCAACATCAATATCAATCTCCTCAGTACAACGGTCACAAGTGGTATGAACGGTACCTTTCATTGAAATGTTTAATTGCAACATGTTTTTCTTCTTCAAAAAATCAACATCTATATGCACTTCTGCATTTTCGATAATTGAATTTTCAAATTGCTCAAAGAACGTTGAATCTACATCAAAATCAAACTGATGCAAACCTTCTTTTAATCCACTGAAAGGAATAATCAACTGCTGTTTCATTTTCTTCATCTCAATAAATCCTTTCGCCTCAAAGAAAGGGGGCAAATTTAATAAAATAAAATGAAGGGACGAAGATTGCTTATTTTTTATTTTCTTCTAAAGCATCCGCTTTCAATTCTTCGTTTAGTTTTCGCTGCTTTACAATGTCAATTGCCTTGTACATTGCATTTCTAAGCGAACCTTCATCTGCTGTTCCTTCACCGGCAATTTCAAATGCCGTTCCATGATCCGGAGAGGTTCTTACTATGCTTAAACCTGCTGTAAAATTTACTCCTTCGCCAAAAGAAAATTGCTTGGCGGGAATCAATCCTTGATCGTGATACATGGCAATTACTCCATCAAAATCTTTGTGTTTTGATGAACCGAAGAAACCATCAGCAGGATAAGGGCCAAGTGCTAAAATTTCAATACTCTTGGCTTGTTTTATGGCGGGCTCAATAATTTCAATTTCCTCTTTGCCCAACAAACCATTGTCGCCGGCATGAGGATTTAGGCCCATTACCGCAATTTTAGGTTTGCGAATCCCAAAATCCTCTTTTAAAGACTTATTGAGAAGCGTAATTTTTTTCAAAATTAAATCGGTGTTTAGCTGATTAGCAACCTCCTTTAGAGGGATGTGTCCGGTAACTACCCCAATTCTTGCTTCTTCACTTAACATAAGCATTAAAACATCCTCTGCTTCGTCAATTTTTTGTAAAAACTCGGTATGTCCCGGAAAGTCAAAGTCTGCCGACTGGATTACTTTTTTATTGATTGGCGCAGTAACCATAGCGTCAATATTCCCGGCCTTTACATCATCTGCCAATGCTTTCAATGACTTATAGGCATAGCTTCCGGAAGTTGGATCAGCTTCTCCGGCATTAATGTTTACTTCTTCCTCCCAAACATTAAGTACATTCACTTTACTGCTTTTTACCTTGTCAAGACTGTCGATGTAGTTTATATTAAGGTTTTTTAGGTTAAAAGCCTTCGCATAGTAATTCGTTAATCTGCGAGAACCATAAATAATAGGAGTACATAATTCGCAAATGCGATTGTCTTCTAAAGTTTTTAGAATAATCTCCATGCCAATACCATTGAGGTCGCCTACGGAAAAACCAATTTTAACTTTTGAACTTTTTTTTGCTGCCATACTTCTAAATATCTATTGGTACAGAACAAGCTAAACTTCTATCTGTTTACTTATCAAGCAAGCTTATTTGCGTAATTTTACATTTGCAAATCTAACACAATTTGAAGCGTTCAAATTAGTTATCATTAAAATAGATTTCCATTGAATACAGAAGACTTATTAGCGAAAGGATTACGACAAGAATTTTTAACTGCCGAAGAAGGTCAGTTTTTGTTCGAAAATGCTGCCACAACAGATTTAGCTTGGGTAGCCAATGAAATTAAGAAGAGTAAGAAAGGCGAAGAAGTGGTCACTTGGATTATTGACAGGAATGCCAATACTACCAATGTGTGTATTGCCAATTGCAAATTTTGCAACTTCTTTAGAGTTCCCGGACACGAGGAAGCTTACATTACTACAATCGAGCAATACAAACAAAAAATCGATGAAATGATGCGCTACGGTGGAGAGCAACTTTTGCTTCAAGGCGGCCATCATCCTGAACTGGGTTTGCAATACTATTGTGATTTGTTTAGTGAACTAAAATCGCTTTACCCTAATTTAAAACTCCATGCTTTAGGGCCACCTGAAATTGCACACATCTGTAAGTTAGAAGGAAAGTCGCACACTGAAGTACTTTCAGCTTTAAAAGAATCCGGTTTAGACAGCTTGCCGGGTGCAGGTGCCGAAATTTTAAATGATCGAGTTCGACGTTTAATTTCAAAAGGAAAGTGTACCGGTCAAGAATGGTTAGATGTAATGCGTGCTGCACACCAATTGAACATAACCACATCGGCAACCATGATGTTTGGTCATATTGAAACCTTGGAAGAGCGTTTTGAACACTTGGTTTGGTTAAGAGATGTACAAAGTGAAAAGCCAAAAGATTCAAAAGGATTCTTAGCTTTTATCCCATGGCCATTTCAAGATGACGGAACTTTATTGAAAAGAGTAAAAGGCATCAGCAACCAAGTGAGTGCCGACGAGTATATCCGAATGATAGCCATTTCGAGAATTATGCTTCCGAATATTGAAAACATTCAAGCCAGCTGGTTAACCGTAGGAAAAGAGGTTGCGCAAATTTGTTTGCATTCCGGCGCGAATGATATGGGCTCAATTATGATTGAAGAAAATGTAGTTTCTGTTGCTGGAGCTCCACATCGCTTTACCGCAGAAGGAATTCAAGAAGCGATTAAAGAGGCCGGCTTTACTCCTCAGCTCAGAACTCAAGAATATGAGTTTAGAGAACTACCAACTAATATTGAGCAACAAGTCATCAATTATTAACGTCTAATTGGAAGCATGCGAAAAATACTCTCCTTTTTGTTCTTATGGGGCATTGCCTTAATAGCACAAGCGACGCACAACCGCGCTGGAGAGATTACTTATCGCCACATTTCAGGACTTACTTATGAGTTTACGGTTACCATTTTTGCAGATGGAACCAGCCCTGCTATTGGAAGAAAAGACATAGAGGTAGACTGGGGAGATAATTTAGGAAGAGATTCCTTGATTGTAATTAGTGAAGATGATATAGAGCCCGACCGTTCTGTTATTAGAAGGATTTGGAGAGGAAACCATACTTTTCCCGGTCCCGGAACCTATTCAATTAGCATTTCAGATCCGAATAGAAATTCTGGAGTGGACAATATTTCTAATTCTGTAGGTGTTCCCTTTTATTTAGAAACAGAATTGAGAATTAGCCCTTTGGGGAGTTTTAAAAATAATTCCCCCCAGCTTTTAAATTATCCAATTGACGATGCCTGCGTAGGTCAGCCTTTTGTGCACAATCCCGGGGCTTTTGATCCGGATGGCGACTCATTGGCCTATGAAATTGCTAGAAGTAGAGGAATTGGAGGTACCATTGCGCCCGGCTTTTATTTTCCGGATAACATGAGTGTAGATCCAATTAGTGGTGATTTAAGCTGGACGAACCCTGATGAGCCGATGTTGGTAAATGTCGCAATACGCATTAAAGAATATAGAGATGGCGTTTATTTGGGCTCAATTTTAAGAGATATTCAAATTCAAGCTTTTCCAGGTTGCAACAACAGACCTCCAAATATTTTGAGCAGACAAGAATACTGTATTGAAGCCGGACAAACCTTAATTGCTCCAATACAAGCCGTAGACCCTGAGTCCAATCAAAATGTTGCACTTTCCGTTACTGGAGCTCCTTTTGAATTCACGAATAGTCCTGCGACTTTTAATAACTCATCCGCTTCAAATCCAAATAATGTTTCCGTTTCATGGAATACGCTTTGTGAACATGTTCGCAAAGATTTTTACTCCATTAGTGTACGCGCAGAAGATAATGGAGGAAGCTTTGGTAGTGTTAATTTAACTTCCTATAAAGCGATTAGTATTGGCGTAATTGCACCTGCACCGGATAACTTTACAGCTAATCCAATCCGAAATACCATTCAACTCAACTGGAGTAATGGTAATTGTAGTGAAGCTGAAGGATATGTTATCTATAGAAGAACAGACTCTTCCGGCTTTGTTCCCGACAGTTGTATGACCGGAGTTCCGGAAGGAATCGGCTATGAAGCCATTGGTCAAATTAACAATGTAAATAATACAAGCTTTTTAGATGATAATGAAGGGGAAGGTTTAGTGCCAGGCAGAAAATACTGCTACTTAATTCATTCCTTTTTTGAGGATGGTGCCGAAAGCTATGCTTCTGTTGAAGTTTGTTCCGAAGTAGGGAAAGTAGTTCCGGTAATGACAAAGATTTCTATCGATTCTACCGACGCTGAAGAGGGCAGAATTCAATTAACCTGGTCACCACCTGATACGATTAACCAACAAGATTTCTCTCCTCCTTATCGGTATTTGATTTATCAAAAAGAAGATCAAAATTACAATTTGATTGATTCAACTTTAAGTATCAACGATACTACTTTATTACTGACCAATCAACAAACAGATAGTGTTCAACATCACTTTTTTGTTGAATTGTGGAGCTTAGGTAACGGCAGAGTCAAAGCTGGAAGTTCGGCAAAGTCTTCTTCAGTCTTTTTGTCCTCTAATCCTACTGATGAAGAGATTGCCTTAAGTTGGAATTCTGATGTTGCTTGGCGTGAAGATACTTTTATTATTCACCGAAAAGGCCCAAGCGAAAATTTATTTAGTCCTATTGACACTGTTTTTTATAAAAACTTTTTAGATACCGGACTTACAAATGATTTAAAGTATTGCTATTACATTGAGTCAAGAGGAAGTTATAATTTGGGTTCTGTTCAAATGCCTTTAATAAACTTTTCACAAATAATTTGTGTTGAGCCGATCGACAATATTCCTCCTTGCCCTCCGCCATTTAAAGTAGAGTCTGACTGCGACCAAGATGAGCTTAAGATTTTATGGGAAATGACAATTGATGATTGCGAAGAGCAGTTTTTAGCATATCGAATTTTTTACTCTCCAACTTTAGATGGAGAATTAGAACAAATTGCTCAAGTTGATGGTCAAACTTTTGATTATGTACCGGATTTAGAAAAAAACTCGGGTTGTTATTCCATCGCTTCGCTTGACTCTGCAGGGAATCAAAGTGAACTGGCAGAGAAAGTTTGTATTGATTATTGTCCATACTTTGAACTACCAAACATATTTACCCCCAATGGCGATGGAGTGAACGATTTATTTGAACCCATTCCACCAAACAACAATCCTACAACTCCTAATTATAGAGATATTGATTCTATTGATTTAAAAATTTATAATCGTTGGCAGCAGCTGGTTTTTGAAACCGGTGATCCGGCAGTTAAATGGAATGGATTTCATCAATCAGAAGACAAAATGCTACAAGATGGTGTATACTATTATTATTGTATTGTTTATGAACGCAGTTTAAGTGGAGTTAAGCCAAGAACTATTCGAGGTAATGTAACGCTTAGAGATGGAGATAAAAACTTTAATGGATCTTACAAATAAATATGTTTACTGGAATAATTGAGGAAATTGCAAAAGTGAAGGAGTTAATAACTGAAGGTAGTAATTTGCGAATCGTTATGTCTTCAACTTTAAGCAGAGAGTTAAAGGTTGATCAAAGTGTTGCTCACAATGGAGTTTGCCTTACAGTTGAAAAAATTAATGGCGAGGACTATGAGGTTGTAGCAGTTAAAGAAACGCTAGATGTAAGCAACTTAGCGAAAGTTAAAGAGGGAGACTTGATGAACATTGAACGTTGCATGCAAATGAACGGTCGTTTAGATGGGCATATTGTTCAAGGTCATGTTGATGATGTTGCCAAAGTAAAACAGATTAAACAAGAAGACGGTAGTTGGCTTTTTACTTTTGAATTGAATAAGCCCTCTAAATTAATTGTTGAGAAAGGATCCATTTGCGTGAATGGAGTTAGCCTAACTGCATTTCAAATAGATGACAACCACTTTACCGTGACAATTATTCCTTACACTTTTGAACACACTAATTTTCATCAGCTCAAGCTAAATGATGAAGTGAATATTGAATTTGATATAATAGGGAAGTACGTCGCTAGACTACATCAGTAGTTATTTTATATGAATATCTGTTTATTTGCCCAAATTGATTAGTATATAATTGAGCTATTTTGTTTTCAATTTTCTGTCTTTACTTTTTTCCATTCCCGATAGTTATCGGGATGAAAAAAGTAAACA
>DIAJ01000015.1:12060-80565 GCA_002415785.1 Flavobacteriales bacterium UBA5081
ACTTAAATTATGAAAATGGCCATACTTTTAGACAAAAAAATAATATTTTAACAGGTTTATGTATTATGCCGGACATTCAGACTATTATTATTTCTTAAATACGGCTTGTGCTATACGTCGTACAGTTTTAGATTTTCCCATTGTATAATAGTGAATGCAAGGCACACCAAATTCTACCAATTCTTTTGATTGCTGAATTGCCCACTTTGTTCCTACCTCCCTCGTTTCCTCATTGCTTGTGCACTGTTCTAATTGATCAGTTAGTTCTGAAGGCAAGTCGATATTAAAAAACTTAGGTAAAAAGGTAATGTGACGCAGCGATTCAATCGGTTTTATTCCCGGTATAATTGGGACATCTATACCTGCATCTCGACAAGCTTTTACAAATGCAAAAAACTTTTTATTATCGAAAAATAGCTGTGTTACTACATAGTGAGCTCCGGCATCAATTTTTTCTTTTAGCCTTCTAATGTCAGCTTGCATATTCGGAGATTCAAAGTGCTTTTCCGGATAGCCGGCTACACCAATTGAAAAGTTGGTTGGGGTAGCATTTTCAATGTTCTCGTCAATATACTTTCCTTGATTTAAGTCTACTATTTGTCTTACCAAATCAACGGCATATTTATTACCTCCATTTTCCGGAATAAAGTGTGGTTCAGTTTTAATAGGGTCTCCTCTTAGAGCTAAAACATTATCAATTCCGAGAAAATTTAAATCTATGAGTGCATTTTCTGTTTCTTCTCTGGTAAAGCCGCCACAAATTAAATGAGGTACAGCTTCAATGTTGTATTTATTTTTTATAGCAGCACAAATTCCAACTGTACCCGGACGTTTTTTAATGGCAATTTTCTCCAAATAGCCTTTCTCTCGCTTTTTATAAATAAATTCCTCTCTGTGATAAGTTACATTTACAAAAGCAGGATCAAACTCCAACAGAGGGTCTATTCCATCGTATATGGACTGGATGCTTTTTCCTTTTAGTGGAGGAAGTATCTCAAATGAAAATAATGTTTTCTTCGTATTTCTAAGTCGTTCGATCACTTGCACGGCAAAAAAATTAGTTGGCAAATATACAAAAGCCCTCTTCACTGAAAAGGGCTTTTGCTTAAGTAGTTTAAGTAGTAGGTAGTAGTTACGTTAATGTTAATCTCTAATGATGGTGAAAGAACCTTTAAATATTCCGTAAGATTCATCGTTAATATCTAGAACGTAGAAGTATGTACCTGCTGGGTAATCTTCACCATCCCAATCATTATAATAACTATCGTCTTCGTAAATTAATTTACCCCAACGGTTAAACACTTGCAATTTACTTCCGGGGTAAAGCTCTAATAAATCAAATGCTAAATAGTCGTTTACGCCATCGCCATTTGGAGTAAATACGTTGGTTGGCTTTATAATAACTTCACATGCTTGTGCAATGTTAGAAACCGGACCATAACGACAAACCGCATCTTCAGGGACTTCGTTGTTATATGGTCTTGACTGAAGAGTCATTTGAGCACCGTTTACATCATGGTAAATTCCATATTCTCCATTCGCTTCTTCCCACGGACCTTCGTTTCCTGCCATGTCAATAGCTCTGGCTTCATAACCATCAGCTCCTTCAACTACACTCCAGCCGAAAGTTTGTTTAACAACTCCATTCTCAAAAGTTACTTCCTGACAAGCATTTTCTGGAGAATATAAACTATCTGCTACATTAATATAAACCGAATCTTTTCCTACACAGTAGGTGCCAACCATAGTACTTTTATTTACCACAAGTTTATATTCACCTCTTTTGTCAATCATCATCGTATCGGTATCGTTTCCTACAACTAATTCGTCGTTATAATACCATTCATAAGTCATGCTGTCAGGAACTAGGTAATCATAATCGTTGCGAAGAACATATTGCTCACCCGGGCAAATGGTAGAATCATTTCCAATATTTGCTTCTACGGTTTCTTTAACAACAATAAAAGTGTCGGATTCAATACAAGTCCAGCCTTGGATTTCTAAAGGTACATTTGAAATAAAGAAGTTGTAACGGTTAACCATAGCACCCGGAATTTCTATACTTGTCTTGCCGACTTCTATAACCGTCCATTTGCTACTGTCTGATATATCTGCCTTATTACGGTCAATGGGGAATTCACTGAAAGCTTCCCAGCTATAGTCTTCTGTACGTGCATTATGTTTTGATCTCATACTGTCTAAGTCAACCAAAGGCCAATCATCATCAGGACATAAATCATAATCAGGTACTTCAACCGGAGGATTGTTGTATTTAGTAAGTAAGAAATTATCAGTATCATAACAGATTCTTTCTAAAATAGTATCACCCGTAAATGGGTCGTAAATACTAAAGTCTAAACCTGCACCTACCTGCCAAATCACATCAGTTACTTTTGTGTTTGGGTTATTATCATCCTCCACCCATACATCATATATAGACTTTCTAGCTCCACCTTGAACTTTGTATGCACTATCACCAGGCAGAATTGTGTCAATTTTTGAATTAGGATCAAGTGGGTTTTGTCTCCAGGTAAAAAAGGCCTTGCCATAACCATAAGAGTTACCTGTAATGAAACCTGTGGGAACTTTTATACCTTTATGTCCCAGTTTTTTATTAATATTCGCAGGATCGCAATATACTGTATCAGTGTATGGGTGTTCGTAAGTATAGTTGTTGTTTACATAAAGCTTCACCCATGGGCTGTCAATTGGTAAGTCAAAATCACAGCGATTTAATATAGTTGTTGAGTCATTGCTACCATAGCGAAAAAAGATATTGTACTCTCCCGGACCAATAGGGTCGTGAAGCCCTATTGTAATTTGGTCAAACTCACCTTCTGGAGTACAGTTTGGATAATAAACAGTATCAATTACAGTAAAAATTGAGTCTGTCCCACCATAAGTATATCCAATTCTAAAGTCATTTTTGTCAAGTGTATTGCAGTACATCGGGTTTGAAAGCTGAAAAGTCATTAGAGTTGTTCCACAATCAAATTCATAAGCATCTTCGGTTGAATTGTAGTTTGAGATCAAATCATATTGTCCGGATTGGTTGTTGTATACGCTGTCAACACCAACAAAATCAGGTAAGAATGGGTCGCAATCATCATCGAAAATAATTCGATAATCTATTTGAATGGTTGAGATTCGAATAGAAGAAGAAACCAAACGATTTTGGCCTTGAACATTTTCTATTCTGTTCCAGGTTCTGGTTTCAGTAATCTTAATTGAAGTTGCAGATGTGAAAATATCTTCGGGTGTAAATGAAAGAACCCCATTTGACGTTAAATTGATTTTATCTTTAGAAGGGAAGGGCTCACTAAATTTTGGGAACATAGGGTCGTAAGTTACTCTCTGTAATAGCCCATCATTTACAATTGCAAATCCATAACTCAAGTTATCTACTTTTCCATTAGCATTGTCAGGGTCTACAGCTGGAAACTCATAATTATACCTTTTGTCTATTCCGGAACAAAAAGAGAGTACCGGATGAGGTCTCAAAAATTCAGGTGAAGAAGTAGGGGGAGGGTTTACTCTTTTATCATTTGAGTTGTTTGGATTAACTATTGTATCTTCACAAGGAAGATTGTTTAGTGTTGTTCGAACTGAAAAAGTTTGACCCGGAAAAATATTGTTGTTTTCATCTGAGCGATATTGACCGGCATAAAAGAACTCCCAAGAGTCATTTCGGGGTAGCTTTATAGGTGTAGTGGTTTTATACCATCCATACTCAGTTTGCACCTGATTACCTACCAAGCAAAATTGGTCAACTACTCCGTCATCATAAAGTTCGACAGGAATTGCAGAGAAAGGAATGTTTAAATCAAGATTTCTTATTAATACATTCTTTGAGGTTGCTAAATCAGCACCGCCCGGAATATAATCTCTATAGAATTTAAGTTCTACATGATAAAGGGTACTGTCGTTACATGTGCTATTATCCCCATCTGGCACATAATCTACAAACTCTAAACTCACATAACCAGCAGCCCATATTTCAGACTGAGCAACAGCTTTTTGCGAAAAGGTTAAAATAAATAATCCAATAGCTAATAAAGCAAATATCTTTTTCATCAATAAAATGATTTAATTAATAGTTCTAGCAGAATTTGTAAAGAAACGTAAATTTATATTTTTTTACAATACTTCAGCACAATTCTAAGTCTTTTGACGCAACAAAAAATCTTTTAGTTGCATTGTACTACTTATATTATTTGGAATTTATAAAACACTAAATTTGCCGCACGAAATTATAGAGATGGAGCAGATTAGAAATTTTTGCATTATTGCACACATTGATCACGGGAAAAGCACCTTGGCAGACCGTTTGTTAGAAAAAACAAACACCATTACCATGCGCGAGCTTCAAGCGCAAACGCTTGACGACATGGACTTGGAGCGCGAGCGTGGTATTACAATTAAAAGTCATGCTATTCAAATGAACTATGTTAAGGATGATAAAAAATACATCCTTAATTTGATTGATACACCCGGTCACGTTGATTTTTCTTATGAAGTTTCTCGTTCCATTGCAGCTTGTGAGGGAGCTTTATTAATTGTTGATGCATCGCAAGGAATTCAAGCACAAACTATCTCAAATCTATATTTAGCCTTAGAACACGATTTAGAAATTATTCCGGTTTTAAACAAAATAGACCTTCCTAGCGCAATGCCCGAAGAAGTAAAAGATCAAATTGTAGATTTAATCGGTTGCAATCGTGATGATATTTTAGCAGCCAGTGGAAAAACCGGCGAGGGGGTTGAAGGAATTCTCGAAGCGATCGTTAATCGTGTTCCGCATCCTGTTGGCGACCCAAACGCACCACTACAGGCATTGGTTTTTGATTCTGTATTTGATTCCTATAGAGGAATTCACGCATATTACAAAGTGATTAATGGTGAAATCAAAAAAGGAGATAAAGTAAAGTTCGTCAACACCGGAAAAGAGTACGATGCCGACGAAGTGGGTGTGCTTAAGCTTAAGAAAGAGCCTCGTAATGTCATAAAAACCGGGGATGTGGGATATATCGTTTCCGGGATTAAAACAGCCAAAGAGGTTAAAGTAGGAGATACCTTAACCACGGTAAAAAATCCATGTGATAAAGCGATTCAGGGTTTTGAGAATGTTAAGCCTATGGTTTTTGCAGGAATTTACCCTGTTGACACTGATGAGTATGAAGAGCTGAGAGATGCTATGGAGAAATTGCAACTCAACGATGCTTCTTTGACGTTTGAACCCGAATCTTCCGCTGCACTTGGTTTTGGATTTCGTTGCGGTTTCTTGGGCATGCTTCACATGGAGATTATTCAGGAGCGTTTAGAACGTGAATTCAAAATGACGGTAATAACTACTGTACCTAACGTATCTTACCATGCCTTTTTAGTCAGAAACCCCGAAGAAAAAATTATAGTTAATAACCCTTCAGATTTGCCGGAAAGCACCTTGCTTGAGCATGTTGAAGAGCCATACATTAAAGCTCAAATTATTACAAAAGCCGATTATGTCGGTCCGGTAATGAATCTTTGTATTGAAAAAAGAGGAGAACTTCAGAATCAAGTTTATTTAACTACCGACCGGGTTGAATTGACTTTTCATATTCCGCTTGCAGAAATTGTTTTTGACTTTTATGATCGATTAAAAACCATTTCAAGAGGCTATGCTTCCTTTGATTATCATCCTATTGGATATCAAAAATCCGCATTAGTAAAAATGGACTTACTCCTTAACGGCGATCAAGTTGATGCGCTGTCTGCTTTGATTCACAAAGACAAAGCATTTGAGTTAGGGAAAAAGATTTGTTTAAAATTGAGAGAGTTACTGCCAAGACAGCAATTTGATATTGCGATTCAAGCGGCTATTGGTGCTAAAATTATTGCCAGAGAAACAGTAAAAGCTCTAAGAAAAGACGTGACAGCCAAGTGTTATGGTGGTGACATTAGCCGGAAGCGTAAATTACTTGAAAAGCAAAAAGAAGGTAAAAAGCGAATGCGCCAAATTGGAAATGTAGAGGTGCCACAAAATGCCTTTTTGGCGGTTTTGAAATTAAATGATTAAAAAATTATCGCAGGCTCGTAGCACGCTACGAGCCTGCTGTAATTTTATTCCATATTCGACTGCCAGCCTTGAGCTTTTATTTCCACCATCGACTCAGTTCCTTTGGCAACCATAAAATATCCGGCATTTTTATCAGTTACATGACCAATAATACTAACACCGGGCGTGTTTTTTATTTTATCGTGATAATCTAATGGAATGGTAAACAGTAGTTCATAGTCCTCTCCCCCATTAAGAGCTGCTAAGGTTGGATTTAGATTCAATTCTTCCATCGTTGTTACCGTTGTTGGGTCAATCGGGATTTTGTCTTCGTAGATTTGAATACCCACCTCCGAAGCTTTTGCTAAATGAATCAATTCAGAAGAAAGTCCATCAGAAATATCAATCATGGCAGAGGGTTGAATGCCTTCTTTCTCAAAAAACTGAACAAGCTCCATCCTTGCTTCCGGTTTAAGCTGACGCTCCAAAATGTAATCTTTACCACTTAAATCAGGCTGCATGTTTTGGTTTTCTTGATAAACCGATTTTTCTCTTTCAAGCACTTGAAGTCCGGCATAAGCAGCTCCTAAGTCACCGCTTACGCAGATTAAGTCATTTTCTTTAGCTCCATTTCTCTTCACTATTCTACTTTCAGAAGCAGTACCTATTGCAGTTACACTAATAATCAATCCACTCAAAGATGAGGTCGTGTCGCCACCCACTAAATCTACTTTGTAAATTTCACAAGCCAGTTGAATTCCTTCGTAAATTTCTTCTAATGCTTCCACTGATATTCTGTTGGATGCTGCAATGGAAACCGTAATTTGCTTCGGCTTTGCATTCATAGCGTATATATCCGACAGATTTACGACAACCGATTTATAGCCTAAATGCTTAAGCGGGGTGTAAAGCAAGTCAAAATGAACTCCCTCAACAAGCATGTCAGTTGTAACCACAGTTACTTCATCTTCATTTTTAATCACTGCAGCATCATCGCCTACACCAACTAAACTGCTTTTTTGATGAAATTTTATGTTTTTTGTGAGACGTTCAATTAGTCCGAATTCACCTACTTCTGTTAAAGGTGTTGGTTCTTTTTGTTCTTCATTCATGATGCAAAATTAATCAAAGCATTGCGACTACTCAGCTGTTAAAGTCATTCTTCTCTGTAAACAAAGCCGCAAGTCTACTGTTTGTAGTCCTGAAATCTATTCCTTATTTAGACATAATCTAAATAAAGATAAGTAACTTTGCAGCGACCAAAAAAACGAATACATGATAAAAGTAAAAGACAGTGCCAAGGAGAAAATTCTTAGCCTACTTTCTGAAGATGGAAAGCCTGCTGACAGTTTTGTTCGTGTTGGTGTAAAAGGCGGAGGGTGTAGTGGTTTAATGTACAACTTAGAGTTTGACTCAGAACTTAAAGAAGAAGATAAGCTGATAGAAGATAATGGGGTTAAAATCGTTGTTGACAAGAAAAGTGTTTTGTATTTAGTAGGTACAGAGCTCGATTTTTCAGACGGACTTAATGGTAAGGGATTTAGTTTTATTAATCCTAATGCATCTAGAACTTGTGGATGTGGCGAAAGTTTTTCAATCTAAAAAAATAGACAGTAATGGCTAGCGAAGAAGAATTATTAGAGGAGATCACCTCCAGTGAATATAAATACGGTTTTGTTACGAATATTGAATCAGACAAAGCTCCTAAAGGCTTAAATGAAGATATTATTCGTTTTATTTCGGCGAAGAAGAATGAGCCTGAATGGCTTTTGGAATACCGATTAAAGGCATTTAGGAATTGGGAAAAAATGGAAGAACCGGATTGGGCTCATGTAAATTATCCAAAACCGGATTTTCAGGATTTACATTATTATTCTGCACCAAAAAAGAAAAAGGAATTAGAAAGTTTAGATGAAGTTGATCCAGAGTTATTAGAAACTTTCGAAAAGTTGGGGATCTCACTAGACGAGCAAAAGCGTTTAACAGGTGTGGCGGTAGATGCTGTAATCGACAGCGTTTCCGTGAAAACGACTTTTAAAGATAAACTCGCTGAATTAGGAATTATTTTTTGCTCATTTAGTGAGGCAGTTCAAGAACATCCTGAATTAGTGAAAAAATACTTAGGTACGGTTGTGCCTCCCGGAGATAATTTTTATGCTGCATTAAACTCAGCGGTTTTTACCGATGGTTCATTTTGCTACATCCCAAAAGGAGTAAGGTGTCCAATGGAGCTTTCTACTTATTTTAGAATTAACGAAGCCAATACCGGACAGTTTGAAAGAACTTTGGTAATTGCTGACGAAAGCAGTTATGTTAGTTACCTCGAAGGATGTACAGCGCCGATGCGTGATGAAAATCAATTGCATGCTGCTGTAGTTGAGCTCGTTGCTTTAGACAATGCCGAGATCAAATATTCGACCATTCAAAACTGGTATCCCGGTAACAAAGAAGGAAAAGGGGGGATTTACAACTTTGTGACTAAGCGAGGCCTTTGCATGGAAAACTCTAAAATATCATGGACACAAGTTGAAACAGGATCAGCGGTTACATGGAAATATCCGAGTTGTGTGTTAAAAGGAGATAATTCTGTTGGGGAGTTTTATTCGGTAGCAGTAACTTCTAAACACCAGCAAGCAGATACCGGAAGCAAAATGATTCACTTGGGTAAAAATACCAAGAGTACGATTATTTCGAAAGGAATCTCGGCCATGCAGGCAAATAACTCTTATCGCGGTTTAGTACATATCAGTAAAAACGCTACAAACAGTAGAAACTTTACGCAATGTGACTCTTTATTAATGGGGAATAATTGCGGGGCACATACCTTTCCATACATCGAAGTTAAAAATAAGTCTTCTCAAGTAGAACATGAAGCAACCACTTCAAAAATTGGGGAAGATCAAATCTTTTACTGTAAGCAAAGGGGTATGGATGAAGAGACAGCCATTAATCTTATTGTAAATGGATATGTGAAGGAAGTGTTGAATCAGCTTCCTATGGAATTTGCTGTAGAAGCTCAAAAATTATTAGAAATAAGCCTTGAAGGTTCAGTAGGCTAAATACATTTTGATAAATAAAATTGAAAAAAGGAAATGATAAAAATTGAAAATTTACACGCCTCAATTGAAGGAACTGAAATATTGAGAGGAATTAATTTAGAGATTAAGGCTGGGGAGGTACATGCAATCATGGGGCCAAATGGATCAGGGAAAAGTACATTGGCTAGTGTATTAGCAGGAAGAGATGAATATGAAGTAACTGAAGGATCGGTTAATTTTTTAGGAGAAGATTTACTAGAATTAGAGCCGGAAGATAGAGCTAGAGCTGGCGTTTTTTTAGCTTTCCAATACCCTGTTGAAATTCCGGGAGTGAGTAACATTAATTTTCTGAAAACGGCTATTAATGAAATTCGCGAAAAGCGAGGACAAGACCCTTTAAGTGCAAAAGACTTTCTTCAGCAAGTAAAAGAAAAGTCGGCTTTGGTGGAATTAGACGGAAAGCTAAAAAATCGTTCTGTTAATGAAGGTTTTTCAGGTGGAGAGAAAAAGCGAAATGAAATCTTTCAAATGGCCATGTTAGAACCGAAGTTTTCCATTTTGGATGAAACGGATTCCGGCTTAGACATCGACGCTTTAAGAGTTGTTGCAGATGGCGTTAATAAATTGAAAACAAAAGATAATGCTACTTTGGTAATTACTCACTATCAACGTTTGTTAGATTACATTGTTCCTGATTTTGTTCATGTTTTATACAAGGGAAGAATTGTGAAAACCGGGGATAAAAACCTAGCATTAGAGTTAGAAGAAAAAGGTTACGACTGGATTAAGGACGACGCAGGTGTTACTGCTTAAAATAGAAGAAAAATGAGCGAAACCTTAGCAATAAAAAATAAAGACCATTTTCTAGCGCATTTTCGCAATTTGGATTTTTCGTTTGATGTGGATTTCTCCAAAACCAAACGCGAAGAAGCCGAAAAATGGGTAAAGAAGTTGGATTTTCCGACTTCTAAAACAGAGTATTGGAAATATACTCGAGTAAATAAGCTGATCAAAGGCGATTATCGAATGGATTTTCCGGAAGGGGAAATAGACATTGACTTGTCAGTTCCTTCGAAGAATTGCATTGTTTTAGTAAACGGTTACTTCAGCAAAGAGTTAAGCTGGTTCTCCGCTGAAAAGGGCGTAAATTTTTCATCCCTTTCAGATGCCAAGGAAAACAGTTCAATCATTCAAAAGAAATTTGCTACACTTTCCAAAGATCAGGATGAGATTTTTGCAGCAGTAAATACAGCTTATCATCAAGACGGTGCTTTCTTGCATCTTGAAAAGAATGCAGTTGCTTCTGAACCACTATATATTATTCATATTTCTGATTCTGAGAGTGCTTTAAGCAACCCTCGAAATCTGATTATTATGGAGGAAGGAAGTGAGGCTAAAGTGGTTTTAAAGACTATTTCTACGCAAAAGGGGACTTCTTTCACTAATATGTTGACGGAAGTATTTGTGGATCGAAATGCAAACCTAGAAATCAACAAGGTTCAGGAAGAAGGCGAGCAAGATTATCAGATTGCTTGCGAGCAAGTAGAGCAGAAAAAAGACAGTCATTTTAAGATTAATACTTTTACTTTAAATGGCGCTTTGGTTCGAAATAACCTAAACATTGACTTATTAGGCGAGCATACAGAAACTTGGTTGAACGGATTGTATCTTTTGCAAGGCAAACAGCATGTTGATAATCACACCCACGTTTTCCACAGAGAGCCGAATTGTGTATCGCATGAGTTATATAAAGGCATTATGGATGATCAATCCACCGGCGTTTTTAACGGAAAAGTTTTTGTTCATCGAGAAGCTCAAAAAACAAATGCTTATCAGTCAAACGCCAATATGGTTTTAACCGATGATGCCACCATAAACTCCAAACCGGAGCTTGAAATTTATGCCGATGATGTTCAATGTTCACACGGTTCTACCACCGGTCAACTAGATGAAGAAGCATTGTTTTACTTGCGTTCACGCGGAATGTCTGAAAAAAGTGCTAGAGCGGTCTTGTTAAATGCATTTGCCGCAGATGTAGTTGAACACATTGGAGTAGAGAGCGTAAAAGAAGAAATTGAAGCTTTTATCGACAGCCATTATCAAGGAATAAAATAAAAATGAGCACATTGGTAAACCATACGTTTGATGTTGAAAAATTGAGAAAGGATTTTCCCATTCTCTCGAGAGAGGTGAATGGCAAACCACTCATTTATTTCGACAATGGTGCTACTGCTCAAAAACCACAGTCTGTAATTGATGCGGTGAATCGCTATTATTCTTACGAAAATAGCAACATTCATCGGGGAGTTCATACTTTGAGCCAAGAAGCAACTTCTGCTTATGAAGAAGCAAGGCGAAAAATTCAAAAATACATTGGCGCTCAACTATCCGAGGAGGTGCTTTTTACGAAAGGGACAACTGACGGTATTAATTTAGTTGCCCAATCTTTTGGCAAACACTTTTTAAAGGTCGGCGATGAAGTGGTTATTTCAGCCATGGAGCATCACTCGAACATTGTTCCTTGGCAAATGATTTGCGAAGAGAAAGGTGCTAAATTGCGCATCATTCCAATTGACGATCAAGGCGACTTGATCATGGATGAATTTAAGCAAATGCTAAATAGCAAAACTAAATTGCTTTCGATTACTCACATTAGCAATACTTTGGGAACGGTTAATCCGGTCAAAGAAATGATTGATTTGGCACATGAAAAAAACGTTCCTGTCTTAATTGATGGTGCTCAGGCCGTTCCGCATCAAAAAATAGATGTAAGGGCTTTAGATTGTGATTTTTATGCCTTTTCCATGCATAAAATGTTCGGTCCAACAGGAGTGGGTATTTTGTATGGCAAAAAGGAATGGTTGGATCAACTGCCACCTTATCAAGGCGGAGGCGATATGATTAAAACGGTAACTTTTGAAAAAACCACCTACAACGAATTGCCACATAAATTTGAAGCAGGTACCCCCAATATTGCCGGAGGAATTGCATCTGCAGCGGCAGTAGATTATTTGAATGAATTGGATTGGGAGGCTGTTCGCGCCCATGAAAAAGAATTGTTGGATTATGCAAGCGATCAACTGAAAACAATTGAAGGATTGCGATTTATAGGCGAAGCAAAGGTGAAAGCCTCGGTAATTTCATTTGTTGTAGAAGGAACTCATGCATACGACTTAGGAGTAATTATGGACAAAATGGGCGTAGCCGTAAGAACCGGGCACCATTGCACACAACCTTTAATGGAGCGTTTCGGCATTTTAGGAACAGTACGTGTTTCCTTTGCGTTTTACAACACCAAAGCTGAGATTGATACTTTTATTAAAGCCTTGAATCGAGCCATAAAAATGTTGAGATAATGAGTATAAATGAACGACAAGAAGAGGTAATTGAGGAGTTTTCGATGTTCGATGACTGGATGGATAAATACGAGCACATCATTTCCTTAGGTAAAGAGTTGCCACTTATAAATGATGCTGAGAAAAAAGACGAGAATCTTATTAAAGGCTGTCAATCGAGAGTTTGGCTAGCCGCTGATTTAAAAGAAGGCAAGGTGCATTTTACAGCTGATAGCGATGCCGTAATTACGAAGGGAATCATTTCTCTAATGATTCGCGTGTTGAGCGATGCAACTCCTGCTGAAATTGCCGAAGCCGATTTGTTCTTTGTAGACGAAATTGGATTAAAAGAACATTTGTCACCTACCCGCTCAAACGGCTTAGTCAGCATGATTAAGCAAATGAAAATGTACGCCATTGCGTACCAAACAAAAGTTTAGAGTTATGGAGAAAAAAGAATTGAAAGACTTAAGCAAAAAGGATGTTGAAAATCAAGTAATTGATGTTTTAAAGACCATTTACGATCCTGAAATACCGGTAAATATCTACGATTTGGGCTTGATTTATTTTGTGCATGTGGACGATGAGTTCAATGTGCGCATAGAAATGACTTTGACATCACCCAACTGTCCGGTGGCGGAGTCATTACCCAATGAAGTAGAAGCTAAGGTTGGTGGACTGTGGTCGGTAAAAACATCCAAAGTAGAAATTGTTTGGGATCCGCCTTGGGGAAAAGAAATGATGAGTGAGGAGGCGATGTTAGAGCTAGGCTTCATGTAATCTCTGTTTATAAAGCTCGATAACTTCGTTACGCTTATTTTGTAAACTAGTCACTTACAGTAGTAAGCTCCTAGCTTCCAAAATTTCGCAAGCCTCGTTCTCGAACTTAATAAATCGGAGCTGTTGGTTTTTTAAACTCATTGGTTTTTTAAATTGCGCAAGCTTAGATCTTGAGCCCGTAAAGCCAAAAAGATCAGATAGAAAGTTTCTTGGTTTTTCAAAATTGAGCAGGTCTCGTTCTTGAGCTTTCTAATTCAGAGATTCAGCAAAGGCGGTATGAATTCCAACTAAAATAGAATCAAAATGGCAGAAGAAATTGTAAATCGCGTGGCCAAAAGTGGTCTGATTACATTAAACCTTGAGGAATTTTACCCTGAAGGAGAGAGATTTTTGTACGACATTAAAGATAATCTTTGGGAAGGCATTGCCCTCAAAGAAAAAGACTTTCGAGCCTTTGTAAAAGAACACAACTGGAGCCATTACAAAGGCAAATTTGTGGCTTTGTACTGCTCAGTTGATGCAATTGTGCCTACTTGGGCGTATATGCTTTTAGCCACTAAATTAGAGCCATTTGCCAAAAGAGTTGTCTTTGGTGACTTGGATACTTTAGAAACTATTTTGTTTGATGAATCAATCACTCAAAACATCAAAGCAGAAGACTACGAAGATGCTCGCATAGTGATTAAAGGCTGTAGCGACAAAATGGTTCCTCCTTCAGCCTACGTCAAACTCACTGAAATGCTTCGTCCCTATGCTAAGGTCATCATGTATGGTGAGCCTTGTTCGACTGTGCCATTGTATAAGAAGCCGAGGAGGTAGGAATAAAAAATGATTGAGTTTACTTCTTCTCCCTATACTCCTTATACATTTCAAAGCTTTCATTCAAAATGCGCATGGCGGTTTCTTTGTCTTGAAAGTCTTCTACAACAACTGTCTTTTTTTCTAACTTTTTATAATCTTCAAAGAAGTTACGTAATTCAGAAATAAAGTGTGGAGGCATTTCATCGATGTTGTGAATGTGGTTTACGCTAGGATCTCCCTCTGCTACTGCAATAAGTTTGTCATCGGCCTCGCCATTGTCTAACATGCGCATAACACCAATTACACGAGCCGGCACTACACAAAGTGGAACAACATCAATTTGTGACAAAATCAAAATGTCTAATGGGTCATTGTCTTCACAATATGTTTTTGGAATGAAACCATAGTTGGCAGGGTAGTATACCGAAGAGTACAAAACGCGATCGAGGATTAACAAACCACTGTCTTTATCAAGTTCGTATTTGGCTCTGCTGCCACTTGGAATTTCAATAATTCCATTAACAATTTCGGGAGTGTTTTCGCCCGGAGAAACGTGATGCCAAGGATTAAATTTTGCCATTTTGATGTCTTTATTTTGGGCGCGCAAAGATAGTCGCTTTTTAGGCAAAAACAGCGACTTATAGAAGTTATTTTTTTGTTATCAATAAGAGACTTTTTGAATCTTTAAATAATCAAATGTTGTTATTTCCAGCTTAAGGTTTTGTTTACAAAATCAATCCATTCGTATTCGTGAATTGATTCATCTATATAATAATCCGGTTGAACCCCTTTGTCATCAATGGTAAAATCCGGTATGCGCATGCTTCTTGATAAACTGTAACCCAATTTATATTCATTGCATGGAGAGTCAATTGAATACATATTAGAAATGTCGAGAATACCCATTGTGGTTTTGCCAAATAACTTTACTTTTTTGCTTTGCTTGGCTGCGAGTAGAAATTGCTCTGTAGTACTTCCATTGCCTTCATTTATAATGATTCCAACATTTTTAGGATAAGGGTATATGGTGTCGTAAGCTTCAATAGTAAGTCTGCTGCTGTCAACATTTACAAATTCACCCATGTGTTTATTTAACTTTTCTAAGGCATTTTTTGCCCACTGTCTGGTTTCTTCTGAAAAGCTAGGGGTATTTATAATGTCAATCATTCGTTGATTGTTTAGCGGTGTAGATAAAAGCTCAACTCCAACTGTACGGATTGGATTGGTGTAAATAATTGGCAATAATTGTTCGAAACTTTCATCACTTCCACCACCATTATTTCTTAAGTCAATAATCAGGTTTTTTGTATTTAAAATAAGATCTCTGTTTGAGTTAATTGTGCTGTCAATCAATTTCTTTTCTGAATATGAAAACGAAGGTATACGAAGAATAATGGTATTATCAGTCAGTTTTTTAATAATTGGAATTTTCGTTTTCAGTAGTTTGAAATGTAGATCTATCGATTCTTCAGATGGAAAGATTGGCGCTTCCCTTTTGAAAGTAAATTGCCCGATTTGGAGAAAGTTGTTACCAACTAAGTTTACTGACTCAATCTCTCTAGCAGAATGGTCTTTTAGAAAATAGATTGCCGACAATTTGCCATTATTATCCTTGATTTTGAATTTTATCTGTGATTTCTTCCAATAAACACCGTCAGCTTCAATGATGAAACCAATATATTCATCATTTACTTTCTTTACTCCAATTTTATAGGACCCACTTATCCAAATTCCTTGAATTTCCGGTTTTTTAATTCTTGATATAAAAGTTTCAAATTCCTCTTCATCGAATGAGTAGCTAGCCCAATTCTTAAACTGTTTCTTTATTGTTTCATTATCTAATTGCTTAAAGCTATTCTCTTGTTCACCGTTAACTTTAAACCATAAGTGTTCATGGCGAAAAAAACGCAACCATTCAGAAAGCGTTTCAGCACAGTCCGTTTTAGCTTTAATTGACTTTACTTTTTCAGCGTAATTGTCGCTATGTTTTTTGTATTCAGCTTTGCCCTTTTTGTCAATTGCGTATTGAAAACCAGCATCATTTTTTTCAATGGTCTCCTTTAACCACTTGAAGGTGTCTGCACAACTACATTCTTGGCTATAAATATATTTCGTTATAGATAATGCAAAAAAGAGTAGTAGTAATGTCTTTCTTTTCATTGGTTTGTAATTGTTTAATGGCTTATATTTAGATGAGGTGTGAAATGAGAGCTACTTTTTCCAATTTTTAATTTTATCCAAATATTTCTCTGAAACTCGAAAGTTAGTTTGCATAATTCCTTCAATTATATCATCCTGTGACTCAATAAGACCCTTTTCTAGGGCTAGCAAAAGAATGCCAATTGTACCTGTAATATTTAATTTCAATTGTATTGCTTCGCTTCTTGCTTTCTGATCATCGAGAATAATTAAGCTGTCATTGTACTCTAATGCTAGAGCTATTGCACTGGCTTCGCCGGCATCAAGAAAACTCTCTAAGATTCTTTGATAATTTTTATCTTTTGGTTCTTTTATTTTGAAAAAATCAGGAAGTGAGTCCCCAAACTCTTTTTCAATAGTTTTTGTAACAGTGACTTCTTTAAATAGTACTTTTAAGAGAGAAAGTTTATTTAGCTTCTGGAGAAGGATTAAACAACTTGTATCAGATACTATAATTTTTGGCACTTTCTATATCCTTATCGATTTCAGAAACTGAATGGTTGATTATAGAAACATCGTAATCCCCAAGAAGTTCCATAAAAGCTCTTTTAGACAGCCCAACCATTTCAGCAGCCTGACCAAGGGTTAACTTTCCCTTCTCGAATAACCTTGATGCCAATAAAAACTTTGCCTCTCGGTCATTTAATTGAACTGAATCCGGGATATTTATCGTTAAAACCTTCATATTTCAAATGTAAGCTTTTTTTTTGATGCTTTGCTCTTTTTCAATGATACTCCCGCTCCCCAAAAATAGCACTGCCAATTCTAACCATAGTTGAACCGCAACTTAGAGCAATTTTATAGTCGCCGCTCATGCCCATGCTTAGTATTTTAAAACTTTCTTCTTCTGAGAAATATTCCTTTTTAATTTGCTGGAAAAGAGAGTTTAGGTAATTGAATTCTGATTTTATTTGGTCTTGATGTTCGGTTAAGGTAGCCATTCCCATTAAGCCAACTACTCTAATATTTTTAAATTGTTTATAGGTGTCGCTTTGGAGTAGTTCGCGAACTTCCTCTTCATCCATGCCGAATTTACTTTCTTCTTTGGCAATGTGAATTTGTAGCAAAACATCAATCACTCTTTCGTTTTGTTTTGCTCGTTTGTTAATCTCTTTCAGTAATTTAAGTTTGTCTACTGAGTGGATTAAGCTGACAAAAGGAGCAATATATTTTACTTTATTAGATTGCAAATGACCAATCATGTGCCATTGAATATCATCGGGAAGAGCCTCAGCTTTTCCTTCCATTTCTCGGGCTTTGTTTTCACCAAAAACACGCTGTCCGGCATCGTAAGCAGCTTGAATGTCCTCTTTGGGTTTTGTCTTGGAAACCGCTACCAGTGTTGCTTTTCCTAATTCCTCCTTGATTTTTTTCAAATTAGCTGCAATGTCCATGATTAATCTTCTTTTTCGTTAATGCTGTAAACTGTTAACCCACTTCTTAGTTTTGGTTCAATCCAAGTACTTTTAGGAGGCATAATTTGATCTGCATCGGCAATGGCCTTTAGTTGTTCCATGCTCACCGGAAAATGAGAAAATGCGACTTTTGCTTTACCACTGTCCACTTCTTTCATTAAAGCTTCCACACCTTCTAAGCCGCCTTTAAAATAAATGCGCTCATCAGTACGTAAATCGTCAATCTCTAAGATGGGAGCTAATAGATGGTTTGTTAAGATGGAAACATCAAGACTACTCACCGGGTCATTTTCATCCCAAAGTCCTTCTTTGGGAATTAGGCAATACCATTTGTTTTCAAAGTACATTCCTATTTCATGTACCTTACGAGGAATGAAAATCGGCTGGTCTACAAATAATACCTCAAATGATTGATTAAGTGCTTTCAAAAACGCTTTTTCGCTCAAGCCGTCGATGTCTTTTACCAAACGGTTGAACTCAAAAATTTGCAATTCATTTTCCGGAATAAATACACCCATAAAGTAATTGTATTTCTCCTTACCCGAATGATTTGGGTTTTGCTCTTTTAGTTCTTTTCCCAAAAGAGCAGAGGAAGCTGAACGATGATGACCGTCGGCTATGTAAAGTGAGTCAACTTCTGCAAATGCTCTTTGAATCGCCAAAACTTCTTCCGGCTCATCAATAATCCAAAAGCTATGGCGAACTTTATTGCTGGTAGTAAAGTCGTATTCCGCTCTTTCCATTAATTTGTGTTGAGTTATACGATCAATGGTAGCATGGTTTGGATAAGTAAAGCAAACCGGCTCGGCATTAATTTCAACCGTTTTAATGTACTCTTTAAATATTTCCTCTCTTCGGGCAATGGTGGCTTCATGCTTCTTTATCACTCGACTGTAGTAATCTTCTACTGAAGCACAACCAATAATTCCAATGTAAGGATGCCCGTCCTTTATTTGTCGGTAAATGTAAAAACTTGGCTTATCATCCTGAATAATTATTTGCTGCTCAACAAAATCATCAAACTTTTTGCGAATATTTTCAAAGCGCTCTTTGGAGTTTGGGTCAGTTTTTTGTTTGCTCTTATATTCCGGGTTTAAGATGTGTAAAAAGGTATAAGGATTTTCATCGAGTTTTGCCCGTAGCGCTTTAGCTGTGTAGGTTATGTATGAGCGTGAAGCTACTAAATGAACTTTGTCTCTCGCTGGGCGAAAAGCTTTAAATGGTTGAACGTTTGCCAAGGTTTTTCTGTTAAATGTTACTCAAAAAACAGCCGATGTATGACTGGCAAACATCGGCTGAAACTTATTGATATGAAAATTATACTTCAATTTTATAATGAGCAATAATGTTGTCTGCCAATTCAGTCCCAATTCGGTCTTGCGCTTCTAAAGTAGCTGCTCCAATGTGCGGACTTAATGAAACTTTCTCATGCTGTAAAACAGCTGAACTTGGTTCCGGCTCACCTTCAAATACATCTAAAGCTAAATGAGCTAGCTTGCCAGAGTCTAAAGCTTCTAAAGCTACTTTTTCATCAATTACGCCACCTCTTGCAGCATTGATCAAAATAGCTCCATCTTTCATTTTCTCCAATTCACTTTTTCCGATTAAATATTGATCTGTACTTGGAACATGCATACTGATGATGTCTGAATTGCTCAATACTTCATCCAAGCTGTGGTTTTCAATTTCAACTACTACTTTTTGTCCGCCAACTTCTACTTCTATGTCAAAAGAGTCACCTTGCAGGTTGTGCGCCATTACGTGCATTCCACAACCTAATGCGTATGAAGCTAAAGCCTGACCAATTCTGCCAAAGCCATAAATTCCAATGGTTTTTCCTCTTAATTCAATGCCTTTCGCATATTTTTTCTTCAGTACTTTAAAGTCTGAATTTCCTTTAGTTGGCATTTCACGATTAGCGTCGTACAAAAACCTTACTGCGCCAAATAAATGCGCCATTACCAATTCAGCAACAGATTGCGAAGAGGAGGCCGGCGTGTTAAATACTTCAATTCCTTTTGAACGGGCATATTCAACATCAATGTTGTCCATACCAACACCACCGCGACCAATCATTTTTAAGGAAGGGCAGTTGTCAATAATGTCTTTACGAACCTTAGTCGCCGAGCGCACTAAAAGCACTTCGTATTTTTCTCGATTAATTACATCTACTAAGTCAGATTGGCTCACTGTTTCAGTGATCACTTCAAAACCTGCATTTTCTAGGGCAGTTTTTCCGGAAGCTGCAATACCGTCGTTTGCTAATACCTTCATAAAATTATCTTTTTTAGAAATTATTTATCCGTATTTCTCTTCAAAGGACTTCATTACGTCTACCAATACTTGCACGCTTTCTTTTGGAAGCGCATTGTACATTGAGGCTCTGTAGCCGCCTACTGAACGGTGTCCTTTAATGCCGCTAATGTTGGCAGCTTGCCACATTTCATCGAATTGATCTTTTAAGCTATCGTTAGTTAATACAAAAGTAGCGTTCATATTCGAACGGTCTTCTTTCTCAACTACTCCTTTAAACAATCCGTTTCGATCAATTTCGTTATATAATAAATCTGCCTTTTCTTGATTCATTTTTTCAATTACAGACACGCCACCTAAACCTTTTAGCCACTCTAAAGTGAGCATACTTACATAAATAGCAAAAACAGGAGGTGTGTTAAACATACTGTCTTTTTTAATGTGCGTTTGCAAATCGAGCATGGTTGGAATATTATTTCCTGTTTTGCCCAAAGCACTTTCTTTAACAATGTATAGTGTGGTTCCTGCAGGACCCATATTCTTCTGAGCGCCGGCGTAAATCATGTCAAAGTCGCCTACGTTGATTTCTTTGCTAAAAATATCAGACGACATATCGCAAATCAAAGGAATGCGACTGATTGGGAAGTTTTTAAATTGGGTTCCCGCAATCGTGTTGTTAGAAGTGAAATGTAAATACTTTGCATCGTTTGGAATGCCATATCCTTTTGGAATGTAGTTGAAGTTTTTGTCTTCGCTGCTTGCTATTACGTTGGCTTTCCCTAATTGCTCTGCTTCTTTAATCGCTTTTGATGCCCAAGTTCCGGTATTAATGTATGCCGCTGTTTCGCCTTTTGGTAAAAAGTTGTAGGCTGTTTTCAAGAAACCCAAACTAGCCCCACCTTGTAAGAATAGCACTTGGTATCCTTCGGGCACATTTAATAGCTCTTTGACTAAATTTCTCGCATTTTCCATTACCTCTACAAAGTCTTTACTTCTGTGAGAAATTTCGATAAGCGAAAGATTTAAATTGTTAAAATTTACCACTGCTTCTGAAGCTTTTTTCAATACTTCTTGTGGTAAAATACACGGTCCTGCGCTAAAATTGTGAACTTTTGTCATTTTTTTATGTGTTTGGGTTATTTTGATTAGCTATTTTCATTGGCACTCAAAATTGCGAATTTTAATTGAAAATCGGTAATTGTAGCCGCCTCATTTCCTATTTTTGAGCGTTTATTTTTTTCTTTTGAATAAAAATAAGCTTTTCACTTTTGATTGTTTGAAAAATCGTATATTTGCCCTCCAATTTTTTAAGGCAGAATACAGATGAAAAAAGATATCCATCCGGAAAATTACAGAATGGTAGTTTTTAAAGACATGTCGAATGATTATTCATTTTTGACTCGATCTACCGCAGCTTCCAAAGAAACCGTTAAGTGGGAAGATGGTAACGAATACCCATTAGTGAAGTTAGAGATTTCTCATACTTCTCACCCTTTTTACACCGGTAAGATGAAATTGGTTGATACTGCCGGTAGAATTGACAAGTTCAAAAACAGATACAAAAAATTCGATAAGAAAACTGAAAAATCAACTGAAGAGTAATTTTTACATCGGATTTTACGAAATAGAAAAGCTGCCTTATAATAGGTGGCTTTTTTTGTGCACAATAAGCACAAAAAATAAAACCCTTTAATGATTCTTTTAGCTGCTCGCTTTTAGGCGTATTAATTTATTTTTAACCGTAAAGCCGGCAAACCTCGACTTTAGGGAGACAGGGGAAGTGTTTAGTACGCAAAGGAACTTCATTGACTACGATCCGGCAAAGGGAGTTCCGAAAATACCTACTGCCAGTTCACCCCATATTAATATAAAGAGAAAAAGCACAACTCCAATCCACAAAAGGCGCTTTTTGTTGGTTTTTACTTTTCTCAATACAATTTCAGTACCTAAGCCAACAGCCAATAGCAGCATTCCCATCACAATAAAGTCAGTTTCATCCCAAACAACTTCATTGGTAAATTGCATGGCAATAAAAGGAATAAGTAGTAAAAGCGGAATGGCTGCTAAAATGAGCATTAGGCGTTTGGTTTTCATTTTTATATAGTTTAAATAAAACAAACAAGGTTATACATACGCAAATAAACGTATTTGCTTGTCGTTTTATTTTATAAGAATAAAGTTCTTGAAGATATTTAAGTTTTAACTTGCAGCGAACACTTCAGCTTTTCTTAAAGTATTGTCCGAGATATTAGGAGAAATGTTTGAGTAATTTAAATGCTTGTTTGCTGGCTTTCTATTGTTGATTTATTAAGCTCCATACTCCAAGAAGGACAGTCACAACCCTTTTTCTTTTTGCGTTTATAGCCTTTGGCTCCACTAGCGCAAGATGCCAAAAAGATGCTAAGGAATAGAAAATAAAAGATGTTTTTCAACTTCATAGGACAAAAGTACCAACAAAAAAGCCTCCCAAAGCTAAATTGATCAGCTTGGGAGGCTATGACACACAAAACTCAATTAAATTATTTTATCCACATTTGCTGTATCCGCAGTCGGAGCAAGTTAAACAGCCTTCTTTAAACATCAGGCCGGTTTCTGACTCACAGTCAGGGCAAACTTGTCCTTCTACTTTCGTACCATCCGGAATGTATTTTTTAAGTGCGCGCTGAACACCGTTTTTCCAAGTATTCAAGCTTTCGTCGCTAAGGTGTAAGTTGTTAACCATATCCACAACAAAAGCAATCGGCATTCCGTGTCTTAATACACCTGAAATCAATTTCGCATAGTTCCAATATTCTTGATTAAAGGTTCTTGAAAGCCCTTCAATGGTTGTTTTATAACCGTCTTTGTCTTCGTATTGGAAGTCGTATCTAGAACGACCATCTTCTGTTTTGCTGCGAATTACCCATCCTTTGTCAATCTGACCTAAAATAGAGAATGAATCTTCGGCGCGACCGGTAAAAATTTCATAAGGTCTGCCTTCGATTAAACCAACTACGGCAATCCACTTTTCGTGGTTGTTGTTAAATTTAACAATATCTGCCTCCAAAACTCTCGGACGCTTTGGAGCATGCGTTTCCATAATGGTTACTTTCTCTTCTTTTTTGTTTTTGTCGTCTTTAACTAAAACTCCTGAACGAGAACCATCGCGGTAAACGGTAATTCCTTTACACCCACTTTCCCATCCGGTTACGTAGATTTTTCCAACCATTTCCTCAGAAATGTCTTCAGGAACATTCACGGTAACGCTGATTGAGTGATCTACCCATTTTTGGATGGCGCCTTGCATTTTTACCTTGTTTACCCAGTTTACATCATTGGCTGTAGCTTGATAATAAGGGGATTCTTTAATAATGGCATTTAATTCATCTTCCGGCAGTGTAGCCACTTCATCCACATTGTAGCCCTTGATTTTTAACCAAGTTTTAAAGTTGTGGTGGAATACGTGATATTCTTCCCAAGCATCGCCTACTTCGTCGGTAAAATCTACGCGGCTACTTTTATCGTTTGGATTAACTTTTCTTCTTCTCTTGTAAGAAACCATAAATACCGGCTCAATACCCGAAGTGGTTTGCGTCATTAAACTCGTTGTTCCGGTTGGAGCAATGGTTAATAAAGCAATGTTTCTACGGCCATACTTAACCATGTCTTCGTACAATCCAGGATCAGTATCTTTAAGGCGGTTAATCATTGGGTTTTTCTCCTCGCGAATAGAATCGTAAACCGGGAACGCTCCACGATCTTTTGCCATTTCTACAGAAGAGCGGTAAGCTTCTAAAGCCAAAGTTTTATGAACTTTCACAGAGAAATCAAGTGCTTCGTCGGTGCCGTAAATTTTACCTAAGCCGGCCAACATATCGCCTTCAGCGGTAATTCCAACACCGGTTCTTCTACCTTCAATACACTTTTGTTTGATCTTTTTCCAAAGATTCAATTCCGTTCTTTTGATGTCAAGCCCTTCCGGATCGTCTTCGATTTTTTTGATGATGGCATCAATTTTTTCCATCTCTAAATCTACGATATCGTCCATGATGCGTTGAGCATAAGCAGCATGCTTCTTAAACTTAGGCATATTAAATGTAGCTTCCTCCGTAAATGGATTTTCTACATAGCTAAATAAGTTAATTGCCAACAAACGACAGCTGTCATACGGACAAAGTGGAATTTCACCGCATGGGTTAGTAGAAACTGTTTTGAATCCAAGGTCGGCATAGCAATCCGGAATGGATTCGTTAATTACTGTATCCCAAAACAAAATTCCGGGCTCAGCAGATTTCCATGCATTGTGTACAATTTTATTCCAAAGCTTTTGGGCATTGGTTTCGGTTTCATAAGTAGGTTCGTTGCTGTCTACCGGGTACTGTTGTTTGAAGTTCTTGCCTTCAACAACTGACTTCATAAAGTCATCTGTAATTTTTACAGAAACATTGGCGCCGGTTACTTTTGTGCCGTCCATTTTAGCGTCAATAAAGCCTTCCGCATCAGGGTGCTTAATAGAAACGCTCAACATTAATGCGCCTCTTCTTCCGTCTTGAGCTACCTCGCGAGTAGAGTTAGAGTAGCGCTCCATAAAAGGAACAATTCCCGTTGAGGTTAGTGCGGAATTCATCACCGGACTGCCTTTTGGTCGAATGTGAGATAAATCATGTCCAACGCCACCTCTTCTTTTCATCAACTGTACTTGCTCTTCGTCAATTTTCATTACTCCGCCATAAGAGTCAGCCACGCCCTTATTTCCAATCACAAAACAGTTCGATAATGAGGCAATTTGGTAATCATTGCCAATTCCGGTCATTGGTCCGCCTTGTGGAACAATGTATTTAAAGTCTTTTAATAGTTCGTATACTTCCTCTTCACTTAAAGGATTTGGATAGTTGTTTTCGATACGAGCAATCTCACTTGCCAAACGACGATGCATATCGTCCGGCGTTTTTTCATAGATGTTTCCGGCAGAATCTTTCAGGGCGTATTTATTCACCCAAACATTTGCTGCAAGTTCGTCACCTTTGAAATATTCAGTCGCTCCTTTTACAGCTTCTTCATAGGTGTATATGTTTCTCGAATTACTCATTTTGTTTTCGGCATTGGCGGTGGATGCGCTCAGTTGTTCTTTTGTTGTCTCGGCTGTTTCTTTCATATTTTCAATAAATTGGCGGTTGTCTCCGAAGAGATGATTAATAGTAATTTTACCTTGACCAAGGTAGTTACTCATACCTCTTAATTCAATCCTTTATATTTTCTTTTTTCAACAAATCACTTTTAATTTTTGGTTGCTTATTCAATCGGATGTTCGTGGATTTTTCAACAAATTTTTTCAACAATTTTTAGTTTGGCATTGTGTACTTCGAAATTTTTGTTTTTAATATAAAGGGGTTAAAGTGTATTTATTGTGCGTTCGTCGATTGGAGTGTTATAGGATAGAAAATAAGGCATTGTTCAAGATTGTTGACTCTTTTGAGGGGAGGAACAACAGGGGGGTAAATATTTAAATTTACTATCTTTAAGGTAACTAAACTTGAAATTATGGAATTGTATTCAAAGGTTCAGTTAAAACAGTATGAGTTAATTGAGCGTCTAATGAAAATTAAAAAACTAGCTGCTTTAAAACAACTGGATGAAATTTTAGTTCGCTTAGAAATGGAATCAAGAGCGATTGAATCAGAAGAAGCGATTGAAGAGGGCAGTGTAATGAGTCTAGATGAATTTTCTCGAAAAAGTAATGAATGGTTAGTAAGCAATACAAAATAATTGTTACGGATTCCGCTTTTTTTAAGATACTCGTCAACGATTTTACCCTATTTAAAGAATTTTTTCAGTCCTGAAAGAGCTTTAGAAATACAAAAAGCCATTGAATTGGATGTAAGTTCGCTAAAGCAAATGCCTATTAGAGGAAGTAAAGAGCCTTATTTATCGGATCGACCTAAAGATTATCGATTTATACTGCATAAAGAGAGTCGCTATTTTGTAATAAAGATTATTTACTTTATTGACGAAATACGTTCAACAGTTTTCGTAACAGATTTTTTCCCTACCTCAATGAATCCTGATAAAATTACTTCATAAATGAAATTTTAAAGAACTACTTCAGGATTTATAAGTTAAACAGATTCTGCCCTGAAACGAGTACAGGGTGACAATTCAGGATGACCATCTCCGTTAGAAGTTAGCGTTATAGCGTGACACGTATCCTAAAGTAATTTAGGTTTCACTAATTAATCATTTGTAATTAGCAATTAAATCTCTTTCCTCGTACAGCTCAGCGGTCTTGACTCTATTCTCTACTTTCTAAAAAAGGCGTAATTGCAATTTTGTAATCAGTCCTCAACTAATGGTTAATTTTGCCCCTCAAAGAGGAATCCCACTTCATGGATCGAATTGTTGGAATTGAGTTAAGTCATAAATATGCCCCCATTGCCGTTCGCGAGCAATTGGCTTTTAACAAGGAGCAAACAACCCAAGCGCTTCGTACTTTAAACAAGCATTACAAAGAGGTGTTTATCATCTCTACTTGCAATCGTTTGTCGCTTTATGCCTATGGTGATAACTACTTGCATCTTGAAGATTATTTAGAGCAATTTGGCGATTACAAACAATATTTAAGTGTGTTGCCGGATACGAGAATTGCCATTCAGAACTTGTTTTCTACGGCAGCCGGTTTAGAGTCTCAAGCAATCGGCGAACACCAAATTGTAGGGCAAATTCGCGAAGCCTTAGACTTGGCTCGAAGAGAAAAAACCATCGGTCCGATTTTAGATGAATTTATTCGAATGGCGGTGCATGCCGGAAAAAGAGCTCGCTTGGAAACCAACATTGGAAAACATTCTGCTTCTTTGGCAACAGTGGGCTTTGAGCTCATCAACAAACACGATTATAAATTACAAGAATGTAGTTTATTGGTAGTGGGCACCGGAAATATGGCCAACTTAGTGAATACCGTGCTCGACAGAACTTCTGTAAAAGAGCTTTTTGTTGCCAGTCATAATTTGTCTAGAGCCACAAAAATGGCAGAAGAGTGGGGCGGTGAAGCGGTTCATGTTTCTGAACTTCAGCAGTATTTAGCAAAAGTGGATATAATTGTTGGCGGTACGCAAGGTGAAGTTAATCTCTTGAGTGAAAAAGCGGTTAAAGACAGTAAATGCACCCGAGCGCAGTTTGCTTTTCAAGCGGAGCGACCTAAATTGTTGATAGATTTTGGCTTACCACGAAATTTTAATCCAGTTTTAAAGGAGTTCGACAATGTACATCTTTACGATTTAGATGACATTAAAAGAATGACTTTTGAAGGTTTGCTAAAACGCTACGAAGAAATTCCGCAAGTAAAAGAAATTGTAGATGAGGAAACCGATAAATTTATGGAATGGTTTTACCATCGCAAGGCTTCTCCGGTAATTGAGGCTTATTGGAAGAGTTTGTTAGATACGAAAGAAGATGAACTAAAGTGGCTCATGCCAAAATTAGGAGAGTTAAGTTCAGAGCAAGAAAGAGTAATTGAGCGTTTTGCACATCGATTAATTCGCAAGGTTTCCAAAAAGCCTTTGGAGGAGTTGAACAAGTTTGCGCAAAACCTTCACCATAGAGATAACCCCATTAATACAGTTAAAAAAGTATTTGATTTGGACGATGTAGACATTTTTGTCCCCAAAAAGCGAGTGGTAATTGGGACTAGAGGAAGTAAGTTGGCGCTTACTCAAACGCACCACATGATTGAGAAGCTCCGAGAAAAGGAGCCGAACAATGAATATGTTACTAAAGTCATTCGCACTAGTGGGGACGATGGAAACATTGAAGTGATGGGCGCTTTTACCACGGCGATTCAGCGTGCACTATTGGACGGAGAGGTTGATATTGCCGTTCACAGTTACAAAGATTTACCCATTGAGCAAGTACCCGGTTTACGTATTGCTGCTATTTCTGAACGAGAAGATGTGCGGGATGTAGTGATTTCTAAGCATGGCAAAAAAGTGAGTGATCTTCCTGAAGGAGCTATTATTGGAACGGGAAGCTTGCGCAGAGAATTGCAAATAAAACAACTTCGCCCTGATTTAGAAGTGAAGTTTATTCAAGGAAACTTGGATAGCCGAATTAAGAAAATGATGGAGGGCGATTACGACGCCATTATTTTAGCCGCTGCCGGGCTAAAGCGCTTGGGTATGTTGGCGCAGGCGACGGAGATTTTAAGTGAAGAGGAAATGATTCCTGCAGTTTGTCAGGGAGCTTTGGCTTTGGAAGTGCGAGATAACGATAAAGAAACGGCGGCTTTAGTTGCAAAAGTGAACGATGAGGATACAAAAATAGCGACAGATGCCGAACGTACTTTCTTATTGGCATTGGGTGGCGGTTGTAATTATCCGATTGCGGCTTATGCGAAAATTGAAGATCAAGCCTTGTACTTAAGTGGACTTTATGCTGCTGCTGACGGATCGGTAGTAGAAGTGGATCGTATTGAGGGACACAAAGGTTCGGCGCATCAATTGGCGCGTCAATTGGCGCAAGATTTACATCAAAGAGTTACTGAAAAATCAAGAGAAATAAATCGTGAAGCAGAAGCTTAAAGACTGCAAAGTGCTGGTCACCCGACCAAAGAGACAGGCAAAAGGATTGCATGAAGCCATTGAAAAAGAGGGTGGCGAGGCATTTTTGCTCCCCATGATTGAGTTGAAAGCCATGAAAGATTTAAGTGCTTTACATGTTGCGTTTAATCAATTGGAAAACTATGATTGGCTGGTTTTTACTTCGCCCAATGCGGTGAAGTTTTTCTTTGAAGCTGCTGAAAACTTTGGAGTGAAGTTTTACTTTTATCCGGATTTGAAAATAGCTACGGTGGGAGAGAAAACAAAACTTACCTTAGAGCAGTTGGGCTATCGCACCAACTTTGTTCCTATACAATACACCGCTGAGGTCTTGGCTGAAAACATGGATCCCGAAATTGAAGGAAAAAAGGTGTTGATTCCACGTTCTGCAAAAGCTTCGAATGAATACCTTAAGGTGTTTGAAAAAAGAGGTGCTTTGGTGGAAACCATTGCCATTTACGACAATCACCCACTTGAGTATTCTGCTAAAATCATGCAGGAGTTTATGGCTTGCGATTTTGATTACCTTACTTTTGCCAGCCCTTCAGCTGTAGTGGCTTTTGATGCTAATTTAAAACAGGCTGCCCTGCGTTTGCATGAAGAGCAGTTGGTTTGCATTGGACCGACAACTGCCAAAGCCGCAGAAAAGTTAGGCTATTCAGTAGCGGCTGTAGCTAATCCTCACACCGTTGAAGGAATTGTAGAATCCATTATAAAATTAAACCATCATGTTCAGACCACGTAGATTGAGGAAAAATTTGGCCATTCGCGAAATGGTTCGAGAAAACCACCTAAATGTAAAGGACTTTATTTATCCTGTTTTTGTGGAAGAAGGGGAGAATATTCGCAAAGAAATTTCTTCCATGCCGGGCATTTTTCGTTTTTCTTTAGATCAAATCGATGCTGAATTAAAAGAGGTGGTTGACTTAGGAATTCCTTCCATCATGTTGTTTGGCATTCCCAAAAAGAAAGATGCTGAAGGGTCTGAGTCGTGGAACGATGAAGGTATTGTGCAGCAAGCTATTCGTTATATCAAAAAGAACTATCCATCCCTTTATGTGATGGCTGATGTTTGCTTTTGCGAATACACCGATCACGGACACTGCGGCGTAATTGTTGATGGCGACGTAGATAACGACAAAACCTTAACCAATTTAGAAAAACAATCCTTGTCGATGGCCAAAGCGGGAGCAGACCTATTAGCTCCCTCCGGCATGATGGACGGTATGATTGCCGCCATGCGCGATGCCTTAGATTTAAACGATTATCCGAATACGCCCATTATGTCTTATGCCGTAAAATACGCTTCTGCCTTTTACGGCCCATTCCGAGAGGCTGCCGATTCTACGCCTTCTTTTGGCGATAGACATACTTACCAAATGGATCCCGCCAACCGCATTGAAGCACTCAAAGAAGCTGCCTTGGATGTGGAAGAAGGAGCGGATATTTTAATGGTAAAACCGGCACTTTCATACTTGGACATCATCCGTGAATTAAAAGAGTTACACGACTTGCCATTAGCAGCCTACAACGTAAGTGGAGAATACGCCATGATCAAGGCTGCCGCTGCTAAAGGTTGGATTGATGGTGAAAAAGTGATGATGGAAAAACTCATTTCCATGAAAAGAGCCGGAGCTGATTTGATTCTGACTTATCATGCGAAAGAAGCAGCGAGGCTAATTTAAAAGAATCGTTTGAACTTTTGATAAGATTTTTTTACATCTAGTAGGAGTAGAAGTAAAAGAAGGGCAATCAGTTTACAAAAGATTACAGCATTATTTATAGCCGTTGTAAATTTTAAGATACAGTTTTTCAAAACACATTTTTATTTCGTTAGTATTGGTTTAAAACTGTATTTCCGCTGAAGTATGTAGCTGTATGCTATAGTTATAACTATTGTAAGTAAACGTGATGGAGTTGGGTAGAAAGCTAAATATTCGACAAAAAATTTCAACAATACATAATTGATTACAATGGCTCCAAGGCTTACTAGCCAGTATCTGAAGAATTGAGTTTCCGCTTTAAGCGAAGAGCCTAAGAAACTGATGTATTTGTTAAGGATAAATCCGGTGAATAGAGTGATGGGGTACACACTGAATAATGCAGCTATATGAGGGCTTAAAGTCACTATGACAAGGTTTACGTTCTCTTTTGCAAAGATGAAGTTGTAGAAAATGAAATATAGGAATATATCGAAAGCTAAATTGCTTGAACCGCAAACTGCATACCGATAGAAACTTAAAGGAAAGATGCCCTTAAAAATAAAGTAAAACTTATCGATGAATTGAAGTATTTGTTGCTTCATTTATTAATTCTTGTCTAAAAGACGCATACAAATTCGGAAAGGTTGGGGAGTAATTATAATGTGTTGCTTTAATGGGCTGCACACAGTATGGGAATATTAAAAACTAATTTGTTGGCTAAAAGGATGGCAGTAAAAAATGAAAATAACTTACTGTACCAAGATAAATCCGATTACAAATCCCACGGCAAATGAAGTCCAAAATATAGTTTGATTTCTCTTTTTGTCGGATAAAACTCTTTCTTCAACCTCATCTTTTTTAATGTCGGTTTCAAGCAATGGTTTCTCTTCAGAGGTAAATTGATAAAATACAGCTTCACATCGATAACAGCTGCTACTGAAATCAGGTCGGCTTTCTTTTGTAATGACGATTAAATCAGCTTTTCTTGCACATGCCTCACCAATCAGTATTTCAATTGCTTCTTGTTCATTGCAGCCGGCTGAGAAACCTGTATCCTTTAATTCAATTTTGCCAACTACCTTTGTATTGGTGTCAGTAACAGAATAAAATTTTTTTATAGGTATTTCGCAGGAAACATAATCCGTTTTTTCAATTTGATATCCGCTTCGAATAACTTTGTGACTACAGCTGCTCATTAATAGTAAGCTACTTATGATTATGAAGGGTTGGAAGAAGGAGCGTCTCAAGTCTTTTATTTTTAGGATAAATATAACAGAACATTTTTAATTAATAAAATTGATTTCATTTTCTGCTTTCACACTTTTCGCTTTAAGCTTTCAAGCGTACTTTTGCCCCAAAATTCAGTAGCTGAGAAAACATAGCTTTTTTACTGAAAAAAGATATTTAAATGAAGTTAGATCAATCAAAAGCCTTGATGGAGCGAGCCAACAAATCTTTAGTTGGTGGAGTAAATAGTCCCGTTAGAGCGTTTAATTCCGTCGGTGGCGATGCGCTTTTTATTGAAAAAGCAAAAGGGATTTACATCACCGATGTGGATGGTAATGAATACATCGACTTAGTGGGCTCTTACGGACCAATGATTTTAGGTCATGCGCACCCCAAAGTAAATGAAGCAGTAAAAAAAGCCCTAGATAAAAGTTATACTTATGGAGCCACTACGGAAGGCGAAGTGGAAATGGCGGAAATGATCAAAGAAGCTTTCCCTCAAATCGACAAGGTTCGTTTTGTAAACTCCGGAACGGAGGCGGTTTTTAGCGCCATTCGTTTGGCAAGAGCATATACCGGAAGAGATAAGATCGTAAAATTTGCCGGATGTTATCACGGACATTCCGACTCACTTTTAGTAGCGGCAGGCTCAGGAGTAGCTACTTTGGGAATTCCCGGAAGTAAAGGCGTACCTGAAGCTGCAGTAAAAGATACTTTGATTGCTCAATACAACGACATTGAAAGCGTAAAAACTATTCTAGAAAAGTACCCCAACGAAATTGCGGGAATTTTCATTGAACCGGTAGCCGGAAATATGGGGGTAGTTGTGCCGGAGCAAGAATTTATGAAAGAACTTCGCGCATTGACCAAAGAACACGGCATTGCTTTAGTAATTGATGAGGTGATGACCGGTTTTAGACAAAAATTCGGAGGCGCACAGGACTATTTTGGCATTGAAGCCGACATCATTTGCATGGGAAAAGTAATTGGTGGAGGAATGCCTGTGGGTGCTTATGCCGGAAAAGCCGAGATTATGGATTTGGTATCGCCATTAGGTGGCGTTTATCAAGCCGGAACTTTGAGTGGTAGTCCGATAGCCATGGCTTGTGGTTTGGCGACTTTAAAAGAGTTGAAAAATTACGATTATCAAAAAGCCGATGAAATGGGCAAAAAGGTGAAAGCTGCTTTGGAAGCTGCTGCTGCAGAAGCAGGGGTGGAAGTGACAGTTAACCAATTTGGCTTGATGGTCAATCCGTTTTTTACCAATCAAAAAGTAACTGACTTCGACAGTGCACAAACTTCAGACACTTCACTTTTTGCCAAATTCTTCTGGGCAATGGCTGAAAACGGCTTGTACATTCCGCCCTCGCAATTTGAGGCTTGGTTTTTACCCATTGTGCTCACCGATGAAGAATTAAACGAAATAATTAAACGAATTCACGCGGCTTTTCAAGCCATAAAGTAATAAGATGACAGCATTTAACGACCGCTTTTTAAAAGCTTGCAGACAAGAAGAAACTGACCGTCCACCCGTGTGGTTTATGCGCCAAGCAGGAAGGTATCAAGAAAAATATAGAGCCATTCGCAAGAAGCACACTTTGGTAGAAATTTGTAAAATTCCCGAGGTTTGTGCAGAGGTAACGCTATTACCCATCGAGCAATTTGGTTTTGATGCTGCCATTGTATTTTCAGACATCATGATTCCTCTGGAACCCATGGGAGTTGATTTTGAGTACAAAGAAGGTGTTGGTCCCGTAATTAATAATCCAATCAAAAGCAAAAAAGATGTTGAAAACCTGAAAGATTTGGATTTTGGGAAAGATTTGCTTTATACCGGTGAGTCTTTAGGGATATTGAGAAAAGCGTTGAACGTGCCTTGCTTGGGTTTTGTAGGCGCACCCTTTACTTTAGCGTCCTATATGCTGGAAGGCGGTCCTTCGAAGAGTTACATTAAAATGAAGTCTTTCATGTACCGTGAAACAGAGGCTTGGCATTTATTAATGGACAAACTAGCGAAAAACATGGCGCAGTATCTGCTTTTTCAAGTGGAAAGTGGCGCAATGGCTGTTCAAATTTTTGATTCATGGGTGGGCATTTTAAATCGTGAAGATTATCGTGAATTTGTTTTACCACACATGCAAAAAATGGTGGAAGAGATTAAATCTGCTACCAATGTTCCTGTGGTGATGTTTGGAACTAATTCTTCGCATTTATTGCAAGACATGAAAACAACCGGAGCAGATGTAATTGGCATCGACTGGAAAACAGATATGCCGTCAGCTTGGAAAGAACTTAACTACGAAGTTGCCGTTCAAGGAAATTTAGATCCTACTTTATTGTTTGCGGACTGGGAATTAATTGAGATTAGAGCCAAAAAACTGTTAGACAGCATGCCCGATCGCCCGGGATTCATTTTTAACCTCGGACATGGCATTTTACCTAAAACACCTGAGGAGAATGTTCGAAAGTTGGTGAATTTGGTGCAGGGGAGAAGCTAATCGTTAAATTCCTAGAGTTGGGAAATGCCTAAAATGAAAAGCTTACTAAGCATACTTTTTTTTATTGGGACTGCTCCGCTTTTTAGTCAAGTAGACTTAGGAGCCGAAGCTACTTATTCATTTACAAACTCAAATGTTGATGTTCCCGGGTACTTGGCTGATAACCATAAAAACGTATCAAGTGGAAATGGGTCAGATTTTTCTTTAGGACTTATTCTTGATTTTAAAAGTGCTTCAACCATAAGAATGGGATTTAGGACTTGGAGGGTTCCTTTTAAACATACTTATGTTAGAGATAACAATCGGTCTTATGTCGAAGAGGGAAAGTTTCGAACAAATGGGCTATACTTCAGATATGAACCTAGCTGGGATTATATCTTTATATCAGTTGGTTTTGATATTGGAGTTTCTCATTTGTATAAAAATGATTTAACTGTACTTAATGGTAATGGAGAAAAGGTGCGTTCTGAAAGCAATAGAAGAAAATCCGTTTTGCCAAATGGGTTTGATCCGCCTGTTAATATGGTATTCAGTTTAGGGCCATTAATTCCGATTAATGAGTCATTTAAAATAAAAGGTATAGTTGGTTTTATATTTCCGATGAAAGTGCTTTATGACCCAATGGTATCCTATCAACAAGTGTATTTGAGTTCAGGAAAACAAGCTCCGGATGCCGAGCCCACAATAAACTACCTCGTTAATTTTAAATTTGGAGTCGGGCTTGATTATTATTTTTAACTGGATGGGGAAGCGTATAGCTGCTACCTATTATTCCGTCGATCTTGCTTTCCTAGATTTTTTAAAAAGCGGTAGGTTTTTTTTTCAGTATAGTTAACAATCTTTTCTCTCTGCTTTTCTTTTTTGCGTAAATAACCGGAGGGGTTAATCCAAAATTTTCTGTATTTGTTTGTAAGTAAGCCTTTAGAAGTTTTTAAATTGCCTTTTGCAATTGCTGCAGGGGTTAAAACAAAAGGCAATATTATACTTGCCGTGGAGATAAGATATGCATTGGCTGCAATTGTAAGCAACCCCACTCCTGTCCAAATTATATTGTGTTTTCTTTCGACATATTTGATGCTATCAAACTGCATGATGATATAATCATCGCTTTTGTTTGTGTCTAAGGTAGCATAAAACCCAATTTCTTTTTTGTTGAATCGGTCGATGCCGTTTTTTAACTTGATCTATTAATTGCGTGCTTAAGTCAGACTCGAATTTATCAGAAAATTCGACGGAGAGATGAAGTGTGTCGAGGTTGACTGTTTTATTAAGCGTGTAGACTTGTGCATTAATTACATTGGAGAATAGTATAGTGAAAGTATATATAATAAGTTTTTTCATTTAAATTAATTGCAGAAATACTACTGTTAAAAATATCTATTTTTATTTGCTTAAAATGCTGACAGTAAGTATCATTGGAATTAAGAAGTAAACAATAGGATGAACTGACAATCTCTTGCTAGCCTTTAATTGATTTAACTCAATAATTTTGATTTCATCTCCGATTTCAATAATTGAGTATTTCAATAAGTATTTGCCATTGTCTTCTTTTGAGTATGCATCAATGATTATATTTTTAACTTTTTCGGGGAGAATGATTCCTTCAAACTCATCACTTTTCTTTCTTTTTTTATAAAAAACCTGTCCTTCATAAAGGCTGTCAACCTCAGAGGTGTTAACTTTATTATTAATAGTTAAAGTTTCTTTTTTGGGTATATATTTTTGACTTAATGTATCAGGTTCAATTGTACTAATGTATTTGTTTAAATCGCGAAAAGATTGATAAAAGAAATTGTAAGTAAAGTCATCTAAGGTGTATTTTTTTTCTCTAATTAATGTGTCAATCTCTAATTTGTCATGCCAAAGTAAAAAAGTGTCTTTATCTTTTTCCAAGTAATAGTTAACAGCTATTTCAAAATGCCTTGATTTCTTTTTTGTTAAGTAATCATTTGGTTCGTTCTCTGAGATATATAGGTTCGTAAAGGCAACTATAACTTTTTTCTTACCAATTTTTGCAAGTTTCATTGCTCGATCAAAGTATGGATTAAATACAGCAGGAAGTTCGTCTGTGACTTGAAGGATAACTTTGCCTCTATCTTGATAGTATATCTCTCCAATTTGTAAGATGTGTTTGCGGTTATCTATTACACCACTAATTTGAAAGCTCGAGGTATCTAATTTTAGACCATACAAAGGCATTTTAAATTCTTGATATAGTATTTGCTCGTAATCTTGAGCTGATATATAAAGACTTGTATGGAAGAAGATTAGAAGTAAAAAGTATTTTTTAAAAGTGTTTATCATGGTTAGCTGATTAGATACTAAAAAAACAACAAATTCTACAACAACACCCCTACAATCACTGCAGTAAATAAGGAAGCTAAGGTGCCGCCGATAAGGGCTTTTACACCGTATTTAGCCAATAATCCTTTGCGTGTGGGAGCTAGTGCGCCAATACCTCCAATCTGTATGCCGATAGAGGCAAAGTTGGCAAAGCCACACAAAATGTAAGTTGCCATGGTGATGCTTTTTTGTTCTGCAAATGCTCCGGATGCTTTCATATCGCCAAGGGAAACGTAAGCCACAAATTCGTTTAAAATGGTTTTTTCACCTAAAAGCTGACCGACTAAAATCATGTCTTCCTTTGCTACGCCCATTAACCAAGCAACAGGAGCAAAAGTATAACCGATGATAAATTCGAAGGTCAAACCATTGAAGTTAGTGTGTTCAATAATTAAAGTATTCAGTCCACTGTAGTGTCCGATTAAGTCTTTTAAAATGTAATTACCCATGGTGATGAAAGCAATAAAGACTAAAAGCATTCCTCCAACATTTACTGCAAGCTTAATTCCTTCAGTGGTTCCATTGGCAATGGCCTCTAAAGCATTTCCACCAATCTTTTCCTGACTGATTTCCATTTTGTCGTTGATTTTTTCCGTTTCAGGAACCAACATCTTGGCGGCGATTACAGCTGCCGGAGCCGACATCACAGAAGCGGCTAATAAGTGTTTGGCAAAGTAAATTTGCTCAGCCTCATCGCCACCGCCTAAAAAACCGATGTAAGCGGCTAAAACTCCTCCGGCAATAGTTGCCATTCCTCCTGACATCAAGCAAAGTAATTCTGACTTTGTCATGCTTCCTAAATAGGGTTTTACCAAAAGTGGAGCTTCTGTTTGACCTAAGAAAATGTTTCCTGCTGCTGCTAAACTTTCCGCACCCGAAAGCTTCATGAGTCGCTTCATCAACCAAGCAAAACCATAAACGAATTTCTGAAGAATTCCCCAATAATAAAGCAGACTGGTTAAAGCGGAAAAGAACACAATGGTAGGAAGCACTTGTACCACAAAGTTGATAAAACCGACTTCAATTTTTTGAGTAACGAAAGACTCAAAAAGAAAGGCTGTGCCCGCATTGGTAAAGGAAATGATTTTGACAAAAAACTGACTAATCATTTCAAAGAATTGCTCTGCAATAGGAACTTTTAATACCAAAAGTGCCAACACAATTTGCATGAGCAGGCCTTTGCCCACTAATGACCAGTTGATCGCTCGACGGTTTTCGCTAAATAAAAATGCTATAAGCAGAAGGGATATCATGCCAAGTAAACCTCTAAAAAAAGAGGTGAAAGTGAAACCCGAAAGTGCTTTTATTTCTCTTTGGTTAACTTCTTCCTCAGTTTGACTTTGAGCAGCAGAAGAACTGTCTATTTGATCAACAGTATCGATTAAACTTTCTGCTTCTGTAGCAAAGGATTCTTGGCTAAAAACAAATAAAATAAAGAGAAGATGTAGGAACGATATTGATTTCAAGGAAGTAAAATGATGCTTAGTTGCTTGACTTGTTACGTTTTTGAATTTCATCGCGAAGTTTGGAAGCTTCCTCATAATTTTCAGTGTCGATGGCTTTTTCTAAGCGCTCGTTTAGTTCATCTATTGAAAGCGAATCTAAGCCTTTTTTTTGTTTTGTGCTTCTAGGTTTTTTGCTCTTTGGAGCGGGAGCTTCTGCTGCGGCATCTTCTTCAAGTACAATTCCCGCTTTCTCTAAGATAAACTCAAAAGTGTATATTGGGCACTTAAAGCGAACTGCCAAAGCTACGGCATCAGATGTTCGTGTATCAATTTCAACTTCTTGATTGTTTTGTAAGCAAATTAGTTTGGCGTAAAATACACCTTCAACTAAATTGTAAATAATAATTTCTTTAATATCGATTTTAAAAGACTCGGCGAAGCTCTTAAAAAGATCGTGAGTTAAAGGTCTGCTAGGCGTCATGTCTTCTAATTCAATGGCAATGGCTTGAGCCTCGAATCCGCCGATTATAATAGGTAATCTGCGTTTGCCATCTTGCTCAGCTAACACCAAGGCATAAGCACCCGATTGTGTTTGGCTGTATGAAAGTCCGACGATATCTAGTGCAATTTTCTTCATCTGCTGCAAATCATTTTAGAAAGTAGGAGCGAAAATATTCGCCCCTACTGTGGATTTTATGCGTTAGAATCTAAATTCATCGATTTTGCGGCTTCTACCAACTTAGGCACCACGTCAAATGCATCGCCTACAATACCGTAGTCGGCAGATTTAAAGAAAGGCGCTTCCGGATCATTGTTAATTACAACAATTACTTTACTTTGGTTTACACCTGCTAAATGTTGAATAGCTCCTGAAATACCAATAGCAATGTAAAGGTTCGGGCGAATTGCCACACCGGTTTGACCTACATGCTCGTGGTGAGGTCTCCAGTCCATATCGGCTACCGGACGAGAGCAAGCAGTTGCTGCGCCCAGCGCTTTTGCTAAGTCTTCAATCATGCCCCAGTTTTCAGGACCTTTTAAGCCTCTTCCTGCACTAACCACTTTTTCAGCTTCAGTTAATGGCAAGTCAGCTTCTTCCATTTTTTGCTCTTTAACTTGAAGTCTTGAGCTTCCTAAGTCGGCACTGAATTCTTCAATTGTTGCACTTTTTTCGTTTTCCTTTTTCTCAATAGAGTTAGGCATAACAGAAATAATTCTATATTCAGAGTTGATTTTTGTATGTGCAAAAGCCTTTCCGGAGAAAACAGCTTTTTTAACAACAAAACCATCTGTAGTATCAGGAAGTGCAACCGCACCGGAAACTAAACCGGCGTCCATCTTTGCTGCTAAAATAGGAGCAACTGACTTTCCACTCAAATCGTGAGGAAAAATAATGGTTTTAGCACCTTCTTTTTCAGCAGCAGCTTTTAATGCAGCAGCAATTAAAGTCGGTTGAAAGTCGGCTAAAGCAGCATCTTTGCAGTGCAGCACTTTATCTGCTCCGTACTTTCCTAAACTTTCAAGACCTTCAGCTTCGCCGGCTACAAGAGCCACTACTTGGTCGCCATCAGCCATTTGAGAAGCATAAGAAACTGCTTCAAAAGCTGATTTATGTAATTTGTTATTTGCCGAATCGGCGTATACTAATATTGACATAATTCTTTCTTTTTAAATAACTTTAGCTTCGTTTCTTAATAATTCAAGTAATTCAGCAGCATTGTCTGCATCTATGTATTTGCAGTCGCCTTTTGCCGGAGGAAGTTCGTAAGAAACTATTTCCGTAGCGTTTTCTGCTTCAGCAGGCTCAATCACATTAAGGGGCTTTGTTCTAGCTGCCATAATTCCTCTCATATTTGGGATTCTAGCTTCTGCCATACCTTTCGCTGCACTTAATACAAATGGAGTTTCAACTTCAATTACTTCTTTACCGCCTTGTATATCTCTTTGAACAGTGGCTTTGTTGCCATCCATTTCCATTTTAGAGGCATTGGAAATAAAAGGCTGATCTAAAATTGCAGCAATCATTCCACCAACTTGTGAGCCGTTATAGTCAATGGTTTCCTTGCCGCAAAGTACCAAGTCAAAATTATTTTCCTTTGCATACTTGGCTATTTGCTTAGCCGTGTACAATGCGTCGGTTGGCTCGGCATCAATTCTTACAGCATCATCAGCTCCAATAGCCAATGCCTTTCTAATAGTTGGGTCGTTATCTGCTTTTCCAACATTAATTACAGTTACCGATCCGCCTTGAGCTTCTTTAATTTCAAGCCCCTTCACTAAAGCATACCATTCATCATAAGGATTAATGATAAACTGTACACCATTAGTATCAAATTGGGTGTTGTTATCAGTAAAGGCAATTTTGGCTGTTGTGTCCGGTGCCTTACTGATGCATACAAGTATCTTCATAATAATGTATTAATTGTTATTTAATTTATTTTAAATGGCTTAAGCCACATAGACTAAAAAGGAATACAAAACTAACTAAAATCCAAAGAATTTAACTCATTTCATTGTGCTTAGCTTCTTATTTTTTAAGATATGAACAGTTGAATTTTTTCTTTGTTGTGCATTTGTTTATTTAATAATTTTGAAGCCCGCCTATAGAGGCTTGAATTAGTTTGTCAGTGATGCAAAAAATAAAATCATAAAATTGATTTTTTGTTAGCCGGCTAGTTACAAAACATGATTTAAAGATGAAGACGTTACAATTTAGAGAAGCCCTGCGAGAAGCCATGAGCGAAGAAATGCGCCGGGATGATAGAGTGTTTTTGATGGGTGAAGAAGTTGCCCAATACAACGGAGCTTACAAAGTAAGTCAGGGTATGTTAGACGAGTTTGGTGAAAAACGAGTAATCGATACACCAATTGCAGAGCTTGGTTTTGCCGGTATTGGAGTAGGTGCTGCAATGAACGGTTTGCGTCCTATTATTGAATTTATGACTTTCAACTTTTCCTTAGTTGCTATTGATCAGGTAATCAATTCGGCTGCTAAAATGTTGAGCATGTCGGGAGGACAATATGGAGCTCCAATGGTTTTTAGAGGGCCAACAGCTTCTGCCGGTCAATTAGGAGCGCAACACTCACAAGCTTTTGATAGCTGGTACGCAAATACTCCTGGTTTAAAAGTGGTTGTTCCTTCAAACCCTGCTGATGCAAAAGGCTTATTAAAGTCTGCTATTCGCGATGACGATCCGGTTATTTTTATGGAATCGGAACAAATGTATGGCGATAAAGGAGAGGTTCCGGAAGGAGAGTACTTAACTCCGCTAGGTTCTGCTAAAGTTGTAAAAGAAGGAAGTGATGTAACCATTGTTTCTTTTGGAAAAATCATGAAAGTGGCTTTAGAAGCTGCAGAAGAGTTAGCAAAAGATGGAATTAAAGCAGAAGTAATCGACTTAAGAACTATTCGTCCCATCGATTACAAAACAGTTATTGAGTCTGTAAAGAAAACAAATCGCATGGTTATTTTGGAGGAAGCATGGCCTTTGGGAAATATTTCTACAGAGTTAACATATATGATCCAGCGAAATGCATTTGATTATTTAGATGCTCCAATTCGCCGAATTAATACTAAAGATACTCCATTGCCTTATGCGCCTACTTTGGTGGAGGCTTGGTTGCCGAATACAAAAGACCTAATTAATGCAGTAAAAGATGTGATGTATATTAACGCATAGTTTTTATACCTTGTAAAGTTGAATTTAATGCCGACTCAATTGAGCTCGGCATTATTTTTTGCATATCATTTCAATTACATATACATTTGCGGCTTTTTACACAAGAACTTTTAGATAATATTACTTTTTTTAACAATTAAATTATGGATACGAGCACTATTTTACTTTACCTAGTCCCATTTTTGGGAATTATTGGATTGATTGTCATGGCTGTGAAATCAGCATGGGTTTCCAAGCAAGATGTTGGAGACGCTAATATGGCTGAATTGGCAAGACACATTGCCACAGGAGCAATGGCTTTTTTAAAGGCAGAATGGAAAGTGATGTCTTATTTTGTGGTAATCGCAGCTATTTTATTGGCTTGGTCGGGCACTCAAGTTGACAATTCACATCCGGTAATTGCAATCACTTTTATTATTGGAGCTTTCTTATCTGCTTTAGCAGGGTGGATTGGTATGAACATCGCCACTAAGGCCAATGTTCGCACAACTCAGGCAGCACGCTCATCTTTGGCAAAAGCCTTAAGTGTTTCTTTTAACGGAGGAACAGTTATGGGCTTAGGTGTTGCCGGCTTAGCCGTTTTAGGCTTGGGCGGAATATTCATTTTTTTGCTAGGCATGTTTGGTCCAGAAGCTACTTTCGTAGAAAAAGGAAGTTATATTTTTGCTATTGAAGTGTTAGCAGGTTTTTCTTTGGGAGCTGAATCAATTGCTCTTTTTGCGCGTGTTGGAGGTGGTATTTATACCAAAGCTGCCGATGTTGGAGCAGACTTAGTTGGTAAAGTTGAAGCCGGAATTCCTGAAGATGATCCGCGTAATCCAGCTACCATTGCCGATAATGTAGGTGATAATGTTGGTGATGTTGCCGGAATGGGAGCTGATTTGTTTGGTTCTTACGTAGCAACAATCTTAGCAACTATGGTACTAGGTGCTGAGGTAATTGCCGAAGATGCTTTTAATGGTTTATCACCCATTTTGCTGCCAATGATCATTGCCGGATTAGGGTTGATTTTCTCCATTATCGGAACTTTTTTTGTAAGAGTAAAGAGTGAAGAAGGTAGTGTTCAAGGAGCTTTAAATATAGGGAACTGGTTGTCGATAATATTAACAGCAGTGGCTTCTTATTTTCTTGTGGATTATTTAATGCCACAGGATATGATTATTCGTGGAGAGAACTTTACTTCAATAAATGTATTTTTTGCCATTCTAACAGGTTTAGTTGTTGGGGCAATTATGAGTGTAGTAACAGAATATTACACTGCCATGGGCAAAAAGCCGGTAAACTCTATAGTGCAACAATCATCTACCGGACATGCTACAAATATTATTGGTGGTTTAGCAGTAGGAATGCAGTCGACTGTGATTCCAATTATTGTTTTAGCAGCAGGTATTTATATTTCTTTTGAATTTGCCGGACTATACGGAGTTGCTATTGCCGCTGCAGGTATGATGGCAACAACTGCTATGCAGTTGGCGATTGACGCTTTTGGTCCGATTGCCGATAATGCCGGAGGTATTGCCGAAATGAGTGGTTTGCCTGAAGAAGTTCGCGGAAGAACTGACAACTTAGATGCTGTTGGAAACACTACTGCCGCTGCAGGTAAAGGATTCGCCATTGCATCTGCTGCACTAACTGCCTTGGCATTGTTTGCAGCTTTTGTTGGCGTTGCCGGAATTGATTCGATTGATATTTATAAGGCAGATGTTTTAGCAGGCTTATTTGTAGGTGGAATGATTCCTTTTATTTTCTCTGCTTTAACAATTGCGGCAGTAGGTAGAGCAGCCATGGATATGGTTCAAGAAGTTCGTCGTCAGTTCAAGGAGATTCCAGGTATTATGGAGTACAAAGCCAAGCCTGAATACGACAAATGTGTAGAGATTTCAACTAAAGCTTCAATTCGAGAAATGATGTTGCCCGGAGCTATTGCGTTAATCGTTCCAATTATTGTTGGTTTTGCATTCGGACCGGAAGTGTTAGGTGGTTTGTTAGCCGGTGTAACTGTTTCCGGTGTGTTGATGGGAATTTTCCAAAACAATGCCGGCGGTGCATGGGACAATGCTAAAAAATCTTTTGAAAAGGGAGTAATGATTAACGGAAAAATGGAGTACAAAGGTTCTGAACCACACAAAGCTTCCGTTACAGGAGATACGGTCGGAGATCCATTTAAAGATACTTCAGGCCCTTCTATGAACATCTTAATTAAGTTAATGTCGATTGTTTCATTAGTAATTGCTCCTCATATTTCAGTGAGTTCTCATGGCGCTCATGATGAGAATGTAAATCAAGAAATGAATAAGCAACAAACTGAGGTTGTTGAAGGGCAAATTAAGGATGGTGTTTACTATTTGCCACAAGGAGAGTATTCCGTTAGTTGGAATGCTAAAAAAGTAGGTGGAGAGCACCATGGTGTTGTTAAAATCAGCAATGGTAAACTAAGAGTTGAAAACAACAAAATTATTGAAGGATCTATTGAAGTTGATATGTCAACAATTCAAGTGAATGATATTAGAGATGAAGAAAAAAATGCTAAATTAGTTGGACATCTAAAAAGTGAAGATTTCTTTGATGTAGAGAGTCATAAGTATGCTACATTGGATTTTCGCTCAATCGACGGAAGTGGTAAACATCAAGTGTTAATGGCAGATATGACCATCAAAGGAATTCGAAATCAAGTAAGATTTGATGTCACTATTGAGCAGAATTCTCCGAATTCGATTAAAGCAAGTGCATATTTAACCTTAGATAGAACTAAATATGATATTACCTATAAGTCGAAAAGCGTAGATGCTTTATTGGATGAGTTTATTTACGATAACTTCGATATTAAAACAAAGTTTATTGCTGAGTTACCGAATTAATTAGAAAGAGCATAATAATATTAAAGCAGACCTTCAAGATTTCAAAAACCTTGAAGGTCTTTTTATTTTGTCAACTTCTAAAACAGCCCATGAATCTCTGCATCGATTTTACTGATTACTTTTCCTAAATCCTCTTCGCTTTCTATAAAGTTGGTATTGTCAACATCTACAATTAAAAGTTTACCTTCCTCATAAGTGCTAATCCAAGCTTCGTAGCGCTCGTTTAATCGCTTTAAGTAATCAAGTCGAATGCTTTCTTCGTACTCCCTTCCTCGGCTACTAATTTGATCCACTAAAACAGGAATAGAAGCTCTTAAGTAAATCAATAAATCCGGTGGTTGAATAAATGACTCCATCAACTTAAATAGCGAGAAGTACGATTCAAAATCACGCGAAGTCATTAGCCCCATAGCGTGTAAGTTGGGTGCAAAAATATAAGCATCTTCGTAAATGGTTCTATCTTGAATAACACTTTTGCCGCTGTTTCTAAACTCTTGAATTTGACTAAAGCGATTGTTTAAGAAATAAACTTGCAGGTTAAAAGACCAACGCTGCATATCGTTGTAAAAATCATTTAAGTAAGGATTTTCATCAGCGTCTTCAAAATGCGCTTCCCATTTGTAGTGTTTCGCCAAAAGCGAAGTAAGTGTGGTTTTCCCTGAGCCGATGTTTCCGGCAATTGCAATGTGCATATCTTATATTTTAATCGTCTACTAAAATAATAAAATCAAATGGCTAAATGCATTTAATTTGTCTTGAAAATGGTACACTTTTTTCCGTCGAAAGTGTATAGTCTGCCTTTTTCAATGCGAGCTTGAGTTAGTTTGTTAAAGTCAATTGGGCTACAAACTCTTTCCATTTCTTGCCGTTGATACTGACAAAATTGATTGTCGGCTACAAAGTTAATGTTACCATCTAAAACTTGTGGTTCTTTTAAGTTTTTGAGTGGAATTGTTTTTATGTAAGTTCCAAAATGGTCAAAAACCAGAATTCCTTCTTCCGGTACATTAACAAAAAGTTGATTGTTATATTCGATCATAAAAGAAGGGTTTAGACGTTTGCCAAACCATTGCATAAAATTTACACTCTCATGAGTGACTTTAAAATTGTCATTCAAATGATAAACTCTTTGTCGCATTTGATCAAATACCCAAAAGCCATTTTCTCGAGAGAGGCAAGCTTGAGTAATTTGATCGAAGCCCAATTCTTGCAAATCAATTGGATCGCCATTCTCGCTGAGGTAGTTGTCTAAAAAGTGGATTATTCCATAATTACGAAAGAATACGAGTATTTTGTAAGGGTCGGAGCAATCTATGCTGCTTATTTCGCCATATCTTTTAGAATTAAAAGCATACAATGAATCTCCATTCTTGTTGTACATCCACAAAAAGTTTTCCTTTGCAATGTAAAGGTTGCCAAGACGGTCGGTGCTGATGAACTCAGCTTCTTTTTCAATTTGAGCTATTTGTTTTATCGATGATTTTGTTTGTGCAGATAAAATCAAATTGAAAAGAAAAAAGATAATTAATGTTATGTTTCTTAATAAGTTCATCATTATTCACTAATCAAGTTCATAATCTCTTCCACATATTTCCGATCGTTACTTAAGCGAGGCACTTTGTTTTGCCCACCTAGCTTGTTTCTGTTTTTCATCCAATTGTAAAAGGTACCCTTGGGTGCAACTATAAATTCTGGAAACTCTAAAGCCATATTTCCATTTCGCTTGGCTTGGTAGTCAGTGTTTATCGATTTTAATTTTTCATCAAAAGCCTTACTAAAGCTATCTAAACTATTCGGGGTGTTAGAAAATTCAATTACCCATTGGTGACGTCCTGCTTCTTTATTGGTTAAGTAAACAGGTGCAGCTGTATACTCCTCAATGCTTGCATCTGTTTGATCGCAGGCAAACTTCAAAGCTTGTTCGGCATTGTCAATAATCACTTCTTCACCAAAAGCATTGATAAAATGTTTGGTGCGACCCGAAACTTTAACTCTGAATGGATATTTTGAGGTAAACTGAATAGTATCGCCAATTTTGTAACGCCATAGTCCACCATTGGTAGAAATAATAATCGCATAGTTAGTGTTCAGCTCAATTTCATCTAAGCTCAATGTTTTAGGATGTTCTTTGTCCCATTCATCTGAAGGGGCAAATTCGTAGTAAATGCCGTAATCTAACATTAATAAAAGCTCTCCAGGCTGCGATAAATCTTCAATGCCAAAGAAACCTTCTGAAGCATTATAGGTTTCCATATAGTGCATTTTGCTGGAGGATATGATGGATTTAAATTGTTCTCGGTAAGGAGTAAAAGCAACACCACCGTGAAAAAATACTTCTAGATTAGGCCAAATTTCACTAATGTCTTTTTTGTTGCTGTGCGATAAAATTTTATTGAGAAGAATTAGCATCCAAGAAGGTACACCGGATAAACTAGTAACATTGTCATTTGAACAAATTTTTGCCATTTTTTCCAGCTTTTCTTCAAAGTCGGTCATTAAAGCAATTTCCAGTTCGGGAGTTCTGCGCATTTCAGCCCAAAAAGGTAAATTCCTAATAATAATTGATGATAAATCACCATGGTAAGAGTCAATCGAAGGGTCGATTGATTGACTGCTACCTCCCATTACTAAGGTTTTACCTGTGAAAATTTCGGTGTCTTCAATATTGGAGCAATAAATGCTCAACATATCTTTACCACCTTTATAATGGCATTCCTCCAGAGCCTCTTTAGTTACCGGAATAAATTTGCTTTTATCGCTTGTTGTTCCGCTTGACTTAGCAAACCATTTTGTTTCTGTTGGCCACAAAAGATTTTGTTCTCCCTTCATCAATCTGCTTACATAATCTTTTATGTCATCGTAATCTTGAACAGGTACACGTTCTTTAAACTGCTCTATAGATTGAATGCTTTTGTAGTCATATTGCTTGCCCCATTCTGTGTTTTTAGCATCATTTATCAGGTCGTCAAACCATTCATTCTGAACTTCAATAGGGTATTTCATAAATAACTCAATTTGGTGCATGCGTTTTTTCATGAACCAAGAAAAAATGGAATTGAGTATTGGCATAAGTTGTTTTTTTAGAAGGCTTTTTAATGAATTATAAAAGTAATTTAATTTTTAAAAACCTTCACTTTTATCTAAAAAATGAGGTAAATAAAAAAGCCCTTCTCAAAAAGAAAAGGGCTTTATATACAGTCGTCTTTGTTTTCTAATCAATCATTACATCTACCGGCATTCTTGTGTAAATGCCTTTGCGATTTAATGCATTTTTGATGTTTAGGTAGTATTTTTTAGCCTGTCCTAGTTCAGAACCAACTATTTTTAATCGAGCTTCCGTAGCAAACTGAGTAAGAATCTTTTCAAATGGGTCTTTGCGCTCGGGTAGTTCTTCAATTTTGTAATCTTCTAATTCTGCAATATCTGCCGCAGCAACAATGGCTTCTTCCAATCCACCGATTTCATCAACCAAACCTATTCGTTTTGCGCTAAGTCCGTTCCACACTCTACCTTGACCAATTTCATCAACTTGCTCTTGTGTCATGCCTCTGCCTTCTGCTACTTTAGAGGTGAAATCGTCGTAAACCTCTTCAACCATCTCCTGCAATGCCTCTTTCTCATGTGTACTTAAAGGACGAAGAATATTCATTCCATCTGAATAAGCATTGGTGTTTACATTGTCGGTGTGTACGCCAATTTTTTCTTTTAGAAAGCCTTGAATATTTGGAATTAATCCGAAAACACCAATTGAACCGGTAATGGTAGAACTTTCGGCATAGATTCGGTTAGCAGCACAAGAAATGTAATAACCGCCACTGGCAGCCACATCGCCCATAGAAACCACAACGGGTTTTGATTCTTTCGCCAGAACTACTTCTCTCCACATTACGTCAGAAGCTAAGGCGCTTCCTCCGGGAGAATTTACTCTTAATACAATGGCTTTGATATCATCGTCTTTTCTTGCTTCTCGAATTGCTTCGGCAATGGTTGAAGAGCCCATTAAGCCATCTTTGCTTTCACCAGATACAATCTCACCTTCGGCAAAAATTATAGCCACTTTATTTTTTGAATTCCATTTTTCTCTTCCGCTTTTAGCAATCTCAATTGGAAGTTTAGTCTTGTTAAATTTCTTTAGTTCAATAAAACCTAAGTCTGCTGTTTGGTCAACTTCAACTAATTCTTTTAACCTTTTTTGAACCTCGTCTTCGTAAATTAATCCATCAACAAAACCATAATTCATAGCATCTTTCGCAGTTCTAAGCGACAAACTGTCTGCAATTTTATTTAATTCAGCAATTTCAATACCCCTGCTATCTGAAATTTTTTGAAGTTGATCGTCCCAAATACCTTGAATTAACTCTTTGTACTGTTTTTCGTTTTCAGGACTCATGTCGTTTCTGATAAATGGCTCAATGGCACTTTTAAACTTCCCATGACGAATTACTTGCATTTCAATGTCTAATCGATCTAATGCATCTTTAAAGAACATTAGGTTAGCAGCTAGGCCCTTAAAGGTCATTTCTCCGGCAGGATTTAAGTAAACTTCATCGGCCACGCTTGATAAATAATACTCATTTTGGCCATAGTTCTCACTGTAGCTAATAATAAACTTACCTGATTCCTTGAACTGCAGAAGGGCTTTTCTCAATTCTTCAGTAGTTGCCATATTTGCCTGAAGCCAGCCAATGTTTAAATAGATTCCTTTAATTTTCTCATTATTAGCTGCTTTTTCAATATTGTCTATAATGTTGTTTAACCCTAAAGGTTTGCGGTCTTCAAAGCTGCTAAAGTCAAAATTGTCGAATGGGTTGTTACTCGGGCGGTCTTGAATGGGGGTTTCCAATTTTATGTGCAAAATGCTTTTGTCAGCCAAGAATGGTTCTTTGCTTTCTTGAGAGGCACTGATCATTGAGCCAATAATTCCTGCAAAAACAAGACTTACAAGAAGAATGCTTAAAAATACTCCAAACATGGAGGCAAACATAAATTTCAAAAATTGTTTCATGGGTTTTAATTTTTAGAAGCAAACAAAGCTTCAAGTGTTCGTTGTGATGGATTTTGAAACAAAAATACAATAGTTTTGCTTGTTTAAAAGATAGATTTACATACATGGTTGAACAAAAGGATGAATGGACTTCCTCTGTTTTTTTGGCGCTAGGTTCTAATATGGGAGATGCTTCGACAAATATTAAGCGCGCCATTGAAAAGCTTCAGCATAATGAAAATGTTCGTTTGCTTAAATCTTCTTCTATGTATGTGACAGAAGCTTGGGGGAGTTCAAGTTTAAACGATTTTCATAATATGGTGGTTGAGGTTGCGACAAAGCTAAGTCCACAACAGTTATTGGATTTGTGCTTGCAAGTAGAAAGTAATTTAGGTCGAAGTAGGAGTGAAGCTAAAGGGTACGAAAACCGGTTGATTGATATTGATTTGATTTTTTTTGAGCACTTTAGCTGCCATACTGAAACATTACAGTTGCCGCATCCGTATTGGAGCAGCAGAAATTTCGTTTTACAACCTTTAAATGAAATAGCTTCAAATTTTCTTCCTTACAACGGAAATAAGAAAATTGCTGACTTTGTAGCTGATTGCAAGGATGATTTGAAGGTAGTAAAGTTAGAATAGAAGGGAAATTCAGTTTATTTAAAGATTGAATATACTTCTTTTTTTGTCAGAATTAACATTATTAACTAATATTGCACAATAAACAATTGACTTAGATTTAAAACCAATGAAAAAGCAAACTTTTAGATCATACGCATTAATTGGCTTAGCGGCAGCAACTACGGTTGCTTGTAACCCGTTAAACAATATGACCAAGAAAGCGGAGGAGATTACCTATTCAGTAACTCCTAATCCTTTGGAAATGCACGGAGATAGTATCGAAGTAAGTATTTCAGGAACTATTCCGCCAAAATTCTTTAACGCTAAAGTGTCAGTAGACATTACTCCAACACTTAACTATGGTGAGCAAGTAACAACCTTTAAAAAGTTAGTTCTTGTAGGAGAGGATTCTGAAGTAGAAGGTCAAAAAATTCCTTACGAAAAAGGAGGTAACTTCTCTTATAATGATAAAATTGCCTACCAAGAAGGTATGGATGTAGCAACACTTGACGCAGTTGGTGTTGGTAAATACAAAGGCAAAGAAAAAGAGTTTCCTGCTGAGCAAATTGCTACAGGTACAATCATTACTCCTAGCTGGGCTATGGAAGATGACATGCCTAAATTAGGAGATGATAAATTCACTAAAGTTACTCCAAAGGAGCAGCAAGCTATTATTAATTATTTAGTAAACAGTCCTGCTGTTCGCTCTTCTGAGTTGAGAGATGAAGATATGAAAGAATTAGCTGCTTGGATAAAAGAGTGGGCTGATCATCCAATGTTCAACTTTAAAGGTGTTGATGTAGTAGCTTATGCTTCTCCTGAAGGTGAAATGTCTTTAAACGAAAATTTAGCAGACCAAAGAGCAAAGTCCGGAGCAAATGCTGCTAAAAGTATGTTGAGAAGAAATCGTGTGAAAGATGCTTCAAACAATGATTTTTACAATACTGTTGGTAAAGGTGAAGATTGGGATGGCTTTAAGCAAGCAATGCAAGCTTCTGACATTAAAGACAAGGATTTAATCTTACGTGTTCTTGAAATGTATGAAGATAAGTCGAAGCGCGAAGAAGAAATCAGAAACTTAGCAGAAACTTTTGAAGTAATTAAAGAGAAAATTCTTCCTGATTTGAGAAGATCTATCGTTACAGTTAAGGGTGAAAAAGTGAGTTTCTCTGATGAAAAAATTAAAGAATACGCAAAATCAAACCCTGATACACTTTCAACTGAAGAGTTGCTTTACGCAGCAACTATGACAGAAGATTTAGATGAGAAGTTGAGCATTTACCAAACTTATTCTAAACTTCATGCTGAAGATTGGAGAGGTCCAAACAACGTTGGATATGTTTACGTAATGCAAAACAAAATGGAAGAAGCTAAAGCTGAGTTTGACAAAGCAAATAGCTTAAGCCCTAACAATGCCGTTGTTATGAACAATATGGGTGTTTATGAGCGCTCTAAAGGTAACAACGAAAAAGCCATGGAATACTATGAGATGGCCGAAGGTGCTAGTCCTGAAGTTGGAAACAACATGGGTTATTTGCAAATGCTAGCCGGCGACTACGAATCTGCTGTATCAAACTACGGAGATGTGAAGACATTTAATGCTGCTTTAGCACAAACTTTGAATAAAGATTATCAAACAGCTTTACAAACAATCGACGCTTCTCCGGCAGCTGATGAAGCAGCAGGATACTATTTGAAAGCGGTAATTGGAGCAAGACAAAATGATCAAAATATGGTAGTAAGCAATTTAAAGTCTGCTATTGCTAAAGACTCTTCATTAAAAGAGAAAGCAAAAAGAGATGCAGAGTTTACAGCTTACAAAGACAATGCAGAGTTTCAGGCTGCAGTAAACTAAGTTAAATTGAAATATCGAGTCTTAAGACTCTCATGAAAAACCCTCGAAGAAATTCGAGGGTTTTTTAATATAGGATAGTCCCCTTTACCAAACCGCCCAATTAGAATTTTTTAAAATGTCCCGGTCTTTGCTTATCAAATAACTTTCTCTCAAAGTAGCATGAGCGACAATCAATCGATCAAAAGGGTCATTCGTGAAGTCGATTAACATACTTTTAGTAATTAAGCTACCAAAGTCAATGGGGTCTTCGTCAAAGTAAAAGTCTTTCTTCAGTGAACTAAGAATTGTAAAAGGATCAATAATTCTACCTTTTCGAAATAGCATCATTAGTTCCAAGCGAACTATTGGTGAGATGCGCATATACGACTCATTCATTAACTGAAGTGACTTTTGACCAAAGATTTTCTTTCCCTTGTATAGCCAAACGACGGCATGAGTATCCAAAAAAACTATTTTTCGCTTAACCATTCGTCCCATTTTTTCTCCCAATTGGCTTCCCAGTTTTCATCAAGCGCTTGCAGCTTTTGCTCATTTAATTCGGTTTTTGTTTCATTCACTTCATTCATTCTGCTATCCATTATCTGGTAAATGTCTTTGCGTTTTTTTTCGCTAATGACTAACTCTCTTCCTTTTCTTTCGATAATAATCGGCTCGCCGCTTTCCAGCACTTGGTCGAGCAGTTGGTAGAGATTTTTTCTTAATGCAGTTGGATTTATTCTCACAGCGTACGTAAAATTTATGTAAAAGTACGTAATTTGTTTTTCTGCAGAAATTGTATATTGAATTACTTTTCCGATTTAATGTGACCCATTATCTTCTTTTTTAAGATCCACTTTCCATTAGACATTTGCGATTTGAAATTTTTTCATAGAGACTGAGAGCTCAAAGGAGAATGACTAATCAGTTTTTTATACTTCGATGGATATTGCTTCTCCATTACGAAAATGTTAACTTTGCACTCCTAAAAATCAAGACAGATGAAGCAATCAGCTCCTTATAAACCCCAAAATAAAATTAGAATTGTAACTGCCGCCTCTTTATTCGACGGTCACGATGCTGCGATTAATGTGATGCGCAGAATTATTCAGGCTACCGGTGTTGAGGTGATTCACTTGGGTCACGACCGATCAGTGCAGGAGGTAGTGGACACCGCCATTCAAGAGGATGCCAATGCCATTGCTATGACTTCCTACCAAGGTGGGCACACGGAGTATTTCAAATACATGAAAGATTTATTGGAGGAAAAAGGAGCCGGTCACATCAAGATTTTTGGCGGTGGCGGCGGAGTAATTCTCCCTGAAGAAATTAAGGAGCTTCACGAATATGGAATTACCAGAATTTACTCTCCGGATGATGGTAGAGAGCTTGGTTTGCAAGGCATGATCAACGACTTGGTAGAGCAAAGTGATTTTCCAACAGGAAAAGATATAAAGGAGGAGACTACAAAAATCAAAACAAAGGATTCCTCTGCGATTGCACGATTAATTTCAGCAGCGGAAAACTATCCTGAAGAAGCTGAAAGTCAGTTGGAAGAAATTCACCAAATGGCGGAGAAAGTTAAAACGCCAATCTTGGGAATTACAGGTACAGGTGGTGCAGGAAAATCATCTTTGGTCGATGAGTTAATTCGTCGATTTTTAATTGACTTTCCTGAGAAAACATTGGGAGTTATATCGGTTGATCCTTCTAAAAGAAAAACCGGAGGGGCTTTGTTGGGAGATAGAATACGCATGAATTCATTGCGCAGCGACCGCGTTTATATGCGTTCCTTGGCTACTCGTCAGAGTAATTTAGCCTTGTCGAAGCATGTGAAAGAGGCAGTGTCAATTTTAAAAGCCGCCGAATTTGATTTAATTATTTTGGAAACTTCCGGAATCGGTCAGTCTGATACAGAAATTACAGATCACTCCGATTTGAGTATGTATGTAATGACGCCGGAATTTGGAGCGGCTACACAGTTAGAGAAAATCGACATGTTGGATTTCGCCGATGTAGTAGCGATAAATAAATTTGATAAGCGAGGTGCTTTAGATGCGATTCGAGATGTACGCAAACAGTTTAAGCGCAATCATCAGTTGTTTGAAGCCAAGGACGAGGACTTGCCGGTTTATGGAACCATAGCTTCTCAGTTTAACGATCCGGGGACTAACCGTCTCTACAAGCACTTAATGGACATTATTGTTGAACGAACGGGAGTGGATTTGAAAAGTACTTTTGAGATATCAGATGAGATGTCTGAAAAAGTATTTATCATTCCGCCAAAGCGCGTACGTTACCTTGCTGAAATTGCAGAGAGTAATCGTTCCTACGATCAATGGTCGGAAGAGCAAGCCGAGGTGGCTCAGCAACTTTACAGCTTGCAAAAGTCGATGGGTACAATCAAAGAAATGGAGGTGGAAGACAAAGATCGTTTGTTGAAAAACCTTCAGGAGTCCTTTGAAAAAGTAAAACTCAACTTAGACCCTAAAAACCTAAAGTTGATTGAAGAATGGCCGGAAAAGCAGAAAAAATACAGCGACGAAATTTATACCTTTAAGGTTAGGGATAAAGAAATTAAGATGGAAACGCATACGGAGTCATTGTCGCATACGCAGATTCCGAAAGTGGCACTTCCAAAATACAAGGCTTGGGGCGATTTGCTGCAGTGGAACTTACAAGAAAATGTTCCGGGAGAGTTTCCTTACACAGCAGGACTTTTCCCTTTTAAACGCAAAGGTGAAGATCCTACGAGAATGTTTGCCGGAGAAGGTGGACCGGAGCGAACAAACCGTCGTTTCCACTATGTTTCTATGGATTTGCCGGCAAAGCGTTTGTCAACGGCATTCGACTCAGTTACTTTGTATGGTCAAGACCCTGCCTACCGACCTGATATTTACGGTAAAATTGGAAATGCCGGAGTGTCAATTTGTTGTTTAGATGACGCTAAAAAGCTTTATTCAGGATTTAATTTGGCGGATCCAATGACTTCCGTTTCTATGACCATTAACGGTCCTGCACCAATGTTGCTTGGCTTTTTTATGAATGCAGCCATTGATCAGCAATGTGAGATTTACATCAAAGAGAAAGGCTTAGAAAAAGAAGTTGAAGCGAAAATTGAAAAAATATATAAAGAAAAAGGTGTTGAGCGTCCTCGTTACCAAGGAGAATTGCCTGAAGGTAACAATGGTTTGGGCTTGATGTTATTAGGCGTAACCGGTGATCAGGTATTGAAGAGCTCGGTTTATGAAAAGATAAAAAAAGAAACCATTGCGGTGGTTCGTGGAACGGTACAAGCCGATATATTAAAAGAGGATCAAGCGCAGAACACTTGTATTTTCTCTACTGAATTTGCCCTGCGTTTAATGGGCGATGTTCAAGAGTATTTCATCGAAAATGCTGTGCGTAACTTTTATTCGGTCTCCATTTCCGGTTATCATATCGCAGAGGCAGGAGCCAACCCAATTACGCAGTTGGCCTTCACCTTGGCAAATGGGTTCACTTATGTAGAGTATTACTTGAGTCGAGGAATGGACATTAATAAATTTGGTCCTAATTTATCCTTTTTCTTCTCCAATGGAATTGACCCTGAATATGCAGTTATTGGTAGAGTTGCCAGAAGAATTTGGGCAAAAGCCTTAAAGCTGAAGTATGGGGCTAACTCCAGAGCACAAATGTTGAAGTATCACATTCAAACTTCGGGACGTTCATTGCATGCACAAGAGATTGACTTTAATGATATACGAACTACTTTGCAAGCCCTGTATGCGATTTATGATAATTGTAATTCGCTGCATACTAACGCTTACGATGAGGCAATTACAACTCCGACTGAAGAGTCAGTTCGTCGCGCCATGGCCATTCAGTTGATTATTAACCGAGAATTAGGTTTGGCAAAAAATGAAAATCCAATACAAGGTTCTTTCATTATTGAAGAGCTAACTGATTTAGTGGAAGAAGCTGTTTTAGCTGAATTTGACCGAATCACTGAAAGGGGAGGAGTGCTTGGAGCCATGGAAACCATGTATCAGCGTAGCAAGATACAGGAAGAAAGCTTGTATTACGAAAACCTAAAACACAGCGGAGAGTATCCAATTATTGGAGTCAATACTTTCTTGAGTTCTAAAGGTTCGCCTACAGTAACGCCCGGAGAAGTAATTCGCGCGACTAAAGAGGAGAAAGAGTACCAGATTGAGATGCTGAAAAACTTGCATAAAGGCAATGAAAATACAGCTGAAGAAAAGCTAAACGAAATTCAGCGGGTGGCCATTGAAAACGGCAATATGTTCGAAGCTTTGATGGAAGTGACAAAATACTGCTCTTTGGGGCAAATTACCGATGCGCTTTTTGAAGTAGGAGGTCAGTATAGAAGGAATATGTGATGTTGGGTTTAGATTTTTAGATGCAAGATTGCTGCGCTGCAAGAGTCAAGATGATTAACAATTGACAAATACTTTACAGCGAGTCGTTATACTTCAACAATATGTCCTACCGGAGGCGGCTTGTACAACACGAAAGCACCTAAGAGCGACGTGTCATGTTTGAACGAAAATATCTCCCGGAGACGCGTCACCCTGAACTAGTTTCAGGGTCTGTTTATGGCTTGGAAGATTATTCTATAGAACATAGGTCTAGGTTGCTTCAGATCCTGAAATACCTCTCGGCTTTGCTCGGGACTGCGAATTAAGGATGACGCATTTCTATACAAATATTTCGTTTAGGATGAGCGTCTTCATTTGAAATTTTCGATTTGATTTTTTTTTCAACCGCAGAGGCGCTGAACCTGTTCCGATTTTTCGGAAGCCCGCAAAGGGTTTGTTAAGAGAAGTTCCGTTTTTAAATTCAGAAGTTGTTGCAATCCTAGACTCCCAACTTGACATTTGAAATTTACGATTTGAAATTCCTCTATAGTCTTAACTCTAACGTCTAATCTCTTTAAATTAACATTAAGGCATTAAGAAAATTAAGGCTTTCATTAAGGGGTAGATTAGAACGCTCCTGCCTGCTGCAAGCAGGGATGACACTGATTGGGCTGATTTTCGCGGATGGTTTTTTTGTAAATAGAAGAACTTGGTTGAAGGTGAGTTTTTTAAAAACCGATTCTTAGTTTTTCACTCTTCATTCAAAACTTGACATTTGAAATTTGCGACTTGATTTTTTAACCGCAAAGCCGCTAAGCCCGCAAAGATTTTGTTAAGAGAAATTCCGTTTTAAAATACTAAAGTTGTTGTAATCCTAGATTCAAAACTTGACATTTGACATTTGCGATTTGAAATTCCTCTAAACTCTAAATCTTGTCTCTTGCTTCTTGACTCTTGCATCTAAACCAGATAGAACGCTCCTGCCTGCTGCAAGCAGGGATGACACTGATTGGGCTGATTTACGTGGATGGGTTTTTTTGTAAATAGAAGAACTTGTTGAAGGTGAGTTTTTTAAAAACCGATTCTTAATTTTTCACTCTTCATTCAAAACTTGACATTTGCGACTTGAAATTCCTCTAAGCTCTAAATCATGTCACTATCATCTAGACCTAATAGAACGCTCTTGCCTACTGCAAGCAGGAATTACGCTGATCTAGCAGATTTACGCGGATTTTATATGTAAACTTAAAACTCTAGTCGATTCTAAAAACCAATTCTTAATTCTTAATTCAGAATTCAAAACTTGACATTTGAAATTTGCGACTTGAAACTCCTCAAAACTCTATGGTCTAAAATCTAACTAGTCTTCCCCTAACATCCCTTCCATTAAATCTTCATCAGCAGGTTCATCGCAAAACCAGATTCCGAAAAGTGCTTTTTTGAATTCTAAGCCTTTAATAGCCGGCATTTTTTTGCCATTTTTGCTCACGACAATGCCAACTCCTTTTTGATAAGCGATGACGTAATGATCGCCTTTATTGATTTCTTCTTTAAAAAAACTTTTGAAGGTTTCAATTTTGTCTTTTAATGGAGCAGTGTTTCCTTTTGTAGAGTTTTTAAAGCCTTCATTAACGGCATCAATCATTTTTTGAGAAGTAATCATGGATGAAACAATGTCTAGTGTAATGGCCATCGTTTCATCATCGTTCATCACAGAATTTCTGTCTTTGCCGGTGTTTTTCAAGTAAAGGGATCCAACATAAAGGTCTAAAAAGAATTTTTCACGAATACCTGCACCATTAAAGTTTAAGGTTTCTTCACCTATTTTAATTGTTTTGGCTGGAGTAACTCCCGAAATTTCTTCTTGTGAAAAGCCAAGTTGTGAGATGGTAAAAATGCTCAGTAATAAAAGTATCTTTTTCATGATAAAATTTTTGATGAATTTAAAGAAAAATTCTCAATCTTACTTTTCAATTTCTGTACCTAGACTTTTAAAACATAAAGTCACCATAAAAGTTTTTCTTTTTTAGCATAAATTATTAGTTTGTAAGTGAAGTTATATAATCTTTAATATTGTGATGGATTGAGTTTTTAATTTAATTCGCTTATAGTGTAAGTATCTGTTATTTATTGTTTTAAGTTTTTTGAGGCCTAGGACTTATTTTTTCATTTTTAGCAATCTCTCCAATTAGCTCAACTTGTGAGCCATAAAATTTATATTTACACTTTCTTTTTAGAGCTGTATAAAAAATGATCAACCAAAAGAAAGTAGTAGTGGTAATGCCAGCATACAATGCTTCAAAAACCTTAGAAAATACTTATCGTGAAATTCCAATGGATTTGGTGGATGAAGTAATTGTAGTAGATGACTGCAGTAAAGACGATACCGCGGAAAAAGCAAGAGCATTAGGCATTAAGTATGTAATCCAACACAAAGCCAATAAAGGCTATGGAGGAAATCAAAAAACCTGCTACCAAACTGCGCTTCAGCTGGGTGCCGACATTATAATTATGGTTCATCCGGATTATCAATACACTCCAAAGTTAATACCTTCAATGTGCTACCTGATTGCCAACGACTTGTTTCAAGTTGTTTTGGGCTCTCGCATTTTGGGTAGCGGAGCTTTAAAAGGGGGTATGCCTTTGTACAAATACATTGCGAACCGCTTTTTAACATTTGTACAAAATTTATTAGTGGGGGCAAAACTGTCAGAGTACCACACCGGCTACAGGGCTTTTTCAAAGGAACTTTTAGAGTCGATTAACTACTTGGAAAACTCAGACAACTTTGTTTTCGACAACCAAATGCTCTCTCAGATTATTTACCGAGGTTATGAAATTGCCGAAGTTACTTGCCCGACAAAATACTTCGACGAAGGTTCTTCCATCAATTTAAAAAACAGCATAGTGTATGGATTAGGAGTCTTAAAAACTTCATGCAAGCATCGTTTGCAAAAGTGGAAATTGATAAACAGTAGTATGTATGCCCGTCCCTAAATGCATTTATTGTTTGAGCGAAGATGTAAAACATCAATTCCCTATAAAAGATCAATATGCTGGTGAATATGAAGCCTATCGCTGTGTAAGATGTCGCACTTTTTTCTTGCATCCACAGCCCACTAATACTCAATTAAAAAAAGCTTATGACTCTTCTTATTATGGAGAAGGGGAAAGTAAGTTTTCGCCTTTGGTAGAAAAAGTAATTGACTTTTTTAGAATGCAGAATGCTAAAAAAATGGCTCGACTTTTTGGCGGCAGTGGCAAAATAGTAGATGTAGGCTGCGGAAATGGGAACTTTTTAAGCTACTTAGGCAAAGCCGGAAATTTTAATCTAGTTGGAATAGAGCCGGAGGGAAGCTCAGCTGATCGAGCTGAAAAACATGACGAAATTCAACTTATTCGTGGCTTTTTAGAAGAAGATATTTTTGAACCCAAGTCGATTGATGCCGTTAGCTTAATTCACGTATTTGAGCATTTGCCCAATCCTCAACAAAGTTTGGATATTTTTCAAAAGATCTTAAAAGAGAATGGTACAATACTCATCGAAATCCCCAACATCGATTCATGGCAAGCTAATTTGTTCAAGCAAAACTGGTTGCATTTAGATCCTCCGAGGCATTTGAATTTAATGTCGCCTAAAGTATTGATTCAAGAACTTGATAAAAGAGGCTTTCATTGCATTCGCAAAAGTTATTTTTCTCCTCAATACAATCCTTTTGGGGCGCAACAATCGATTCTCAATTTTTTTTGTAAGAAAAGAGAAGTGCTATATGAACATTTAAAAGGCAATCAGCTTTATACGAAAGAGTACTCCGCACTTAGCCTTTTCGCTCAAAAGTTATTTCATTGGTTGAGCTTTCCACTCTTTGTTGCTACCGACTTTGTTGCTTCTCTATTTGGCAAAAGTGCATGCGTTCAATTGGTGTTTAAAAATGAAACAGTTGTTAAAGAATAATAAGTCCTTGAGACTTTATTTTAGCAGCTTGGAATTCCTTAATTGAAGGCTTACTTTTGTTTGGCATAAAAAAATGCCTGAAACAATAAATTAAAATTAAGAAAGAATATGTCGAACGCTATTTTTAATACACCGGTAGCGATTAACGAGCCGGTTTTATCATACGCTCCGGGTACTCCCGAAAGAGAAGAGTTGCAGAACACTGTTGCTTCTATGAAGTCAGAGGAAAGAGACATTCCAATGTTTATTGGCGGAAAGGAAGTTCGTACTGACAACAAAGTGAGCATGCATCCTCCTTACCAACACAAGCATTTGTTGGGTCATTATCACAAAGGCGATGCATCTCATGTAAAAGCAGCAATTAATGCAGCTTTGAATGCTCGTCATGCTTGGGGAGAGCTTCCTTGGGAGCAAAGAGCTTCAGTGTTTTTAAAAGCTGCTGAATTGATTGCAGGGCCTTATCGTCAAAAAATGAATGCTGCAACGATGTTGGCACAGTCTAAAAATGCTTTTCAAGCAGAGATTGATTCGGCTTGTGAAATTGTTGACTTTTTCCGCTTTAACGCAGAATATATGCGTCAGATTTACACAGAGCAGCCGGAATCTTCTGAAGGGGTTTGGAACCGCTTAGAGTACCGTCCGTTGGAAGGATTTATCTTTGCCTTAACTCCATTCAATTTTACCGCTATTGCCGGAAATTTACCTGCGAGCCCTGCTATGATGGGCAATACAGTGGTTTGGAAGCCCGCTAACGCTCAAATTTACTCAGCTTGGGTAATTATGGAAGTATTGCGAGAAGCAGGTTTACCGGATGGTGTAATCAACCTGATTTACGTTGACGGGCCAACTGCCGGAGATGAAATATTCACACATCCTGAATTTGCGGGAATTCACTTTACGGGATCAACCGGTGTTTTTGAAAACATTTGGAAAACCATTGGCAATAATATCCAAACTTATAAATCTTATCCTAGAATTGTTGGAGAAACAGGTGGTAAGGATTTCATCTTTGCACACGAATCGGCAGATCCAAAGCAAGTGGCTACAGCGATTACCAGAGGTGCTTTTGAGTTCCAAGGTCAAAAGTGTTCTGCTGCAAGTAGAGCGTATATACCTAAGTCGATTTGGAGTGAAGTGAAAGATTTTGTAATTGCCGACTTAAAGTCAATTAAAATGGGTTCTCCGGAAGACTTTAGCAATTTTGTGAATGCAGTAATCGATGAGAAAGCTTTTGATAAAATTGCCAATTATATCGACAATGCTAAAAGAGCTGATTCGGCTGAAGTTATTGCCGGAGGGAATTATGATAAGTCGGAAGGTTACTTTATTGAGCCAACCGTTGTCTTGGCTTCAGACCCAAAATACACTACTATGTGTGAAGAGATCTTTGGTCCGGTGATTAGCATTTATGTTTACGATGAAAATGATTTTGAAGCAACTTTAAAGTTGGTTGATGATAATAGTTATGCCCTAACAGGTGGAATCTTTGCAAAAGATCGTCATGTGATTAATTATATTTGTAGAGCATTGGTAAACTCTGCAGGAAACTTCTACATCAACGACAAGCCAACTGGTGCAGTGGTTGGTCAGCAGCCTTTTGGAGGTGCAAGAAAATCCGGTACAAATGACAAAGCTGGAGCCATGCAAAACTTAATGCGTTGGGTTTCTTCAAGAACAATTAAAGAGACATTTGTTCCTGCTAAAGATTACCGCTATCCTTTTATGGGCTAGTTTGTAAAATAAATTATAACTAACAAAAGCCTGTTGAACCTTTTTCAGCAGGCTTTTTTTTATTCCAACTTTTGGGTGAATCTTTGTAAAGTGAAACAACCAATAATTTTGACATCTGAACGTTAAAATCAAGTATGAACAAAATTTTGTAAGTTACATCAGACCTTTAAAAATTGATTTGTGCAGATTAAATTACCTTTCCGTATACCGAAATTATTGAAGAACAAATTTGCACTTACGGCATTTGTCTTTTTAATATGGATTACTTTTTTTGATCAAAACAATCTCATAACTCAGATTCAATACCGTATGGAGTTAAATAAACTAGAAGAAGAGAGAGAGTTTTACAAAGAAGAGATTAAAGTAATTTTAGAAGACTTAGATGACTTAGAACGAAACCCAAAAACGCTAGAAAAGTTTGCTCGAGAAAAATACCTCATGAAAAAAGAGAATGAAGAGATTTTTGTGATTGTAGAGGAAGAGTGAGTTTTTTTTAGAGATTAGAGTTTAGAATATAGAGAATAGACCGCTTCGCTGTTAGATGGGAAAGGTTGGATGAAGGAGAAAGGATTAAAGTTTAAAGCAGATTTTTTTAACTCAAAGGAGCAAAGTATCTGAAGGTTTTCTTTTTTCACATAAGTCTGCAAAGAAAAAACAATTCTCGCGACAGCGAGACAGTTTCAAGGTTTCTTGTTTTACATTTACTATTTTTCAAAAAAAAGCCTCACCAAGCATTTACTTAATGAGGCTTTTAATGTGTATTCGTCAACTAATTATTTTGCCGGTAGCACTTTGGTGCTTACTTCACCAAAACCAATACGAACGCCATCTTTCTCACAATGTCCGCGCATAATTACGGTGTCTTTGTCTTGAATAAATTTGCGTTCTTCTCCACCTTTTAGTTTTACGGTTTTGCTGCCTTTCCAAGAAAGCTCCAACATAGAACCGTAGGAATCCTCCGTAGGTCCGCTGATAGTTCCGGAAGCATACATATCACCGGCTTTAATGTTACAGCCATTAATGGTGTGATGTGCTAATTGTTGGGTTTGATTCCAATACATGTATTTGTAATTGGAACGGCAGATGCTACTTGCCTCATCATGTTCTTCCGGTTGAATTAAGACCTCTAAATTTATGTCTATGTTTTTTTCACCTTGATATTCCAGGTAAGGAAAAACCTTTGGATCTTGCTCCGGTCCTTTTACGCGGAAAGGCTCCAAGGCATCTAAAGTTACAATCCAGGCAGAAATGGAAGAAGCAAAGTTTTTCGCCAAGAATGGTCCGAGTGGAACATACTCCCATTTTTGAATATCTCTTGCCGACCAATCGTTAAATAACACCATCCCAAAAATAAAGTCATCTGCTTCTTTAGTGCTAATGCTTTCACCCAAAGGTTTACCATCATAAGTAATAAATGCCATTTCCAACTCAAAATCCAACAACTTACAAGGTCCAAAAACCGGTGGTTCGTCATCTTTCGGCTTTTGCTGACCTTTAGGACGGTGAATTTCCTCACCGGATAAAATAATTGAAGAAGCTCTACCGTGATAACCTACCGGAATGTATTTCCAGTTGGGCAATAGGGCATTTTCAGGATCTCTAAAAAGTGTTCCCACATTGGTTGCATGTTCAATGCTGGAGTAAAAATCGGTGTAATCACCAACATGAACCGGCATTTCATTTTCAATTTCTGCGATGGGAATCAACACTTTTTCTTGGTCTTCCTTCTTATTTTGCAAAGTATTGTTATCTGTGCTAAAAAGTTCAGCCAAACGATTTCTCAACATTCTGGTTCCGTCTTTTCCCTTTTTCATTAATTGATTGAAACGATTATTGTCGAAATCGGCTTGTTCAAAACCTAAACCGTCTAAATAGCCCAGTTGAAACAAGGCGAATAAGTCAATGGCAAAGTCGCCAATTCTACTGGCAGCTCTTGCAGAAAGTTGCTTGTTTTTTACAATTCCAAAAGGCAAATTTTGAATAGGGAAATCAGAGGATTTATCGACCTCAACCCATGATTTAAGTGCAGGATTATTTGCTGTTATATTCATATTTAATTTTCGAATTTAATTTGAAGGACAAATGTAAGACATTCAAAAGGCTTAAAAAAAGATGCAACTTAAAGAATGCTTTTAGCGTCAAATGAAAGACGACTTTGTTAAAATATTAGGTCAACTTTAAGGAAAAGTTGTATTCTACTTATAACATAGTTAAATTAGCGCATTAAAATTTTATAATTTCTTATTATCCGATTTATGAAAAAGTTATTACACCTTGCGGTTTCTTTTGTTTTATTGTTTGGAGTTAATCTTTCACTAAAAGCTCAAAATTCTTCTATTCTGTTTTGTGAAGATTTTAACACGATTCCATGGCAGATGACAACCAGTGGAAACCCAACTGCGGATGCGCCGCTTTTTGAAACTGATGGTAATGTATATAGAGGTGGTTCGGGTTATTCAGCTACCGATACTGTTGGCTATCATTACGATGGTATACCAATTCAGTCTTATTTGACAACACCTGTAATCTATGGAATTGATACGCCAAATTTTGTTGGTATTAATTTTTATCACATTGCCTATATAGAAACCGCAGATCGAGTATATGCTGAAGTTACCTTTGATAATGGAAATACTTGGATTAGATTGAATCAAAATTATTATGAAGGTAGTTCTACTTTACTTTCCGGTGGTGGGTTTTCAAAGTTGAGCCGACCATTTTTGTGGAAATTTATTCCAAATAATGATACGAACTTTATTTGGAACAATAATAATGCTGCTTGGATTCAAGAGGAGTTTGACCTGCAACCTTTAATTGATGCTAATAATGCAGATTCTATGCAAGTGCGAATTGTATTGGAAGACAATCCTTCGAGTTTCCCGGGTAGAGTAGGCGAGCATAGATATTATATCGATGACTTTTGTGTTTTTGGTTCAGATTGCCCTCCAGGTGATCCTGAGCTTTCGGTTAATGAGCCGGATAACTACCCAAATCAATATATTAACAACGTGTATTTAGAAGGACCTTATCGATTTAATGTAAACGCAACTTCGCCTTCTACTATTGATAAGGTTTATGTAGAGTACATTGTAAAGCGAGATACAAACAATGATATGACATTTGATACAATCCACAACACTAGTGAAGAATTGCTTTTTGCCGGAGGTACAAGTTACCAAGGAGAAATTCCTGCTAGCATGACTGAGATTGGAGATTCAGTTTTTTGGAGAGTGAAAGCAATTGATGCTAGTCCTTGTGCGAATGTTTCTTACGATCCTAATCAAGGCTATAATGAGTTTGAGGTTAGGGGTAATTTGCCAATATCCTGTAATACTACACCCATTTCATCATTGCCTTATGTTGAAACATTTGACAATTGGATCATGACTTCTGCTTTTGAAAATATGCAGAATGATTGGCAAAATGTTGAAGGTGATTTCCATGATTGGTGGTTGTGGAGAGATTCGACTCCTACACCGCAAACTGGGCCAAAAGACGATTACCCGGGTGGAGGGCAATACCTGTATGTAGAAACAACAGGGTATTACGATAGTACAGCCTTTTTATTGACACCTTGTATTGATTTTTCCGAGATTCAGAACGCTAAGGTTCGCTTTTACCTTCACCAGTTAACAGATGGAACTGATACCGTTTGGGTTGACGTATTTAATACAACTCCTCAGCCGGGCTTTCCTTATGGTCGATACGATGAAAACATTGTTCCTCCAATACCAGGAAATAAAGGTGATCGTTGGTTGCCTGTAGAATTTACAACATTTCCATATAGAGGAAAAGTTACTCAAATTAGAATTAGAGCAAAACCTTCTAAAACCAGTGAGCAAAGTGATATTGCACTAGACTCTTTTTCTATTGTTACAGCGCCTTTAGTTGACCTAAGAGCTGAGCGAGTGGTTATTGGGCCTTATTTGCCGGAAGGAGAGCAAACTTCAGTAGTTGTAAATGTTCAAAATCAGGGAGTATATCCTACGGATTCAATTACATTTAACTATGATGTAATTATGGAAAATACCGGTCAGGTTTATGATAGCGGTAGAAACATTGGTTGGAAAGGAGTTATTCCTCCCGGAGAAGATTCAGCAATTTCATTAGACTCTAAACCATTTATTACTCCATTAGGGCAGTATACAATTGTTGCTTGGCTGGAATATGCAGGCGATGAAGTGCCGTCAAATGATACAACTCAGCAACGAACTTATGGTTTAGCACTTAAAGACGGTTCGTTTTACTTTGAAACCTTTGATGAACCCAATAGAGATACTATTTTTACAGCTATTGGCGACCCTGATACTTTAACTAACTTTTGGGAGTTTGGAACTCCATCTTATGATAAAACAAATTCAGCCTTTTCTACTCAGTCATACAATACTCCTTATGCTGATTTTAACTGTTGGGATATTTTGTTAGATCGACCATTTGTAGGAGATGGAAATACTGTTCAATTGGTAACTCCATTTATCGATTTCTCAAATACTCAAAATCCAATCTTGTCTTTCTTTAATAATAGAGATATTGACTTAAATAAGGCAGGTGTATACATAGAGTATTCTCTAGACAGAGGCTTTACTTGGGATTCTGTTCCTGCGTTTAATGATCCGGGGCGAAAGAAATGGTATAACAGCTCTCTTTCAGCAGGAGGATTTGGTGGTCAGCCAATTTTTTCAGGTACCACTCGCCACATGCTTGGTAGCTGGAACGGATGGGTTGAGTCTGAATTAAGGTTACCTACTAATATTTTTGCAGGTCAGCCAAACGTGCTTTTCCGCTTTATGTTCTTTGCCGAAGACTTCCAGGATGTTGCTAATGGCTTTAATAGCAATGATGGTATGAGTATTGATAATTTCCACGTTTTCGATGAAATGCCAACTGATATTGAAGTTCAACATATTATTAAGCCTGTTAACGAATGTGATTTGGATAGTATTGAGCGTTTTACTACGGCTTTTAAAAACAGAGGTCAAAGTGTAATTAACACATTTGATGTTCAGTATGTAGTGAAACATATTCCTACAAATACAACGGTGACCAAAAGTGAAACTGTTAATAAAACAATCCAACCTAGAGATACCGGTATTGTTGAATCTACAGTAGATTTTGACATGCGTGCTTTAGGAGACTATGAAGTGAAGGTGATTGTAACAAATTTACAAGGTGATGCTTATTCTCAAAATGATACAGCCATAAAATATGTTGAAAACATTGATGGTTGCTGGATGGTTTTCGAATCAGTTACCGCTGCTTTTGAAAGACCTGAAATTCAAGACTCTAGTTATTGGAGGTTTGAGTATACTTCAGGTGGCAGAGAGTATTATATTACAGATAATTATGTAGACTTAGAACCTTTCGATACAAATAGAATAGATGTATGTTTTAGAAAGGATGCTGATGTTGTATTTGATTTAGGCGATGTTGATACGGCAATTGTAGATTATTCGCTCTATGCCTATGATGGGGAAGAGGATACTATATTTGTTCAGCAACAATTTGGAGGTCCGGAGTCTCCAATTCAAGAGTTTCATTGGATTTGTCCTTTTGAAAGAACTGCAAAAACGATTGCGATTTATATCGATAATGAGGATGAACAGCCTCCTATTGCAAAAGATTATTTATTTGAAATGGAGTTCTTGAACAATGGCTTGGACTCAATTCGAGAAATATATTTAGGAATGAGCATTGATGGAGTAAAGCTTAGACCCGATACGCTCACTATATTTAATGCACCGGTGATTGAATACAACCGAAAGTCCGGTAGGATTGGTTTTGGCTTCCATCATTTAGGTCCCGGGCGTCATGAGATTAAAGCCTGGACACATGATCCAAACCTTAAACAAGATCAGTTACCGGAAGATGATACTTTAACACGGTATTTTACAATCCTCGATACCTTTAAATTAGATGGTGATGGTACAATATTAGATACAAATGGTCAATTTAGACCGGTAGAACCCGGGGAGTATTGCACCGATTTTGAATTTGATAATCCAGCAGATTCTACCGGTTGGTTATTTGCGAAGTTCCCAAATTGGTATCAATATGGCTATTCTTTTGAGATAGCAACACCTTCAACGACAAACATAAATGGTGCAAGAAGTGGGAATAATGCCATGGTAACGGATGCAGATGATGACTACATCAATTTTGACTCTTCTGCAGCTTACTCTCCATTAATACCATTTAAAAAGGACTCTTGTTATTTGTTAAGTTTCCATCATAATTACTATTTCGAAGGAGATTTTAACGATGGAGCTCAAGTGCTGTTAAGTTTAGATACAGGTTTTACTTGGAAAAATCTAAACAGAAGAATTGTTGATGTGGGAGATACTTTATTGCAACAAGGTTGGTATAACACCCGACATGTTATTGCTATTGAAGATAATAATAAGAATGCAGGTTGGTCCGGTCAATCTGGTGGATGGGTGCATGCTCAAACTTATATTCCATCATACTCAGATGCTTTTGCAAGACTTGCTTTCCGTTTTGCTTCTGATGGTAATTATGTAGCAGACGGCTGGGCGATTGATGATTTTTGTATGAGACCTATTGATCCTACAAATTGTTTTGCAGTTGGTTTAGGTGAGAAAGAGTTAGATGAAGATCAACTATATCTCGGGCAGAGCGTACCTAATCCTGCAGTAACTAATGTTGAGATTCCCTATTATTTGCCGAAAAGTGGAAATGTTTACTTTGAAGTAACTAATATGATGGGACAAAAGGTAAGAGAAATGAATATGTCAAAATCTCATGGAAATCACCTTATGAAGCTAGATGTTAGTGGCCTAGGTTCGGGAGTGTATTATTATTGGATAATCTTCGAAGGACAAAAGTTGAG
>DIAJ01000015.1:80627-86339 GCA_002415785.1 Flavobacteriales bacterium UBA5081
TCGAAGGACAAAAGTTGAGTAAAAAAATGATTATTACTAAATAGATATTATGTTAATCAATTAATTATAGAAAAAGTTGGCTAATTTTAGTCAACTTTTTTTATAGGTATTAGAATTTGATTTGCAAAGCTAAATACATTCAATATTTAAAATTGACGGATTATGAAACAGTTTATATTACTTCTAACATTAGTGTTAAGTATTTCTCTTCAAGGACAAACAGTATTGTTTAGTGAAAACTTTGATGGCACTATTCAAGCTGTAAGGACTTATGCAGCCAATAGTAATAATACATGGTCATTAACTAACACTCTTCAAAACAGCGGAACTCATTCTGATTCAGCGGTAGTTATTCAGTCCGATAGCCTATTTTTGGAAACGGATCTTATTGATGCTAGCGCTTTTTCTTTTGTAGAGTTAAGTTTTGATCACATTTGTAAGATAGATTTTTTCGATGGAGCTGCAATTCAACTTTCAGTTGATAGTGGCATAAGTTGGACAACTTTAACAACAGCTGAGTATTTAGGAAATGGAACCTTATTCCAAGATAGGTTTAGCGCTATTAGCTATAGTGCATGGCAAGCGAGTCAAGGTAGTGCTACTCCAACGAATAGTTGGTGGAGAACTGAACAGTTTGATTTATCTGCCTTGGCTGCAAATGCATCAAAGTTGAAAATTAGATTTGTACTGGTTGATGAAGACAATACAGGTGCAATGGGCAACTATGGTTGGTTAGTAGATAATATTGAAGTGATTGGCTCAGCTTGTGAAACTGTTGATCCAAGCATTCAGTTAACATCTACAAATTTTCAAGGAATAGTTTACAGCACCGGCCCGTTTTTAATTCAAGCAGATGTTCAAGATGCAAGTGGAATAGATACTGTAGAATTGGCGTACAGTGTAAATAATGGACCTAAGATTTATTTACAAATGCAAAATACTAGTGGCAATAACTATGAAGTGAATATTCCGGCTATGACGGCAGGAGACTCTATTTGTTACTTTATTAGAGCAAAAGATGCGACGACCTGTGGAGGGAATGAGAGTTTCTATCCTACAAATTCATGCATTTCCTTTATAGTTAAAAATACACCACCACCAATTTGTCAAGGTACTCCTGTGTTTAATTTCGACTACTTAGAAACCTTTGCTTCTTTCACTCCGGGAAATGGTACTAACACTCCGGGAAGTTTAAATAATAACTGGGTCAATGAAACCGGTGATGATCATGATTGGTGGGTGTATGATAACGCAACATCATCTACAGCAACAGGTCCTACTTCTGATCACTCTTTAAATGATGCCAATTATCTATATGTTGAAGCTTCCAGTAGATTTAATCAGACGGCTATTTTAAGTTCACCATGTTATGATTTAAGTGGTACATTGGCACCTAAGCTAGGTTTTTGGTACCACATGTATGGTACTAATATGGGGTCTTTAGAAGTAGAAGTTTATCACCAAGGCAGATGGTGGCAGCTTTTGCCTACTATTTCTGGCGATCAAGGAAATCAATGGAATTATATTACAGTAGACTTATCTAATTACGTTGGTAGTTTTATTAAAATACGATTTGTAGCTACAACCGGAAGTAATTTTAGAAGTGATATTGCAATTGATGACATAGAGATTTTTGAACCACCTGCAAATGAAGTTGCTTTAAAAGGTGTTTTCTCACCAAGTCCACTCGGTTGTAGTGGAAGTGCTCAAGAATATTTAACTGTAACAATCAAAAATGAAGGTAGAGTAGCTCAGAGCGTAATTCCTATGGCTTATCAGTTGAATAGCGGTGCAGTGGTTAGAGATACCTTGCGTATGAATCTTCAGCCTGCTGCTCAAGCAAATTTTACTTTTCAGCAGACTGTAAATATGAGTAGTAGTGGAAGTTATTCTTTTAATATTTGGCATGAATTATCCACTGATGCAGATAATAATAATGATTCAATCATTAATTATTTAATATCTTCTCGACCCTCATCAATAAATTTTCCGGATACAACCAATTTTGAAAGTTTTACTGTAGGTGCACCCGGGCTTTTTGCAAATGGATGGGAAAATAATCCTAATGATTTTCATGATTGGTATGTTCACCAAAGTAATACGCCTTCTTTAAATACCGGTCCCGCCGGAGATCATACTTCGGGCTTCGGTAAATATATTTATATTGAGGCGTCTACGTTTACTAATCAGGAAACATCTGTTCTTAGTAAGTGTTACGATATTAATAACTTAAATAAACCGGAATTGAAATTTTCTTACCACATGCTTGGTCAGGATATGGGCGACTTGCATTTAGACATTAGTGTAAATGGTATTTTTATTCAGGATATTATGCCTGTAATTTCTGGGAATCAAGGCAGCAGTTGGAATGATCAAATCGTAGATCTCTCACCGTTTAAAGGGGTGGTAAAGTTAATTTTTAGAGGTAAAGTTGGAAATGATTATAGAAGTGATATAGCTATAGATGATGTTATTGTATACGATGCACAGCCGGTTGGTATTGGCGAATTGAGTGGTGTAGAAAAAGTTGATTGGGAGATTTATCCAAATCCAACAAATGGAAATTTTACAATTAGCGGTTTAAATTCAAATACTAGGTTGAAAATATATAATTCTATGGGGGAAATAGTTCATAGTTCAATGGTTTTAGTTGAAAATGAGGTGCTAAAAATTAATCATTTATCAAATGGCTTATACTTTGTAGAAGCTATAGAAGAATCCAAACGTTCAGTAAAAAGATTAATTGTTCATTGATACAAAAAAAGAGGCCTAAGGCCTCTTTTTTTGTTCTAAATCAAAATTTTAGGCAAACAAAGGAAAGCTATTCATAAGCTCGTTGACTTCCTTTTTTATACTTTGGAATGCTTCTGACGCTTCATCTTCAGTTAATGCTCGATCGACTAGCTCTATAATTTTGGGAATGTCGTTTTCTTTCACTCCACGAGTAGTGATTGCCGGACTTCCAATTCTGATACCTGAAGTAATAAATGGAGATTTATCATCGAAAGGAACCATGTTTTTATTGACAGTTATGTCACACAAACCTAATAAACGCTCAGCTTTTTTACCGCTAATTTCTTTATTTCTTAAATCAATTAGCATACTGTGATTATCTGTCCCACCTGAAATGACCTGATAGCCTCTTTTAACAAACTCATCAGCCATTATTTTTGCATTTTTAATGACTTGCAAGCAGTATTCCATATAATCATCAGAAAGTGCTTCTCCAAAAGCAACCGCTTTAGCAGCAATTACATGCTCTAATGGGCCGCCCTGAGTTCCAGGGAAAACTGCAGAATCGAGAATGGAAGACATCATTCTAATTTCTCCCTTTGGAGATTTCAATCCCCAAGGATTTTCAAAATCATTTCCCATCATGATAACCCCACCTCTAGGACCTCTTAATGTTTTGTGTGTAGTTGAAGTTACAATATGACAATGCGGAAGTGGGTCGTTTAAAATACCTTTTGCAATTAATCCGGATGGGTGAGAAATATCTGCCAGCAAAAGAGCACCTACTTCATCAGCAATACTTCTTAAACGCTCATAATCCCAGTCGCGAGAATATGAAGATGCGCCACAGATAATCATTTTAGGTTTAACTTCTTTTGCTTTTTCAGCTACTTTATCGTAGTCTATTACACCACTTTCTTTCTCTACTCCATAAAAGTGGGGTTGGTATAACTTTCCAGAGAAGTTGACCGGAGAACCGTGAGTTAAATGACCTCCATGCGATAAATCAAAACCTAAAATTGCGTCACTAGGTTTTAAACACGCCAACATTACTGCAGCATTGGCTTGGGCTCCGGAATGTGGCTGAACATTAGCCCATTCAGCATTGAATAACTCTTTGAGCCTGTCAATGGCCAGTTGCTCTACTTTGTCCACTATTTCGCAGCCTCCATAATAGCGTTTACCCGGCAAGCCTTCTGCATACTTGTTGGTCAAAACAGAGCCCATTGCGTTTAAAACGGATTGACTAACGTAATTTTCTGAGGCAATTAATTCTATACCTCTTCTTTGTCTTTCTCCTTCTTGATTGATGAGGTTAAAAACGGTTTCGTCTTTTATCATTTGAGTGTGTTTGTATTCAACATATTTTGAGAAATGTCAAATTTAAGTAAATCAATCGCCCAATAAACGAAAAATAAAAGCTGAATAAAACTTATATTTGATTTTTAAAAATGAATAAATATGTTGATTTCAAGATTTAGATTTGCTTTAGTTTTTTCATTGATAGCTATGTTTGTTGTAGCTTGTACTCCTGAAGATGGTGACACAGGTCCCGTTGGTCCGGTTGGTCCTCCAGGTCCTGCTGGTGGCGGCCCTCAAGGTCCTGCCGGTGAAGACGGAGAAGATGGGGTAGATGGAAAGGATGGTAATGCGAATGTTCAGGCTTACATTCACTCCGTAGATACTAATGAATGGGTAACTAATGGAAAGTATCAAGAAGCCGTATTAACAGTCCCAGAGATTACAAATGAGGTCTATAGCCAAGGAACAGTCCAACTATTTCAGAAGTTTGTAAGTGACAATGCATGGGAAGCTATGCCGTATAGTAACACAATTCAGATTAGTCAGACGCAATATGCCAATTATTTTATAAGGTTTTCTTATACTACAGGTCAAGTAACTGTAAGGGCTTATCTTGATATAGCGGCACAGTTATCTTTTCCTGAGGAGATTGAATTTAAGGTGGTTGTGATACCTCCTGCAATGTTTATTGAGGATATGGATTATAGAAACCATGAGGTTTTGGACGCACTTTATGAAATTTAAATTACGGTGTGATCATCAGTTAACGAAAAAGGGAGCGAAAACTCCCTTTTTTTATGTTTGAACTTCTGATTAAATTAGTTGTTTATTGAATAAAAAAAGAAGAATGAATTTGAGTGTATACAGAAAAAATCAACAAGCTAGAGGGCAGTTTAACGGTGGTGAAATTTTGGAAAATAAACCCATTGGCTTTCCGCGGGAAGGAGGTCATTTAAAACCTTACTCTAATTTATTTTATTGGTCACACGCCTGGAGTGATGGAGGAAGCACAATTGGTTTACATCCACATCAGGGTTTTGAAATCTTGTCATTTGTTTATGAAGGAAGCATTGAACATTTCGACGATGGAGCCAATGAATGGAAGAAACTCAATACCGGAGCTGCACAAATTATTCGTTCCGGCAAAGGAATTTCACACTCAGAGAAACTCAACCCCGGAGCTCATATGTTTCAAATCTGGTTAGATCCTAACCTGAGCGAAACACTTCAAATTCCGGCTTCCTATAATGATTATGCCTTGAGTGAATTTCCGGTAATCAACGAAAATGGAATTGAAAAAGTAATTTATGCAGGAGAAAAATCTCCAATGAAAATGTATACTAAAGGAGTAGATATTCAACAACTTTCCATAAATAAAGGAGTTCATCAAATAGCTTTAGACGAAAATAAAATTTACTCCATATACATTATGCAAGGTAGTTTAAAAGTGAATAATGAAGAGCTAGAGCAAGATGACTTTTTCTTATTAAGTGATGAAAATAAAGTAGAAATCAATGCTACTGAAAAGCTAGACCTTTTTCTTTTGGCTAATCCAAAAAAAGTGGATTACTTTACCTACGCTCAACAAATGATGTAATAAAACCGAATGATATTTAAAACTATTTTTAAAAGATGTTGAATAATCCTTTAAAACGATGGCCATTTTCATAATTTAAG
>DIAJ01000015.1:86417-96986 GCA_002415785.1 Flavobacteriales bacterium UBA5081
TGAAATCATCGCCATTTAGGAGCGGAAGACTTAAATTAGGGAACAGGTCTAGAATTCCTGCCCGCCGAAGCACAGGCTCGTGAGAGGCAGGCGGGTTTTGTTTACTTTTTTCATCAATGGAAAAAAGTAAAGACATAATATTGAAAATAAAGGATACTAGTTGTTTATTAATCAATTTGTGTAATAAAGTGGTATTTAGTTAGTTAATGATAAATGAATAAAATTGCTTTAATAACTGGCGCTACCTCCGGAATCGGAAAAGCTTGTGCCGAGCTTTATGCTAAAAATCAATATAACATAATTATTACCGGCAGGAGAGAGGAGCGATTAAGCCAACTGAAAGCTGAATTAGAAAGTACTTATTCAGTGGAGGTCTTGAGCCTTTGTTTTGATGTTCGCTCGAATGATGAGGTAGTAAAAGCATTTGAAAGCTTAACTGGAAAGTGGAAAAGTATAGATGTTTTAGTAAATAATGCCGGCTTAGCAAAGGGACTTTCAAGCATTCAAAATGGAGACTTAGACCATTGGGAGCAAATGATTGACACCAATGTGAAAGGACTGCTTTATGTTTCTAAGGCCATTATGCCTTTAATGATTGAGCTTAAGCATGGTCACATTGTAAATGTAGGTTCAATAGCAGGAAAAGAAGTTTATCCCAATGGCAATGTGTATTGCGCAACAAAGCACGCAGTAGATGCACTTACAAAAGCTATGCGAATAGATCTTTTGCCGCATAAAATTAAGGTTTCAGCGGTTTGTCCGGGAGCAGTTGATACTGAGTTTTCTGAAGTTAGATTTGATGGTGATAAAGAAAAAGCAGAAAAAGTATACCTTGGTTACGAGCCGCTTAAAGCTGAGGATATTGCAGATGCCATTTACTTTATGACCTCTCGTCCGGCTCATGTTAACATTAATGACTTGTTAATCATGCCAACAGCTCAGGCTAGTGCAACTCAGTTTGATAAAAATTAAAAAGGTAAAACTTGATCTTCTAGCTGTTCAAGCTCCTCACTAAAGTCAATATTGCTTTCGGTTGAAAATTGCTTAATATCATTCTTTAGTTTTTTTAAAAACTTCTGATTTGCTTCACTATGTATGTTAAATGGACGATGATGTAGACTTTGGTTAATTTTTTCAATTTGTTGAACATATTTATTTGTCTTTTCAGAAAAGTAAGCATTAGAAAACTGTTTCCAAATATACTTTATGGCTGTATCATTGGGGTGAAGCAAATCTTCATTGTAAAAGCGATAATCTCTTAAGTCATCAACCATAATCTCAAAGGAGGGGAAATAACTGCAGTTTTTGTAATTTGAACAAAGCTGATGAATAGCTAGATTTAATGTCGATTTGCTTAATTGATTTTCAATAAATCCATCTTTTAAATGTCTAACAGGACTAATTGTGAAAATAAAACTAAAGGAGTGTCCGTATTCACTTTCCAGCTTTTTTTTCATTGAAATAAAAGAGTTGACAATTTCTTTAACACTTAAAATTCGCTTGTTAAATAAAGTAGAGGGCTGTTTATGACAGTTGTTTGTTATTTGTTGATTGGATTTAAGTTCATGTACCCAAGCTGTTCCATAAGTCAGAAAAACAATTGGTTTTTTATTTAATTGCTCTAATTGAGCTTGATAAGCTTTTTCTACATGGACTACAAAATCTTCTTTGGTGAACGAATTAAATTTCGAGTGAAAATCATAGTGGTAATATAGCTCATCAGTCAGTTGAATGTCTTCAAAGTTCTTATTTAATTGAAAATAATCTAAGCTCAAATGCTGATGAAGTGAAATTGGGTTGTAGGCAATTCCCAGTGGATTTACAACTACATCAAATTTGTTTTCCTTTAACTTATTGCCAATATGATCGGAAAAGCAAGAACCCATTAATAAAATAGAATCTTGATGACTTATTTCTCTTTCTTGCTTATGAATCTTTATTTCTGTGCGTAATTTCATTTTCCAAAGCTCTGACAAATTAACTAATTTTAGCCTCAACTATGCAGAAACTTTACGGCGAAGAAATTAACAAGGATCAGTCACCTAAGTGGAAAAATAGACTTCATGAGGTGATTTTTGAAGCAGATACACCAATGGGTAAGCTCTTTGATGTGATTTTGCTTTGGGCAATATTAATCTCAGTGGTGGCTGTAATGTTGGAGACCGTTGATTTTATTCGATTAGAATACGGCTTGTTGCTCTACATCATCGAATGGACATTAACCGGACTTTTTACTATTGAGTATTTACTTCGATTGCTTGCAGTTGGAAAACCCATAAAGTACGCAACCAGCTTTATGGGAGTCATTGATTTATTATCGACCATTCCTACCTATATAGGTTTGTTTATCGCCGGGCCGCAATATATGTTGGTGTTAAGAACCGTGCGTTTGCTACGTGTTTTCAGGATTCTTAAGTTGAGAAGGTATGTGTCAGAGGCTCAAGTGCTAATTAGCGCTATAAAATCCAGTATGGCTAAGATAACTGTGTTTATTGGAGCGGTGATTGTGTTAGTCTTAATTATGGGTACAGTGATGTACATTGTGGAAGGTCCAGACAATGGGTTTACAAGTATTCCATACAGTATGTATTGGACCATTGTTACGATTACCACGGTAGGTTATGGAGATATCGCACCACAAACGGCATTAGGTCAAAGCATAGCTTCATTTGTAATGCTGTTAGGCTACGGTATCATTGCTGTTCCTACAGGAATTGTATCAGCTGAATTAAATCGAGCAAAGCAGTTTAAAGATATTAGTACACAAGCTTGCCCTCAATGTTCTAGAGAGGGACACGATAAAGATGCCAAGCATTGTAAATATTGTGGGGCAGATTTGTAGTCTTATTTTGAAGCAAACTCTTCTTTTGAGTTCAAAGAAATGGAATCTAGCTCTTTCTTCAATTTTTGCATTTTTTGCTGAAACTCCTCTTTGTGTTCATCCTTAACAGGTTCGGCAGAAGGGAAATCTTGTTTTAAATGGTCTACTTGTTTACCATTTTTCCAAAATCGATAACACACATGCGGACCGGTGGCTAATCCTGTGCTGCCAACATAGCCAATTATATCTCCTTGTTTTACATAGTCGCCAACTCTTGCTTTGCGTTTACTCATGTGTAGGTATTGTGTGGTGTAAACACTATTGTGTTTAATCTTAACATAATTACCATTGCCTCCGGTATAACTTGAAGCAATTACTTGTCCATCGCCGGTGCTCATAATGGGTGTGCCTGTTGGTGCAGCATAGTCGGTTCCTAGGTGTGCTTTCCATCTTTTTTGAACCGGATGAAAGCGACGCATGGTATAACGAGAACTCAATCGACTGAATTTTAGTGGAGATTTTAAAAATGCTTTTCTCAAGCTATTTGCTTCTTCATCAAAATAATCTTCTTTGCCATCTTGATCAAAGTAAAAGCCGTAGAATGTTTTATCAAAATGATTGAACTCTACAGCTATAACTCTACCTATTCCAATGGCTTGGTCGTCAACGTACTTTACTTCGTAAATAGCTTTGAACCAATCTCCTTTTTGTATTCTATAAAAGTCAATCGACCAGGCAAGGATTTCTGAAAGTTCTACGGCTAAAGCCGGAGATGCGTTGGCGGCTTGTAAACTTTCGTATAAGGAAGAATAAATAACTCCCGAAACACTTTCTTGACGAATTTCAACTTCTTTTTCACCTTTGTAAATTGAAATGCTATCGCTTAGGTCATAAACAATGTATTCTACTTTATTTGGTTGGTAAACAAAGTAGGAGGCTTTTTTTAGGCTGTCTTTAGAGGCAAAAACGGTGTATTTTTTTCCTGCGCGCATCTGGCGAACATCAAACACGTCTTTTGATTTTTCAGCTAATTGATCTATGGTAACATAATCAATGTTGAAGCTTAGTAAGATATTAGCTAGAAACTCATTGGGTTTTATCTTGGCTTCTACAATGTGAAAAGAGTCGATTTCAATTCCAAACTGAGTTTGGGGTTCTGCAAGCAATAAAGTATCTGCATTTTGTTCAGCCTTTGCCTTGTACGCTTCTTCAATTTTTTGATCTTTTTGGTACTTGTTAATAAACAGTAATACCGAAACAGTTAAAAGTAAAAATAAAATACTGCTGATTAATCGAATCTTTTTCTTCATCTAAAAGGCTGTGCTTTTTTTGGTAAAATTAATGCTTTGTTAGCGTTTTTCTTAGCCGATTTGTTGCTTGATTTTAAAAATGCCATACCTTTACTTTTGAGATTTATTTTAATTAAGCATTTTACTATCTGTGAACCTTAAACCCAAATATATTATTGTTTTTTTTATTGCATTGATTTACTTGATGCTTCATATTTTAAAAGTTCAATTTACACCATTTTTTCTTTATGGTATGTATTCAAAAGCGGTTGGGGAAGTTGATACACTTGTAGCCTATGAAATAGAAGTTGATAAAACCACCTATTATCCTTTTGACTTTGGAAGAGAAAAGATGGAATTGATTTTAGGACCTTTAGATTATTACAATAATCATTTAAGATTGAATGGGCAAGATCCCGTAGAGCACTTTGTGTTAACCAAGCGACCTCATTGGAATGAAAGTGAATTGTTCAATCAAATTGGCGAAAAAGTATTTACCAAGTCGGAAGAGCTGCAAAGGTTTCCATTTTGGTACAAAACAATTTTGGAGCGAAGTTTAAGTAAGAAAATTAATCACTTAATTGTTTATGAAGTGAAATACACCTATACGAATTATGGCTTGAAAACCATATCTAAAAATAGGCTAATCGATTTATGAAACAGCTTAACTATATGGTTGTTCAGCATTACAGTTTGCTTAATAAGTTATTCTTTGGCTTTGTAATCTGTATTTGGTTGATTAGGTTATATAATGACTTATTATTACATCAACTAAATCAGCCGGTTTTACCGTACGAGGGTAGAGATCCCTTTTATTGGATGATGGTTGGTTTGCAGATTCCTCAGTTTATTGTGGGCTCTAAACTTCTTTCATTAGCAGTCGACTTCTTGATGTTGACCTCTGCTTTAGGGAGCTTGTTTTTTCAGCGAATTAAACTGTTTAATATTCTTTTTGTACTAAGTTATTTTATTTATTTTTTTGTTTTTAACACTTTTCTCGGACATCATTTTCATAGTGTAGGAGTACTTTTTGTCAGTTTAATGTTTCTTTTTAAAAAAGACTCTAAACGATTTATTCAAGCATTTGAACTGATTAGATACTATTTCTATTTTATGCTCTGTTCAGCCTTTTTGTGGAAATTAGTAAGAGGCAATTTGTGGGATATTGACCATTTTAGCAATATCTTAAAAATACAGCATGTTCATTTTTTGCAAGCCAATCCCTCGCATTGGAAAGCGGATATGATTGTATACTTGATCAACAATGAAAGCTTGAGTTATCTACTTTGGCTTGCGTTGATGCTACTTCAAGGAATGTTTTTTATTGGCTTTTTTACGAAGAAGTACGACGGACTTTTACTTATGTCTTATCTATTTTTTATCGTTGGAAGCTGGTTGTTTATGAATATTTTAAATCTCGATAACTTAAGCTGGTTTCTTGTTTTACTTCCTTTTGGCTTTCTAGTTTTATCGAAGAATAAGGCTATTAAAAAAGGGAGTTTAACTCCCTAATTCAAGTTTCTTAATCAACCTTTGCCACCGGATTAGCCAAGTTTTTATAGTCAGTTAGCTCCATACGAATTGAACCTACTAAAACTTTAGCTTTAGCTAATACGGGTATTTTATTTTTGTCATTGGTGATGTATACTGTTAAGTCATTATCATCTTCAAAAATTCTTCCTTCTTGAACTACAGGATGAAAGACCATGCAGTCAAATTTTCCCATTCCGATTTTAATTTTCTTTGTTCCCGCATATCGTATGCGGAGAGGATAGATTTCTTCATCTACAAAAGAGTCGAAGATGAAAATGTCGCCTTTTTTAGCATTTGAGAAATCAATGGTGCGGGCATAATAAAAAGCTGAAAGCATATCTTGAATTCCGTGAGGAACCTCATAAGTCTCATTGTCCTCGTTTTTTACATAGCCTTCATCTTGAAAAAACTGATAATCTTGAGCTTTTTTATAGCCCCCTTCATTAATTCTTCTAATAAACAACCACGGGAAAATGCCCTCTTGGTCGATATAAGTTTCATAGCGATCTCTCACTTTAAAAAACCAATCAAAGGCGCTGATGCTTCTACCGGTTCCAACAATGTGAAATAAATCTCTGTTCTTAACCTTTTGAGGAGTATTTTTTACTTCAAGTTTTGCTACCCCGGCATTCATAAATCCATAAGCAAGCTTGTATTCTAAAATTTCACCTGCCTTAAAAGCTGTATTATTTATTTTTCGAAAACTATACTCTTTTTCCGGACTCGTATCATTAGAGGAACTTTGAGCAAAGGCAAAGAGGCTACTGCTAATTAGCAATAGCGTTATATTGAAAAGTGCAAACCGTTTCATAATTTTTGAATTTAAAAGATTCATCACTGTAATTTCAAAGTTTATGCCATAAATTTAAATGCCGTCTAATTTGTTCACTAGATCCCAAATAACAACTCCTGCGCTTACCGAAATGTTGAGCGAATGCTTAGTGCCTTTTTGAGGAATTTCAATTACTCCATCGCACTGATTAATTACTTTTTGTTCAACACCTTTTACTTCATGACCAAAAATAAGTGCAATTTTTTCGTCGGACAAGGGCTTGAATTCGTTTAGCAATATGCTATTTTCTGTTTGCTCAATGGCGTACACTTTCCAGCCATCTTCTTTTAGTTTTTTGACGGCAGTTTGAGTGTCTTCAAAATAAGTCCAATTAACAGATTCAGTAGCGCCTAAAGCAGTTTTGTTAATTTCTCTGTGCGGGGGCTTTGCTGTAATCCCACATAGGTAAACTGCTTCAATGGCAAAAGCATCAGCGGTTCGAAAAACCGACCCAATGTTGTTTAAGCTTCTCACATTGTCTAAAATTGCAATAAGTTGATTCTTGTCTTCTTTTCTAAAACTTTCTATGTCGAGTCTGCCAAGTTCCTCGTTGGCTAATTTTCTGTTCATTGAGTGAAATAATTTCTGTGAAAAACTATTGAAAAATATGTGCCGTAAAAGTAAGAATACAGGAGCCAACTTCTTATTTTAGTCCACTAAAGATTCTGATTTGAGTAAAGCAAAAAAGACAAAAACAACAGCGAAGGAAACCCCTTTGATGAAACAATATTATCAAATAAAAGGAAGGTATCCGGATGCATTACTTTTATTTAGGGTAGGCGATTTTTACGAAACTTTTGGCGAAGATGCCAAGGTTGCAGCTGAAGTTTTGGGAATCGTATTAACAAAAAGACACAATGGATCTGCGAATGAAATAGCTTTGGCCGGTTTCCCTCATCACTCTTTGGAAACCTATTTACCTAAATTAGTTCGAGCCGGTCATCGAGTTGCCATTTGTGATCAGTTAGAAGACCCTAAGCAAACCAAAACAATTGTAAAAAGAGGAATTACAGAATTAGTAACCCCCGGAGTTTCCTATAATGATGAAGTTTTAAAGCGCGATTCGAATAACTTTTTAGCGGCAGTTCATTTTCATAAAGATAGGGTCGGAGTTTCTTTTTTAGATGTTTCTACAGGTGAATTTTTAGTAGCTGAAGGGAACAATGAACAAATCGATAAGCTTTTACAGAGCTTTTCGCCCAGTGAGGTTTTGTTTCAGAAGCAAAAGAAAAAGCAGTTTGAAGAATACTTTGGTACTTCATTTTTTACCTATATGTTGGAAGACTGGGTGTTTACATCTGATTTTGGTGAAGAAACCCTACTAAAACATTTTGAAACCAAATCGTTGAAAGGCTTTGGTGTGCAAGAGATGGAGGCAGGAGTAATTGCCGCTGGTGCAGCTTTGCATTACTTAGCAGACACACGTCACGATAAGTTAAAGCACATTTCTCGCTTAAGTAGAATTGAAGAGGAAAAATACGTTTGGCTTGATCGTTTTACGATTCGGAATTTAGAGCTGATGTACTCTCCAAACGATGGGGCTACTACACTATTAGACGTATTGAACGAAACCATCTCTCCCATGGGTGGGAGAATGTTGAGACGATGGTTAGCATTACCTTTAAAGGATTTAAAACCCATTCAAGAGCGTTTGTCTGCTGTTGAGTATTTGTTAAATCAAAATGATTTAAGTGGGAAATTAAAACAATACATCTCACAAATTGGAGACTTAGAGCGATTAATTTCAAAGGTTTCAACTGTTCGTATTAGTCCTCGTGAAATGGTGCAGTTAAAAAATGCATTAGGAGTAATTGAGCCCATACAAAAGCTTTGCTTGGAAAGCGATAATGCTTCATTAAATAAAATTGGCGAGCAATTAAATGCTTGCAAGTCCATTTGGAAAGCGATTAACTCACAAATTGAGGATGAGCCACCGGTTCTGGTGCAAAAAGGGGGAGTAATAAGACAAGGAGTAAATGAGGAGTTAGATGAGTTAAGAGGGTTACAGCGTTCCGGGAAAGATCATTTGATGCAAATGCAACAAAGAGAAACGGAAAAGACCGGAATCTCATCGCTTAAAATAGCCTTCAATAATGTTTTTGGTTACTACATTGAAGTTAGAAATACGCACAAAAGTAAGGTTCCGGAAGATTGGATTAGGAAGCAAACTTTAGTCAACGCAGAGAGATACATTACTGAGGAGCTCAAAGAATACGAAGCTAAAATACTCGGCGCAGAAGAGAAAATTTTACAGTTAGAAACTAGTCTATACAATCAACTAGTTTTAGAGGCTGCTGATTATATTGCTCCAATTCAGTTGAATGCAAGCCTAATCGCTCGTTTAGATTGTTTACTGTCTTTTGCTACTTTGGCTGAAGCTAGAAACTACACAAAACCGGAGGTAAATGATAGTTTAAAGATTGACATCAGGTCAGGTCGTCACCCGGTAATTGAACAGCAAATGGCTGTGGGAGAAGAGTACATTTCCAATGACATATTTTTAGACAATGATAGTCAGCAAATTATTATGATTACCGGGCCAAATATGTCGGGTAAATCGGCTTTGCTCAGACAAACTGCCCTAATTACTTTAATGGCACAGTTGGGAAGCTTTGTGCCAGCCAAAAGTGCAAGTATTGGCTTGGTAGATAAGATTTTTACTAGGGTAGGGGCTTCAGATAATATCTCATCCGGTGAATCTACTTTTATGGTAGAAATGAATGAAACAGCCAGTATTTTGAATAATATTTCTGAGCGGAGTTTGATTTTGCTCGATGAAATTGGTAGGGGAACCAGTACTTACGATGGTATATCAATTGCTTGGGCAATTGCAGAGTATTTACACGAAAATAAATTAGCGAGACCAAAAACACTTTTTGCCACCCACTATCATGAGCTGAACGAAATGTCAAAGACTTTCAGTCGAATTAAAAACTTTAATGTATCGGTAAAAGAGATAAAAAATAAGATCATTTTTATGCGCAAGCTAGTTCCGGGTGGAAGTAACCACAGCTTTGGGATTCATGTTGCAAAAATGGCGGGAATGCCTTCTGTACTAATTAGGCGAGCGAATAAGTTATTAGAAGAGCTGGAAAAAAAGAATCGTTCTCAAGAAAATAAAGATGCCATTTCTAAAGTAGAGAAAAGTGAAGATTATCAATTGAGTTTTTTCCAATTAGACGATCCGGTTTTAGAGCAAATTAAGGAAGAGTTAATTCATATTGATGTAGATACCTTAACGCCCGTAGAGGCACTTTTGAAGTTAAATGAAATTAAGAAAATGGTAGGAGGGAAGAAGTAGTTCTTTCTTTATCAAACCGACAGAAAAAAATATGGAATATCTTTCATTTTTAATTTGTCAAAAAGAAAAAAATATTACTTTTGTAGCCCTCAATAAGGGGTAGTACTTTGAAGAAAGAATGCGAGAGTAGCTCTTCCGATAGCTATCGGAAGGTAGAGCACAATCGTTTTTAGAGAAGTAATTAATTGTAGTTTTTTCTTTAGTTGAAGAAAAAAGTTCTTTAAGAAATTGAATAAAAATTTAAGCGAGAGTAGCTCAGCTGGTAGAGCACGACCTTGCCAAGGTCGGGGTCGCGGGTTCGAATCCCGTCTCCCGCTCAAAATTCCTCTCGAAAAGAGAGGAATTTTTTTTGATACCATCCTGCCCGGGTGGTGGAATTGGTAGACACGCAGGACTTAAAATCCTGTGGCCATTGCGGCCGTGCGGGTTCAAGTCCCGCCCCGGGTACAAAGCCTCGCTATTAAGCGGGGCTTTGTTGTTTTTGGAAGAAAATGAAATATAAAGTATACGCCATATCAAGTGTTGAAAGAAACTATATATATGTATGATTCACCTCAAATCTTGAGGGAAGAATAAATCGACATAATAAAGGATATGAGAAAACAACAAAATCTTATGCGCCATTTCGATTGATTTATTCAGAAGATTGTTCAAATAGAGTAGAAGCTCGAAAAAGAGAAAAGTATTGGAAGTCAGGAATAGGTAAAGAAAAGTTAAGAGCATTGCGAGACAAAAGTGCGGGCCTGTCTAACGACAGGTAGATTCAAGTTCCGCCCCGGGTACAAAGCCTCGC
>DIAJ01000015.1:97133-97446 GCA_002415785.1 Flavobacteriales bacterium UBA5081
ATTGTGAAATTATGGAATACAAAGTATACGCCATATCAAGTGTTGGAAGAAACTATATATATGTGGGTTTAACCTCAAATCTTGAGGAAAGAATAAATCGACATAATAAAGGATATGAGAAAACGACAAAACCTTATGCGCCATTTCGATTGATTTACTCAGAAGAATGTTCAAATAGAGAAGAAGCTCGAAAAAGAGAAAAGTATTGGAAGTCAGGAATAGGTAAAGAAAAGTTAAGAGCATTGCGAGATAAAAGTGCGGGCCTGTCTACCGACAGGTAGATTCAAGTCCCGCCCCGGGTACAAAGCCTCGC
>DIAJ01000015.1:97622-129799 GCA_002415785.1 Flavobacteriales bacterium UBA5081
ATTGTGAAATTATGGAATACAAAATATACGCCATATCAAGTGTTGGAAGGAACTATATATATGTAGGTTTTGTAAAGTTTACTTGACTAGGAGATCTATATAGGCTATCGAGAATTAAAGCTTATAATGCTGAAAATAGTCTTTTGTAGATGGTAGACGGATGAGGAGTAGAAAGTGTTATAAATGGCTGCTAAATGGAAAATTGTAAATTCAAACTAAATGCATTGCTTGAGTATGTCAATTTTTCCAATTTCATTTATAAATTTCGCAGTGGCATAAAATACTTTTCAATCTTATTTGCTCTTTTTTCTTTTTTTATTCACCTATAAAAGCTTTCCAATTTATAGTTTAGAGGGGGTATTGATGAGTAGATTGTTTAAAATGATTGCAATTTTTTATTATGTTGTTGTTTTTGGAGTGTTTATGTGTCTTCAAGTTTGTTTAATACATTATTTTGTAGAATTCAATTTAAGTGATTGTTAGTTAGATTGCAATTAGACTTTGTTGAAATAGAAGATTATTGCATTAGTTGTATTTTCCACAAAATTTATATGCGGTATACAGTCAAATTACTTGATGACTTTTATTGCTCTAATAATTTTTAACATTTCTTGGAAGTGTATTTTTCTGTTAAAAAATTTTAATATAAGAAAAAAAATGTCAACATTAGCATCTTAGTTTTAGATTAATTTATTTGTGATGAAGGTAAAAGCATTTACACTAACGGAGTTACTCGTTGTTTTAATAATTGTAGGTATACTAGTTTTATTGGCTCTGCCTAAGCTAATGCCTCTAATTTCAAAGGCTAAAAGCACAGAGGCTCAATTACAACTCAATCATCTTTATACTTTAGAGAAGAGTTACTTTTATATGAACTCAAAGTATTCTAATGATTTTGATGAAATTGGGTTTGAGCATGCAGATTTAGTTACGAATGGGGGAAGCGCGAATTATGAGATAAAAGTAGTTGAAGCAACTAATAGTTCTTTTAAAGCAACAGCAACGGCAATAACAGATTTTGATGGTGATGGAGTATATAATGTATGGGAAATTGATCAAGATAAAGCCCTTAAAGAGGTTGTAAAAGATTGATTTTGTATTTTTCAATAAACGCCCTACTGCTAATTACCTTAGCTTTTTTGGCATTTCAAGATATTAAGTATCGAGCGATCTCGTGGTGGTTAATACCAGTAATTTTACTTTTATTGGGATTTAGATTGTTGGAACAGAACGTTTTTATAGAGGACATTGTATTTAATATGTCGATTAATCTATTGCTAATCATGATTCAGTTATTATTAGTGACCATCTACTTTTCTTTAAAAGAAAGAAGATTTGTCAATATTATTGATAAGTATTTAGGCTTGGGAGATATACTTTTTTTTCTCTCCTGCTCTGTTGCCTTTAAGTATGATATGTACATTATGTTTTTACTATTTAGTTTCCTAACTGCAATTGTTGTTGCCTTTTTTTATATGAAACTTTTCAAGAAAAAAACAATATTAATCCCTTTAGCGGGAATCATGTCAATTAATCTTATTTTGCTTATTTCGATTGACTTTTTATTTTCTATAAATCTATTTCTTAACCAAACAACTTTATGACGAAGGAGACAGGTAATAGGGAATATATTGAAATTGCAGTTCAAGATATACAGCTATTAACAGCAGATCAGGCTTGGCATTATAATGTTATCCCAAAAGAGGTGAGAGCCGATACGATAATTTTTTATGGAGAAGAAAATACTTCTACTGATCAGCTGGTTGATGAGTTAGAAATGATTTTTGGCAAAGAAGTTAATATTAGTCCATTGCCAAAACAAATATTGTATGACTCACTAAGTCGGTACTATAGAAGGAGCAATAAAGATTCAGAATTAACTGACAAGCAACAAACTTCATTCATTGAAAAGAGCGATGACTTTGTTCTCAGGTTGATTGAAGAAGCAAATGAAATAGGAAGTAGTGATATTCACATTGAAAAATATGAGAGCAAGTGCAGAGTTAGGTATCGAGTGGATGGTAAATTGGTTGAGAAATATATAGTTTCGAATGAGGAGTACCCATCGATTGTTAATAAGTTAAAAATAATGGGCAATATGGATATTGCCGAAAAGCGACTACCACAAGATGGACGGATTTCGTTTGAAAGCAATGAAACAAAATTTGATATAAGGGTTTCAGTTTTGCCTACATTGTTTGGCGAAAAGGTTGTTATGAGGCTTTTAAGTAAAGATGCTACAGATATTGATATTTTAAACTTGGGCTTTAGTCAGAACCAATTAGCTTCTTATCTTGAAGGGGTGAAACGGACAAGTGGGATAGTTTTGATTAGTGGACCAACCGGTTCGGGTAAAACGACTACTTTGTATGCCACTTTAAAAGAGCTTAACAACGAAAAAACAAATATTATTACGATTGAAGATCCCATTGAATATACGCTTCCCGGAATTAATCAAGTACAATTAAAGGAAAGTATAGGCTTGACCTTTGCAGGTGCTTTGAGGTCATTTTTGCGCCAGGATCCTGACATTATTATGTTAGGAGAAATCAGGGATGTTGAAACTGCAAAAATGGCTATCCGAGCGGCTTTGACCGGACATTTGGTTCTTTCAACAATTCATACCAACTCAGCATGGGGCACTGTTTCAAGATTAATTGATATGGGTGTTCCTTCTTATTTGATATCCGGGACACTTAATATAACTGCAGCACAGAGACTTGTTAGACTTCTCTGCGATAACTGTAAGCAAAAAGTCGACATTGAAATTGAACAACTCCCACAATCTTTTAAAATGCCCTATGAAGTTCATTCAGTTTATGAGCCAGTTGGTTGTGAGGCCTGTTTTTATACAGGTTATGCCGGGAGAAAGGCATTGTATGAAATTATACCGGTTGATGAAGAGTTTTCAGAACTTATTAAAGCTGAAAGTTTTAATGTGAATGCAAAAATTAAAGAGAAAAAAATTGAACGACTAATGGATAATGCATTTGATTTACTTGCTAATGGAAGTACTTCTATTGAAGAGGTGTATTATCTATTGATGTCAACAAACTAGCAGATGAAATTAAAGAACTTATATATTCTACTTGGGGTAGTTTTTCTAATCTCAATTGACACTTTAGCACAAGACCGCTTTACACAAATGCAAAATCAATTACAATTGATAGCAATTGATAATCCCGGGTTAGAGAATACGGTGGATTTGTCGGTTAATGGAGTCAGCTTACAAGAGTTTATTCGCGGTATTGCAAATGCAAATGATCTAAATATTAGTGTGGATGATGGATTAAATAATATTCAGATTATAAATAACTTTTCAAATGTAACTGTTTCCGATGTATTGATCTTTCTTGCTAAACGCTATCAATTAGAGATGGAATTTGTTGGGAATATTATTTCAATTTCTAAATACAACCCACCGCCGGAACCTTTGCCTCCACCGCAGCCGAAAGTAATTAATGTTAACTATGATGAAAGAGGAGATTTACTAACGCTTGATTTAAGTAATGACAATTTAGTTGACGTAATTAGAAAAGTAACTTCGGTTTCAGATAAAAATATTGTTCTTTCACCTAATGTTGAGAATAAAAAGGTATCTGTATTCATTCAAAGGATGCCTTTTAACGCTGCCTTGCAAAAGTTTGCATACTCCAACGGCATGAGTTTAACTGAAACGGATGACGGTTTTTTTGTTTTGTCAGAATTAGGAGATGAAAAGGTACTTACTTCGAATGAAAATGAAGGCACCAAAACAAGTAAAGAAAAATATAAAAGGAAAAACATTGAAGGACTTTTTTTAGAGGTTAGTAATGAAAATGAAATATCTATTTCAGCAGAAAATGTTTCAATCGATGAGGTTGTTAAAGCAGTAGCTTATGAGTTAGATATAGATTATTATCTTTTTAGCAAAATTGAAGGAACTAAGACATTAAATCTCAAAGCTGTTTCATTGGAAGAATTACTCAATAATTTGTTTGAAGCTACTGCTTTTACTTATAAAAAGAATTATGGAGTATACTTAATAGGAGAGCGTAAATCGGAGGGCTTAAGGACAACTACAGTTTATCAGATGCAGCATCGATCAATTGAGAATATAATGGAGGTTATTCCTAATGATTTAAAGCAAGAGCTTGAATTAAAGAAGTTTGCTGATCTGAATAGTTTGGTAATTAGCGGATCCAGACCAATGGCTGAAGAACTGATTCAGTTTTTAAAGCAAATAGATCAAGTAGTGCCTGTCATTGCCATTGATGTAATTATAGTAGACTATCGAAAAAACAGAAGTCTTTCTGCAGGAATAACTGCTGGTTTAGGTGAACCTACAGAGCGAACTGAAGGTAGCTTTGTCCCGGAAACGGATGTAAACTTTAGTGCAAAGTCAGTGAATGATATCATTGAAAATATTAATCAAAGTTCAATTGTAAACTTAGGTAAAGTAACACCCAATTTTTACTTTAGTATAAAAGCACTTGAACAAGATGGAGTATTGAAAGTGCGATCAACACCAAAACTGGCAACTTTGAATGGACATGAAGCTAATCTGAGTGTTGGGAATACAGAGTATTATGTAGAAGAGTCTAATAATGTGATTGGAGCACAGAATCCGCAAAATATTATTACAAGAACTTACCGTCCGGTAGAAGCTGACTTAGCCATTACCATAAAACCCCTTGTGAGTGGGAATGATCAGATTACATTGGAGATTACAGTTGAACAATCAGACTTTACAGAGCGTATATCCAATGAGGCTCCCCCCGGAAAGGTGTCTAGATCATTTAGCTCAATGTTAAGGGTGAAAAACAATGAAATGGTACTCTTAGGAGGGCTGGAAGAGAAAAGTGTGAATAACTCAGGTGCCGGCTTGCCCTTTTTAGCCAGAATACCCATTATTCGATGGTTTTTTGGCCAACGAACGCGTTCTAAGAATAAATCTCAGCTTAATATATTCATTAAACCAACGGTCATTTATTAATGGTGGTGCAAGATTTTATAAAAAAGATTGTTAGAGGCCGCACTTCTTATGGGGTTGAAGTTAATTTAAAGAAGGGCGGTGATGCAATTTTTAACATCGTAAAAATTGGTCTTGTAAAAGGGAAATTAGAGGTTTTTGAAGAAGAAATAGTGGAGTCGTGTGAAGCATTCTTTGAAAGAAATTGGACAAAGAACGTGCCTTTTAATGTGGTTTATACCGGAAAAGGAGTCTTGCAGAAAAAACAATCAAGTATTCAAGGAAAAAGTGATAAAAGAATTTTACAGGAGGTATTGCCAAATGCACGCTTGGATGACTTTTTTATGACGGTTGAAAGAATTGATGAAGAGTCTGCTTGGGTGAGTTTGTTGAGGAAAGAAACGATTAGTGAGCTACAGGAGCAATTTTATGCTGCAAAACTACATGTATTGTCGCAAAGAATAGGTTATACTGTTTTAAATAACTTGACTGATTTAATTGATTCCTCTTCCATTCAAACGACTTCGTATGAAGTGGTCTTTTCAAAAGGATTTGTTTCGGACTTTAATCTTAAAACAACTGATGAAGAAAAAAGTGTGATGATTGGAGGTGAGCGAATTAAGGGAAATTTTTTATTGGCATTTTCTTCGGCTTTAAGTCATTTTGATTTTGTATCCGATAAAGAGGACTATATTCAAAATTCATTAATCACAAATGACCGCTCAGAGTTTTACAATCACCGACTTTTTAAATTAGCTGCTTGGAGTGTAATGATACTCCTTCTCTTTACCCTGCTTATCAATTTTATTGTATTTAATCAATACGATCAAAAAGTTGCTCGATTATCGTCCGAATTTCAAGCGAATGAGGAGCTCATTAGTCGGTTGGAAAATCTACGCTCAGACTATGAAAGAATATCAGTGTTTTATAGAGAAACTGGGATGTCGGAATCATCAAAAATCTCATTTTACGCTGATCAATTGGCTTCTGAGCTTCCCAAGAGGATTTATTGGGATCAGCTCTCAATCAATCCCCCAAAAGGAGAGATAAAAAAAAGTGAAGATGTTGCATTTGACATCGGCTATATATATGTCGAAGGAGTAAGTTATACTACTCAGGTTTTGGAGGAGTGGCTCCCCCTAATTGAGAAAATGAATTGGGTTGATTTTGCTGAGGTAGTGAATTATCAAAAAAAGGATGACACCGGAAAGGGAGAATTTGTTTTAAGGATCAAGACGAATGAGTTATAAAAAAAAGAATTATTTATTATTGCTTGGTAGTTTGTTCTTGTTTTGGATATCATGGGAGTTGGCTATTGCGGAAACGGTTAGCTTGGTGGAAAAAAGTAAGAATCTGGAGAGCCAGCTGAGTAAAGTCAGTAATGCACCTGAAGAAATAGCAATGCTTGAAAACAGATTGAAAATGATTCATGGGGAGAGTCAAAAGTATCAATTAGGGAAAAATGAAATGAGAAATCGCTTATTATCAAAGGTAGTAGACTTAAGTAATGAGCATAAACTTTCACTGAAGCACTTTCCCGATCAATTTGTTCAAAACGAGCAAGAGGTGCAATTGGCCACATCAAAAATTATGATAGAAGGGGAGTTTAAGAATATGCTCAAATTAATATATGCATATGAAAATTCAGAAGAAATGCCCGGCAAGGTATCTTCTGCTGTATTTCAAGTACAAAAAGAGAGATGGAAAAATAAGAGAAGCCTTCAGTTGATCTTATTTGTTCAGTCAATTAATTCATTAGAACCATGAAGATAAATTTACTTTTATTTACGACGATTCTTAGCACAGTTTCCCTTGCAATTCTTTCGTGTAAGGATGTAATTGAAGAGGATATTAATGAGGAAAAGATAATAATTAACTCACCTAAAAATGGATTTGTTACTACAAACTCTACGATCACATTTTGGTGGGAAGATTTAGAAGGAGCAGATGAATATCAACTTCAAATTGTAAGAGGCACATTCGGGAATCTGCAACAATTTATAATGGACTCTACAGTGCAAACAAATATTATTGACTTTAATTTTAATCCGGGGACGTATGAGTGGAGAATAAGGGCGAGAAATAGCATCAGTTATACCGAATTTCAGTTACATAGTTTCACAGTTGATAGCTCTAGGGATATTAGTCAATCAACGGTTCAGTTGGCTGAACCGCTTGATCTTTTGACCAATAAAAATCAGCTTTCATTCAGCTGGAGTAATTTGTATAATGCTACCGCCTACATATTTGAATTGAGGCAAGCAGACTGGAGCGGAAGTAAGTTGTTGACTGATACGATTTACGGAACAACTGTTTCTTTGTCTCAGCTTTCACATGGAACATATGCTTGGGGAGTGAAAGCCTTTAATGAAGAAAGTGAGACCGCTTTCTCGATTTCTAATTTTGAAGTTGATACGATCATACCCGGCCAAGCAAGCTTAGTTTCACCGGCAGATAATGCAATGCTCAATGACCCGAATGTAACTTTAAGTTGGCAAAGCGGGAATGACGATAACTTTTATAGCGATACTTTATATTTATTTACCGACGTCTCCTTAGACTCCCTTTATTTTAAAGCTGAATATTTTGATCAGGTGTATACTGACTCCTTGCCAGATGGAACTTATTATTGGAGGGTAGTTTCCGTTGATGGAGCAGGAAATGTAGGGAATTATAGCAATTCAAGAAGTTTTATCGTGCAATGAAAAAGCAAAATAAGACAACCGTATATGTTTTATTAGTTGTAATGACTGGTATTTGGGGGGGTATTTTTTATAAATTCTTTTCAACTGTTGAGGATCCCAAAGATAACCGCCCAATTGTGACTATAAGTAAAGAAGATGCAAACTTAGCTCCCGAAAGGGATACGTTTACTTTGCGATTAGATTTTGAGGATCCTTTTAATATTACAAAAAGCAATTATTCGAAAAGTACCGTATCCAGTCCAAGCATTGTTAGAACAAGCGTAAAAAGAAATATTAAAAAAGTAAAACAAACCAAAGCGTCGAATTGGCCGGAATTAAAGTACGGAGGTCGTGTAAAAAGTAGTAATGAGAAAGAGATTGGACTCTTAATGATTAACAATAAAGAGTATATCGTAAATAAAGGGGGCATTTTTGAAAGTTTGAGCGTTATGGGTCTTAATGAAGATGAGATTCGATTAAAATATTTGAATGAAACGAGAGTAATTAAGAAATGAAAGTATTAAAAAAGTGTTTACAGTTTACTTTGTTCTTTTATTGTGTAACAGCTTTTGCTCAAGAGTTTGAGCTGCCTGAAAATAAATTAATAAAAAGTAGCAAGGAAGATTCTACCATTTTAGCTGAAGTAAAAGTTGTTGAAGAACAAATAAAGATTGACGATGAAAAGAAATATCATTGGTATCGCAACGGCATTGTCAATAGTAACATCGGTGGTTATCATGGACAATTGCTCAATGGAGAATATAAAATACTTGACCTTAATAATAAGCTGTTAATTCTTGGACGCTTTAAACTTGGCTTAAAAGTCGGGCAGTGGAAATATTGGGACAACGATGGCAATTATATCCGCATTGAAAATTGGAAAAAGGGGTTGCTCCACGGAATCGTACGTAAATTTTATTCAAATGGAGTAATAAAAGAAGAGCTTAATTACAGGAAAGGGAGCAAAAACGGCAGATTTGTTAAATACAATGAGGAAGGTCAAATCATTGAGATGGGAAAATATAAAAATGGAAAGTTAGACGGAAAACTGCATTATTTTTCGGATGGAGAGAAAACGAATTCAGTAAAATTCAAAGCGGGAGAAGTGTATGAAACTAAAGGAATTTTTAACTGGCTAAAAAACAACAAAAAAGAAGAGAAGAAAGAGGAAGGTGAGGTAAAAATGAAGAATCAGGACACAGATGAACATAATTCAAGGTCTTTTTTCGAAAGAATATTTAAGAATAAGAAGGAAGAGGAAGAAAAAATCAACGAATAGGTGGCTGGCAATTAGTGCGTTAAAAAATATTTAAAATTTTTTAACGAATAACTTGTTTTTTTGGGAAAAACGTTAGAGGTTTGTCTTAACGATTTTTAACATCAAAACTTATTATTATCAAACGACGGAAATTAACAATTACAGCTACTACTTTTTTATTACTCATAGCTCAAATTTCATGTAATAATTACCCGACTGGGTTTATTAGTAAGAAAGAATACAGGGAATGGATATTTAGCTCTGAGTCAGGTTTTACTCAAGTCAGTAAGTCAGATCAATTGGAGTTTAAATTAGTTCATCTTCCGGATGAATTAATGCAGTATCAAGATTCAGCCACAAAAGAAGATTATACGGTTAAGCAATTTCAATTGCTTATTTCACCTCAAAATGATCAAATAGAATTATTCAAAGTTGGAATTGATGATTCCGAGTCACTTGACAAAAGAATTCAAAAGTTAGAATTCAAAACCGATAGTTTATTTACTGCAGAGGTTTCCGGACAAACTCTATTGCCGGTTTTTACTCATTATGAAAACTATCGTGGGATAAAAGAAGAAGTGCTCATTCACCTTCACTTTGAAACAATGAAAGAAATTACAGATGACTTTACAGTTGTTTTAAACGATTTTATTTTCCAAAGTGGAGAACATCGCTTTGTATTTGAAGCGGACAAATTAAACAATCCACCCCTATTAAAAACAATTAACTAATCAAGATGAGACGAAACAGCTTGTTCTTTAAAATCATTTCAATAAAGGTATTATTCACTTTTGTCTTTCAGATTGTATTTCCAACACTTTCGTATGGATTAACCAGTGGGCCTTCACAACCGGAGACAGAGAGTTTCACACCGGCAGACGTTACAGAAATGGTAGACCCTTTTACGGGTGACTTTTCGTATAACATTCCCTTAATGGATGTGGGTGGTTATCCGATCGGCTTAAGTTATAATGCCGGAGCTACGATGGATCAGGAAGCAAGCTGGGTAGGTTTGGGCTGGAACATAAATCCCGGTGTAATTTCAAGAACAGTTAGGGGAGTGCCTGATGATTTTAATGGAGAAGAACTTATTAAAAAAGTAAATCGGAAGTCTAATAATACCTATGGAGTTTCATTGAGGAAAGAAATAGAGTTAGTAGGGGTTGACGTAGTTAAGAAGGCTAGAGGTATCAGTAAATTAATAAATGACTATAGTATTGGAGTAAAATATAACAATTATAATGGTATGTCAACAGATTTTGGTATTACACCGGCTTTAACTGCTTCAATAGCGTCTAAGTCTAATTATACCATGGGCTTAGGGTTGTCGCTGTCGACTACAGATCAAAATTTTACAGTCTCACCTAACCTTTCATTTGCAGGAAAATGGAAAGAAGATGGAGATCAATTTGTAAAAAATGGAGGTAGATTAAGTACCTCTTATACCACACGTGAAGGTTTACAAGGATTGACACTTTCTGCTTATAAAGCGAAAGAAGATAATTTTGTCAGTAAAGGCTTTTACAATGTAGGAAAGCATTCCTCAAATATGTTTAGCAGTTCCATTTCCTTTGCGCATAAAAGCATCACACCTACTTTCCCCGTTTCAACCAAAAACCTTAATCTTTCCTTAGACTTTAAATATGCAGCTGAACTCTTTGGTTCTCAAACAGGGGGTGAGATTACCGGGTACTATGCCGGTCAATCAATATTGGAAAGCAAAGTAGAATCTCCTTCATACGGCTATATGTATCTGGATAAAAATCCCAAAAGTGGAGATGAGATACTGGATTTTGATCGTGAAAAAGATGTTCCATATTCTAAAAATGTGCAAAATCTGCCTGTCTCTGCATTAACATACGATATTTATAACATTTCAGGAGAGGGTTTAAGTGGTTCCTTTAGATTGCATAGGAATGATGTAGGTTATATTTATGATCGTCACACTGAAAGCAAGTCGCAAGGCTATGGACTTGGGGGGCCTGAACTTGGAGCCGGATGGAATGCAAGAGGAGGAGTTAATGTAGCAGCCAATTTTTCCAATACTCAGAATACAGCATGGAACAACCGAAATCAAATGATCCATAAACTTAATCATAAACCCTCTGAGGTCTCAAGTAAATATGAGCCGGTGTATTTTATGAATGATGGTGAATTGCAAGCAATGGCCGGAGAAGATCATTTTAACAATTTCGGAGGGTTCAATCCGGTTGCATTAAAGCTGGATGGTGGGTCAAAATATGCTAGTCCAAAGGAAAGGTTATTTACTGATGCGGGAGGCGAAACATCAATTAAAGGAATAGACAATCGAATTACCAAGAGACAGCCTAGGAGGCAGTTAGTGGGTTTTTTAACGGTGTCAGAAGCAGAGATATATGGAGTGAATAAAAATATTATTAGCTATGAAGAAAATGATTTCTCTGTAACTGAGAGCACACAAGACTATCAATTTACAGATATAAGTAGTTATGATTACTGCAACCCGACATTAGATGGCGAGCTTCCAAGAAAAGAGGATAATGGAAGCTGTAATAAGAATGAGTTTATGCTTCCTAAAGGAGATCATGTTGGTGAAATTTCTGTGACTAATTCGAATGGGAAAAAATATGTTTACGGCATTCCCGTCTACAATAATTACAAGAAAGAAGCGACTTTCAATTCTTCGATTGCAGGTTTTCTTGAAAATCAAGGAACGCTTGTACCATATAGTAAAAATGATAACTCAACTTCAAATGAGAATGGGAAAGATCACTTTTATGAGAGTGTTGAGACGCCTGCATATCCTTATGCCTATCTTTTAACTGCTATATTGAGTGAAGATTATCAGGATGTTGATGATATACCCGGACCCTCCGATGGGGATATTGGTACTTATGTGAAATTTAATTACTCAAAAGTTCATGATAATTACAAATGGAGAACACCATATTCGGATCAGGAATATTATGGCTTATTAAATGTTGGCTTACACAATAAAGATGAACCTTCGGTTAATTTGGATGATAAAGTAAACTATGTATATGGAACAAAAGAGGTATGGTATTTACACTCCATTGTTACGAAAACGCATGTTGCGGAATTTGAATTGTATTCACCGGATTACAGAAAAGATGGAATAGAAGCAAAAGGAGAAAATGGAGGAAAAGGTTCAGCAAAGTTAAGAGCATTAAAACAAATTAGGTTATTTGCAAAAGAAGACAAATTAAAGTCGGCTAAGGTTTTGGGATATACTCCGCAACCTATAAAAACGGTAACTTTTACTTATGACCATGAGCTATGCAAAAAAATTCCAAATAAGAGCACAACAGGCAACGGAAAATTAACACTTAAGAAAGTTCACTTTACATACGGGAAGTCAAATAAAGCAGCATTCTCTCCTTATGAATTTAGCTATGGCCATTTTGCTCCTGACGCTGGAGCTTCACCTATTAATCCTGATTACGGGCATAATAAAGCGGATCGATGGGGGAATTATATTAATTCCGGGGCATTTTCTGCTGCTCCCGTTCCTGAAGCCCCTTATACTCCTCAGACAAAAAGCACTATCGGTTCTTCTACCTATAGTGATATGGACAAAAATGTAACTGCATGGAACCTCACAGAGGTAGTGCTTCCTTCAGGAGGCAAGTTGCACATTGAATATGAATCCGATGATTACGCTTATGTACAAAATAGGAGAGCCATGAATATGTTTAAAATAGTAGGAGCTTCAAATACTTCAGGAGGGTCTTATGATAATCATCTTTATAGTGGTCTGAATGGGAAAAAGTATATAAAAGTAGAAATTCCGGAAGATCTGAATTATAAACATAATGGAGCGAGTATTGCAGACCTGTTGGATGATGGATCTTATGATAAGGGTAAAGTTTACTTCAAGACCTATGTCAATATAGCTTCGGCAGCTGGTAAAAAAGAATATATTCAAGGCTATGCGAACTATGATGCCGATGACGATAAGAGTAAAGTCTTAGATGAAAACTCAAACGGTATTGTAGATCATGCAGTAATTATGTTTAAGCCTATAAAAGGAGAAAACCCAATCACATATGCTACCTGGAATTTTGTTAAACAGTTTTATCCGCATATTGCATTTAATACTTCAGAAAAATCGAGGGATGTTGGACCAAGCGGAAAGGTAATGGAAATAGTTAAATCACTCATTGGCAATATTACTTCAATTACACAGGCACTCTATGGAGTGAATAATGAACTTCGATTGAAAGCTATTGGTAAGCATATGAATACTGGAAAGTCTTGGTTGAGATTACATAATCCTGTTGGTATTAAAAAAGGAGGGGGGCTCCGGGTTAAACGATTGTACATAGATGATCAATGGAGCAGTATGTCGGGAAATACGATTAATAACGAATCATATGGGAAGGAGTATGATTACACTAAAACAGTGGGGCATAAAAGAATTAGTAGCGGAGTCGCATCTTACGAACCAATTTTAGGTAACGAAGAGAATCCTTTTAGACAACCACGTTTTGTTGAAATTGAGAAACTGCTGGCTGCTAATGAAAAATATTATATCGAAGAACCCATGGGAGAATTGTATATGTCAGCACCTGTTGTAGGTTATAGTAAGGTGTCAGTTAAAAACTTATATAAAGAAAACGTTTCCAATACTGCAGGAACAACTATTTATGAATTTTATACAGCACAAAATTTCCCCACATTATTTGATGAAACAACATTAGAACCGGAACGGTTTTCAAGGAAATTATTAAAGTTATTTAAGCTTTCTTCTTCTGACTATTTAGCGACATCTCAGGGCTATGTTATCGAGCAGAATGATATGCATGGAAAACCAAAAGCAGTCCTGAATTATGAGGAAGGGGATTTGTCTGAGGCAGTAAGTGGTGTTGAATATGCCTATCAGCAATCATCTTCGGGACGTTTGAGTAATCAGGTGATGACAATGTCAAAAGAAGGAGTAATCGAACAGAGTACTTATGGTGTTGATTATGACATGCACGTTGACTTTCGTCAAAGCCGATCTAAAACGATTGGAAGTTCTATGGATGTTAATATTGATGGATTTACCATATCTATTATTCCTGTATTGCTTCTGGCAATTTGGGGAAATTCAAATTACGAGGATGTAATGTATAAATCGGCGGTTATCAATAAGCGGATTAAAAGAAGAGGCATTCTTGAAAGTGTCACATACTGGGATAATAAGGCAATTGTTAATGTTGAAAAGACACATTTGTACGATAAATACACTGGTTTGCCTTTGTTAACTAGCCGTTTGAATCGTTACGATAAGGAGGTTTTTGAATTTAAATATCCTGCTTATTGGGCCTATGACCAAATGGGACCAAAATATCAAAACAGTAAAGTAGTTTTTAATAAAAATTCAGCTTATGAGAATATGGTTTCTGTAGGAGATGAATTGGTGGAAAATGGGATTCTGAGTCCTTATAAAGGCTGGATACAATCAATCGGAAGTAATGGACTAAGTATTATTGATAAAAATGGAAACCCTGCATCATCTGGAACCTTCCTAAGGGTCTTAGAATCAGGCAGAACAAATCAGTTGAATACATTTGTGGGAGAAGTTGTTACACAGAAAACCCCATTGATTGATAAAGATGGAGACGGTCTAGTCGATGAGTTGTTCTTCTCAGGAGTATTAAATGCGACTGCAGTTGAATATTCTGAAGATGCAAAATTATTTTGCAATTGTGTAGATGAAAACAAAAGCACTAATCCATTTTTGAATGGGCTAAGAGGAAATTGGAAACCACTTAAACAATATACCTATTTAACTGACCGGAATCAGCAAGTTAAAAACAATAACCTGACTACAAATACGGATGGTACCTATGCAAGTTTTTCGCCGTTTTGGATCATTAATCCGATAAATGAAGCTGATTGGTTGCCTAATCAGAATGGCTGGACGCATATTGAAGAAGTAACGGTTTCTAATCCTAATGGTGTTACATTAGAAAATAGAAATTTACTCGATAAATATGCATCGGCACAATATGGTTATGACAATCGTTTCCCGGTTGCAGTTACAACTAATTCTAAACTGAAGGATATGGGATTCGAAAGCTTTGAAGATGCTGAGAGTTCAGATTGTGAATCCAACCACTTTGGCTTTGATAATTATGTTTTACAAATGAATGTTAGTTCATCTGAATCACATTCAGGGAAAAATAGCCTTCATGTAAATGGACAATCAATTACATTAAAAAGAGAAATTAATCCATGCAAGTAATTTTTTTATTTATTCAGGTATTTCAAAGTAGAGCAACAATTCTGCTAACTTTATTTGTCGTTGTTAATACTTGTTTTTCACAAGGCGTAAGTAATAAGTTAGAAGTATCGGACTCTTCCGGTTATGTAGCCCCCCCTGCCAGTAAGAAAGATACACTAACTTATTTTCATAATGGTCAAGGGTATCCTTCCAAAGCACAGAGCCCATTCTTTTCATATACCTCTCCTTCCAATATTTCTGCTAAAACCAAGCCGCAATCTATTTATTATGGCATGTCTATATGTAATGTAAGTACTATAAATGTAAGTACCGGTTGGCAGAATGCAACTTCAAGCACGCAGGGGGCAGTTATTAGTGTGTCTGACTATGATGATGACTGGAAGGTTACACAAGCTCCGATAAAAGCCAGAGTTACTGCTAATCAGCCTGCTAATGTGGTTGGGCCAAACCCTTCATGGTACCCATTATTGCACAGTAATAACCCACCAAGCGGTTCTTTATCGAACTTAAGTGGAGATTGGATTTGTGCACTCCCTGATAATATATCAACTACTTCGGGAATGTATAGATATGAATTTACTTTTTGTATTGATGATGATTATGTCCAAGGAAGTAGTCCTTATGACATTGAGTTAAGATTATATGTTCGATCGGATAATGCTAGCTATGTTTATTTAAATGGAAAGCTCATAGGAAGTAGTTCCTATATTAGCTTTAAAGCTAGTCCTTTAGAGCTCACTCATAATGTACCTGCAGATTTTAAAAATGGTGAAAATAAAATAGAAATTGATAATTATAACTCTGAGAGTGTAACTGGGTTATATGTAATAGGAACAGTGAGTACATATGATATTAATAATAGCCCGGTGGATAAAATAGAACAAAATTGCTGTACAGATTTAGGGGGAATAAGTGGTTTGGTCTATGATGATCTGACAACTATTCCTATTGCGAACCATCCGGTTGACCTATATGATGGAAGTGGATCCTCTGCAAATCTTGTTAAAACTGTAAATACGGGCATGAATGGCAATTACAACTTTCCATTATTACAGTCAGGACAAGGTTATGAAGTAAGGGTAGTACCACCATCTGGATATACTGCGATGACTCCAAGTATCCCAACAGGAGGCACTTATGCGTCCATATTTAAGACAATACAGAGTAATGTAATTCATAGAGCAGATTTTGATATGCGATCATCTCATACTTGTGAAATAGAAGATCTAATTGTGGTGAATGGGAGTTGTTTGGGTAAGGTGATAGATTTTGAGTATTTTGATGAAAATAATGATTTGGTAAACCTTTATGGAACAATATCTTATCAATGGGAGATTGAAGGGGTCATTAAAAACGGTAGAAAAGTACAACATGTATTCAGCGCTGGTACAGGGTTTAAAATTATTAAGTTAAAGATAGTTACTAGTGACACTGATTGTCCGGGAACTGTAATCAATACCTTTATTAATATAAAAAACTGTGTTGGTTGCAATAAGTGTGTTCCCAGTTTTAGCCCAACACCTGGGGAAAAGTACGTTTTAAGTGCTTGGGTTAAAGAGGATGAGTCTTTCTTAAAAACGACTTATGACAATGCAGCTATACAGCTGGTTTTCGAGGGTGTGAATCAATCTACAGCTGACTTTAAGGCAACAGGTCCCATAATAGACGGATGGCAGTTGCTTGAACAAGAGTTTGAGATTCCAATAAATACTACGGCAATAGAATTTGTTTTTAAAGATTTAGGAGCGGGTTCAGGGGATGGTGTTTATTTTGATGATATACGTGTACACCCTTTCCAGGGGAATATGAAATCCTTTGTTTATGATGCAAGAACCGGAAAATTAGTAGCCGAACAAAACGAGCAAAACTATACAACCTTTTATGAGTACGACCAAGAAGGCAAACTAGTACGGGTTAAAGTAGAAACGGAAAGAGGAATTAAAACAATCTCTGAAACACATAAAAGAACTGTAAAATGAGAAAGTTTTTATTTTGCTTCATAGCTGTTTTTGTGCCAGTTTTAAGTGTGTTTGCTCAAAGCTCAAAAGAAATAGCGATCTCAAAAGTTGTTGAGGGATTATCCTCCTACATTGAAGAGAATAACATTATTTATCAGACGGAAATTAACGTCTATAAAAATGGTAAAAAGGAAGCAAGCGAGTACGTGAAATACGAAATTCTCAATGAGTTGACAGTAATATCAACACCACAATTGATCAACTTGCTTAACAAAGAGGTTAAGCTTACAGTAAGCATGACTGACAGGGTTATTGTGTTGAATAAAAGCAGTGAGGAAGGATTTAAGAAAGAGCGAATGCAATTGGTGGAAAATGCAATTGTAGGTTTAAAAGAGCAAGCAAAGGAGGTGACTGAGCAAAAACATGAGAGCCGTATTATTTATTCATTCTCCATTGCAGAAGGTGCCATATCCAGAATGGATTTTGAGTACAGTGAAAAGGATGAGCGGGTGAGAAGTATTTCCATATATATGAGTGATCGGGAGAATTATAAGCAATATATGGATGGAGTGGATTTGATTGAGATCAACTACAAGGAGTTTCAAAACAACATTGGAAATACCTCGCATAGCATTCATGAATACATTGAAAAAAAAGAGGGCGGCTATGTACTTACACCGCAATATGAACACTTTCAATTAATAAAAGGATATGGCTTATAATAGATACCAACGGACTTTTTTATTCATCGTATTCTATTTGGTTTACGGTTCAGTATACGCAATAAAAGATGTTTCAGCAGAGAAGAAAACAACTTTAGCAGCCAATACATCAGTGGAAGCAATAGATATTTTTCATGGAGCTATTGGGACAGCACCTTTGTTTACTGACCCTAACTGGAATTTGAAGTATAAACAAGAAAGTGCTTATGGCTTAATTGAGTTTGGTGTGGATGAGAGCAATGATGCGGCTCAAGACTACCCCTATACCGTAAGCGTAACACTCGATATTGAATACTGGACACCAAAGTATCCTTCAGCAGTTAATGGCTTTGATTATCATACCGAACAGAAAACAGTTGAAGTTACTTATGACCCTTTAAACTCAGACAAGCATGTTGTTTTCTTAAAATATGATGATGCCCTTAGGGTAAAAGCTAAGATAACAAGTAGTGGACTAACCATTACTCCCGGAGTGACGAATACGAACCTTTATCTAAAAGCTTCTACTGTAGTGGAAAGGCGTTATCACATGGATAGAACGTATTTTTCAACAAATGGCTTAAGTGGGTTGAATTTTGATGCAAGTATAAATACGAGTGATGAAATTGTATCTGTTAGCTGGAATGATAATTTGAATGCTGAATACTATGACTTAGAGTGGGTGTATGTGGATGATTACGGAACTACTCAAGGGACGCCATTGACCATGACAAATATACCATTTACCCTACAAGATTTTAAGTTTAACGCTACTCGTGTAAGGCTTCGTAGTCAAAATGAAGCTACGGTTAACTTTACTATGCCGTTGATATATGATAGGGGTTACTTGGTTTTCCGCTTGAGGGGAGTTGGCTATGTTTCGGACAACGGATACCTGAATGGGTATACAAAGTTACTGGAAAGTGAGTGGACTACATCCGTTTTTTCTCCACCACCCAGCACTTTGGATTATATGAATGCTAATCCTGAATTCCTCGAGTACATTCCGCAAGGACATAATGACAATATAAACTGGTTGGCAAATGCTTATTTTACGGAAAATGGCAAAAATAAATATGAGGTGGCCTATGCTGATGGAACCGGTAGAATAAGGCAAAAAGCAACAAGGATCAATACGGAAGATGAAACAGTTGTTCAGGAGTATATTTACGACAGTCAGGGGAGGCAGGCCATTCAATTTTTGCCGGCACCAAGCGGAAAGGTAAAACTCAATTTTTATCAGGACTTTAATGAGTTCTATGATGAAAATGCAGATCCCGGAAGTGAAGTAAAGGCATATTCCTGGGAGGCTTTTGATTTATCGGATGAAAATTGCGATGAAAATACTGAAGCTGCATATGTGGATGCTTCAGAAGCTTCGGCTGCTAGATATTACTCTTCTTCCAATCCCGCCGGTACAGATGAATACCTTCCAAAAGCGGATGGATACCCCTTTGTTCAAACCAAATACGTTTCTGATAATTCAGGAAGAGTAACGAGTACAACCATGCCCGGCTATACCCATCGGCATGAAGGAGGCCATGAGACAAAGGTGTTGTATGGCATGCCTTCTCAAAAAGAACTCGATCAATTGTTTGGTTCCGAAGCCGGTTATGCGGATAAATATAAAAAGAATTATGTAATAGATCCCAATCAGCAAATAAGTGTTACCTATCTGGATCAATACGATCGAAAAGTAGCTACTGCATTATACGGGGGAAATTCCGCACAGGCAGATTTGGTTAGCAATGTTACTGCTCCTACTTCCACTGACTTGTTAGTTAAGAAGTTAAGTGGTGATCATTCAGGTCTTTTGGAAAAATTTGACTATCTTAATGGAAAAAGGTCTTTCTCCCGTTTACTTGCGGTTCCGAAAAAAGAAGTAAAAGAGTTTGTTTACAATTACGATCACGAACCGTACGAATTCGATTGTCAAGGAACATCCGGTTTGGAAGAGTATTGTTATGATTGTGTGGTTAAGGTGGATATTCAAATGGTCGATGATTGTGGAGTAGATTATTTAAAAGGCTTGGATGAGACAAATTTGGATTCCAATCATGTAACGATTGCAGCTGGCAGTACGGCAAGCACTTCTTGTGGGGATCAAGACCTTGGACGAACATGGGATGCCAATCTTGAAGGTACACCAACGCAATTGCCGGTAGGTACCTATAAGTTAACCAAAACCACATCCATTTTATGGGATAAGTTAAATGAATTTACTGATCATTACATGGACAACAATGAGTGCTTGTTAACTTACAATGATTTTTATCTGGAAGAAGAGGCAGCAATTGACCCATCTGGTTGTAACGTTACTTGTGAGGCCTGTTCAACTTCTTTAGGGAGTACTTATAATAATAGTCCTTATAATCAGAGTGATCCAACCTGTAGTCCTTGTTTGACACAAGAAGAATACGATGACTTAATGGAAGAATGTCTGGCTCCTTGTCAGCAAAAGTCGACGGTTTGTGAGGATGCGCTTGAGGTAATGATCGGCGACATGAGTCCTGGAGGGCAATATGGCTATGTTGAGGAAGGCGGTGTTTCAGGCAGTGGAACGATCATCCCAAGCACACCAAAGATCAATCCGTATAAATTTCCTTTATCAATATATAATGAAAGAAACTATTTGCCTCGTAGGGTAAATATGATAAGACCTTCCTGGAGAAAACCACATGAGTTTCCTGTTGCTTTTAATGGGAGTGGAGAATTGATCCAGGATGTATATAGGGATGAAGATGGAAGTGAGTCCCTTATTCCACTGCAAATAGATCCATTGACATCAAATGCATTACCTAGAGTGGTCGATGAAGGAGGCATTGTGGAAGACCAAGGCTTATTTTATACCCGTCCTTCGAACCTTTTGGACGTTCGCGATTTTATCAGGAACTATAAAGATTCATGGGGCAAACAGCTAGTTGCCTATCATCCGGAATACGGAAACTATCAGTTTTGTATGGAAATGTCAGCTTCCAATGACTTTGATGAGGAATTGATGAACCTGAGTAGAACTGATTTTCTTTTAAAGTACCCCGCATGGAGCCAAACCATTTTGGGGAGCAGAGACTTTTTTGTAGATACTGATCCCTTTTTTACCGCTAGTGGAGGGAGTGCGAACCCCTATTATGATACTGATCTTACAGACGCCATGCAGGATAAACTGGATGTTTATGCCGGTACAAGTTCGGTTTCAGGTTATACTGCTTGGGAGTTAGCCTGGATGATGATTTATTGTCAAAATCCCAATTGCTCAACATGTGACCCTCCAGCTGACTTTGTTGAGCCAGAGGAAGAAAGCTGGGATATTTTTGTGGCTATTTATTTAAGCATAAAGGAAAAGATAAAGAATAAATTAATGCATGAGAAAGTGATCAATACAGCCTCAAGTAATTTGGTTCCCTCCTATAACGGTTGTATCGGGTCAAAAAGGTTCAATCCTTTCTTACATGGATTTTTTGTAACAGCTCCTCCTGTATTTACCTTTACCGGATGGGGAACATACTTTCAAACTTTATTACAACATAAGAATTCTGAGTACTACAATCCGGGGCAGCCCTGTAACATTCATTCGTATAAGTACTTTTCAGAAAAATACCTCCGTTTTGGCAGCCCGGCCAAGTTAACCGGTATTGATGCTTTGCTGGAAGATGCTTGTAGTGGAAATAATCAATACGGAGATGTGGGTTGCGACCAACATTCGCAAAACATCATGGATGACCTTAAGGAAGATCATGACCGCAAGCGATTTTTAGAGTGTGCACAATGTCCGTTGGAGTACGATCTGGAGAACTTCTTGAATGCAATTGCAATGCATGAAGAATATAACTTTTCCTCAAATATAAACAATCTACCTTGTAATATTCCGATGTTTACAGAAGGGCTCAGCAATGCAGTATTTGGGGCTCCTTTTGAAGAGAGCATCAACTGGGAAAATGTGGGTACCTCGGCACAGCCTCAAATAATGATTGGAGGCTGTGAGTTTACCTTTCCTGATCTTTATGATGCAACAGAGGGCATTTTTACTTCATACGGCCAAATCGAGTCAATCTGTTGTTTACAAGTTGATGACGCAGATGGCGGTGATGGCTTTACAATTACAATTTATGGAAGTGAAGGTAAAAGCGCAGAAATTACCATACAACAGAACTGTATGAATTTTGAAGAATACTGCGGATTTGACGAAAACTGCAAGATCTCCGATGAAGGCTACGAGCTGATGAAATTCTTGAATACGGCTTTGGTAACTACATCTTCTAATAATTCTTCCGGGAGTGCTGACTTTAAAGTAACTACTGTTGGGTCGCCCGGTGTTATTTTATTAGAAGATGATAACATTAATGCTCATGACAACTATAAAGACCTTACTCAACTTTTGGTTGAGACAATTAAAAGAGTAACAGGGGCTAATAAGCTTGGTTTTGTTGTGGATCACAGTGGAGGTTCGACGGTAACTATAACTTTTGAAAATTATAGTTTTTCATGGAGTCCAATAAGTGCCTTAACTTTAAGCAATACAACCTCATCCTTAGCACTGGATAATATCGATCATTTTAACGGTATATACTATAGAGATGAGATATTTTACGTTTCGGCTACCGCAACAGATCCAAGTACTTCGGAAGTAGTTAACCTTACGATTGAATTAAGTGGTACTTTAATTGATGATTTTCCGCTTTTACAATGTATAACTCTGGATCAAGAGCGACTGGCTTACAATGTGATTGAGGAAGAAAGTTATTCCTGTGAATTAACGCTTTTGGGTCGGCTTTTAGGGAAAGCTGTACAGTCTAAGGTGAACAATGGTAGTTTAAGTACGTCAACTAAACTTTCTGAATTGATTGCAGTGGATTTTCAGGCTGATGACCCTTTTACCGGTGATACGATAGGCGATATATATTATATTAATGAAAGCAACGAGTTGATTTATCCTTTCCCAAACGCTCTGGAGTGTAAACTTGAAATGCGATTACTTAAAAACCATTACTACGATCATTACGATTTGTCTAATGTGGAGCAAATTTTAAGTTTCCAGCCTTATAAAGACACGCTTTTTAGTGCGATTGGAGGTTCTGCTTTAATTGCCGAAGTGATCTTTGATGACGGAACCTCAGGTAATGCCATCATAAGTTATGAATGTGGTGTATTGCATCAATGCTATTATGTAGCGCCCAATGCATGTGCAATGGATTCTACAGCCTCTTCCATTAAACACAAGATCCGTACAAATTTAGAGGTGTTACCGAATATCGATACTTATGATATTGGTAGTGAATGTTTTATAACGATAGGTGATATTAACGGAGAATCAAACAGGATCGTTTCCCAGTTTTCTGACATTAGCGAAGAAGCCATTGACATCCTTTATGTAGGGGTGAAAGACCAACCGGCTGCCGATGGCAATTTGTATACCGGATATATCGTCCTTCAGTTGGACCCAACGGCATCCGGTGGAGGTTATCGCTCAATTGCCATTGTAGATTTTACCTCTACTTGCCCCTTGGGCAGCTGCCCGGATTGTGCCGGAAATAACTTGATCTGCAACGGTGATTTTGAAGCCATGCAAGATTGTTATTCCACTACTGAAAGCCCATTATATCAAGAGCAACAGTTCGGAACAACAGTTCCTGAGCATACGAGAATTGTTGACCCTACAACATATACTCGTGGAGCAAAGACCTATGGGAATGCATTGTTAGCCTACTACAACCCAAATTCTGGAAGTAATTTACTCCCTTTTTGGGAACAATACGTCCAACTCAAGCCCAATACTGATTATAAATTATCAATGATGTTTAAAGGTATTAATGGGGCCGAAGCAGATGTTGACCTTAAAGTAAGCGCATATGATCCGTCAGCAATGAGCTCTACCACAACAATTCATATCTCGAATTGGAGTATTATTAATAATTACATTTGGACGAAAAAATCAGTAGACTTTACGACAAATTCATCTGAGATCTGGTATAAGATTGAATTGATCCAATATGGATCTAGCCTTTTAGGTTACACTTTAGCCTTGGATAACATCTCTTTAAAAGAAGACTGCTCTCCCGATCCTTCTCCCTTTTGCGGACGATTACCGGACTCAGATATCGTTGAGTTTTCTCCGGTAGACTCTTGCATAGAGTTGATGAATACCACCATAGAGACCAATGCAAGGAGGCGGTACAACAATTACATTGAAGAAAAAAGAAAGGAATTTGAGAAAGATTATATTAACCACTGCCTCAGTAATTTTGAGAGTTTTACTTTGAACGAAAATTCTTCGGAACATCACTATACTTTGTATTATTATGATGAGGCCGGTAATCTGGTTCGTACGATTCCTCCAAAGGGGGTGAATAAGATCACGTCTGCATCTGAGCTGGAGGATATCAGGGAGGATCGTATACAGGGAGAGCGAACGGTTTATACAAATCATCAAATGGCCACTACCTATAGCTATAATTCATTGAATCAGTTGGTCGAGCAGCAAGCCCCAGATCAGGATGATGTAAATGAATACGATACTGAACTATCGGCACCGGGAGTTGATCCGAACTTTAAAGCAGGGAACCTTTCCTTAATTAACAATTATAACGGAGTGATGGTGGGGAAAAACACCGGCAATAACGAAGGAGTCATTTACTATACCAAAAACGGTGGCAATAGCTGGAATAAGTCACAAGCCTCAACAACTAACCGGCTGAATGATGTTCAGTGGATGGGATCCAAAAAATTTGTTGTAGGTGATGGAGGTTTTCTGTTAATTAAAGACGGAACAACAGATTGGGAAGAAAGAGTTCTGCCGACCAATGAAGACCTGATCAAGGTGTATTTTTATTCCGCATCGACCGGTTATGTGATGAGTAAAAGCGGTAAAATATGGGAAAGTACAGACGGAGGAGAAAATTGGGGCATAACTCCTTTTACTGTTTTATCTTCTTTATTGGGAAATGATGAGCACATAATTGATGTAACTTTAAGTCAAGACGGAAGTTCGGTGAAAGGAATTGCCATATCTTCATTGGGGAAAATTTACAGTTGCTCCGCATTAGATGGTGTGTGGATACCTTCACTTCATCTTGCTGTCGAGGAGGTTACAGCCATGAGCATGTCTGATGGATTGATTCAGTTTTATGCTTCAAAATCAAATAATTTACTTAGGGTCAATGGAAATGCTGTGCTTGACTTAAAGTCCGACCAAGGCGGACACATCGAAAAACTTCATGCCAAAGACATGAATAATCTTACAGCAGTAATTAATGAAGCCGGAGTAAAAAAGTTAAAATACACTACTAACGGCGGACAGCAGTGGGTTAATGCAACTGCAAGTTTAACGGGAGACATTTTGGATATGTATTTTTCGAGCGCTGACGTTGGCTTTTGTCTTACTGAAGATGGTACGGATTCTCATGTATATAAAAGCACGGATGCCGGGCAAAGCTGGAGCAGTTATGGTAGTAGTATTTTAGGAACAACATCTTATACCCTGATTAAAGCAGATGGAGGTGATCCTTATCTTATTGATCCGGCTATAGACCAATTCCTTTATTATAGTGGAAGTGCATGGACAACTTTTTCCGCCATTGGGAGTAGCAGTATAAAGGATGTTAAGATGTTTAATCTTAATTCAGCGAATCCTGCCGGAATTGCAGTAATGAATTCCGGTGAAGTGTATACTTATTTATCATCTTCATGGAGTTCACCAAGCTACAACAGTAACTTTACGATAACGGAGTACATTGAAGTGATGCATATGGTTTCAGAAACAGATGGGTATCTTATTAGAAATGATGGTCTGATTTATTCAACTGATGATGGAGGTGCAACAATTGACCTGCTGCCTTTGCCTGGAAGCGTTGCCGGTTTTATGCCATCCGGAGCAACTGTTGAAGAAGTTATTTTTAATGAAATAGGATCCAATGGTATTGGAATGATTCGGCTTAATTTATCAGGAGAAAGCTTGATCTTGAAATCAACGGATGGCGGTAGCCATTGGAGTCTGGTTTCTAATGATATTATTCCTCAGTTACTTACATCTGTTGATTATAACGCCAATGCAGACAAGGCTTTTATAAGCGGAAACAATGGAGCGTTGTTAATTTCTGATAATGAAGGCTTATCGTGGAAGTATTTGGAAACCGGTACGCCCAAGGTAGACTTAATTGATGTAGACTTTGATGACAACGATAAGGGTGGAGTAATAGCAACTAATGGAGAGTATTATTCGTATAATTTGAGTTCAAATCCAACACTTGTTGCTCAAACATCACTTGGCTCACAGTTAAACCAATTAGATTTTCAAAGTGGTACAACTGTTTTATATGCGGTGGTGAGTGGTGAACCTAATGTCTATTTTCAAGGGGTGCAGTCTACTAGCTTACCAAGCAGTATAACAAATGGCTTAAATGCCATCGACGGAGATGGGTCAGGAAACTATTATGCCGTTGGGGATAATGGAACCATTCTATATTACGATGATGTAACAACAACATGGTCGGAAGAGAATACTTTTATTCCGCCGCCAGTCAATGGGGTGTTCCACATCAATGCAATGGATGTAGTTGCAGTGGGTGATGGAAATACCTTATTGGAAAGCCATGATGGCGGAAAAACATGGTCTACATTTAAAGATCCGGTCAATTCACCTAATAGTAATTTTTCAGACATTCATTTTACTTCTTCACAACATGCCGTTTTAGTGGGAGACAATGGTTTTGCTTATGAATATGATGCGGCAAGATCACCGGAATGGCAAGCCATCGGGGGCTTAGGTGTCTCAAATACCTTTAGTGATGTACACTTTTATAAAGATAAGGTAGGTGCTTTTGTCGGGAATGATGGGACTGCGGGTAAATTGTATATGACCAATGGAGGCACTGCAGCTGGTTTTACCAATATTAATCCGGCCGGAATTACAGATGTAATTGCGGTTAAAATGGTTGACCCTCAATACGGCTTTGCATTGGGGTTAAATTCTACAACAAACAGGCTGATCACAATTGAATGGGACAATACGAGCATTCAATTTGTGGCCAATGCCTTAACCATGCCAAACGTAAATGGAACAGTTAAAAGCTTCGATTTTATTGATCGCAAAGTAGGTTATGTAGTCACAGATAACGGAAACTTATACAAAACCGATGACGGAGGGCAGAGTTGGGAAGATAAAGGAGACATTAGCGGAAATATGGATATGCTTACAGCGGTGGCTTTTACCGATCGGGGCAAAGGCATTTTTGCCGGTGAAGGGGGCGTATCCGGAAAAATAACAGACAATAGCAACCGCTTTTCTTCTCGCTTTTATTATGATAAGCTGGGACGCTTGGTGGCCTCACAAAATCCCAAACAATTTGAAGAACAAGGCAGTAATTATAAATACAGTTATACCTTATACGATGAATTAGGGAGAACTGTGGAAAGCGGACAATTGATCAGCAGTACCCATATAGAAAGTGTATACAATGGCAAGCAATTAAGCTACAATGCCTTTGAAAATTGGGCCAATTCCACAACAAAAATAGAAGTGAGCCATACTACCTATACGGAAACTTTCAGTTGTGCAACCCTGCCGGTTGGCCAAGGCTTTTTGAGAAATCGTGTAAGTTTTGTAACTTATGAGGAGGAAGATGATGGAAACCCTTGTACCTACGACCATGCCATGCAATATAGTTACGATCCGCATGGAAATGTGAAGTACTTGGTACAGGATTATCCGGATTTGGCGCCCTTGGATCAACAGTTTAAAGTAATAGGGTATGAATACGACCTGATTAGCGGCAATGTGCTTGGAGTGAACTATCAAGAAGGTGAAGCCGACCAGTTTTATCATAAATACGAATACGATGCGGATAACCGGATTCAAGCGGCTTATACTTCAACTGATAAAGTACATTGGGATGAAGATGCCGATTATGAATATTACCGGCACGGTCCTTTAAAAAGGCAACAATGGGGTGAAGTTGACGTACAGGGAACGGATTATGCCTACACCATTCATGGGTGGTTAAAAGGAGTGAATGCCAATACCAAAAACCACAACCGCGATATTGGAAAAGATGCTTTAGCTTCTTCAGCTAATCCATATTTTGCAGAAGATGCTTATGGATTTACTTTGGGGTATTATGAAGATGATTATGAAGATATCGGAGGTAAATCACTAGCTAATAAGTTTGAAGCCAATCTTGCCGGAACGGACGTAGAAACAGCCAGAAGTAGTTTGTATAACGGAAACATCAGTTATATGTCAACGGCTTTGTATAATCAGGCTTTTGATCCTGCTGTTAACGGACCATTGGCCATCGTTTATGGTTATGACCAATTAAACCGCATTAAAACCTCTACTTCATATACTTCTTCAGCAGTTACTTCTACCAATAATTGGGAAGGGGCAGTTAGCCAGGGTTATTATGATACTTATTATAATTACGATGCCAATGGCAACTTAATGCAGCTTGGACGTAAAAATGAGGAAGGGGATGAGTTTGATGTTTTTGAGTACAAATACCAGCACCATGATGAGAACAATATGTCTGATGAGTCGTTTAAGAAAAAGTATACAAACAAACTATTAGCAGTAGAGGATCAGGTAAGTATTGGAACTAGCTATGACATTCAGGAAGGGCAAGCTTTAAATACTACCGAACGAACAGAAAATAATTATGTGTACGACGCTTTGGGAAATCTGATCAGAGATGGGGCGGAAAACATTGATGCTATTGAATGGTATGGGAACGGTAAGATTAAGAGTATCAGTAGAAGTGGAGAATTTACAGAAATGCGTTTTTATTACGATGCCATGGGCAATCGTATTAAAAAAGTGGTAAAACCGCGTCCGGAAGGTGAACCAAGTCCTGAATTTATGTGGACAACCACTTATTATGTTCGCGATGCACAAGGCAATCCCCTTTCAACTTATGAGTTATCGTACAGTAGTTTAGGGTCAGGTAAATACAAATCGCAATTGGATCAAAGTGAATTGATGATCTACGGTTCCGATCGTCTCGGGCTTTTTCAACGGGGAGAACAGGTCAGTGAAGTTACCTTTAAAGCCGGGCTGGATGAAGATAAAAACTTTAATAATTTGAATTACTTTTCACCTCAGCCAACAGCAGTTGATGAAATAAAAGATTACCTTACGGTTTACCGGGGCAAAAAACGCTATGAACTCAAAAATCACTTGGGGAATGTATTGGCGGTAATTACCGATAATAAATACCCTTATATTCAGTCAACGCTTACCAACTCAACCATTTTTCAAAATAACTTTGAAGAGCCTGTTTCTGATTGGTCGACCACTGGAGTAACAGATCTGAATTATGAAGAGGGATATATGAATGTTACCGTTAGAAGGGCAGATGAAGGAATAAAAAGAACGATCCGTTTGCGCGGTGGGGTAGAAAGCAATTGTACGTATGAATATTGCTTTACTTTGGTAGAGCCGCTACCACGCGATCTTTATTTTGTAACTTACGATGCCGGAGGAGTGTTAGACATAATAGCTGCAGAGTCACATATGTGTGTAACTTTAAATATGGACCAAGTTGTAAGTATCGGTTTTATCTTAAAATCCCCGGGCAGTTTTACTGTGGATGAAGAATCCTTAACCAAAAGCTGTACGGGTTATGCTTTTCAATACTACAAACCGGTGATCAGAGAAATGCACGACTATTATCCTTTTGGTATGTTATATCCCCAACGGCAATCAACGGGAGCGGATGGCTATCGTTATGGGTTCCAAGGACAGGAAAAAGATGACGAAATAAAAGGGAATGGTAACTCATTAGCATTTAAGTACAGAATCCATGATCCAAGGTTGGGTAGGTTTTTAAGTATTGATCCTTTAATTGCGAAATATCCATTCTACTCTCCTTATGCTTTTAGTGGTAATAGGGTTATTGATATGATTGAGTTGGAAGGTTTAGAACCAACTACTCCAAAGTACAAATGGAAGCCATCTGAAGTACAAGAACATGGTCATGGTTCAATCATGAAAGTCGATGGGTATTTGGTATTTTTATCAGTAGATAATGAGGGAAAAGCTATTCATCAATATTATAATGAAAACTCAGAAGAGTGGATAAACTTTGAACCTGTCAAACCTAGTTGTTTATCCTGTGAGCTTCAGGAATTAGCACAGTTAGGAATTGAGAATACTGTTGATTATGGTGGACCCGTGTTAAGAATAGCTGCAGGGATAGTAGCTGTTGCAGCGGCTATTCCAACAGGAGGAGCGTCGTTGAGCACTCTTGGAGCATTAGGAGTTAGTTTTGGTATAACTGTCGGGACATACTCTGCAGCAAGTGGTGCAGTTGAGTTAACAATGAATATTACAAATAAAAAAGAACTAGCTGAAAAAATTCCTTCGGGATTTTTAAATGCAACTGTTGGTTTAACTGTAAAAACTATGGTTGATGATAAAGAGGTTGTGGAGTATATGGAGTTCGGCCTAAATGTGGTTGAAGGAGCTGCAACTATGAAGTTTGATGACCCTTCACAGCTGCAAAAGTTTAGTAATATTATTACTAGTGGTAATATGACAATAGAGAGTATAGATATTATAGAGAAAAATTCTGAAAAAACGAAATAGAAATGTGTATAAGAATAAAAAATGTTTCATATTCATATCGCTTAGTTAATAGTATTATCTCAAATTGGGCATTTGTTTGGTTAATACTTGTATCTCTATTAATTATTTTTTCAGAGTATAGCAAGCTTCTTTATGTAATTGTAATATTATTTCTATATTATGTTTATATAAAGATCAAGGAATCGAAAGTTTATATAAATGAAATAAGAGTTTTAGACAATAAATACATTAAGATCGATTACTTTTTACGAGATTCTAAGAAAGAATCGATTGAGATTGAATTAAGTAAGTTGAAAATTAGGTTTTTTGATAGTGGGTTTGGTCTAAGTTCTTTAACAAGTTCAAAACTGGTTTTTTTGACGGATAACAAAGTTTTATTAAAACAATTTGCTGTAGGATATTGGAACAAAGAGAAGATGAAAGAAGTTGTTAAGCTATTAAAAAAAAACACCCACTCAAGAAAGTAATGTACAGATATTGTAGATATACTGAAGAAAATGACCCTATCCTCACTACCATACAATAGACGAAGCGTATCGTGTGATAAGTAATTTAACAGAATGGTAGGGATTTCTACTGATTGGGATGTAGAAGATAAAATAATCAATATTCAATATTGATGAATATGCATTGAAGAAGGTTAAGAATAGACTGTCAGGAGATTTTGAGTATAATTATGGGAAAGTAAGCACATCAAGTGAACAAATTTATTTTTCAAAGGGAGAAAACAGTAATGCTGCATTAAGGCAGAAAGCAATGAATAAATTTCTAGAGACGGGAAGTGAAAGTGATAGAGCTTTAGCTGAAAAGTATTCCAAGACTTTGTTTACAAGTGGTAGAAATGTTCCAATTGCTGAAATAGGTACGTTTGATATTATTGGTTCAGGAACTGCTTTCCATAAGAAGTACGGTAGTTGGGGAGAGTGGCTGTCGAGTATTGTTGAAACACAGGCAAACATTAATGAAATTCAAGAAAAATATCCTGGTGCTTTAAAATATATGGAAAGGTTATTATTGAATGAATTTTTTGATCAAGCCTTTAAAGTAAATGCCAATACCGAAGAAGATAATCAAAGAATCTTGAACTGGTTTGAAAAAAATGGAATCGAAATAGGAGATCAAGGGATGGATAAGATTGGAAATTTCTTTGAGTATAAGGTTGGTAGTCATGGTGATGGGGTTGAAGTAACAGGAAGATATTATTATAAAGTAACAAATGAAGTATATAATCAATAACAGAAATGGGAAGTTAAACGTTTTTATTTTAGCTCTTGCAGTCATTTTTCTAATTAGATGCAGTAATGAGGGAAATATTATTGAATATTATCCCGATGGAAGTATAAAAATTGAAGGGGATACACTAAATGGAGAATACTTTCAGTATTATGAAAATGGAAATGTTGAGATTCATGGGTTTTATAAAAATGGGAGAAAAGATAGTACATGGACAAAGTATTTTGAAAGTGGAAAAGTTGAAGGATTACAACAATATAAAAGTGGAGTTGAACATGGCTTTTTTAAGGTGTATAATGAAGAAGGCAAATTAGTTATCGACTCAGAATTTATCAACGGTAAATTAGATTCAGTAAGAACTGCTGCACCTTGGTAATATGGTAGTGTCTCAAACTTGTGGGTAGTTTAGAGAAGTGATATCTAAGTTTTGTAAATTGGCTAGTTAACAGAAACATAAAGAGAAAATAAAGGTGACCAAATAGTTACCTTTGTTATTTTGAAGTTTTTAAATCGATTACAGTAAAATCAACAAACCAAGTAATTCATAAAAACTTATTATATTTATAGGCTCAAAGTGGTGAAAACGAAA
>DIAJ01000035.1:0-4582 GCA_002415785.1 Flavobacteriales bacterium UBA5081
GTTCTTGGTATTCACTCATGTCAATTCTCGTCATTGCGTTTTCGTCATTGAACAAATACTCACTTAATGACTTTGCTAATTCGGTTTTACCAACTCCGGTTGTTCCTAAGAAAATGAATGATCCAATTGGTCGTTTTTCATCCTGCATGCCGGCTCTGCTTCTTCTTACCGCATCAGAAACTGCTTGTATCGCCTCCTCTTGACCAATTACTCTTTTGTGTAATTCATCCTCTAAGTATAGCAGCTTTTCACGCTCACTTTGTAACATTTTACTCACAGGAATTCCCGTCCAACGGCTAACTACATCTGCAATTTCCTCGGAGTCAACTTCTTCTTTAATTAAAGTTGATTTCGACTTTAAGTCGGCAAGTTTGCCCTTTAAGCTTTCGAGTTCATGTTCACTTTCTTTAATCTTACCGTAACGTATTTCAGCTACTTTCTCGTAATTTCCTTGTCGCTCAGCTTGCTCAGCTTCAAACTTGTATTGATCGATGCTCTCTTTTGCCTTTTGAATACCATCTACAATCTCTCTTTCAGCTTGCCACTTAGCGTTTAAGTCATTTCTCTTTTCGTTTAAGTTGGCAATTTCTTCATTGAGCAATTTTAATTTTGCTTGATCTTTTTCTCTTTTAATTGCTTCTCGCTCAATTTCTAATTGCATCACCTTTCGATCGAGTTCGTCCAGTTCTTCCGGCTTGGAGTTCATCTCCATTCTTAATTTAGATGCAGCTTCATCAATCAAGTCAATGGCTTTATCCGGAAGAAAACGGTCGGTAATATATCGCTGAGATAATTCTACTGCAGAAATAATCGCCTCATCTTTAATTTGAACCTTATGATGTGTTTCGTATTTCTCTTTAATTCCTCTAAGAATGGAAATTGCATCGTCGGTATCCGGCTCGTCAATCAGCACTTTCTGGAAACGTCTTTCCAGTGCTTTGTCTTTCTCAAAATATTTTTGATATTCATTTAGCGTAGTTGCTCCAATAGCTCTCAGCTCTCCACGAGCTAAAGCCGGTTTAAGAATATTGGCAGCATCCATAGCGCCTTCGCCACCGCCTGCACCTACTAAGGTGTGAATCTCATCAATGAACAATACAATATCGCCTTCTGCACTTACCACTTCTTTAACCACTGACTTCAATCGCTCTTCAAACTCACCTTTGTATTTTGCACCGGCAACTAATGCCCCCATATCTAGCGAATAAATTTGCTTGCTTTTTAAGTTTTCAGGAACATCACCACCAATTATTCTGTGTGCTAAACCTTCTGCAATAGCCGTTTTACCTACACCGGGCTCGCCAATTAATATAGGGTTGTTTTTTGTTCTTCGCGAAAGTATTTGTAGTACTCTACGTATTTCTTCATCGCGACCAATCACCGGATCAAGTTTGTTTTCCGAAGCCATACGATTTAAATTGTTGGCGTACTTTTCTAAGCTATTATAGGTTTCTTCAGCAGTTTGAGAGGTTACTTTCTCGCCATTTCTCAATTCATTAATGGCTGTTTTTAAGTCTTTTTCGTTTAAACCATTGTCTTTTAAAAGTTGAGCTACTTGATCTCCACTCTTTAAAATACCTAAAAGTAAATGTTCTATGGAAACGTATTCATCACCAAATTCTTTTAAATAGCTATTAGCGTGATTTAAGCTTTCATTTGCCTTTCTTGAAAGGTATTGATCTCCGCCACTTACACTTGGGTAGGAGTTTACTATCCGCTCAAGCGCTTGCTTTAACATCTCTAAGTTTGCGCCTGTTTTCTTAAGTATAAAAGGAGTTACGTTTTCGTCAACTTCTAATATGGCTTGTAGTAGATGAGCATTTTCAATCGCTTGGTGTTGCTTGCTCATGGCAATTTGCTGAGCTTGCTGCACAGCCTCCTGCGATTTTATGGTAAAGTTTTTAAAATTCATTGTTCAATTGTTTTTATCAGTTTGAAAATTCAACATGCTTTTATCAAATTAACTTCCAATTGATTTTCGCGAACATTTACGGTAAAAATGGCAGTTTTTTAGCTATTATTGAGTCTTTTTTAGACTTTTTGGCAGAGAATTACTGGTTGAACTTTACTATTGGGTTAATCTTTTAAGCGAACAAAAGGATATATGTAGTTTGCTTCTTTACTTATAAGGTTGATAAAGTATTTTCCTGAATTAAGGTGGCTAACGTCTATTATTGACTGATAGTTCTGTTCTGAAATGACATTCCCATTTATGCTCATTAGCTGAATAGTTTTTATTTTTACATCATAATTCAACTCAATGTTTAATTGATACTTAGTTGGGTTTGGGTAAAGTATAACTTTAGCTTCGTGATTTGTTTCTTTTTTTAACCCACTAATCACATCACTTTTAGCTAAAATCCATTTTTTGGGGTCGAATAATATAGAGTCAATAGCTTCATTTATATTTATATTAAACTGATCGCCAGAAAAGCGAGGATTGAGAATGATTGATGTGTCAATATTTGCTCCTTTTAGCTGAATAGGAATGGGCATATTGAAAAAGTAAACCGAAGGATCGGACTGATTTTGTTGAATTTCAATTTCTAATTGATTATTCGTTTGAGACCAAAGTAAAGTGTATGTAGGAAATCCTTTGCCGTAAACCCAATCTTTAAAAAACTCATCAAGCTGTATGCCTGAACTCTTTTCTAAGTGTCTTTGTAAATCAACTGTTTTGGCAAAACCATAAGCCAAAGAGGAGTCATTTAAGTAGTTCCTCACGCCTTGAAAAAAGGCGGAGTCACCTGTAAGCCAACGAAGCATGTGTAAAGAAGCAGCTCCTTTTTGGTAGGTTAAGTGGTTAAAAAGAGTATCAACTGTTGAAGTGTCGTATCTATAAACCGACTGAAAGGGATGACTAAATGAGGTCTGTCTAATGTGTTTTAAATAAGCATCATAGTAAAACGGATGATGTAGTATTCCGAACTCATAAGTTAGCAATGTTAAATAAGTTGCAAATCCCTCGTTTAACCATAAGTCTTGCCACGACCCACAAGTTACTTTGTTTCCAAACCATTGGTGTGCTAATTCGTGTGCAATTAACCCTCCACCATAGTTTCCCATAAAACTGAGTGTTTGGTGCTCCATTCCGCCGCCAAAAGTGAAGGAAGCATGCCCATACTTTTCTTGAATAAATGGGTACTCTCCAAAAAGTGAATCAAAAAAAGCAAGAAAGGGTAGGGTGGTGTTTTTTGAACGGTTCAGGTTAATAGAGTCATCTGGATACATAAAGTGTTGCATCAGAAGATTTTGATTGTTCAATTGATAGTTTTCTTCGAATAGTTCATAGTTGGTTACTGTAAAAGCAATTAAGTAAGTAGCAATTGGGTAATTGGTTTTCCAGTGAAACCGATGTTCATTATTAAGTGTGTCGATTTTTTTTAATAAACCGTTCGCCGCAGCAATCTGATTTAGAGGTGAAGTGATAATTAAATCTACAGAATCAGCTTTGTCGTAAAGATTATTTTGACATGGCCACCATTCCATAGCCCCATAAGGCTGAGAGAGAGTCCAAATGATTGAGTCTTGTTCGTTGTATGAGTCTTGCACGAAACTACCAAAACCGGTGCTTAATGGTATGCCACTATAGACTATTTGAATAGAGTCGTATGTGTTAGAGCTCAGTGGATGATCTAACTTTATTTCAACTAAGTTGTTTGTATGTAAAAAGGATGTTTGAAAACGATTTTGAAAAAAAACAGAGTCTATTTGTAAGTGATTACTCATATCAAATATGGCTTTATTTAGACTGTCTGTAGTTTTAAAATAGGCAGTTACTTTACCCTCAATGTATTTGTATTTAGCGTCAATGTGTAATTCAATACGATAGTAATTTATATCAATTTTTCGATCAATGTTGATGCTTTTCTGCTTCGCTGTAAACGCTTTTTTTGTTTCTGTTGTAAATTGCTTGCAGAGAATTGTTTCCTGACTTTTTACCAATGGAGTAGATAAAAATATCAATAGAGAGATGCATGTCAAGATCTTCATTGTTGTAGTAAGTTAAGGCAAATAATACGATGTGTAAATTTTTAGCAAAGCCTGTTATTTCATCTATTAAAGGTAACAAAGAATCTAACTTTTTCCGCTTACCTTTGCGAAAAAGTTGTGAAAAACACTATTAATGTTGTACAGCTTAAGTTGGAATAGTTGAATATTTGATTTCTCAATATAGCTTGACCTAATTTTTTAAATACTAATGAAAGATGAATTTTCACACAAGAAAATGGGTTAAACCCGAAGATTTAAATCCTAACAATAGCTTATTTGGTGGTCGTTTACTACAATGGATAGATGAAGAAGCAGCACTTTACGCCATGATTCAGCTTGACAATAAGAAAATTACAACAAAATTCATGTCTGAGATTGACTTTGTGAGTTCAGCAAAGCAAGGAGATATTGTAGAGCTGGGAATACAAGTAGAGAAATTTGGCAAAACATCTTTAACCTTGAGCTGTATAGCAAGAAATAAAATGACTAGAAAAGCCATATTAACGATTGATAAAATTATAATGGTTAACCTTGGCGAAGACGGCAAACCAAAAGCACACGGTAAAACAAAAGTAGAATACATTAAAGA
>DIAJ01000035.1:4690-7755 GCA_002415785.1 Flavobacteriales bacterium UBA5081
CAAAAGTAGAATACATTAAAGATCGCATAGCAAGCGGAGAATAATTAAAGAACAAATGATGAAGAAGATTTTTATGTTTTTAACTGTTGGATTAATCAGTTTACATTCATTTGGATGGGGGCAGATTGGTCACAGAGTAATTGGTTTAATAGCACAAAATCATTTAAACGATAAAGCTAAAGCTGAACTGTTTGAATTAATGGGGCACGAGTCTCTTGTTGAGGCTTCCACTTGGATGGACAATATTAAAAGTGACTCAACTTACGACCACACTCATGCTTGGCATTATGTTACGATCCCCAATGGGAAAACATATCAAGAGGTAGAAAAGTCCAAAGAAGGTGATGCTTATGAAGCAACCAACAGAATGATTGAGACGCTTAAAAACCCTAGATCAACTAAAGATGAGAAAGTAAAGGCTTTGAGAATGTTGGTGCATTTGGTAGGGGACTTACATCAACCATTGCATGTTGGAAATGGAGAAGATCGAGGCGGTAACGATGTGCGAATTAAATGGTTTTACAGTCGCTCTAATTTACACCGCATTTGGGATAGCGGTATGATTGACAGCAAGCAGTTTTCTTTTTCAGAACTAGCACATTTAGTAGACCACGATTATGAATGGGTAGATGCAACTTATACTTCTACCAATATTGATTTATGGGTAAAAGAGGCCATGGAACTTCGTCCTCAGATTTACGATATGAGAGACGATGAAAACCTTTCTTATGAATACATGTACCGAAACTGGGAAACAGTAAGGAAACAATTGTTAAAAGGTGGCTTGAGATTAGCGGCACTTTTAAATGAAATTTACGGCTAAGATGAGTAATTCTTCAAATCAAATTAAGCAGTTCCGTTGGTTGAGTTTAGCTGAGGGAACTTCATTCTTAATTTTACTTTTAATTGCGATGCCTTTAAAGTACATGGCTGATATGCCCTTGATGGTAAAATACACTGGTTGGGCTCACGGTTTACTCTTTGTACTTTATGTTTTCCAATTGATCTATTTAGGAATTGAGCTAAAGTGGAAGCTAAAAAGAATGGCTTTATTCTTTTTAGCTGCATTCTTACCGCTAGCTCCATTTTATGTAGAAAAGCAGTTAAAGAAAGAATACGTTTAGTTAATTTGATTCAATTTAAACCATTGTTGAGCTATAATGGTTTTAGCATCATTAAATGTTTGATTTAGAAACTCATTTAGAGGAAGAAAGCATACCTCTATTTCTTCGTTTTCATCTTTTAAGCCTCCTCCTTCGCTTATTCGTTCGTTTACTTCAGCATAATATAAATGCATGCATTCTGTAACAGGGCCTGGGCAAGTGTAGAAAGTGTGAATTAACTCAATATTATTTACTTTATAGCCAACCTCCTCCATCACTTCCCTTTTTACTGTGTTTTCTTTATCTGAATCTTTTCCCTCAATTTTACCGGCAACAATTTCTATAAGATTACTTTCAGGGCCAATACGAAATTGCTTGACTAAAACGACTGCTTGTTTTTTATTGTCATAAAGCAGTACACCAACAGAATTGGGTGTTTCAAATTGCTCTCGACTAGAAATTTTTCCACTTTTATTGCTTCTGATTTCTAGTTTATTGAGTTGGTAGTGACCTTTAAATATCGCTTCTTTTTTTATGATCTTCATTGAAGTAGTAAATTAGCTGTTTTTTAATTAGAAGGCAAAGCAATGAATTTTGATGATATTAGACCATATCGAGATGAAGAAGTTTCTGACAAAATCAAAAAACTTTTTAATGAGGAGCAATTTGCAGCTGTAATCCATAAGGTGTTTCCAAGCTTAACTTTTGAGCAACTAAAGGCTCAAATACAGTCGATTGAAAACATTAAAGACTTTCAGAAAAGATTGATTGTGCCGGCTTTGGAAGGCTTGTTAAAGCAGTCTAGCAATGGACTTGTTTTCGATGGGATTGAGAATTTAAAAAAAAGGGAGGCTTACTTATTTGTTTCTACACACAGAGACATTGTCCTGGATTCGGCTTTGATGAATTACGTTTTAATGAAAGAGGACTTTGAAACTGCAGAAATTGCCATTGGTGATAATTTGATGACAATTCCTTGGGTGGTTGATTTAGTAAAATTGAATAAGTCCTTTATTGTTAAAAGAAATGTAGCTAAAGAAGAAAAGGTGCAAGCCTCAATTCAACTATCAAACTATATTAACCATACAATTAAAGATAAAAAGAATTCAATATGGATAGCCCAACGTTCAGGAAGAAGTAAAGATGGCGATGACCGTACGGCACAGAGCATTATAAAAATGTTCAACTTGAGAGGAGAGAGCAATTCCGCTTTGGAGAACATCAAGTCGCTAAATATATGTCCGGTTTCCATTTCTTATGAATACAATCCTTGTGATATTTTAACCATGCCGGAGCTGATGCAGCTGGCGAAAGGAGAAAAATATGAAAAAGCCCCCGGTGAAGATGTTCAGCACATGGCGCAGGGGATTCAAGGAGAGAAGGGGAGAGTAGCCGTTAGTTTTGGAGAACCAATTAATCGTGAATTACATCAATTAGAAGGGATTAAAAATAGAAATGAAATTTGCAATTCAGTGGCTAAAATGATTGATCGACAAATACACCAGACTTACCACTTAATGCCAACAAATTATATTGCATACGATTTATTGATGAATAAAAGTGAATTTGCTGAACATTACACTGAAGAAGAAAAAACGGGTTTCCAAACTTATATGGAAAGCAGATTGAGCCAAGTAAAAGGAGATAGCGATTTTGTGCATCATACATTTTTGAAAATGTATGCCAATCCGGTGATTAATAGAATGGCAGTGGAGTCATAGTTAGAAATAAGTGTGATGGATATGAATTGTCTTCGTATCCATCACAAACAAATCCTAATAAACTACCACCTTCTCCCTTACATTCATATTTGGAATGCTCAAAAAGTAAATGCCTTTGGCTTTATCATTTAATTGAATGTGATTCGTATTGCTGTTAATTCTGCCTTCTTGTACTAATTTACCGGATAGCTCTCGAATTTGATAGAGTTCACCTAAAAAGATTTGGTCTACTTCTAAAGTA
>DIAJ01000035.1:7840-12197 GCA_002415785.1 Flavobacteriales bacterium UBA5081
TACTTCTAAAGTAAATTGTCCTTCAGAAGGGTTGGGGTAGAGATGGTAGTTATTTAATGATAAGGTGCTTTTATTTTTTATTGAAGTAATCAAAGAGTCAACGACTTGAATGTCATCTATCGCAACATAATGACCATTTTCGTACTTAGCAGCTATTCTGAATTGAACAATTTGGTTCTTGTAATTACTTAGATTGATGACCTTATTTAGGTAAGGTGAGTTGTGACCAAAGCTAGTGCCACCAACTGAGTCCAATGCTTGCCAGCTTCCTGTTCCATTGGCTCTAACATCAATTTGGAACTTCGACAAATAGTTAGGAGAGGCGGTTTTATGATACCAAAAGCTCAATGTTGGGGTAGCCATCATATTTAAATCAAAACAAGGTGTGTAAATATATGCAGTGTCATTGACTGTATTAATTGTGTTTGGATCAGTTAACAAGTAGTACCCATTACTGCCTTTGGTGTGGTCACCAATACTAGGCCAGTTACCATTGCGTATAACCTTGAAGTTAAAACCATTGTTTTGAGGTAGAATCAAACCATTTAGTCGATCGTGATAATTTTCAAAATCAGTTGCATAATTGGTGTCTATGGGAAGTTTGTTAGTAATGTTTTTATTGTAAACATTGTCTCTCTCAACATTTTCTGTAGGAAGTGCCACTTTAGCGTTAAAAATATACTTGGCTTTATGTGACATGTCAACGGTTGGGTTTATCGTGTATGTTTCTAGATCATCAAAGTTTAATGACGGAGAAGGGTAGAACCATGAAGTGTCAGTAAAATAGTGGTTTGTTGACTTTCTAGTATTTGTGTCTACAGTACTGATAACCATAAACGAATCAATTGGGTTTTTTCCCACATTCCGAACGGTAAATTGCATACTTTCTTGATTGCTGTAACCACATTCTGTTGTAAATATTTTTGGAAAATCAGTTAATTGAATTTCTTGATTACCAGCATCAGATATACAGAAATCATCTAAAGCAAAGTATGATGCAGTAGTAATGCTACTGCCTGATGCTTCAAAAAAACTGATTTCAAACTGACTGATTGTATTTCGATAGTCTGCAAGCTTAACAATAGCTTTATTCCAGCCGTTTAAATGATTAGCATCTACATAAATCGAATCAATAACTTCATAAAAGCCGGCTTGATTTTTATTTCCTTTTACAATAATCCAATAGGGTAATTGGCTTCCAATGTTGAACCAAAAGGATAATTGTTTTGCAGAGTCAGCTATTTCTATACAAGGTGTTTGAACATAGTTAAGTTGATTATAGATTGGAGTTTTCAGTATAAAAATATCATCTGTTTTTTTGCTTCTACTGATAACCCCATGACTGTTATTTAAAGTTGTTGGTTTAAAATAAAAATTATCTACATGAGAGACAGCCCAATCATTTGATAGCATATTGTAATTCCCATAAGAAAACTGAGGTTGTTCGTTTAAGGCTAAATCATTAAAGTCTTCACAATAATCTGTTGGTTTTAAGGTGTTCTTCACCGTATGAACCAAGGTGTCATTAAAAGCATAACCATCGCCGCTTATTTCAGACCACACTTTAATTTGGTAGGTACCCGGTAGAGATAAATCAAGGCGGTTAGCAAATGTTTTTGTATAACTGGCTAGTGAGATAATTTGAGTAATAATTGACTCACTTACAACAGGAAAGGTTTGACTTTGACCATTTAAATCTGTGTGTGTTAATTGGTAAGCTAATTCAAGATTATAAATATCAGTTGTACCAATATTTTGGACATAAACCCTTAACTGTTCTTGATTGGAAAGACCACAGTCTGTTTCAGGACGTCGGAATCCTAGTAAAGCTAAGTCAGTCGGCTTTCGATCAAATATTCGAATATCATCTAAACCTATATCACCTCCGCCTGTATTAGATATACCACTTGCTCTAAAACGAATTTTTGCATTGGATACATTGGTGAAGTTGTTTAAGGTAACTTGTCTGTATTTCCATGGAGAACTAGCCTCCACCTGCTGAGCTCCACGAATAACAGAAACTCCATTTACCCATTGTGTTCCATTATGTATATCCACAAATAAGTCTGTGGTGTTATTGCCAAACATGTGATACCAAAAACTTAGCGTTACCTTATTATTTGCACTAGTTGTTAAATCTATTCCTCCACAAGGTGAAATTAAATGAGCAGGAGGTTGGCTTGTGGTAAAGTCTGATTTTAGTTTTATGTATTTTCCATCTCCGTTACCTAAATAAGTTGCATTTGTATGGTCACCACTAGGCCCGTTTGGAGGAATATTTCTTACACCATCACCATTGATAAGTGGAGCAGAACCTTGCCAAACTTGCCAAGTGTAAGTATTTATAGAGTCAGGTTGCCTTGTCCAACCGTTTAAATCATCATCCATAAAATTGGAATGACCCACTTCTGTGTTTTCAAAGTTTTCATAAAAGTAGGGGAGTTGAACGGATTGGTTATAAACAGTTGTTTGAAAGTTATTGTTATGTGTAAGAGTATCTCCACTTAAAATAGCTTTAAACGCTATTTTATGTTCGCCGGAGTTGCTTAAATCTAAAGTTGTATTGAAAGGGTAAAGTAATGAGTCATTTATATTAATACTGCTCGAAACTGTTTCGGTTTGTATTAAACTGTCATTATGATATAGCTCAAGTGAGAGGCTATTTGAAACAATGTTTTGACTTCCAAAATTTGCTAATAATACTTGAACATTTGCATTTGAAGGAAGTGAGCATGAATCGGTAGATGGACTAATAATATCCAATAACCCAATATCTTGATTTAATTTATCAAAAAATGTAATTTCATCAATTAAAACACTTGAAGAATTGCTAGTCCAGTCAAGTTTACCAATAAAGCGTACTTGAATATTTTTACCTGAATAGGCGCTCAAATCTACTTGAGCAATTTTCCAAGCATTGGTTGAGCTATTTGCTGTCTGTCCTTGGACTGCATGAACTGTTGTCCAACTAGTGTCAAATATTTCCACAGCCAAACTACTAGAGTCAAGGCTATGTCTATAATACCAAAAGCTTAGTTGGGGATTAGTAAAATTGCTAAAATCTATACAAGGGGAGTTGAGTATTGCAATAGAGTCGGTTGAATTAATGTTGCCATAGGTAATATTAAAAAATTGCTCATTATTTGAATGAGTAGGAACTGTATTGTTAAGACTTGATGAAATGTTTGCAATACATCTTTGGCTTTGCAGATCCCATGTAAGAAAGTTGTTTCTAACTTCCCATCCATTTTTCAAAATTTGGACTTTTTCTAAAAAACAAGGACCATCTACAAAACTTTCAAAACCCTCAGTATGATAGTTATCAATCATATAGTTTTGAATGATGATGCGAATTGTGTCATTGGACTTGTTTTCATCTGCTTGCCAGTCGTGAAAGACTTTTAATTCATTTCGGCCATGGATTAAGTTATTCACTAAAAAGTTAAATTGAACAGTGTCGTTAACCAATAAAGTAGAGGGACTTCCAATTGTAATCGGACTGCCACTATTAAGCTGGTAACTTAAGCTTGCTGAAGAAGAATTATTGAACCCTTCATTTGATAAGAAAACTGTTATGGAGTCCATCATACTACAGCCTGTATATTCAGTAATTGGAGTAAATAGGTTTAAGTCATTGTTTTTCTGTGAATAAACGACTACATTATCAATGGCTGCAATTCTACCACTGTTTGCTAAGTAACTATAACCAAAACGCAATTGAGAAGAATTGTTTTGATAGGAAGATAGATCAATTAAAGCGCTTGGGAAGTTAGCAATACAATTACTGTCCAAAAAACTTCCGCAATCATCTGTAGTTCTACTAAAGACTCTGTTCCACTGTTGATTGTTGTAGATTTCAACAAAAAAAGTATCAAACTGAAAAGTGTCAGAGTGAAAGTTATAATCAAAAGTTAAATGAGTAAGAGAATCGGTAGTATTATCAAATATTGGAGAATACAAATAACCAACACTATTAGAGTTATTGTTTCCCTTCAAATAGGCTAATTTACTGCCATTTATAGATTGATTACCGGGGGTGAAACTTACATCATTTGAAATCAACCATCTTAAACCATACTGATTTGAAGTTGACCACTTCGGAGGTGTATTTGTATTTTGAGTACTGTTAAAGTCTTCCTTGATGTGAATTTTTTGGCTGTAAGCTAATGTTATACTTACAGTAAAAACAATAATTGAGATAATAGACTTCATAATGCTATTTAGTTTTTTATATTATAATCAGCTGAATTAATAAACTACCACCTTCTCTCTTACATTCTTATTCGGAACACTCAGAAAGTAAACACCTTTAGCTTTGTCATTCAATTGAATGTGGTTTTTATTGCTATTGATTTTA
>DIAJ01000035.1:12339-15375 GCA_002415785.1 Flavobacteriales bacterium UBA5081
TACTTCTAAAGTAAATTGTCCTTGAGAAGGGTTGGGGTATAGGTGATAGTTAAGGTTAGTACTTTTTATTTGATTTAATGAAGTAACTAATGAATCAGCGATGGAAATATCATCAAGAGCTAATCTATTAAAGCGACCATTAATTCTACTTCTAAATCTAAACTGTAGTGGCGAGTTGGATTTAAAGTTGCTCAGTTGAATGCTTCTTTGTTGCCATGCTGCCCCTGCATAAGTTTGTTGTTGACCAATTAAGCTGTCAATCACTTGCCATTGACCGTTTGAGTTTACTTCTACCCAAAAAGTATCAATATGACTACCATAAAGATGAAACCAATAACTTAAAACAGGTGACACAACATTTGAAACATCAATACATGGACTATAAATTTGAGCTACTTTATTTGAATTATTCGTTGGCTCAACGTAGATAAACTTACCATTTGAGGTTGTATGGTCATAAAAAGGACCTGAAAGCGGGTAGGGGGAACAGTTATTTGCATTGTGTAATCCCCAGGTGTTATTTGGTGAATACCATCCATTTTTAAACTCATCTTTAAATGTGCTTAAACAAGCGTAGTCAGTAAAACTTTCAAAGTCTTCAAAGAGACTATCATTTTTAAAATGGTTGGTGAAACTTGAGTTTAAAGTGTCATTTTCATTCAATACATCACCATTCAATGAAGTCCATAAACGCAAATTATAGCTGTTTCCAATTTGATTAAAGTTGGCTAAAGTTGAAAAGTTATGAAGATATACTTCTCCGGCTTGAATTGTTTGCCTTATGGTGTCTTTTATCGGCGTATTTTGGTCGATCTGGTAATAGATCTCTGCAGAATTAGCAGGAATGCTATCTAACCCTACATTTTCAACTAAAGCGTTAATATGCTTAGCTGTAAAATCACAGCCGGCAATCGGAATATTCATTTTATTGATTTGTAAATCATAGGTAGAGTTTTGCTCCAATAATTGGATGTCATCTAAGCTTACAGAAGTATTAATATTTTGATTGGTATCGATGAAACGGAACCCAATAATTAAGTTGGTATCCAAATGTGAGCTTAAGTCAATGTGTTTTCTTTGCCATTCTCCAGCAGGTGTTGTTCCTGTAACAGAGTCAATCTTCACCTCTAAAGTATCATCAACCTTTTTATAAACAAATAATTTACTGTTTACGGTTCCAATAATGTTATACCAGAATACTAAATCTAAAGAGTCAGCCTCTCTAATATTTAAACACATACTTTCAATGGAGTCGTTATGCATAGAGCTACTACTACTTTGAAGATACTGAAAACCATTTAGAGTTTTGTTTTTCAGTTTAGCGTTATAAGAGATTGTATCGTTAATTATTTGCCAATTGCCATTTTTTACCCATATTTCAGTATCAAAAGTTCCGGCAAAGTATCTCTCAAAGTTTTCAGTAAGTTCCTTATTAATAAATGGTTGATGAAAATTAAAGTTAGTTGAATCTGCTAATGGGTAATTCGTATATGATGCAGAGACTTGTATATTAATTTTTTCTCCATATCGAGCTAAATCAATGCTGTCGTTAAAAGTGAAGTTCACTGAATCATTGGCCGCTAAAAATTGCTTTAAAGTATCATGAACCGTTTGCTGACCATTTACTATATAAGAAAATACACACTCTCCGGCTGAAACATTGATTATGCTCTTGTTGTATAGTTTTACTTCAACACCTAATTTATCTTTCAGCTCACAACTTCTAAGCTGTGTTAAGTTTTTTATTTGAATAGTAGACGGTTCTATTCGTATGTCATCAATCGCCATATCTCCACTACAACAAGATTGGCTAGAGCCTCTAAAGCGGATTTTAACTCTTCTACCTGCAAAGGCACTGATGTTTGTTTCATGAAATGTCCAAGGGTCAGTTTCTGTGTTTTGTGGTTGAGCTGTAATTACATCTACATTTACCCAACTGCTTCCATCATAAACATCAATGTAGGTGGGCTGCATAGTTGAACCATAACGGTGATACCAAAAAGTAAGATTTGCTCCAATTTCTTGAGATAAATCAATACAAGGACTTTCCATTGTTGCATTTGTGCCGATTGCACTAGATTCTAAGTAGGCATATATTCCATGACCTGATGTGTGATCATTTGATGGGCCGGTTAAGGAAGAAAGTGTATTATATGAATTAGATCTCCAGCCAAATGCACTGATACTCGTAGAAACCGGATTGGCGCTCCAGCCATGTTGTCCGCCAATTGAGGAGGATTGACTAAAATTTTCAAAATCTTCCGAATAAGGAATGGCATTCACACTTATGTTTTGGTTGTTGATAACACTTATGTTAGCTAAAGTGTCATTTCCGTTATAACCATCATTTGGTATGCTCACCCAAGTCTTGAGGTTATACGTACCGATGGTAGATAGGTCTGCAGTAATACTATGATTATAAGTAATTGAATTATTAGGTAAAATGGTAGAAATTACTGTATCAATATTATTTCCTCCATTATTAATTTGATAACCCACATAAAATGTATCTATAGGATTAGCTCCCCTGTTTTCAATTTTTAAAATAATGCTTTCATTTGCTCCATAACCACAAATTGGCATGGAATTATTATTAGGATATACCATTTCATTAAGTCCTAAATCAAATGCTTGTGGTGCAATGATGTTGAAATTATCAATCCCAATTCCTTCAAGTCTAGTAGATGGGTCACTGTTAAAAACAAACCTCAGTTTAACTTGTGGTTCTCCACCTAAGCCAGATAAAACATTTTCAACAGTTAACCAATTATTGTTGGAGTTGCCCTCCCAAAAATTAAGATTAGTATTATTATACCAATTGAGACTAGTTGCAGTAGAGTTTTGAATTTTCGACCAATTTACACCATCATCAAGTGAATATTCCATCCAGAATCCATCAAACCTTATTTCTGTTTCATAAATAAGTTTAAAGTTCATCCTTGGGTCACCATTGTTAGCGCTAAAATCAAAACAAGGAGAGGTGAGGTAACTTAATTCAAGATTGTTATAATTGCCATTTAAATTAGTCACCCAAGC
>DIAJ01000035.1:15435-15827 GCA_002415785.1 Flavobacteriales bacterium UBA5081
ACCCAAGCATTTTGTCCGGAGTAAGCAGTATCAATCACATTTCCGTTAGGGACTCCCCATTCCCATGAAGAGTTGGTTCCACTTGCAGTCCAACCATTGTTTACAGTTTCAAAATCATTGGAATAGGGTAGTTGGTAAATAGTATCGTTTAAAATTTGAACACTTAAAGTGTCATTATTTAAATTTGAGTCATTAGCGAGAAGGGTGTAAACCTTTAAATTATGAATACCAACTGCAGAGAAGTCGCCGGTATTGCTAAAGGTATATATTATTGAGTCCTGATATGTAATGGAGTCACTTACCGTTTCAATTATCGCCGGATTGCTGTTTAATTCAAAAGCGATGTCAAAATTTTGTTGGGTTTGATGTCCGAGATTTTTAATTAAAACTTT
>DIAJ01000035.1:15921-23365 GCA_002415785.1 Flavobacteriales bacterium UBA5081
ATTAAAACTTTAATGGAGTCTGTTGAGCTTAAATTACAGCCGGTTTTTGGTTCTATGATTTCAGCAGCAATTAGGTCATTAGCATAAGGAGACCAGATTTTTACATTGTCTAGGCCAACATAATACCCCCATCCATTGCCATCGTGGTAAGTAAACCGTACCTGGCAATTTGTAGCTGTATAAGCTGAAATGTCGATAAAAACAGAAGGAAAAGTAGAACAGATAGTGTAATTTCCACAATCATCTTGATCTCTTGAGAAAACCCTTTGCCATCGACTGCCATCATAAATGTCCACATAGAAAGAGTCTAGTATACTACCAGGTATTTGTCTAAAATTATAATCAAAGGATAAGTATGTATATAGGGCAGTTGAATTGTCAAAAGTAGGTGTGGTTAATTCAGCTGTGTTGTTATCAGAGATATAACCCAAAACATCATCATCAAAAAATGCCATGGGAGTGCCGTCTATATTTTGATTCCCGCTATGCAAGTTTGCTCCGTCAACTCCAAAAAACCAAAAATGAGAACCACTTACACTATCGTTCGTCCAGTTAAGTGGTAAAGCGGAATTATTAAAATCTTCATTAACATGTTGCTTTTGGCTGTATGCAAGCGTTACTATAAGTTGGAAAGCGACTAAGAGGTAGTTTTTCATCTTGAAATATTTCTAATGATTAGGAATGTTAAAAATGCTAAAATAAAAAGATTTGTTCAATTAGACGGAATTCTAGTATATTAGTTGCCAAAAAAGTTATGGAAATTTTAAACGATGAAAAGAAATACAATTATGGTGGCTTTTGGGTGCGATTTGTTGCTTCGATTATTGACAGCATTGTCATTTACATTATTCACTCCATCTCTGCATTAGTGTTTTTTGGAACAATGTTTCCCATGCCTCAAGATCCTGAAAGTATGCAATTAGAATACTTTTTTAGTGGTCAATATATGGGATACTCAATTTTCTCATTGCTATTGGATGTAGTATACTATGCAGGAATGCAGAGTTCCTCAAAGCAAGCTACCATTGGTAAAATGGCATTTGATCTAAAAGTTGTTAGAACTGATGGAAGTAGAATTACTTTTTTAAGAGGAGTAGGGCGTTACTTCTCAAAAATTGTATCTGCTATTATACTGATGATTGGGTATATTATGGCTGCCTTTGATAGCCGTAAGCAAGCATTGCACGATAAAATTGCTGATACAATGGTGATTTATGAGAAATAACGCAGGCTTTCTTAATAAATCTAAATTTTTCCTTTTCTTTGTATGCTAACCTTTAAAAATTAATGTTTTGAGAAAAGTTTACTACTCCATTTTATATACTTTAATTTTCTTATCAAGTACTTTTAATTTAAATGCAAGTCATTTTGCAGGTGGAGAAATTAGTTGGGAATGTGTCAGTGAGGGCAGGTATGTTTTTAAAATGAACTTAAGGGTTAATTGTTATAATAATATCATAGGTTTTTCAAATGAAACTATCATTATTCGTGGTAATCCTCGACCTACCGACACAAGTAACAATGTGATTTCATCCATTAGAGTTAAACCCGATTCTAATAAGTGGCAGTTATACAATCAAGGAGATGTAAATCCACGATGTGAATTCAACTCATCCACTGCGAATAGTTTGAGCTGTTCAAACAATGACATTGGAACATTTCGAAATTACTATTATAAATCCGATACAATTTATTTAAATGGGACACCTCCACAAAGTGGATGGAGTTTTACTTTTAAGAGTGCCTGCTGTATGACTGATCGAGAAAACATTACTCAAGGAGCAAGTGGTACGTTGTTTTTAAAATCTATTATGTATCCTAATAACTCTAATCAGTTAGTAGACAGCTGCTATGACTCTTCTCCTAAATTTGCAGACGCTCCTTGGAGGTTATTTTGTAAAGGCGACAATGTTAGCTTAGATGTTTCAGCTATTGATACAGATTTTGATTCAATTGTTTACTCCTTCGATTCTGCCTTTATTGATATGAATACTCCTTTCAATTACTCGGCTGGTTATTCTTATAATAACCCTACCCCGAACAGAAATTTTAATTCTTTAAATACTCCGGCAAGTATAGACCCAAATTCAGGCTTGCTTAACTTTAAAGTCAATAGTGGAAGTAGCGGTAATTATCATATAGTTGTAAGTGCAGACTCATATAGAGAAGGAGTGAAAATTGCCTCAGTTAAAAGTAACCAGCTAATAAGGATAATGGATTGCAATGCGACCAATACTTCGCCAATCACTTTTCTTGGACAAAGTCAAGCAAACAGTCTAGAACTAAATGTTACTGCCGGTAATTTAGTTACACTACCGATTACAATAAATGATACTGATCTTGTAGGTAGTTCTTTGCAATATGTAAGATCTACTTTTTCTTCTTTACAATTTGCAGATGATTATAGCGATACTTCAGCTTGCATTAATCCACCTTGTGCTGTTCTAAAAAACCAAATTCCCACGCTTGATACAATACACAACCAATATGCAATAGAAAGCTTAGGGGCAGTTTTTACCACCTTTGAGTGGCAAACTGATTGTAACCACATTTTAGATAGTGATAGTGTGGGTGTTTACCATTTCTATTTTCAAAACCAAGATGATCATTGTTTGATTCCTGCGAAAAGAGATGTTCATTTAAAAGTGGTAGTAAATCCACTTACAGCTAGTGTTATTCAAAACAATAACAATGTTTTAAGTACTCCAGATCAAGTATCTTCATACCAGTGGTATGATTGCAATGCTGACACCTTAATTAGCGGAGCAGTTTCATCTTCATTTACACCATCATACAACGGAGACTTCGCTGTAATTTTAAGAAATGCTTCTTGTGTTGATACTTCTGATTGTTACACTTATTTATCGGTTGGACTAGACAGTGTCAATTTTAAAGATAAAATAAGTTTTTATCCCAATCCAACAAGGGGAGAACTTAATGTAAAATTCTTAAAAGAAGAAAATTACATAGAGTTAAAGGTGTTGAACATTCATGGGCAGCTTATTCAAGAGAAAGTATTTACGAATACTAATCACTTAGACTTTAATGTTGCTGCTGAGTCAGGGATTTACTTTATAGAGCTCACAAATAGGGCAGGAGAGAAAGCAAACTTTAAAGTGATAAAGAATTAATTAAGCTGTATTTCAATTTGCATAAAAAAATGCGGCTCTAACTGAACCGCATTTTTTTATTGTATTGATTAACTTATACTTTTTCTAAAGCCTGTTCAATATCGTAGATGATGTCTTCATGGTGTTCTACACCAATGGAAAGACGAATCATTTTATCTGAAATAGAAAGTCGATCCCTAAGCTCTTTATCCACATCGGCATGAGTCATGCTCGCCGGATGCTCTGCTAAGCTTTCTGTACTACCTAAGCTAACTGCCAGTTTAATAAGTTTTAATGCATTTAAACATTTAAAAGCCTCTTTTTCGCCACCTTTTACATCAAAAGAAATCATTGCTCCATTGCTTAAACATTGCTTTTGTTTTACTTTATACTGCTCCCCATCGGCTTCAGTTATATTTCCTAAATAGTAAACCTTTTCCACTTTTGGGTGACTGTTTAAAAAGTCTGCAACGTGTTTGGCGTTTTTAGCTTGCTTGTCCATTCTCACTTTTAGGGTTTCCAAGCTTCTCATCAATAGCCATCCTGTATTCGGACCGGCCATATTACCCAAGAAAGTACGTAGTGTTTTTACTCGTTTCATTAATTCAAATGAGCCTAAGCAAGCACCTGCAATTAAATCGCTATGACCGCCAATGTACTTGGTAGCAGAGTAAAGCACTAAGTCGGCTCCATGTTTTAACGGATGCTGCCAAAGTGGTCCCATATAAGTGTTGTCTACTGCCAAGTATACTTCTCTTTCTGAAGTAGAAAAATGCTTACAAATCTCTTTTGTGGCCGCTATGTCTACTAAGTCGTTTGTTGGATTAGCAGGTGTTTCAATGTATATTAAAGCCAGTTTATCTGCTAAACCACTTGCTTGAATGCGCTCAACAAGTGCTTCTTTACTTTCGCCAACACTAAACTCTAAGACATGTACTCCAAACTGAGTAAGTATTTTCTTTACAAAATGATCGGTTCCTCCGTAAACAGGGCTACTACACACCACTAAGTCACCCGGACGTAAAAACTCCAACAAAACAGTTGAAATAGCCGACATTCCGCTTTCAAAAACAGCGCAATCATCAGCTTCATCCCACAAGCATAGGCGGTTTTCTAAAATCTCTAAATCCGGATTATTAATTCTGCTGTAAATTAAGCCAAGTTCCTCTCCTTCATTCTTTTCTCTTAATCCATAAGCTACTTCAAAAAAAGCTTTTCCTTCTTCAGCATTCTTAAAGACAAAAGTGGATGTTTGAAATATTGGACTCTTAATAGCGCCCTCAGAAAGTTCCGGTTTATAACCGTATGACATCATTAAACTTTCGGGTTTCATTTTTCTACTCATCTGGTTGATTTTATATTGTTTGAGTGATTATATCTTTCAACATATATTACAATTGCAAAGGTAGGTAAAGCAAAATGACTAATGCTTGAATTTAATGAACAACTGAAGCGCTTTTGTACTTTCTTTTCAGCTGATTTTGTTGTTTATTCAAATAAACAACTCCCCACGCTAGTAGAAAAATTATTCCGGCGACACTAGCCATGGCTCCTGCAATCGAACCATTTATAAAGGCCGCTAAATAGTAGCCGCCAAAGGCAGACAAAAATGCAAAGACAGCACTGAGCAAAAGCATCTTCTTTAAATCATTGGTGAGCAAGTATGCAGCAGCAGGAGGAACAACCAAAAAAGCCACGACTAAAATAGCTCCTACTGACTCAAATGAAACTACCGTACTTAAAGAGACAGAGCCCATTAAAGCATAATGATAAAAGGCTACATTAATGCCTAGCGCTTTGGCAAAATCTTCGTTAAATGTTGTAATAAATAATGCTTTGTAAAAGCGTTGAATAAACAGTAAGACAAAGACCAATAAGGCGGCACTAATCCATACTGCACGCGGACCGAGATTAAACCCACTATCAGTAATCCATAAATCTAATGGAACGTATGCAATTTCTCCGTAAAGCACACAATCTTGATCTAAGTCTACTTGATTGGCAAAAACAGAAATAAGGATAATTCCGATAGCAAATAACCAGGTGAATGTTATGCCAATAGAAGCATCTACTTGAAGTTTTGCTTTCTGGTAAAATAACTCAATTAAAACGGTCGTTAAAACACCGAGAGCGGCTGCCCCAATCAACATTGGTAGTGCTTCACGAGAGGCAGAGAAGAGGTATGCCAATACAATTCCCGGTAGAACAGCATGCGAGATAGCGTCGCCCACCATGGCCATTTTTCTCAATATTAAATAAGCGCCAAGCAAGCTGCAAGATATGGCGATTAAAGAACCGGTTAATATGATCCAAAATGCTTCCATTAGTTATCGTTATAAGGGATTTTACTTTGATGAGGGTCTTTCTCAGGATAAGCTAATTCTTTCTCCAATTGTTTCTCAATGTCGGCAGTTATAATGTGTTCTATCGCTTCAGCATCATTGTGCACATGATCCGGCTCTAGTTTCAAGCGTTGGTTTAAGTACATCTCCCAAAGTCGGTGTAAACGAATAATTCGCTTGGCTTCAGATAGTCCACTTTGCGTAATGTACCACAAGTTCTTTTTATTTCTCAAAAGGTTTTTTTTCTTTAGCTTTAGCAAACCTTTTTTAAGTTCTACTTCAGTAAAGTCTCGGTTCTCTAACAAGATTTCTTGACTTCTTCCAACTTCAAAATCTTCTTTCTTTTCACCTAAGTGGTAAAAAAGTTTTAAAATGTTCTCTGTAAGTATTTTATTTTGATTTTCACGACGTGTTTTTAAGCGTGCTAACATTCCTTTTTTTGGAGCGAACCAAATCGAAGCAACTGTTAAAAGGGATAAAATCATTACAACCCAAGGGCCTGTTGGCATGTTAGGGGCAATATAGCTAACATAAGAGCCAACAAATGCAGATATAACGCCAAAGGTAGTGGCTATGAAGAGCATTTTGCCTAATTTGTTGGTCCAAAAGCGTGCTCCTGAAGCCGGAGTAATGAGCAATGCAGCCATTAAAACAACCCCTACAGCCTGAATGCCAACAGCTACGGCTAAAACGGTAATGGTAGACAAAAGGAATTCTATAAATTTTACAGGTAAACCAATGGTTTGTGCATAATCCGGGTTAAATGACACAATTTTAAAGGCTTTAAAAAAGAGGAAAATAATTACGACTAAGAAAGAGCCAATACTGCTAAACACCCAAATATCGTCGGGGGTTAGGGAGGCGGCTTTGCCAAATAAAAAGCTGTCTAAACCCGACTGCGCTCCATTGCCTGATTGTTGAATATGCGTTAATAATAAAATTCCCACACCAAAAAATACACTAAGAACAATACCAATGGCTGCATCGCTCTTTAACTTGGTAGTTCTAACGATGCCGTCGATCATAACTATTGACAGCCAGCCACTGATTAAAGCACCAACAATTAAAATTAATGGATCTTTTACCCCTGAAATCATAAAGGCAGCAGCTACTCCGGGCAATACTGAGTGAGCAATTGCATCGCCCACTAATGCGCGTTTTCGCAAAAATGCAAAACTACCCACCAAAGCAGAACTTGCTCCTAAAATAACGCTCCCTATAACTACATAGCGAACATTCGGATCAGTAAAACTTAAAAAGTCGAGGGTTTCTTTTAACATTGAATTATTTTATTTTTCAGCCATCCTTTTAACCGCAAAGCTCTCGAAGGTAACTCCAAGGGCGCAAAGGCTTTTGAATTCTTCTAAATCTTAGAGTGCTCTGAGCATTCTTAGTGTTCTTTGTGGTTAATTCATTTGGTTACATTATTTAAGTATTTCATTTTTAGCTATCTATTTTTAGTCGCTAAATATTCTTATAATCAATACTATATCTTGTTTCTTGACTCTAAAGTCTAAAATCTAATTTCTAAACTCTACTTCTTCTCCCGAATCGGGAATCGCTTTTCTTTAATCAATTCTCCTACTTTACTCAATACATTCAGCTTACCTCCATAAGCTTCCTGTAAAAGTTCATCATTAAATATTTCCTCTTTGGGACCGCAAGCAACTAATCGAGTATTTAAAAGTACCATCCAATCAAAGTAAAGCTTTGCAGTTTGTAAATCATGGTGCACAACAACAACGGTTTTACCTTCTTCTTGCATTTTTTTAAACAATTGCATAATGGCTTCTTCAGTGGCAGCGTCGACTCCTACAAAGGGCTCATCTAATATGTACAGATCAGCTCCTTGTGCTAAAGAGCGGGCAATAAAAACCCTTTGTTGCTGCCCACCACTGAGCTGACTAATTTGTCGGTTACTAAACTCAAGCATATTCACTTTTTCCAATGCTTCAGCTGCAATGTTTTTATCTTCTTTGCTTGTTGGTTTAA
>DIAJ01000035.1:23420-25233 GCA_002415785.1 Flavobacteriales bacterium UBA5081
TCTTCTTTGCTTGTTGGTTTAAGTAGGTTGTTTTTTCTATACCTCCCCATCAGCACCACGTCCATTACAGAGGCAGGGAAGTCCCAGTCAACTGATTCTCTTTGCGGAACGTAACTGATTTTAGAACGTACTTTGTCTAAATCTTGATCAAACAGCTTCACATAACCACTACTGGGTTTTACTAAGCCCATAATGGCTTTTAAGAGCGTTGTTTTCCCTGAACCATTCGGACCGATAATTCCAATGATTTTTCCGCTAGGCAGCTTAAAGTCGATATTCCACAATACCGGCCTTCGATCGTAACTGACTGTTAAATTATGGGTTTCTATGGAGGTGTCATTCATTTTTTGTGTTTTTACTTTTAACCGATAAGTTTATGTATAATAAACACTTAACTTCGTTTCTTTACTCTAGCTTCTAAAATCTAACCTCTAAAGTCTAATGTCTAAATCCATCATCTCAAATTCTCTACAATCGTATTTACATTATGTTTGACCATTTCAATGTAAGTTCCTGCATTACTTCCTTTCTCTCCCAAAGCATCGCTATATAGCGTACCGCCAATTACAACATCATGTCCTTTTGAACGGCAACCTTGAACCACTGCCTTTAGCGACCGGTCAGAAACAGAACTTTCTACAAAAACCGCCTTTATCTTGCGCTCAACAATAAAGTCAACTAATTCGCTAACATCCATTAAGCCATACTCCGATAAGGTAGAAATGCCTTGCAAGCCCCTAACTTCAATATTGTAAGCTCTTCCAAAGTAGGCAAAAGCGTCATGTGCAGTAATTAACACTCGCTGACTTTTATCAATGCTTGAAATTTTGCTTTTCACTTCCTCATTTAGTAGTTGAAGTTGCTTGATGTAAGCCTCTTTATTTTGATTAATTAGTTCCTGATTTAATCCATCGATAGTTGAAAGTTGATAAGCAATGTAGTCAATAACCTCTATCCAAAGTTTGACGTCAAACCACAAATGAGGGTCGTAAGCACCTTTAAAGTCGCTATTATTTATGAGCTTTCTTTGATCAACTCCGGCAGTAGCAGCAATTATATTTTTTCGATTTGATAACTTTTCAAATATTTCTGTCATTTTACCTTCTAAGTGCAATCCATTGTAAATAATGACATCAGCGCTGTTTAGTTCCATCAAATCTCCTTGAGTAGCTTTGTATAAATGAGGATCAACGCCTGCACCCATTAAAGAAACAACGGTTGACTGATCAGCTGCTAAAACCTCTACTAAATCGCCCAAAATATTAGTCGTACAAACAATTTTGATTGGTTTATCCTTCTTTTTTTCAACAGGATTGCAAGCCGTTAAAAGTAAAGTTATTGCAAGTAAAATGTTCAGAATAATTCTCATAACTCTTTTACAAATAAATTTTTAGCAGCTTCGTGTGAGATAACAAACTGACTGTTAGGGGAGATGTTAACCTCCATTGATTGATCGAAATCGCTTATTTTGTTTACTTTAATTTCTGTACCTAAATCAATGTGTAGCTGCTTTAAGTGGTTGAAAAAAGGTGTACTGTGATCTTTTACTCCAATCACTAAGTAGTGATTATTCACTTTTGCTTCACCAAGTGTCAAGCTCAATTTCATCGGAAATTTTCCGTCTTTGTCGGGAATGGGGTCGCCATGAGGATCCATTTTTGGAAAGTCTAAAAACTGCTCTAGTCTATTTGTCAATTGAGGAGACTGAATGTGTTCTAATTGCTCGGCAATGTCATGCACTTCATCCCATCCAAAGTTTAACTTTTCTACTAAAAAATACTCCCATAAACGATGCTTCCGAATAATCGACACC
>DIAJ01000035.1:25336-43803 GCA_002415785.1 Flavobacteriales bacterium UBA5081
GATGCTTCCGAATAATCGACACCGCTACTTTTTCTCCGGCTTTAGTCAGCTTAACGGCTTGGTATTTTTTATAGTGAACCAATTCTTTTTCCTTTAAACGCTTTAGCATATCCGTGACCGAGGAGGCTTTGGTCTCCATTTTATCAGCAATGGCGTTGGTTGTTGCTTTACTCTCTTTTTCTTCATTGAGAACAAAAATTGCCTTTAAGTAATTTTCTTCTGTTAATGAGGGCATTATGTGTGTTTTTTATTTCTTGCAAATGTAGTTATTATTCACTAAATATATTTTTAGGTTGTTCTAAAAATTACTGAAAGCTACCGAATTTTAAAGAAAGAAAATAAGTTCTTGGTCGCATAGGACCATAGATATAGTCGGAATCGCGTAAAGGTCCACTGCTAAAGTCGCTTTGGTAGCTGTTAAACACATTCTGAACACCTGCACTTAATTGCAATTGAAGTTTGTTTTTAAAAAGAAAATCCTTTGCGAGTCTAATGTTAATATCCATAAAGTCATCTGAATTAATTAACTCCATATTGTCAGCAGTAGAGTTTAAGCGCGGTACTAATATACTTCCGGTATACTTGCCGTTAAAACTGAGACTTAATGATCTTGAAAAGTATTTATTCATAAATAAGTATGCATGAAGGTTGGGTGTCCTCAATAATCGCTGTTCCTTTATTAATTGAAATTCACTCTCAAAAACCAATTGGCTTTCTTTGTAGTGAGCATCTTGAACCGTTCCGCCAACTTCAACATTCCACTCATAGTCTTTATTCATTTTTAGTTGAAAATTGCTACCGTAAACTAGGGTAGAAGTCCCATTTACAAGGCGGTTAACAATTGCTCCTGAGGTAGTTTTGCCGGCAGAAACCTCTGTGAAGGTGTTGTGTATTTCTGTATAGAAACCATCTAATTTAAGTTGAAAGTCAAATTTATCGAAGGCTTTTTCAAATTGAAGTTCTGCGTTATATGCATTTGACTTTTCTGCTTTCAGATTCTCGGACAACAAAGTAAAGACAGTTTCTCCGGCGGCAGTGGAAATGTGCATGTCTTCATTGAAGCTTTGCGGCGGACGAAAACCGCTTGCATAAAACAATCTTGCTCTCCAAAAATCATTAATTTGGTGAGAAATAGCTAGTCTAGGGTTAATTGTTGTCCAATTCTTACGGTTACTAAATGCCTGATTTAGTAAGGCATATTCTCCTTTCAGCTGAATGTGATCTAAGCGGTAAGCAGCTGAAATTTGTGTTGAAGGGAATAAGTCATAGATAAATCTGCCGTAAAGCGCAGGATTATATACTTTCTGTTGAGTGCTTCGCTGAAAAGCAGGAAATTGGTCGTCAACCTTATTGTGCTGAATATCAATTCCATTAATGAGTTTGATGTTTTCGTTTAGTTGATAGTTACTTTTTACTCCTGCAATCATGGAATAATCAGAAGTTTTTCCATAGGATTTTGTTGCTAATGAACTGTCTGCGCTAGTTCTACCACCTCCTAAACCTCCGTAGTAACTATCTCTATCGGAATTTCTAAAAGCAAAGTAGGTTGAAAACTCATGCAAAACTCCTTTCCTTTCATAATCAAGGCTAAGTATTGTAGATTGACTTTCGATTTGCTCAGAAATATCAGCGAAATGAGATGGAATGTCTAAACGATCGCCACCTCTCCGATATTCTTTAATAGAGCTAAAATCCATATTGATTGTATTTTGTTGGTTTAAGCGGTAAAATGCATTTGCTCCAAATGAAGTATTGTTTATTTTGGGCAATTCGCTAAACCCATCATTATTGGCATCATAGTCTGATTTTTCTCTTTGGCTGCCAAAAAGGTTGACGCCCATTTTTTGTTCTTCATCAACAAGGCTAGCATGGAAATTTTGAGTGAGATCAATTGTATTGGCATCAATAGCAGCTGTATTTTGCTCAATTGACCAGCTGTTGTAAACCGGCTTTTTAGTAATCAGGTTAACAGTTCCGGCTATGGCATTTGCAGCATGTATAGAAGTTCCTCCATTTCTACTCAGTTCTATGTTTTTTATCATAGCGGTAGGAATTTGTTCTAAACCGTAAACGGAAGTCATAGCGCTAAATATTGGGCGATTATTTATTAAAATTTGACTATAAGAGCCGGGTAGTCCGTTTATTTTTAGTTGAGTGAATCCACAATTCTGACAATTATTTTCCACTCTTACCGATGGCATAAATTGAACAGCTTCCGCTAGATTCATTGCGTTAGTTTGTTTTATTTGCTGCTGATCCATTAACTCAATTTGACGATATGAAGCTGACCTTGAAGGTAATTTCATTTCATTAATTACCACTTCATTTATTTTGTTTGCAGTTTCCTTGAGTTGGAAATTAAGTTCAACTTCCTCCTTGTTAGACAAAAAGATTGACTTCTCAACTTTTTCGTAACCAATATATGTTACTACGATTCTATAATGAGAAGGCACTAACTCTAACTCATAAGCACCGCTTTCATCGCTTACAGTTCCTATAGAAGAATTTTTTACAGAAATATTAGCATAGGGGAGTTCTTTCTCATTTGAACTTACTTTACCAAATATTTTCGCTTTCTCTTGTGAAAAAAGAAGAGAAGGTAATAGTAAAAATAGAATTATAGTTTTTTTCATTGCCTGCTATTTACAATGACAAAATTATATATTTAGATTAATCTAAAAAATAAGTTAAGTAATTAGAATTTAAAAGAAGATAAAACAAAGAGGTGTTACAAATGTAATCTATTTACAAATGTAATATACTGTCCTAGAAGGAATATTAATCCATTAACTAACATAAATTGTTACAAATGTAACAGGAGTTTGTAGTCACTAGATTGATTTAATATAAATACCTATTAATGAGACTTATTTGGGTCTTAAATTAAAGTGATTGATTAAGTAGATAGGTGGGTGGTCTAAGTATTTTAATTTAAAATTACAAATGTAACTCGTTAAATAAAAAATATAGTTTACATTTGTATATTAGTTCGTAGGTTACAAATGTTAATTAAAGATTTATGGAGTTAGTTGACCGTTTTCGATACATCATGAAGTTAAACCAGCTAAGTGCATCTGCTTTTGCAGATGAAATTGGCGTGCAGCGTTCATCAGTCTCACATGTGTTATCCGGCAGAAATAAACCAAGTTTAGAGTTTATTCAGAAGATATTAAAGACTTATCCAAAAGTTGATGCAAATTGGTTGATTAATGGGACTACTAAAGTTGAACAGTCGCACACCACAGGAGAAATAGACTTTAGTGAGCAAAAACAAGAAACAGAGCAGTCAACTACACTAATGGATAGCAAGCAAGAAGTAGTTGACCATAAAGAAGATACAGTTGTTGACAAACCCTCGGGAAGGAGAGTAGAGCGGATTGTTATATTTTACAGTGATCAAACATTTGAGACTTTTCAGAAATGAGTGTTAAGGGCGATTTAAAATATGAAAGTTGAAAGCGAAAACATTGAAACTGTCTCGCTTGGGCGAGAATTGGTTCTTTCTTCGCTTGCTTATGTTGGAAACGAAGCCTTAGGGCACTTTGAGGTTAAATCCTCAACTTTTAACTTTAAACTATAGACACTCTTAACTCTCTATTCTATCAGCAAAGCGGTCTATTCTCTATACTCTAAAAAACTTTAATCCTTTCTCCTTAATCCTTAATCCAATTTGTGACTCTTACAGCGAAGCGATCTTGCATCTAAAAGAAACATTAGCCACTTTTAATGAATTAATAACACCTATTCATCCAACAACTCTAACAATTTCTTCATTCCTTTTTCTATTTCCTCTTTACTTATGGTCAGGGGAGGAGCCAAGCGGAAAGCATTTGGAGTAGACAAAAACCAAAAGAGTAATAAGCCTTCTTCTAATCCTTTTAAAACAACTTTTTGCACTTGCTCAGCATCTTGCAGTTCTACGGCAAACATTAAACCGCGATTTCTGACTTCCACAATTTTTGGATGTTTTAAGTAACCCTTAATCAATTGAGCTTTTTCATCAACCTTTTCGATGAGTTTTTCTTTTCTCAGCACTTTTAATCCGGCTGCTGCGGCAGCGCAAACCAATGGATGTCCCCCAAAGGTAGTTATGTGGCCTAACATTGGATTTACACTAAACTTTTGCATAAGTTTATTAGAGGCGGCTAAACAGCCAATGGGCAAGCCGGCACCTAATGCTTTTCCTGAAGTCATTAAGTCAGGAACCATGTCGTAGTGTTCAAAAGCCCACATCTTGCCGCTTCGGCCCATTCCCGACTGAATTTCATCTAAAATTAAGAGCGCACCTACTTCACTACATCTTTTGCGCAAGGCTTGCATGTATTCCTTGGAAGGAATGCGAACGCCGGCATCTCCTTGAATACTTTCCATTATTACTGCTGCCGTCTTTTCTGTAATTTGGTTTAGGTCGCCAAAATTGTTCAGCTCAATAAAGTGCACATCCGGCAATAGCGGTCGAAATGGATTCTTTTTTATTTCATTAAAGGAAACACTTAGTGAGCCATGGGTACTTCCGTGATAAGCTCCCTTAAAAGAAATCAATTTCCTTCTTCCGGTGGCTCGCTTGGCCAGTTTTAATGCAGCCTCATTGGCTTCAGTACCGGAGTTAACAAAGTAGAAGGAATGTAAACTTTTGGGAAGTGTTTGTTTGAGTTCTTCAGCTAGTTCATTTTGAGCTTCTTGTTCAAACTCGCCGTAAACCATTACATGCAAATGTTTGTCGGTTTGAGCTTTTATGGCATCTTTAATTTCTTCTCTGCCATGTCCTAAATAGCTAACGGCTATTCCTGAAATTAAGTCTAAATAAGCTTTTCCATCGGTATCGTAGATATAACTGCCTTCGGCATGGCTAACCTTTATGCCAAAAGGGAAGGGGGTAGTTTGTGCTAAATGATCTTTAAAGGTATGACTCATGCTTCAAAATTACGCTATCTTAAAACTCATGTTGTAATATGGGAACTTCTTTTCTACGTTCTTTTTTAAGCTTATAAAAATCTAAATTATGATATAAACTAATTCTAGGAATGTGTCTTTGCTCATACAAATATGGACTACCTCCATGACGGTAAGTATACATATAGCCAGCTTGAAGCTGAATATTAGAATTTAAAATATAACCTAAACCAATAAAAATTCTATTGTCTTCCATGTGGTCATAAATGACCGATTTTCCTGCCTGAATAAATATTTCTTCATAAAGAGATAAGAATAAGGTTTTTGGTCTTAAATAATCGCTGTTTAATGGAATGTAGGAAGAGATTTTGTATCTAAATCGATAAGTTAACTTAAAGGGAGAATTTTTTTCATAATTTCTTTTCCATCTTTGTTCAAAGCGCAATTGGTGGTAAATTTTAGCTCGATCTAGTGATTGAACAAATAAAAACTGTTCCCAAAGTCTATATTGCATCACTCGCTTATCGATGTTGGCGGCTTCTTGATCTGGAGCCCAATAAACCGGAGTAACAATGCCGGCTGTAATTTCAAATTTAGGGTTGACTAAGTAGGTAGTTCCGAACCTTAAATAAATTTGAGCCATGTCATTAATGAAGTTATTACGCCTTCGGTAATGATATTCACCGTAGTATAGAAAACGCTCAGAAATCCTATATTTTGTATAAACACCCGTCCACAAGCCGCTTGTGTGATAAGAGTCTTTTTCTTTAGGTACACTAAAGTCTTGTGCTTTGAAGTCTGTTACTCCAAAATACAGAAGAAACAAATAGATAAGTGCTTGCTTTTTCATTATCGAACTCTCATAATTTCAAGCCTATCATCTAGAGACTTATTTCTCCTTAAACTTCTTTCCAACTTTCGGGTGTCTAAGTCACGGTAGCTCTTTAATTGATGCTGAGTTTTTTCTATTAAAACAAGTAATTGATGTACATCAGCTAACTGATCGCTCTGAGCCTTAATGTCATCCAACAATGCCGGAATCATTTCTTTCATCACTATGCTATAAAGTCGTTTTTTAGCTCTTGTAGGCACCTTTTCATAGGTAAAGGGGTCAAATGTTGTTTCTGTATAAAGGGAGTCCAACATCTTTGAATGTTTTTGGAGAAAGTAGGACTTTTCTACAATTGCATTGGCTAGCGTAAGCTTACCGCTCAATTCACCAGCCAATTGCTTTTGCTTGCTCAAATTATTGTGGTTAATTAGTTTTCTATACTCTGCAGGTAACTTATCTTCAATGTGTAGTCGTTGAATCCCTTTAATATTATTTCCATTAAAATAGTCTTCAGGATAGTCATTATATAGCTCTGTTAAATCATCCAACTGCTGACTTAATTCTGCGCTTACACTTTCAATTTCTGCACTTAAATTAAGTTGTTTAACACGACGATTTAACTCTTCATTTAATGAATCAGCTATTTGTTTTCTATCTTTTAAATTTTGAACAAAGTTTCCTAAAAAGGTGGTGTCTTCACAAGTGTAATTGAATATTTTAACTGAGTCTTTAAACTCAACACTATCAACTGACAGTAGCGATTTACCATATTCAACTAGCAAGCCGTTTCTATTATAAAATTGTAGCTGATTCTTTTCTATAATGGTCTTCCATGGAGAAATTTGCTCTTGCAGCTCTTCTTGTACTTTAAGCCACATTCTAGCCATTCGATATACAGAATCCTCTTTAAAACTTACGTGTGCAATTAAGCTGTCCGTTAATTCATTTAGTTCTTTTCTGTATTCAAATTCAACTTCCTGCCACTGTTTAACTAGTTCTTCTTCAAGGTTGCTAAGCGGGTAAATACCACGATTAGTTCCAAAAATTAAGCCTTTTTCATTCACCTTTTTGGGGTCATACTGAAAAATAATTTCAATGATTCGTTTAAGTGGATCATTGTATTTTTCCTGTACTCTTACCCATTTAGAAGTACGTGGATAACCATCACTGAATGTTAAACTTGTTGGTGCATCGGCAAGCTGAAAATCAGAATTATTCCCGTCACTTTCCTCTAACTTTTCTTTAATTCCATTACTTAAAGGAAACTGCAAAGATAATATTGTGTCTTTATCTTTGAAACGAACTATATTTGTTAATATCCCTCGCTTATACTGTCTAATTTCCTTTTCATTTTCGGTTTGAAATGTCCATTCACCTTCTAATAAGCCATCTTTTGTGGTTCCTTTTACAGTAATCAAGTCATCTGAGTATATAAGATCACCATCTAAATAAGCATCACTTATTTGAGTCTTTAATTCTTCAAGGTTTGCTGTTTTCTTTTGATTGATAAATTTTTCTGAGCTATATACAACTTTTCCATCAGGATACCCCTCTTTGTAATTGAGCTTAAATGTTTTTCTTATTTCATACAGATCGTAATCAACTGATTCTTCATTAACCGACTTTACAATAATAGAAAAGTCTTGTGCATCGTATTCCCATGACTTCGCCTTAGCGTTATTTTCATAAAAACCTTTCCAATTTTCGCTGTATAGATTTGAGGAACAGCTACTGTCTTGTTCTAAATAGGTAAAAGAAAAGTCGCCGGTTTTAATTTTTTCACTCCCTTTGGACTGGTATTCAAACTTGGCTTTGCCAAGCTGTCCTAAATTATTTAAGTAAGTACTGTCGTAGCTAATGGTATTTTGGGCAGAAATAAACTGATAAAACCCAATAAAAGCAATAAAGTAAAAATGCTTTAAATTAGGGAGTAAAGTTCTAAAAAACATAATTAATAGGCATCAAAGGCAACAAAAATAAACAAACGACAAAGCGATTATTTGTTTTTTCGATAAATTATGAATTATTTAAACTAAATATTCTGAATTAGAACAAAAACTGATAAAAAACGATATTTTGAATCAGTTATAGAATAAGTAGGTAAGTGGAGGAAGTAAAACTTAGAAAATTATAAGACCCAACAGGTTTTTAATGCCTGTTAGGTCTGTTTAAGTTATTTACTTAGCAATCTCTTTGCTTTAGCAACAATGTCTTTAGAGCTCAGTCCGTATTTTTCAAATAATTCTTCAGGTTTACCACTTTCGCCAAAAGAGTCATTTACTGCAATCATTTCCATTGGAGTTGGAAGCTTTCTAGCTAAAAGTTGAGCAACACTGTCACCTAAACCACCGTGCATTTGATGTTCTTCAGCTGTAAGTACTTTTCCGGTTTTCTGAGCTGATTTTAAGATGGCTTCTTCGTCTAACGGCTTTATGGTGTGAATATTAATTACCTCTACGCTGTAACCTTCGGCTTCTAACTCCTCAGCAGCTTTAAGGCTTTCCCAAACACAATGTCCTGTGGCGATTAAACTAATGTCATTTCCTTCTTGGAAAGTAAAGGCTTTGCCAATTTCAAATTTTTGATTTTCGGGAGTAAAGACCGGCCATTTTGGTCGTCCAAAGCGCAAGTAAACAGGTCCTTCATGTTCAGCAATGGCAATGGTAGCTGCTTTTGTTTGGTTGTAATCACAAGGATTAATTACCATCATTCCCGGTAACATTTTCATTAGTCCAATGTCTTCTAATATTTGATGTGTAGCTCCATCTTCTCCCAAAGTTAATCCGGCATGAGAAGCACAGATTTTAACATTCTTTCCACTGTAGGCTATGGATTGTCTAATTTGATCGTAAACTCTACCGGTAGAAAAGTTGGCAAATGTTCCGGTAAATGGAATTTTACCGCCAATGGTCATTCCTGCTGCAACCCCCATCATATTGGCTTCAGCAATACCCGCTTGAAAAAAGCGCTCAGGAAAAGCATCCTGAAAAGCATTCATTTTTAACGATCCGGTTAAATCTGCACAAAGTGCTACTACATTAGGATTCATCTTTCCTACTTCAAGTAATCCATCTCCAAAACCTGATCTTGTATCTTTCTTTTCGGTGTATTCGTACTTTGCCATGAATTAAAAATTTATTTGTGTGCTTTGTCCTGATTGTATTGTAAATGACTGTTCTTTAGTGTATACAGTAAGTTTTGCGTTCAAAGATCTAAATACAGCATGATAACTTCCAGGTTGCAAAACGATACTAATTCTACTGCTTGTTTGTGGAATGTTACAAACCCAAACCAATTGATCGCCGTCTTGCTTGAAAATGCTACCAAAGCCACTTGAACCGGTATTAATTGTAGCAATTCCTGCCTGTGGTATTTCAACTGTTGTAGTATGACTTTGAGCAATATTTACATCATTAATATTGGTTCGGGGAAGCGTTAGAATTTCTAAATCGTATTTCCCAACAATATATTTTTGAGTTTGATCAAAATCCTGAACGACTAAGATTTCTTCATCTCCGGCTTTGCGGACAATGGCTTTTAAGTCTTCGTATTCATTAAAACCATTCATTTTTAGCGCTAAGCCACCTTGAGGTGCATCTAATGCAATAATGTTGTGCTTTCCGGGAGTAAGTTTTATGTCTTTCTTTTCAACAGGAGGTATAGTGTGTACTGTTAAGTCATAAGTTCCTAAAGGGTCAATCGGAATGGTATCAGGATTTCCTCTGCTGTCGATAGTATGTACAAAGTTATAGCGAATTTGACCGCTAAAAGAGTCATAAAAGCTCATGGGAACATTGGTTTCCGTTGGCTTATTTAGTTTATCCAATAAATTAACTTGTGCTGTGGTGTTGTTTAGTGCTTGTGAAATCACTACATCTAACACTTCCTTGAAAGTAGCCTCATCTCTAGCATCGTAAAAAGTTCCCACACAGTCGAAAGCATCCATTACTTCTGGTTCTAATCCCAAACCAATTACAAATGGCTTTAGAATTACGCCGCGCTTTTGAAGCGCAAGAGAAACGGCGCAAGGATCACCATCACATTCCTCAATGCCGTCGGTTATTAAAATAATTACATTCCTACAGTTCGTACAAGGCGTAAAATCGTTTGCAGCTTGCTCTAGTGCATAAGCAATTAGAGTAGTTCCTTTAGGACGTAAACTGCTGAGCTTATCTGTTATTTTCTTGTGATTTTTAGGACCAAATGGAACTTCAAGTTTAGTGTCTTTACAGTTTCTACCATCTGAAGTTACGCTGTTTTGATGGCCGTAAACACGTAGCGCTAATTCAACTCCATCGGCACTTTTTAAGCTGTCAACCATATTGCGAAGTAGGCGAGTGGCCACTTGCATCTTTTGACCTTTGTCCCAACGAGCGTACATACTTTGAGAAGCATCAAAAACAAAAAGTATTCTTGTTTTTTGTCCAATTTCTTGGCTTTGAGCTTGCTTTGGGAATAAGAAAATTGAGCTGATTAAAAAGGAAAATATAAAAACGACTTTTTTCATCTTGAAAAGTAAATGAGTTTGGTCGTTATGGAAATCAATAAACATGCCCTTTTAGTAATCTCCTAAAGTTTCTTCTAATTGATTAAGAGCAGCTTCTTTTTGTTCATCGTTAGGTGCTACTCCATGCCAAGCGTGCGTTCCCATCATATAGTCAACACCTTGACCCATTTCTGTCTTCATTAAAATAACAATGGGCTGTCCTTTGCCGCAAAGTGATTTTGCCTCTTTTAAAGTGTTGATGAGCTCTTCCATCTTGTTGCCGTTGGTGGTTAATACTTTCCAACCAAAAGCTTCAAATTTAGCACTTAAGTCACCTAATGAAAGTACATCCTCTACATCACCATCAATTTGACGATTGTTCCAGTCAACCGTAGAAATTAGGTTGTCAATTTTTTTGTGAGCGGCAAACATGGCTGCTTCCCAAATTTGTCCTTCTTGCAATTCACCGTCGCCGTGTAAACTGTATACTATTTTAGCGTCATTGTTCGTTTTTTTAGTTAAGGCAGCACCGGCAGCAACCGATAAACCTTGTCCCAATGAACCACTTGCTACTCTAACCCCCGGTAAATTCTCATGAGTAGTAGGATGACCTTGTAAACGGGAATCAATTTTTCTAAAGGTGCTTAATTCCTCTGTAGGGAAGTAGCCGCTTCTTGCTAAAACACTATACCAAACCGGCGAAATATGACCATTGGAAAGGAAAAACAAATCTTCATCTTTTCCATCCATTGAGAAATTCGTCTTGTGATCTAAAATCTCAAAATAAAGGGCCGTAAAGTAGTCGGCGCAACCTAGAGAGCCGCCGGGATGTCCCGAAGCTGCTCCATGCACCATTCTAACAATGTCTCTTCTTACTTGACTGGCAATGTCTTCAAGTTCTTTAATGCTTGGCATGCGTTCTTTCTTTAATAAGCCACAAAAGTAAGTCAATTTAGGTGGAAAAGGGAGGGATGTTGATAAAAACGAACAATTGTTCAGAAATGGGGTTTTGAATTAGGTTGTGTATAAATTGACACCTTGCTACTCATTGAATTAAATTTTAATATTATAACATGTTGAATGAAGCATCACATTCGCTTAGAAAACAAGCTTCAACGTATGTTGAGAAAGTTCAATAATATTACTGCATACTTTGACAATCGTTTAAGAATGAACCCGTCAAAGGATACCGTCTCTTAACTTATTGATATACGATTTAATAACATTGGCTCTGCAGCTAGGACTTTGAAATGAAAGCGGTGAAATGTAATCTTTGTCGATTTATTGCGATAAAATCATTTCCTCAGAGTGGAATTAAGGTTTATTGCTTTTCCATTTTTAAATGTGTTTTGGATATCTGCTAACTGACTAATAGTTTAAATTGCTTTGGTCTCCTGTTATCCGATTCAATTCGTATAAAATATATACCCGAAGATTTAAATATACTTCGATTAAGTATATGTTTTTTAGCGCTTAGACTCCCTGACCTATAAACCACTTTTCCAACATTATCATAAATTATCACCTTGTAACTAGACCCCATTTCATCGGAAAGCTCGATTGTAGAACTGCTCATTATTGGATTTGGAAATAGTCTAGCTTCAATTTCCGGATCTTTAACCTCCTTAATGGAAACTGAACTGGGGTTAATAATGAATGTTATGGGCACATTACAAAAACCTGAGGCAACATCTATGAAAGCATTTATTACAGTATTTGGTGGAATTGACGACTGCAAATATTCAATATCTACCGGAATAGGGAATGGATATGGATAAGGGCTAAACAAGCCTCCGGTGACCGTACCACCACTTAATCTAATCAGTGAAGAATCATTATAGGCGATCCCAAGGGGCAAGTAGCTCAAGTCAGTGTATCCCATCCATTGAAATCCGGGTGAAATTGTTGTGTCTGTTGTTTGATCAATATACATGGTGTCAGATGTTAAGTAAACAGAATCTTTTACTTCATTGCATGTTAAATTCTTTAAAGTCATTTGACTAAATGAATAGCTACTGATAAATAATAGTAAACAGGAAATAGATAGTCTCATTTTATTTTAGTTGTGTTATTAAATTAAAAGGGTTAGAAGTCCTCACGTCTCTTTGTTAAACAAGAGGTATATGAATAAAATATGCTTTGTAAATGTGATTAGAGTTTAAAACCAATATTTTTCATGAAACTTTACTTCAAAATAAATTTTCTCATAATTCCACTTTCTACAAAGTTCGCAAAATAAACACCTGGCTTCAAATCGCTCAGATCTAAACCGCTTTCCAATTTTGTAGATAGTGTTTGCTCAATAAGTTTTCCACGCACATTATAAATTTTAACTTCTTCCACCTCTAAAACATCTGATTCCAGGAAAATTTTTCCGTCAGAGGGATTAGGGTAGAGTGCGTAACTTCCCTTTTCCTCTAGGTTTTCTTCAACTGAAACCACTGTTCGGTTGTAGAGCGTTTGTACTTCTTGTGGAGTGAGGATGCGGTCATAGATTCGAAAATCATCAATTGAACCGGAGAATTTATTGTTATAAACCCCTGAAACTTTCGTAAAGTGCATCAAGTTGACATTGGTGCCAATCGTATTCCAACTTTTAGAGGAAGTACCAATCAATTGACCGTTGTGGTAGAGTTTTACTGTGTCGCCATCATAGGTGCCAACTAAGTGAGACCACTGACTAATCGTTAGATTGTTACTTACTGAAAAATCATCCAAATAACTGATAAAATAGATTTCATGCCTGCCTATTGCCAGTCCCATACCATTACCATTAGTTTGGGCGCCTTGAAAAAAGAGAAACCTCAAATTACTTAATCCCCTTTGGGGTAATAAATTAATGTTGTACCAAATGCTGAACGAACGATCTGACGTTCCACTAGGCCAATTGCTACTGTTTAGTGTTCGATATGCAGGAGAATTCGCATAAAGCGCTCCATTGGAATTATTAAATCGGTCTGTAGAAGTCGATAAATTGGTGAATGAATTAGTCGTCTGCCAATGGTTACTCCCAATACTGTCTTGAAAGGACAAACTATCGAAAGTATAGTAACTCACCATACCTGTGTCAATACTGAGGTTGGAAGATTGCTGTGCAAAACACACATTGAACAATAAAAAAATGAAAAGCGAAAAATTGATTGTTGTTTTATGCATCCGTTGAATTTTTATTGGTTTGTCAGGCAAATGTGAGCGTAGTAAATGGTTTGCAGGTAATCAGGTGTAGACAAAAACGCGACATTTAATTTATGAAGCTAGAAACAGGAGTCAAGATAATTTTTTTGTGAATCAAAAAACTATCTGAGTACTAACTTATAACTTATAATGTCAGAGCGCTTCATTAGAAAAAAGCAACAAAAAGGAACATAGAATACTTAACTTTGCCCTTTCTAAAACTTTCCTTTTATACATCCTTTATGAGCAACTTTAAATCCTTAGGAGTTCCGTCGCACTTCGTGAAAGCACTAAATGAGATTAACATTTTACAGCCTACAGAAGTACAGGAAAAAGTTATTCCCTATTTATTGGAGTTTAATGGAGACCTTATTGTTCAGTCTCCCACGGGAACGGGAAAGACCATTGCCTTTGGTTTGCCCTTGATTAATAGAGTTAATCCCAAAAACAAAGGAGTTCAAGCGCTGATTTTGACGCCTAGCCGAGAGTTAGGGATTCAAATTTCAAAGCATTTATTTAAGCTCACTAAGTATTTGCCGGATAAAGTTTTTGTTGAAGCGGTATATGGTGGAGAGCATATTATCAAGCAAATAGAAGCGCTAAAGCGTCCCACACATATCATTGTAGCCACGCCGGGACGCTTAAAGGATTTATGTCAGCGGAAAGATGTGGATTTGAGTGGAGTAAGAACGGTAGTGTTAGATGAGGCTGATGAAATGTTGAGCATGGGTTTTAAGGAAGAAGTCGATTTTCTGTTGAAGCAAACCCAAAGTCAGAGAGACACTTGGATGTTTTCAGCCAGTATGCCGGCGGATGTTTTGGACTTGATTCGATTGCATTTTAAGAAAGGAGCGGAGCGTATCCGCATTGAGAAGAACAATTTAGTGAATAAAAACATTGAACACCGTTATATATTAACGTCAATTGAAGGTAAAAACGATTTGATTCTTCAATTCTTAAGAGCTAAAGTAGGCGAGAGAGGTGTTATTTTTTGCAGAACCAAAAAAGGAGCTCAGCTTTTGGCAAAACAACTGCAATCTAAAAACATAAAAACCGACGCCATTCACGGAGATTTAAAACAAAAGGAACGCGACAAAGTGATGCGCGCTTTTGTCAATAAAAATTTGAATGTTTTGGTAGCAACCGACGTGGCAGCAAGAGGAATTGATGTAGAGAACCTGGCATTTGTGATTCATCATCAATTGCCGGAGAAAGAAGAATATTACATTCACCGCAGCGGTAGAACTGCCAGAGCCGGCAAAGAAGGACTTTCTTTAGCATTAATCACACCGCCGGAGGAAAAGTATATTGTTAGCTTAGGGAAAAAGTTGGGCATTATGATTCGGTCGTTTAAATAGGTTAAATTCAATTGAACTTAATGGAGATATACTTAACAAAGAGTGTTTATGAAACCATATTTGGATAATTAGCTTCTCACCTTGCATTTTTGTATTTCTAATAGCCATTACTTGATCAATATTCAAGGACTAATTTCTTGCGCATTTAGTTTTCTATGGTATTTATATCATCTAAAGCACCACTAAAGTCATTCGTATTGCCTTTCCCCAAGTTAGATACATACAGAATGAATTGCTAAAAGTGATAAAAAAACGCTAGCTTATCAAACCATAGATATGGTTTAATTAAGGTCTTTGAATGATCAACTTTGAGACATTTTCATGATATTGGAGATAGTATACTCCAGTTGCTAAGAATTTTAGGTTAAGGGTGTTTTTTTTGTACTTGATCTTTTTAGAATAGACAATTTTTCCTTTTGTATCGTATATTATTGCAGTTTCTCCAAGAGCAGGTCCAAGTATTTCTAGGAAAATCGTTCCTGTACTTGGGATAGGGTAAAGTAAATAAGGCGCTTCCTGAGTCAATTCATTTAATCCAACATTACTAATTCGTTTACAATAAGAAGTATCAACACAGCCACGGCTGGAGATAATTACTCTATAACTTCCATTTTCTAAAGGGGCAAAAGTAGGGTTAGTACCCGATTGAGTGAGGGTGTCAGTCTTACAATCGAACCATTCATAATTTGATGCACCTTTTTCGTTCGATGTTAAAGTACCGAAACCTAGATGAATCGAAGTATCAATTGGCACTAAGTTGAAGACCAAAGAAAGGATAGAATCACAACTCCATCGATTGCGAAGTGTGTCATAATAGGTATTGCTACTATCCATTAATACTCCCCATGGGGTTAATTCTGCCTTACAAGAACTTTGGTATAAGGTAGTGTCATTTCTATAAAGTGTAAATTCAGTTTTCACCAAGGAGTCACAGCCATTGGCATTGACTAAAGTGTCGACATAAAGCCCCGAAGTTGACATATAAGTACCAAAACGTGTGGTATCTTCAAAGCAGGAATTTTGATAAAATGTAGTGTCTGTCTTTGATAAACGATCAAACTGAATATTTAAAACAGAGTCGCAACCATTTACATTGGCAATAGTGTCTTTGTAATTTCCACTCAATGATAGAAGTTTACCGGATGGAGCGGTATAAATATCACAGGAGCTGACTGAAAAAGTGGTATCGCTAGGCATAAGTCTCTCGTAATTAATCACTATGACAGAGTCGCAACCGAAATCAGTTTGCAAAGTGTCAAAAGCGATCTGTGTTGAATCCAAAACTTTTCCTAAAGGGGTAGAGTAGGACTCACAGGATTTAATTATTAAGGTGTCTAGAAATGACGGATAAATATTGACTTTGATTTCAAGCAAACTATCTCCACCATTAAAACTAGCTATAGTATCATAGTAAACTCCTGAATTGTCAATGATATAATTGCCACTAGGACTTATTACGCTATCGCAAGCATCAAGGCTATATTTAAACTTATTATTTAGATTATTTTCGAAAAGGGAAATGTTTGAACTATTAAATGCAGAAACCAAAATATCTAAGTCACCATCATTATCTGCATCGGGAGTAGCTATACAATTCCCATAATTAATACTATCAGACAATAATTGCTTATTTCCAAAATTTAAACTGCCTAAGTTTTTAAACCAAGAGACAGACTGTTCTGAAAGAGCAATAGCCACTAGATCTTCCAAGCCATCATTATCCAAATCTGCAAGAGATATTGCCCCTGCTGAAGGCAGCCCCGTAGCGATGGTCATTTCATTAGCAAAACCATTGTTATTTTGATTGGCAAAAACGACTAGTGAACTGTCATTCGGTTTAGACATTACAATGTCGATGTCATTATCCAAATCTATATCACCTACTGCAACTCCTCTAAACCGTGAATTGTTACTAAGCAAGTTGGGCGAGGAGAAAGCTGTTCCATTCAGATTAGCATGCCATTCTGCTGTAGTCTGATCAGCAAAAACAATATCGAGATAATTATCCCCATTTAGATCAGCCAATTCCAGGTATTGTATTCTAAAATTATTGGATGTAATGGTAGAAGGGGGGGCAAAGCTTTTATTTCCATTGTTTATGATATAACTTAACTTTCTATCATCTTGTGAAGCAATCACTAAGTCAACTAAACTATCATTGTTTAAATCCCCAACTCTTAATGAAACAGGATTTAGTAGGTTAGTGGTAATCGTATCTTGAGGACCAAAGTTTCCGGATCCTAGGTTTTCATACCAGGCTACTAAGCGGTCATTTTTAGAGATTGAGATTAAATCCAGGTCACCATCATTATCTAAGTCACCTGCTTCAATTCCGTTAGGAGTCTTGGCTTTACGAGACACGACCCGCATAGTGGTAAAAGCAGTGTCACCTAAATTCTCATAATAACCCAGTTGATTATTGCCATAAGAACTGAATAAAACATCTGAATCGCCATCGTTATCAAAATCTCCATAAGAAACATTACTCGGCGCATTAAGGACAGACCAGATCGGCTTTGTTTCCCAGGCATTTGGTAAATTATTTTTATGCCAAGCCAACTGATTTAATTCTCCAACGTTTAAAGCAATCACATCTTTCTGATTATCATTATCCATGTCAGCAACTATTGCTTCAAAAACTAAATTCCCCATACCATCTTGAATATTTTGCATCGGACCAAAGGTTTTATTTTGCAAGTTCTCAAACCAAACCACTGAATTTATGCCATTAGAAGCAAGAACCAAATCGAGCGCTCCATCGCCATTCAGGTCAGCAGATCTTATGCTGTAACAATGAGCCAAGGTATCTTTTATACTTTTTCGATTTGAAAAGTTATTATTGCCTAAATTTTCATACCATCCCACATTAATAGCATTTTGAGAGGCTGTTACCAAATCGTGATCTCCATCGCCATCCAGATCGGCAAGGTGAGCAGAATAGTGGATATTAAAATCACTTACAATTACAGTAGGTTGACCAAAAGTCTTATTACCCAAATTTCTATGCAGCCGAAAGTTTCCTCCGTTAAATAGTATGATGTCTTTGAATCCATCAGAGTCCATATCGCTAATTAGAGGGTAATTAGTACCGTAAGAAGTGATTTGATTAGATCCTGAAAACTGCCCTGAGCCTAAATTTTCATACCAATTTGTTACACCAAAAAAGGTGGCTAGTACATCTAAGTCGCCATCATTGTCAAAATCTTCTGTAATAGCTTCAGTAGGGCCACGAGTAAACTCATCGATAATTTTAATGGGAGAGAAGGATCCATTTCCCCAGTTTTCATACCATGCTAAAGTCCAGTCGAGTGAAGATACAGAGATAATATCCAATAAACCATCATTATTAAGATCAGCACAATGTATAGATTCAGCTAAATCAAGTTCCTTATGACTAATAATGTGGGCAACAAAGGTTTCCGGTTTAATTTGTTCATACCAAAGGACTTGGTTTTCTCCGCTGTAACCAACTACATCAATATCACCATCGTTGTCCATATCGTGAGCTGCTAACCATTGTCTCATGAAATAGTTAACAGACAGCGACTTTTCTGTGGGGAAAAGTTGCGCACTAGCATGAGTTGATAAAAGTAATAAGCTAAAAGAACTGAGAATTAATCTTAACTTTTTCATTTGGCTAATATACATAGAAAAGAGAATAATTAAAATTATCTTATTAATCACAATTTAACATAATATTAATTATAGGACAAAAGCAGTAATT
>DIAJ01000021.1:0-11971 GCA_002415785.1 Flavobacteriales bacterium UBA5081
GTATTTTTTGATTGCCCAGACTTGGAGCAGGGGCCGGGAGGTCTTGGAGGTGGACCAAATTCACCACCGCAAATTTTTATCGATGGTAAGTCTGCTGAAAACTATATAGTTAATGTGGTCGCAGGACAACCGGTGAGCGTCCCTTTTCAGGCATCAGATTATGATTATGCTGGAAGTACCAGTCCCACAGGCTTACAAACTGTTTCTGTTGTTCCTGATGGCTTTATGTTTGCTAATGACTTTATCGACTCTACTAATTGTGTTACTGGTGCTAGGCCTTGTGCCATCTTAAAAAATCAGAGTCCTATATTAAATTCAAATTTAAATCCTCCGGCTCAGGCCATAAGTGCCTTAGGTGTGGTTTCTACAGAGTTTGTGTGGCAGCCGCAATGTAAACACCTTAAAGTTCCTGAAACGGGAATTCCCGGTACTTATGAAGGGATTTTTAACTTTGTCATGCGTACATCTGATAACTTTTGTCCAATTCCCGGAATTAACTATCCAACAATTACGGTAAGAGTGAAAGACCCTGTTTCATTAACAGAGCCAATTCTTAAAGGTGCTTCTGTAGACTTAGATGGAAGAATTATTATGCAATGGGCACCGCCTATTGATAGTGCCGAAACTTTTACAAAATATAGATTAGAGTTTGCCGCTGTAAATGACGGGAACCCTCCCGGGGCTTGGCTAAACGGAACGAATATCAATGTTTATAAACACAAGCGTAATTTGATTCCAAACTTTAGCGGTGTTTTTATGACTAATCCTGATAACAGTCCGAATATTTTAAACAAACGTGCGGGCAAAGATTGGTATTATCAAATGGCTACAACCTCAGGCTGTAGTGGAAATTATGAAACGGGTATGTCTGAACCGGTTCAATTAATGGAAGTGGAAGCTACTCCTTCGGGAGTTTTACCTCAGCCGGTTAGGTCAAAAGTAACCTTAAACTGGAATCGCCCAAAACCATTGTTCTCGGATACTTATCCCTATTTTATATACGAATCACGTACCAAATTTTACATTTGGGAAAATGACTCTATTGAACAATCAGGAGTGTACATTGGTGGAGAAGCCGATCCGGATAATTGGTATTTGAGAGGGAGTACTTACTCCACAAACTTTGATGTTGAATCCAACACCTGTAATGGTAAAATTGGGTTTAGAGTTGAAGCTAGAGATACCATTATTACTTATGAGCAAGGAAGTAAAATTAGAGCGGGTCAGCCTATTGATACCTTAATTTTTAGCACTTTTAGTGTGATTGATACGGTTTATATGAAAAATAGAGGGTTTATTCCGAATCCTCAATTAGATACCATAATGGTAAATGAAAATGGAGAACCTTATTTTAGAATCGATCGTGCTAATGCAGGTACGGTAAAAAGCTTTAAGATTTTTAATCATAACGATACTTCTAATTTAAAAAATGAGATTGCAAGTTTTAATGCAAGAGTAGACTCATTTTTATACACCGGTGTTAACATAAATAATACAGTAGACAGCTTTTTAGTGCAATCATTTGATCGTTGTGATTTAACCAACACAGCTTTTAGTGATGTGTACACGACTATAAAGTTAGATGGAGGATTGTTGACTCCTAGATGTTCTGCAATTTATGAATTAAGATGGAACAAGCCTTTAGGCTTTCCGGATGGAATTCGTAGGTATGATGTTTATCTAGATTCTGCAAATACAGGCTTTGAAAGAGTTGATCAAATAACAAATGCAAATACTACAGTTGCTAATATTCAGGTTGTAGCCGGCGTTGATTATAAATTTAGAGTAATTGCGGTAAGCAATTCAGAAGCCGTAAATATTTCAGAAATTGAAAACTACTCTTCTCCAAACGATTTGCGAACCTTTGAAGTGGTTCCGGCTCCGGAATTAGTCTGCTCTTATGTGGAGGATAATGGAAGTGTAACTTTGAATTTCCTTGAACCTAAAAGAGACTCTACCAATAATGGAAAGTCATACAAATTTTACTACAGACAGGTAGGAGCCGGAAGTTGGCAAGAGTTTGCTAATAGCAATAATTTAATTTATGGTCAGGACTTTGAAGTAACCATAACAGGAATAGATGCAATTAGTAATCAATATGAATTTATGGCTAGAACATTGTCCGGCTGTTCAGGGACTGAACCATCTCTTGATGGAAATATCTTAAAATCAATTAAAGTAGATCCTTCATTTGATGCAAATAATCCTGACAAAGAAGTAGTATTGAGCTGGAATGAAGCTGAAATTCCAGATAATCCGGACTATAGGGAATCAAAGTATACTGTTTATAAAGCAATGGGCGTTGACGGAACATCACCTTACTTTTCAGCGGATTCTTTTAGCGTTACTTCGGATAAAGGATTAATTGATTACAGCAATGGAGCAATTTGTGATACTTTAAACGGATACTATGTATCAAATTGGTTTTATAAAACAAAAAATGATAGTATCAATAACCAACCTTATTGTTTGTCGCGTTCTGCTTATGATACGATAAGAGTAAAAGATGCTATTGAACCATTAACTCAATTAATTGATTTCGTAACGGTAAATCCACAAACCAATGAATTAGAGATTTACTGGAGTGAAAAACCAAGTGAGGATATTTATCAAATTAATTTTATTCAATCAACACCCGACAAACCAATTCCATTTAGAATAATTGATAGTGTAAATTGGTATACCAACCCACAAAGACTAACAATCCCAATTGACTCTATAGATGTAAGAGATACATCTATATGGATTTCTGCTCAGTCGGTTGATGCTTGTGGAAAAATTGATAGTGATTATGCTAATTTTGATTTTCACCGAAACATGGATTTAGATGCTGTTTGGAATCAATGTGATTCAACGATAGATTTAAACTGGACAGGCTATCATTATTTTAATGAAGGTGGTGATGAGGTAACTTACACTGTTTATGTTGATAGTACTACTGGGGATGGTAATTTCCATGAGATTTACTCAAGTGAAACTACTGACACCACTTATCGTCATAAAGTGTATACCGGAGACATGAATTTCCGTTTCTATATAAAAGCAACGAGCAGTGAGAATTCATTTGCATCTATTTCAAATATAGATGGAGATTCTGCTTACTATCAAGATGAACCACTTTATGGGTACTTGCATTACGCAACAGTAACACCAAATAAAGCAGTAGAAATTCAAATGTTAAAAGACACAGTAGTTCGACAAGGTGGTTACTCCATTTATCGAGGAGCTGAAAAAGACTTGAGACAAATGCAGCGAATTGACCGAGTAGATGCAGATGGTATTTTTAAAGCTTCTACTTTTAAGTATACCGACTTTACTGCTCGCACCGACCAAATGGCGTATTACTACAAAATTATTACCGAAAATCAATGCGGTGGTAATGTAGATACTTCCAACTTTGGTAGTAGTATTCATTTAACTATTGATGCAGATAATGAGGCGTTAACGAATACCTTAAAGTGGAATGAGTACACTGAGTGGGATAGTACAGTAGCCTACTACAACATATACAGAGGTTTTAATGGTGGAGAACCGGAAGATTTAATTGCTGTAGTAGCACCAACGGATGAACCGATGAATGTTTATGTTGATGATGTGTACGATAACACCAATGTAAAAGGTCGTTATTGCTACAAAGTGGAAGCTGTACAAGGACCGATTAACGATGACTTTAATGGTTTGATTAATTCAGCCACTTCGGTTTCAAACGAAGCTTGTGCAACTCAAAAGCCATTGTTCTACGTACCGAATGCTTTCGCTCCTGACGGAATAAATAAGGTGTTCATGCCAAAAGGACAATTCTTTGACTTCTCATTGTATGAGATGGCAATTTACAACCGTTGGGGAGAGCAAATCTTCATTACGCGTGACGTAACTGAAGGTTGGGATGGAACCCATAACGGTGAAATTGTTCCACTAGGTTCTTATGTGTATACTATTCGCTTTAAAGATGCCGATGGTAAAGAGCATAAGCGCAAAGGAACGGTAACTGTTATTCGATAAAAAGCAGATTATTCAATACTTAAAAAAGGGCTCCCGACGGGAGCCCTTTTTATTTTAATTAACAGCAACAGTCATGGCATAATGCTTATTTTTGCGCATCTTAAAACCACTGAGATGAGTACTTCAAATTCATTAGAACGATTTCTGCCGGAAGGCTTAACCTACGACGATATTTTGATGGTTCCTTCTTATTCTGAAGTGATGCCCCGACAAGTTGATATTTCGTCGCAATTTTCGAAAAATATACGTTTAAATACACCTATAGTTTCAGCAGCTATGGATACGGTTACAGAATCTGCTTTGGCGATAGCCATTGCCGGAGAAGGTGGAATTGGCGTTTTGCACAAAAATATGAGTATTGAACAGCAGGCAGCTGAGGTGAGAAAAGTGAAGCGCTCAGAAAGCGGCATGATTCAAGATCCCATTACTTTAAATGTAGATGCTAAAGTGGCTGATGCTTTGCGATTGATGAAGGAGAATAGCATTGGTGGAATTCCCGTGGTTGATGATGAGCATAAATTGATTGGAATTGTAACCAATAGAGATTTGCGTTTTCAAAAGAAAATGGACGAGCCGGTAGTAAATGTAATGACGAAAGACAACATTATTACTACTCAAAAAAATACAGATTTATCAAAAGCGGAAGACATACTTCAGGAGCATAAAATTGAAAAGCTTCCGGTAGTTGACGAGCAAAATAAATTAATAGGACTGATAACTTACAGAGATATTATCAAGCTAAAAGAGCGCCCGAATGCTTGCAAAGACCAATACGGTAGATTGCGAGTAGCAGCTGCAGTAGGAGTTACAGCCGACGTTATGGAGCGCATTAGTGCACTTGTGGAAGTAGGTGTTGATGCTGTAATTATCGACACGGCTCACGGTCATTCTAAAGGAGTAATTGACACTTTAAAAAGAGTAAAAGAAAAATTTCAAGAAATAGATGTAGTTGTAGGAAACATTGCCACAGCAGAAGCCGCTATTGCTTTGGCTGAGGCCGGAGCAGATGCCATTAAAGTAGGTATAGGTCCCGGTTCTATTTGTACTACTCGTGTAATTGCAGGAGTAGGTGTTCCTCAGTTCTCAGCGGTGATGATGGTAGCAGACGCTTTAAAAGATAAAGGTTACAAAGTGCCCGTAATTGCCGATGGTGGTTTGCGTTTTACAGGAGATATTGTAAAGGCATTAGCAGCCGGAGCAGATACAGCCATGGCCGGTTCATTATTTGCCGGAGTGGAAGAGTCTCCGGGGGAAACCATCATTTACGAAGGTAGAAAATTTAAAGCCTATAGAGGAATGGGCTCTTTAGAAGCCATGCAAAAAGGTTCAAAAGATCGTTACTTCCAAGATATGGAAGACGATATTAAAAAGTTAGTTCCCGAAGGAATTAGCGGCAGAGTTCCTTTTAAAGGTTCGCTTACTGAAGTGGTGTATCAAATGGTTGGCGGAATTCGCGCAGGCATGGGTTATTGTGGTTGTAAAAGCATTGAAGAGCTTAAAACGCAATCGAAATTTATTAAAATTACCAATGCCGGTATTCGCGAAAGTCACCCACATGATGTGAGCATTACTCGTGAAGCACCTAATTACAGCAGATAATCATTACTAAACTATATTACTAAAACTATGAATAAAGTCAAGTCATTATTATCCATTGTAGCAATTGCCGCTTCATTTATGGCAACTGCTCAAGAGAGTAAAACTTTCATCGATTTTGGCGATGAAAAAGTAAGTAAAGCGGAGTTTAAACGCGTTTATTTAAAGAATAACAGCGGAGAGATGGTCAGTAAAAGTACAGTTGATGAGTACTTAGACCTTTATGTTAATTTTAAGCTTAAAGTAAAAGAAGCTGAAGCATTAGGATTTGATACAGTAAGTTCCTTTAAAAAAGAACTAGCCGGTTATCGTAAACAATTAGCTCAACCTTATCTTTCGGCAGATGGAGTGATGGAGGGCTTGCAAAAAGAAGCTTATGATCGCTTACAAGAAGAGGTAAGAGCAGCTCATATTTTGATTTCTGTGGATTCTGAGGCTTCTCCTGAAGACACTTTGAAAGCATACAAAAAAGCGGAGAAAGTTTTAAAAATATTAAAAGGAGGAGCTGATTTTGAGGTTACAGCGAAAGAATACTCTGAAGATCCATCGGTGAAAAACAATGGTGGAGAGTTGGGTTATTTTACGGCATTCCAAATGGTGTATCCGTTTGAGACAGCTGCTTACAATACAAATGTTGGCGAAGTATCAGAAATTGTTCGTACCCAGTTTGGCTATCATATTTTAAAGGTGTTGGACAAGCGTCCATCGAATGGAAAAGTTTCCGTAGCACATATCTTGATTTCTACCGACCCTCAAATTAATAAAGACGGAGATGCAGAAACTAAAATTCAAGAAATTTATGATCGCATAGAAAATGGAGACCCTTTTGATGTTTTAGCCAAAAACTTTTCAGATGATACGCGATCTGCTCGTCAAGGTGGTGACTTGCCAGCTTTTGGTGTAGGAAGAATGGTGCCTGAGTTTGAAGAGGTAGCATTTAGTTTAAAGGAAGAAGGGCAAGTTTCAGAGCCCTTTCAAACTCAGTATGGTTGGCACATTATTAAACTTCTTGGGAAAGAAAAGGTACAGTCATACAAAGATATGGAGAATGAACTTTCTCAAAGAGTTAAACGAGACGGTCGTTCGAAGTTAACAGAAGGAGCAGTTCTTAGAAAAATCAAAAAGCAATATGGGTTTTCTCAAAAACTAAAAGAACGAGACGATTTCTATGAAGTAGTTGATAATAGCTATTTCCAAGGAAAATGGGATGTTAAGTTAGCAAAAAAGTTAAAGAAAGATTTATTTACTATTGGCGATAAGACAATTAGTCAGAGAGACTTTGCCAATTACTTAAATCAAACTCAAAGAAAAAGAAATGAGATTGATGTAAAAGTATTGGTGAATAATAAGTATGAAGATTTTGTTCGCCAAACTTTAATGAGCTATAAAGATGCTCGCTTGGAGGAGGAACAACCGGAGTTTGCAGCATTAATGCAAGAGTATCGAGACGGGATTTTGCTTTTTAACCTAACGGATAAAAAAGTGTGGTCGAAAGCAGTAGAAGATACTACGGGTTTAGAAGCTTTCTACGAAGCCAATAAAGAAAAGTATAAATGGGGAGAAAGAGTAGATGCTGTAGTTTATTCTGCGCTTAATAAAGAAATAGCAAAGAAAGTAAAGTCTTTGATTAAAAAGGGCTTGAGCCGTAAAGAGATTGTTGAGGAAATCAATCAAAGCTCTCAATTAAACCTGAAAACGGAGATGAAGAAATACGAAAAGGGCAATAATGAGATTGTAGATGCTGTAAAATGGGAAGAAGGCATTTCTAAAGATATAGAAAAAGGTGGGCGACAGTTTTTTGTTCACATTAAAGAGGTGTTAGAGCCGACATACAAAACACTTGAAGATGCGAGGGGAATTATCACTTCTGATTATCAAAATCACTTGGAAAAGGAATGGATTAAGTCACTTCGAGAGAAATATGATTATTCAGTAGACTCAACAATTTTAGAAGAGCTTAAATCTGAATTGAAATAGTCCATTGAATAAGATCTTTACACATACTTTAGTTTTTACAGTCGCAGCGGTTTTTACCGCTTGCGGCTTTTTTAGTGCTAATGGCGATGAAGAAGTGATTGCCCGAGTTGGTGATCATTATCTCACTGAAGAAATGCTTTATGAATCGATTAGCTTAAAAGGAGTAGATGACAGCAGTACTTTAATTGAAAATTACATTGATAGTTGGGTAAAAGAGCAGTTATTGATTCAAAAAGCAATGCAAAATCTATCTACTGATGAAGTTAACTTTGAGAAACAGTTGGAGAGCTACCGCAACTCTCTAATCATTTATACTTATGAGAATAAGTTGGTTGAGCAAAAACTTGATACAGCGGTTAGCCAAAAGGAAGTTGAGGAATATTATGAAGATAATAAGTCAAATTTTGATCTTAGCGAAAGACTCTATAAAGGGCGATATATAAAATTGATTAATACAGCACCCGGGCAAGATAGCTTAAAGTATTGGCTGTTTAGCGAGTTAGCTGACTTTAACTTAAATCTTGCCGATTACTGTACCCAGTTTGCTTCCAATTGTCAGCTTGATACAAGTCAGTGGGTACCTATTTCATCTATTTCAACTATTTTTCCTTCAAAATCTTCAACAGAATTAATAGAAGACTTAAGTTTGGGAGCCAATATTATTTCTGACAGTACAGCTACTTTGCTGCTTGATGTAAAGGCAATTATTAATGCAGGAGAAGCTGCTCCGGTAGAGTATGTAAAAGAGCAGATTAAAGGAATAATTCGCAATAAACGCCGTTTAAAGCTCATTGCAAATGCCAAGCAAGAGATTTATGAGGAGGCAACTTTGAAAAAGAAATATGATGTATATCGCTAGAGTATTGTTACTAATTAGCAGTTTGTTGCTGAGTTTATCGCTTTTGAGTCAAAAAGAAGTGGTTTTAGATGAGGTAATCGCTGTTATTGGAGATGAAACGGTTACGAAGTTTGAATTGGAGAGTCGCTATGCAGAAATGATTAGCAAAGGAATGGATATTACGGATAACTCACGCTGTGAAGTATTTGAAGATCTGCTTTTTTCTAAAATGTTACTCAATCAAGCTAAGCTAGATAGTTTAGAGGTTACAGAAAACCAAGTGGAATCCGAATTGGATCGGAGAATGAGGTACTTTATCAATCAATTTGGTTCTCAGGAACAAATGGAAAGAACATATAAGAAAACAGTATCTCAATTAAAAGACGAATTAAGAGAGTCAGTTCGAGATCAGCTGTTAATGCAAAGCATGCAGCAAGAAATTACAGCAGAGGTAAAGGTAACTCCATCAGAAGTTGAAACATACTATAATAGCATACCAAAAGATAGTTTGCCTTTGATTAGTGCTGAAGTAGAGGTGGCGCATATCGTTAATTATGCAAAAGTTCCACGTGCTGCTGTGGAGGATGTGAAAGAACGCTTAAGAGAGTTTAAGGAACGCATTCAAGAGGGGGAACGATTTTCAACTTTGGCGGTACTTTATTCTGAAGACAGAGGCTCGGCAACTAAAGGCGGGGAAATTGGTTTTGTTGGTAGAGCAGAAGTAGAGCCTGAATTTGCCGCGGCTGCATTTCAATTAAAAGATGGACAGGTTTCGCCAATTATTGAGACGAATTATGGCTTTCATATTATTCAATTGATTGAACGAAGAGGAACAAAGGTAAATGTTCGTCATATTTTGTTGAAGCCAAAATTAACTCAGGCTGCTATGGATCAGTCAAAAGAAGAGTTAGATAGTATTGCAAAAATGATTGATCAAGGGGAGTATACCTTTGAGGAAGCAGCGAGGAAGTTTTCTGAAGATGATGATACAAAGAAGAATGGTGGAATTATTGTAAATCCTTACACGGCTTCATCAATGACGGCAATGGACGATTTAGAACCGGCCTTGTTTTTCGTAATTGATAAAATGGAGGAAGGAGATATTTCTGCTCCGGTTCAGATTCAGAATCCACGAAAAAAGCCGGGCTATCGTTTAATTAAGTTAATGAAGAGAACTCAACCGCATCGCGCAAACTTAAAAGACGATTATCAGAAAGTGAAAGCAGCAGCTACAAGTGAAAAGGAACAAGAAGTTTTAAAAGAGTGGATGGGAAGAACCATTGGAGATACTTACATAAAATTAGATGAGGATTACAGCAAAGGCTGTATCTTTATGCAAGATTGGACGGCAAAAAAGAATTAGACTATGACTCAAAAATACACTACAGATTCAGAGGCAGTTGATGCTTTAGTAAAAAAGTATAAAACTTTAAATGAAGAAATCGGGAAAGTTATTGTTGGTCAAGAAGATGTAATTAGAGACTTATTGATTTCCATTTTTAGCAATGGTCATTGTTTATTAGTGGGAGTGCCCGGTTTAGCAAAAACACTCTTGGTGAATACCATTTCTCAGGTTTTGGGTTTGAGTTTTAATAGAGTGCAATTTACACCTGATTTAATGCCCTCAGATATTATTGGCTCTGAAATATTAGATGAGAATAGAAATTTCAAATTTGTTAAGGGGCCATTATTTAATAATTTAATCTTAGCGGATGAGATCAACAGAACTCCACCGAAAACACAGTCGGCTTTGTTGGAATCTATGCAAGAAAAAGCAATTACTACAGGTGGAAAAACTTATCAATTGCCTAAGCCATTTTTTGTTTTAGCTACGCAAAATCCCATCGAGCAGGAAGGAACTTATCCTTTGCCCGAAGCACAGCTCGATCGTTTTATGTTTAACATTTGGTTGGATTATCCTTCCTTAGAAGAAGAGTTGAACATTGTTAAATCAACCACCGGAAACTTGAAAGTTCAAGTAAATAAGGTGATGGATAGTGAAGAAATTATGTTTTTCCAAGAGTTAGTGCGTAAAATTCCCGTTCCTGACAATGTTATGGAATTTGCCGTTAAAATTTCTTCCAGCACAAGACCAAATAGAGAGCAAACTCCAGAGGTTGTCAATAAATACCTAAGCTGGGGCGCAGGGCCAAGAGCTTCACAGTTTTTAGTTTTAGGAGCAAAATGTCATGCTGCAATTAATGGGAAGTACTCCGCAGATATTGAAGATGTAAAAGCCGTAGTTGAACCAATATTACGACACAGAATTGTTCGTAACTACAAAGCTGAGGCTGAAGGTTACAGCATTGAAGCGATTATTGAAGAGATTGTGAAGTCGGTGAGTTAAGGTAGGGCTTTACTAAGTTTTATTGGATTAATTACTCTCGTAAATCGCTCCATTTTCTAGTATAATCTCTTTTTTTTGCTTTTCAATTCGCTTTTTATCGCGCTTGCTTTTTTCTTCGTTGTCTATGAGTTTTTCAAACTCCCAATAGTCATTATTCCAACGAAAAGCATCTTGAGTTACATCGGGAAAGTAATATTCATATACACCTTCTAAGCGACTGTTCTCAGGGGCTAAATAATCAAACTCTATGCGATCCTTTGAAGGGTTGTAATCCATTTTCATGGCATGCTGTGCCGAGTATCGAAAAACGGGTCGTAACAATCTAGCTTTACGTTCTTGTTTAAAAATTGGTGCTCCCATTTGAAGTTCGCCATTCCGGTCAAACCAAAATACTTCAATCCATTTGCGTTTTGTCAACCGATTATGTCCGTCCCAGGCTAGTAAAGTATAGTATTTTCGATTAAAAGTTTCTTTACTTATAATTTTATAATAAAGCGCTTGAGGCCACTCATTAGCATTTCCTTTAAACTTTTCAAACTCCACATCAATTGTATCAACTAGTATTGGCTTTAAGATAGTGAGTTGATTTCCATTCTCGCCTCTCTGAAGCATGAAACATTCGTAATTGTAGCTGCCGTCATTCATGGGTACGCTCCAATTGAACAAACGAAAAGCAGAGTCTGCAGGAGTTAATACACTCATTGAAGTGAGAGAATCAAAGGGGAAACTAAAGGCTCCCTTTTTTTGAAGTTCAGTTTTTAAAAGACTTTTGAGCGCCTCATTAATAGAAAGTCTTTGCTCATCATCTTCAATACTCAATATTTGCTCAACATAACTATTTAGCTCTAGCTCGTTAAAGCTGCTTGTTTGAAAGTTTCTATTATTGTCTTGTGCAAAAGTTAAATAAAAAGAAAGAAAGAGGACAGTAAATGCAAAAGTTGTTTTCAAAGCAGTGGATTTTAGTCTTTAAAACTAACAAATTTTAATCCAAATTATTATTCTGCGATACAGATTTTAAGTTGAATGCTGATAACTAAAGAGGTAAAACAATAACTGAATATCCAGAATGATATCTAAAACTGATTTAAATAGTTGTTGAAAGATTTTTAAAGAAGGATGGCCATTTTCATAATTTAAGTTTGGAGCGAACTAAATGGGGCTAATGATTGAAGAAGCTCCAAAGGAAATCTTTGGAGATCACTGAAATCATC
>DIAJ01000021.1:12081-12764 GCA_002415785.1 Flavobacteriales bacterium UBA5081
TATCGGGAATGGAAAAAAGTAAAAACAGAGTACTGAAAACAAAGTAGGTTAGTTGCTTGATAATCAATTTGCGTAAATAAACGGAAATTCAAATCAAATTATACTCTGACTGAGTGTTAAAGATGCATTGCCTCTTTTTTAGCTAACAATTGCTCTTCACTTTCTCTAACATCCGGATCGTCAACACAGCAATCAACCGGGCATACTGCTGCACACTGTGGCTCGTCATGAAAGCCAACACATTCCGTACATTTATCAGGAACAATGTAGTAATAGTCCAAACTGATTGGCTCTTGAGCTTCATCAGCATCCACCTTGTCGCCGTTTAGTCTAGTAAACTCACCTTTTACGCCGGTTCCATCAGAAAAGCGCCATTCTTCACCTCCTTCGTATATTGCATTGTTTGGACATTCAGGCTCACAAGCCCCACAATTAATACATTCGTCTGTTATGATAATTGCCATTGCGGTCTTTTTTTAGTTTGTAGTTTTGCATTTCCAAACGAACTAAACCGATTTTAGTTCGAATGAGACAAAATTAAGCTTTTAGACCGAAAATAATCTTATGCAAAATCAAAGAAAAATTGAAATTTTAAGCAACTTGGGTGAGCTTTTTCTACAAGCATCTAATGCTCTTGAAAAGGGGAAAGAGTCAGATCATGAACTTGTAAATAAATTAGTAGA
>DIAJ01000021.1:12834-16046 GCA_002415785.1 Flavobacteriales bacterium UBA5081
GAACTTGTAAATAAATTAGTAGAGCAAACCGCCCTAGCTAAACAACAAAACAGTTGGTTTACCGATTCCTCCATTCAAACGGCTTTTAATGCATGGGGGAATGCTTTAAACCTTGATAACTTAAATGCTTGGCTGAAAGCTTATGATTTTGATATAGAGCAGAAGAAGGTAGGAGTGATTATGGCCGGAAATATTCCTCTAGTTGGTTTACATGATGCTTTAAGTGTATTAATTAGCGGACACGAATTGCATGCTAAACTTTCTTCTAAAGACCGTATTTTAATGGAAACTGTTTTATTCATATTAGGGGAAATTGGAGAAGAGTGGAAGTCAAAAATAAAGCAGGTTGAACAGTTAAAAGAAGTAGATGCGCTAATTGCCACCGGAAGCGACAACAGTGCTAGATATTTTGAGTATTATTTTAGAAATCAAAAGAAGTTAATTCGGAAAAATAGAACTTCTATTGCCGTATTAGATGGAAATGAAAGTAAAGAACAATTAGAAGGTCTAGCTAAAGATGTGTTTACTTATTTTGGCTTAGGCTGTAGAAATGTTACTAAAGTTTATTTGCCTGAAGGTTTTGATAAAGATCGTTTATTTGAAGCCTTTTACTCATGGAAGGAGATTATTAATCACAATAAATACGCTAATAATTACGACTATAATAAAGCGGTTTATATGCTTAATAAGGTTGAATTAATTGAAAATGGCTTTTTACTTTTAAAGGAGGATGAAAATTTACACTCCCCGGTAGGTGTATTATTTTATGAAACATACGCTGATTGGAAAGTACTTAAAGATAAATTGTCAACTCAGGAAGAGGAAATTCAAACCATTGTTTCTCATTTAAATGAGGCTACACATACGCCATTTGGTAAGGCGCAAACACCTGAATTGTGGGACTATGCTGATGGTGTAGATACCTTGGCATTTTTGCAGGAAGTGTAAAAAAAAATGATTTGATTAGTTCAGTATTTCTTATCTTGTACAAAAATATAAAAAATGAGATTTATCCTACTTTTAACCATAGTTGTCAGCCTTAGTGTTTCCTGCAAAAGCAAAAAAGTACAGAGTAAAGCAGTTGAAAAAGAGACTGTAGATGTGATTGAAAAAGAATCAACTCCATTTATTGAGCAAGCTAAAAAAGATCTGCCCGACTCCTTGGTTGTTCGGCTTCAAAGAACAGCCTGCTTTGGTAGATGCCCTATTTACACTTTGAGTTTTTACAAAGATGGAACAGCTATTTACAAAGGGGAAAAGTGGGTAGAAAAGGAAGGATTTTATAAAGGTAGAGTCACAGAAAGTAATTTGAATAACATTATTAGTAAAGCAAAGGAAGTCGGTTTTTATGAGATGGATAACCAGTACGATAATGAATATGTAACCGATTTGCCTTCCACCATTACAACTTTAAAAGGGGAGTCGGGATTTAAAGTGGTAGCAAATAGATATGAAGGTCCGGAATTACTACTTGAGTTAGAAAAGTTAATTGACGAACTCGCTGATTCAATTGAGTGGGAGAAAATTGAGTCAAATGCTAAGGGGTATGATAAACAATAAGTGCAATTAGTGGTTTAATTGACAAATTCAATTTATGGCAATCGACTTAGGAGATACAATACCGGAATTTGAACTACAAAACCAAAATGGAGAAAACGTAAAAATTTCACCAAAGGCTGATAAGGTTAGAGTCATTTACTTTTATCCAAAGAACAATACAAAAGTTTGTACTGATCAAGCTTGTAGCTTTAGAGATTGGTATGATGATTTATTGAGTTACGGTTGTGAAGTGATTGGTGTAAGCAGCGATAGTGTAAAATCGCATAGTTCTTTTTCTAAACAACACAAACTAAACTTTACTTTACTGAGTGACTCTGAAGGAAAAGTTAGAAAGCTATTTGGAGCTTCAAAGTTTTTTGGACTATTGCCTTCTAGAAAAACCTTTGTAGTTGACCAAAATGGCAAAGTGGTTTATACATTTGATGCTTTATTTGAATCAGATAAGCATGTTAAGAATGTATTAAATCATCTTAAATCAGGAAAATAGGATCTATTCGTTTAGTAGCTTCTTAATATCTTTATTTGCACCATAAATGACCATAATGTCATTTTCTTCTAAAACAGTTTTTGGTGAAGCTACTCCTTGAACTTTGTTTTCATCTTGTTTAAGCCCCAGTAAGTTTTTACTTTCTTCCTTTTTAATAGTAGTCAATACAAGTAGGTTGTGTTTTCTTCTAAAACTCAACTCTTGAAGGCTTTTACCAACGTACTTTTGAGGAACATTTACTTCAACTATACTATACTGACCGCTTAATTCAAAAGAATCTACTACGCCACGAAGACAGAGTCTTTTTGCCCAACGTTCAGCGGTTTCCTCTTCCGGGTGAACGATGTCATCAACACCTATTGCTTGCAAAACTGTTTCGTGCAGTGGAGTTATAGCTCGACTAATTAAACGTTTTACTTCAAGGTTTTTTAATACTGCGGTAGTCATGATGTTGGCACCTTGATCTTCTCCAATGGCAACAATTACAATATCTGTATCTTTTAAAGGTAGACCTGAAACTATTATTTCATCTGTTGAGTCTAAGCAAACTGTATGCGATATTTTTTCTTTAAAGGCATCTACTTTATTCATATCATTATCTACTCCAATAACTTCATTGCCTTGCTCCGTTAGTTTTTGACCTAATGATGAACCGAAGTTTCCCAATCCAAATATGATAAATTTCATTTGTTTATAGCTTAGTTTATAAGTATTTCTTCTTTTGAGTAACGATAATTTTTGTATTTCATTTTTCTCAGAATGGCAATTAATAACGAAAGCATTCCCACCCTTCCAACAAACATTAATGCAATGATTACTAATTTACTGCCCATGCTAAGTTGGTGAGTTATTCCAACGCTTAAACCTACAGTACTGTATGCTGAAAAACATTCAAAGGCAATACTTAATAAATCTTTTTCCGGATCTAAAAAGGCAATGGCAAATATTCCGCTTCCTATGGCTACCAATGAGAGAGAAATAATTGCAAATGCTCTCCTAACTGACATATCAGAAATCTCTCTCCTAAAGATCTCTATTCGTTCTTTACCTCTTGCTAAGCTCCAAAAATTAAGTGTTGCAATAGCAAATGTACTGGTTTTTATACCACCGCCCGTAGATGCCGGAGAGGCGCCAACCCACATTAGTAAAAAAATAAGCATTAATG
>DIAJ01000021.1:16111-18319 GCA_002415785.1 Flavobacteriales bacterium UBA5081
TAGTAAAAAAATAAGCATTAATGTTGAAAAGTGTAATCCGCCCATATCAACATTGTTAAATCCGGCAGTTCTGGGGGTTGCGGCATTAAAAAGAGAGACTACAATTTTACCATAATAAGAATGTTCAGCTAAGGTATTGTTGTATTCAAAAACAAAAAACACAGCTGTACCCACGAATAGTAAAACTCCAGTAGTAATCAATACTATTCTAGAATTGAGGTTTAATACCCAGGGGGTAATGTGTTTTTCGCGATCTAAACCCAAAACAAATGGTATAAACCTCTTTGTAATGATGTACTTTATGTATTTGTACAAATTAAAAACAATAGGAAACCCAAGCCCACCAATTATAAATAAACCTAATATCACTATTTGTAATGGATAGTTAAATCGAAACCCAATGTCGTATAAACTCGACGAAAGAGTTGAAAATCCGGCATTACAAAAAGCAGAAATAGAATGAAAAACGGCAAAGAATGTTTGATCTATGGAAGAGGGTAGAAGGCTAAAGTCTAAAAAGGAAAAAATTAAAAGAGCTCCTATCACTTCAATTAATAAAGTTATAAAAATGATTCTTTTTAATGTTTCGTAAACCTCTCCTAGTTTGTCTGAATTAGTCATGTCTCTCAACATGAGCTGGTTTTCGTATGATGTGCCTCCTTTGAAAAAATAACCAAAGTAGCTGGCAAAAGTCATTATTCCTAAACCGCCTATTTGAATTAGAGCCAATATAACCGACTGCCCAAAAAGAGTAAAATAACTTCCTGTGTCAACTACAATTAATCCTGTAACACAAACAGCAGAGGTTGATGTAAACAAGGCATCTATAAATCTAATTCCTTCATGTGTTGCATTAGGTAACATGAGCATACCTGCACCTAGAATTATAATACTCAAGAAACTTAAAACAAACAGTTGAGCAGGGTTCAATACAGAACGGCTAAATTGAATTTTTAGCGCTGAATACTCTCGAATAAAAACTAGAATTAATGCGCTGTAAAGCAGTCCTTTTCGATCTAAAAAAGTTAGGTATTGATTGTCAGCCTCGGGTTTGTATTCTATATATATTAAGCTGATAAATAAAGTAATGCTCAATAAATCAAAGAGCAAAACAGTGAACCGAGGTCGTTGCATTTTTCGAATGTAGCGAGCGGTTGTCGAAATTACGCCCATTGCAAGTGTAAGGGTGTAGAATTGGTGAAGTAGCTCGTCTTCCCAAGAACTTTGATTAAATCCAAAGTCGTAAACAATTCCGATAAAGCAAATCAAACTTAGCCAAAAGGGCCCGAATTGTAAGATTTTACTTAATGCTTCTTTTAAGTTCAATGAAATATTGCCTTTTTGTTGGGCAAATGTCTACAAATAATATTAATTTACCTCTTTTTCCGTTTAAAGCCATACGGACAATGTTTGCAACCGTTTTGGCAGCAATAGCCTCTTTTTAGATGATACTTTTCCGTGAAAACGATGTATCCTTCCTTGCTGAGGTAATAATCTTCTTTGTCGTACTTATCTTTGATAGAAAAACCGTCCATAATTCTGCAAAGTTAATGAACTTAGCCCCATTCGAAAATGGAGATTATGCAAGAGCTGTTAAATATTCCCTCACCTAGCCATCTGTTGAATAGTGAATTGCTTAAAAATAAACAGTTAAAACTGTGGGTAAAAAGAGATGATTTAATTCATAAAGATATTTCGGGGAATAAGTGGAGAAAATTGAAGTACAATATTGAAGCTGCAAAAAAGCAAGGTAATAATCAATTATTAACTTTTGGTGGTGCTTTCTCTAACCACATTGCGGCAACAGCAGCAGCCGGGAAGATGGCCGGCATTAAAACAATTGGAGTGATTCGAGGAAATGAGTTTTCTTCCCTAAATACCACACTTTCTTTCGCAAAAGAAAATGAGATGTCCCTACATTTTGTTAGTCGGAATGAATACAAGAGAAAAACCGAAGATGAATTTTTAAAGATGTTAAAAGATGAATTTGGACCTTATTTTTTAGTTCCTGAGGGTGGAGCCAATGAGTTTGGAGCTTTGGGCTGCGCTGAAATCCTTGCGGAAGGAAATGAAGAGTACGATTTTATTTGCTGTGCTGCCGGAACCGGAACAACAGCTTCCGGTATTCTTAACGCTTTAAATGAGAACCAAAAATTGTTAGTATTTCCTGCTTTAAAGGGAGGAGACGGGTTGAAATCAGATATTCTT
>DIAJ01000021.1:18420-19891 GCA_002415785.1 Flavobacteriales bacterium UBA5081
ACGGGTTGAAATCAGATATTCTTAGTTATTTTAATAATGCAAATATAGAGAGTCAATTGCAAATGATAAACGACTATCATTTTGGTGGCTATGCTAAAATTAAGCCTGATTTAGTTGACTTTACTAACTCTTTTTATGAGGCGCATCAACTACCTTTGGATTTAATTTATACAGCTAAAATGATGTATGGCTTGTATGATTTGATTCAGAAAGACTATTTCCCAAGACAATCAAAAATTCTATTTATTCACAGTGGAGGTTTACAAGGTAACGAAGGGTTTAAGAACAAAGGAATTAAATTAATCTTTTAACACTAAGAAACCATTGTTAATATCTTGTGAATTACTGTTGATAATGTGCCAAATACTGCGTTAATTTTGTAGTTATAGTTATTAACAGTTGTTCATAAATGCGAGTTTTAAGTACATTTTTAATCTTTTTTATTGGGTTACCACTGTTTGCGCAACCTTCTGAGAGAAGAATCAGTAGGGCAGAATACATTGAAATGTATAAAGACGATGCTATTCGGGAGATGAAGCGAAGCGGTGTTCCGGCGAGTATTACTTTAGCTCAAGGAATACTTGAGTCGGGTGATGGAAACTCACCATTAGCTAGAAAGGCAAACAATCATTTTGGAATAAAATGTCACAGCGACTGGAAAGGAAAAACGTACCACCAAGACGATGATGCCAAAGATGAATGCTTTCGCAAATACAAAAATGTTTTAGAGTCATATCATGATCATTCTGAGTTTTTAAAGAAGAAGCGCTATGCCTTTTTATTTGAATTAAAACCAACAGATTATAAAGGTTGGGCTAAAGGATTAAAAAAAGCAGGCTATGCTACTAATCCTCGATACCCTCAATTATTGATAAAAATTATTGAAGATAATAACTTGCATCAATACGACTTAGCAAAAGCACCGAAAAAGGAAGAGGGTAAAAAGCTGTGGAAAGAAAAAGAGGAGAATGCAACAACCATTAAAAGTGAAATTGCCGGAAGAAGAGGTAGTCATACTGTGAAAATGCACGACAATAATATTCGTTACATTGAAGTGAAGCCTGAAGATGATTTTGAAAAAGTGGCCAATGAGTTCAATATGGGCTTGTGGCAATTATACAAATACAATGATTGGGACAAAGAAGAGGCTCTTTTTGAAGAGGGAATTTTGTATTTACAACCAAAACGCAATAAAGCTCAAGAGGGCTATCATTATGTAGCCACCGGAGAAACAATGTGGGATATTTCTCAGAAATACGGCATAAAGTTGAAGAAGCTTTATCGTAAAAACCGCATGGAAAAAGGTGAGCAACCTAAAGTGGGTGAGAAGTTGTATTTAAGAAAAAAGAAACCGAGAGAATAGCTTTAATAGAGTTTAGAGACAAGACCGCTTCGCTGCAAGAAGAAATGTTAAATTGGATAAAGGATAAAAGCCTAAGGATGAAGGAGACAGTTTCAATGTTTCCGCTTT
>DIAJ01000021.1:20151-20303 GCA_002415785.1 Flavobacteriales bacterium UBA5081
GTTTAAGGAAGTCATTAAGTTTTAGAAGCAAGATATTTAACCGCTAAGATTTCTAAGCTTGCGCAAAGTGCCCTAGGACTTTCTTTCTAACAAAATTTGCGTAGAATTTACCAAAACTTGCGACAGCGCGACAGTTTCAATGTTTCCGCTTT
>DIAJ01000021.1:20607-20794 GCA_002415785.1 Flavobacteriales bacterium UBA5081
AAGGAAGTCATTAAGTTTTTAGAAGCAATTATAGTTAGAAAAGAGAGTTAAAAGTTGGTTGAATATCAAGCGCTCAAATAATTCCACCTTAATGAAACCCTTATTTTGCCTTCACTTTTAAGGGTAAAAAGACAATCAAATTTAGGCATTGACAGCTCACAAAGTTCTTAATTCTTCACTCTTAATT
>DIAJ01000021.1:20968-26484 GCA_002415785.1 Flavobacteriales bacterium UBA5081
TTCTTAATTCTTCACTCTTAATTGACAATTAGAAATTTAAGATTAAAAACTTCTTTACCATTTCCAACCCATCGTTAGCATAATTTGATGATGTCGATTATCGATTAATGCTTCTGAGGGGACACTTTGATATAATTGACTCACCGTTTGCCAGTCGCTCAACATATAAGTTAAGTCGATGTTGTAGTTTTCACTTCTAAACCCTGCTCCCAATGAGTAGGTTTTTCGGTTTTCATCCGGTCTAAACTCCAGTTCGTTGGATTGGTAGGGGTTGTCTTCGTATCGAAAACCGGCTCGAACGACAAATGGTTCTGCGCGCACTTCAGCACCTACTCTAATGTTGTGTGTGTTTTTTAAAGTATTCCTAATTCCAAGATTAGCTTCTGAGTAATCTGCTTCGTAGCGTCTTTTGTCATCAAACTTTGCTTGAGTGTAATCCACATACTCATACTCTATATTAAATAATCCAATATTTTTGAACACATAGGCTAAACTCGCCATATAACGCATTGGAGTACGAAGCTTGTAGTTCCAATTATTAATAACGGTTTCTTCTTCATAAGCTGTACCTTCAGAAAACTCTGAAATTGCATCAAAAGTATACTCTTCAGATATATTATAGAATGTTGGTGCATGAACTGATGCTCCTAATCGAATACTCTCATTTACTTTATAGATGGCTCCTAATTTAAAGTTGAAGCCATTTCCTTGCATAAGTAGATTGGTTTCTTCAGCATAATAAATACCAACACTATCATTGCTAGTTGCCGGTGTGGGGTAAATATAATTTTCTTCAAATAATCTGTTTGATTCAAAACGCATACTTTGTAAGCTAATGTTAGCACCTACATATAGCCGATCTTGGTAATTCCCTCCAAAGCTGAAGTAGGTTTCTGACTGATGACCCCTTTGTTCCAAGCTCTCAATCTGTTCCACTGCTGAAGTATTTCTAATTTCTCTTTCATACTGGGTATTTGTTACTGGGTTGATTAAATATAGCCAATAAGCTTGCGAGGGGCCAAATACAGTTTGATTATTTCCGTAGCCTTCAACTACGCCAACATCAACTTGGTTGCTATTTAAGTAATTCACATAATCATCAATAATGGAAGATTGATTTAAAGAGTTTCCTTTAATTCGTTGATTATTGTGGAAATTATTTATTCTATTATGACCAATGGCAAATGAATAATTTTTCCAGCCGTTTTGATTGCCTTTATACGAACCTACATAACCAATATTTCCAATGTTGAAATTGGCTCTGCTGTCTTGGCTAAAGCTGTTATTGTATAAACTTTCATTGTCTCTTATGGAAAGAGCTGTAGTGAAGGTAAATTCAGAGTTTCTGTAAACTCCAGTTGCTGCCGGGTTTACAGAGATAGCAGATAAGTCTCCACCGAGTGCTCCAAAAGAGCCACCCATGGCGTTAAATCTTGCTGTACCCAAATTTTGCATTCTGGAAAAGCGGAGCGCATCTGTATAGTTTTGTGCAAAAGCTCCAAGGCTTGCTATAATCAAGCTATAGGTTAAAATATATTTTTTCATTTTTCTCTGATTAAATATTATCGTCTAGAAGGTCTAGTTGACCTACTTGGTGCACTTCCACCGCTGCGGCTGCCTCCACCGCCTGATGGGCGGTAGGAGGGGGTGCTGTTATATGAAGGTCGGCTTCTATTATACGAAGGTCGACTTTGTTGAGGTTGAGCTTGAGGTCTCGCCTGAGGCTGAGTCTGCGGTTGCGTACTTGGTCGGCTGTAGCTATTGCTTCTGCTCGGACGGTTATACGAAGGTCGACTGTAAGACGGCCTGCTGTAGCTCGGTTTACTCTCCGGTCTTGTGCTAGGCGTAGTCGGTCTTGTAGAAGGCGTATTGCTTGGCGTAGAAGATGGAGAATAGTTTCTGCTCGGACGCTCAGTAGGGCGGTTGGCAGGCTCTCTGCTCGGCTCAGGTCTGCTGTAATCAGAAGGGCTGCGCTCGATTTTATACTTCTCAGGCGTTACATTTCTAGCAGGTCGTTCTTGCGTAGGCTCATCTTTGGGTTGAACTTTTGGTCGCGCCGAAGGTGTTGTATTTCCTCTATTTTCATCTCGACTACCACCACGATCAGGACGAGTTCCAATTTTTTCATTGTTTTCTTTTTCCCTTAAAGAAGCTCCACTTGAGCGACTCTCTCTTGTTGTTGTAGTTCCGGCTCTTCGATAAGTGTTTGAACCGCTGTTTCCTCTCGGAGTACTTACTCTACGAACACCACTGTTGCTTTCGCCGCTGCTGCCGCCTCCAACAAAACCGCTTCCGTAGTAGCCATTGTAAAATCCGTGATTATAACCATGAGCATAACCCATGCCGTAGCTTCCATAACCAAAGCCGTATCCATAGCCAAATCTATTCCAAGGATTCCAAGGGTTCCATGCATTGTATCCCCAAAAAGGATCATAAAATGGGTCGTGAAAAGGGTGGCGGTATCTCCAAGGTGAATAACCATAACCATAACCGTATCCAATTCCAAAACCTACATTCCATCCACTCCAACTATTGTAGCCAAAGCTAATTCCGGTTCTTGGGTAAGGATTCCAAAAGTTGTAACCACCATATAAAGTAGGTTGCACAAAAAATGGATCATAAGTATAAATAATTCTGTCTCGAACATAAGGGTCGTAAGTATTGATGCTTCTTACCGGAGAGTTAATGCGATTTAAGGTTTCAGCATATTCTTCGTCATAATATTCAGTGTCGCCATTGTTGTTGTAATTGTTAATGGTTACGTTCGATTTATCCTCCGTTTGATTATTGTCAGCGCGCTCTTCTTCCGTATAACGGTTGTCGTAAATGCTTTGAGGATAGTCATTCGACTGTCCATCCTCATTGTATCTGTTTGGATAACTTCCGTCATATTGGATTTGGTCGGTTTTGTTAAAATCTTCACGAGGATCTTTTTTTACCTTGTTAATAGGATCGTTTGATGGCTTGTAATATACATCATCATAAGCATAAGGCGCGTATGAAGTAGAACAAGCAGAAATAAATCCTACAGTAAAAAGAAGACTAAATAGTTTAACGAAGGTTTTCATGGCGCGTATTTTTAAATTTGTTGAATAGTTCGACGGCAATAATTAATACTTTTGTCAAACATTCACACGCAAAATATCAAATTCTATACCACAAATTATGTCAAAAGGACTTTGCAGTAGAAAAGAGGATTATTCCAGATGGTACAACGAGATTGTAGAACGAGCTGACTTGGCTGAACATTCAGCAGTTAGAGGCTGTATGGTGATTAAGCCTTACGGTTACGCTATATGGGAAAAAATGCAGCAACAGCTGGATAAGATGTTTAAGGAAACAGGTCATACTAATGCCTACTTTCCTTTGTTTGTTCCCAAAAGTTTGTTTGAAGCAGAAGAGAAAAATGCAGAAGGCTTTGCGAAAGAGTGTGCTGTTGTGACTCATTACCGATTAAAAAATGATGAGGACAATCCGGGTAAGCTGAAAGTTGATGAAGATGCAAAATTGGAAGAAGAATTGGTTGTTCGACCAACTTCTGAGGCCATTATTTGGAATACATATAAAGGTTGGATCCAATCTTATAGAGATTTGCCGATTTTAGTGAATCAATGGGCAAATGTAGTGCGGTGGGAAATGCGTACGCGTTTGTTTTTGCGTACAGCAGAGTTCCTTTGGCAAGAGGGGCATACAGCTCATGCAAGCAAAGAAGAAGCTTTAGAGGAAACCAAAATGATTTTAGATATTTATGCTGAATTCGCTGAAAAGTTCATGGCAATGCCGGTCATAAAAGGAGTAAAGTCAGAGAGTGAGCGCTTTGCAGGTGCAGTTGAAACTTATTGTATTGAATCGCTTATGCAAGATGGTAAAGCATTGCAAGCCGGAACATCACATTTCTTAGGTCAAAATTTTGCCAAAGCATTTGACGTAAAGTTTGCTTCACAAGAAGGTAAGCAAGAATATGTTTGGGCAAGCTCTTGGGGCGTTTCTACGAGATTAATGGGAGCTTTAATCATGACACATTCTGATGATCAAGGCTTAGTATTGCCACCAAATTTAGCACCTTTTCAAGTGGTTATGGTTCCAATTTACAAAGGCGAAGAGCAAAGAGAAACTGTTGTAAATCGACTAAAGGAAATTAAAAAAGAATTGGAGGCTGCAGGAGTATCCGTTAAACTTGACGATAGAGATACGCACAAACCCGGTTGGAAATTTGCAGAATATGAGTTAAAAGGAGTGCCGCTTCGTTTGGCCATGGGCATGCGAGATATTGAGAACGGGAACATTGAAGTAGCTCGAAGAGATACCTTGGAGAAAAAAGTGTACGAGCAAAAAGACCTAGCAAATAAGGTAAAACATCTTTTAGAAAATATTCAAGACAACTTATATCATAAATCAATTGATTTTAGAGAAGAGAATTCCCACAAAGCTGACAGTTACGAAGAGTTTAAAAAGCTCATCGAAAAGAAAGGAGGCTTTGTATATGCGCATTGGGACGGTACAGCAGAAACAGAAGAGTTGATTAAGAAAGAAACCAAAGCAACCATTCGTTGTATACCTTTGAATCAAAAGGAGGAAGAAGGAAAATGTGTATATTCCGGAAAACCTTCTAAAGGAAGAGTGATTTTTGCCAAGGCTTATTAAAATTTCAGTTATGGATCAGAAAACCAAAAAAAGCTTTCAAGAAATTGTTGAGCGAGTTCAAAGCAAAGCTTCGCTAAAACAAGCTATTTACAGGAATACTTTAGAAAGCTTTGAAAGGTTTAAAGCTTGCGGAGAAGAGTTAGTTGAAAAGTTGAGGACTAAAATGGATACTTTCGACAAAGACGTACAAATAGAATATAAAGAAATCGGAGAGTTTGAGTTTCAAATAAAGGTAGGGGGAGACGTAATCTTGTTTTATATGCACTCCAATGTATTTGATTTCGACCCCTCGCATCCGATTAAGCAATCGGCCTATGTAAAGGAAGATACTAGTCGTTCTTATTGTGGAGTGATTAATATTTACAACTTTCTTTCAGATTCATTTAAGTATAGCCGATACGATGATAGCGGTTATTTAATCGGGCGAGCGTTTATCAATAAAGACAAGCACTTTTTTATGGAAGGCAAACGTCAGTTAAACTTTATCTATAACAATTTTGTGAATGACACCATTGATAAAGCCTGTATTCGAGAGGTGATTCATCACGCTATTTTGTATTCCATGGATTTTGATTTATTTACTCCTCCTTACAGACATGTACAAGAAATGAGCGTAGGGCAGCTGCTTCAGGAGGCTTCAGGAATGAGAATGAAAACTTCAAAGCGATTGGGTTTTCGCTTTAGCTTTGACGATGGAGAGGGCGAAAATCAGTTTCCGACCTAAATTATCTGCGAAATAAAATTGAAAAATAAGGGCTTATAAAAAAGAGTAAAAAAAGTTTGAAAAAGTCTTGCACCAATAAAAAGATTTCTCTTACATTTGCACTCCCAAAATTGGGAAACAAAAACGGTCCGTTCGTCTAGGGGTTAGG
>DIAJ01000021.1:26617-27081 GCA_002415785.1 Flavobacteriales bacterium UBA5081
GGGGTTCGATTCCCCTACGGACTGCAAAACGAAATTAAACAGTTAATAACACTATGGCTAATCACAAGTCAGCTTTAAAGCGCATCAGACAGAGTAGAAAGAGAAACTTGCACAATAGATATTATGCAAAAACTACTCGTAATGCAATCTCTGAATTGCGTAGTTCTACTGATAAAAAAGAAGCAGAATCTAAGCTTCCATCTGTAATCAGTATGATTGATCGCTTAGCAAAGAAAAACATTATTCATAGTAATAAAGCGGCTAACTTAAAGTCGAAATTGACAAAATACATTGCCACTTTGTAAGAATTAATTGGTTAAAAAATTAGAGAAGGTTAGTCGAAAGACTAACCTTTTTTTGTGACTAATTTTTTAATTTTGAGAAAAACACAGTTGTTATGAGTACTACAGCAGAACACGACGCTCGAATTGCGAACTTGACTTTTGGGATCAAGATCAAAAGTT
>DIAJ01000040.1 GCA_002415785.1 Flavobacteriales bacterium UBA5081
TAATGTGCTATTTCACAGACCCTGAAGGTGGTGAAACTGGGCTTTTCCCCTTTGCCATAATGGACATTCGCAATAATCCAGTTAAGGTTGAAAAAATTTCTGCAAGGGATGTTTCAGATTCACACCGTAGAGCTTTGGCTGCTTGTTCTGCTTTTACTTTTTCTCTGGGTTATGAGCTTTGGGCTTTCAATGAAGTTGCAAGAGCTGAAGAAACAGAAAAGCCATACAAGGCAAAAGCAGCGCAACCTCATCAAAATGTTTTTATTGCAGCTAAAACAGCTATTGAAAAAACAACATCACTTGAGCAACTTAAGCAACATGAATCAAACTTAGAGGTGCGTTATACTCAAAGAAAAATCTCTCAAGACGAATACATTGTCTTATGTGATTTAGTAAACACTAAAAAAGCTGAATTAACACCATGACCATCACAGAAACTCAATTTCTAACAACGGACCAATTAGCAGAGAGATATGGCCTTAGTCCCAGCACAATCAAGAGCTGGAGGCATAGAAATTATGGTCCTGAATATTACGAATTACCCTTTGTAGCTTTTGGTACTCCTAAAATAAGATATCAACTACACAAAGTCCTCGCATGGGAAGAGGCAAACCAAATCACCCCTATCAAACCTTTTTAATAATGAGTAACACCCCTGCTTTTTTTGCAAAGCTAAGAATTGTTGGCAACAATAGCCAGAATGAAAACGCACCAGACCAAAATGTAATTATTGACTTCACTTGTGAAGAGGGTAGAAAAGCTGCAAAATGGATTCTGCAAGCTGTCGATAATGCTGAAATAGATGGTACGACAGTTCGTGTTTATAGAAGTAGAAAAGACTATGATGAAATTGCTGGGTTTTCGCTCTGGGGAGGTCTATGGGGCAACTCTGGCAAAATACAGCCTATGCCTCACAAAGAAGCCTCAGAAAGAACTGTAAACGTACAAGCGAACCAACCTGAGCTGCCAGACGACCTACCCTTTTAAATGTTTAATGAATCCAATAAAATTCCCAATAAATCCATATATCGGTCAAATTTATTATTCACCAAATAATAAAAAAGTTTTCCAATTTTCAGAAATTACAAAGACCGATAAAATTACAGGTATTATTGAGGAACGTGGAGTATGGTTTGACATTACAGATGAAGACCTAACTCTTTAGAGGCATGACACTTTGATAAATTCCTTACAAAGGTTATAGCTGCTCTTTTGGAATTATGTGGCCCGATTGCCCTTCAAGCCATTTTTCGACATGATTCTAAAAAAGACATGAGTTCCCACCGAGGAATACTAAGCGGGCATAAGGTCAACACTCCTAAATAGGCTTAGTATCAAGCATAACAGTCAGTAAGTCCTCTACTTCTTATCAAACAAAACATAAATTAAGCGATCTAAAAAGGTCGCTTTTTTTGTTTTTTTTATTGACTCAAATTTAAATAACTGTTCTTGTTGATCAATAATTATTTCTAAAGCTAAACTAATGAAATGACCTTGTTTGCAACCAGTAGTAAGTAATTCTATTGCATATTCTTTCAACTCTTTTACATCATCTTGTTTTTTAATTTTTAATATTTGTCTTTCTAATTCAAATTCTTCTTCTAAAGATAATTTACCTTTGAGCATATCTATTATTTCTTTCATTTATTTTTTTTGATCTTTCCAAAGATATAAAAATTTGCTAAGTTTAGCAAGTCTCACACAAAATTAACCCTATTTAAATAATAGGGTTTTCTTTTATGGAACCACAAGAAGAAAAAGAAGGTACAGACTGGGCTGAAATTTTTGGGCATGGTGTACGTTTTATGATTTTGGTCTGGTCATTAGCAATGATGACATTAGGTTATATGGATAAGATTCGGAATGATGGAGCGTTTTTAGCAGGACTTACCAGTGGGGTCCTTGGCAGCTATGGCATTTCTGTTAACAAAAAGAAACCAAATAATGCTGCTAAAATAGTAGATAATAAAGATAATAATGTAGGTATTAAATGAAAAAATTTATTCCTTTTTTGTTTTTTGTTACTAGTCCAGTTTTTGCAAATCCTATACCGACTTGGAGTACTGGAAGTAGCAACCGCACTGAAAATACTACTCAGACAATAACCCGCTCAATAGTGACTGAGAAATTCGGATCTGCCCTAAATAGTTGGGAAGCTTCTAATATAGAAGTTACAAGCGCATCAAGTGGTGGCATCACACATAGTGACGCTATTTTTACACCTAAAACTGTTACTGATGATTGGTCTTTGCAAATTACAACAAGGGCAGCGGGAGCGAAAATAGAAGAAATCACACAAAATGATTCGATTACTACTACTAGCGTCATTACTAGCTTGTCAGTCTTTAGTCAGTAATTCAGCTAGAGCTGAAGGTGATACTAATGTTCAAGCGCAACCTAATGCTGTAGGTAACTCATCAATAATTAATCAAAATATGAATGTTAATCAAGGAGCGACAAGTAAGAATCAATATGGTAATCTTGTTTGCTCTCAACCTTCAATGAGTTTTACACCTTTTTATACAGGTAATGATGCACAAGGGGAAGAGACATATAGCATAAATGAAGGATGGGGTTTTCAAATGTCGTTTATGGTTCCCTTGGGAGTTAATAACCAAACATGTTCTGATTTAGCAAAAGTAAAACTAAACCTAGCCAAAGAACAATTAAGCAAGCAAGTGCATGATAAGCAGTTAGTGAGAGTTTTGAAGTGTTCACAGCTCCATGCAAGTGGTTATATGATAAATCCTAAATCAAA
>DIAJ01000027.1:0-176112 GCA_002415785.1 Flavobacteriales bacterium UBA5081
GACATTTTCAAAAAGTTTGTTCCTGGACCGGTTTCTGACAACAATGCCAAAGAACCATTAAAGGTATTGTTCCTTATACGATAGATAAAGTTATATTCCGTTTCAATTCCAAAGTAGCAATTGTTAAAGGTGTTACTGTTTATCGTTAACCCCTTACTACCACTAACTGTTTGACTTCCTTTAATTCTAATGGCCAGATCAGACCTACTAGGGTTGCCGGGTAAGTTAGGGCCTGTTTTATAAAATCCATGAAAACCATTTGACTGAACATTCACATTTGAATTTTCAATGTATAATCCCCCTCCGGTTCCGTTAAAAGTGTTCCACCTTACCAATAAAGGTTCAACTAAACCATTACTAAGGGTTAATTGAAAGTTGATTATCTTAACTGCATAAGTTGGTAAATATCCAAATTCATCGGTAAAATAACTATTGGCAGAAAACTCACAGCTTCTAATTTCTATTGGAAGAATACCAAGTCCATAAAGTTTACCATATAAAGTTGAATAATTCTTATATGTTATAGCTGTATGATTGTTCACAAACTTAACATTTTCAACATGGCTGTAGCTACCATCTTCAATCACTATCCCATTCATTGAGTTGCGTATAACAGTATGTTCCCTAAAATCGGCATGTCCGCTATCAGCTCCTGAAACATAAATGCCGTCCCAGAATTTATCAGGCTGACAAGAACGGATAACTCCCCTTGTTGTTGAATTACCTCCATGAAAATCTAGTTCTCCTCCACCTGATATCGTTATTTTAGCTCCTTCAGCCATAACAAGCTCACACCAAGCCATTTCCAACACACTATTAATAATAAACTCACCTTCAACTAAAAAATTCTTTCCACTAATACGCTCAGGATTCTGAGATGATCCATGCAGACTTTGCAACCATGTACTTGTCTGTCCGTCGGGGATTATTTCATCAAAACTTGAGGTTACATTTATCTGATCTGTTAAAGTAGTACATGCAGTGGTCATAGTAAGCGTATATGTCCCGGACTGCGCACCATTAATTGTTGGGTTTGCAATGTTTGGATTACTAAGCCCGGTAGTGGGAGTCCACGAATAAGTTGCTCCGGGGAGCACACATGAAGGACCTATTACAGCCGACCCCTCACAACCCTGCATGCTAATATCAGGACCGGCATCCAAGGTTATTGGTTTAATGCTTACATTGTCAATATATATGTGGCTTACACTATTATTCTGTGAATAATTAAAAGGTTTTAATATCACTTCATCATAATTTTGATTAGCATTGAAGCATACAGCTACAAATGGAAAGTTAACATCATTACCATTAAGCCTCCTCTGAATTTGAGATTGAGGAATACTAACGGCTACTGTTTCTGTATATGGAGTTGTAGAATTATCCCTCAATATTACCCTAAACTCATCCGGTACAGCATAAAATGTGTTATGATTAGAAACCAACTCAACTGAAAACATATAATTTCCCGGCGTTATATCAACACTGGTTACAATTTCCTCAGCACCAGGCGGAAGAGCATTGTCTGCCCACATAAAAGCATAGGTTTTATTATTCTTATCAATCAGATCTGGCGTATACTCATAACTAGTCCATTCACAAACAATTGTTGCAGCAAAAATGCCTACGTAGTTTGAGCTATTCCAACTAAGATAATTAAAACCTCCATTTTTTACCATTTCCCCACAATTTAAATTATAATTATTTGGAAATGGATAACTTAGCTCATCAATAATCATATTAAAATAAGATTCAGGCATGTCTGCATCAGGGTTTCGTGATAATTTTAAAAGGTATTCAGCATTTTCATGTAATTCATCTATTTGAAGAAAACGAACACTAATGCTGTCAGGCAAAATCTTATCATAAATTAACGATAGATTATTGCAGTCTTCAATTTCAAACACCTCTACTTTAGTTATTTCAGCAAATTGACCAGTCTCTGCTTCGTCAACAACCAACTGCATAGTATCATTAATTGCATTAAAAGTAAAAAACATACTTTCTTGCCCTTCATTAAATGTAAATTCTTCTTGCTGGCTCACATTAGTTTCAAAAGCCGTCTCACAACTTGCCCCCTCTACTTCCGGTTCCGGAATCGGTTCATCCGGCGCTCCTGCTGCATTGGGTGTAAATTGAGCCATAGAAAGCAAAGGCAATGCAATTAGTAAAACAATAAAGCTTTTTTGAATAAAAAATGACAATTTTTTCATAATGAAAATTTTAGTTAGTATTTAAATAAATTGTTAGCTGAAAAACAATAAAACTGTAGTAGACTCAAGCCTTCCATCACTTGCAATCTGAACTTTCTTTTTAATTGTTTCCCAATACTTTGCAAATCTTAAGAGAATTTAACAGAAACCTATATCGTTTTACGAATAAATATCTACTTTTGGGAAAAATAAATTTACTTTCATGACAGAAAATAATATTCAAGACATCATTGATCAAGTAATTGACAACATCATTCAAAAACGAAAAAAGAAAGGTTGGACGCATGAAAACATGGCGCTGGAGCTAGGTTTAAGCCCCGCAGCTTACCACAAAATTGAAAGCCAGACTACTAAATTATCGCTCAAAAGATTACTTGAAATTTGCGAAGTGCTGGAGGTTGAAATTGCTGAACTATTTGGTTTCTCAACACACAAAATATACAATCAAGAATTTAGAGATAACTCAGCAAACAAATTAATCAACAATATTTACCACGACAACAGGGAGCTAACTGAACGTTACATTGATCGGCTGGAAAAAGAGATTGAAGAATTGAAGAGGAAAGAAACTAGAAGTTAGAGGCTAGAGTATAGAAAATTATCGCTTGCGCGATAGTAAGTAGACTTAAGACTTGAAACTAAAAACAAGAAACGATTCTTTTGCTCCGCAAAAAATTCAACTTTTATCTTCAAACTTAAGACACTTTTAATTTGATCTTGCGTCTTGATTATTGACTCTAACTTCTAAAAAAACTTTAAACTTTCCCCACTCTTCACTTCCATTATAAACCCTCCTTTTCCTATTTTTGAAACGCAAATTAAGACAGCAAGAAAATATGATTTTAGTAATTGGTGCCGGAGGGCAAGTGGGACAAGAGTTGGTGGAGAATCTTCGCAAAATCAAAGGAGCAGACAAGGTATTGGCAACTGACATTAGAGAAATTAAAGATAATGAAGGTCCTTTTGAATTGCTGAATGCACTGGATGAAGAACGATTAAAAGAATTAGTAGAAAAATACAAAGTAACAGAGATCTATCATTTGGCGGCACTACTTTCGGCCAATGCCGAAAAACAGGTAAAGTTTGCTTGGGAGCTGAACATGGACAGCCTATTTTACGTCTTAGACCTCGCCAAAGAAGGCGTGATCAAAAAGGTTTTTTGGCCTAGCTCTATTGCTGTTTTTGGCCCAAACACTCCGCGACAAAATACACCACAACACACGGTAACCGATCCAACCACCGTATACGGTATCAGCAAATTGGCTGGAGAACGTTGGTGTGAATACTACGCAAAAAACTACGATGTGGATGTTCGCAGCATTCGCTATCCGGGTTTAATTGGCTACAAAAGCATGCCCGGCGGTGGAACCACGGATTATGCCGTAGACATTTACCACCAAGCTTTGGAAAAAGGCGAATATGAATGTTTTTTAAAGGAAGACACCTATTTACCTATGATGTATATGGAAGATGCTATTCGCGCCACCATTGAGTTGATGGAAGCTCCCAAAGAAAACATCAAAGTGCGCTCTTCCTATAATTTGGGTGGCATTTCTTTTTCACCCAAAGAAATTTCTGCTGCCATTCAAATACAAATGCCAAACTTTAAAATTACCTATGCTCCGGATTTTCGTCAGAAAATAGCCGAAAGCTGGCCACAAAGCATTGAAGATACCGCCGCTCAAAAAGATTGGAATTGGAAAATGAAGTACGATCTAGAAAAAATGAGCACAGATATGTTGAAACAACTAAAAATAATCAAAGGACTAAACTAAAGTTTTTTAGCTACTTTTATGTTGCTATATTTACACCCATGAAACAGCTACTTTTTCTGTTTATTTTTCTTTTAGGCACCTTATTTACTTATGCACAATCTTTTGAGATTTTAGAGGGTGACACCATTAATCGCATTGACGAAAACCGAAGAAGACAAGGTTACTGGATAGTTAAAGCGCAAAGTGGCAAACATCCGGGCTACCAAACAGGCAGTATTGTTGAAGAAGGTAAATACGAAAGCAGTCGAAAAAGCGGCTTGTGGAAAACCTACTACCCTAATGGCAATTTAAAAAGTGAAATCACTTACGAGAACAGCCGACCTCGAGGACCATACACTTTGTATTACGAAAATGGGAAAGTAGAAGAAAAAGGCAATTGGGAGCGAACTAAAAACACCGGGGACTTCAAACGCTATCATTCCAATGGAAAGTTAGCTCAAGAATTTACTTTTACTGAGAATGGAAAAAGAAGCGGCAAACAAACATATTACTATGAAAATGGTAATCTCCGATTGGAAGGTACTTGGGTAGAAGGTCAGGAAAACGGTGAAATGCGCGAGTACTATGAAAACGGCGATTTAATGGAAGTAAAAAACTTCAACAATGGTCAGCTAGACAAAACAAGTATAGCAACTTATGCTGCTAAAACTCCTCAAAAAGATGCCTTAGAAAAACAACTGGAAGAAGGAAAAGAGGTAAACGTAACCGCTTCAAAAGATGAAACTCCCAACCAAGGTGGCTTTGACGGAAATGGATACAAAAAACTATACAACAGAGACAAACAAATTGTAAAAGACGGCGTATTTAAAGGCTATCGCTTAATGGATGGAAAATACTATAAATACGACGAAAATGGTATTCTTACTCAAATCATGATCTTCAAAAACGGCAAGTACATTGGTGATGGCGTAATCTCTGAAGATGATAAGTAAGCGAGCTCAAAAAGTCTAACTTTCTAACGTACACTTAAGCAATATTGAAAGCTACTTCCTTTATAACTTACCTACAACTGTAAGTTTTTCTCTTTTATTTATCGCTTAAACAACTTATCGTCCTATATTTGTCCGTCTGATGAAAACAGTTTCCATTCTACTACTAAATCAATTAAATATTGGCGGTCTTGAAAATGCACGCCAAGGTTTTTTAGAATCCAACAACTACCTACGAATGATGGGCAAAAGTCCAGCATTTAATGTGGAATTAGTTGGGAGTGATAAAGAAGTAAAAGTCGACGAAGGTTTATACGCTATTCGAGCTCAAAAAAATATTCGAGAGCTTAGCAAAACAGATATTATTGTTATTCCGCCCATAAAAGGAGATAAAATTCAAGAAGCCATTGAGCAAAATTTAGCGTTTTTACCTTGGATTGTAGATCAGTATCATAAAGGAGCTGAAGTTGTTAGTTTGTGTTTAGGCGCATTTATTTTAGGCGCAAGTGGCTTAGTTGACAATAAAAATTGTGTAACTCATTGGAGAGCAGCTGATCAATTTAGGAAGCACTTCCCAAAAACACATTTATTGACAGATAAAATACTCACAGATGAAGAGCGTATTTATACGGGTGGTGGGGCTTTTTCTTCAGCCAACCTAGTACTCTATTTAATCGAAAAAATGGTGGATCGGGAAACAGCAGTTTATTGTTCAAAACACTTTCAGATTGATATGAGTAGAGTATCTCAATCTCCCTTTATCATTTTTAAAGGTCAGCGTAATCATGAAGATAAATTAATTAAGCAAGCTCAAGACTTTATCGAACAGAACTATCAAGGAGAGTTTACGGTAGATCAATTAGCAACTCAGCTTTTTGTCAATCGAAGAACATTAGAACGGAGGTTTAAAAAGGCTACCGGAAACACGCTTTCTGAATACATGCAAAGAGTGAGAGTTGAAGTTGCCAAAAGAAATTTTGAACAAGCTCCATTTCCTGTAAAGGAAGTCATGTACAAGGTAGGATATTCAGATGCAAAATCATTTCGAAAATTGTTTAAAAAACATGTAGGCTTAAGTCCGATCGAGTACAAAAAACGCTACGCTTCCTAGTTTTTTCGTATTTGACCTCTTGTTTGTCGCAAATGACTATCTTTTAAGTGCTCTATCATTTATAAGTTTGCTCTTGTATTCTAACCAAACCTATTCGAAAAATGAAAGCGAGCAAAATCTTTGTCAATTTGCCGGTAATAGACCTCCAAAAGTCCATCGATTTTTTTACGGCATTGGGATTTACGTTTAACCCTGATTTTACAGATGATACAGCAACATGTATGATCATTAGTGAAAACATTTTCGCCATGCTGCTGACTGAAAAGCGATTTTCTGAATTTACAGATCGACCAATCGCCAACGGACATAAAACCACGGAGGTATTAATTGCCATTGACCAGCCTTCCAAAGAAGCCGTTGACCAAATGGTAAAAAAAGCCGTTGCTGCCGGAGGAACGACTTATTCCAAACCACAAGACCATGGCTGGATGTACCAGCATGCTTTTGCCGATTTAGACGGTCATCAGTGGGAGCTTGCTTGGATGGATGAAAGTCAAATTCCGCAAGACTAAACCAAATAAAACACATGCTATGCAAGATAGAATAACACATTGCCTTTGGTTTCCAAAAGAAGCTGAAGAAGCAATGAATTATTATACAAATGTCTTTTCTCCTTCAAAAAAGGAAACAGTAGATTACACCAATGAAGGCAAAGTAATGAGTACTGATTTTGAGTTGATGCAAGCCAAGTTTGTGACATTAAACGGCAATTCAATGTCGACTTTCAACCCTTCCGTTAACTTTTTTGTCTGCTGTGAAAGCAAAAAGGAGTTGGATCAGTTGTACGCCAATTTAGTAAAAGACGGAGAAGTTATGATGCCGCTCGACAGTTATGATTGGAGTGATTACTACGTTTGGTTGAATGACAAATACGGTGTTTCCTGGCAATTGATGAAAGACGATTTAAAAAATGTAGGACAGAAAATCACACCGCTTTTTTTCTTTAGTGGTAAGCAAAGAGGGAAGGCAAAAGAGGCAATGGATTTTTACCTGTCGATATTCTCGGAGTCAAAGTCTGAAGGAGCTATGTTTTATTCAAAAGAAGAAAGACTGCCTGAAACTTACGTGAAACACGCACAAGCAAAATTGCTCGGTCATACATTCATGTTTATGGATAGCGGAGTTGAAAACGACTTCCCTTTTAATGAATCGGTTTCCATAATGATTCATGCGAAAGACCAGGCAGAAACGGATTATTATTGGGAAAAACTATTGCAAAATGGAGGTGAAGAAATGATGTGTGGTTGGCTGAAAGATCAATATGGCGTCTGCTGGCAAGTGATTCCGGATGGTTTTCGAGAAATTTTGACACAAGCTGACGAAACCAAAAGAGAAAAAGCAATGCAAGCCATGATGCAGATGAAAAAATTGGACATTAATCAATTAAATAAAATTTAAAAAGATGAAAAAGAAAATACTATTTATTATCTACTTATTGTTTGGACTGATGTTTATTAACTCCGGTTTAAATAAGTTGTTTAATTACATACCTGTTCCTGAAAGTTTACCAGAAAAAATGGTAGCCTTAAACTCCGCAATGGAACAAATTGGCTGGTTATTGCCTTTGGTAGCCGTTGTTGAAATTTTGGGAGGATTGCTTTTTATCATCTCTCGATTTAGACCACTTGGAGCCATCGTTATTTTCCCAATAATGATTGGAATCGTACTAACACATATTACTGCAGCTCCAACGGGTTTGCCTGTTGCGATAATATTGTTGATGATTAATTTATGGGCAATTATTGAAAACAAAGAAAAGTTTATTGCATTAATTAAAAAATAGCTGAAGATGAGTTCGACTAAAATAACAGTTCAAGCAAAAGTATTGACGGATCGCCATAAGGTATGGGATTATTATATGAATCCAAAGCACATTGTTAACTGGAATTTTGCAGATTCTTCTTGGCATTGTCCCGCTGCTGAAAATGATCTTAAAGTAGGGGGTGAATATTGTGCAAGAATGGAAGCCAAAGACGGAAGTTTTGGTTTTGACTTTAAAGCCATTTATGATGAAGTAAAAGTTGGTGAAAGCTTTGCGTACACCTTGGAAGATGGTAGAAAAGTAGCTGGTGATTTCCGGGATGATAATAGGAGTACAATCTTGACTTTAACTTTTGATGCGGAAGATCAAAACTCCATTGAAATGCAAAGAAGCGGTTGGCAGGTGATTCTCAATAATTTTAAAAAATACGTTGAAAACAACTAAAATTATTAAAAAATGAAAATCAATTGCAAAGAAGATTGCGGAAACGCCCCGCTCAAGGAAATGATTCGAGATTTTAACATTGCTTTTGGCAAGGGAGATATCAGAAGCATTGCTGATAAACTCACAGACAACATAGTGTGGGAAATGGTTGGTGATAAAATAATTGAAGGCAAAGAAAAAGTTGTAGCGGAGCTGGAAAAAATGAAGGAATACACCGCCTCAGAATTGACCATTGACCACATCATTACACATGGGAAGGTAGCTTCATGCAACGGCAGTTTCGTGATGAAAGAAGGTGGGGCAAAATACGCTTTTTGTGATGTTTACGATTTTGACAAAAGCGGCAAAAACGCCCGGATTAAGAAGATGATCTCTTTTGGGGTGAAAATAGAATAAATCTTATTAAAAAATGGTGGAAGTTTTTAAAACAAACATAGAATTGGAACAAGAGGCAGGTTTGGTGCTTAAAAAAATTGAAAAGCAAATTCCAAATTCCCGTATCACTTTTGATTTGGAGGATTGCGACCATATCTTGCGGGTGGAGTCCGGCAGTCAGATAAATCCGAATTTAATTATTGAAGAAGTTTCGGCATTGGGTTTTCAAGTGTCCATCTTGCCGGATGAGGTTTAGTTTTTTATTTTACATATTTGAGGATGAACAAAGAGGAAATTGTTGAAAGCCCAACAAAAAGGGCTTCTTTATGGAAAGAATTGGGCAATGCCATACGAGGCACGGAAGCAGATTACACCAGCATTGGATTGCGTCGGGCGATCTTTTTACTGGCCGTTCCCATGATCTTAGAGTTGGTCATGGAGTCTACTTTTGCCTTGGCAGATATTTATTTTGTGGGAAAATTAGGTGCTTCAGCAGTGGCTACTGTTGGACTAACAGAAACCTATTTATTCCTGCTCTACTCCATTGGCATGGGTTTATCCATGGCAGTTACGGCAGTGATAGCCCGAAGAATTGGAGAGAAAAGTGAAGAAGATGCCGGAGTTTCGGCCGTTCAGTCCATTATTTTGGCGCTTATCGCCTCCTTGCCTTTTGCCATTGGCGGGATCTTTTACTCCAAAGAGCTTTTGACTTTAATGGGAGCTGATGAATGGGCGCTGCAAGAAGGCTATCGATACACACAGTGGATGTTGGGCGGAAATGCGGTGATCATGCTTTTATTTGTGATCAATGCCATTTTTAGAGGAGCCGGCGATGCGGCCATAGCTATGCGTGTTTTACTCGTTTCCAACGGGATAAACATTGTGTTGGATCCGCTATTTATCTTTGGTTGGGGTCCCGTTCCGGCCATGGGGATCGAAGGAGCAGCCATTGCCACTAACATTGGAAGGGGTATTGGCGTATTATTTCAATTGTGGTTGTTGTTTAACGGAGGAAAGCACATTCGTTTATTGAAAGAGCATTTGAGAGTAAATGCAAGAGCATTAAAAAACATCTTTAAAACCTCTATCGGAGGCATTGGACAAATGATCGTAGCCATGACTGCCTGGATCTTTCTCATGCGCATTTTGGCAGATGTGAGCAGCGAAGCGGTTGCCGGAGCTACCATCACCATACGTATCATGATGTTTACCATGATGCCTGCCTTTGGTTTAGCCAATGCAGCGGCTACCATGGTAGGACAAAACCTGGGTGCTGAACGCCCGGATCGGGCAGAATCTTCCGTTTGGAAAGTTGGTGTTTACAACATGATCTTTTTAATTGGAGTATCCTTGGTCTACTTCTTTTTTAACGAAGATTTGATGCGCATTTTTTCAGATAATCCCGATGTGATTGCCATTGGCGGAGAGTGGATGCAAATACTTTCGTATTCATACTTTGTTTATGGTTGGTGGATGGTTTCAACCTCGGCTTTTAACGGAGCCGGCGACACCAGAACGCCAACGAAAATCAATTTGGTGTTCTTTTGGGCAATTCAAATTCCTTTGGCATATTTGTTAGCTTTACACTTCGATTGGGGGCATTCCGGTGTATTTTGGGCGGTCTTTTTCTCCGAAACTTCTGTGGGTTTGTTTACACTTTGGTTATTTAGCAGGGGGAAATGGAAGACGGTAAAGGTGTAGCTTCTATTTGTCTATTTCTTCTTTTATAAATTATCTCAACTGAAACGATGAAACAAATTATAACTATAACTTCCGCATTAATAATCAGCTTAACGTCCATTAGTCAAGAATTGCCAAAATTGATAGTAGAAACTGATTTCTCAATTGGTAAAACGATGACAATAAAATCAAGGATATTAGGTGAAAACCGTGATTTGAATATTTATTTGCCTTTAAATTATATAGAAGATAGCTTGAAAAATTATCCGGTCATTTATTTGCTCGACGGCTCCAAAGACGAAGATTTTATTCACATCTCAGGAATTGTCCAATTTGGCTCTTTCTCTTGGATCAAAATGATTCCCGAATCCATTGTCGTAGGAGTTGCGAATGTGGATCGGAAAAGGGACTTTACCTACCCCTCAAGCAATGAGAAGGATCAAAAGGATTTTCCAACAGCAGGAAAGTCAGAAAATTTTATCGAATTTATTCAAAAAGAGCTTCAACCGTTTATTGATTCGACTTTCAGAACAACAGCTGTTAAAACCATTATCGGGCAATCGCTCGGCGGATTATTGGCCACAGAAATCTTATTTAAACGACCTGATTTATTTGACAATTACATCATTGTTAGTCCGAGTTTGTGGTGGGACAATGAAAAAATGTTGAAAGAGGAGCTCTCAAACTATACATCAAAAAAATCCATTTACATTGCTGTTGGCGAAGAGGGTGAAGTAATGGAACGAACGGCAAAAGAATTATTCGAAAAATTAGACCAAAATAAAGCGGAAAATACAAAGCTGTTTTTTGAGTTTTTAGAAGACAAAACACATGGAGATGCTTTACATCAAGCGGTTTACAATGCCTTTGGGAAAATATTTGTAGTGAAAGAAGAGTGAGATATTTAGTTAAAGTTTGTCTTATTATACTCTTGTGTAAAACTTTATAAAGAAAGCCCTAAATCAATACTCAGTAAAAATGAAAGTATTAGAGTGCATCACTCTAATCTATAAATTTGGCAAAATACATAGAATGTAATCTACAAATTTGGCAAAATTTGTAGATTTTTTTTGTATTTTTATGTTTTGAAATAATAGAGCAGTATGATTCAAAGAGTGTTAAAAAGTGGAATATTAAAAAAGTGGAATGACAAAAAGGTGATTGTAGTTACCGGATCAAGACAAGTAGGCAAAACCACTCTACTCATGGATATTTGTAGAGAAAAGGGCGAATTTCTCTTGTTAAATGGTGACGATGCTACAACTCAAAACCTATTAAGCGATTTTTCAAAAAAGAAGTGGGAAAGTATTATTGGGAAGCATAATACTATTTTTATTGATGAGGCACAACGAATTCAAAACATTGGATTAGGTGTGAAAATTATATATGATCAATTGCCCGGTGTAAAAGCGATCATTTCCGGTTCTTCGGCAATTGATTTAAATTCTGAAATTAAAGAGCCATTAACCGGGCGAAAGTGGGAGTTTTCGATGTACCCTATTTCATGGGAAGAATTGGTCGATCACAGTAATTTTATCGAAGCTCAAAGTGATTTAGAAAATCGGCTTATCTATGGCATGTATCCTGAAGTAATTATGAATGATGCTGATAAGAAAGATATTTTAATGGAATTGAGCAGTAGTTATTTATACAAAGACTTATTGGAGTATGACGGTATTCGCAATCCAAAATTACTGAGCGACTTACTCAAGGCTCTGGCGCTACAATTAGGAAATGAAGTGTCTTACAATGAACTGGCTCAACTTCTTCAAGTAGATAGAGCCACCGTCGAAAAGTACATCGACCTACTGGAAAAGACTTTTGTAATTTTCAAGTTACAAGCCCTAAACAATAATCAGCGAAATGAAATAAAAAATTCAAGAAAAATCTATTTCTATGATAATGGGGTTCGAAATGCAATACTGCAAAATTTCAACCCTTTGTCGCTAAGGAATGACGTTGGAGCACTTTGGGAAAATTTTTTAATTACTGAAAGAATTAAGAAATCCAATTATGAAAAAACGTATGCCTTTCAATATTTTTGGAGAACCTACTACGGTCAGGAAGTGGACTTTGTAGAAAGCCAAAATGGAAATTACCACGCATTTGAGTTTAAATGGAATGAAAAGAAGAAAGTCAAACCACCCTCTTCTTTTAAAAAATCATATCCGGAGGCAACTTTCAAAGTAGTCAATCGTAAAAACTTCACTGATTTTGTTTAGTAAAATCAACTAGTTTCTTAAGCAAGGTGAGTTAGCAGTCAACAACAATTACTTTATTTGTAATTGAAAATAGTAGTAGCAATGAACAAAGAGGTTCAGGAATATAACAATGCCCAAAAAAAAGAAGAAAAAGCGATTTGTGATTTATTATACGAGTTGATTTCGCAGCAATTACCGGAAGCAGAAAACAAAATATGGCATGCACATCCGGTTTGGTTTTTGGAGGGAAACCCCATTGTTGGTTATAGCAAGCTAAAAGGATGTATACGCTTGTTTTTCTGGAGCGGAGCCAGTTTTGAAGAAAGAGATTTAATGCCGGGAACCGGAAAATTCAAAGACGCATCCATTCGTTATACGAGCGTTGACCAAATAAATATCGAAGATGTAAAACGCTGGTTGGAGAAAGCAAAAAACATCCAATGGGATTATAAAAACCTCATCAAGCGGAAGGGAGAGCTGAAGAGATTGAAGTAAATAAAAAATATGATCTCCAATCTGGAGTTTTAAAACCCTTTTAGTATCTTGATTGATTTTAAATCAATTATCACTAAAAAACAAAAATGGGCGTAGGATTCGCAAAAGACGGTGAAGGAGCAGGTCGCAACAATAGGAATATGTTGTTGAATCAGCGTGAAAAGTATTTTAAAAAGCAGAACTACAAACGAAAACAAAAAAACAGTCTGAAATACAAATCAGCTAGCGAAGAAGAAATACAAAAGATAAAACTGAAAATGCTCAAGCAAAACCGAAAGGAGAAAAGAATAACCCTATTTGTACTCTTTGCTTTTTTTCTACTAATCTCACTCCTTCTACTTAAGTTGTATCTTTAGCACTCCAAAAACCTTTCAGTTTGATTCGTTCAAAATCGGTCATTTCTCTCCTGATTAGCTTTATTATAATGCTATGGGTAACTTCCAACTTGCATTGGGGTGGTGAGAAATGGAAGGGAATTTTAGAATCAGATGCCAAAGGCTATTACGCTTACTTGCCGGCAATATTTATTTATAATGACTTGAATTTTGGGTTCTTAGAAAAGGTTCAAGAAAAGTATCCGGCTCCTCACATAGACTACGATTATCGTGCAAATGCTGAAGGTGTTCTAATTAATAAATACTACGCAGGAACAGCTCTTTCGCAATTGCCTTTTTTTCTTGCAGCAGATGCTATTACAGTTTTCACTGAAGGTGAACGTGACGGCTACAGCCAATGGTATTTAATGTCTGTGAATTGGGCAGCTTTATTTTATCTCTTTTTAGGTCTATTTTACCTGCGCAAATCACTTTTGCTTTGGAATGTGCCTGAAACAGCAATAGCATTGCTTCTTCCCGCTACACTTTTTGGTACAAATCTTTTTGTTTATAGCGTTGTTGAGCCCGGAATGTCTCATGTTTTTTCTTTTGGGTGGATGGCAGTATTCATTTACCAAATCTTAAAATTCAATCAAAATCCAAACAATAAAAAGCTAATCGCCATTTCGCTGATTTTAGGAATTATCACACTTATTCGACCGGTCAACTTATTAATTCTTTTTGCTCTTCCATTTCTTTTAGGAAACAACAAGGACTTAATCAAGCTAATCACTTTTGCTTTAAAACGAATACATTGGACAATCATCCCTTTTTTAGTCGTCATCTCTGCCCAATTGATTATTTACAAATTATCTACAGGCAAGCTTTGGATATATTCTTACAATGAAGAAGGCTTTGACTTTAGCTCTCCTCATTTTTTCGACATCCTTTTTAGCTATAAAAAAGGCCTATTTTTATACACACCACTTTATCTGTTGTGCTTTTTCGGCTTAATCCCTCTTTGGAAAACAGATCGATTTCGTTTTTGGTCGTGGCTCGCTTTTTTCACTTTGATCACATATACCTTTTCCTCTTGGTGGATGTGGTTTTACGGTGGTAGCTTTTCCGGAAGAATTTATGTTGAATATCTACCTGTCTTTATTTTGCTTTTGGGAATATTTTATCGTGATGTTAAAAGTAAAAAAGCCAAAATTGCACTTAGTACAACTGTAATTTTACTGAGCCTATTGTGCCAAGTTCAATCCTATCAGTACCGCTATTACATTATTCACTACACTGAAATGACCAAGGAAAAATACTGGGATGTATTTTTAAAACTTAAGCCTGAAGAGAAAAAATAGAATATAGAAAATAGAGTAAAGAGAATAGACAGATTGATTAGTCCTGAATTTTGGTTTTAAAACTCTTTGCGCTCATTGTGATTATGTGGTTCAAGAAATTTCAAATCGCAAATGTCAAATGAAGACAATCATCCTGAACGAAATATTTGTATTGAACTGGTTCATTCTGAATTCGCCGTCCCGTGCAAAGCCGAGGGCTATTTCAGGATCTGTAACAACCCAGACCTAATTTCATTAGGAGTCACTTCTACGACATAGACAGATGCTGAATCTAGTTCAGCATGACGCGTCTCCGACAGGTAATTTCGTTAATGCATAATGCCTCGCTGTTAGGTATTTGTCAATTGCTCATTGTCCATTGCTAATTACCTTTCTACTTCATCCTCTCCAACAGCGAAGCGGTCTTTGAAAATATGAAATGTGAAATATGAAACATTGAAACTGTCTAACTTAGGCGAGAATTGGTTCATTCTTCGCAGCCTATTGATGCAAAAACTCTAACTTCTTGTTTCTTGCAGCGAAGCGGTCTTTATAAATTTGAAATATGAAACAGTGAAAGTTGAAAGCGTCTCGCTAAGGCGAGAATTGGTTCTTTCATAACTATTTATTATTAAATGCACTAATGCTTTGACTACCTTGAGGTAAAATACAACTTCAAACTTTAAGTACTTTAGGCACTTTAAAAAAATATGAAATAGGAAACAAGAAACCTTGAAACTTTTCTCACAAAGGCGAGAATCGGTTTTTGCTTCGCAGGCTTCTGCAGTAGAAGTTTTACTTTGAGTTCTTTGCATTCACTTTGCGTCCTTTGCGGTTAAAACCTGAGCTTTTAACTATTTCTATGTAGTTGTAATCTTGCTTCTAAAGACTTAATGAATTCCTTAAACCCTTCATTTTCTTAATGTTTAAAAATTAGCGCTCCACACCCACTTTTGTCACCATTTTTGTCAAAAATGTCGCCAAAAGCTACATTCGTGTTCTAACTTTATCCGGGCACTCACGTACCCGGCTATGATATTTCGCCCTTTCAGGGCTTTTTAAATATCAAATGCAACGAAATGAAGCTAAAAGCTTTACCACTATGGTGAGAAATAGATTTTAGTTAGTCTGATTCAATGGTAAAATACAACTTCAAACTTTAAGTACTTTAGGCACTTTTAACTCTCTTTTTCTCTAGCAGCGAAGCGGGCTTTGAAAAATATGAAATGTGAAATATGAAACCTTGAAACTGTCTCGCTGTCGCGAGAATTGGTTCATTCTTCGCAGCCTATTGATGCAAAACCTCTAACTTCTCTCCTCTAACAGCGCAGCGGTCTAACTTCTATCTTCTAGCAGCGAAGCGGTCTATTCTCTATATTCTAAACTCTAAGACTTCCACCCCTCTCCCTTCATCTTTGATGCTGCATTCTTATTATATTTTCGGATATTTGAGCTCAATTTTTGATTGGCATGGAGGAAGAAAAACGAAAACGTAAGATTTTAAAAAAGCTCAAGAATAAATACCGTTTGGTAATTTTAAATGATGCTTCTTTCGAAGAAAAGTTCTCTTACCGACTTTCTCCCCTCAACATTGTTACCTTAGTGCTTACTTTTGCAGTTTTTCTCATGGGCTCTGTGGCCGTAATCATCATTTTTACCCCACTTAGAGAATACATTCCCGGTTATACTGATGTTAGCTTGAGAGAAGATTTGACCAATATGGTTTTACGCAGTGATTCGCTAGAGCATAAACTACAACAAAACAATCTATACTTAGCTAATTTGCAAGCCATTTTAAGAGGAGAGGATCCACATACGGAAGATTTACTCGCACAAGACTCCAGTCTTATAGACTCCTTTGCGGTTGACGAAGCAGGAAATCCGGCCATAAAAGCCAAAGAAGATTCGCTTTTACGAGATTATGTAGAAAGAGAGGACTCATACTCTTTAAAGGCTACTAGCGCTAGCAGCAGTTCTTCGGAATCGCGATTATATTACTTTACTCCCTTAAAAGGAACAGTGACCAATACTTTTAATCAAGCTGAAGCACATTTTGGGGTAGATATTGTAGCTCCAAAAAACGAAGCGATAAAAGCAGCACTCGACGGCACCGTTATTTTTGCAGACTGGACAGTTGAAACCGGATATGTCATTCAGCTTCAACACAAAAACAATATCACAAGTATTTATAAACACAATTCTGTATTGTTAAAAGAAGTGGGACAAAGAGTAAAAGCCGGAGAAGCCATTGCCATTATTGGAAATACAGGAAAACTCAGCTCGGGACCACATTTGCATTTTGAGCTATGGAAAGAAGGCAAAGCCATTGATCCTATGCAATTCATCAACTTTAACTAGCCATGGGAATTAAAGCCGCTTTAAGCAAGCCGTTTGCTCACTATATCCGACGAAAAAACATTAAATGGGCGAAAAATCCACTGACTACTCAAGAAAAGGTTTTTAATGAGCTCATTTCAAAAGCCTCTAATACTGCTTTTGGTAAAGATCATTCTTTTGAAAACATTCAATCTTATGAAGATTTTAAAAAAGCAGTTCCCATTCGCGATTATGAAGAGCTAAAACCCTATATGGATCGAATGGTTGATGGAGAAGCCGATGTGCTTTGGCCGGGCAAACCAATTTACTTGAGTAAAACCTCCGGAACCACTTCCGGAGCAAAATACATTCCCCTTACAAAAGAGTCTATTCCTTTTCACATACAAGCAGCTAGAGATGCGATATTGCACTACATTGCAGAAACCGGCAAGGCAGACTTTGTTGACCATAAAATGATTTTCTTGCAAGGGAGCCCGGTGCTCGACCACAGCAAAGCCATTCCCATTGGCAGATTGTCGGGAATTGTAGCACATCACGTTCCACAATATCTTCAGAAAAACAGAATGCCTTCTTATGAAACCAACTGCATAGAAGATTGGGAAAAGAAGGTTGAAGCGGTATGTAATGAAACCATGAAGGAAAGGATGAGCTTAATCAGCGGTATTCCTCCTTGGGTGCAAATGTATTTTGAGAAGCTAATTGAGCTAAGCGGTAAAAAAACGATCAAAGAAATTTTTCCCGACTTTTCACTTTTTATCTATGGTGGGGTTAACTACGAACCTTATCGGGCGGTTATGGAAAAACTCATTGGCAAAAGCATCGACAGCATAGAGCTGTACCCTGCTTCAGAGGGTTTCATAGCCTTTCAAGACAGTCAGCAGGAAGAAGGAATGTTGCTTTTACTTAATTCGGGAATGTTTTACGAATTTATTCCGGCAGATGAGTTTTTTGATGAAAATCCGACAAGAATCAGCTTGAAAGATGTTGAAATTGGCAAAAACTACGTGATTATTCTAAACACCAATGCAGGACTCTGGGGCTATAACATTGGCGATACCGTTCGCTTTGTTTCCACTGCCCCTTACCGCATAGTGGTGAGTGGTAGAATTAAACACTACACTTCTGCTTTTGGGGAGCATGTAATTGGCGAAGAAGTAGAAAAAGCCATGCAATACGCCTGCGAAAAATGTAAGCTAGAGGTGGTGGAGTTTCACTTAGCTCCTCAGGTGAACCCCAAAGAAGGTGAACTCCCCTATCACGAATGGTTTGTGGAATTTAAGAACGAAAGCCAAGTGGATGAAAAATTTAAAACGGCTTTGGAGGAAAAAATGCGTCAGCTTAACCCCTACTACAATGATTTGATTAGCGGACAAATTCTGCAAAACTTAAAAGTTAGAAAAGTAGTAAAAGGCGGCTTTCAGCAATACATGAAAAGCCGCGGAAAGCTAGGCGGACAAAACAAACTACCGAGACTAGCTAATGATAGAAAGTTGGCAGAGGAGTTGGTGGTTAGCGGTGGTCTTTGAAGATGGTAAGTACTGTCTTAATTATAATTTTCACATCAAAAAAGAGCGTCCAGTTGTTTACGTAAAAGCGATCAAACCTAACTCTGTTTTGCAAGAGTGAATAATCATCAATTTCGCCTCTATATCCTTTTACTTGAGCTAAACCTGTAATGCCCGGCTTTATGGCATGCCTTTGCATAAAGTTACCTACTAGTTCACGGTATTGTTCAGTGTGTTTAAGCATGTGGGGGCGCGGACCAACAATGCTCATTTCCCCTTTTAAAACATTAATAAACTGAGGCAGTTCATCTAAGCTTGTTTTTCTTAAAAAGTGCCCCACTTTTGTGATTCTATCATCATTTTTAGTTGCTTGCTTTAAGTCAGCTTCAGCATTCTGCTTCATGCTTCTAAATTTGTAGCAATGAAAGTAATTGCCATTTAAACCGCTTCTTTGTTGCTTAAAGAAAACAGGTCCTTTAGAGCTAATTTTTACAGCTATTGCAATGATTGGAAATAACCAACTAAAGATGAACACAAATGCCAATAAACTAAAAATAAGATCAAAGGAACGCTTTAAAAAAGAGTTATACGCATCATCTAAAGGCGTTGAAGCGATATATAATACAGTATTTTCACTCAGTTGTTTTACGTGAATTTTCCTGGAACCTAATTTATTCCAATCAAAGATCAATCTCAATCGAATGAATTTCTCATCACAATAGGTACTTAATTTTTCTACTGTGTCTTCCGAATAATAAGAAATAGGAACAAACAACTCTGATAAGTTATAACGTTGAGAGAAAGTTTCTAAACGCTCAATTAAATTACCATTTTTTGTTACTTTAAAAATCTTTAGGAAAGAAGTAGAAAAATTATTCCGCAGGTAGTCTACCGTTTCATTAATTTGGTTTTCACTACCCACTACAACGATTGCCGATTTTCTTGACTTTCTCTTAATCGCTGACTTGTACAAATTTAATACACACGCCCTACAGCCTAAAATAAAAGCTAAGAAAATAGCATTTAATAGCAATATATTCAAAGGAGTAACGGCTTTAAAGATCATATCATTAAAAGCCAATAAAATTCCAAACTGAATTAATACGGTAATAAATACTGCAAAATAGTAACGGTTGCGACTTGAAAAAAAGTTTAGGTTGTAAATTCGCTGAGAGCTAGCTAGAAGTAGCCATAGAATGTTTAAAAATGGTAAAACCAAAAAGTCTGATAGTCTATAATCTACAAATTGGAACTCATTGATAACATATACAGCTAAAAAAGCTAGATTAAGAGCAAGTAAGTCTGCTAAGCGATAATATTGCCCTAGAAAAAATTGATGATTTTTATACACTTACAACTTGTTTTTTCGCGCGGCAAAAGTAGCCACAATGTTCTCATTTACAAAATAATTTAGTTCAACAAAAACGATGTGTTAAGTCGTTTATTGTTCTGATTAATGGTTAAGTGTAGTGTCAATCTCGCTCTTTAGACGTATAAAAAACAGAAAGGTTGGGTTAGGGAGGAAGATTTTAAAACTTTTTTAGTTTTAGCTTTTGTAAGCATAGTAAATACAGGAATTTTGAATTTGTGTAAAGGTATCTTTTAAATAAACGTTTGGGGTCTTGAATTAAACGATAGAACCATTCTAAACTCATTTTTCGCATCCACTCTGGAGCTCTTTTCTGATCATTAACAAATACGGGAAAAGCACCACCTACCCCTAGTAATACAGCATTTATTTTTTTTGAATGTTTTGCCATCCACTTTTCTTGCTTTGGACAACCCAATGCAACAAACAACATATTAGCATCGGAGTCGTTAATTTGTTGAATGTAACCTTCTTCCTCTTCTTTACTTAAGGTTCGAAAAGGAGGAGAAACTGCACCAACAACTTTTGCCTTAGGGAACTCATTATTAATTTTTTCTACAATCTTTTGAAGTATGACATCTGTTGTCCCATATAAAAAAATAGAGAGTTTTTCTTCATGTGCGGCTTGAATCAAATCCGGAAACATATCCATTCCCGCTACTCTATCAATTTTTTGACCATAAAGCAATTTAACAGCTTTTGCTAAAGGCATCCCATCTGCGCAAACTAGATCCGCCCCGTTGACTACTTCGGCAAATTTTGGATTGTCATAGGCCTCAATTGTCATGTGTACATTAGCAAAACAGACATAAGCACTCTTTCGGGATTTTGCCCAATCGAGAATGGTTTGTTTGGCACTACTGTATGATTGAGAGCTAAGCCTTAAGCTTAATACTTTGTGTTTTGGGGTCAATTGCGCAAATTAATAACTTAAGTTGCGAAATTAATGAAGTAATATAAACCTATATCTGTTAAATTATAATATCCTAATTTTGCACGCATTTGACTTTGAAAATCAAACCCTATGAAATCAAATATACCGGAAGAAGAAAAACTAAACTCTATCGTAAGTGATTTAGAAAAAATAGTTCAAAAAAGTTTTAATCAACTATCGAAGGTAGGACTGGGCATAATGGTTATGATTGAAGAATTATTTAAATCATGGAAAAGATTACTAGCCTGGTCAATTATTGGTGGATTATTAGGTGCTATTAGTTTACTAGTGACTCCTCGTAAATACGAATCTAATCTCATTTTAAAAACCCACATTGATGCAAATGAACAATTATTTAATGATGTAGATTATTTAAATTCGTTAATAAGCTCAAGTAGGTATGATCGACTTTCAACAATTTTAGGTATAAATGAGGAGAATGCAAAGAAAATCACTTCAATTGAAGTTAGTTCAGCAGCTAGCATTACAGAGAGACTTAGCAGTTTGGATAAAGTCTATAGTAAATTAGACTCTGCACTAAAGCAAAATTTAGTGGTTGAGGATTTGTTGGAAGATGACAAGTATACTTTTACCAATAAATTTAAAGTGAGTATTTATGCTACCGACCCTTTTATTTTTGAAAATATAGAGTCCAATTTAATCTCGTTTTTAGAGCGTGTTCCTGAGCTTAATCGATTAAGAAAAAACCAACTGCAAATTATCCAAACACAAAAAGATTTATACACCCAAGAAATTCAAAATTTAGACAGTTTAAAGAAAATTCTCAATCGGGTAATGCTAGAGCAAACCAAGCAAAAAGAAAGCAGCGAAATGACGATTAATATGGGTAAAAGCGGAGATAGTGAACTAATCAACCCACTAAGTGTATACAATCAAGTGAATACCTATGCTGAAAGAATTGTAGGGTTAGAAGAACGTATACCTCTTTATGAAAAATGCTACTTCATTGTTTCACATTTAAATGAAACCGGTCAAAAATCAGGATTTGGAGGATTAATGAGAGCCATTATTGGAGCAATAGTATTTGGATTTATAGGTATTATTGCTACTCTATCTAGGAATAAAACAACATAGTGTATTAAGCAACAAACAATTTCATGGCTGAAGTAAATAATGAGGGACTCCGAAAACTAAAAGGTGTTCTTCGATTATCTTTTATTTACAAAGGGGCTAATGTATTGCTTTCCTTTTTATTGGTTCGCTACACCATACAGTTTGCCGGAGAAGAAATTTATGGAGTTTGGGCAACTATTTTATCTTTCCTCACCTGGTTTTCTGTCATTGAGTCTGGAGTGAGTAATAGTTTTAGAAATCAAATTACCGCCTACTTTTCTGAAAGGAACTATACTGCCATAAAAAAGCATATTTCTGCGGCTTATCAAATACTAACATTTATTTACTTTTCATTAGCTATCTTTTTAATAGCTGTAATTATAACAACACCTTTTTACACCCTTTTCCAATCTGATAACATTACTAACACACAAACTGCGCTAACTATTAGTGTGTTATTTTATTTTATCTATTTTATATTCCATTATTTAAATAATGTTTTATTAGCAACTCATAATGCAGAAAAAGATTATCTCTTTTTATTGATTCAAAATGCAGTTGTTCTTTTATTTCTTTTTATTTTAAACCAAAGTGAAATTGAAGCCAATTTACTGTTAGTTTGCACAGCATACACATTTAGCCCATTAGTTAGTTGGTTAGTTTTAAATATTCTTTCTTACAAAACTTTTTTACAAAAAGTACAACCCAAAGTATTTAATTATCACAAAAAAATACAGCTCTTCAAACAATTAAATCCTTCTTTCTTTATTATCCAACTTTTTACGATATTAATCTATTCTACGGATAATATAATTATTCTAAATTATCTGGATGGAGTAGAAGTAACCAAGTACAATGTTAGCTTTAAATACTTTAATATTATTACTGTTCTTTTTAATTTAGTATTAGTTCCATATTGGGCAATTTTTAGTGAAGCCTACTATAAAAAAGATAAACACTCAATACAATATGGTATTCATCGATTACTAAAAAATTGGACAATCGTTTTCATTATATCTATCGTCTTAGTTATTATATCTCCTTATGTATATTCAATTTGGATTGGAAAAGAAATCAACATCCCATATAGTTTATCTATTTTGATGGCTTTTTCTGCTCTTTTGACATCATGGTTTAATATTTTTGGATATTACTTAAAAAGTGCCAACCTATTGAACTTACAAACTAAGCTATTGAGCTTTGCAGGTATTATCAATATCCCATTATCAATCCTTTTAATTTCTTATTTTCAATCAACAGGGGTAATTCTGGCAACCATTATTTCGATTTTACCATTATCAATAGCACTACCACTACAATATAGAAATTCGCTTAAAAATTTAAGGCTATGAATTTCTTAGAGAGACATCATAAAATCCTAATTATCCTATTTCTAGAGCTACTTAGTCTTTCGCCCATTTTTATGATTCTAGGAAATGTAGTTCCTCCTTTTCCTCTAAAAGTTCACTTTATTACATTTGGTATCACTTTTCTGCTGATTTGTTTGTTTTTAGCTCAATATCAATCAAAGAAATGGATTTTATATTTCACTCTATTCTATTTTGTTTTACAGCTTTTTCTCAATGGCTTCCACCTTAAAGATTTTATTGACTTCTTCTTTGGCCCTTTTGTTTTTTTAAGCCTCATTGACCTTTTATTTAACAATAGACTAGAAAAAGCCACTTTATGGAAATATCAAAAGCGGTTTTTTATGCTATTATGGATTCCAATGCTTATCAGTTTTCTTCAGTTTATTGAGCTATTCCCCTTAACTTTTTGGAATGCTACCTACATTAATTATTCAGAGGTAAATGGTGCTTTAACTCCAAGAGCAAATGGCTTTCTATATCATGGTTCTGAGTTATCTGTCATTATCTTTTTTGTTGCAGTTAAGCAATTTATCAGAAAAAGTAAATACTTTTTTGTTATTTCCATTTTTATATTGGTCATCGCTTATGGCACCTACTATAAAGCACTTACTATTACCATCCTATTATTAATTATATATTATTATACAGTTGTGAATCCTCTTAAGTTATTTAAGTGGACAAACAGATTATTTAGAAAAGATAAAATTCTTTATTTAATAACATTTTTACTTAGCTTAGTTGGATTAACGTTAGTAGTATATAAAACTCAGATACAGAGTACAAAAGAGCTTTTTAGCCCTCAATTATTAACCGGGAGAGGTGCCATTTGGAATGTTTACTTACAGGCAGTTTCAAACTTTTCTTTTTGGGAATATTTCTTTGGAGCAGGAATTGGTTCTGAATCTACTTTATTTCAAAAAAGTGCTACCCCTGAACTATACTTTCCCTTAAAAGTAAATCCAAATACAGACTTAACTCCTGATGCACATAATGCTATCTTCACTCTGTTTTTAAATGCAGGTATTCTTGGGATTCTTTTTTACTTTCTACTATTTAAAATAATCTATACCAAAATAGCTCAAAATTTATATTTAAAGAAGTTGGTTTTCCCTCTCTTTATCATGTATATTTTACCTATTGGCATTACCATTACATTGTATAAAAAAGCAGTTTTATGGATCGCTTTGGGATTTTTATTACATTACTTTTGGATAAAAACAAATTCAAAAAAAACGGATGAAAGCTAAAATAATTAATCAAAGCATTTTTTTTAGTTATTGTTTATTAATGGTCTCATTTTTTTTACCATTAAAGTATAATAGTATTGCTTTAATTCTTACAGGTCTAATAAGCTTATCTTTCATAAAATCGTTAATTCGTAATCACAAAAGAAAACCAATAATTATTTTCTTTTGGCTTTTTTTTGGAATGCTACTCATTGGAATGTCATACACCGAAAACCTCACTGAAGGTTGGTCTATAATTGAAAGACATTATTCGCTATTATTTATTCCCTTTTTTGCACCTTCTTTCAAGCTATTAAGATCAAATCAACAAAAGAAGGTTATCAATGTTTTTATAACTACTCTTACCTTAGTTAGTTTGTATTGTTTAGGCTATGCGGTAGTTGATTATGCCCAAACCGGTTCAGTGTATATACCCGGTTACTCTGGTTACTCAATTTACAACAAATTTATGCACCATAGATTGCTTCAGCCGGTAGGAATGCATGCCATATTCTTCTCTCTTTATTTATCATTTTCCTTTATCGTAATATTAAATCGTTTAATAGTAAATTTTCATATTCTAAGTCAACCATATAAAATTGGCTATTTTCTCCTTCTTTTATATTATTTACTAATCTTAATTCTTTTAACATCTGCTCTTTTTGCTTTTGCACTTCCTATTGCCATAGTATTTCTTTTTATTTTTTATTTTAAATCCAAACTACTATCATCAAAAAAATTCAAACTTTTATCAATTATTTTAATAATTGGAATTGGTTCATTTTCATATTATGGAGTCAGTTCAAAAATTGGTGACTTTTCAACTGAATTCAAATTTGATGATCCTCGAATTAATTCTTTAAAAATAAGATTAGGGATTTGGATTTGTTCTTGGGAAACAATTCAAAAAGACTGGCTATTAGGACATGGAACAGGAGACGCTCAAAACGAATTGCTAAAAACTTATCAGGAAAAGAACTTTGTAATTGGAAAGGAAGATAGGTTTAACGCACACAATATGTATTTACAGTACTGGATGAGTAACGGAGTTTTCACACTAGCAATATTTGTCTTTATACTTCTGTTCTTTAGCCTATTATTCATTAAAAATAAACAAGTTGTTGCTTTTTTGACAATTTTCCTCTTTGCAATGTTTAGTTTAACTGAATCAACTATGCTAAAACAAAATGGAATTGTCTTTTTTGTCCTCTTCTCTTCAATTTTTTACTTCAACAACAATTCTATATCAAATCAAAGTAACTTATAAGCCCTACTTTTTGAGTGTAGAATAGACTTCTTTCAACATTCTATAATTTGCATTTGATGAATATTCTGTTTCGTACTTCATAAATGCATTATTTGCAATACTTCTCATTGCAATATCTTCATTTAAACAATAGTTAACTTTCTCTAATAATGAATTTATTGAGGAAGGATCAAAAAGTAAACCTGTTTTTTGATGTTGAATCATGCTACTCATTGCCCCTAAATCACTCGCAATAACCGGTGTTTTTAGTGCAAATGCTTCAATAATGGTCATCGGCATTCCTTCATACCATAATGAAGGAAATAGTAAAGCTTTGGCATCCTTTATTAAGTTTAATGTTTCATTATGCGGACGTTTACCAAGTAGCTCTACATTAGGACTATTTTTAAAAATAGGAGACAATTCTCCATTCCCAACCATTTTAATGGGATAATCTACTTTTTTAGCAACACTTTTAATTAATTCTACGCCTTTACTAGAAGTCAATCTACCGGCAAATAATAAATAATTTGATTTGGTTTCAGTTGGTTCAACATCAACTTTTATAAAATTAGGCTTTACTATTAACTTGTCTTCAGGTAAACCATGCTCAATAAACTTTTGCCTAGCCATTTCAGTCAAACAGAGATAGGCATCAACCTTTCTACTCCATGTGCCCATTCGCATATTTTTTTGCAACATTCTAGCCACTGCATAAGTCTGTATGGCAGAGTTGCGATAACATTTTTTAGATATGGCTCCGTAAGCCGATCTGCCCAAGCAATCTTCACAGATTCTCTCATTCCTCATTAATAGTCCATTGGTGCATATCAAACGATAGTTATGTAAAGTTTGTACAACCGGCACATTATTATCTTTACTCGCGTAATAAATAGAAGGCGATATTATGGGCAAGATGTTGTGAACGTGACAAATATCAACTTTCTCATTTTTTAGTATGGCATCGACTTCTTTGTAAGTTTTTTTCGACCAAGTTGTTTCTTTAAGCAAACCAATTTTTTGAACTCCTTTAATTGAATTAATTACATCATTGTGCTTGTAGTAAGTAGTCACTTTGTGACCATTAGACTCGAGCAATGCCTTCTCTTGAGCAACAACTGTATCTTCACCCCCTGTCTGCTGATAATAATTATGTACTTGTAAAATTTTCAAATCTTATCAATTAATCTTTCTAAATAACTTTGTTAAATCCTCCATAAAGTAAAACCAATAAGCTTTTTGTATTGCTTTTGTAGATTCTTTAACTTTAATTTGTTCAAAATGAAAGATTGATTTATTATTCAAAACTCTTTCATTCTTATATGCATTTTCAGCTGTCGTATGTACGCCACTTCCATCAAAACCAATGTTTTTAGCAAATGATTGTTTTGGAGTTAAGCACAAACCTTTGTTTTTAAAAATTACTGCATACCAAAATATTGCCCAAGTATTAATTTTTCCACTCTTGTTAGCTTTTATCTGTCTCCAGAAGTTGGCAAGTCCCCAAAAGCTAAATCTCATTTTTTCAATAAAATTAAATGACTTCATTATTTCATTGCTGTCAGAACTGTAATTGCTCCATCGATCCTCCCAAGTGCCCCAGCCATAACAATTCATAATTCGCCAAAAAAAGAAATCTGGTAAGCTTTTTGTATTTATATCCGGAGTCCACCCACTAATGTGCCATACTTTTTTGTCATTTTCAAAATAACTTAAGGCAAAGTTCATATAGTTTAAGAAAGTTGGACTTGTTACCACATCGTCTTCTAATACAATTATTTTACCGTATTCATTCACAACAGTTGAAACACCATTAATAATTGATTTTTTTAAACCGTAGTTTTGATTACGTTCAATTATTTCAATTGACTTAAAACCGTCAATTCCTTTCAAATATTCTCTTAATCTATTTACTGCTTCACTATCTTTTACACTTTTTGCACCATCACTGAATATAAACAATCGACTTTCTTTAGCTAATTTGTTACTCTTTAAAGCCTCAATCGTTTTAATTGTATGATCCGGTCTGTTGTATGTAAAAAGGACTATAGGTGCTAATGAACTCATTATTTCTATTTCAACCCACAAAACTACCATTGATTTGACAATTAGGGGTTATTAATAAAGTAATTTGTCCTTTTGCAAAAAAATGAAGTCTACAATTTCATAAAAAAATTAGCAAAAAAATGTGGTTTAGACTAAGTACCTTTTTAACTTTATCTAGGCATTTGATAAAATGCCTGATATTTAGTTATACTCAACAGTTTGTCATTAACAACAGTTCAAAATTGAATAAAACCAAAAGTTAAGTTATTAATTTAAAAAAGTACTCACGCATAGATTATCTGAGTATTAAAATAACTCTTCGTTTATTTTAGAAACTAAGTCACTTCCAGTTTCTGAGTTTACTTTTCGAACAAATAACTTATCAGATTGAATTATCTCCTGCCAATCACTTAAATTATACCACTTCTTTAAACTTCTATCAATTAAATAAAAACTTGTGTATTGAAATAGACCGCGACCTTTATACTCAACTTTTCCAAGTGTTGATTCCATGAACTTCGAATTTCCAACAATAGTATGAATATAATGTTCATCAACAGCATAGGTATAGCGATTCATTTCTCTATACCAAGAGTTATTATTATGATAATTATAAACATAATCACAACAATCCATTGTTAGAGCACACCAAGTATGACCATAATAAGGTATCATTTTATCATCCCAATAATTTTTAAGCCTCAACTTATTCATTAAAAATCTTATCCCCTTGTCTAGCTGTTTTAAATACTTGTTTTTAGAATTAAAAAGTGGTTCCTTAAACCATTTTGTATTTATTAACTTCATGTAATGCTCAGGACTTTCTCTCATATCAATGAAAGTAATAAATTCCTTTTTTGGGTTAGAAGCAAAGTACTCATAGATTTCATTAACTTTTTTAATAGGATAACATGAACCTGAAATCAATACAGCATGTGAATACTTAATCCTATTTTTTAAAGCTTCACTTATTAAATTCATCAAAGCATCAATCATCGAGATGCCCGCCCAAGAAACAGATAATCTGTTTTTTATAAAAAAAACATTTTCACAGGAAATTAATTCTTGGAATTTTTCAATTTCTGTTTTTTTATCTATATGCACATAAAAATCAGCATTGTAATTTAATGCTTTTATAAGTTTATTTAGATGTATCGGATCATTATGTGCTAAAATTAAAAATGCAAGTTTTTTCATCATGTTCTATTTGTACTCTGACTAGTTCTAATTCTAAAAAGTATTTAAATATTTAGCTAACAGCTAACCTATTGCTAAATCAACCCAACTCATTTGCAACCACAGTGTCTTCCCCTACTATCTGATAATAATTATGTGCTTGTAAAATTTTCAATGCAAAGTGCTTATGTTTCTCTTTCTACCCACAAAACTACCATTGATTTCTCTATTAACTTAAAACTCTCTCAATCTTAATTTATTTTTAAATTTGAAGCCACAATGGTAAAGGCTCTACTTTTCAAATCCAATACGCCGCGTTGGCTCATTTTCCTAATCGATATAGGGATTGTCGCCTTTTCTGCTTTCACGGCATACATGCTGCGCTTTAACTTTAATATTCCCGATAGTGAGCTCCCATTGATTAAATATGCCATGATTAGCATACTTTCTGTTAGGGCCATCAGTTTTGCTGTGGGCAAAACATACGCAGGCATTATTCGCTACACCAGCACAGAGGATGCTCGAAAAATACTTGTCACCAATTTTATTGGCAGCCTTCTACTGGCCTTAACAAACTTCTTCTCTTTTAAGAGCATTGAGGTTTTTATCATTCCCTTTTCCATTGTAATTATAGAGTTTTTGCTGAGTTCCTTTATCATGATTACTTCTCGGGCTTTTGTAAAAAGGCTTTATGAAGATTTTAGAAGCTCAGCAGTGGAGAAGAATCCAGTGCTCATTTTTGGTGCAGGTGAAGCCGGCATGATTGCCAAAAGAACTATTGATCGCGACGGTAAAAACAACTTTTACGTAGTGGGCTTTGTAGATGACGACCGAAAAAAACACAAGCGAAAGCTTGAGAACAAGCCCATTTTTATGGGAGAGCAATTAGAAGAAGTGCTTGAAGCTAAAGAGGTAACTCACCTTATTATTTCACCTCAGAATATGGGCAAAAAACGGATGCAAGAAATCATTCAAATTTGTCTGGAGAAAAAAGTACAAGTGCTTAATGTTCCATCAGCTTCAAAATGGATTAATGGAGAGCTGAGCGTAAAGCAAATCCGTCAAGTTAAGATTGAAGATTTATTGGGTCGCGAACCGATTCAACTATCCACCAAAAAAATTCGCAACCAGCTACATAATAAAGTAATCTTAATTACAGGCGCTGCCGGCTCCATAGGTAGTGAAATTGTTCGACAGGTAATTCAATACACCCCCAAGAAAGTGTTATTGGTAGATCAAGCTGAGTCTGCACTTTACGAACTTGAATTAGAACTAAATGCTCAAAAAACAGGAAGCTGTATTGAGGTAATTATTGGGGATGTGAGCAACAAAAGTCGTATGGAAAAAGTGTTTGCTACTTTTAAGCCTCAAATTGTTTATCATGCTGCTGCTTACAAGCACGTTCCATTGATGGAAAACAATCCCTGTGAGGCCATACAAACTAACATTTGGGGTTCTAAAATCATGGCTGATTTGGCCAATCAATACGGAGCTGAAGCTTTTGTGATGGTTTCCACTGATAAGGCAGTAAATCCAACCAATGTAATGGGTGCTTCTAAACGAATAGCAGAGATTTACACTCAATCCTTAAACAAACATTCAAAAACCAAATACATTACCACTCGGTTTGGAAATGTGTTGGGCTCAAATGGATCTGTAATTCCTCTCTTTAAAAAACAAATTGAAAATGGCGGTCCGATTACAGTTACTCATCCCGACATTACTCGCTATTTTATGACCATTCCCGAAGCTTGTCAGCTGGTTTTAGAAGCCGGCTCTACAGGCAATGGCGGAGAAGTGCTTGTTTTTGACATGGGAAAATCGGTTAAAATAAAAGATCTTGCTATTCAAATGATCAAACTATCCGGACTAGAAGAAGGGAAGGACATTCAAATTGTGTATACGGGTTTGCGCCCAGGTGAAAAGCTTTACGAAGAGTTGCTCAATGACCAAGAAAACACTTTAGCAACACACCACCCACAAATTATGATTGCCCAAGTGCAGGAGTACGACCTAAATGCTATTTCACCTTTAATGGAGCAAATGTTCGTTGGTCTTAATTCTGAGAGTAATAAAATTCTAGTGAAAACTATGAAGAAGCTAGTCCCTGAGTTTAAAAGTAATAACTCTATTTACGAAGAGCTTGACGAAATATGAAATGTGAAATATGAAAGCGGAAACTGTCTCGCTCTCGCGAGATTAGGTTCTCTCTTTGCTTGCTTTTGTTGTAGTAGTTTTACTTTGAGTTCTTTGTGCGTACCTAGCGTCCTTTGCGGTTAAATATCTTGTTTCTAAAGACTTAATGACTTCCTTAAATCCTTCATGTTCTTAATGTTTAAAAATTCGCATTCAATAGCCACTTTTGTCACAGTTTTTATAAAAAAACTCCGCCAAAAGTTATATTTGTATAATCACATTTTCCGGGCACTGACGTACCCGGCTATTAGATGTCGCCCTTTCAGGGCTTTTTTAAAAGATGAAATGTGAAATATGAAAGTAGAAACTGTCTCGCTTTGGCGAGATTAAAAAAATATGAAAGTTGAAAGAGGAAACAGTGAAACTGTCTCGCTATCGCGAGATTAGGTTCTCTCTTTGCTTGCTTTTATTGAAAAAGAGAACTTTAGGGCACTTTGAGCATACTTAGCGAACTTAGTGGTTAAAAGAAACTATTGATTAGATAGAACATAAACTCTCTGATTAAACACCTTAAATTAATTTTTAACATTTAGAAGTGAAGGCAAATTAAGGGTTTCATTAAGGTAAAACATTATTTGGATGCTTGATATTCAACTAACTCTTAACTTTAAGTACTCCAAACTTCAAGTACTTTAGGCACTTTTTTAAAATATGAAATGTGAAACCTTGAAACCTTGAAACTTTCTCGCTTAGGCGAGAATCGGTTTTTACTTCGTCGGCTTTTGTTGTAGTAGTTTTACTTTGAGTTCTTTGCGCGTACTTAGCGTCCTTTGCGGTTAAAAGTGACTATTGATTAGATAGAACAAAAACTCTCTGATTAAACAACTTAAATTACTTTTTAACATTAAGAAGTGAAGGTGAATTATGGGTTCCTTTAAGGTAAAAATTTTCAACTTTTAACTTTCAACTTCAGCCACTTTTAACTCTGTTTTGCTCTAACAGCGAAGCGATCTTGCATCTAAAAAACTAACCTCAACCATCCCCTACATGCTAAAACCTTACTTTTGTAAATTAATTTTTACATTCTATGATTCCTTTTTCGCCGCCAAAAATTTATCAGGAAATTATTGATGAGGTTGTTGACACCTTAAAGTCGGGCTGGATTACTACAGGCCCCAAAACAAAGAAACTGGAGCAAAACCTTATTGAGTACACCGGTGCACAAAAAGTAATTTGCTTAAACTCTGCCACCATTGGTATGGAGTTGTTACTTCGCTGGTTTGGCGTAAAAGAAGGTGATGAGGTAATTTTACCGGCATATACCTACTGCGCAACGGCAAATGTCGTGCTTCATTGCGGTGCAAAACCAATTATGGTTGATATTAATGATGACTTTAACATTGACATAAATGCCGTTAAATCAAAAATTACTTCTCGAACTAAAGCCATTATTCCTGTAGACATTGGAGGATATCCTTGCGATTATGAGGAGTTGAACAAACTTATTCGCTCAGAAGAAATACACCCACTTTTTAAAGCTGAAAATGAAGAACAAAAAAAATTGGGCAGAATTTTACTAATGTCGGATGCTGCACATAGCTTAGGAGCAAAATACCAAGGAAAATCTGTTGGTTCTTCTGCAGATGCAACTGTTTTCTCCTTTCATGCTGTAAAAAACCTAACTACAGCTGAAGGAGGTGCTGCTGCTTTAAACCTTCCTTCACCCTTTGATAATGAAGAGATATACAAACAATTAAATATTAAATCGCTGCACGGACAAAGTAAAGATGCTTTGGCAAAAACTACCGGAAATTGGCGCTACGATGTAAGTGAAGCCGGCTATAAAGCAAATATGACCGATATTCTGGCTTCTTTGGGCTTGGTAGAGCTAGAGCATTACGACAAAGAAACGATTCCCCGTAGAAAAGCCATTTTCGACCAATATATAAAAGCTTTTGAAAGTGAAAAATGGGCAGAGCTACCGACCTATAAAAGTGATGATAAGGAAAGTTCTTATCACTTGTTTATGCTGAGAATAAAAGGCATTGAAGAAGCGCAAAGAGATGCAATTATCGACGAAATCTTTAAGCAAGAAGTTTCTGTTAACGTACACTTTCAGCCGCTTCCGCTTTTGAGTTTATACAAAGGCTTAGGTTACCAAATGGAAGATTACCCCAATGCTTTTCATCAATACCAAAGAGAAATTTCGCTACCCGTTTATTACGACCTCAGCGATGAGCATGTTGCCACCGTTGTAGCAGCCGTAAAAAGTGCTGTAAAAAAGGTTTTGAATAAGTAATGAAACGCCTGTTCGACATACTTTCTTCGGCTATAGCATTCATCTTACTTTCTCCAATATTGATTGTTTTAGCAGTTGCAATAATGATTGATTCTAAAGGGGGCATATTTTACAAACAGAAAAGAATTGGTAAAAACGGTAAGGCTTTCATGCTCTATAAGTTTCGTAGTATGCGCACCGGCTCTGACAGAAAAGGCTTGATTACTGTTGGATCAAACGACGATAGAACCACTAAGGTAGGTCGATTTATTAGAAAGTACAAGTTGGATGAATTACCTCAGTTAATTAACATTTTAAAAAATGAAATGAGTGTTGTGGGTCCTCGACCGGAGGTAGAAAAGTACGTTCAGCTTTATACTGCCGAACAGCAAAAAGTATTAAATGTAAAACCCGGCTTAACCGACTTGGCTTCTTTGGCTTACATTAATGAAAATGAAATTCTGGGACAAGCAAAAGATCCTGAAAAAACGTATGTAGAGCAAATTATGCCGGCAAAATTAAGGCTCAACCTTGAGTACATTGAAAAACAAAGCTTTTGGTTTGATCTACAAATTATTGCTAAGACTTTAATGCGGATTGTTGATTAGGTGAATGATAATAAAGTAGTCCGTTGAAAAAAGTAAAAAAAACAATTCCTACTTCTCTTTCCAAAAATGACTCTACTGTAAAGATAATTAAGACTATTGCTAAAAAGTAAACATATAAAAACTGTTGGCTTTTAATTGTTTTAATCAACGGAAAAATGATGCTAATCAAATAAGCTATCAAGCCTAACAACCCAAAAGTAATTACCCACTCTAAATATTGATTGTGGGCATTTAACCTTTCTGTATAAGCATAAGAAATATTATTTTTCTTATACTTTTCCATTAATGCATCTTTCGTATCTCCTGTTCCAACTCCAAACCACTTATTCTCTTGAAAAATTTCTCCTACTTGATTCCAAATCAAGATGCGTAAATAAGTGCTTTCTTCAGAATCATTCGGTATGTTTTCTACCTTGGTTAAGTGACTTATATATTGAAATCTGTTCTTTACCGTTGACACTTGTGTAAATACAAGAACAAGAGATACAAAAAACAATACAAATGCTGAGTACAATGTTTTCTTCGACTTTTGCCTTCCAAGCTGAATTAAAAAAATAAATATAAGGAGTAAGTTAAGCAGTATTCCAATCTTGCTGTTTAAAAGAAAATTAAAGCCCACCATAAAAGCGGCTAATGAATAAACCCCTACCTTTTCCCTTTTTGTTTTAATGCTTCTACCAAATAACTTTATAAGAAAAATAAAAGCCAAGTTTAAATAAGCTGAGGCGTAAGTAGGGTGCATAAAAACCGAAAGTTCAATATAAGTAGGCAAATACTGGAACGATGTTCTGTATGTTGAAATGAAAATGCATAAAATGGAAGATAAAATAGTTGACACTATAAATACTTTTGCAATTTTCCGAAATGTCGCTTCACTTAATTTAGGCATTGCAGCCAAAACTATTGGCATTATGAAAAGAGATAGTTTGTACTCCAGCTCTCTCATTCCAAATGAAATATTCTCTGTGTGCAGAAGAGCTAAGAGATAAAGTAAGTAAGTCGATGAAAAGAGTATAAAGTCAGGCCTACTCTTAAGGTTATAAAATGTTTCATTTAAAGCTTGAGAAAAAAAAACAGATATAGCTAAAAGGATAACGCCAAAGGACAATAAAAAATTAAAGGGCATCACTGCGAGCAGAAATATTAATGAAAACAAAGGCAATTGCTTCTTTGTTATCCAAGTAGATAGTTTATTCAGCATTCCTTAAAAAGTTTACTGTGCCCACGCTTGATAAAAAGGTTTTAATTCAGGATACTGCTCTAAGTATTTTTGATCTATGTCTCTTGTATCTCCTACTTTTTTAGCAGGATTACCTGCAATTACTGCAAAGTCCTCAAACTCTCCTTTAACGTAACTATATGCACTAATAAGTGAACCTTTACCAATTCTAGCTCCCGGCATAATAACAGAATGAGGACCAACAAATGTGTATTTGCCAATTTCTACTGAATCTGAGAAATAGGCTTTCAACTCTTTTTGCTGTGTATACTCCTCTCCGTACAGTCGAATAGCAATATGGCTAGAATGAGTTAAAACACTAATGTAATTTGTTAATTGACATCCCTCTCCAATATTAATTCCATTTGATGCATCAATCATATTATAGTGTCCTATAAAAACATTGTCACCAAGTATTAAGGATTCAAAGCTTCCCAAGTGAGTTGTATTACTCACCCTTGTATTACTTAAGCGCTTTCCTTTACCATCCTTATTCAAGCGATACATACTTGGTTGAAAAAGCTTTAAAATACGATGAGCTATTGAACGTGTAATTCTCATTTTTTTATATACTACATTCAAATGTAATAAAAAGTAGAACTGCTAGGCTATTTAAAGAGGTTTAAAAGCGAAGCGGCGATTTCCTCTCCCGCATTCCCTTTTCCATATAGATTCATACTAAAATCTAAAGACTTATGTTCTATTGCCTGCACTTCATTTACAAGCCTTTGGCGATCTGCACCTACTAATACATTAAACCCATTGTCAACTAGTTCAACCCATTCGGTTTGATCGCGCATAGTAACACAAGCTTTTTGAAAAAAGTAAGCTTCTTTTTGCAAGCCGCCGCTATCGGTTATAACTCCTTCACAGTTTTTCAATAGCTTAATCATTTCCAAATACCCTTGAGGCGGAATGGTTTCTACATTCAATTCAATGCTATTTTTCTGAAGTACAGCCGCTGTTCTTGGGTGTAAAGGCAACTTCACCTTAGTTGTTTTATGTATCTCGTTTAACCCCTCAACCAATGCCTTTAATCGACTTAAATCATCAGTATTCTCGGCTCTGTGTAAAGTACATAAAAAGTAATCTTCTTGACTCTCATCATCCTCCAATTGACTTGCATAAAACAATGCTGCGTCAAGCATTACATCTCCTACAAGCTCAACTTTTATATCAAAATTATCATAGCCCTCCGCTTTCAGATTCTCAACTGCTTTTTGAGTTGGAGCATATAAAACAGCAGAAATGCGATCGGTAAGAATTCGATTAACTTCTTCGGGCATTTGCATATTAAAACTACGCAAGCCTGCCTCAACATGGGCCACTGGAATATGAATTTTTTGCGCTGCTAAAGCTCCGGCTAAAGTGCTGTTTGTATCTCCGTAAACCAAAACGACATCAGGTTTTTCCCGAATGAGCACCTCTTCAATTTTTTCCAACATTCTACCGGTCATTGCTCCATGTCCAACACCGTGAATATCTAAATTAAAAGCCGGTTTTGGAATTTGCATTTCCGTAAAAAAAACCTCCGACATATTTGCATCAAAGTGTTGACCGGTATGAATAATTTTTTCTTCAACTCCCAACTTTTTAAATGCACGACTAACTACTGCCGCTTTCACAAACTGAGGTCTCGCCCCAACAATCGTAATTACTTTCATTTAAACTTTATTTTTTTTCAATATAACAAGCACTACCCTACAAGCTTCTTAATTGATTATAAAATAACTGAGCCAAGGTGTCTCGATTAAACTTTTGAGCCACGTACTTAGCTCCGTTCTCTCCTAATTCTTTTATTTTATCTTCATTCTTCAATATTTCGAGCACTTTTTCGCTCAAATCAAGCGCATTTTCAGGCTCAAAAAACACCCCTGCTTTGGCTTCATCAATAAACAGCTTTTTGGCTTCTCCTTCTACACCCAACAAAATAGGAACTTTCATGGCTAAGTTTTCAAATATCTTTGAAGGTATCGCCCCTTTAAACAAATCTAACTTTTTCAGAGGAATAATCGCTATATCAATTGCCTTTAAAATGAAGGGCATTTCTTTTTTTGTTACCGCATCCAAAAAAGTAACATTAGTTAAGCTTAATTGCTCCGCCATTATTTGTAAATCGGCTTTACAAGGGCCGCTACCCAATAAAATAAACTTTGCTTTTTTTTCATTCTTGAGAAATTCGGCTGCCTTCAAAATAACTTCCAAGCCTTGAGCGTGACCAATTATTCCGGCATATAAAAACAATTTATCTTCCTTACTAAATCCATTCTCTTCCCTCCAATTGGATTGAATATTCTCCGGTTTATAATAATTGAGGTCAACCCCATTTGGCAACCAATACAGTTTTTTATTGGGAAAGCGCTCCTGAATATTGTTGACGATTCCCATGGTTTGTCCGCTAATTAATGTCGCCTTTTTATATAAATACTCTTCTAGAGCAGTCGCCATTTTTAAGAAAATGGGATTACTCACCAGCCCTAGTTTCTCTGCACTTTCAGGCCATAAGTCGGAAACGTTAAAAATGAATTTTGCTTTTTTGTTTTTCGCCAGACGAAAAGATGAGATACCCAAAAACAAAGGAGGTGATTCGCACAGTACATAATCGAATTGATCTTCCAACTTTGATTTCCCTACCCAATAAGACGACCAAACAAAAGAGAAGTAATTCATCAACCGCCTCACAATAGACTTAGATTTTGAGACAAAAATAGAAGAACGATGAACTTTCAAGCCTTCCATTTCCTCATAAACATATTTTTTGCCCCTATATTCCGCTTGAATCTCCATTTGAGGATAATTGGGCATGGCAGTTAAAACACTTACCTCAACGCCTAATTTTTGCAAGCGCAAAGCCAATTCATATAGCCGATTTTGCGGAGCTCCTACTTCAGGAGGAAAATACTGTGTGTGGATGAGAAGTTTCAAGCTTATTGTTTTTTTAATCTTTCAAGACTATTAATGGCTTCTTTATGAAGAACAAATTCATATCCTTCATTTTTCAAATACCTTATTAGCCACTCGTACCACTTCTTCCATGTTAAAAAACTATCACTCATATACCTGTCATGAAATAAAATTGACAAATATGACAGTTCTAACTTTTTGGCTTTACCTATCTGCTTTAGAGTTTCTTGTTTAGCTTCCTCTAAGGTTCTACTTTGATATCTTTTCTCTCCATTTACTATCCATCCATCCATTATTTGCAAGGGGAAAACCCACATTTTATTATGCTTATATGGATTCTCAAAACCTTGTGGGGTGGCATCATATAAATATCCCGCTTTTTCTATAAAATCAAGTGTTTCATCGTTTTTTCTCAAATAATGCATTCGAATACCAAAATCGCTCATTTTAGTGATTTCTTTAAATATATCGAATTCCATTTTTATTGCTTCGTAGTTATCAAAAGAGATTCCGTGTACACCAACCTCATACCCTCTCTTTAGGATCTTTGGTGCCCATTTCTCTACATGCTTTAATGAGTATGACAACCCTACCCCATTATTTACTCCAATAAAAAAAGCACTTTTGATTCCCATTTTGTCGTTGAAATCCATTACTTCATCAATACGCTGCCATTTATTTTTAAGAAAATCTGATATACGACAACTATACTCTGCAAGCCCTATTTTACCGTTAAACAGTTCAATGTTGGCTCTAATAACAAATTTGGGTAGTATTAAATCTTTAAACAAATGTTCCCAAACCGTCATGTGATCAATATCGTGTGAAATAATTACTTTCATTCACTAACCTTTATCTATTAAATCAAATCAATTATTAAGTTTATAATGATATTATGCACGGCAAGCATTAAAGCAAAGTTAACTAATATACAGCCACTTACTCTTTATTTTTTTCGAGCACACAGTACATTAATGTTACCACTTCGTTTCTAACCAAATGGTTAATATATTTCACATTAAACCCTTTACAATTAAAAATTGAAGTATAAATTAACTTCATATTTTCTATTGGAATAAAAGCTGCCTTCGCTGTCTCTAAATTATAGAACTTAGCTCTTTTTATCATCCAGTCCTCATATTGTTCGTGCGTTACAGGATAGCGCTTTATTCTCGACTCACAATTTGGCACTACATTAAAAGCTAAAACAGCATAATTATCAACAAAATCAAATAAGTAGTTAAAAACCTCTATATGTTCTGTATATGAACCGAACTGACCTGAAAAATTATCAGACAAGATAAAGTTATACTTTTCTTTTGATAGTTTTTTGTGTCGTAGCATCGCAATACTATCTCCTAAATTATAGGCATTAGCTTTTACTGACTTTTTACTCCAATTATAAAAAAATTCATCTATCTCACATAGTTCTAAGTAGTTTGAGTGTTGTTCACAATCTTTGCTAAGCCAAAGTCCATTTCGAGCAAACAAATCTAGTGCTACAATATTATCGGGTAATAACTGTTGAACAGATAGGTCTAAAAACATCTGATCAATAATAGACTTAAGCGGAGAAAACTTTCTACTAATATCTACCAAACTTCGTTGAAGTTTTTCCTTAATAATTATTTTAAATTTCAAAATATACTTCGCTTATAATGTTTTAAAACTACTTCAATTGGGAACAAAGCTTTATTTAATGTAAACATTGTTTTTAATTCTCCTCCAAACCCTCTAAAATATCGCTCTACTTCAGGTAACATTGAACCTTCAAAATCAAAAATTTTAACTCCCAATTTTTTAGAATGTATAATAGCATTATACACCGAAAGCGCTCCTGCTCCTTGATGTCTGTTTTTAGGGTCATATCCTCCTAACAAATAATAAGCGGTATTTTTATCATATACCACAAATGCTGCAGCAATCGGTTTATTATTTAAGTATGATACGTAGGCAAAGCTATTTTCAGAATCCATTTGTTCAAGAATGCTTGAAAGTAGTTCACTTTTCAACTGTTTCCCTTTACGATTATAGGTGAACTCAACCATTTTTTTTACCAATGAATAATCATTGCTTTGCTCACAAACTACTCCATCTTTTAGTGCTTTTTTAATATCATTTCTCCTTTCCGGTGAAAACTGCTTCAAAATACCTTCTTCTGAGATTTCAGATAGCAACAAATGATATGTATAATTCGGCACTACTTTAAACCCTTCCCAAATAAAGGGCTGCATGTCTATATGTTGAACAGGAAGTGTAAGCGTAACAATAGAAGCATTTTTTTCGCTTATAAACTCCTGCACTAATCTGTAAATTGATTTGTCGAAACTTTGTTTTTTTGAGGGATTAGAAGACGGATTGACAAAACTTAAAGCAATGCTGGGTGAGAAGGGTGGATTTTTTAGATGAGTTAATCCATATTTTTTTTCAATGTAAAGATTAAAAAACCCAATTAACTTATTCCCTTTATCATATATCCCATAAACTTCAATATTTGAATTAAATACTTTTATCCATTCTACAGAGTTAAAGAATGAACCTATCTTTATAAATAGCTCTTTATACTCTCTACTCTCAAGATTTACGACATCTATTCTCAATTCAACATCTTTTGATATAGTTCAACTAACTTATTGGATTCCTGCTCCCAACTGTATTTTTCGTACACTAGTTTATAAGACTTATCAGCCATTATTTGAGCCAATTCAGGTCTAGAAATCAAATACTTTATCTTTTCAGATATTTCAGTTGGGTTTTTGGGGTCGACAAATAAGGCACATTCACTAAAAACATTTTTCCAAAATGGGAAGTCTGACATAATAATTGGCAACCTACAGGCCATGTATTCAAATGCTTTAACAGGCAAGCTAGTTAGGTAATTTTCAAGATGATACAGATTTGCAATTCCAATATCTGCAACCTTCATATAAGCATAAACATCTTCCATCCTAACTTGGCCAATGTAGTTTACTACATTATTCTTATCTTCATTCATGCTCTCTTTTTGGTATCGCTCATTTTCCCAGCTCCCTAATAACCAAAGCTCCACCCCATCAAGCTTGTTTACCGCCTGTATTACCTCTTTAATTCCTCTTATTACTGTTAAGCCTCCTGCATAAATTACAATTTTATTATTCGTGACTTTATTAACGGGATTTATCTTCTCAATAAGTGATAAAATTGAAAAGTTCCTTACATATTCAAATTTATTTATTTGATTCGCGTAATGCGAAGTCACATAATGTTTATACCCATCTTCCGCCAAAATCACTCGACTGAACAATGTAATAGATATTTTCTCAATAAAAAAGTAGACCTTCGAAATAAGCTTACGAACAAGCGGAAATCCAATCCAGCTTTTATCAGCAATCTGATGGTAAACTAATTCATGCATATCATACACTACCTTTTTACCCAAGACAGCAAAAAGTACACCTAATGGCAATAACTCAGGGTCATGAAGATGAATGACTTTTGGTTTTGATTTCAAAACTTTAAAAGCAGCTTTAAATGGTTTTATAAAAATCCTCTTTAATCGGCTTGAAGTAGGTTTTAAAGCTTTAATATTCACCCCTTTTACTCTCTCATCTTTATCATGATTGATTACTAAAGTAACTTCATACCCCGCCTTACTCAATGAAACACACTCCTTATAAAAAATGCGATCATCAAATGCACTATGAACAGTAGATATATGGCAAACAGACAAACTCACTTGACAACCAACGAATTATAAATTTTTAGGAATATTGATTTATTAACTTCTTTTGAGCCTTTCTCTTCAATAAGTTTTTTGTTTAAAGCAATGGCAGTATCGATATCAACATTATTAAGGCGATCAAAAACCCCTTCCCCTTCTTTAACAATTATTCCATTAATCTCATCTTTTACCCATTCCCTATTTGCTGCTAAGTCTGAAACAATTGGAAAACACTCATAATACATTGCCTCTAACAAACTTATTGCAGTTCCGTCACTTTCGGGAATAGAAACATACAACTTTGATCTGGCATAGTTCGCTAAATTTTCTTTCTTTTCGAGCCAACCGCAAAACTCAATGCTTTTTTTATCGTGTGTTCTTGCTATTTGCTTTAAATTTTCTGTTTCAGTGCCTACTGCTCCAACCAGCAACTTCCAACTAGAGCTCTTTTCCCATTCAACAAAGTCATTTATTATTTTATCAATTCTGTAAAGTGGCTTATGCAATCTATTAGAATAAACTGTATTTTCCTTTTTTAAATCAAATTCAAGAAAATCAATTCCATAGTTTGCAATTTCTATTCTAACATTTTTATTCGTGTATTTTTTTGCTTCTACTGCTAAAATTTTTGCATCAGCTGTTAATGCATCACTATTTTCAATAATAAACTGAAACATTTTACGCAATAAAAAATTTCGCTTAGGCATTATTAAAACATCACTTCCCCAAAGTGTTGTTACGATTGGTATCTTTAACTTTTTTGCTGCTATTATTGTAAAAAAAGCAAAGGCATTTGCTTGATGAACATGTATAATATCCGGATTATAATTCTGAATTGCCAGGCGTAGTTTTTTTATACGCTTTGGTATAGAGAAAATGTTTTTTAATGAAAAGTCGAAAACCTTAGTTTGAAGCAGATTTGATTCCTGGTCTGCAAAAAGCTGAACATCTTGAAACTCCTCCTTAATTAAATGATAATAATTAATGGTGTGTGAATATGTAGAGCCAACTAATAGCAGTTTATTAAACTTCATTTTAAATGGAATTCTCCCAGTTAAATTAAATCACAAAGTACTTACTTTATTTGCAGAAAAAATAACAAAATGACGGATTAGTCTTTTATGAACCGATCTGCTTTTAATAGCCAAATATCATTTGAAAAAAAGCCTCCTAAAAGTAAAGCATATAAAGCTTGAATATCTCGATTTAACATTGGATTGTTTGTTAATGCAGAAACCATTATTACCAAAGTATAAAGAATTAGAGGAAGCGCAAACTTATTGTTTAAGTTTTTTAATGCAATAACAATCGGATATACTAATATTGATATAAACGACAGGAGTCCAAAAATCCCATAACGCCACCATACTAGTATATATTCGTTTTCTGAAAACAAATCTCTTTGATAAAAGAACTCTTTATAAGGTCCGTGACCAATTAAGGGTTTATTTAAAATCATCTCAAACAAAAATGTCCAAATTTCCCATCTTCCCTTTGTTGACATTGCTCCTGAGCCGGTTGATTTATATTTATTATTAATTAAAAAATCAACTCCTTCTCTAAAACTATCAATCAAATAGTCTAAATCAAGCAAAAAACTAAGTCCAAAGATTAGTATTAAAACTCCAATCTTTGATAAAATTGCTTTGAAATTAATGTTGTATTTTATTTTGGACATTATGCCATAACCAATGAGCATAATAACGAGAAGTGCAATTATAGCTGTCTTTGACTGGCACATAAAAACCATCAAAACAGAAAGATAAAGCTGCCAACTCTTCCTAAGACTCAAGCTTGGGTTATAGTACCATGTAGTAAAAAACAAAAAAATAATTGCGTTGTTATTCGGGTTTCCCATTAGCCCTATCATTCTTTTTGAAGCAGGTTGTCCAATTGTATTTTTTCCGAAAAAGGTAACCTCTTTCTCGAATCCATAAATCTCTTTTAGTACATAATTAATGTTGAATAATTCAAAATACTGTATTAAGTTAATTCCTACTAAAATTAAAAAAGAATAATTTAATAACTTGTTAAGATTAACATAACGAATCGATAAAGAAGCAAATATGGCTAGAACCCCAAACTTTGCTACTTTTAAAATCTCAAAATAATCTCGATAATGACATAAACGGTCATTAAATGCAATTGAAATGAAGATAATTGAAATGAAGGCAAAAATTAATACACCATATTCTATCCACTTTTTAATTCCTCCTTTTTTTAATACAGCTAAAAAAACAAATGGCATTAAAAAGTCAACAAAATGAAAACTTGGCCATTTTGATGAAATAACTACATCAGGAAGGAATAAAATAGAAATAACTATAGCGACAAATAATGCCCCTAAGTATTTATCATCAAACTTACTACCAATCATCTTATCTTTTACAGACTATTTTAAAACCAGTTTGCTAATATATGCCGATTTTCTATAAACTAGCCCCAATTAAGCAAGGCACTCATTATTTTGTAATTTTACTGAACCACAACAGCATATACATATAGTAAATTACTTGAGTTGTTGAAACAAGTCCAAAGCTAACCAAAGCATTATTAAAGAAAAAACCACCAACAGCTATCGACATCAATATCATCAAATTACCAATAACACTATATAAAAAAACTTCTTTCTGTTTATTTAAAATAATTGGTATTTGCCCCATAGGACTGAGCAAAAAGTTCATAAAAAACCAAGGAGCAAGTATTTGAACATAAGTCCCTGACTCTCTCCATTCATCTCCAAAAACAAATCCAAAAATATAAGGTGCAAAAATGCCTAAAACAAAGAAAACAGGTAAGCCTATCAGTAAGAAAACTTTAATTGTTTTTAAAAACAAAGGATGGATGCTTTCTCCATTTGCATGAAGTTCTGCTGATCGCTGAAAAAAGACTTGAGAATAGGATGATGTTACTATCCCCAATGGGGCCTGTACCATTCTGTAGGCATAAGAGTACAGACCCAAAACGTATGCATTAAAAAAGGAAACTAATAACAGTGAAACTCCTGAGGATTGAATATTATCAATTAGAGCATGCATGGTATTTATCTTAGGAAAGTCTTTGTATCTCTTCACACTTGCTTTAACGCCATACTTTTTTATTGCTTTAACATTTTGCATGCTAAACTTAAAAAAATTAAAACTCAACACAACTAGACCAATAAATTGTCCAACTATAGTTCCGCCAATTAAACCCTTTACTCCCAGGCTGCTAGATTTTACATCGCCTGTCCCTTTTGAGGAATCTGTTAATAGTGATGGAATACTCACTAACTTAATGTTATTTTTCACTAAGCCTACTCCCACGTTTACCGCTGAAGTTGTTGTAGTTTGACTTACTTTCGATAAAACTATATTTTTAAACTTCTTTTTACGTGTATTCCAGTTATTTAATATTGAAATAGAGCTAACTAAAAATACACTTAAAGGTAAAAAATAAATCCAGTTTTGTATTTTATGAATTGCTTCAAACTGCTGAAAAGTATCAAATAACAAAATAATCACCCCCTCAAGTAAAACGCAAAATACAAATAGAATAAAAAAACTCAATCCTAAAATATTTATAGCATCATCATCTTCCTTAGGCAACATAATTGCAAACTGATACCTTCCTGTAGATAAGACACTTAAAAAAGAAACAAAAGACACATAAAGAGCCCAAACACCAAAGTCTTCCGGAGAATATAGTCTACTTAAAATTGGAGCAATAGCAATGGGAATAGCTTGAGCAAAAACAGTCCCTCCTGTTAGAACTGTAAGGTTTCTCAGCATTTCGCTCTTGGTTAAAGATTTAATTTTATTATTTAACATGCCTTTATCGTAGCCACAAAAGTAATTGAAAATAATAGCGGTAATAATTGTATCGCTTAAGTATTAATTTTACATCTACTTGTAAGTTCAGTTAGAAGCCACTTTATGCAAAAAAAACTCCTCCATGACATCATTGACTGGGACATCGTCAACTGGTCTAAAGCTATTCCATTTTGGGAAGAGCATGCTGATTTAAAAAATGAGAGACAACTTAAATGCTTGGAGTTGGGTTGTAATCAGGGTGGTTTATCGCTTTGGTTGGCGCAAAAAGGTTTTAAGGTAGTCTGCTCCGATTTGGAAAATCCTGAACAAATAGCAAAAGCTAAACACCAAAAATATGGTAATCTTCCTATAAAATATGAAGCCATTAACGCTTTGAACATACCTTATGAGAATGAATTCGATATCGTAATTTTTAAATCAATTCTCGGTGGAGTAAGCAGAGGAGGAAATCAGCAAAATAAAAAGAAAGCACTTGACCAAATTCACAAAGCACTAAAACCGGGAGGTAAACTGCTTTTTGCAGAAAATCTTAGCGCTTCAAAGATGCATCAGTTTTTAAGGAAACATTTTATAAAGTGGGGAGCTGATTGGAATTATTTAAAAATAAATGAAATGAACTGGCTTTTTGAAGATTTTAAAACTATCAATTACAAAACTGTCGGTTTTTTTGGTGCTTTTGGAAGATCTGAAGCTCAGCGTTCACTTTTTGGGAAAATTGATACAGTAATTGACCCTGCTTTGGGCAAAAAAGTTCAATATATTTTAATTGGGGTGGCAGAAAAATAAGTTTTTACAACCCTCATTTCATTTTATAGCACAATCTTTGCACTTTTGTCTACTATGAATAAACACCTTTATTTTCTTTCGCTTTTAGTTGCTGTTTACTTCAGTACTGCAATATTTGCTCAAGAATTTAGTCAAACCTCATTTGATTTGGGAAAAATCAGTCGGCTAAATGAAGATGTGGTTGAGCTAAACATTGCCAATCCTACTGCAGAAAATATTTACCTGCTTAGAGCAACAGCAGAGCGACCGATTGATATTAAATACACTTCCAAGAACATCCTTTCACAAAGTGCTATTTTGTTACGCATTAAACTAAATCCCAAAACCAAAGGTCGCGGACAATCAAAAGTAATTTTATATTTCAGCAATCTTCAAGAACCGGTTGAATTAACTTTTAACTATAACCTTAAAGAGCTTCCAAGAAACAATCTACAGGCTTGTCCCTCATTTAACAGCGCAGATATGGCTCAAAAGAGCTTAGCGGCTTTTAACCGACAGAAGAAAGCGAAGATTAAACGCTATTATGTAAGCATAGGAAAGGAAGGACAAGAGTTTGAACTAGAAGAAGAGTTAGCAGAAAACACCTATTCAAACAATAATGAAACAAGAGAAGAAGGTTCCGAAGTGGAGCAACTAACTTATCCTTCAATTGAAGAAATGCGCAAAGCGCAAAGTGGTTCTTCAAATCAGGAAGCAAAACCCAAAGGTGCGCTTCACAATCGCAATAAAAAAGAAAAGAAGGAGCGAAAAAGTCCTGAAGAGAGGAGAAATTCTCCTTCATTAGGACAGATTTTATTCGGTGATACAGCAGAAGAAAAACAGGAAGAAACTGAGCAGCTAAAGGAGGCAGAAGAAGAGCTCCAAGATGAAAAGGAAATGAATGAACTAGCTGAAGAAGAAAAAGTGCAGAAAAAGGAAGAAAAAGTTCCGCTTATAGAGGAAGTAGCTAAAGAAAAATTAGTTAATCCTACTCAGAAAGAAGATCTACTTGACGATAATTACAAAGCCAACAACGTAATATTTCTCATTGATGCCTCAAACTCCATGAATAACAATGGTAAAATGCAGTTATTGCAAACCTCCATGACTCAACTTTTAAAACCTTTGCGGTCGATTGATTACCTTTCAATTGTTACTTATGCCGGAAACGCAAGAGTGCTTTTAGCTCCCACTTCAGCTGTAGAAAAAGATTCGATAAAAGAAGGAATTTTCAATATTGAAGCCGAGGGTAGCACTCAGGCTGTAAAAGGTTTGAATACCGCTATTGATGTAGGCTTATCGAATTTCATTGAAAATGGAAATAATCAAATTATTTTGGCAACCGACGGCGCTTTCGACATTGGCGAAAGAAATACACGTTTGAGAGAACGCATTGAAAAAGCCGCTCAAAAGGGATTGAAAATTACTGTTGTTGGAATTAAAAATGAAAATTACACCAATTCCTCATTAAAAGAAATTGCCGATTTGGGAGACGGTAAACTCATTCGCCTTAAAAAGAAAAAGCACAGCAATCGTTTACTTGAGTACGTAAAAGAATCGGCTTTAATTACTTATTAATACTCGTAGAAACAACAGAATTTGAAGCTTGATTGCTAGCTTCAGTGTTTTGTTTTACTCTATTTTCTACTGCCTTTTCTGCTTGAATATACCAAGACAGTATCGACAAAGTAAAAGCTAAGGCGGTAGTAATTAAAGTTCGTTTAATTGAATCTTGAGTTCTCATAGTAAAGAAACAATATTCATCATACTGATTCGCAAATTAATACAAAACATTTGAATTAGAGCTTAAATTTTACGTTAAATTGGTGACTTTTGTTCTCACAATTATGAGCGAATCAACAAAAAAGAAAAAAATAGCCATACTAGGATCTACCGGATCTATTGGCAAACAAGCGCTTGACGTAATTCGTCAAAACCCGGATAAATTTGAAGTAGAAGTATTAACGGCTTACTCAAATGATGAATTATTGCTGCAACAAGCTAAAGAGTTTAAACCAAATGCAGTAGTTATTGTAGATGAAAGCAAGTACCAAAACTTAAACAATGAGCTTTGGAACGAAGGCATTAAAGTTTATGCCGGAGAAGAAGCTTTGAGCCAGGTAGTACAAATGGAGGAAATTGATTTGGTGTTAACCGCCTTGGTCGGTTTTGCTGGATTAAAGCCCACCATGTCAGCCATTGAAGCGAACAAACCAATTGCCCTTGCCAACAAAGAAACTTTAGTAGTTGCCGGCGACTTGGTAACCGCCGCTGCTGATCAAAAGCGAGTTCCCATTTTACCGGTAGACTCTGAGCACTCTGCCATTTTTCAATGCTTAGTGGGCGAGTTTCACAATAAAATTGAAAAAATATATTTAACCGCTTCCGGCGGCCCGTTTAGAGGATGGAAGCGAGAAGATTTAGCCAAAGTAACTAAAGCACAGGCTTTAAAACATCCCAATTGGGAGATGGGAGCAAAAATCACAATCGACTCGGCTACATTAATGAACAAAGGTTTAGAAGTGATTGAGGCCAAATGGCTCTTTCATCTTAACAGCCAACAAATTGATGTAATTGTACATCCGCAGTCCATCATTCACTCTATTATCCAGTTTGAAGATGGCAGCATGAAAGCGCAAATGGGCTTACCGGATATGAAACTACCCATTCAGTATGCCATGGCTTATCCGCAAAGAATTGAGTCGAATTTTCCGAGATTTAATTTTCTAGATTATCCTAAATTGACTTTTGAAAAAGCGGACACCGACACTTTTGGTAACTTATCTTTAGCCTACAAAGCATTAGACAAAGGCGGAACTTCTGCTTGTGCTTTAAATGCCGCTAATGAAATTACCAATCGTGCATTTTTAGATGAACAAATTGGCTTTCTTCAAATTGCCGAAATCAACGAAAGGGTGATGAACGATTGTAGCTTTATTCAAAAACCTAAACTAAAAGATTACTTTAACTGCGATAAAGAAGCAAGGGAGTTGGCAGAAAGGTTAATTAAATTATAGTTCTTTTTGAGAAAATTATATTACTTGTTTCTCCTGCTCTTTATAACCCATTGCCAGATGAAAGAAAATTCAACACCCAACGATTTAATCAACGAAAGTAGTCCGTATTTACTACAACATGCCTATAATCCGGTGAACTGGAAACCTTGGGGTGAAGAAGCATTAAAATTAGCCGCTGAACAAAATAAACCTTTGTTGATTAGCATTGGATACTCGGCTTGTCACTGGTGTCATGTAATGGAAAAAGAATCTTTTGAAGATACTGCAGTTGCTCGTATTATGAATGAGAACTTCATTTGTATTAAAGTAGATCGAGAGGAAAGACCGGATATTGACCAAATTTACATGAATGCCGTTCAATTAATGAGCGGGCAAGGCGGCTGGCCATTAAACTGTTTTGCTACTCCTGATGGAAGACCATTTTACGGTGGCACATATTTTCCAAAAGAACAATGGATTGATGTCTTAAAGCAATTAAGTGATTTATATCAAAATGATTTACAAAAAGTAGATGATTACGCCAATAAACTAACAGAAGGAGTTCAATCATCTGAGTTAATTGAGCGGAAAGAAGTTGAAAAAAAATTCAGTATTTCGGTATTAAAAGACGGTTTAGAAAGATGGAAAACAGCATTTGACCCTGTTGATGGTGGAAATAATCAAGCGCCAAAATTTCCCATGCCCAATAACTATCAGTTTCTACTGAATTATTACTATCACACCCAAGATTCAGTAGTAAAAAATCACCTTGACTTAAGTCTTAAAAAGATGGCTTTTGGTGGTATTTACGATCAAATTGGTGGCGGCTTTTCGAGATATTCTGTAGATAAAGAATGGAAAGTGCCCCATTTCGAAAAAATGCTTTACGATAACGCTCAACTTATTTCGCTTTATTCTGAAGCTTATCGACTAGACAAAAATGAACTCTATGAGCAAATTGTAATAGAAAGCATTGCCTTTGCAAAAAGAGAGTTAATGCATCCTGACGGAATATTTTATTCCGCATTGGATGCAGATTCTGAGGGCGAAGAAGGCAAATATTATGTTTGGCAAAAAGAAGAACTTCAATCCATTTTAGGAGAAGATTTTCAGCTTATTGAAACCCATTTTAATGTAAATGAAAAAGGATACTGGGAAAACGGAAACTATATTTTACTTAGGAATTTAGAAGATGAAGAATTGGCAAAACAAGCCGGATTAAACCTAGCTGAATACCACAAAAGAATTGAAACTGCTAAAGTAAAGCTGTTAAAAAATAGAGAAAAGAGAATCAAACCGGGCCTGGATGACAAATCTTTAACCTCTTGGAATGCTTTAATGATAAAAGCACTTTGCGATGCTTATTTAAGTTTTGGAGATCCCGAATATAAAAAAATGGCTGAAAGAACGGCGCACTTTATTTTAAAGAACATTCAAAAAGAAGATGCTGCACTTTATCATTCCTTTAAAAATGGAAAAGCAAGTATTAATGGTTATTTAGAAGATTATAGTTTTACTATTGAAGCATTTATTTCACTTTACCAATGTACTTTTAATGAGTTTTGGTTGAAAGAAGCTAAAAAATTGGCGGATTATAGTATCGCTCATTTTTACGATATGGAATCCGGTATGTTTTACTTTACCAACGATAAAGATCCCAAACTAATTGCTCGTAAAATGGAAGTGAGCGACAATGTTATCCCTGCCTCAAATAGTAGTATGGCAAAAGGACTGCAACAGTTAGGACTCCTTTTAGAAAATGAAGAATACCTTAAAATAAGCACACAAATGCTCAGCAATATGCAAGAGTCATTTAACAGCTATCTACCGGCAGCTTCTAATTGGGGAATATTATTATTGCGAAAAAGCTTTCCATACTATGAAGTAGCTATCGCAGGTAAAAATGCTGAAAAAAAGAGGGATAATTTTCATCAACATTTCTTACCCAATTGTTTGTTTTTAGGCGACAAAGACAATAAATCTACTTTGCCTCTACTTGAGTTAAAATGTATAAATGAACAAACAACTATTTATGTTTGCGAAAATAAAGTATGTCAGTTGCCCGTTACAACTATTGAAAAAGCAATGAAACAAATATCTTCCCATTAAAGCATGAGAAAATCCTTCCTTGTTTTTCTATTATTGTTGATTAAGCTCACTCATGCCCAAGTCCTCGATCCTGCTAAAGAGTGGTTTCAATTAGAAAATTTCTTTGATCAGGAAAGTATAGAGAAAAACCGAATTTCTGCAATTCACATTGAAGCTTTAAATAAAAAAGACGGTGAAAAAATTGGTAGTGAAAGTCAATTTTTACATTATAATTTTAATGAAGACTTTCTTTTAAAAGATTGTTTTAAAAGCATTCCCCTTAAAGGAGGAGAAGATACAGCCAGAGTATATTTTGAGTACAATAAAGAGCACTTGCTAGTTAAAAAAAGCGAAATCAACGGTCCTTTCCACTTTAGCTATTTATTTAATTACAAAGAAGAAGTCATTTCTAAAGAAGTAAAAATTGATGAACAATCAAGTAATCATGATACCATTTACAAAAGATTTTTTCAATGTGAAAAGACAGACAGTTCACTTATTATAAAAAGCTTAAATGATAATGGAAAGGCTTATAAAACGACAGAAATCATCTACAATAGTTTCGGTAAGATAAAAAAGGAAAGAGTAAACTTTAGTCGTGGGCAAAACTATATTGAAAAGCGCTTTACCTACGAAAACGGAAAGCTAGTTCAGTCAGAAAAAACAAGCTATTTTCACAAATTGGAAAAGCATAAAAAAGTCTTTAGTTATAGCCAAGGAAAATTCGACTATGTATACCACTACCAAAATGATCAGTTGATAAAAAAACTGGCTTTTACATACAATGAGAGTGGTTTAATCTCAGCGGTAATTGAACGAAACTACGAGGAAAAAAGCATACGAATATTTCGCTTTTTGTATGAGGTGCTCTAGAATTTATTTGTACTTTAGATTAAATGTCTATCTTTTATAAAATAACTAACTCTCCAACATCAAGGTGGTTCCCACTAAAAGAGTGGAATGAGAAGTATGACATCTGGTCGCTACTCTCTGATTTTTTCTTTCTGTTTGGAGTTTTTGTTTTAGACTGGAACCCTATTTTGCTAATTGCTTACTTCATGATTGATACTGCTACAATGTCAGTCTTTGCAATTGTTTTATTTTATAAAGAATCAAGCTCTTGGAAACATATCCTTGGTTTTGTGTTCATCGTTTTTACAACACTTGTTTTTATGTTAGCAATATATGATAGTGTACTACAGTATATTGAGAACTTAGATAAGTTAAATGTTATTACAGAAACCATTGACCTAAATAACCTTTTTAATCCAGTTGTTATCCCTTTAATGCTTTGCTTTAGTGCTTTAGCACATTATTCTGAATACAGTTCTGATTTACAGCGTATGCGATCAGGGACTTATAGTAGCTCATTTATTAAACATTTTTTCTTGCGATACTTTCTCATCAATGGGCTAGTTCTCTTAATGGTAATTTCTTATGTGTTTTATAACATCAGTATAATTATTGGGTTATTAGCTGTAAAGTCAGTAATTCGACTAGTTAATAAGAAATACCGTAAGATTCTATAAAATCACAAATGCCTTTCTGCATGATAGCTTGAACGCACCAAAGGACCGCTTTCTACATGAGTAAAGCCTCTTTTAAGTCCTTCTTCTTTAAAGTAAGCAAACTTATCCGGGTGAACAAACTCAGCTACAGGCAAATGCTTTTTAGTAGGCTGCATATACTGGCCTAATGTTAAAATACTCACGCCAACATTTCGCAGGTCGTCCATGGTTTCTAAGACCTCTTCGCCTAGCTCGCCAAGTCCTAACATTAAACCCGATTTAGTTTTGGAAATTCCGCCTTCTTTTAAGCGTTTTAATACTTCTAAACTGCGATCGTATTTTGCCTGTACTCTAACTTTTTTAGTAATTCTCCGAACTGTTTCCATATTATGAGAAACAATTTCCGGAGCTACCTCAATAATAGGAGTTAAGTTCTCCCACTCTCCTTTAAAGTCGGGAATTAAGGTTTCAATTGTTATGCCCGGATTGTGTTTTCTTGTTAACTCAACTGTTCTGCGCCAAGCATCAGCACCACCATCCGGTAAATCATCGCGGTCAACGGAGGTAATTACCGCATGCTTTAAGCCCATTAACTTAATCGACTTCGCCACTCGAAGTGCCTCAAAAGGATCTAAGTCCTCCGGTTTTCCGGTGTTTACATTGCAAAACTGACAAGAGCGTGTACAAGTGTCGCCTAAAATCATAAAAGTAGCCGTGCCTGCTCCCCAACATTCGGCTTGATTCGGACATTTACCCGATTCACATATTGTGTGAAGTTTATGATCTTTTACAGCTTTTTTGGTTTCTCGATATTCTTTCCCGGAAGAAATTTTGGTCTTTAACCAATCCGGCTTACCAATTTTAACCTCTTGATCTTCCTTGTTTTTGAATAAATTCGGCACAGCAATCTACTTTAAAATGAAAAACAAAATTAAGTAAGTGTACCGACAAAACACCTAAATGCCCAAGTTAGTTCTAAAGAGTTTTACGGCTATGGCGAGTAGAATTATACCAAACACTTTTCGCAGCACAGCAATTCCCCCTTGACCAAGAACTCGCTCAATTGCCTTAGAAGATTTTAGAACAATGTAAACCACAATAATATTCGCTACAATGGCTACAATTATGTTTTGTACTTCATATTCTGCTCGAAGCGAAAGCAAAGAGGTCATTGTGCCGGCTCCTGCAATTAAGGGAAAGGCAATGGGAACTATTGATGCTGTTTGAGGAACGTCATCTTTGTAAAGTTTAATTCCCAAAATCATCTCTAATGCAAGAAAAAATAGTACAAATGAACCTGCAATGGCAAAGGAATTAACATCAATTCCAATTAAGCTTAGAATGGACTCTCCAACAAAAAGGAAAAGAACCATCAAAATCATGGCAACAATCGAGGCTCTTTCGGACTTAATGTGTCCTACTTTTTGACGTAAATCAATAATAATTGGAACTGAACCGATAATATCAATTACCGCAAAAAGTACCATTCCTGCTGTAAATATCTCTCTAAAGCTAAACTCCATAACTCCTACTTTAAAAAATTTGAGCGCGCAAAAGTAGTGAGAAAAAAGCGATTAGATGTGTAATAAATGTTATAAACTGATTATTGATTCTTTTCCAAAAAGCGATACAGTTTATCGTTTAAATTTTTTACACATTCAGCAGGGCTCATGGGCGAAAATAAAGAAACCGGAAAAAAGAAAATTCCATGCCCTTTATTATCTTGCATGCTTTTATAAAGTGCTCTAGAGTAATAAGGAAAAGGTTTGTGTAATTGCTCAAAATTATCGTCTCTAATTACTAAAGCCATAAAAGAGTTAACTCCGCTATTGTAAAAACGTGGAACTTGTACCATTGAAAAGTCACCTGTTTGCACCCATTCATAATGAGAAAAGAAGACCGCAGTGTCGGGTTCTAGGTCGGCATATTCAGCAATAAAAATATTTTTTTGGTTTCTTAAAATGATGCTTGAGTCTTCTTCTAAGCTATCGTTAACAAATACACCTTCAAACTCCTTTTCCAGTATTTTTTTAGAATTATAACTCATGAAAAATCGCACTTCGCTAAAACTATAAAATCGATGGAAAGCTTGAATAAGAGCGATATTTTCCAAGCGCTGTTGTTTTTCCACTTGTTTGGCTTCGTATTCCCACCCTTTAGATCGCATGGCATTAACAGTAGGCATTGAAGTTTTTAAACGAACCAGCAAAGCACCATCTCTTAAGTCTCTAATCTGTCGAGCAGCAATTCGTTTTCGTATTCTTCTAGCGCTTTCTTTATTTGCTCCTTTGTGGCTAAATCGGTAGCTTATGGTAAATTGTAAGTTGTTTGTTCCTCGCTCACTTTGTGGAATATAAAAACTGGTTCCAAGCGTCCAGTTCTCCATTAACTTAAATTCGATCCCCAGCAGAATACTTAAATGAGCTTCTGGTGAAGCATAATCTGAACGAACAATCGACTGGCTTTGCATTCCGGAATTTCCCAAAGCATAAAAGCCACTGTTTATTGGAAAATCATAAATTAAACCTGCATTAAAATATAAATCGTCCCAACGAAACTGAGGGTAAAGATGAAAATCGAAGCCAATTTGTTGAATGCCTCTCTGGGCTCTAATTTCTGAGGCTTTCATTGAAAATATTCCGGCGGCATTTAAATGCCATTTTTCACCTAAAACATAAGCTGTTCGCAATCCCACAAAAGGTCTTGCAACTTGTCGAAGTTGAATATCCGATAAGTTTAATCTACTGTAGTTAAACCCTCCTTGAAGAGAATATAAAAAATCTCCGGTTTCGATTTTTTTTTCTTGCGCAACTGAAATTAAGTTGCAAAAAACGGATAAGAATACTATAAGACCTACTTTTCTCATTGATGAAATAAAGATACAAACTGTAGGGAATTCGTTGCTTAATAAGGAGGGTTAAAATCTTTTGGGAGATGTGGCTCGTAAAACTCATAAGGTCGTTTGTACCACCTTTTAGTTTTAGTATTCTTAGCATTATAAAATCTATGAAGTTTATTGTTTAAATTCCTAATGCTTGCTTCATAGCTTGTCGCAGAGAGTAAAGGAATTACCAAAGGACCAATAAATAAAAGCTGCTCCGGGTGTTTTTTAATTGAAGGTAAAATAAACCGACTGTAATAAGGGAATGGTCTAAGTAATTGTTCGAATCTTTGGTTTTTAACCACAAAGCCTTTAAATGAATGATTTGGGGAGCCATGGTAAGTCGGAACTCTCTGCTGTTCAAAAGATCCGCTAATTTTATTTCTATACTCTGAAAATACTTGATTCGTATCAGGTTCAATATTAGCTAACTCAATGATATAAACGGCCTTGCTTTCGTCGGCATGAATAGAGGTATCAAGCTCTAAATTGTCGCTTAAAAATATTTTTTTCAAATCATTGTTCTTCACCTTTTCTGATTGATGACTGTAAAAAAAGTAAACATCCGTAAAATTAAATTCTTCCCTAAAAGCCTTAACAATTTCAAGATTTTCTTCTCTTTGTTCTTTAGCGGTATGCTCAGCTTTTTCCGTTTTGCCAACTTTTTTTAATGCATCTATTTTAGGTTGAGAAGTTTTTAAACGAACAAGTACATTTCCCCTCTTCATTGCCTCAATATCTTCAATAGCATGCAGTCGTTTAAGTCTTCTGTAAGATGGTTTTCTTCTTTCTCCGTTTAAAGTATAGCGAACCCCAACTTGCCAATTACTCTCATTCTTTTTATCCAATTTAATGCTTGTATTCCAAAACAGATTTAACCGATATGCCATTTGAATATCAATACCCACAATGGAGTTAATCTGATCAGTTGGTTGGTCTTGATCTACTTGATAATCAAAGTAACTTGGTTGGCTTTCAATAGATAAATTTCCGCTAATAAATTGTAAACCACCATAAAGTGAAATATCACCAATGGTGTACTTTGGGAAAAAGTTAACTTCTGTTCCAGACTTTACAAACTCTACATTACTAACTACAGATGAACGCTTGAATCGTGAAATTGAAAATCCAAAACCGAAATTTTCAGTAAAGTTTCTATTTATTTGAATTCCTATAAATTGACGCATTCCTCTTTTGGGAGAGTAGTCTTCAAGGTATAGTTTTGTACCATTAAATCCACTAATTACGCTTAATTCAAGATCCAGAGATTCGCTGCTTTTTTCATTGGATTGACCATAAAAAAGGAAAGGCAAAAATATAAGAGGCAGTATTGTTAGAAATCTCATCTATTTGCAAAGAAAACAAATTTCTATACATTAATATCACTCATCAATTCAAAGTCTAATTGCTTTTTTGCCAAGTCAGCTTTTAAAACTTTAACAGTCAGCTCATCTCCAATGCGATAAACTTTTCCTGTTCGCTTTCCCTCTAAAGCAAAGTTGTCAGGATTAAAAGTATAGTAGTCATCCGTTAAACTCTTTAATCGGATTAAACCTTCACACTTGCTTTCTTCTAATTCTACAAATAAACCAAAGTCGCTCACTCCGGAAACTACTCCTGCAAAAATCTCCCCTTCTTTGCCTTGCATAAACTTAACTTGCATAAATTTAATTGAAGCACGTTCTGCATCTGTGGCTAATTTTTCTCTTTCGGAAGAATGCTTGCATTTCTCTTCAAGTTCTTCTTGATTCACGGCATTGCCTCCATCCAAATAATGCTGCAATAGTCGATGAACCATTACATCAGGATAACGGCGAATGGGAGAAGTAAAGTGAGAATAATAGTGAAATCCCAAACCGTAGTGACCAATATTTTCGGTTGAATATTCCGCTTTTGCCATGGTTCTAATCGCCAATTGTGAAATTAACTGTTCTTCCGCTTTACCGGTAATATCATTCATTAAGCGGTTAATGGTTGAAGTAATTCCCTTTGGTGAAGTAGTGTCGATTCGGTAACCGAATTTTTTAATAAACTCACTAAAAGTTTGCAGCTTCTCAGGATCTGGGTTGGCGTGAATACGATAAACAAATGGCAATCTCTTTTGCTTACTTCCTATAAATGTCGCTACTCTCTTGTTGGCTAAGAGCATAAACTCCTCTATCAACTTATTGGCGTCCTTTTGTTCTTTAATAAAAACACCAAGCGGCTCACCTTTTTCATCTAATTCAAACTTTACTTCTAAGGTATGAAAATCTATTGCTCCTTTTTTAAAGCGATCTTTTCGCATTTGCTTTGCTAAGCCATCGAGTGTTAGAATTTCTTCAGCAAAATCCCCTTCTCCACTTTCAATTATTTTTTGAGCATCTTCATAGGCAAATCGCTTGTCGGATTTTATAACAGTTCTTCCAAACCACTCATTGATTAGTTTTGTGTTTTCGTCTATTTCAAAAATGGCAGAAAAACAATATTTCTCTTCATCCGGTCGCAATGAGCAAGCAAAATTTGAGAGCACTTCAGGCAGCATGGGCACAACTCGGTCTACTAAATAAACAGAAGTAGCTCGATCAAACGCTTCTTGATCTAAAGTGCTTCCTTCTTTTAAGTAATGACTAACATCGGCAATGTGAACGCCAATTTCCCAGTTTCCATTTTTTAGTTTGCGAACAGAAAGAGCGTCGTCAAAATCCTTTGCATCCAAAGGATCTATTGTAAAAGTAGTGACGTTGCGCATATCTCTGCGCTTTTTAATTTCTGAAGCTTTAATTGCTGTGTCAATTTTTTCTGCTTCTTCAACAATTTCTTTAGGGAACTTAGCTGGCAAGCCATACTCGGCAAGAATAGCGTGCATTTCAGTTTCATTTTCACCCGGTTTCCCTAAAACCTGAATAATTTCACCAAAAGGGCTATCGGCATCAGAAGGCCAATCAGTCATGCGAGCAATGGCTTTTTCGCCATTTTCTGCACCATTTAACTTACTCAAAGGAATGAAGATGTCCACAGGCATACGCTTGCTGTCGGGCACTAAAAAGGCGTATTTTAAAGATTTTTCAATGGTGCCGACAAAATCGGTCATTGCTCTTTCAACTACTTTCTCAATTTTGCCAATAGGTTTCCCGTTACGCTTCACTTTAGCCAATGAAACCTCCACTAAATCACCATGAAGAGCCGTTCCAATATTTTGCTCACTAATATAGATGTCATCCGGTAAACCTTCCACTTCAATGTATGCGATTCCGCTTTGGGTCATGTCAACTTTTCCAACCATAGTTTGCAAATTTGCCGCTGAAGGCTCCAATTTAAAGCGTCCGGGCTTTTCCTCAATCAAATGTCCTTTGTCGAACAGCTCATAAAGTATTTTTCCAATCAACTTGCGCTTAGAGGTTTGTTTAACATCTAGTCGCTTAGAAACTTGCTTGTAATTAAAACTTTGAGTAGGATCTTTTCGGAAAACCTCAAGTATTCTATGGTTGAGTGAATTGCCTTGAGTTTTTTTCGGTTTTTTCTTTTTTGACATATAGGAGATATTTCCTTGATTGGGAAATACAAAGCTAATCAATTAGAAGTAATTGAAATTTGCTTCTACCTTGGTCTATACAACAACCAAACACCTAATCCATAAGCATTAAAACGACTATTGTAGTTCCTAGTAAATGAACTCAAATCGTGTTCATGGTTAAATGAGGCTCCCACACTCATAAATTCATTTAAGAAGTATCCAAAGCGCAACTGATTCCGATTGCCTATCACCCAATCTTGCAATTGACTTTTCTCTTCGAAGCTATAAAACTGATCTCTATTGCTGCTAATATATCCTCCTGTTGATTCATACATATAGTTGAATACAACAGCTGTTCGCAAGCCGGTATTAAAGCGACCGAAAGTTTTAGTATAACCAATACTTAACGGCATGCTTATTCGTTTAAAATAATTGTTAACCACAAGTTCACGACCGACATTTTCAGTCACTTCAGTACGGTTTTGGTTTATGTTTTCACGAATCAAAATCACCGGAGTACCATTGCTATTATAATTTCCATTAACTACCGTATAAGAAGTGTCATAAGAAACATTAATGTAATTTACTTCTTCATTGTAGGAGTAATTAATCTGTTCATGATACTCGCTAAGGTGAACACCAAAACCTAAAGTAAATCGCTTAATATCAGTCAAAATATTAACACCTACGGATTGAATGTATCGGCTATTCTCTGACTGTTTTCTATACTCACTTAAGCCTCCATCTAATCCGGAAAGATTCTTATCCAGCATAATTGAATGACCGTATTCAATCTCTATCAAATAATCTCGCTTTTTAAATTTCTGCTGTAGCTTATTCAGTTTATTCTCATCTACTGATTTTGGTAACAGTTGATTGAAGTTTGACTCAATGAAAAAGTCTAACGAATTCATTCTATTTAAGCTCTCAAATTCTGAAAACAAAGACTGTTGTATTGAAGTGGCTGTTGTATTAAAAGGTGAGTTTTCATCTAATTCATCTGCGGTAATATTGTTGGTTATAATTTCACTTTGCTTACCTTCAGATTCTGAGAGCATAGACTTTTCTGAAACAGTCACTGCTTCATTGCTAGTGTTTGTTTCGTCTGTCTCAACTTTTTCCTGCAGGTCTTTCGTTGATGTTTGCTGATGACTCTTCTCTTTTTTTAACGATTGAATATTATTTTGATTTGGAGTCTCAACATTCTTTGAAGCTGCATCTGACTCTATATTAGCTTGACTCTGTTCTTTAACATTTAATTTCCCGATTGAGTTAACAGTAAATTCTGAACCTTCATCAGCTTTCTCTGCAATTTCTGATGGAACATATTGATTAAAAGAAACAATAGAATCTGTCTTTAGAAATAAAATAATGACAAGCACAAACAAGAACTTAAGCACATTTCGCCAGTCGAAAGCTGTAGTTTTACTTTCAGTTGGCAGCTCACTTTCCAGTTGCGACCATAAATTTTCATCGTAAGGATACTCTTCTTGAGTTCCCTCCCGAAAGAGCTTATCTATGTCATTTTCTGCTTTCATAACGATATGGTTTCGTTAAAAACTTTGAGTTTTTCTTTCAATTTTATTCGCGCTTCTCGTAAATGCCACTTCGAAGTATTTTCACTCATTTCCAATAATTCTGCAATCTCCCTGTGCTTGTATCCATCTATAGCATATAAGTTAAACACCTTTGCTGTTAAAGGTGGAAGCTCTTTAATCATTTGAATTAAATAGTCTGCATTCATCTCCGCTTCCTTCTCATGAGCCGCGCTACCATTCAATTCAGCTTTATATTCTTCTTCTATATAGCCTAACTTTGCTCTTTCTCTCTTGTGTTGTCTATACTCGTCGATCAAATGATTTACAGCAATTCGCTTAATCCATGCAATAAAAGACTCTTCCTGTTTAAAAGTATCCAGTTTGCTTAATATTTTTAAAAAAATGGCATTTAAGCTAGCTCCAGCTGTATCATAATCATTTTTATACCGCATGCAAATATTCATCAAATATGAAAAAACCTCGCGATACAGCTCATTCTGAGCCGCACGCTTGCCTTCTAAACAGGCATTTATGAGATCTTTTTTAATTTGCATTAAGTTTGGTTAATTGGTTTCGTGGTTCTAGCTATTCCCCTTTTTCCTATTGTTTTATCATTTTCTTAATGAGTTGATTTTCTTCGTTATTTATTTGAATCCAATAAATCCCAGTTGGTAGTTGACTGACATTAATTGCATTTCGATCTTCTCTAGTGAACTTCCCATTCCCAATAATTTGCCCATTAATATTAAAAATGTGATAATTAATTTCATTCACTTTTGGTGGCCACTTTATTGAAATTACATCATCAGCCGGGTTCGGGTAAAGCTGAAGCTCTTTTAAAGGATTGTCCTTCTCATTGAGCCCAATTGCTGCTCCATCAATTACTTTTAAAGTAAATCCGGGGCTCTTTAAGATATTTCCATTGCTGTCTAAGCCAACCGTATCGCAGTAAATACTCATGCAATTTAACACTGTATCCGACACCCTTAAGCATATTGGGTACACCTTGTTTTCAGCATATTGGTGAGTAGGATTTTTATCTGTTGAGGTATTCCCATCGCCAAAGTCCCAAAAATATTGATTGGAATTATCGTTGCTAGAATTGTTCACCAAATATAGTGTTGAGGGCTTAGTAGTATCCAATGCCAAATCAAACTTAGCTACGCATGAAGTTGAAATAGTAACCAGAATTGTATCTCTAAAAATTGAAATACAATTTCGATGATTAAATACTCTTTGTTCCACCACATACTCACCGCTATTAAAGTACTGATGAATTGGATTTTCTAAAGTAGAACTGTTTCCATCGCCAAAGAAATAAATCAAGCTGTCGTAGTTTGTAGCAGTATTCTGAAAATAAGTAGAATCCCCTTGAAATTGAAAAGTAAAACCGGCCTCACAAGGTGGTGGAATCGAAATTGTCACACTATCACAAAAGGTATCTATGCAATTGTTAAGGGTATCTTCTACTGTTTGACAAAGCTGGTAAGTCCCTCTTTGGCTGTAGACATGAATTGGGTTTTCTGAAGTAGAACTATTTCCATCGCCAAAATCATACCTTAGCACTTGATAGTTAAGCGCATTATTTTGAACAAATAAACTATCTTCATTAACCGAAAAGCTAAATCCCGCCTGGCAAGGAGGTGGAATGAAAATAATTACCGAATCGCAAAAAGTATCAATGCAATTATTTAAAGTATCTCTTACTGTTTGACAAACTACATAAGTGCCACTTTGTGCGTAAATATGGGTTGGGTTCTCTAAAAAAGAAAAAGTGCTATCACCAAAATCATAGCTAATTAAATTGTAATTGTTCGCTTGATTTTGAATGAATAAGGTGTCTTCATTTGTGGTGTAGTTAAAATTTGCCTCACAGGGAATTGAATGAACAACTACACTATCCATATTAGAAGAAAAACAACCACTTAAACTATCGTACACATTTAACACCACAGCATATTGACCAGTAAATTGATATGTATGCGAAGGATTTTTTTGTGAACTATAGTTCCCATCACCAAAATCCCAATAAAAAGATGAAGCGGAAGAAGAAGCGGAACTACTTTGAAACTGAAAAAAGTTGATATTCTGTTGATATGAAAAATTGGAAGTACAAAAATTCACAAATATTGTGTCCAGATAAGTTCCACAGTTAATAGTTCCGGAATCAACGGACAATGTTACTTCAAACACTCCACTGCTGTTATATTGGTGAGTTGGATTTGTGCTTGTGTCAATTGGAGAGCCATCTCCAAAGCTCCACTGATAAGAAAAGGCAACATTTGAAGGAGTTAGATTTGTAAAAATGACAAAATTATTAGTATCTGCCTGATAAGTGAAAGCCGGTGAACATTGAGCAGAGAGTTGATTCACTGCTACAAATGCCAAAAAGAATAAGGCAATCCATCTCTTCATAGTTAAAGCTTCTTTGATTATTTATGACGACCAAATAAAGCCTATAGTTGGGTAATAAGCAAAAAAAAGTAGGAGGCAAAACCTCCTACTTCTAGCTAGAACTAAACTAATAACCAAACTTAGCTTACTTCACCTTCACTATCTTTTCAACTCTTCGGTTGTCTTTACTTTCAATTGAAAGCAAATAAAACCCATCACTAAGTGTTGAAATATCTAATTGATTAACACTACCGTTTTGAACGTTAGTTTTACTTTGAATTACTCTTCCTGAAAGATCCATCAATCTAATGTCCACAGACTCTTCCAAACCGCTTAAATCAACTGTAACGATATTTTTCGCAGGATTAGGATAAATTGAAACCTTATCAAGTTGAGCCTTTTCGCTTTCTTTAATTGAGGTTACAAGCGGATTGCGAACTTCCAAACCAAATCCGGAAGATTTGTTCAAATTACCCAATGAATCCATACCAAGTGTATCGCAGAAAGTGGTATTACAATTTAAAACACTATCTGTAATGGTTAAGCAAACTACATAGTCTCCAAAATTTTGATATTGATGATTTGGGTTACGTTGGTTTGAACTTTGACCATCACCAAACGTCCAATTATAAACATGAGATGTTGCATTTGAAGAATGATTGTAAAGTATTACACTGAAGTTATTCAGACTATCTTCTTCAATAGTATAATAAGCGTTACAATTTTGCGATCCTCCTGCAATGTTCACACTATCGGTAAAACTGCAAGTCACTTGGTGGAATGTATCAACAACGGTCTGCGTTACATAAAAAATTCCGGAGTTTGCATAAGTATGACTTGGATTCCGTTGAGTGCTGCTCTGTCCATCGCCAAAATCCCAATTAATTGTAGTTCCGTAAGGTGGGTGAAAAGCTGAACTATTAAAGTTAACTTGGCCATTAGATCCCTGTTGATAAGAAAAATAAGCTCCACAAAAATTCACATAAACAGTATCGTATCTAGACCCACATTGAAATCCAAATGAATCTACATAAAGAGTCACACCATAAGCATTGCTATTGCTGTACTGATGACTAACAGTTGCTCCTGAATCCATTGGGGTATTATCTCCAAAATCCCAACGATAAGTATATACAGAGCTACTTTGTGGATTAACCACACTAAACTGTACAAGGTTTGTTGAATCAGCAGAGCTAGTAAAGTAAGGACTACACTGCGCATTTAGTTGATTGCCTAAGGCAATAGCAACAATTAGAGAAAGTAAATAGGATAATTTTTTCATAACGTTTAATTTTTTGGGTTACGCTTTAAATACGCCTAAGAAATCCCAATAGTTGGGTGAGAGAAACAAATACACTTCAAAACACTGCTTATCAGAAATATAAAATACCTATTCATAATTATTTCGCTTTGTTCTGTTCGTTAGTTTCTATTTAAATATAATATTCAAACCCCTCTTTTCGTTTTACATTCAAACCAATACCTCAAAGTCATGAAAAATTCAATCGAAAACAAAAGTCGAATCCTCAATTTTACTAACCGCCTATTAATCGGATTCGTGATTGCTCTATTTGTCGTTTTTACCGCTTTTGAATATACTATTGTAAAAAGCATTCCAGTTTCAGAAGGTGATGAAATTTGTGCTATAAAAGATGACGACTTTCTACCTCCAATTACCATTCGAAAAGTAGAAGAAGTAAAAAAACCTAAACCACCCAAACAAAAAAGCCCTGACCTAACAATTGTAAAAGACATTGAAAAACTAAAACCTTCAGACAAACCAATTGAGAAGGTAAATGCCGCAACTGTAATTGACAAAAACTATTTTGGAATGGGAGAAGAAATTATTGATGAAGTTGAACCTCCCAGAAGCTCAGTAGAAATTTTTCCTCATACTGAAAACTGTGCGGGATTAAACGGAGAAGCTTTAAAAGCTTGTAGCTTGCAAGACATTGTTAACCACATTAAAAGAGAAATTGAAATTCCGGAAATCCTTAAGGAAATTGGTGGAAGACATGGAGCAAACATGACTTTTGTAATTAATAATGAAGGAAAAGTAGAACAAATTAAAGTCGACCGCCAAACTCACAGAAGCATGGGAGAAGCGGCTAAAAAAGCCATAGAAAAACTACCTCAAATGACACCACCTAGTCAGCATGGACAGGCGGTTTCTTTGATTGTTACAGTACCGGTGGTGGTTAGTATTCAGTAAAAAAAATTTAAACCCTGTTGGTTCGTAGCGCGCTACGAACCAACAGGAAAATATTATTACAAAAGACTAAAAAAGTCTCTTGCTTCCATTCCAAAATCCTGCTTAAGTTTGTTTGCATGATAGCAGAAATTAAAAGCAAGAATCGACAGTTTAAAGTTGATTTATCACAACCCTTAGACATTTCCATTCCGCTTCGAACAGGAAAAGAAAATGTCAGCGCCTGGTATGTTGATCCCATTAAAATTGAGCCGGTTCGAACTGAACAATTTACTGGTTCGGTGGAAGAAGGTGGAAGTGTAAACTTCAGAGATATCAGCTTTAATCCACATGGAAATGGAACTCATACCGAATGCGTAGGACATATTTCAGAAAAAGTGCATTCCATTAATCAAAACCTCAAACAATTTTTCTTTTTAGCTGAACTGATTAGCATTGAGCCAAAAATATTATCAAACGGCGATAAAATTATTACGGTCGAACAAGTTTCCGCTGCAAGAAAAAACAAAGATGCTGAAGCGATTGTCATTCGCACTTTGCCCAATGATAGAGAGAAAAAAAACAAGCAATATTCAAACACCAATCCACCCTATATCGAAAAAGAAGCGGTAAAAGAATTGATAAATTCCGGCATTGATCATTTGTTAATCGATTTGCCTTCCGTTGATCGGGAAATGGATGATGGTGTGCTAGCGGCACATCACACTTTTTGGGAGTATCCCGAAAATCCACAAATGCATCGTACAATCACAGAACTCATCTACGTAGCTGACGACATCAAAGACGGAGAATACTTGTTGAATATACAAATTGCTCCTTTTGAAAATGATGCTAGCCCGAGTAAGCCTACTTTATACTCTATCATTTAATTATTAAAATCATGAAACCAGTTTTCACGCTACTATTTTTGACCAATTTTCTTATTTGTATGGGTCAGGAATCTCCTTTTAAAATTGCAAATGATGAATTAGAAAGTAATGGCTATTTTGCTGCCATCAATAAGCTTATAGAATCAGAAAAAACATACACCGTTGAAAACCCCAATTACAAGTCAACTTATTATCAACTTATAAGCCCTTTTTATTCTTTTGTTGGAGAAGATAGTCTTGCAGAAAAATCTTTTCTAAAAGCGCTGAGGATGACTAGTAAAACTGAACTTAATTATGATAGCCTAAATTCTGTTAATGCAATTGATTTCATCTCCAAAAACATTAATGATCAAAGAGTCGTAATCCTAAACGAAGCACATCATATAGCCAAACACCGTATTTTAAGCCTTGAATTACAGGACACTTTAAAGAAAAAAGGATTTACACATATTGCTATTGAAGCGCTTAACAATGATACTTTTTACAATAAAAACGGCTTCCCTAAGCAGCTCGAAACAGGGTTTTACATTTCAGAACCGATTTTTGGTAATTTTTTGAGGAAAGCTCATCAACTTGGATTTACTGTTTTTGGATACGACAAGATTTTTGACTGTAAGTACGATAAAGAAAAGCCCAACTATTGTAGAAATAAAAGAGAATTAACTCAAGCCATTGAGATAAAAAATGTTCTGCAAAATGACTCAAATGCTAAAGTGTTTGTTCATTGTGGTTTTGCTCATTTAGAAGAAAAAACAAAGGACGACTGGATTAAAATGGCTGAGTTTCTCGAAATGATTTCCGGAATTGACCCACTTACAATAGATCAAGCCTATTCCTTGTATTTTAATGGTATTGAAAATATAGAGGCACCGATTGTTTACTTAAAAAATGACTCTGTATATATCCCATCAAAGAAAAAAGGTTATTATGATATTCAGGTTTTTTGGCCAAAAGTAAATTACATAAATGGAAGACCTTCATATTATGAAATAATCAGCTCCTTTAAAAAAGTCGATATAGATTTCAAATTAAAATCAAACACAATAGTTCAAGCCTTTAGCAACACAGAAAGTAAAAATGCTGTTCCTGTGGATCAGTTTATTGTTAAGGATTCAACTATCAACTACGCTTTATACTTACCTGAGGGTGAATATACAGTCAAAATAAGTACTGTGAAGAACAAAGAAATAAGTCAATACAACATTACTGTTCAATAATACTATTTCTCATAAACAATCCGATAAATCACATCAGAATAATCATCAGAAACTAAGACTGAGCCATCTTTAAGCTGAAGCAGGCTAACCGGGCGACCATAAACGTCTTTTTTGTTCTCATCTAACCAGCCTGTAGCAAAATCTTCATAGGAAAGTACGTTTCTATTATCGTCATCGATTTTAACCAAGCTCACACAGTATCCAATTTTTGTAGACCGATTCCAAGAGCCATGCTCAGCAATAAACAGCTGATTTTTATACTTAGCAGGAAACATATCTCCGGTATAGAAAAGTGCTCCTAAAGCAGCTGTATGTGGTTTTAACTTTTGTGCCGGCTTCTCATAAGACGCACAACTTTTTCCTTTCCCATGTTCAGGGTCTGAAATATCTCCTTGATGACAATAGGGAAAGCCAAAATGCATTCCCATTTCAGAAGCTCTATTCAACTCATCTGCCGGAAGGTTATCGCCCATCATATCTCTGCCATTATCCGTAAACCAAAGCTCCTTGGTAATAGGATGCCAATCAAAGCCAACAGAATTTCTCACACCATGCGCATAAATCTCAAAATTTGATCCATCCAAGTCCATGCGACAAATGGTACTATACCTTGCATCTTCCTTTTCACAAACATTGCAGGGTGCTCCAATAGGTACATAAAGCTTTCCATCCGGCCCGACAGCAATGTATTTCCAGCCATGGTGTTGATCCGTCGGCAGATCATCTCGGAGTAAAATAGGTTCCGGAATTTGATTTAAATTTTCTTCGATATTCTCATATTTCCAAATTTTACTCACCTCAGCCACATACAAATCCCCTTTGTAAAAAGCCACTCCATTGGGCATGTTTAAACCTTGAGCGATTACCACTTTTCGATCTGCTCTGTAGTCTCCATCACTGTCTATCAAAGCATACACTTTATCTTCTGTTCGATTGCCTACAAAAACAGTCCCTTTATTCCCCAAGGCTAAGGAGCGTGCATTTTCAACCTCATCGGCAAAAACATGAATTTTAAAGCCCTCAGGCAGTGAAATTTTAGAGGTGATTTCTTTTGAATCTTGCGCTACGCAAGCAGTAAAATTGAAAAGAATAATAAAAAGGTAAATCAATTTTCTCATACTTTCTCTGCTAATTTAATAGTTGGAATAGATTCAATTAGTTGCTGTGTATACAACTGCTTAGGATTTTCATATACCTCTTCAGCTATTCCCGATTCTACAATTTTCCCATTCTGCATAACAATCATTCGATCTGACATGTATTTAACTACCGACAAATCATGAGAAATAAAAATATAGGTAAAGCCAAATTGAGTTTTTAAATCATTCAATAAATTTAATACCTGGGCTTGCACAGAAACATCTAAGGCGGAAACAGATTCATCGCAAATGATAAATTTGGGCGATAGCGCTAAAGCTCGAGCAATGCAAATTCGTTGTCTCTGGCCTCCTGAGAATTCATGCGGATAACGATTAAACTGATCAGCTTTTAAGCCAACCGTCTCCATCAATTCAATGACTTTTTCTTTTCGAATTTTATCGTTCTTCTCTACTTTATGCACCTGCATAGGCTCTAAAATAGCTGCTCCAATTCTCATTTTTGGATTTAAAGAGGAATAAGGGTCTTGAAAAATCAGCTGAATCTCCTTGCGGTATTTTCGCAAACGTTCGCTGTTTAAAGATGCAATGTTGGTGCCTTCAAAAATCACCTCTCCTGAGCTTGGAGGAATTAAATTTAAAATACTCCTTCCTAAGGTAGTTTTTCCACAGCCTGACTCTCCAACTAAACCCAATGCTTCTCCCTTTTGCACTTCAAAGCTCACTCCATCGACCGCCTTTACATAACCAACAGTTTTGCGAAAAACTCCTTTTTTTATCGGAAAATGTGTTTTAAGGTTATCGACTTTTAAAAGTGTCTTTTCATTCAATACTTTCTCTAACTGCTGCTCTCTTTCTTTAGAACTAATTTTTAAGGGTTTTAGGTACTCCTCAACTGTTTGATCGCCCATTTGCAAAAAATCACTCACCGTTGGCAGTCGTTTAAGTCTATAATCCATAGGAGGGCGACAAGCGATTAAGCCCTTAGTATAAGAATGTTCAGCAGCAGTAAATATCTTTTGAGTGCTTCCACTTTCCACTTTTTTACCGGCTTGCATTACTAAAACCTCATCGGCAATTTCAGCTACTACACCCAAATCGTGAGTAATGAAAATCACCGCCATTCCGTGCTTTTCTTGCAACTGTTTTATGAGCTTTAAAATTTGCTTTTGAACAGTTACATCCAATGCAGTTGTTGGCTCATCAGCGATAAGCAGCTGTGGTTCACAGCACATCGCCATAGCAATCATAACCCGCTGTTTCTGACCTCCGGAAAGCTGATGCGGATAGGAATTGTAAATCTCTTCCGGCCGCGGAAGCTTAACTTCTTCGAACCATCGAATTACTTCTTTATAAGCTTCTTTTCCATTCTTTTTTTGATGTATCCGAATGGCTTCAGCTATCTGTTCGCCACATTTTAAAACCGGATTCAAAGAAGTCATCGGCTCTTGAAAAATCATGGCAATCTCCTTTCCTCGAACCTTTTGCATTTGTCGATCATTTAAACTCAATAAATCAGTTTCGTGAAACTGATTTGACTGGAAAATGATACTTCCGCTTTCTACAATTGCCGACGGATGCAACAAACCCATCGTACAAAGTGAAGTGATTGACTTACCTGAGCCGGACTCCCCAACAATACCCAAAGTTTTCGCAGGAAAAATTGAAAAGCTCAACTTATCTACAACCCTTTGCTTCTCTTCCTTTTTTCCAAAAGAAATACTTAGATTTTCTATGTTTAAAATCGCCTTATTCGACATGCAATACTTCTTTTTCAATCAACTGCTCTTCTCCTTTGTACGCCAACAACAGCTGAGCGACAGTTAGCGTATCATTTTCGCAATATTCCACAATTTTAGGCAGATTTTTTTCCTCCCAATAGGTAGTTCCCACCATGCTGCCATCCATTTCTCCTTTTGGTGATTTAATATCAAATAAGGCAGCCAACAAGTCGAGCGATGTATAATGTTTATAGTCTCCAAATTTCCATAGCTGAAGTGTATCTAAATGCTGAACTTCCCACGGTTTTCTCCCTGCAATATCTAACAAGTAAGGAAGCTTCACTTTATTCACCAACATTCTTCTACTCAAGTATGGAAAATCAAATTCTTTTCCATTGTGTGCACAAAGTAAATAATCATTTGAACAGAACTTAGAATCTAACAAATGAGCAAAATCTGTTAAAAGTGCCTTTTCGTCATCCCCGTAAAAAGATTTGATTCTAAACTGTCGTTCTCCATCAACTTCTCTTAAAACACCCACAGAAATACAAACTACCTTTCCAAACTCGGCGTAAATTGCAGCTCTACCATATACCTCTTCAGGACTCTCATCCTCTCTTACAATAAACCTTGATTTGTGTTCCCAAAGTGATTTCCATTTATCGTCGAGCTCACTAAACGACTTCTTTTGTGAGACTGTTTCAACATCCAGAAAAATTAAATGACCCAGCTTAATATGTTCCAGCATAATTTTAGCTTTGATTTACTTAGCTAAAATAAGCTTTTTTAAACACGAACGCCAATCACTAAGATATCATCAACCTGCTCTTCCTCCTTCATCCAATTCTTTAAGGCTGAATTTAGCTGATTTTTTTGCTCCTCTACCGGCAAAATACTGGTTTCTACAAGTAGCTCTCTAAACCTTCTATACATCATTTTCTTACCACGAGGTCCACCAAATTGATCGGCATAACCATCAGAGAAAATAAAGATTTGATCACCCTCTACAAGCTGAATTTTATGATTAGTAAATTCTTCTGTCCTTCCTTTCATGAAAGAGCCAATCGGGAATTTATTGGCCTTTGTTTGTAATATTTCATTATCGCGAAGCAGGTAAAGTGGATTAAATGCTCCTGCATATTCGAGTTCTAATGTATCGTAGTTTAATGCGCAAATAGCGATATCCATTCCATCTTTACTAGTTGAATCCTTATCGTTTTGGTGTAAGGTTTCGGTTACGCCCCGATTCAAATGATTTAAAATCTCAGCCGGATTACTTCCCCCTGTAGTTATAATTGCCTGTCTTAATTGATTGTACCCCACAATCGACATAAACGCTCCCGGAACACCATGACCGGTGCAGTCTACTGCAGCAAAAAAGACCTTTCCATTAGCTTCTCCCAACCAATAAAAATCTCCACTTACAATGTCTTTCGGACGGTAAAAAATAAAGGATTCCGGTAGTAACTTATTTACATAAGTAGAAGGTGGCAATATCGCCTCTTGAATCTTTTTCGCATACTTTATACTGTCAGTTACTTGAACAAAGTATTCTTCAATTTGCGCTTTCTGCTTGTCAATTTCTTCTTTTTGAGCAACAACCTCAGCGGTTCGTTGTCTTACTTTTTCTTCGAGGAATCGCTCATTCTCTGCTAAATCATCGCGCATCTTAAGCAATGCCTTGCCCAAAGTGTCTTTACTGCTTAATGGCTTATACTCTGCATCAAACTTTCCGGAACCCACTGCTTCAGCAAAATCTTTTGTACGCTTTAAACCCTCAATTACGTTATTTACCGCCGCAGTCATTTCGCCAATTTCATCATTCCCTTCTTTTAAGTTTTCTTTTGGGAAAACTCCTCGACCTAACTTAACAGCAACATTTTTTAAACGTTGAATTGGCGCAACAATGGTTTTAGTAGTATAAAGTGCAATGACTACACCTATGATGATTAATGCAATTCCCAATGTGCGAACCAGAAACTTCAAGGTCTCAAATTGAGCAAACATATTTTCATTCGCTCTTTGCGCATACATTTTTTGAGTAGAAATAAGCTCATTCAACTCACTTAAAACCTCATTGTAATAATAGTGAATATCTCCACCTGCTTCCATACTGTTTTCAGCAAGAAACAGATTCATAGGTTCTTCATAGTCTTCAAAAACTTGAAGTATAGAAATTACATCGTTTTGTTGAGCTTGGAAGAGTAACTCTATATCTGCAAAAAGCTTATTTAATGAGTCTTGTTGGTCTACTGTCCAACTTTTGGAAAGATGCTCCAACTCTTTCTTTGTCTCCGGATAAATTTCATTTTGATACTGAACTAACTTTACTTTATCCTCATGCTCCTTTCTTTCTTTCAGCCATGTAATTAAGAAAAGTCGAGTTTCCAGAACAGAGGTTTTCAGCTCTTGAAGCAGTTTTGTTGAAGGCTGGTTAACACTACTAATACGGTCGTTAATCTCCCTACTTTCCTGTAGTGTAATATAGGTAGTAACAAACACAATAAGTGTCAACAAAATTAGAACTCCAAAACCGGTTCCAATCTTTTTTCCAATGGTAAATCTAAACTTCATGATGCAAGTTGGCTTTGCAAGTTATTCTTGCATTTCAACATCCTCGGGTTCTTTTTGCAGACTGGTACTTTTTTCCAGTTGCTCAAGCTCTTTCTTATAGGCTTCTGATTTAGGAATATCATTCAAACTAAAATAAATTCCTTGTAAACCAATTAAAGTTTCTTTCTTTTTAGGGTTTAAATCATACGCTTTTTTCATATAAGGCAATGACTTTTTAAAAAGTGCAATAATTTCATCCTGAACTTTATTCAATTGTTCTAAATCCAAGCTATAGTCCATGTTATTTACTATTTCCACACCTTGATTATAGTAAATTATACCAATGTTGTAATTTGCACTCACATTATTAGAGTCGAGCTCTAATACTTTCTCATAGCTTTCTTTTGCTTTTTTGATATACATTTCTGCTGAGGCTGAATCTTCTTCAGCAATTTTTCCATAAGTGTTTGCCAAAGCTAAATAAAACATAATGTCTTTTTCCGTAAAATCAGTTTCGGGATAGGCGTAAGACATTACTTCTTTATATTGACTGTAATTACTTATAGCAATGGGGTAGCTTGTTGTTTCAAAAGAAGAGGCTGCATGATTAAAAATAGTTTCAGCCAAGTACCTCAAGTTCTCTCTGGAGCTATTCTCAAGCTGTCCGGTAGTATCCATTTCTATAGACTTTTTGAAATAGTCTATCGCTTTTTTCCTATATGCTGATTGCTTGTCGTTGATTTCATCTTTTTTAAAAAGACCTTTATAAACGTTCCCTCGGTAGTACCAAGTCGCAGCCAGGTCTTTAAATTTAGGATCAACGGCAGCAGCATCAATTAACTCTTTTGCTTTCTCAAGTTCATTGTTTTTTAAACTATGAACCGCATTTGAAAGCTTGTTCTGTGCAAACAAACCTGCATTTATCAAGAGAAGCAACGATATGTATATTAACTTCTTCATGCAATTAGTTGACTAATACGGCTAAATTTTCCAAAGTAGATGCCACTTTTAAATTGTGCTTTTCTACATTGGATTTATTTAATTCAAATTTTTGTCTGCTTCCAACAATCACAAAGTTGATTGCTGAACCTTGCTTTGCCATTCCTTCTTTCTCTGTAACTATTAAGGTACTTTTCCCATTAAGCAACTTAACAGCTTTATCTAAATCATCTGTTTTATCTGAAGGAATATATAAAATATGAGGCATCTTAATTTCGCTAACTGAGTTGTAAGTTACAATTGAAAAGGACTGATTCGCCACTTTTTTAATTTGTGACATTTTGTTCAACTCATTGTATAAAGCTTCATTTTCGCCTAAAATCGCAATGGTAAATTCCCCCTCTGTGTGAGAACTTGGCCATTGTATGTACTTTGTGAAATTGTAAATAAAAACAGCCTTTATCTTAGCGTTGGTATCTACATTCTGCAAACCATTAGCTGGTACAAAAGCAGTAAATGTAGTTAACAATACAATTAAGAGTATGTTGACCGTTTTTTTCAATCTTTCTTTAAAATTCTTAGGCGATAAAGATAGTAAACTTTTACAAGTTAACACAATAGACAAAATCCTATTTTTTTCGTGTATTAAACAACTTTTTATTCTTCTTATTTCCTCCTCCGGACTTACTTCTACTGCCTGAGCCTCTTAATCTTCCGCGAGACATTTTTCGCTTACCTACATCAAATGTACTTCCGGGCTTTTTCCCTTTGCGTTGATGTCTGCTTAACCTTTTTCTTCTGTTAAACAGTTTATTTTTCTTTCGCTTACTCTTTGCCAGTCTTGCCTTTGCACGACCTTGAAAAGGGTTTATTTTACTAAATATAGTCGGGTTTCTATACTTTCCACTAGGAGCAGAGGTTTTCACCCTACTACTATTCCCATAGCGTACAGCACAAGAACTCAAAGAAAATAAAACGATAAGAAAGAATATTAAATATTTCCCCACATGAAAGTCTTTCTATTGAGGGCACGAAATTACAAATTCAATTGTAATTTGAGCTCATTTACTCGCTTAATACTAATAGTGGCACTTCTGTTCTAAAAGAGAGTTTGTTGGTAATCGACTTGGTAAAAATTCGTTCAAAAAGACTATGCTTTCGGGAAATCATCGCAAATAAATCGGGCTTCTTCTCGTTAATGTACTCACTTATTCCATCTATAATATCATCATCAGTAGCAAAGTGTATAGAACTTGAAATGTTTCCGGCTAAATTTTCTAACTCAATTGCCTGTTCTGTTTTTTTCTCTAAAGAGTCCTCATCCTCTTTTCTAATGATGTGAACGAATTCTAAATGCGAGCTACAACGATTTGCAATTGAAAACAATGGGTTTAATATCCTTTCCTTTACCAATGGTCGTAAATCGGTTGCCATCGCAATTTGATCAAACTTCCTATTCTGAGCTTTTAATGCTTTTTCAGGAATAGCCAATACCGGACAGTGGGCTGTTTGAATAACCTCTAATGTGTTGCTGCCAATAAAGACTTCTTTTAATCCGCTTGCTCCTTTGGTTCCCATAACAATTAAGTCACTTTTAAAGCGCTCGGCTACTTTAGGAATTAATGACACAAAGCTACCCGACTGTGAATCTATCAATACCTTAATATTTGAATATTCTTTATTACTTAGAATACTTTCTTTTAAGTTATTCAATCCTTCTTCAGAGTCTTTTTGCATTCGCTCTGTCATAGATACCAGCAAATTTGACCTGGAATAAGGCAATTCATAGCTATTGAATAAAACTAATTCCGCATTGAACAGCCGAGCCAATTCAACAGCATAATCTAAAGCATGAGATGAATTCTCAGAAAAGTCGGTCGGGTATAAAATATTCTTCATAGTAGATAGCTAAGTGTACTAACAAATATAATGTAAAGTTCCATTATAACAAGTTCCTAACTATCTAATAATTTAAATCCTCTTCCGTGACTGTTAATAATTTGGATTTCTTTATCCTCTTTAAAGATTTTGCGAAGCTTGGTAATGTATACATCCATACTTCTAGAGTTAAAGTAATTGTCATCTCCCCAAACCATATTTAAGGCGTCAGTTCGGTCAACCACCTCTCCCTTGTACATGCACAACAAGCGCAGCAATTCACTTTCTTTAGAGGTCAACTTCTTCTCTTTACCATCTTTTATAATGATTCTTTTATCAGGGTAAAAATGATAGTCTTTAATGTTAAACTCTTTCTTCTGTAATAGCTCTTCTCTCAACAAGTCCACTCTACGCATTATCGCTTCTATTCGCAACTGCAAAACTTCCATACTAAATGGCTTGGTAATATAATCATCGGCTCCTGCTTTAAAGCCTTCTTTAACATCATCCTCCATCGCCTTTGCGGTTAAGAAAATGATTGGCACTGTACCTTTTATTTGTCTAATTTCCCTAGCCAAGGTGAATCCGTCTTTTTTAGGCATCATTACATCTAGTAAACACAAATGATAGTCTTCCTCCAAGAAAGCTTTAAACCCTTCTTCGCCATCTCTTTTTAGGGTTACTTCATACCCTTTTACTCCAAGATAATCAGAAAGCAATCTGCCTAAATTCTCATCATCTTCTACTACTAATATTCTAATTTCACTTCTATCCATCTATATTGAGTTTTATTATTATAGTTGTTCCTTTTCCTATTGCTGATTTCATTTTTATTTCTCCACCGTGCAGCTCTACCACTCGTTTAACATAGCTCAAACCTAAACCAAATCCCTTTACGTCATGTAAATTTCCGGTTGAAACACGGTAAAATTTATCAAATATTTTCTTTTGATCATCTTTCGAAATGCCAATTCCATTGTCTGTTATCGTCAAACAAATAAAATTATCTTCGTTAAAAGTACGAATTTCAATTAATGGTTTTTCAGGAGTGTATTTGTTTGCATTGTCTAACAAGTTAAAAATAACGTTTGAAAAATGCACCGGATCTAGCTTTACTTTACTATTTACCGCCGACAAATCTAAATTAAGTTCTCCCGATTTTTTACTTAACTGAATTTTAAAACTTCCGGCAACCTTTTTAATAAGTTGATGTAAATCTGCTTCTTCTGCTTTTAGCTTTAATTCTGCAGAATCCCAGATTGCGCTTTTTAAAACATTATCAACCAAAACTGATAGTCTTTTATTTTCATCATTAATCATCTTCACATAAGACTTGCTTCGCTTTGGGTCAATTGACAGACTATCGTCACTTAATGCTTCACAGGCCAACCCAATTGTAGAAATTGGTGTTTTAAGCTCATGTGTCATATTATTGATAAAGTCATTCTTCACTTGAGTGAGTCTTTTTTGCTTAAAAATAGTTGATATAGAACTGTAAAAAAGAAGAATTAGTATCAATACCAGCAAAAATGAAACCACTAATATTTTTGAAAGATTTTGCAGCAAGTAGTTATTCTGCTCAGGAAAGTAAAGTAAAATCTGATCGCTATCTACATAATAATCATTAGGCATTAAGCTAACCCTATAAGGAGTATTCTTAATGGGGTCAATTAGCTCAATAGAATCATTAAAACTCAGTGTTTGCGTTTCTGCGTCGAAAATATCCAAGATGAACGGGGTGTTAATTCCAGCTTCACAAAGTGCTTTATCAAACAACTTATTTATTTCACTTTCAGAAACTCTTTCGCTAAATTCTTTATTAATACTAATTAGAGACAATTCATTTACACTTTCATTAACTAAAGTGGCACGATTGGGAAACTGCGACCCCAGGTCAGAATTAACCGTAGTACTTAAAACTCTTTTTTGTGTTTTACGAACAATAAATAAGGATGAGTCACGTGAGGGTGGCGAATTAGGAATACTCACCTGATCTGCTGCGTATCCTTTATCTTTTGTCACTAGTTCCTTTTGAAAAGGATCGTTAATTGGGAACTGACCAATGTTAATTTCAGCCTCCTCTCCATCTTGTATTTTCTTCATTGAAGCTCCATAAGAAGGATCTGTAGTCACTTTGGTAATGTTCTCTTCCTTCTGCATATCTTCCAACACTGCACTCATTACCTCCATTACCTTCTGGTCAAATTGCTTTTGTTGAGTATCCATAGCAGCTTCAATCCAGTAAACCTGAATAACTATTAAGGCTAAAATACTGAATGTAGCAGCAATAATTAAAAGAGTCAGACGTCTTTGCTTCATTTCGGATTCTAAAGTAAGAGATTAAAAAAAGCTGTGTTAGCTACTTAACACAAATTAACAGTGATTAAAGATTTTTTAATAGCTAAAAACATGATTCACATTAACTTTATGGGGTCTTTAATAGCTGAATGCTATTGAATAAATGATTGATGTTTTATGTTAATCAAATCGTTGAGATTTGAAAATTAAAGGAGAAGTGAAATCCAAATTACTTCTCCTTTTTTACTTTTGATTTAAATACCTTTATACTTTCTAAAAAGGAATATTTAAAGATAAAATTGACCATAAATTTGTCAGCATGAAGAAAATTCTAAACTACATTAACGGCGAACTAATTGAGCCGAAAAGCAATTCCTACATAGATAACTTCGAGCCTGCAAAAGGAGAAGTTTACAGCTTGATTCCCGATTCTGATGAAAATGACGTAGAGCTAGCCCTACAAGCTGCAGAAGAGGCTTTTCCTACATGGTCAAAAACACCTAAAGAAGAGCGCTCTGCAATTCTGAAAAAAATTGCTGACTTAATAGAAGAAAATCTAGACACATTAGCTGAAGCTGAATCAAGAGATAATGGAAAACCACTTGCATTGGCTAAAAAAGTAGATATCCCAAGAGCATCTCACAACTTTAGTTTTTACTCCTCCGCAATTATCCACTTTGAGTCGGAATCTCATGATATGGAAATTGGTGCGATTAACTACACTTTAAGACAACCCATTGGAGTAGCCGCATGTATTTCGCCTTGGAACCTGCCACTGTACCTTTTTAGCTGGAAAATTGCTCCTGCCATTGCCGCAGGCAATTGCGTAATTGCAAAACCTTCAGAAATTACGCCAATGACAGCTTTTTTACTTTCAGATATTTGCATTAAAGCCGGCTTACCTAAAGGGGTTTTAAATATAGTTCATGGCTACGGACACAAAGTGGGTGCAGCTTTAACAGCACATCCTAAAATTCCTGTAATTTCATTTACCGGAGGAACGCAAACCGGTGAAAGTATCGCCAAAGTAGCTGCGCCAATGTTTAAGAAGCTATCTCTAGAACTGGGAGGAAAAAACCCAACCATTATCTTCGACGATTGCGATTATGACAAAATGCTAAATACTACTATTCGTTCTGCTTTTGCCAATCAAGGACAAATTTGCTTGTGCGGATCGAGAATATACGTTCAAAAAGGCATTTACGATAAGTTTAAAAAAGATTTTGTTGAAAAAGTAAGTCAATTAAAAGTAGGTAATCCGAATGACAAAAGTACCGACCAGGGAGCTTTAGTATCGAAGGCACACATGGAAAAAGTCTTGAGCTATATTCAGCTTGCCAAAGACGAAGGAGGTAAAATACTTTGTGGTGGTGAACAAATCGACTTATCAGCAAAAGGCTTGAATGGCTGGTTTATCGCCCCAACCGTAATCGAAGGCTTAGACCACCTTTGCAGAACTAACCAAGAGGAAATTTTTGGGCCGGTGGTTACTATTACTCCTTTTGAAACAGAAGAGGAAGTGTTGACTTATGCTAATTCTACGAAGTATGGCTTGGCTTCCAGCTTATGGACAGAAAACTTATCGAGATCTCAACGAATGGCTCAAAAAATTCACGCCGGAATAGTATGGGTGAATTGTTGGTTGTTAAGAGACTTGAGAACTCCCTTTGGAGGAGTGAAGCAAAGTGGTGTTGGTAGAGAAGGAGGTTTTGAAGTTCTGCGCTTTTTTACAGAACCAAAAAATGTATGTATTCGATTTGAAAACTAACTATAAACATATCATACTGTCTACAGTCATTGGCTGTTTGCTCTCATTTTTTCCGTTAAGTGCTTTTTCCCAAAAAATTCTCGCACTTGACAAGCCGGGAAAAGTGAATAGAATTCGCTATAAAGTTGATGATTTCATTTCCTTAAAAACAGTCGACAAGCAAATGATAAGCGGCAACATTAGCTTTATAGGCGATAGTAGTTTTCAAGTGGGCAAAACCACCGTTAAGCTCAGTGAAATAAAACACATTAAAAAAACACAAGGTGGCTATGGCTGGAGCTTATTGGGCAACATTTCTTTAGTCGCCGGATTGGGCTATTTTGGCTTAGATGCTAGCAACAGAATTATTAATGGCGACAAGCCGATTGTTCCTCGGCGTACTGCAATCAGTTCTTCTATTTGTATTGGCATTTTTGCTGTTACCGCTGTAATCAATAGTCGCAAATACAAAATCAATAATAAAAGACGATTAAAAATTATTGATTTGGAAATTGCACCTTAATAAGGTTATAAACAGCCAAACTGTTAATAGTTAGTTAGTCATCATTAGAATTAATATTTATATTCGCATATTTTTGCTTTAATGCGAAATTTTTACATTCAAACAGCTCTATTACTAACAACACAACTTATTATAATACAATCTTTTTGTCAAGAAAAAAACACAAACGACTTTCAAGAAAACTTCAACATAGCCAAACAGCATTTATCTTATAAAAGAATAAATAAAGCACTTCCTTATTTACTATATTTAAACAATGAGTACCCAAATAATGCTAACTTAAAATACTTAGTTGGATTATGTTATGCAGAATTAGAAATTGTAAATCCACGGTCAATTGAACTTTTAGAAGAAGCAAAAAATAAAATTTCTATTAATTACAACCCGAACACACTTAATGAGGAAAAAACACCCATTTACACTCACTTTTATCTAAGTTTAGCTTATGTTCAAAATGGTAAATGCGAAAAAGCAAAAGAAGCTTTTAGTGATTTTAAAAAGATATATCCTTACGATGATGAATATTATTTGAGCCTAGCACAACAAAAATTAGCTAATTGTTCTGAAAGTCCACCTGCTAAATTGGATTCTCTACCAAGTTATCCGAACTTTAGACCATTTAAGTCAGAAAATGAGAATCTAATAAAAGAAACTCTTGTTAAAAAAGACGAAACTGAAAGCGATACAAGCAAGTTTGCAGTAGATGGTAATAATATTAATCAGAGCCAGGATTCCAATAGTAACCAAATTGAATTAGGGTCAATTTACCAATGGAAAGACATGACGCCCACCAAAGTAGTTAGCCGTGAGGTAGAATATTCTACAAAAACTCCGCTTTACGGTGTGCAATTAGGGGCATTTAAAGAGGTTATTCCTGTAAACCGCTATAAAGATGTAAAAAATGTTGATGCATTTATGGATAAAGAAGGTTTAATGCGCTATGTCGTGGGTCACTTTTCCTTTGAATCTCAAGCTCGATCACTACTAAATTTAATCAAAAATAAAGGCTATGAAGATGCCTTTGTAGTAAATGTAAACAACGAAAAAAAGTTTGCCGAAACCGTTATTAGCATCGATGACTTTAATATTCGATCATCCATTCATGATGAAGTAGAATTTAAAATTCAGCTGGGTGCTTTTAAAGACGAAATTCCGGAAGACTTAGCCAAAATATACTTTAAAATTGAAGGGATTTCAGAACACAAAGACGGTCTTTTAACATACATTACAGTAGGAAGCTTTAACACTTATCAAGAGGCAAAAGCTTATCAAGAAGGAATTCAAGCAACAGGGATTGAAGATGCATTTGTAATTGCCGTTCATCGAGGTAAAAAAGTACCTTTACAAACAGCAATTGAGCATTAAAAGCAAGTCAACTATGAATCGACCATAAAATTTTACATTATGAAACAAATTACACCATTATTATTCTTCTTCCTACTATCTTCTCTCGTATTTGCTCAAAGCAAGCAGGAGTTTAAGTTTGACCAAGCTAGGGTTTTACTCGCTCAAAGAGAGATTAAACCGGCCATTGAAATTTTAGAATCACTTCACAAAGAGCTGCCTGACAATGCAAACATTAACTTTTTATTAGGAGCAGCGTACACAGAGCTTAATGGAGAGCAAGAAGAAGGTTTAAAACATTTACTAATGGCAGGCAGCAATGTAAATGAAAGCTATATGGTAGGTAGCTTTGAAGAAAAAGCTGCTCCCATTCATGTCTATTATTACTTAACTGTTGCTTTTGCAGAGGATAATCGTTGCGCTGAAGCACAGGCTGCTTTAGATTTATTTGAGAAATACAAAGAAAAAGTTGATGCTTACTTTATCGAAGAAGGTAAGCGTCATATTCAGAAATGCGATATGGATAGCAATGCGAAGCCGGTAGATCTTCTAGCAATATTATCAAAGTCAAAACCGCTCCCTAAAAAAGAAAACCAGAAAGTAGAAAACACCCCAATTATTCTTGATTCTGCGGCAATAGCAGAAAGAGGAATGTTGGTTCACAAACTAGAGTATTCTACTGACGCACCGCTTTATGGTGTTCAAATTGCAAGCCATTTAAAACCCGTTCCAATTAGCAATTACGGAAACCTTAAAAATGTAAATGTTTTTGTGGGAAATAAAGGTTATATTCGATATGTTGTAGGTCATTTTTCATATCGCTCGCAGGCAGAATCACTTTTAAAAAGACTACAAGAACAGGGCTATAAAGATGCATTTATAGTTAACGTTAATAACGCCAGAAAGTACTCCAATGAACTCATAAGCTTTAATAATGTAAATGTTCGTTCTGGTATAAAAGGAGCGGTAGAATACTATATTCAACTAGGTGCTTTTAAGAAAAAACTAACTGAGGATCAAATTAATGCATACATTAATTTAGATGGAGTTGAAGAGATTAGTTACAACGGTTTAAATATTTTGGCAGTAAGTGGAGCTGAGACCTATAAAGCAACCAAGGAAAAGCTCAAAGACGTACATGCAAATGGGTATAAAGACGCTTATATAATTGCTTTTAACAAAGGCAAGAAAGTTCCACTAGAAAATGCTAAATTGCATACCGATAAATAACTAAACCAAACCACTCATCTTTTGAATCATTTTCTAAAGAAAATATTTCAAAATCATAGCACTAGAGTTCTTGCAATTCTTTTCGTTGCATTGGTAATTCTCATTGGTTATTTTCTCGTAAACAGCTATTACGTTCAGCTTGAAATCCACAAAAACAAAATTTTAGCTAAGCTAGAAGCAATTGCCAACACTACTGCAACACAAATTAATGGCAATCAAATTGAGTATTTGTTTGAGATGTATCCCAAGCGAGGAGACTTAAGGACTAATTATCAAGATCGGGTTTATCAGCATTTGCACGAACAATTAAAAAGCATTAAAAGGCAAAACTATCTAAGCAGTGCATTGTACACTTTAACTTACGATTCTGCTGAGAAGATTTTTCTATTTGGAGTAAGCTCTGCTAACAAGCCCTATCTCAGGTATAAATACGAACAATTTCCTCAAGAACTTCTTGACAACTACCGTTTGGGAGGTAGGATAGATGTTTACGGTGATAAAAGTGGTCATTGGTTGTCTGCTTTTGCTCCAATCAGAAATTCTGAAGGCAAGACAGTTGCTATTATTCAAGCTGACCATCGTTTTGATGAATTTTTAGACGATGCCGAGCAAGAAATTTTTATCAATATTGGAATCACTTTACTGGTTACGCTATTTGTTCTTTATTTACTATTGCGATCCATGCGTTATATCCTAAGAAAAGAAGACATACTGACACGAAGCTTGATTCAATCTAAATCCCAACTCGAGGACAAAAACAAAGATATATTAGACAGCATATTGTATGCAAAGAAAATTCAAGAAGCCATTCTACCCGACATTCAACTACTCAAGGAATGGCTACCTCAGTCTTTCGTTTATCATTCACCAAGAGACATTGTAAGTGGTGACTTTTACTGGTTTAAAAAAATTAATGGCAAGCTCTTTATTGCTTGTGTTGACTGTACAGGTCATGGGGTCCCGGGAGCTTTCATGTCGATGGTTGGAAACATTTTACTTGACGATGTAATCACTAAAAAGAAAATTGACAAAGCCGATATCATTCTAAATGAATTACACAATGGAGTAGTAAAGGCGCTCCGTCAAAAGCAAAAAGAAAAAGCCTCAAAAGACGGTATGGACATCGCACTTTGTATAATTGATGAACAAAAAGAAACTGTTGAGTTTGCAGGTGCCTTCAGGCCATTAGTTCATGTTAGAAAAAACAGCCTAACTAGAATTAAGTCGAATGCCGCACCAATTGGTGGCTTTAGAGGTGAAGAGCCAATTTTTAATCTACACACTATTAACTATCAAAAAGGCGACGTCTTTTATATTTACACTGATGGCTACGCTGACCAGTTTGGTGGTGAAAGAGGCAAAAAGTACATGACCAAAAAGTTCAGAGAATTCTTGCTTTCCATTAACCAAGAAGATATGGATGACCAAAAAGAATTATTAAAAAAAGAATTTGATGAATGGCGTGGTAGCCGAAAACAAGTTGATGATGTATTGGTGATTGGGTTTAAAATGTAACCAACACTAAGTTCTATCTCAAATATTTAATAGTCAATATTAAAAAAAGAATTACTACTTCTTCTTTGCCGTAAAACTACCACCGGTTACATTTTCACTTTGATTAAAGTCATCAATGTTTACGGAGCTAAACGAAAAAGTACCTTTAATTTCAGTTGCGGTCACAGAAGTAATAACCAAATTACCATTTACCCCTATGAAATTAGTTTGGGTTGAAGTATCTTTAGCATCAAAATCATAAGAAATAGTAGTTAAAGTGTCGTTTGCCGAATATGTTTTTGGAGCAGTAATGTGTTCATTAATCACAAAGTTTACTGTTTGAGAACTATCACTGTTTTTAGCTTCAATGTGAGTCAAAATAACCACACTATCCATTTCGAAAAAACATTCATTAATTGTTATTGAAGTGCCCCCGAAATTTCCGGTTAAACCCTGGCTAATAATTGTACCTCCTCCGGAGCCGCCACCATTTCCACCGCCATTGTTAGTTGTTCCACTAGCTTCAGGATCGTAAATTGGATTCGGTGTTAATTCATTGTCTTTACCACAAGAAATTAAAATTATAGAACCGATAAATAATGCGAGTACAAATTGGCTAAGCTTCATAATGTTTGATTTTAACTTACTAAATTAAACTATTTTTAATTGAATTGCTCAATTTTTTCTGATTTTCATATTTCCTAAAACAAAAAAAGACCGTCTGAAAAACAGACAGTCTTTTCTATTAAATTTCTAAAGTCGCTTATTCAGCTGCTTCTTCTGCTTCAGTTTTTACTGAATCAGCTGCATTTTCGATAGCTTCTCCAGCTTCCTCAACAGCTTTTTCAGTTTCTTCTGCTGCTTCTTCAACTGCATCGCTAACTTCTTCTGCTTTTTTGTCCATTTCTTCCATCAATTCTTGAGCTTCTTGCTCAGTATTGCTTTCTTCTTTTTTCTCAGCTTGACCACAAGATGTTACTGCAAACATGCCTGCAATAGCCAATAATGTAAATAATCTTTTCATGATTTTGTTTAATGTTAATAGATGTTATTTATGGCATCAAAGGTAGAAAAAGAATTGATTCGTTAAAACATCTATAAGAAATAGTTGTATACTTTTATAAAAGGTCAAGAAAGAATACCTTTGAAGCAAAATTGAATTGTTAAACTTTAAAATTATAATAATATGGCTTTTGAATTACCAAAACTAAATTATTCTTATGACGCTTTAGAGCCTCATATTGATGCAAGAACAATGGAAATCCACCACACAAAACACCACAATGGATATACTACAAAACTAAACGATGCCATTAAAGGCAGCGATTTGGAAGGTAAATCGATTGAAGACATCTTGGCAAATGTTTCAAAACATTCTGCCGGTGTTAGAAATAACGGTGGAGGATTTTACAACCACAGCCTATTTTGGGAAATTATGTCGCCTAATGGTGGCGGTGAACCAAGTGGAGAATTAGCTCAAATGATTAATGATGCGTTCGGTTCTTTTGAGAAATTTAAAGAAGCATTTTCAAATGCAGCAGCTACACAATTTGGTTCAGGATGGGCATGGTTGTGCTACGAAAACGGTAAGTTAAGCGTTTGCAGCACACCAAATCAAGATAATCCTTTAATGGATGTTACCGACTGCGGTGGTACACCAATTTTAGGTCTTGATGTGTGGGAACACGCTTATTACTTAAACTACCAAAACAGAAGACCTGACTACATCAACGCATTTTTTAATGTAATTGATTGGGGAAAGGTAACTGAGAAGTTAAACGCAGCAAAATAATTGCATGACACTGCGATTACTTTTAATTGTAATCATCATAGGATCTACTTGCGCGACCACTTTTGGTCGCCAAGTAGATTTTTTTGTTTCTACAGATAGCACTGAAAAGTTATTTGCCGCTAATTATGAAATCTCTGGTGACAATACTAAGGTTGCTGACAATTCTTTTAAACCAAAATTTAAACGGCTTAAAGCGGCATTACTCGCACTTTTCCTTGGCCATTTTGGCGTACACAGAATTTATCTGGGCACCTCACCCAATGTTCCCATCGTTTACTCTCTAACACTCGGAGGCGGGCTCGGACTTCTCCCCTTAGCTGATTTTATTTTCATCCTTACTGCAAAAGACCTCGAGGCTTTTGCTGAAAATGATAAGGTTTTTATGTGGTTGGAATAGGTTTACAAAAAAACCCAAGTTAATACTTGGGCTTTCATTTTTTACTCTACCGTTACCGATTTTGCTAGGTTCCTCGGTTGATCTACATTACAACCTCTCATTACTGCAATGTGATAGGACAGCAACTGAAGTGGAATAACTGAAATCAATGGATCTAAAAACTCTTCCGTTTCCGGTATTTCAATCACATGATCGGCCATCTCTTTCACCGTTTCATCACCTTCAGTTACAATGGCAATAATTTTTCCGTTTCTGGCTTTTACTTCCTGAATATTGCTCACCACTTTATCGTAACTTCCTTTGCGCGTAGCAATCGCCACTACCGGCATTTCCTCATCAATTAAGGCAATTGGACCGTGCTTCATCTCTGCTGCCGGATACCCCTCTGCATGAATGTAAGATATCTCTTTTAACTTTAAAGCTCCTTCTAATGCTACAGGGAAGTTATACCCTCTACCCAAATACAAGAAATTTCTGGCATCTTTATACAGCTCAGAAATGTATTTCACCTTATCGTTAATCTTCAATACTGTTTCCACTAGGTTTGGTACATTATTCAGTTGATTCACCAAATTAGTGTATCTACTCTTGCTAATGCTGCCTTTCTTGTTTGCCAAAGTAAGCGCAATTAATGCTAAAATGGTAATTTGAGCAGTAAATGCTTTTGTAGAAGCTACGCCGATTTCCGGTCCTGCATGAGTATAAGAGCCTGCATCAGTCTCTCTAGCAATGCTTGAGCCTACTACATTACATATCCCATAAATCATTGCACCTTTTTCCTTTGCCAACTTTAAAGCTGCTAAAGTATCGGCTGTTTCACCCGACTGACTAATGGCAATAACGATATCGTTTTCATCAATAATCGGATTTCTATATCTAAACTCCGATGCGTACTCTACTTCAACGGGAATTCGAGCCAAATCTTCAATCATATACTCGCCCACTAAAGCAGAATGCCATGATGTACCACAAGCCACGAAAATAATGCGCTTGGCATTTAAAAATTTGCTTTCATACTCCTCAATTCCTCCCATGGTAATTAAACCAGTGCGAGGATTTAAGCGACCCAACATACTGTTTCGAATGGAAGTAGGTTGCTCGTATATTTCTTTTAGCATAAAATGCTCATAACCGCCTTTCTCAATCGCTTCAAGATTCATTTCTAACTCTTGAATATAAGGCGTTACCGCTTGATTTTTTATGGTCGAAATCTTGATGTCTTTTCCTTTCTCTAATACAGCTATTTCCCCATCTTCCAAATACACCACATTTTTAGTGTACTCTACAATAGGAGTAGCGTCTGAAGCCACAAAAAACTCTCCATCACCAATTCCAACAACTAAAGGACTGCTGTTTCTTGCTGCAATTAATCGATCGGGATTGGTTTTATCCAAAATAACAATGGCATAAGCCCCAATTACTTCGTTTAAAGCAATTCGAACAGCCTCCACCATATCACAATCTTCCGCCTTACGAATATCCTCAATCAAATGAATAAGAACTTCTGTATCAGTATCACTTTTAAACTGATGTCCACGCTTAGTTAATTCCTTTTTAAGCGCATCATAATTTTCAATAATTCCATTGTGAATTATTGCATAGAACTCGTCTCCACTTAAATGAGGATGGGCATTCTCGTCATTAGGCGGACCGTGGGTTGCCCAACGCGTATGACCGATTCCAACGGTAGCTTTTAATTCTTTATCGTGTGCAAACTCTTCGAGCTTACTCACTTTTCCCTTCTTCTTATAGAGGTTAATATTTCCATTCAACAAGGCTACTCCGGCACTATCGTATCCACGATATTCTAATCTTTTTAAGCCTTTTAAAATGATTGGGTAAGCTTCTTGCTCACCGATATAAGCAACTATTCCACACATAATTTTATTCTGTCTTAGAGTAGTATAAATTTAGTCGAATTTGACGACTTGAGTTTTTTGGTCCAAAAATAACAGCTCGCTCGGCTTTTACCGCGCTGCCGGTTAACAAAAGTGTTAAACCGTCACTTTGAATTGAACCATTTAATAGTCCTTGAACATATCGTCCAATATTAAAACGATAGGATTGGGTTATCGGATCAAAGAATCCGCCAAAATATGATTCGCCTTCAAAGTAATCTGGTATAAACTGCAAATTGCCTCCTGCATCTTTAGAGGCAACAATTAACGAAGTAGCGTAACCAAATTTAGCATAGCTTCCTCCGGCTGCAGGCAAAATCAACTCTGCCTTATTCACAACAATATTACTGTCTTTAAAGTCTTCTACTAAAGTGGGGAAGCTAATCAAACTTTCCACCCCTGCCATAGCTTGTGTAAAAGTAAAAATACTATCGGGTGTAGCTTGTGCCAACTGATTACCCACTTCACTGCCGCTGTAATCGTGCTCAAAAGTATTAAATCGAACACTAGAAGAATTAATCGGAAAATCAACTACTCTTTTTGTCGTGTCACCATTTCCGTTCACGGCTGAGTAATACAAGCTCATTTTTGTAGCCGAAGAAGTTAAGGCATAATATAATATAGCAGCTTCATTATTGTTTACTGTTGCACTTTGCGGCGGCATAATTTTCAAACCGTTGAAATAAGCAGTAAAATTGGTGTTATTTTCCAACTCTGACTGTCCGGATTTACTGAGAAGCTCATCGCCAAAAGCGTTATCTAATTTAATTCTAAGTTCCGGCTGAACAGTTAATGTATCTATTCCACCGTTAGAATTTGGGGAAATGATTCTCAATTCATTTTCTAAATCCGGTTGAAAAGTTTTGCTCCCCAAAATCGAAGGCTGTATGGCAATTTGAGTATTAGAAGGATAATTTTCAGAACTTTCTAGTTGCTCATCAATTCGATAAACCTCTAAGGTTTGCTGAATACTGCTGTCTCCGAAAATACCATCATAATGTAAACTCAGTACAATAGAATCGGTATAAAGTGTCTCTCCGGTCTGACCTAGCGTTAAGAAGTTTGTTGACAATCGCGGTTGCACATGCAAAGCAGCTCTACTTGTTCCAAAAACGGAGTCTTTGTAAATGCCGACCAATCCGGTTGACACCCGATCGGCTAGAATAGAATCGCTACGAAGCGTTTGCGTACGCACTCCTATTTGATTTGTAAATCGCGAATAGGCATCGTTGTTTACAAATTCAGGTTTTAGTTTTTCCTCATCTTGGCGACAAGCGCTTAGTAAAAATAAAAAAGAAGCGGAAAGAAAAAATACTTTCCGCAAATTCATTGAAGTCCTTATTTTAATCATAAATTTAGTCTGCCATTACTTCTTCCTGTACTAACACTTCATCGTAAAATTTATTGTAGGCATCAATATAATCCTCGCCTTGATATTCTAGAACCGGCTTTTCAATGTCTGAAACAATGTCTGCCGCATCCGGATTACCAATAATTACACCATCAGACCAAGAAGCTGCTGCATGACATAGCTTTTCGTGTGTTGGATCAATAAATTTGTTAATGTCTTCTTCACTTACTCCATCCATCATAGCTTTTTTGGCAAAAGTTTGATCTAAAGAGCCGGCAAAACAGTCGTTGTAAAGTGAAGTAACCACTTTTGATTTTTCGAACAACGGCTCGTTTTTATAAGAGGTTTTTAAGTAAAGCGGGATTAAGCTCGTCATCCAACCATGACAGTGGATTAAATCCGGAGCCCAACCAAGTTTCTTAACTGTTTCCAAAACTCCTCTACAAAAGAAAATTGCTCTTTCATCATTGTCTTCAAAGAAATTGCCCTCTTTGTCGGTTAAAATAGCTTTTCTTTGAAAATAATCTTCATTATCTATAAAGTAAACTTGCATTCTAGCCGGCTGAATAGAAGCCACCTTAATAATTAATGGATGATCATTATCATCAATAATTAAGTTCATTCCGGAAAGGCGAATAACTTCGTGAAGCTGATTTCTACGCTCGTTTATACATCCAAACTTGGGCATAAATGTTCTAATCTCACGACCTTTTTCTTGAATGGACTGAGGTAAATACCTCCCCATTTTTGAAATTTCTGTTTCCGGTAAATAAGGTGTAATTTCTTGAGAAATGTAGAGAATTCTTTTTTTACTCATAAAGGAAAGATTAGTTAATAAAGCTTTACAAAATTACGTAAATTTTTCCAATATAAACAAGTACAGTTAGATATGAAAATGACCTTATTTTCTATAATTCAATGACAAATGCTACTTTTGAAGCCTGATTTACAAAGCATGATAGAAATTAGCAGTCCTCTTAAGATAAAATCACATTTAGCTGATTTGAAGAAAGAAGGAAAGAAGGTTGGATTTGTTCCAACCATGGGAGCCTTGCATCAGGGACATTTAGCATTGATTAAAAGAGCAAAAAGCGAGAATGACATCGTCGTTTGCTCCATTTTTGTAAACCCTTTGCAATTCAATCGAAAGGAGGATTTAGAAAAATACCCAAATCGACTGAAGGAGGATAGTGAAATGCTGAATAAAGTTGGTTGCGACCTTCTTTTTACTCCCCAAAAAGAGGAATTATATGCCGAGCAGCCAAAAACAGATTTTAACTTCGGCTCGATTGCCGTAGGCATGGAAGCTGAATATCGTCCCGGACATTTTGAGGGCGTTGCAGCGGTGATTGAGCGTTTTTTGAGTATTTTGTCGCCCGATAAAGCCTACTTCGGGGAGAAAGATTTTCAACAATTGGCAATTGTAAGGTGGGTAAAAGAGCAATTTAACTTTGACACTGAAGTTGTTGGTTGCCAGACTGTGCGAGACGAAAATGGCTTAGCAATGAGCTCGAGAAACTATTTGTTGGAAGAGAGTCAGTACCTCATTGCTTCAGAAATATACAAGCTAATGAAGTATTGTCAAACTAAAGTAGGAGAAACAGCTCCGCAAGTTTTAGCTAAAGAGTGTTTTGAAAAATTAAAACCAAACTTTAAGCCCGAGTATTTTGAAATCGTAGATGGATTAACGCTTCAGCCAATAAAAAGCTGGGAAGAAAGCAATCAACCGAGAGTTTTTGTAGCGGCCTACTTGGGTTCTGTAAGATTAATCGACAACTTATCATTAGTATAAAAGTAAACTGCATCAAGTGAAAAAAATATTATCTGTTTTAAAAATTGTCTTACCACTTGCCTTTGGGGTTTTTCTCATTTGGTATGTATTTAAAGACTTAACTCCAACTGAAAAAGACGAATTATTCACTGCCTTAAAACAAGCTGATTATTTTTGGATTGGTATTTCTATGTTATTCGGGATCTTAAGCCACATGAGTAGAGCCATTCGTTGGAAATACACCATTAAGCCACTAGGTAAAACACCCGGCTTTTGGAACAGTTTTTTTACCGTAATGATTGGTTATGCTGCTAATTATGCGCTTCCCAGATTAGGCGAGGTAACCCGCCCCGGTTTATTAGCTAAGTACGAGGGGCTTTCTTTTAATAAATTATTTGGAACAATTGTAGCTGAAAGAGTGGCAGATATGGTCATTTTGGCTTTAATTATGGGTGGAGTTTTACTTGTTGAGTTAGACATGTTAAAAGATCTACTTTACGATTTTGTGAATAGTGGAGAGCAACAATTCTCAAGTGGAAAAATTATTATCCTGTCGAGCGTTCTACTTATAGGAGCTGCGCTTTTCTTCTTTTTCCTTTTTTCAAAATCTCAAAATCCACTTTTTGTAAAGATTAGAACGCTGCTTCGCGGCATATTAGAAGGGCTACAGTCGATTCTAAAAATGAAAGACAAGTTGTACTTTATTTTACATACCCTCTTTATTTGGATTATGTACGTAGGGATGTATTATATTTGTTTCTTTAGTTTGGAAGAAACTTCATCGGTTCCCTTAGTGGGTATTTTAGCATCTTTTGTTATGGGAAGTTTAGCCATTGTTTTTGTACAGGGTGGTTTAGGCGTTTTTCCCATCGCCGTTATGGAAACCTTAATTTTATATGGCATTAGTAAAACTTCTGCTTTAGCTTTGGGATGGATTATATGGTCTTCTCAAACAGTCATGATTATTATAGTTGGAGTTTTAAGTATACCTTTATTACGTTTAATCAATAAAAACAAAGTCGTTGAAAACACTGGAAATTCTTAAAGAAAAAATCATACAACAAAGTGAGTTAAAGTGGACAGTTAACCGATGGCGCTTTAAAGGCGAAAAATTGGTTTTTACTAACGGTTGCTTCGACATTTTGCATCAAGGTCATATCGATTATTTAAGTAAAGCTAAAGACCTTGGGAGCAAATTAATTATTGGATTGAACTCCGATGATTCAGTAAAAAGATTAAATAAAGGCAGCAACCGACCACTTCAATCACAAGAAAGCAGAGCATTATTGTTAGCCGCTTTGCATTTTGTAGATTTGGTAGTTATTTTCGATGAAGACACTCCGCTAGAGCTTATCAACAAAGTTGAACCAGATGTATTGGTAAAAGGGAGTGATTATAAAATTGAAGAGATTGTTGGACACGAAACTGTTCAAGCCAAGGGTGGAGAAGTAAAGACAATTGATTATTTAACCGGATTTTCTACTACTTCAATTATTGAAAAAGCTTGTAAATAAATTGAATATGATTAAAAAGTTTGTTTTTCTAGTTGCAATTGTATTAGGCTTTGTGAGCCTCTCTTTCAGTCAGAATGATTCATTGATTTACTTTTTAGAGGAGGCACAAAAGCACTATGAAAATGAAAAGTTTGTTTCTGCCATGAAAGGCTATAAAAGTGCTTTAAATTATGATGAAAATAGCTTCGAAGCACTAATGGGTTTAGCAGATAGCCAACATAAATTAGAACTCTTTGCTCAGGCAATTGAAACCTACGACCAAGCTGAAAAAATAAAAGAGAACGACGCAGAGCTTTACTTTAACCGTGGAGCAGCTAAGGTTTTTGTAGAAGATTATCGGAAAGCCATTAAAGATTTTGATCAATCTATAGAGTTAAATCCTGACTTTCCAGACGTATATTATTATAGAGCATACTGCTATGGAGCTTTGGAGCGATATAGAAATGCAATCGACGACTATAACAAAGCAATTGAACTAAAACCTAATTATGCAGCAGCCATATATAACAGAGGGGCTGCTAAAGCTGAATTGGGAAATTTTGAAGAAGGAATGGAGGATTTTGAAACTGCCTTAAACAAAGACCCGGAACTTCAAAATGGAAAAATCAATATTGCGCTAAGCAAATTAGGCATGAAACAGTACGAAGAAGCCATTGCGGGTCTAACTGAAGTTATTAGTAAAAGAGATGACAATTTAGCGAGGGCTTATTTTTACAGAGGAGAGGCTCATTACGAAGTGGATAAAAAAGATGAGGCTTGTGAGGATTGGAGAAAGGCAGCAAACTTAGGTCATGAACAGGCGATTAAAAATGCTAATAGCTTTTGCGAAAAAGATAAAACGAAGAAAAAATCTGAAATTGACATAGTCTTCTAAGATCATTTATGGCTAAAATTAAAAAAGCATTTTTTTGCCAAAACTGTGGCGCTCAATCTCCAAAATGGGAAGGAAAATGCTCTTCTTGTGGAGAATGGAATACTTATGTGGAGGAAATTATTGAAAAAAGCAGCGACGCCAATGTTAGCTCAGCAAGATCCTCGAAAGTCAGAAGTAAGCCAAAAGCCATAAACACCATAGAGCAAAATGCAGAAATACGTTACAGGACATCTGATCATGAGCTGAACCGAGTATTGGGCGGCGGCATTGTTCCAGGCTCACTTTTGTTATTTGGCGGAGAACCCGGGATTGGCAAATCGACTCTTTTACTGCAAATGGCGCTAAAATGGAGTGGCATAAAAGTGCTATACATTTCCGGTGAAGAAAGTGAACAACAAATTAAAATGCGTGCAGAGCGCATTGGTATTAATAACGATCAATGTTTTTTGCTTTCGGAAACTTCACTACAGCACATTTTACAACACTTAGAGGAAGCCGATGCCGATTTAATTGTAGTTGACAGTATTCAAACCTTACACAGCTCTCTAATTGAATCTTCTGCCGGCAGCATTTCTCAAATTCGCGAATGTTCCGGTGAACTTATGCGCTTTGCCAAGGAAACCAATACTCCGGTATTTTTAATTGGCCACATCAATAAAGAGGGCAATATTGCCGGACCAAAAGTATTGGAGCACATGGTAGATGTTGTTTTGCAGTTTGAAGGCGACAGAAACCACATGTACAGAATCTTGCGTTCTTCTAAAAACAGATTTGGGCCCACTAATGAGTTGGGCATTTACGAAATGCAGGGCGATGGATTGAGAGAAGTTCCAAATCCTTCAGAGATTTTGCTCTCCAACCGCGATGAGCAACTGAGCGGCTCGGCAATTGCGAGCAGTTTAGAAGGCTTACGACCAATGCTTATAGAAATTCAGTCTTTGGTAAGCTCTGCTGCTTATGGCACGCCTCAAAGATCTGCTACAGGCTTTGATTTAAGGAGGCTCAATATGCTTTTAGCTGTTCTAGAAAAGCGCTGTGGTTTTCGTTTAGCAACCAAAGATGTTTTCCTAAATCTCGCCGGAGGAATTCGCGTTGAAGACCCGGCCTTAGATTTAGCCGTAGTTAGTTCCATTTTATCTTCTTCTGAAGACATTCCCATCAATCCAAAAATTTGCTTTGCAGCAGAAGTTGGGCTTTCTGGGGAAATTCGCCCGGTGAGTAAAATTGATCAACGGATTCAAGAGGCGCAGAAATTGGGCTTTGAACAGATATTTCTTTCTAAATACAACTTGAAAGGCATTAAACAAGCCGATTTTAACATTGAGATTTTTCCGCTAGGAAAAATCGAAGAAGTTTTTAATCAATTATTTGGATAAAATGTGGTTAGCTCATCCTCCAAAAGTTGTTCGAGGATTTTATCCTTCATTGTACTGGAAAATTCCCACAAAAGAGAATGAAATTTTCATCACTTTTGATGATGGTCCAACACCGGGAGTAACCGATAAAGTGCTCAGCCTTTTAAAAAAATACGATGCCAAAGCCAGCTTTTTTTGTTTGGGAAAAAATGTACAAAAACAACCGGCACTTTTTCAACGAATACTAAAAGAAGGACATAGTGCTGGCAACCACACTTACAATCATTTAAACTCTTGGAAAAATGCCAATGAAGATTTTATGGATAATGTAAATGCTTGCGCTGAAGTTTTTGAAAGCCGCCTTTTTAGACCTCCTTACGGGAAAATTAGAAGCACGCAAATTAGAAAGCTGAGCAAAAGTTATAAAATTATAATGTGGTCGGCTTTGAGCATGGACTACAACAAGGATTACAGCCCTAAACAATGCTTAAACTTAGCTACTAAAAACCTAAAAGCCGGAGATATTATTGTGTTTCACGACAGCTTAAAAGCTGAAAAAAATATGTTTTATGCCTTAGAAGGCACATTGGAGTATGCTAAAGAAAAAGAGTTTAAATGCAGTAGTATTAAACCACCTTTCTAATCTGATTGACAATTTCATTTGCCTGAATTACGCCTGACTGACGCCAAACAACATTTCCTTTGTGAAAAATAATGAGTGTAGGCACTCCTTGAACCCTATATGCTTGAGCAGCGGCTTGATTTTTATCAACATCAACCTTCAGTATTTTCACTTGGTCTTTTAGTTCCGCTTTTACCTGATTTAAAATGGGCGGCATCATTTTACATGGTCCGCACCATTCTGCAAAAAAATCAACTAAAACAGGTATATCACCCTTAATAATTTCATTAAATGAAGCCATTATCAGTCTGTTTCTTGTGGTCTATTAAACTTAATTGACAACATAATTTCATGCGTTCCGGTACTGTATTCTCTAATACCGGACTGAATAATATCATAAGCATATCCAAAGGTAATGTTATCTTGTAAAGTATAACCGGCTAGCAATACAATGGCATCACTTTTACGGTAAGATAAACCTAACCATGCCATATCTTTATAAATTCCTCTTGCAGAAAATTCATACTGTAGTGGAAGTGGGCTTACGTATTTCAGTAAAAAGCTTGGCTCCACATCAAAATCTGAATCAATTTCATATTTGTAACCACCGGTAATAAAATAGTGATTCACTAATCTTCCCGTAGGATCTTTTAAAGAACGCTCAAAATCCAATTGATTTTGCAGTAATTGAGGAGAAGAGGCTCCAAAATAATAATTATCTGCATAAAGGTAAAAACTAAAACCGGCGTCAGGAAAAATCTGCGATTCGGGCATTTGACTTCTAACCTGATCATTTTCATTGTCAAAAGTAATTTCAGTAAAATCAATAGTATACTGAAGAATTCCGGCATTCAATGCCATAGATAGCTTCAAATCATCATTAAGTTTAACATGATAGGCATAAGAGAAGTTAATCCCATTTCTTCTAGTTGGCCCTGTTACATCTGAAAACAAATACCCTCCAATGCCCATGTTCTGGTTTTTTAAAGGTCCATTTGCACTTAAGATGTAGGTACTCGGTGCGTCTTTTATTCCCGCCCACTGATTGCGGTAATTTGTTTGAGCAACAAAGTAGTCATCAACTCCTGCCGAAGCGGGATTAGTTAAATATCTATTTAAAATATACTGACTGTATTGAGGCAGCTGTTGGGCATAACCAACAGAACAAAACAGCAAGAGTGGAATGATGTATATAAGTTTCTTCATAGCTCTACTTAATTATTGTAATTGGTCCGGTTAAGTTTTCATAGCGACTATCTTTCAAGTCAATTACGTAGTAGTAAGTTCCAACAGGAAGTTTTTCGCCATTATACTTGCCATCCCAAGGCTCTTTATAACCATTTGTTTGCTCAAAAAGTAGCTCCCCCCAACGGTTGTAAACTTTTACTGAAGCATTAGGGAACTCTTCAAGCATTCTAATGTTCCAAACGTCATTTGTTCCATCGCCATTAGGTGAGAAGCCTGATGGCACTTCTAAGTCAGGGTAGTAAACTACTCTAATCGAATCATTAAAGTTACAACCAGTGGTATCAATTACATTTAATACATAAGTAATTGACTCTCGAGTGTCTGTAGTTGGCTCAGCAATGGTAGAGTCGCTCAAGTTAGTACCCGGACTCCAATAATACTGATAAACACTATCTTGATTATCCACTCTAATTTTCTTGATTTCATCTTTGTAGATTGCCATGGAAGCAGCCAAGCCAACCGATGGATTCTCAACCACACTGAAATCGTAGAAAGTAGTATCAGAACAGCTTCCATTTGTAGCAATCAAAATATAACGATAATTACCCACTTCCAAGAGTAGTGTTGTGTCCTCAGAAGTAGTAAAGATTGTAGTATCTGCATTGTACCAAGCAAAGCTTGTTACTCCGCTACCTAAAATTGTTCCATCGAGATAAACACTATCGCCTTCACAAATAACAGTATTTGTTGGCACTTGAGCAACCACAGTATCCGTAGCGGAAATATAAACCGTATCACTCACTGAGCAGCCTGTAGCATCAGTAACGGTAATTATATTAGCACCGAAACACAAATCAGTTGGGTCAGTTCCACTTTGCCCTCCACTCCAAGTATAAGTATATGGAGAATTACCTCCACTTGCAAGCACAGAAGCAGTTCCTTCGCAATCAGAGCTACAACCTACGCCTCCTTCAGCTAGAATAGCCAACTCTAATGTATCAGGATTATTCAAGACAATATCAAGTGTTTTAGTACATCCATTTGCATCAGTTCCGGTTACGGTATAAGTTCCTGCGCATAGTCCTTCAGCAGGAATAACTGCTTGCTGATTTGGATCATTCCAAGAATAGGAGAAAGCCAATTCTCCACCCTTAGACGAAACAGAAACTATTCCATCGCAGGCATCTACACAGCTAATTGGTTTAACAATAGAGGCTGCTAAACTGATAGAATCAGCAGCTTCTACCTCAACCTCATAAGTTGTTAAACAACCATCCGGCAATGAAGTAACTTCAAGGAAATAAGATCCTGCACAAGCACCATCTAAAAGGTTGCTATCTTGGGCTGCAACAGCTAAGCCATCTTCATTTAACCATTGGAATGTAAGGCTTGAGGAAGCAGTTAAACCACTTATTAAAGAACCATCACAACTACCAAAGCAACTTTCTGAGCTTGTTGTAGGGCTTGCAGTAACAGGACTGCCATTATTGGAAACATTCATCGACAAGCTTTCAGAGCATCCATTTGCATCGGTAACAGTAACATTGTATATTCCCGCACACAAGCTACCAACAAAATTAGAGTCGTTTTGTGGCGTTGGTCCCCAATTGTATGAATAAGGAGCAGTTCCTCCTTTCACATTCAAGAAAATAGAACCATTACATGGGAATATATTACAATTACTAGAAGTAATATTTTTAGTAATGATTAAATCAGAAGGACTTCCAATACTAAAGTTCACCACTTTTGCACAGCCTCTTACATCGGTAATTTGAACCGTATAATCACCCACACAAAGGTTATCAAATGCATTTGTGTCTAGTGAAGAATGCATCCAACTATAAGTGTAAGGAGCATCTCCGCCTATAGGCTGGACAGTAACTGTTCCATCGCAAGCTGAAGCACAGCTCGCAGCTGTAGCTGTAACAATAGCATCTGAAGGCCCACCAATATTATTAATGGTAAAGTAATACGTTTCTGAACAACCCAAGGAATCTGTAACTTTTACAGAATGCTCTCCACTGCACAAGTTAGCAATTGAATCTGTTGTTGCTCCATTACTCCATAAGAATGAATAAGAAGCTGCATTTCCAACAATATTCAATTTAGCTGTACCGTCACATGCTCCACATTCCGCATTGGTAGTTTCAACCGATGCTTGAACTTGATTTCCGTCGTTAATTTGAACATTTTCTGTTGTAATACAACCGGCAGCATCTGTCACTTTAACCGTATAATTTCCGGCAATTACATTGTTTAAATCTTGAGTACTTGCTCCATTAGGCAACCAATCATAAGTGTATGGGGCAGTTCCTCCACTTACAGAAATGGCCACAGCTCCACTTTGGTCTCCTAAGCAATTTACATCTTGAGTAGAATCAACAATGATCGATGGTCCTCCAATGTTTCCAAGCACAGTGGTAAAGAACTCCACACATTGATTATCGTCTTCAGTTCTTAAAGTATAGTTTCCTGAAGGAATATTATCGATGATTGGAGTCGTTTCTCCAGCTAATAGGTTATTCGCTCCATCGAACCACTGGTATTGATAGTCATTTAAAACACTACCCCCATTTACCGTAGCAGTTATTGAGCCGTCAGACTGACCACAGTTTGCATTAACTGTAGAGAATGTAGTTGTCATTGCTGTTGGAGCTCCTACATTGATTGATAATACGGTATCACAACCCACAGCATCAGTAATGGTTACTTGGTAGTTTCCGGTACAAAGGTTGCTAATAGTAGAAGTACCTTGACCACTACCAGGTGCCGGAGACCAATTATAACTATATGTTCCTCCTGCACCTCCACTAACACTTAAGCTAATAGAGCCACTGCAAGAAGCGGCACAAGTAGGTTGGATGACATTTGGAGTAATAACAAATGGGCTTGGCTCTCCAATAGTAATTTGTTCTAAAGCAATACACCCACTATTATTGGTTACCTCTACAAAATAATCACCTGCACATAGTCCGCTGGCTGTGTTTCCATTTTGACCAATACTTAAGCCTGTAGAAGCATCAATCCAATCAATCTGACAAGAAGGATCGTTACAATTAAAATTAACTGAAGCTCCCCCGTCACAACTTCCATAGCAACTAGCGTCAGTAGAAGTAGCAGTTAGGCTTTCAGCTCCATTGTCGCTTAAACTAGTATTTAAGGTAACACTACAACCGCTATCATCGGTAATCTCAACAAAATAAATACCTGCACAAAGATTTTGAGTTGTATCAGAGTTATTTAGAGTATCTCCATTTTGATCTAACCATAAATAAATGTAATTCCCACTTCCTCCGCTTGCATCAACAACTAGTTCTCCATCGCAAATATTACATGTTGAGTTAGTGGCAGTAAATGTTGCTGTTATAGGTGTAGGCCTTCCAATATCAAATGTATCTACGGTGCTACATCCTGTAGCATCTGTTATGGTAACTGTGTAGTTTGTACCGGCACATACACTCTTAATAGTATCTCCATTAGGCCCGCTAGGAGTTCCAACCGACCAAATGTAGGTATATGGGGCTGTTCCAGATGTTACTGTTGCATAAGCCTCGCCATCACAAACTGCTAGTATACCACATGATTGGTTTTTAGTTACAATATCAGCATTAAGCGTGTTTCCGGCCTGAATAGTAATATTTAACACAGTATCACAAGCTGCAGCATCAGTAATGGTAACACTATAGTTGCCTGCGCATAATCCTGTAGCATTTTGAACACCTTGTCCATTTCCAGGAACTGGCGACCAATTATAGGTATATGTGCTTGAAGAGCCTCCAGTAGGATTAAGCTCTATTCGACCGTCGCAATTATTACCACAACCTTCATCTGTCACAACTTCATTTGGTAAAATTGGTGTAAAAGGATCGATTTCAACACTATCAACTACATTACATCCACTTCCATTAGAAATAGTAACAAAATACTTACCTGCACATAATCCTGAAACTTGATTTGTTCCTTGTCCGGCACCTGGGGCAGGACTCCAAGTATAGCTATAAGTTCCTGTTGTTGTTATCGAAGCAGTTCCATCACAAGCTGTACCTTGACAACTTTCGTTAGTTGAAGCAATTGTATAATTTACAATACCTGAATTAACAGTAAAGTCAATTGTTGTATCACATCCTACTGCATCAGTAACTGTAACGTCGTAATTTCCTGCGCACAAAAACCCTCTAGAAGGTAAATTAGGGCCTCCAAAAGACCAGGCATAAGTATATGGAGCAATTCCGGTTGTTACATTAACAGTTGCATTACCATCACAATTTCCTATACAACTTTCATCCACAACTGAAACAGATGCTAATAAATTAGAACCATGATTAATAACTGCACTATCCACTTTAGTACATCCATTATCATCCGTTACAGTCACTAAATAGGTTCCAACGGATAAAGACGAATTTGAAGGAGTAAACACTCCATTTGACCATGCATAGCTGTAAGGAGAAGTTCCACCTGTAGCTTGAGCTACTGCAGAGCCATCAGCTCCTCCTCCACAAGAAACAGGTACTTCGTTTACATTAACAGCTAATGGACTAGGTTCATTAACTGTAATTAGAGCTGTCTCCGTACACCCATCTGAAGGGTCAGTAACAGTTACAAGATATGTTCCGGCAGACAAGTTAGACTGATCTTCGGTATTAGGTAAGCCACTGCTCCATGCAAAAGTTGGGGCTGTACCTGTTCCAGTTACAGTTAAATCTATAGCTCCATCCACTCCTCCGTTGCAACTAACATTAGTTACCGAATTACTCAATGTAAAAGGAGCAGCACTATTCACTCTAGCAGAATCTACATGACTGCAATTATTACCATCGGTTATTGTTAAATAATATACTCCTGCTGTTAGATTTGAAATTTGCTGTGTTGTGCTACTATTTGACCAATTATAGGTATAAGGTGAAGTTCCTCCACTAACAAGTGCCGTAATTTCTCCATCATTCCCGGGAGTACAACTTTCATCATCTACATTAAAGCTTGAAACAATTGAATTAGGCTCATCAACAATAAATGAAAGCGATTCTGAACAGCCATTATTCGGGTCTGTAATAGTTACTCGATAAGTACCTGCTGACAAATTAGCTTGATCCTCTTGAGAAGGAAGTCCGTTACTCCAAGTGAATGTTGGAGTTCCTCCGGTTCCATTTACCGTTAAATTGATTGTTCCATCATTCCCGCCATTACAACTAGCATCAGTAATAATTGAATCTACTGTAAAAGGAGCAGAGCTACCCACTGTTGCTTGTTTTACAATAAAACAACCATTGTCATCGGTAATAGTAACAGTATATGTTCCTGCTGTTAGTTGAACTTGATTTCTTTGAGAAGGCAGACCGTTTGTCCATTGATAAAAATAATTTCCGGAAACAGTACCTCCACTTACATTCAATGTAATAGTACCATCGTTTCCTGGTACGCATGACTCTTCGGTAACAGCAATATTTGCTTGGATTGTATCAGGTTCATTAATCACAAAAGAGCTTGTAGCAGTACACCCACTACTTGGGTCTGTTACTGTAACGCTGTAACTTCCGGCAAAAAGTCCATTTTGGTCTTCTTGAGAAGCTAATCCATTACTCCAAGCAAATGTAGGAGTTCCTCCTGCTCCACTAACTGTTAAATCAATAGCTCCATCGGCTCCACTTTTACAGCTAACATCAGTAATAGTTGAACTTAAAGTAAATGGTGCTGAGCTTCCGACATTAATCGTTTCTACTACTGAACAACCATTGTCATCGGTAACTGTTACCGTATATGTCCCAGCTTGCAATCCGGTTTGATCTTCTTGAGCAGCTAAACCATTATCCCAAGTATAAGAATAGTTAGTGGAAACAGTACCTCCACTTACACTTAAATCAATTTCACCATCTGATCCGGGAGAACAACTTTCAGTTGTAACAACTGCACTTACTACAATGTTTAATGGCTCATCAACCACTATAGTCATGGTTTCAACACAACCGTTGCTCGTATCTGTAACTGTAACATTGTAAGTTCCTGCTGACAGATTAGATTGATCTTCATTCGGAGGCAAGCTATTATCCCAATTAAATGACGGAATTCCTGTTACCCCTGTAACTGTAATATCAATTTCACCATCTGACCCTCCATTACAACTAGCATCGGTAATAACAGAATCAACATTAAACGGGGCAACATTACCCACATTAATTGTTTCAATCACATCACATCCATTATCATCACTTATCGTTACTGTGTATGTGCCAGCAGATAAACCACTTTGAATCTGGCTTGAAGGAAGTCCGTTGCTCCATGTATAGGTATAATCAGTCGTAATAGTTCCTCCATTTGCATTAACTGAAATTGTTCCATCATTACCGGGTACACAAGACTCTGGAGTTGTATTAACTGTAGTAGTTATTGGTGAAGGTTCATCAATCGATACTGATGCAGTTTGAGTACAGCCATTTGCTCTATCTGTTACCGTAACATTATAAGTTCCTGCCGACAAATTAAGTTGATTCCTACGATTTGGTAAACCTGTATCCCAATTATAAGAAAGAGTACCAATATTCCCGCTAACTTGAATGTAAACCTCCCCATCAGATGCTCCATTACAACTAACGTCAATAATAGGCCCAACTGAAATTACTAAGTTGTTAGGTTGAATAATTGTAAAGTTCTCGATTAACTCACAGTTATTATCATCTGTTATTGTAACAGAATAGTTTCCTGCAGTCAATCCATTTTCTGTTTGATTGTTTCCACCACTCGACCATTGGTAAGTGTAAGGAGCAGTTCCTCCGGAAGGATTAGCAGTAGCAGAAGCATCAGAACCGGGACTACAACTTTCATCTGTTTTAGTAATGTTAGCTACTATAGATGCCGGAGTAACAATTGTATAAGTCTCTATGTTTGAACAACCATTATCATCACTAACAGTAACTGTATAATTCCCTTCACATAAGTTGGTAATTTGCGAAGAGGTACTTGCATTAGACCAGTTGTATGTATATGGAGCTTGACCTCCGGTTGGATTTAAATCAATAGTCCCATCACAATTTCCTTTACAACTTGCATCGGTTATTGTTTCATTTAGCTGAATTTCTTGTCCACTACTTACATTGGCCGTATCCACAATTGAACAGCCATTAGCATCTGTAATGGTTACATAGTAATCTCCACTATTTAAGTTATTAATTGATGAAGAAGTAGAGTTGTCAGACCATAAATAAGTGTAAGGAGATTGACCATCTGATGGACTAACTGTAGCAGAACCGTCATTTCCATTTGCGCAAGATTCATCCACAACAACCATATTGGTTAAGATCGGTGCTGCCTCTCCAATTTCTATAGAGTCAGTTTCCTGACATCCATTTCCATCTGTAACCGTTAAGTAATATTTCCCTGCTCCTACAGATGGTGTTGCTCCGCCACCTAATGGAGGTTGCCAATCATAAGTTAATGGGTTGACAGCTCCGCTAACAGATGCTGAAATACTGCCATTTGACTCTCCAAAACAGCTTGCATCTACTCCACTTAAAGAAATATTAAAAGATGGAGAAGGGTCTATAGTAAAAGATTCAACTTTCTGACAACCATTATCATCGGTAATGGTAACGTCATAACTTCCGGCAGTTAAACCTGAAACTGTACTTCCTGATCCGGAACCGGCTGACCAATTGTATGTATAAGGCGATGTGCCACCTGTTACTGCAGCAGTTGCGGTTCCATCATTCCCGGGACTGCAACTTTCATCAGATGTATTAAAGCTTGCATTTATTCTTCCGGGTTGAGACAATACTATATTTTCAACTTTAGTACAAGGAGGTGTATTGTTATCCGATATAGTCACTCTATATAATCCGGATGTTAAGCCTGTTCTACTTGATTGAGTTGAATTATCATCCCACAAATAAGTATAAACAGGATTAGGATTACTACTACCGCTTGGGTTTAAACTAATAGCCCCATCAGCATCTCCAAAACAAGTAGGTAGGGTTGTAGTCACACCAGGGTCTATATCGGAACCACCCACAATTCCAAACCCTTCAACCTTTGTACAACCATTATCATCAGTAATAGTTACGCTATAACTACCGGGCGATAAATCAGCAAGTGAGTCTCCTAAATCAGTTCCACCACTCCAAGAATATGAATATGGAGAAACACCTCCACTTACCTCAATTTTTGCACTTCCATCATCTCCCGGAGAGCAACTTGCTTCATAAGTTGTCACGTCAACAATAAAAGGATCTTCTTCAGTAATAGTAACATTTACAACTTCAGAACAAGGAGTAGCGTCTGTTATAGTAACTGAATAATTTCCAGCAGCAAGCCCAACATGATCTTCTTGGCTTGGTAAGCCTGCCGACCAGTTGTAGGAATATGGAGCTAATCCGCCACTTACTGATAAATCAATTTCTCCATCCGTACCTCCATTACATTTAGCATCTACAGTGTTTACATTAACTGAAAAAGGTGGTAAGTTTCCAATTGTAAAACTAACCGTAGTTCCACACCCTTGTGAATCAATTAACGCTAACTGGTATGTTCCTGCCACTAAGCCTGTAGTTGTGTTACCTGAGGCCGTTCCGGCAGACCAGTTATAAGTATATGGAGGAGTTCCTCCGGTAACTGTTGCAGTAGCAGCTCCATCTCCACCCGGACTACAACTTTCATCACTTGTATTAAAGTTTATAACAATACTATTTGGTTCAGTTATTACTGCAGTATCAACCTCAGCACAACCGCTAGCATCCGTAATCGTTAAAACATAAGTTCCTGATGATAAATTATTTATAAAAGCGCCTGTTAGTCCATTGCTCCAGTTATAGGTTAATGGGTTTGTTCCTCCAGATGCATTGACTGTAATGCTTCCATCGTTTTTATAATTACAAGTTTCATTGTTTATCGTAAGATTAGCAAAAAGGCTTGAAAAGTTCTGAATAGTAAAGTTTTCAACAACAGAGCAGCCGTTATCATCTACAACTGTTACATCATAGCTACCTGCTATTAGTGAAGTTTCTGTTTGAGCAGAACCTCCACTTGACCAGCTATAAGTATATGGAGCAACTCCTCCATTCATTGTTACAGCGGCTGAACCCACACCTAAAAGACAAGTGTCATCAACTGTTGTAATATTTGCTATTAAGGTAGTTTGGTCATTTACAATAAATGTATCTACCACCGAACACCCATTCACATCACTAACCGTTACGCTATATGTACCTGAGCATACCGCTCCCAAATTTTGCTGTGTAGAGTTATCAGACCATAAATAAGTATAAGGCGTAGTTCCTCCGGTTGGATTAAGAGATACACCACCATTACATACTCCGCTACAGTTAGCATCAATAACAGTTTCATTTAAGGAGATATTGGCAACTCCTCCGCCACCAATTGTAACAGACTGAACCGTATCACACCCATTTGCATCTGTGATAGTAACTGAGTAATTTCCTGCTGACAATCCACCTATAGAATCAGTAGACTGTCCGCTAGACCAATTGTAAGTATAAGGCATTGCCCCTCCGCTAACTTCCGCTTTCGCTGTTCCATCAGAACCGGGTGAACAACTCTCATCAGTAGTAACCATATTAACAGCCAACTGTGTCGGCTCTGTAATAGTAATGCTGTGAACGCTATCACAACCATTTGCATCGGCAATAGTTACCGTATAAGTTCCGGCACATAATCCACCTTGACCACTTACATTTCCGGCTCCATTTGACCATGTGAAGTTATAAGGAGAAGTTCCGCCACTTAAATTAAGGATTTGAATAGTTCCCACACAGTCTCCAAAACATGGATTATTTGAAACGCTATCTACAAAAGTAAAACCACCTGTTCCGCCGCTTCCTCCAATAGTTACAGACTGAATCGTATCACAACCATTGGCATCAGTTACTGTTAACAAATAGTTTCCGGCAATTAAATTATTAATTGAAGCTGTTGATTGACCATTTGACCAATTATATGTGTAGGGTGTGGTACCTCCATTAACATTTGCAGTAGCCGTTCCATCACCTCCAGGACTACAGCTTTCATCGGTAGTAACTACACTAACAGCTAATTGAGTAGGCTCAGTAATTGTAATGCTATGAACACTATCACATCCATTCGCATCGGCAATGGTTACCGTATAAGTTCCGGCACACAATCCGGTTTGACCACTAACATTTCCGGCTCCGTTTGACCAAGTAAAATTATAAGGTGCTGTTCCGCCACTCAAACTTGAAATTAGAATACTTCCCACACAGTCTCCAAAACATGGATTGTTTGAAACGCTATCTACAAAAGTGAAGTTCGCCGGGCTCGCATTGATAATGAAATTTTGAACGGTATCACAACCGTTGGCATCAGTGACCGTTACACTATAATTACCTGCCGCAAGATTAGAAACTGAATTAGTTGAACCTCCCGATGACCAATTATAAGTATAAGGTGTAGTTCCACCTGTTGGTGTTGAAGTTGCTGAACCGTCATTAACGCCTGAACAACTTGCATCAATAACTGACAAGTTAGGCTTTAAAGTATCAGGCTCATTAATGGTTACACTATCAACTGATGTACACCCATTTGCATCAGTTGCCGTTACATAATATTTTCCGGCTGAAACATTATTTCTAATGGCACCATTCACTGCATCTGACCATGCATAACTAAACCCTCCGGCTCCACCGAAAGCTAAAACAATCATAGCCCCATCATTATCTCCATTACAACTTACATCTGTTCCAGATGCACTCATAAATATAGGGTTTGCAGGATTAACAGTTGTGTTTGCAGTGGTTGTACAACCATTATCATCTGATACAGTAACTGCATAGGATCCCGGACTTAAATTAGAGATGGTCTGTGTAGTATCTGAGTTACTCCATAAATACGCATAAGGTGCAGTACCTCCATTCGGGTTGGCCGTAATTTCGCCATCATTTGCACCAACACATTGTTCGTTTATTGTAGTAAGTGTAGCGGTTAAAGATGATGGCTCCGAAACAATAATAGAATCAACAAATTGACAGTTATTATCATCTGTCACCGTTACTCTATAAATTCCTGCTGACAAATTACTCTGAGTTACTCCACTTCCTCCTGTAGACCAACTATAATTATAAGGAGATGTTCCTCCACTTCCGCTAACTATAATCTGACCATCTGCTCCCCCATTACAACTAACGTTTCTAACACTATCTACATTTATAATTAATGGGCTTGGCTCTCCAATTAAAACACTATCAACATTCTGGCAATTATTATTATCCGTTACAGTTATATAATATGTCCCGGCTGATAAATTATTTTGAGAATTCCCATTTCCTCCATTCGACCAATTAAAAATATAAGGCGTACTACCTCCATTTGCAGAAACCGTGGCTGTACCATCGGCTGATCCATTACATAAAGCATCCGTTTGACTATCTATACTAATCAGAATTGGCGCGGGTTCATTAATCGATACAGACTCTGTAGTAGAACAACCATTGTTATCAGTAATCGTAACATCGTAAGTCCCTCCGTTCAGCCCATTTCTATCTTCAGTAGTTGCAGCATCATTCCATAAATAAGTATAGGGAGATGTTCCTCCGCTCACCGTCAAATCAATAGAGCCATCGGCAGCACCGTTACAGCTTACATCCGTTGAAGAGCTAATTGATGAACTTAAAGCTGAAGCCGGCTCATTAACTGTAAATGACTGGTTTGAAGAACAGCCATTATTATCGGTAACTGTTAAAATGTATGTATTTGCACTTAAGTTTGTTCTATTTTGGGTTGTTGGTCCATCATTCCAGTTGTAAGTGTATGGTGTTGTTCCACCGGAAATTGTAACAGAAATACTTCCATCACTACCATTGAAACAACTAACATCTCTTAAGCTATCTAAGTTAATTTGAATAGCAGCAGGATCATTTAAAGTAGCTTGAGCTGTAGCTGTACAACCATTATTATCAGTAATTGTAACTGTATAAACTCCAGCTGTTAGGTTTGAAGCAGTTGCAGTAGTTTGATTTGCGGCATCATTCCACAAATAGGTTAGTGCTCCGGTTCCTCCACTAGCACTAACTGTTGCAGAACCGGTATTAGCACCATTACAATCAGGATCTATTGTTGAAGTAATAGTTGCATTTATTGCAGCAGGCTGCGATAAAGTAACTGAGTCAACTGCTGTACAACCATTATTATCTGTCACCGTTACTCTATAAGTTCCTGAGTTTAAATTTGTGGCAGTTGCAGTTGTTTGACTTGAAGGATCATCCCATAAGTATGTATAAGCAGGAGTACCACCACTTGCTGTAACTGTTGCAGATCCACTATTATTTGCATTACAGTTCAAATCAACTCCACTAGTAGTTAAACTTAAAGCTGAAGGCTGATTTATAGTAACACTTGCCGCATCTGTACAACCATTATTATCAGTTATAGTAACATCATAAGTTCCTCCTGAAAGGTTACTGATTGTTTGTGTAGTTGCTGAGTTTGACCACAAATAGGTATAAGGAGTTGTTCCACCACTGCCATTTGCAGTAGCAGAACCATCATTTACTCCGGCACAAGAGGCATCAGTTGAATTAATGGAAGCATTAACAGCCAAGGGCGCTGAAATAGTAGCTGTAGTTGTTGCAGTACAACCATTATTATCTGTAACAGTAACTTCATAGCTCCCTGCTCCAAGATTTGGATTTTCAGCTGTTGTCGGCCCATTATCCCAGCTATAAGTATAAACGCCAGTCCCACCGTTTGCTGCTGCACGTGCGGATCCATCAGACAATCCATTACAGCTAGCGTCTTCGACTGAGTCAATTGAAATAGTTAACAAAGAAGGATCACTTAATACAGTTGAAACAATTTCTTCGCAACCATTATTATCAGTAACGGTTACTTCATAATTGCCTGCTGAGAGTGAGCTTCTATCTTGAGTTGTTGGTCCATCGTTCCACAAATAAGTATACGGCGAAGTTCCTCCACTCACAGAAAGGTCAATTGCTCCATCACTACCTCCATTACATAAAGGATCTGTTTCTGAATCAATTTGAGCATTAAGTTGAGTAGGTTCGTCAATCACAACACTATCAACTTCAGTACAAGAAAGTGCATCTGTAACTGTGATGGTATATACTCCGGCTGATAAGTTATTTACTGTTGAGGAAGCTCCTGTTCCACTTGGGCCGTGTGACCACACCCAACTAAAGTTAGGTGTTCCTCCGCTAATAGTAGCTGTTGCTGAACCGTCATTTCCTCCATTACAAGATACATCAGTCGAAGCAAAAGAAATATTAATTGCAGGTCGAGAATTGATCGTTACAGAAGCTGTGGCTGTACAACCATTATCATCGGTTACGGTTACCGTATAAGTACCGGCTCCTAAGTTGTTGGCTTGTGCCGTGGTTTGGTTGGCAGGATCATCCCATTGAAAACTATAATTTCCGGCAACCGTACCTCCTGAACCTTGTGCACGAGCAAAACCAGTCGTTTCTCCAAAGCAAAACACATCGCTTTTTGAAGGAATACTAGCAGAGACAGCTGTTGCCGGTTCTCCTATTGTAAATGTTTCTGAACCTGTACAACCCTCATCATCAGTAACTGTTACCGTATATGTTCCTGCACTTAATCCACTTTCATTAGAAGTATTATTTCCACTACTACTCCACTGGAAATCTACATAAATTCCAGAACCTCCACTCGGACTTGCCTGAGCAGTTCCATCGCTTCCACCGAAGCACAATACATCTGTAGTAGTTACATTCGGCAAAATTGGAGGTGGATCGTTTAAAATAGCAGAAGTGGTATCAGTACATCCATTATTATCTGTTATAGTCACCGAATAACTTCCTTGAACTAATCCATTTCTATCTTGTGAAGTTGGTCCGTCACCCCAAGAGTAAGTATAAGGTGTAGTTCCACCGGAAACTTGAAGATCTATTGCTCCATCACTACCCCCTACGCAACTTGGGTCTGTTGTGGAGCTAATTGAAGCCGAAAGTAAAGTAGGTTCACTAACAGTAGTTGAAGCTTCTTTAGTACAACCCAATACATCTGTAACCGTTACGGTATAGCTACCCGCAGGCACATTTGTAATCGTTTGACTATTGCCTCCATTCGACCATGCATATCCGGCAAAAGGAGGAGTTCCACCGGAAGGGTTAGCAGTTATACTGCCGGTACTGTCTCCATTACAAGAAACATCTGTTACATTAAATGTTATTAAAATATCAGGTCGCTGGTTTACTGTTACTGAAGCTGTTTCTGTACAAGAGTTATTATCTGTAACTGTAACCGTATAACTTCCAGCCGGAATATTATTTCTATTTTGAGTTGTTGCTCCATCATTCCAGCTGTAAGTGTATGGAGTAGTTCCACCTGAAACTGAAGTATTAATAAAACCTGTACTATCTCCAAAGCAAAAAACATCACTTTTTGAAAGACTTACACTTAATGCTGCCGCAGGCTGACTGACAGTAAATGTCTCAGTGTTTGTACAACCGTCGCTATCAGTAACTGTTACTGAGTAAGTTCCCGCAGACAAATTGCTTTCCGTAGCAGTGTTATTTGCCGAACTTGACCATTGATAGTTTACATAAGTACCTGTACCTCCTGTGGGAACCGCGGTTGCCGAACCTGTTGAATTACCAAAACAATCTACATCAGTTACAGAAACATTGGGTTGTACTTGAGATGGCTCTCCAACTAAAACAGAATCAACTGCAGTACACCCATTATCATCCGTAACAGTTACATGATACATCCCTCCACACAAATTACTTGCAGTTTGAGAAGTTTGCGACAAAGGATCATCCCATTGATAAGTATAAGGTGGTGTTCCATCAAATCCAAAAACTGTAGCATCTCCATCGCAATCTCCAAAACAACTTACCTCATTACTAACTGTTGCTGTAACCAGCTGAAAAGGTTCATCTATTGAAAAAGACCTAAATGCTGGTGTATTACCATCATCTCCATCAAAAACAGTTATGGTATAATTTCCATCGCCAAGTTGAATTGTATCGCCTACATTGAAAAATTGTACGGGAGTTGTATTAATTCTAATCGTATAATTCCCAGACGGCGCAGTAGTTGTTAATGAGTCAATCACAACATAGCCATCAGAACTTCCAAAACACTTTGGATCGTTAACAGATATGTGAATAATATCTACTCTGGCCTCAACTTGTTGAAAAGAAAAAAGAAAAAGAGCAATTAAAATAGAAAAAGACTGTAGTAATGATTTCATACAAATACGGTTTAGTTCAGTCAATTAGCATAATTTTCAACATTAAAAATCAAGCTAATAAGTACAAATCCCAGCAAACAAATATAAATAATTCATTTGATTGAATTTAAAGTTTCTTAACAGTTTTTTGTAATGACGACTAAAAAGGCTAAATGGTTGTCCTTTTATGGCTTTATTATTATTTAGAAAACTAACTCACCTTGCTTCCTTCAGAAACTTTTTTGTTGGGAGAAAGTAAGGCTAGTGTTTCATCGGAGCTTTCAGCCATTAACACCATACCTTCAGAAAGCACACCCATCATTTTTCTTGGAGCAAGATTAACAACTACCTGAACCTGCTCTCCTACTAAGTCTTCCGGAGAGTAGTTTTTAGCAATTCCGGACAAAATTGTTCTTTCTTCATTGCCTAAATCTATCTGCAACTTGAGCATCTTGTTACTTTTGGGCATTTTTTCAGCAGCTTTAATCGTCCCAATACGAATATCCAGTTTTAAAAAATCATCAAACTCAATTGTCTTTTTTATTGGCTCAATTTTACTTTCATCTACCTCGACTTTATTTTGAGGTTCAGCTTTCGCCTGAAGTTTATCGATTTGTTTTTGAATTTCTGCATCTTCTATCTTAGAGAACAAATGTTCAGCTTCAGCAATTTTACTTCCTCCTTTTATTAAATCAACACTTGCAAGATCAGACCAAGATACATGCTCTAAACCCAACATTTTAAGCAAACTTCTAGAGCTCTCAGGCAAAAATGGGAATAATGCAATTGCTGCATTAGCAGCAATTTGCAAACTTAAATTCAAAATCTTTGCAACTTGCTCTTCATCTGTTTTAATCAACTTCCAAGGCTCTGTTTCTGCCAAGAATTTATTCCCCAAACGCGCTATGGCAATTGCCTCATTTTGTGCCTCTCTGAATTGCTTGTTTTCTAGCTTTTGTGTGCAGCTGTCAATGTGGGATTTCATTTGATCCACCACCGACTGATATTCATGAGGGAATTGCTTTAAAGCAGGAACTTTTCCGTTAAAGTACTTGTGTGTTAGCACCACTGAACGATTGACAAAGTTCCCATAAATGGCAACCAATTCACTATTATTTCTCGCTTGAAAATCTTGCCATGTAAACTCACTGTCCTTTGTTTCCGGAGCAATAGAGCATAAAGCATAGCGAAGTACATCATTTTTATCGGGCATATCTTCCATGAATTCATGCAACCAAACCGCCCAGTTTCTAGAAGTAGAAATTTTCTTTCCCTCTAAGTTTAAGAATTCATTAGCGGGAACATTTACCGGCAGATTAAACTCTCCGTGTTTTTTTAATAAAATTGGAAAGATAATACAGTGAAAAACGATGTTGTCCTTGCCAATAAAGTGAATCAATTCGGTTTCTTCATTTTGCCAATAATCTTCCCATTTTTCATCATTTTCTTCAGCCCAAGCTTTGGTGGCAGAAATATATCCAATTGGAGCATCCAACCAAACGTAAAGCACCTTTCCATCTCCTTCTTTCAAAGGAACCTTTACACCCCAATCTAAGTCCCTCGTCATTGCTCTCGATTGCAACCCTCCATCAATCCATGACTTACACTGTCCGACAACCGGTTTTCTCCAGGATTTAGGATCATGGTGTTTTTTACCTTCTAATATTCCCATTTCAATCCACTCTCTCAACCAATTTTCTTCGTTTTGCATTGGCAAATACCAATGAGTCGTTTCTTTTAAAACGGGTGGTTTTCCACTTAAAGTAGATTTTGGATTAATTAATTCTGTTGGGTTTAACGAGGAACCACAACTTTCGCATTGGTCGCCGTAAGCTCCCTCTTTATTGCATTTTGGGCAAGTACCTGTAATGTAACGATCGGCAAGAAACTGCTTGTAATCTTCATCGTAAAACTGCTCACTCTTTTTTACTTCAAATGCTCCTTTTTTATCTAAATCCAAGAAAAAATCTTGCGCCGTTTTATGGTGCAATTGGGAGGATGTGCGATGAAAAATATCGAAAGTTATCCCAAAGTCCTCAAATGCTTTCTTGTTTAAAGTGTGATACTCATCAACTATTTGTTGAGGTGTTTTATTTTCTTTTTTTGCTCTAAGCGTTATGGCCGCACCATGTTCATCCGAGCCACAAATAAAAAGCGGTTTTTCTCCCTTTAATCGCAAGTACCTAACATAAATATCTGCCGGCAAATAAGCTCCCGCTAAATGTCCAATATGAATAGGTCCGTTGGCATAAGGTAATGCCGCAGTAATTAAATGCTTTTTAGATGAATTTGTGCTCATTGCAACCAATTTTTAAGGTTTGCAAATATACACAGAGAATTGTGCAACAAAAGCAGCTTTTAGGTTTGTTCTGCAGCTCTTTTTGCTTTTCTACGCTGCCTTCTCTTTACAATGACATTGGTGAAAATGGAAGCTAAGATTAAAGCTGTTCCTAAATAAAAGCCAGCTGACATTTTCTCTTCTTCCCCAAAAAATATAAACGCGAGAATAATTCCATAAATCGGTTCTAAATTAATGCTTAGGCTAACGGTAAAAGGAGTAAGTTCTTTCATTACTTCTACACTTGCTACAAAAGCAAAAGCTGTACAAATAACAGCTAATATTAATAGATAAATCCAATTGGTCAGACCTAAATTAAAGTGAATGGCATCTATTTTTCCGCTAAACAAAAAATAAAGTGTTATGGCCAAAACTCCTCCCCCTAATTCATAAAAAGAAATTCTTCCGGAGTTGTATTTTTTAATCAACTTGCCATTAATCACTGTAAACAAAGAAGCCAAAAAAGCTGCGATAATTCCTAAAATAACTCCAATGGCATTTTCGGTTTCAAATTGAAAAATGAAGTAAAGTCCTAAAATGACTAAACCTCCTAAAAACAGCTCATAAATTTGAACCTTTCGCTTAAAAAACAAAGGCTCTAATAAAGCCGTAAAAATAGATGCTGAAGCCAAGGCTGCTAGTGTAATAGAAACATTTGATTGTTTAATGGATTCAAAAAAGAAAATCCAATGAGCAGCGATAATAAAGCCGGTAAAAATGGTTGCCAGTAAGCCTTTGCGAACCATTTTAAAACTACTTCCTTTAATTGCTAAATAAAGTCCGATAGAAATACTGGCAATTAACATTCTGTGCCAAACCAAGAGTTCTGAGGGTACTGTAATTAACTTTCCTAAAACTCCGGTAAAACCAAAAATAAGCACCACTACATGAAGCAGTATCAGATTTTTATAAGTTGATATATTGTTCAATAGCTTAAAGTTTAAATTGCAAAATTACGCTCAAAGTAGAAGACTTATACCTTCTTAAATTCAACAATATTTCTTGCCATATTTTTAAAAATAAACCAATGAAATGGCAACATAGCGAACCAGTATAACCTGCCTAGAAGACCCTTTGGTCGAAAGGTAGCAGTTTGCAACATGTTTAGTTTTTTATCTCCAACTCTTTCAACTTTAAACTCCAACCAAGCCTCTCCCGGCAATTTCATTTCAGCAAACAACAATAGCCGTTCTTCTTCCTTATCTGCTAATAAAACTCTCCAAAAATCCAATGAATCCCCTGCAAAAATTAAGTTGGGATTTCTTCTACCTCTTCTTAAGCCTACTCCGCCTATAAACTTGTCTAATTGTCCTCTTATTTTCCATAGAAAATTTCCATAATACCATCCTCTTTCTCCTCCAATCGACCAAATATTATTAACTACGTGCTCTCTACGTTCATAATCAAACTCATATTTCTGAACATCTTTAAACACTCCATTTTGAGGAACTTTTATGTAATGACCGAGATTTAAATATTTATTCTCCGGCAGTTGTGTATCCGTCCAGCTGGAAATCACCATATTTTGCTCAATTCTGTTAAACGCTAAGCTCACCGCTTCTTTATATCGAATTAAATTAAGAGGAATCTGTTTCTCAACTCCAGTTTTCTTTACAATTACTTCATTTCGCATACTATCTACCAAGTTAACTGCTATCCTATAAGAAGTCGCCGTTACAAAATACAGCCAATAAGAGGACAATCGAGGACTCATTACCGGCACTGTTAAAATATAACGCTTCATTTTACGAACCTCAGCAAATTGAAGTAACATTTTTTTGTAGGTTAATATTTCCGGTCCTCCAATATCATACACCTCTCCATACGTTTTTTCATTTCCAATGGAGGCAGATAAGTATTCTATTACATTTCGTATGCCGATGGGCTGACATTTAGTATTGAGCCATTTAGGCGCAATCATAAAAGGGAGCTTTTCAACCAAATCTCTAATAATTTCAAAAGACGCACCTCCTGATCCAATAATTATTGCCGCCCTAAAAACGGTTAATGGAACTTTAGCCTTTGCTAGTTCTTTCTCAGTTTGCAAACGTGAGTTTAAGTGCTCCGAAAGATCATTATCGTTACTAATTCCCCCTAAAAAAACTTGTTGTTGAGCAGTACTTTGATTGAGGTATTCAACAAAGTTTTGCGCCATGTTTTTTTCCATTTTTGCAAAAGCTCTACTTTCAGATGCCAATGAGTGCATTAAATAAAATGCTACATCAATTTCTTTTGGCAGATCAGCTAGTGTTTCCTTTTTTAAAAAATCTGCCTCAACCACTTTTGTTTTTTTCTTCTCATCCTCAGAAAGGTGAATCGTCCTTTTGTCTCTCACAATTGCAATCACTTCATGCCCCTGCTTTACAAGAACCGGCAAAAGTCGCCTTCCAATATATCCGTTTGCACCACTTAATAAAACTCTCATACACATAAAACAATGCTTAATAGTTGCTTGTTCTTTTCTAAAAATAAAAACCATGCACCAACTTAAAAGAAAAGTAACGCTTAAGCTAAACATAGAAGAAGCTTGGCATTTTTTCTCGAACCCAAAGAACTTAAAAATAATCACACCAGACTACATGGGCTTTGACATTACATCTGAAATTGACGATAAAATGTATGAAGGAATGATCATCACCTACAAAGTATCACCACTTTTAGGAATCAAAATGGACTGGATGACAGAAATAACTCACATTAAAGAGAAAGCATTTTTTGTAGATGAGCAGAGAATCGGACCTTATAAGCTTTGGCATCACCAACATCATTTCAAACAAAAAGAGGATGGTATTGAAATGACTGATATTGTCAACTATGCTGCACCTTTTGGGTTTATAGGAAAAGCCGTTGAACCTTTTTTAGTTCGACCTAAATTAAAAGAAATTTTTGATTACAGAGAAAACAAGATGAGAGAGCTGGGCATGATTTAATCTTAAATCAGAAGGCTTTAAATAGCATAAAAAAAGGAGGCAATTTTACAGCTGCCTCCTTTTCTTTAATAACAATATCGAAGATTATTTTACAATCAACTTTCTGGTTTCTGAAATTCCTTCAGATTTTATTTGTAAAAAATAAACGCCTTTACCAAAAGAAGAAAGATCTATGTTTTCTTGCAATAAAGTTTCAGCGCGATATACACCACTCATTACTTCTCTACCGCTAATATCAAACACTGTCATTTCTACATCTTGATTGATATTTTCACTAGCTACCATTACTTCAAATACTCCATTTGAAGGGTTTGGATATACATTCAACTTAGAGATTGTTGGTTCATTTTCTCCAAGGCTTGTCAATACATTTGGAATTCCAAAGTTTGGACGAATCACCATGGTAAACTGCATGTTAAATGATTCAATAGTTGCCCATCCGTTTGCGGGACTGCCAACAAAATCAATCCAACCTGCTCCAGGTGTAAATCTTCTAGCTGTTGTCCCTAAAGTAATGTTAGAATCTCCTTCAACAACACTTACAAGGAATGTATCAGCAGGTAAAGCTACATAACCGCCATTGTTGTTAAAACTTAAGTTTACAAAAGCCGAGCCGCTTGAGTTAAATGTAACTGTATCTGAAGAAGCAATTACACTTCCCGGAGTTCCGTTAAAGTTTCTAATGTTAACACTCAATGGCTGACCTGTCATTGATCCATTATTGTTTGTAATAAATACACCAACAGAAGTTAATGTATCTGCATTTGGTAAAAAGTATGTATGTCCAAGCTCACCTGTTGTACCTGCTCCAATTCCAATTGAACTATTCACCTGACCATTGTCTCTCGCATAGGTTGAATCTGAAACAACCAAAGTTTCTGTTGTTACCGTATCATTTGTTAAATCTATATCTAAATCATCAGAAGCTACAACATACTGAACAGTGTAAGCACCCGACTGAACCAATGGAAGAGCTATATTTGAAATTAAAAGTGAAGTATCACCGGGGTTTATTGAAGGAACCGGAACTGTACTGTCGTTTAATACAGAAACACCATCTCTAAAAACATTAAAAATAGCTTTTACATTGTAGGCAGTATCTGCTCCAATATTAGTTGCCGCAGCAATAAAGTTTAGTGTATCATCAATTTGTGATTCCGGGATTCTGTAATACTCTCCAATTGGACCAAGACCTGCAAACAACTCTAAATCAACTCCGGCAACTAAACTATCAACACTGAAATTATCAACTAATAGTAAATTCATGTCATTAGAGTTATTTCTAATGCCCAAGTATATTGACTGACCGATGTAAGCAGACAAATCAATTCTTCTCTTTGTCCAGCTTGCATTTTCAGCAGAAACAGTTAATAATGGTGCATTGGCATTTAAACCAGTATCTGTTGGCGTAGTTGTTGAAACCAACACTTCATAGCCATCAGGAAAGCCGGCATCAGTTGCTTTTGCATCAAAAGTAAGCACTGCAGAGTCGCCAATTGTAATTGAAGGAGAAATTAAGTAGTCATCTGACTGTCCCGCAGGAATATACCAAGAAGTACTTGCCATCACAGAATCTCCTACTCCTGTATTATCAGGATTCTCAAAAGAAACCCAAGCATCTGTCATGAACGCATAGTTTGGATTTAAACTATCGCCGTCGATGATTGTCCAGTTTGTAAGAGTAGCTGCTCCTCCATTAAAATCCTCAAAAAAGATGTTTTGAGCTTTCATTTCTGATAGCATAAACGTTGCTGCAAATGCTACACTTAGTAAAAGTGGTATTTTTTTAAACATATAAAATAATTTATTGATTATGAAAATAAAGACACAAAGTTGCTCATTTTGTTGCCTTAAAATCAGGAGACACTCTTAAGATATCTTAAACTAACTTAATTCAAAGCCTCTTTATAAACTTTCAAGGCTCTTTCTCTAGCCATCTTATGCTCTACAATTGGCTGTGGTGGAGAATTGAAATATTCTCGTGAAAGCCATCTTCTAGCGTAAATCCGATCAGGGTCAAATTTCTCTAATTGAGTAATCGGATTAAAAACCCTAAAGTAAGGTGCTGCATCTACTCCTGTTCCCGCTGCCCACTGCCAGTTACCATTATTCGAAGATAATTCATAATCTAACAGCTTTTCTGCAAAATAAGCTTCTCCCCAACGCCAATCAATCAACAAGTGTTTACATAAAAAGCTGGCGACAATCATTCTTACTCGATTGTGCATAAAGCCGGTTTTATTTAACTCTTGCATGCCGGCATCAACCATTAAGTAGCCTGTTTCTCCCTTACACCATTTTGCAAACTCTTCTTCATTATTTCTCCAGCGAACAGTATCGTATTTAGAATTAAAGTTTTGATCTACCACCTTAGGATAGTGATATAAAATCATCATAAAAAACTCTCTCCAAACCAACTCCTTTAAAAACACTTCGCTCTGTTGAGCAGCTTCTTGTACAATCTTTCTGATACTTACAGTTCCAAAACGCAAATGAATTCCCAAACGGGAAGTACTGTCTTTTACCGGGAGATCACGTTCATCTCTGTAAGCAATTAGCGTATCGCTCTTGAGTTCCCTCGAAGGATATTCAATTTCAGTCTTTTTAAAACCAATTTCTTCAAGGTTTACAATTGGTTTCCATTTAGTTTTAAACCAATTTTCGTATCGTAATGCTGAACTATAGGTTGTAATTCCATTTTCTTCAAAAGCTTTTAACCATTGCTTACTGTAGGGTGTATAAACCAAATAAGGACTTCCATCGGCTTTTAAAATTTCATCTTTTTCAAAGATTACTTGATCTTTATAGCTTTTAAAACTAATCCCCTTTTTAGCTAGTAAATCAGCAACGTTCTTATCGCGTTGAATAGCATAAGGTTCATAATCGTGATTGCAAAAAACTGTTTTTACATCATAGTCTTCGAGCAATTGCTCAAACACCTTAATCACTTTGTTTTGAAAAACAAACAAACGGCTTCCTTTACTTTTAAGTTCAATATTCATTTGCTCTAGCTCTGTATGAATAAACTGAACTCTTGCATCTTGAGAGCTACTTAAATCATCTAAAATTTCAGGATCAAAAATAAAAATGGGAACTAAATCCAACTTTTCTTGCAAAGCATGATAAAGTCCGCAATTATCTTGAAATCGCAAATCTCGACGAAACCAAAAGATGTTGATTTTTTTATTTTCCATTATTTTAACTTTCCAATTCCACCATCAACAGCTAGTTTTATTTCATTGCTACAACCTTTAAACTAACTAAATTAACGAGTTAGATACTTTATATAAAACCTAACAGATAACGTATTCTACAAACAATTAGGAGTAAATACTTTTTTGAATTCGTTATTCGTATACGTTTTTGAAGCACCTCTTTAGCTGGAACCTTTTTTATTTTCAGATACAAATTATAATAATAAACATAAGCTGTATACACTCCAAATCTGGCATTTTTGGGCAGATTTACTATTCCCTTATATCCAGCTTCAAAGTCTGCGGCTATTTCAGATTCAATTTCAATTTTGTCTTGGTCAGTAAAGTTGCTCAAGTCAATCTCGGGAAAATAAGAGCGTCCTTTTTCTTTAAAATCTGCTTTTAAGTCTCGTAAGAAATTGATTTTTTGAAACGCCGCTCCTAAACTTTTTGCAGGCTCTAATAACTCCCTATAAAGCAATTTGTTTTCACCACAAAAAACCGCTAAACACATTAATCCAACTACCTCAGCAGAACCGTATACATATTCATCGAAAGCTGCTCTATCGTAATCTTTCTTACTCAAATCAAAAGCCATACTTTTAATGAAAGCATCAATCAAGTCTCGATCTATTTTATATTTATTTACTGCCCATTGAAAACTATTTAAAACAGGGTTTAAACTTATTTTCCGTTGAATAGCATTTTCGGTTTCTTCGACAAACTCTTTCAGCAGCTTCTCTTTATCTTGCTCGTGAAAAGTGTCCACTATTTCATCTGCCAAGCGTACAAATCCATAAATGGCATAAATGGCATCATGAAGTGAAGAATCCAACACTCGAATTCCCAAAGAAAAGGATGTGCTGTATGTATTTGTTATAGCTTTACTGCTTTTTAATGAGGCGCTTAAGTAGACTTTATGCATAAAAAATTTAAAGTGTTTTTAGTACTTCATTTGCTACTACTTGCCCCGAAATTAATGAGGGAGGAACTCCGGGTCCCGGTGTGGTTAACTGACCGGTATAGTGCAAGTTTTTAAGCTTTTTATTTTTGATTGATGGTTTTAAAACAGCTGTTTGCCCTAAAGTGTTTGCCAAACCGTATGCATTTCCTTTAAAGGCATGATAATCATTTACAAAATCAGTATGAGCATAAGATTTTTTGTAAATTACATGTGATCGAATTTCCTGATTAGTCAAACTCTCTAAACGATCCATAATTAAATGGTAATATTTTTCTCTAACTTCTTCTTTGTCTTCTAAATTATGTGCTACAGGCATAAGAATAAAGAGGTTTTCACAAGCTTCAGGAGCAACAGACTTATCGGTTAGAGAGGGAGCACAAACGTAGAACAAAGGCTTCGATGGCCATTGAGGTTCATCATAAATTTCAACCGCATGTTGATTAAAATCTTCATCAAAAAACAAATTATGATGTAAGAGGTTTTTTAACTTTTTATCAACTCCCAAATAAAAAAGCAATGAGGAAGGAGCCATTTTTCGGCGATCCCAATATTCTTCTGTGTAATTGTGAAATTCTCTATCGAGCAACTGCTTATCTGTATGATGGTAATCGGCACCGGAAATAAATTGGTCGGCTTCAAAATCGCCTTTAGTAGTAATTGCCTTAACTACTTTCTCGTTTTTGGCTTGTAATTTTTTTACTTCACAATCTAAAATTATTTCTACCCCTTTTTCCTTGGCAAGCAAAGTCATGGCTTCTACAATCTTGTGCATTCCTCCCATTGGATACCAAGTTCCCAGTTTAACATCAGCATAGTTCATTAAACTGTAAAGTGCCGGAGTTTCTTGAGGTTTTGCTCCGAGAAATAAAACCGGAAACTCCATTAATTTTGTGAGTTTTTCATTGCTAAAAAACTTTCGCACATGCTTGCTTAATGACTGAAACAGTTGCAGACGAAAAACACCACTCACTACTCGCCATTGTGCAAACTCTAAAATCGATTTGCCCGGTTTATGAACCAAATCTTGCATGCCCACTTCATATTTATACTGAGCTTCGTTCATAAATTCATCTAGCTTTTCTCCGCTTCCTTTTTCTATTTGCTCAAAAAGTGCTTTAAATGAATTATAATCTGCCGGTAAATCTAAATAATCGTCTTTACCAAAAAAAACTCTATAAGATGGATCTAACCTTTTGAGTTCAAAATAATCGCTTACTTTTTTCCCAAAGCGGTTAAAGTACGACTCAAACACATCGGGCATCCAATACCATGATGGCCCCATATCGAAAGTAAAACCGGAAGCTTCGAACTGTCTTGCTCTACCTCCGGTTTGCTCATTTTTTTCTAAAACAATAACGTTTTTTCCGGCATCTGCCAATGTGGTAGCGGCAGCCAAAGCTGAAAAGCCGGAACCCACAACAACTATCTTCTCACTCAAACTCTTAATTGTTTTAGGCGAAATCTTTTAAAGCATCCGCCAATTTTTTTCTAGCCAGAAAAATACGACTTTTCACTGTACCTATTGGCATTTGTAATTCATCAGCAATTTCTTTGTACTTAAATCCCTGAAAATGCATTTGAAATGGAACTCTACATTCATCATTTAATTCATCAACCGTCTTCATGATTTCCTTATGATTATATTCTGAATCCGGCTCAATGGGTGATTTCTGTTTCGTTGAATTTACAAAGTAATCATCATCGGTATTGTCCATGATCGTGCGTTTGCGCACTTTTCTTCTATAGTTATTAATAAAGGTGTTTTTCATTATGGTATATAACCATGCCTTTAAATTGGTTTTATCCTGAAACTTGTCCCTGTACTTTAACGCTTTTAATAAGGTCTCTTGAAGTAAGTCCTCCGCATCTTCATTGTCGGATGTCAACTTAAGTGCAAAATACTTTAAAGGGTTTTGGTAGGATAATAATTCGTGATTAAATTCAATAGCTGTCATAACATATTGTTTAATTATTTCATGTCAAATATAAACAATATGTATATACAAATATATGCTTGTTAAGCTTTTTTTAGAAAAGAGTAAACAAAAATTGCAACTAACTATTTACAAGATGTATAACTCTTATAAATTATCCAGTAATTCGTCAATTTCCGTTAATTTGCTAACTTTTTCGGGGTAATCTAACTTGAAAATTCGTTGAGACCTGTGCTCAATAAAGAAATTTTGTTTAGTTGGAAAGTCTGCTAACTCTTCGAGATAGGTTTGTATCTCCATTTTATTTTTAATCATAGTATAGGTTAAAATAAAGTCTGCTTTCACCTCCTTTGCAATTGCTTTTACTTCTGCAATAGGTGTAGATTGACCTAAATAATATGTTTTAATCCTATTTTGCTTAAGCAAAAAGTTGAAGAAAATTAGGGCTAGCTCATGGTATTCATTTTCCGGCAAAAACAATATGCCTCTTTTGCCTTTACTTATAGGAGGAAGCGAATCGGTAGCGGCAATCATTTTATTGCGAATCAAATTGGTTGTAAAATGCTCATGAACCGGCTGAATTTCGTCACTTAACCAAAGTATTCCAACTTTATTGAGAAAGGGGAATATTACATTAATAATAGTATCATGGTACCCAAGATCCTTCACACATTGATCAAAGGTTTCTAAAAAAGAAATTTCGTCTAAGTCGAGCATTGATTTAACAAAATCATCTACTCTTTTCTCTTTCATCATTCCATTTGCTTCTAAAGCCATAATGGCCTCTGCCATTTCTTTGTCGTCCAACGAAGCTACTCTCGATATTTTTTCACCACTATTGCAAAGTAGCGTAACATTGAGCAACTTTTTTAAGTCATCATCAGAATAATATCGAATATTCGTATCTGTTCGATCCGGATTAAGTAAATCAAATCGCTTTTCCCAAATGCGCAAGGTATGTGCTTTAATACCGGAAATTCTCTCTAACTCTTTGATAGAATACTTAGCCATGATTTTGTTTTAAAGGTGCAAAAGGTCTAACAACGATAGCACTCATTTAGTTTAAAGTTTTGCAAAAATAAATAAACAATATTTCATTTCAGTCGTGTTTATCTTTGTAAAATGAAGTTAAAAGCCGATTTAAAAACACAAATACAAGCTGCTCCTAAAAAGCCGGGAGTATACCAATATTATGATTTAGATGGTAAAATTTTATATATCGGCAAAGCCAAAAACTTAAAAAACAGAGTTCAATCCTACTTTAACAACGATAAAGGAAAAAGTGGGAAAACCAGACTTTTGGTCAAAAAAATAAACAGCATCAATTACATTGTTACGGAAACAGAAATGGATGCTTTGCTACTGGAAAACAATCTCATAAAAAAGCATCAACCTCGCTACAATGTAATGCTGAAGGACGATAAAACCTATCCTTGGATTTGCATAAAAAAAGAACCTTTTCCTCGCATATTCAAAACACGAAACTTAATCAAAGACGGCTCGGAGTATTATGGTCCTTATGCTTCTGTAAGCATGATGAACACCATTTTAGATTTAATTCGCAAAAACTACAAATTACGCACTTGCTCCTACCACCTCAGTAGTGAGAATATTGAAAAAGGAAAGTTTCGCCTTTGTTTAGAGTATCATATTGGCAATTGCAAAGGTCCGTGTGAAGGCTTACAATCAGAAGAAGAGTATGAAGAGAGTTTAAATGAAATTAGAAACATTATTAAAGGAAATGTAGCTGTCGTTAAAAGAGAATTAAAATCTGCTATGCTAACAGCTGCAGAAAAATTGGAGTTTGAACGCGCAGAAGAGCTGAAAAAAAAATGGGAAGCTTTCGACAATTTCCAAGCAAAATCAACGGTTGTAAGTCCAAGTATTCACAATGTGGATGTTTTTTCCTTTTTAGAAGATAAAGATTTGGCATACATTAATTACATGAAAGTGAATAGTGGAGCCATTATTCAAAGTCATACCTTAGAACTAAAGAAAAAACTGGACGAAAGCCCGGAAGAACTTTTAGAAATTGGCATAACAGAACTGAGAGATCGCTTTAAAAGTAATTCAAATGAAATTATTGTCCCTTTCTTACCAGATTTTAAGGAAGAAAACATTGTTTTTCATCGACCACAGCGTGGCGAAAAGCGCAAGTTGTTAGAACTTTCAGAGCGAAATGCCAAGTATTTTATGCTAGAGCGCAGAAAGCAACAAGTAAAAACAGATCCTGAGCGGCACACTAATCGCATTTTGGAGGGCATGCAAAAAGATTTGCGTTTAAGTGAGCTGCCTCGACATATTGAATGCTTTGACAACTCAAATATACAAGGGAGTAATCCGGTGGCTGCTTGTGTAGTTTTTAGAGACGCTAAACCCAGCAAAAAAGAATACCGCCATTTTAAAATTAAAACGGTTGTGGGACCGGATGACTTTGCCTCAATGGAAGAAGTTGTTTACAGAAGATATAAGCGACTGCAGGAAGAAAAAGAAGACTTGCCTCATTTAATTGTTATAGATGGCGGTAAAGGTCAGTTAAATTCCGCACTAAAAAGCTTAGATAAATTAGGTCTTCGAGGCAAAATTCCGATTGTAGGAATAGCTAAACGTTTAGAAGAAATTTTTTACCCCGGAGATAAGTATCCATTATATTTAGACAAGCGCTCGGAAACTTTAAAAGTTATTCAGCATTTAAGGAATGAGGCCCATCGTTTTGGAATCACTCACCATCGAAACTTGCGCTCTAAGAACAGCATTCAAAGTGAGCTGAGCTTGATTGAAGGAGTTGGCGAGAAAAGCATCCAGGATTTACTTCGGAAGTTTAAGTCTGTAAAAAGAGTAAAAGAAGCTAGCTTAAAGGAATTAGAAGAAGTGCTCCCGCTTAAACGTGCAAAGGCAGTTTATGCGTTTTTTGAGAAAAGAAATTAGGTAAAAGTGCCTAAAGTACTTGAAGTTTGAAGTTTTTTTGAGAAAAAAGAGTCAAGAATCAAGATCGCTTCGCTGTTAGAGAAGAGAGTGAGTTGGAGAAAAGATGAAGGTTCAAGGCTTTCTCTTTCAACTTTCCTGTTTTCCAAAGCCCTGAAAGGGCGATATCTAATAGCCCGGTACTTTAGTGCCGGGAAGGAATAAATAAAAATGTAACTTTTGGCAATATTTTTTGAGAAAAATGGTGACAAAAGTGGTTAAAGAGATAGAACGCTGATAACACTGATTAAGCTGATTTTCGCAGATTTAATTCGTTACCATATATTATGTTTTCGAAAAACTGCTTTTTAACCGCTAAGTTCACAAAGAAAGCTCAAAGAAGTACGTTCAACATAAGTCTACTCAAAGTAAACCCAATTCTCGCTGTCGTGAGAAAATTTTTTCACTTTTCTTATTTCAACTTTCCTATTTTAAGTGAGCTTGTCGGCCAAAATACGCATTTCCACTGCCGGAGAAATTTTTTCGTACAAAATGCGATAAACCGCTGTTGCAATGGGAATATCAACTTCAAATTTTTCGTTGATCTTAATAATACTTTTGGCGGCATAGTAGCCTTCCGCAGTCATGTTCATTTCCATTTGAGCCGACATCACGGAGTACCCTTTACCAACCATATTTCCAAAGGTTCGGTTTCTGGAAAATTGAGAATATGCAGTTACTAACAAATCTCCCAAATAGGCAGAAGACTTTACATCGCGATGGATAGGATTCAAGGCATCAACAAAGCGTTCAATTTCTTGCAGCGCATTTGAAATTAATACTGCTTGAAAGTTATCTCCATAGCCTAAGCCATGGAAAATACCGGAAGCAACTGCATAAATATTTTTTAAAATAGCCGAAAGCTCCGTTCCAAAAAGATCATCGGAAACGCTGGTTTTAATGTAGCGACATTCCAATAAGTCTGCTAAAGCTTGTGCTCTATTTTCATCCTGGCAAGCAATGGTTAAATAAGATAAGCGCTCAAGAGCCACTTCTTCTGCATGACAAGGTCCGCTAATAATACCAATTTGTTCGTAAGGAGTGCCAAAGCGTTTGTGAAAAAAGCGCGCAGGAATTTGATGAACCTCAGGAACAATTCCCTTTACGGCAGAGAAAATCGTTTTTGAAGCCAAATCCAAATTATCTCGATCGCCAAACACATCCATTAAAAATGCAGAAGGAGTGGCAATTACGACTGTATCCGATTTTGAAATAATTTCAGTTAAGTCAGTACTCACCTCAATTTTATCACGCTCAAACTGTACAGCCGATAAATAGCGAGGGTTGTGCATGTATTTGTTAATGTAGTGAGCCTTATCCGGATCGCGCATCCACCAATGTACTTTGTCAGCATGATTGCTCAACATTTTTACAATAGCTGTAGCCCAACTACCTCCTCCAATAACTGAAATCTCTTTGGTATCCAAATTCTGTGCTTTGAGAAACGAAAATACGAAATAATCTTAGGATGCTTAATCTGCTGTTTAGAGCAAGTGCACACTTTTATCATCGCCATCTACTTCTACTTTGGCTAAACCGTGTTTGTTTAAGCCCTTCATTCCTTTATCCCACTGCTTATTACTCAAGCCACTTTTTTCTTTTAATTCATTCAGCTCCATTTTCTCTTCTTTCTTCAAAATTTCAAAAATGGTTTTTTCAGCTTCTGAAAGCTCTACACTCTTTTTCTCCGGCTTCATTTGTGGGAAAAGTAGCACTTCTTGAATAGAGGCATTGTTCGTTAAAAACATTACTAAACGGTCGATTCCAATTCCCATACCGGAAGTTGGCGGCATACCATATTCTAGCGCACGAACAAAATCTTGATCGATAAACATGGCTTCATCATCACCTTTTTCAGATAATTTTAACTGCTCTTGGAAACGCCCTAATTGATCAATAGGATCATTTAACTCAGTATAGGCATTTGCTAATTCCTTTCCATTAACCATCAACTCAAAACGCTCTGTTAAGTTTGGATTATCGCGGTGTTTTTTACACAATGGAGACATCTCCACAGGATAATCGGTAATAAAGGTTGGCTGAATGTAATTGGCTTCACACTTTTCCCCAAAAATTTCGTCAATCAGCTTTCCTTTGCCCATGCTGTCGTCTACCTCAATGTCGAGTTTTTTACAAACCTCCATCAGCTCCGGAACATTCATTTCAGCTACATCATAGCCGGTGTGTTCTTTAATGGCCTCCAAAATAGGAACTCGTTTGAAAGGAGCTTTAAAGTTGATTTCATTTTCACCGAAGGTCACTTTGGTTGCGCCTAAAACATCTGTAGTTACTTTTTCCAGCATCTTTTCAGTGAAATCCATCATCCAGTTGTAGTCTTTATAAGCAACATAAATCTCCATAACTGTAAATTCCGGATTATGCGTTCGGTCCATTCCTTCATTACGAAAATCTTTGGCAAACTCATAAACTCCATCGAAACCTCCAACAATTAAACGCTTTAAGTAAAGCTCATTGGCAATTCTCAAATAAAGCTCAGTATTTAAAGCATTATGATGAGTAACAAAAGGACGAGCTGCTGCACCACCTGGTATGGGCTGCAAAATGGGTGTTTCAACCTCTAAGTAACCTTTGGCATTGAAAAACTCTCGCATTGAATTAATAATTCTCGTACGCTTTTCAAAAACCTCTTTCACTTTTGGATTTACAATTAAATCCACATAGCGTTGACGATAACGCTGCTCAGGATCAGTAAAAGCATCATGGGCTTTCCCATCTTTATCAGTTTTAACCACAGGAAGCGGACGCAATGATTTGGTCAAGACCGTTAATTCTTTTACTTGAACAGAAATCTCTCCCACTTGAGTTTTAAACTGAGTTCCTTTAATTCCAATGATATCACCAATATCCAATAACTTCTTAAAAACATCATTGTAAAGTGTTTTATCCTCTCCGGGGCAAAGTTCATCCCGATTTAAATAAATCTGAATTTTACCGCTAGCATCTTGCAGTTCAGCAAAAGAAGCTTTTCCCATAATTCGTCGGCTCATAATTCTACCGGCTAGAGTAACTTCTTTTCCTTCTTCGTAATTCTCCTTGATCTTTTTGGCATGGCTATCTACCGGAAATAAATCTGCCGGATAAGGGTCAATGCCTAATTTTCTAAGGTCTTCAAGCGATTGTCTTCGCAATTGTTCTTGTTCGCTCAATACTCTGCTCATAATGCTAAAAAATTTGGCGGCAAAGATACGTTTCATGTATTTAAAAAATAACTTTTAACCCCTTGAAAATGCCTTTTAAAATATGAAACAATGTTCAAAAAGGTAAATGTGAAACATGAAAGCAGAAACTGTCTCGCTGTCGCGAGATTAGGTAACTAACTAGCAGGCTTATGTTGGAAAAGAAACTCTTGAGGCACTTTGCACAATCTTAGCCTTTTCAGTTAAACCCTTCATGTTCTTAATGTTTGGAAATTAATACTTCACACTCACTTTTGTCATCATTTTTGTCAAAAATTTCGCCAAAAGTTACATCAGTTCTCTTCATTCTATCAAGGCACTTAAGTACCCGGCTATTATATATCGCCCTTTCAGGGCTTTTGAAAATAGGAAACCCTGAACTTTAACCTTCATCTTTTCTCTTTCATCGAAGCGATCTTTATCTCTAAAAGAAAATCTTTTCGATTAACTTTGACCTATGCTTTTCAAAGATATTGTAGGACAAGAAGAATTAAAAAGTCGATTGATTCAGTTGGTTAACAAAGGAAGAATCAGTCATGCGCAGTTGTTTTTAGGAAAGATGGGCTATGGGAGTTTGCCTTTGGCAATCGCTTATGCTCAATTTATTAGTTGTGAAAATCGCGGAGCAGAAGATTCCTGTGGCAGCTGTCCTTCATGCCTAAAGTTTAACAAGCTTAGCCATCCGGATTTGCACTTTTCTTTTCCCTTCAATAAAAATGAAAAAGTGATGGATAAGCTAGAGAATGTCACTTCAGATTACTTTATTGCCGATTGGCGCTCAACTGTTTTGGAAAAACCGTATTTGAACATTGACGATTGGCATTCTGCCATTGATATTGATCAAAAACAAAGCATAATTACAGTAAATGAGAGCAAGGCAATTGCCAAAAAGCTAAGTTTAAAAAGCTACGAATCTGAATATAAGTTTTTAATCTTATGGATGCCGGAAAAGCTTAGAGCTGAAGCCGCAAACAAGATGCTCAAACTCATTGAAGAGCCTGAAGAAAAAACCCTTTTAATTTTAGTAGCTGAAGATGCAGACGCTCTATTAAGTACCATAACATCAAGAACACAGCTTGTTCGCATTCCTCCTATTCAGTCAGAAAAAATCAAAGATTACCTAATAGAAAATAAGCAAATTGAAGAGCAACAGGCTGAAAAATTTGCGCAATTAGCTCAGGGCGATTTAAAAGAAGCTATTGATTTAGTAGAGCGAAGTGAAGAAGATGAGTTGTTTTTTGAACTTTTTAAGCGTTGGATGCGAGCTTGCTATAAAGCAGACATTGGCGCCATGAGTGAATGGGTAGAAGACGCCAGTCGCTCCCCAATGGGCAGAGAAAGTCAAAAGCGCTTTTTGATTTACGCTTTGGAAATTATGCGAGAAGGCATATTGATTAATTATGCCGGAGATCAATTAAGACGAATGATTGGGGAAGAGCAGGCTTTTATGCAAAATTTTGCTCCTTTTGTACATAGTGAAAATATTGTAGAAATTTCTGAATTATTAAATACTGCTCACTATCATATCAGTAGAAACGCATATTCAAAGATTGTGTTTATGGATATGTCAATGAAATTTGCCAATTTGTTACGCGTCAAAAAGCGTACTTTTGTAAGTTGACGGATAAAACCGATTGTTTAACTAGAACAGCGATTACGCTGCCAAAGATATATTGAAATATGGGATGTGCGACCTGCGCAAACAAGACGAGCGGAAGTCCTGCCGGCTGTAAAAATAACGGTACTTGCGGCACCGACGGATGCAATAAACTGACTGTTTTTAACTGGCTTTCGAACATGGAAGTGCCCAACGGTCAGGAAGCCTTCAATTATGTGGAGGTTCGATTTAAAAACGGAAGGAAAGATTTTTATTACAATGCTGAAAAACTTCACCTTTACGATGGTGATGTTATAGCTGTAGAAGCTAGCCCCGGACATGATGTGGGCGTTGTTTGCCTTTCAGGCGAATTAGTGCGCTTGCAAATGCAGAAAAAGGGCATTTTTCCACAAAACCACGAATTTAAAAAAGTTTACAGAAAAGCCAACGAGAAAGACATTGAACAATGGCAAGCAGGCAGAGCAAAAGAAGCCGATGCCATGTACAAAGCCAGAGGTTTTGCCAACGAATTAGGACTTTCTATGAAAATTTCTGATGTAGAATATCAAGGTGACTTGACCAAAGCCATTTTCTATTACACTGCTGAAGAGAGAGTTGATTTTAGGGGGCTAATTAAGAAACTAGCCGATGCTTTTAGAACGCGCATAGAGATGAAGCAAATTGGTATGCGCCAAGAAGCCGGTCGACTAGGAGGAATTGGTTCTTGTGGTCGTGAACTTTGTTGTTCTACTTGGCTAACCGACTTTCGTTCGGTTTCTACCACAGCTGCTCGTTATCAGCAGCTTTCGCTAAACCCAAGTAAGTTGGCCGGGCAATGCGGAAAGTTAAAATGCTGCTTAAACTACGAACTGGATGTGTATTTGGATGAATTAAAAAAGTTTCCGGATACCAAGAAAAACCTCAAGACCAAAAAGGGTGAAGCTTTTTTCCAAAAAATGGACATCTTCGGAAATAAAATGTGGTATTCTTATCAAGATAATCCTTATGAGTTCATTGAGCTTTCGCTAGAGCGAGTGAATGAAATCTTGGTGATGAATAAAAAAGGTCAGGAGGTAGACGAGATAAAAGACTTTAAGGCTCAAGTGGAAGTAGAAGTGCAGCCGGAATACGCCAATGTAGTTGGTCAGGATGATTTAACGCGTTTCGACAATCAAAACAAAGGGAAAAAACGCAAAAAAGGAAGAAGGAAGAAAGGTGGAAACCCTAATCAGGCTCAACAAGCAAAAGGGAAAGCTTCAACGAAATCTCGAAATAAAAGGAATAATAATCGCAGAGGAAAACCCTCTAACAACAACAATAAAAAAGAGTGATGGGTAAAAATATCATTGTGGTCTTCTGTATTTTGGCGGGGCTTTTCTTTTTTACCGCTTGCGATCAAAATCGAGTTTTTGAAAAAAACTTGGCAATCGATGATGCTCAATGGCATAGAAGTGAGAAAGCGCATTTTGAATTTCCCATAACAGACACTGCCGCACGCTACAGCATTCTATTAAACATTCGACATGGCGGAGATTACCCTTATAAAAACCTATATTTATTCACTAAAACCAAAAGTCCGGACGGAAAATTGGCGATAGATACCGCACAAATGATTTTTGCAGATAATAAAGGCAGATGGATGGGCAAAGGAATTGGCGATATTTACGATTATCAATTTAAGTTTAAAGAAGGAGTGTATTTTCCGGATTCGGGAATGTATTTATTTGAAATAGAACAAGCCATGCGCGATGAAGTTTTACCCAATGTTACCGACATTGGAATTCGCATTGAAAAAGTTGAGCCGTGAGTAAGAAAGAACAAAAGAAAAGAAACTACGGGAAATTCATTCTGTTATTTTGGGTGATTTTCTTGATTCCCATTACTGCCTTTATTTTAATGATGTATGCAGCAGCCAATTCATGGGCAGGCTTTCCACCACTACCAACATTTGAACAGTTAGAAAACCCTAAAAGCAATTTAGCAACAGAAGTTTACACTGTTGATGGAGAGATTCTTGGGAAGTATTTTTATCAGAATAGAGTTAATGTTAAATACGAAGATATAGATCAGGATTTAGTAAATGCGCTTGTTGCTACTGAAGACGAACGCTATTACGAACATTCCGGAATTGACTTAAAAGGTTTACTTCGTGCGGTAATCAATATGGGGAAAAGCGGTGGAGCTAGTACAATTACACAACAGTTGGCTAAAATGCTATTTTCCGAAGATCCAACTTCCACTTGGGAGCGAATTAAACAAAAAATGCAGGAATGGATTATTGCAGCTCAGTTGGAAAGAAGATATACCAAAGCTGAAATCATTTCCATGTATTTTAATCGCTATGATTTTGTGAACAATGCCGTAGGGATTAAGTCTGCTGCTCAAGTATATTTTAGCACAAGCCCCGACAGCTTGAAAATTGAAGAAGCAGCCACCTTAGTGGGAATGTTAAAAAATGCCTCTCTGTTTAATCCGATTCAGCGACCTGACACCACACTTCACAGAAGAAATGTAGTGCTTTCGCAAATGCTGAGAAATGACAAAATCAATAGAGAAGAATTTGATTCTTTGAAGCAATTACCACTTGAACTTAAATACTCCAGAGTGGGGCATAAAGAAGGGATTGCTCCTTATTTTAGGGAAGTGCTTCGCGCTAGGCTAAAAGACCTTTTTAATGAAAAAGACAAGGATGGTAATTATGTATTGAGAAAAGCCAATGGAGAGCCTTATGATATCTACAAAGATGGGCTAAAGATTTACACTACGCTCAATTATAAAATGCAAGAATACGCCGAATGGGCAGTAAAAGAGCACTTAAGCTATCAATTGCAAGATGACTTTTTTAAGGATTTAAGTCGCAAGAAAAATCGACCTTTTGATTACAGAGTTTCACAAGCTGAGATTCAAAATATTTTAAATGCCTCCATGAAAAGAAGTGAGCGCTACCTCATTATGAGTGGTAAACAATGCGCTAATTGCGGAAGAAGAGGACGATTTTTAGAAGAAATTGAAGTGAATGGAGAGCCTCATGTGCAGTGTTTAGCCGATGATTGTGAATATCAAACAAAAGTTTTCCCGGAAGATTCTATTTTAGCTGTTTTTGACAAACCAACCAAAATGCGCGTTTTTTCTTGGAAAGGGGAAATTGACACTCTGATGAGCCCAATGGACTCTATACGCTATTACAAAAGCTTTTTGCAGGCCGGTTTAATGTCAATGGATCCAAATAACGGATACATTCGCGCTTGGGTTGGTGGCATAAACTACGATCATTTTGCCTACGACCACGTAATGCAAGGAAGACGGCAAGTAGGCTCTACTTTTAAGCCATTTGTTTATGCCGTTGCCATGGATGAAGGATTTTCTCCTTGCTATGAAATTCCCAATGTACCGGTAACTTTCCGAAAAGGAGAGTTTGGACTTTTACAAGACTGGACGCCTAAAAATAGTACAGACGATTATGGCTATAATGTTACTTTAAAACACGGCTTGGCGAATTCTATGAATACCGTAACTTCATGGATTATGAAACAATTTGGCCCTTTAAGAGTAATTGAAATGGCGAGAAGTATGGGAATTACTTCTCCATTAGATACTGTTCCTGCATTGGCTTTAGGAGTAGCTGATGTAACAGTTTATGAAATGACGGGAGCATTCTCCACTTTTGTAAACAAAGGCGTTTGGTTAGAACCCACTTACCTCAGTAGAATTGAAGACAAAGACGGAAACATCATCAAGCGATTTATTCCCGAGAGTAGAGAAGCAATGAGCGAGCAAACAGCTTATGTAATGTTAGACTTGCTAAAAGGGGTAACTTCTTATAATTACAATAAAGATTTAGATAAAAATGTTGGTGGCTCAGGCATTCGCTTGCGTTTTCCACCTTCAGAAGAGCGACCCTATGCCGGAATTAAGCACCCTGTTGCGGGAAAAACAGGAACCACACAAAACAACTCCGACGGTTGGTTTATTGGAGCCACACCTGATTTAGTAACCGGAGTTTGGGTAGGAGCAGAAGACAGAAGTATTCGTTTTACCTACACCGGTGATGGACAAGGAGCCAACACTGGTCTGCCGATTTGGGCATATTACATGAAAAAAATCTATGCTGATTCTACATTAAAAGTATCGACAGAGGATTTTGAAAAGCCCGAAAAACCAATAAGTGTCGAGTTGGATTGTGATAATTCTAAAAAAGAAAATAACTTTGATTCAGATGATGAACCCAGTTGGGATTAAAATAATATAGAGATGAATAAAGTAGTAAGAGACGTTGAAGAAGCTATTGAAGGAATTAAAAGTGGAATGACGCTTATGTTGGGCGGCTTTGGCTTATGTGGAATTCCCGAAAAATGCATCGATGCTTTGTCGAAGCGACCGAAAATTACCGACTTAACCTGTATTTCAAATAATGCAGGAGTAGATGATTTTGGTTTGGGTTTGCTTTTAAAAAATCACCAAATCAAAAAAATGATTTCTTCTTATGTGGGCGAAAATGACGAGTTTGAACGTCAAATGTTAAGTGGAGAGTTAGAAGTAGAATTAACTCCTCAAGGTACTTTAGCTGAAAAGTGTCGTGCCGGAGGTGCCGGAATTCCCGCATTTTTTACACCAACCGGTTATGGGACAGAAATAGCTGAAGGAAAAGAAGTTCGTGAATACAATGGCAAGAAATATATATTGGAAGAAAGTTTAGTTTCCGACTTCTCGATTGTGAAAGCCTGGAAAGGCGACACCAAAGGAAACTTAGTGTTTAAAGCTACTGCACGAAACTTTAATCCGGTAATGGCAATGGCAGGAAAAATTACCATTGCTGAGGTAGAGCACTTAGTAGAGCCGGGGGAGTTAGATCCGAATGAAATCCATACGCCCGGTATTTTTGTACACCGCATATTTGAAGGTAAAAATTACGAAAAACGCATTGAGCAAAGAACTGTAAGAAAAAGCTAAGTAAGAGTCAACCTATAGCATATTTATACGTCAGCCAAACGTATCAAACTCCAATTTAAATGAGATTTCTTTTTATTGCTTTATTGCTACTTTCAATTAGTGCATGTAGTGTGTTTAATTCAACGTCCAAAAATGAGCTTGGAATAAGTACTAAACAATTAAAAAAGACTACTATTCTAGTAGATGTTGGCAGAGAAAGTGGGACTATGTTTGATGAAGGAGTTTTTGCTAATTCGTTTGAAAGTGTTGCAAAAGTTTTAAAGGAGAATAAAGGGGTAAAAATCGACCTACAAATAAGTAAAGACTCTACCCTTTGGCTTATTAGTGAAAATGAAATAAGAGATTGTTTACATCAGAACTATAAAGGCTTAAGCGAATATGATGATGAAGAAATAAATATCTCTTCAATTTGCTGGTATGAAAAACAATTAATCCCCTTAGACACTTTAGTGAAATTGTTGGACAGTGCATCCTACAAAGAAAAAGCTATCTCCTTAAACCTTATTGACTTTAACAATAACAAACCAATAACTCTATTTGGGGGTGAAAAAGGTTTAGCGAGAATTATTGCGGAGAAATTAGAAGTTTTAAATCGGCTAGAAGAAATAGAGTTTATTGCAGAAGTGCCAAGTTTGGAAGGAATTTTAGCCTTTGAAAAGTATTCAAGCATCACCCCATATTTAAGGCTAACTGAGCAATCAAAAAAGCATAATTATGATAGATTGTCTATTCCATTTGTAAAGCAGAGTAGAGTAAAGGCAAATAAAGAATTTCAAATCTGGGGTGCAAATATTGCCGATCAGATAATTGAAACTTTAAAACTTGAGCCTGATTATATTCAGACAACAGATTTTAAGCTTGCTAACTTTATTAAAGAGAGCAGTAACCTTCAATCAACTACAATTGAAAATGACAGTTTATTAATTAAAAATTCAGATACACTTTTTACAGCTATTCTAACAGAAGAACACATAAAAAGTGATTTTATTTTGGAACTCACAATTCAAGGAGAAGGGGAGCTCCTTAACACTAGCTATACAATTCACGGTTACAATTCAGATAAACATGAAATACTTTGGCAGGGAACTACACTTCAAAGCAGCAAAAAGAAATACAGAACCTTCTTTAATTCAAGTGATTTGAAAGAAAGAGATTGTAAGGAAATTAGAATAGTTGTCCAAGGGAAACAAACTCCTAGTAGCTTACTAACAAAAATCAAGCTATACCAAGTCAGCCAATAAATTTGAAAAAACTTAAATTTGAACAACTTCAATAGAATAATTAATAGCTTTACAGGCTAAATAAAAGGGAATAAAATGGGGATTACAAAAGAACAAATTGCACAGCGAATTGCTCAAGAATTACAAGATGGCTATTACGTTAATTTAGGCATAGGAATTCCAACCCTAGTAGCTAATTATATACCGGATGGTATTGACGTCACTCTTCAATCAGAAAATGGCTTGTTGGGAATGGGTCCTTTTCCAACAGAAGAGGAAGTAGATGCAGACTTAATTAATGCCGGAAAACAAACCATTACAACTCGCCCGGGTTCTGCGTTTTTTAATTCTGCTGACAGCTTTGCGATGATTCGCGGAGGCAAAGTGCAGTTGACGGTTTTGGGAGCCATGGAGGTAGATCAAAACGGCAATATTGCAAATTGGAAGATTCCCGGCAAAATGGTAAAAGGGATGGGCGGCGCTATGGATTTGGTGGCTTCTGCCGAAAACATTATTGTGGCCATGATGCACACGAACAAAAGAGGGGATTCTAAGCTCTTAAAGAATTGCACATTGCCGCTGACCGGTGTAAATTGCATTACTAAAATTGTGACCAACTTAGGCGTTTTTGAAGTAGAAAATGGCTCGTTTGTACTGAAAGAAAGAGCTCCGGGAGTGAGTGTAGACGAAATAAAGGCTGCTACAGAAGGAAGTTTAATGGCAACAGATGATGTAGCTGAAATGAAGTTTTAATTTTTTTACTATGAAAAGATTGATATTAATTAGCTTAGTGATTATTGGTTTTGCATCATGTGATTCTAAGATTGAAAATGGCGATTTAGTTTACTTAAAGCTTAGAGAAGGACATAACATATCAATAATAAATAGCAATGGTAAACTTCAGTGCTCAGACGAGAATAAAACTCCATTAATATTCTCAAGTAAACAAGAAGGGGGGATTACCTTAAAAACAGAAAAGGGTTTAGGAGTTGTCCTTGATAACTATTTTTTATTTGCAAGAAAGGAAGAACCTTCACTCTTTAAATTAGACACACTCGAGGATAACAACATTTACTTAGTATCTGAATTCAATCGTTACTTTGATTGTAATGGGAAAGAGGTTTATGAAGTTTATGAACCTCACATTACGATTCATAAGTATTAAGGAAAGAACCTAACTTGAGTTATAATTTATTTTACTTAGACTTATCCGATTTCTCCTGTTTTTAAATCTTTACGACAACCCATAAATTAATTTTATCTAAAAAAACACCAATTATGAAAAAGGCCCTGACTGTACTTTCTTCAATTATTATTGTTCTCTTTATACTCGCACTTTATGGGTGGATGGTCAATCAAATTGGAACTGGAAAAAAGAAATTTGGTTTCCTTACTGAACCAATTAAGTTCATGTATTCTTTTCCTGACCTATTCAAAACATCTGTTAAAGAAGTTAAAACGCTACCAAAGACCTTTATCCCCACACCAAAAAACTTTAAACCAGTCAATAAGCTCAATAAAGATCTCAACGTGCTTATTAGTTACTCTAATAAGAAAGATAATAGAAGTATAGTTCTAATGAATCTAAAGAATGATTCAATCCTTAAAAGTTGGGATATTGAAAACCCATTTAAAAAAACTAATAGAATTTGGCACCCAATTCTATATCCGGATGGCTCACTACTTTACAAACTTGATGATGAGCAGTCTGGGTTAATAATGCAAGGACCGGATGGTAAAATTATTTGGAAGAATAAAAAAGTAATACCTCATCATTCTATGAATTTAAATAAAGAAGGAGATATCTGGTCATGTACGAATAGAAGGTGGATGTCAGGAGGTCAGTATTACTTAGCCGGAGAGGAAGTAAGATACAATGACTTTAGAATTACAAAATATGAAAAAGAGACAGGTAAAATACTTTTTGATAAATCAATTACAGAGATTCTAGCGGAGAACAACATAGGAAACTATGTACTTAAAACCAATATTAGTAAAGATCCACTGCATTTAAACGATGTAGAACCCGCCCTAAAAACAACTGAGTTTTATCAAGAGGATGATGTCTTTTTGAGTCTACGAAATATTAGTGTCATTTTACACTATAGACCTTCTACTAATGAATTAATCGACGTGATTGAAGGTCCATTTATACACCAACACGATGTTGATTTTTTAAACGATAGCACATTAGTACTTTTTAATAATAATACATTTAAGAATTGGTCAGGACAACATGTTGCTAAAACCCATAAACTAAAAAATCCGAAGGAAGTTGTAAAAGCAGGAACATTCCAATCTAACTTAATGAGTTATAATCTTAGAACAAAAGAATTTAAATCAATTGGCGACTCTGTTTTTAAAGCAAATGATATTCATACAACTACAGAAGGGTTAGTAGAGTTTTTAAATAAAGACACCTATTTTGTAGAAGAACAAAATTCAGGGCTTTTATGGGTTATTAAAAATGATGAGGTGATTTACAAAAATGTGATTAAATCACAGCATAAAGGTCATCATCATCTGCCTAATTGGGCAAGGGTTGTAAGTCATGAATATTCAAGTAATCTGTAAATTCAAGAGGTATAGCTTTTAAATTCAATGTGGTTAGACAAAGTAAAGGGTTAGTTATTACTCAAACCTAATTATTCACTGCTGTTAACCTTTAAACACGAAGCTATTAAGCAGTTGTTGAAAGTTTTAGATCTTTATAAATTTTCAAGGCCTTTTGCTGTAGCTCTTGAGAGCATACTGAATTAACCTCTCGTTTATTTTCAAAAGACTGAAAATCTAGTCCATCAACCTTTAATTTCAATTTTCTATAAATACTCTCTAGTACTTGATTTGGCTCATTGCAATAAATGTCATAATCTATGAAAAGAACATTTTCCTTTTGTATAGTTAATAGATAGCTGTAATAATTAATCCATACTTGTAGCCAATAATCTAAGTTCAATTTATCTTCATTAAAAGACATTTTTGAATCAGAAAATTGAAAAGGCTTTTGATTAAGTCCAAATTCATGGTGACCTAGCCAGTTCATATACTCTAAAACAAATGGATCTTCCTTCTGCATTTTAGAATACTGCTTGTGCTTTTCTAATAGTGAAGCAGCATGACTCAACGGCTCTCTATACATAAAAACAATCAGAAAATCAGCATTTAACTTTCTAATCGACTCATATCTAAGGAGGAAATTATTGTTCTTGGCCAAATAAATTGACTCATTATTATTCCTTACAACTGCCTGATATTTAATATAGTCTTTATAATTCTCTTCAGTTAATTCATAACTCTCTAAAGCGTTTTCATTGATGTAGCTATCATTCTCTAAGATTTTTAAAAAATACTCCTCAAGTGCTTCATTTGATTCTAAACCGATCATAATGCCATCATTATGGCTTCTCTCCTTTTTCTCATTTCCTTTAGGGTTGTAAAACTTTTTCCAAACATTTGGAGCTGTCAAAAAAGGCATATTTGAGTAGTCTAATGACCTAAACACCTTATTCTCTGAAAGCCGATTCATCAAACTCGTAGTCCCTGAGCGCGCTAAACCTGAAACGATCACAAATTGAGGTTTGATTTTAATACCCTTTTTAGATAGTTTCTTCGCTTCTTTTTTAAATAACTTGTAGGCAATTGCATAGTTATTTAACGCCATCCTATGCAGTAGCTTTGATAACTCAGAATACCCTTCCGTATTTTTCCTTTTTATGGGAATAAAAAACCCCAAAGTTGAACCTATTGAAAGTGTCAAAATTGACGCTAAAGATGTAAAATCTAAATCTTGATAGGTTTTATTACTTAGTATTAAATAGATTACAAATGGAATACTAGCCACTAAAACAGCAAGAAGAATTGAAGCAACTACTTTAAACAAAGATAGGATGAGTTTGGCATTTTGCTTTTGAACTAATGCTACTTTTTCATCTTCGTCAATTTTAAGTAGAAGTGTATTAACTAATGCTAAGCTATTCTCAGCTAACGAAACAAAAGGTGAACTAAACAACCTAATAAAATAGACGAGAATAAGAAAGCCTATAAAAACAACACTTAAATATAGAAACACACTTACCTACTTTTTCTTTTTGAAGAACTTTTTGACCTTATGCCAAATAATGTAACCAAATGCAAACAATACGATTCCAGCTATTAAAAAAACTAGAACCATAGTTCCTACGCCCATTCCGGGACCAATGTATAAGAAATTTATCATATATTAATGTATTACTCTAGCCCAATTAGGTAAGTGGCAGTATCCACTCTTTAATGAACGAAAAATATCTTTATAAATCACTTCTTCATTTTTAATTACCCAATAAATCCCGTTATTCTGCTCTTCAATAAAATATGTTGAATCATTAATAAACTCATGTAAACCCTCTGTTGATGAAAATAGTTTTTGATCTCTAAATAATGAATCTCCTATAAATGAGTATTTATCCGAGACAAAATCATAACGAACTATATTTGAGTAAAAGTTGCCTGATTTTACTAAGTTTTCGTCATTTGCTGGTTTTGATTTAGTTTCAGTTGTCCAGTGAGGGTATGAATTATTATTGAAAATAGTTAGAACAGAGTCATTATAAAAATCAATGTCGTGCTGAGCAGAAAACGGCCCTTCAAAAACTTTTAAAACCTTATTCGTTTCAGGCCTGTAATGCAACAAAATAGAAGATTGCTTTATACTTAAAAAGACATCGCCTTCATTATAATATTTTGTTGTTTTCAAAGCCGGTTGAATATCGTTTAGATGGAGAGGATCCTTGGCAGTTTGAGCCTGAAGTATATAATTATTAAGCTTATTTGATTTTAAAATTTCTGAGACTGATTTATGAAAAATCATATCTCCCGTTTGTGCATCAATTAAAGTAATATAATCATCGTCATAATAAACAGTTCGTCCATCAATTTTGTAACTAGCTGTTGCGCTGCCTTTAGGTTTATTTTTAGTACAAACCCAAAAATTACCCGCACTATCAACATTTAGCGAATGATGAGCCATTACACTATCCTGTTTCCATTTAAAATTTCCTGTAGAATCAATTCTTCTTAAACCTGTGTTATCAGTATAAAAGTAAACCAAGTCTTTGTTATCTAGAACATAAGGATTAACAACTCTATCCCATCTTCCCGCCTTTTCAGGTATACTCCATTTATATTCTATTGAGTCATTTTTAAGATTTCGAATTGCGACAGCTCTAAAAGAATTTGATTCAGAATATGAAATCAATATTTTCAAATCTGATTCAAGTTTATTTATTGGCTCAAATTCATTCCATATTGGCAAAAAAGTAGCAGATAAATTCTCCACTTCTTTTACTGACTTATTAAATTGATCTAAAAAAGAATACATAAACCTAATTGGCTCATTAGCAAAACCAAAGTCCTTATCTCCTTTTGAAATATGAACGCTCATCCAACCAAAAACTGCTAAAACAAAGAGACTAATTACAGTAATTGAAAATACGCTGATAATCTTTTTCATCGGTGGCAAAAATAAACAATAAATTAAGTTCTTTTGTCTTAAGAACAACTGCCGAATACTTCTATTTATATTGGGTTTCATCATTGAATAAAGTATAAAAGATAATTTCCCTCTGAATTGAATTATAAAAAACAGATTATAAACTTATCTTTGATTTTTGTTCAAACAATTGAATTACTCCCACATTGAAAAAACTATCTATTCTAATTCCCGCTTATAATGAGGAAAGAACTATCCACCTTATTTTAGATCGCATTAAGGCAGTTAGCTTAATCAAAGATCTAAAAAAGGAGCTTATTATAGTAAATGACTGTTCAAAAGACGATACCGAAGGAGCCATAAAAAAGTACATAAGTGAAAACCCGGAAATGGATATTCACTATTATGCACAAGAAAAAAATCAAGGAAAAGGTGCTGCTATTCACAAAGCCATTGAGTTGGCAACCGGCGACTATTTAATTGTACAAGATGCTGATTTAGAATACGACCCGAGAGAGTACAATGACTTACTTAAGCCCATAATTGAAGGAAATGCTGACGTAGTTTACGGCTCTCGGTTTATGGGTGGTAACCCTCATAGAATCTTATTTTTTTGGCACTCATTGGGAAATCAGTTTTTAACGTTCCTATCGAATATGTTTACCAACCTCAACTTAACGGATATGGAAACCTGTTATAAATTGATGGATGCTAAGATTGCCAAATCTCTTAATTTAAAGGAGAAGCGATTTGGTTTTGAACCTGAACTTACTGCTAAACTGGCTAGGGTACCAAAAATTCGCATTTACGAAGTAGGTATTTCATATTATGGCAGAACGTATGAGGAAGGTAAAAAAATTGGCTGGAAAGATGGGTTCAGAGCAATTTACTGTATTTTAAAGTACAATCTATTTAAATGAAATTTTCAATAAGCAAGCTTGTAGTATTTACAGTTGTTATCTCTGCAATTTTAATCAAAGTAACGGATAAAAACTTTGGTAAAAATGGCAACTACGGAGCTGTTGACTGGGATAACTTTGGCTACTACTTGTACCTTCCGGCTACTTTTATTTACGATGACTTAAAGCTACAAAACGATAATTTAGTAACTGAGCTTCAAGAAAAGTACGACCTATCAAGCTCCTACTACCAAGCTCATAGCATTCATAATGGTAACAGAATAATACAATACACCTCAGGAATTGCGATTATATACTCCCCTGCTTTTTTTACAGCTCATGCCTGGGCAAGTTTGAGCTCTAAGTTCCCTGCTGATGGCTTTTCGTTTCCTTATCAACTATGTGTGTTGATAGAAGCATTTTTAATTCTCTTTTTGGGTCTTCTATACTTAAGAAAATTCTCATTGCTCTTTTTTAATGAGAAAACAACTACACTAATTCTTCTCATTTTAGGTTTTGGAACGAACTTTCTACAAATTGCATCTATTAATATATCATCACCTCATATTGTTCTTTTTACAGCTTACTGCATTGCTCTTTACTACACTTACAAATGGCACGAAAGTCCTACCGTAAAAAATATTTTTATCGTCGCATTGCTTACCGCATTAATGACTCTGAGCAGACCTAATGAATTACTATTTGCTATTATTCCTGTTTTTTGGATTGGAGGAGTTTTTACGAATATAAAAGACAAAGTACTTTTTTTAATCAAAAACCCAATACAACCTATTGCCGCCGCTATTCCATTTGTAATTTTTGGTATTATTCAACCTCTATATTGGAAATACACAAGTGGAGAGTGGATCTTCGACACTTATATCAATGAAGATTTTAAACTTTTATCTCCATACCTTAGTGAGTTCTTGTTTAGCTTTAAAAAAGGGTGGTTGCTTTATACTCCAATTATGGTGTTTGCGTTAGTTGGTTTTGTTCCTTTTTTTAAAAGAAACCAGCAACTATCCATTCCTTTTATTGCTTTTACAATTTTAAACATCTGGATTCTTAGTAGCTGGGACTGTTGGTGGTATGCAGGTAGCTTTAGTCAGCGATCTATTGTACAGTCCTATCCGATTTTTATTTTACCCCTAGGGTTCTTACTACAAAGTGTTCAATCAAAAAAACAATCAAGTTACATAGTCTCTCCTATCATTGTTCTATTGGTTTTGTTTAACTTATTTCAAACCTATCAGTTTAATCAAGGAATACTGGACTCAAGTCGAATGACCAAAGAGTATTACTTCGCTACTTTTTTAGATACTAAACCAAATCAAGAAAAGAAAAAACTCCTAGAGCCACTTAGAGATATCAACTACATTCCTGAGCATGAAAACCTAAGACGTATAATAATTCACAAAAAAAGCTTTTCAACAATTGACAATACATTTGATTCTTTAAATGAAAATTCTTTTATAAAAGAAGGAAGTTTATTTTTAACAAAAGAAAAACCTACATATCATTCATTTTCAGAGCCTTTTAGTGAAATTTACGACACTACTTACGCCTATTTTTTTGCGAGAATACGATACCGATCTGACTTTCCAGCCAATGAAAACCCATTTGGTATAGTTGCAAAGGTTAAAGACACAAAAAGCGGAAAAATATACAAACAAGCATACAGAGGAGTTGAGCACATTAGCTGGTTTGAACAAGGTAGCTGGAGTAGCATGGACTTGCTATTTATTCCTCCATTTTTAAGAAACGAAAATGATAGTTTACTCATTTCTCTTCAGCTATTGGGAAGTGATTCTGTAGAAATTGATCAATTTTATGTAGAGATGTTAAGCCCTGCATCCATCTCAAAACTCAACTCAAAACAATATTTAAATGATTACCACACAATAGTGGAAGGAGAATGGAGTAATGCAATTCAGCTGGCAAAAGGGAAAAACTATGAACAAATAGATTCAGTTTCTCCCTACAGTAGTACTTTAAAGGTTAAAAACGAAGAACTCTCAGGGAGAAGAATTGTTTTTGAGATTATTGGTTCAGCAAACAATGAAGAAAGCAATGAAACTTATGCTGTAATAAGTATTACCGACAGCGATGGGGAAAGTAGCTTTTATGAGTCAATTAGGGTAGACCCGGAAATAATGTGGCACAAACAGCAATTTAACTTTAAGCTCCCCAAAGAAGTTGACTCAACCGATGTTGTAAAAATGTATTTATGGAATAAGAGCAAGATCCCTTACTATATTCGATTAATGAATGTTAAAGTAAAACAATAGCTCTTAATTCTCAAGATTAACATTGGATAAGTACACTGGAGTCATTGTAGATTCTAACTTATAATTATCAAAGAGATCTTCTTTAAAATCAAAAGTTGATTCAGGTGTAACAGGATTCTTTAAAAACCATTTGTAATGAATATCGTGGTATTCTAAAGACTCATCTTCTAGGTTCAATTCTAATGAACTATCTTTAGGTTTATATTCTAATTCTAAATAAAATTTAGAAGTGTTTTTTCCGGGAGCAGATATTTCAAAATTCACAAACTCTGTATTTGAGTATAACTTAAACTTTCCATCTTCTTTACTAAAAGTATTGGCGCCAATTCTCCAACTTTTATTCCATCCTCTAATAACAGCATCTTTAACTGGTTTCCCGCTAGCATCTAATACTTTTCCTTTAATTACGTAGTTCTTATAGCCAAGGATGTTGTAATAGTTTACCCAGCAATCACAGTCCCCATTTTTTTTCAACGGAAATTCAGGCAATACCTTTCCGGCTTCTTTTACTGTTCCAAAAATGGTATCCCCACCTTCAAGCACAGTAATGCCCTGATGATCAACTAGTGACGTATAGTTGTGCTCAAACGGTCCCCAAAGTACATCTTGAAACTGCCACCAACCAAAACCGGCACCGCCACAATTCAACGTTCTTTGCAGAGCATCCTTCATGAAAACTGCTTGTTCTTCATAGCTAATGGAGTCATTATCTGCAGGCAATGAAGTTTCTCCTATCATCCATGGTTTATCTACGTTTTTAGCATACCAATATATTTCATTAGGCACACGAAGTGGATTGTAGGTATGAAAAGTAACAAAGTCAACCGGCAATAATGTTGGATCCCACTCAAAAACCTCTAAAGGTTCGGCATAGCCGATAGTAAATAATTGTTTCGGGGCATATTCCCTCATCATTGTAGCCCATGAGTCTACTAATTTATATACATTTTCCTTTCTCCTTTGATTATCATAAAAGTTTTTAAACTCACTATTATCAAAATAAAGTGGCTCATTAAAAAAATCATAAGCAAAAACATATTCTTCCTCCTTAAATGCTTTCAGAATAGTTTTTATATAAATTTTTCGATTGTAATCATATTGCTCTTGCTTTCTTGCCCTAGGAAACAAAAGCATCGTTCTCAGTCCATTTGATTTAGCAATTTGAACTACTTTATTTATTTCTGAAATCACTCTTTCTAGGTTTACATTTAAATTAAAAAAATGCTCTTTCCCTTTTAGATCATAAAAGCTCAATGCTGCATCGGGATAATGTTTCTCATAATTAATATGATTAAGACTGACTAAACGAATAGAGTTAAACCCCATTTTTGCAATTAATTTAAAATGTGTATTTAACCTATCATAAACTTCTTCTTTTGAAAAACTATCAAATTGATTAAGACTATCATACTCAAAAGTAGGGCTTAAGACTTTTTCTCCATCAATATCTCTAAAGTGTACTATATAATTCAGCATTAAAGGAAAGAATTCTTTTCCTTGCAGCAGAAAAGAGTCATCATCAACACTTACATATTTACTATCAGGCTTTTGACAAGAAAAGAAGAGAAGTAATGAAAATATAACAGTAATTGCTTTAACTAAACTCATAGTTGAATATTGACAATCAAATTTTAAGAACAACAAAACTAATAGATAAAAGTTAGCCTGTTTTATATCTATATAAATTATATTTGTCTGATGCTAAACATTCAAATTATAATTCCTTGTTACAACGAATTTAATCGACTTAATACAAAAGAGTTTAGCTCGTTTTTAAGTAAAGAAAAAAACCAACATATTTCTTTTCTCTTTGTAAATGATGGCAGCCAAGATAACACAATCGACCTTCTTAGAGAGCTTGCTTCAAAGTTTGAAAAAGTATCCTTCATTAATCTAGAGGAAAATGTTGGTAAGGCAGAAGCCATAAGGCAAGGAGTATTACATTCAAAGAGTCAACAATTTGATTATATCGGTTACTTTGATGCAGATCTTGCAGCACCACTTGATGAAATTATCAATCTAAGCAAAACTATAAAGGATGAAGATAGGCCCTATATTATATTAGGTACAAGAGTAAAGCTTTTAGGCAACACTCAAATAAAAAGAAAGATATATAGACACTTCATAGGACGTATTTTTGCAACAATAGTCAGCTTTATCCTTAAAATACCGGTATATGATACACAGTGTGGCGCTAAACTAATAAGAAAGGATATTGCTGAAGAAATTTTTAAAGAGCACTTTATATCAAAATGGCTATTTGATGTTGAGATTTTATTCAGAATTAATAGAAAGTTTAAAAACAGTTTAAGTAAAATTATTGAAGTCCCACTAAATAGATGGGAGGACAAAAGTGGATCAAAAATAAAACCAACTTATTTTCTAAAGGCATCTATAGACCTATTAGCTATTTACTTTTCTAACAAAAAGAATTCGAAATCAAAGAGATCAAACTCTACATATAATAAATATAAATCTTATATACTTGGTTTTTTTCTGCTAATTATTGCTAGCTGGGCTGGTATTTCAAATTATCAAAAATATGGCTTATCATGGGATGAACCAACTCAAAGAAATATTGGCAAAATTACGTATGAGTATGTTTTTGAAGGTAATCAAAAACTCTTAAGCTTTATTGACAGGGATTATGGAGTTGCAATTGAACTACCATTATATGCAATAGAGAGGATATTTAGAATAGAAGACTCCAAAGATGTTTACCTTATGCGGCACTTGGTTTGCCACTTTTTATTTTTGCTTGCTGCTTATTGCTTATTCATACTAGTCTCAAAACTTTATAAAAGCACCTTCTTAGCATCTTCAGCATTTTTAATGCTCGTCTGTCACCCAAGAATTTATGCCCATTCTTTCTTTAATAGTAAAGATGTACCTTTTTTATCTTTAATGATTATAAGCTTTCTCTTACTTTACCTAGTAATAAACTCAAGTAAAAAAACATATCTTGTATTGTTTGCTATTGTATGCGGTCTGCTTATTAACTCAAGAATTATTGGCTTTATGGTACCACTATTTTACTTTGGGTACACTGGAGTTATTGCAATTAAACAAAAATCAATCAGGCCATTAATAAACTCTTCTGTATTATTATCATTAACAGCACTTACATTATATATCACTTGGCCATATTTATGGAAAAACCCTATTGAAAACTTTGTTTTAGCTATAAAAAATATGTCAAGCTTTAGGTGGAATAGCTATATAATGTTTTTTGGTGAGAAGTTTAAATCAGGAACAACACCTTGGTATTACCTACCTGTATACATTTTCATTACAACCCCTTTGGTTTTCACGCTCTTATTTGGGTTTGGTATTATTACCTCTACTATACAAATTATAAAAGCCCCTTTTTCAAAAAAAAGTATATTGCTAATTCTATCTCTAGGAGTTTTCATTGCTCCGTTACTAGCAGTAACAATATTTAAGTCAACCGTTTACGATGGATGGCGTCAATTTTTCTTTCTTTATGTACCCATTGTACTAGTTAGTATAAACGGACTAGAATACTTACACAATAAACTGCCTATTAAATATGTAAAAAATGGGTTTTATGCTACTATTATCGTTGTTGTATTATTTATGATTAACCTTCATCCATATCAAAATGTTTACTTTAATCCTCTTTTCGCATTCCGTGAAAACAACTATTTAATAAGAAACTTTGATGTTGACTATTGGGGTACTTCATATAAAGAGTCATTAGAATACCTTTATAGATACACAAATTCGAACCCTATTAAGTACTTTTCATCAAGCGCTCCGGGGCATCATAATATACTAATGTTAACAGAAAAGCAGAAACCTCGATTCCAATATAAATCAAAAAAAGGTGGTGCAGAATACTTGATTACAGATTTTAGATATAACCCAAATGGATTCCCTAATTACAAAGAAAATAAGGTTTATGAAATCAGAAGATTAAACTCAACTATTAATGCAGTATATAAAGTAAAATAATAATGGATTTAAAAGAACTTAATCTTACCACAAATATTCAATCTCGGCACCCTTGGGAGAAAGCAAGAGTAAAAGTTGTGTGCTCGTTAATTGCAAAACTTTTTCATAAAAAAGATAGAATCGTCATCTTAGATATTGGATGTGGTGATACTTGGTTAATTGAACAACTCTCAATTACATTCAAAAACGCTAATTTTATTGCTGTTGACACTGCATTTGATAAAGAAGCTATAGACTTTTATAACAATAAACTAAACTCTAATCAATTTAGTGTTTATGATAGTCTTGAGTCAGCATTTGAAAACAACCATCAAAGTATTGACTTGATTTTACTACTGGACGTTATCGAACACATTGAAAATGACATAGATTTTTTAAAATGGGTGTGTAGCTTTAAAAATATTTCGGACTCAACAAAGTTCCTTATTACTGTTCCCGCTTATCAATCATTATTTTCACAGCATGATGTTTTTCTAGAGCATTACAGACGCTATGATAATAAACTTTTGAAAAAGAATATTGAAAGTTCAAACTTGAAAGCATTAGAAATCGGCTACTTTTTCTTTAGTTTATTGCCGCCAAGAATTCTGACTTCAATGAAAGAGAAAGTATTTAAGCCTCAAAAGTCAGTAAAGGGTATTGGGGGCTGGAAAAAAACTCCGTTAGATAATTTTATCATTAATCTATTATTTATAGACTATAAAGTTTCTGCACTATTTAAGAGACTCCAAATTAAAATCCCCGGATTATCCAATTATGCTATCTGCAAAAAAGCTTAATCTGATTAAGCCAAGCTTCAAACACTTTTATAAAACCCAAAGTCAACCAGCTCCAGCATTTCGCGATCTCCTTTAGAGTCTCCGTAGGCATAGCTTGCTTCAAAGGAGTCAACGTTGATTTCTTCTACTATTCGGTTTACTTTCTCCTGGCCGTAACAGTTAGGTGTTTTCCATTTACCGCTTATTGGGTCATTTGATAAATCCATTTCCGTGCATAGTAGTTTTATCTCATTTCTATTTATCCAAGGCAATAAGTAAGTATCGATTGAAGCCGAAACGACATAAACTAAGTGCCCCTTTTTTTTATGCCATTGAAGCTTATTCCAAACTTGAGTGTTTAAGTTTTTATCAATCCATTCATCAGAAAACTGTTTAGCTCTAGACAAAAAAAGTTCTCTTTTTTCACCTTTAAAAAAAAGTTGAAACAACTTTGCTTTTGATTGATTATTTGATACTATACCAAGCTTATGTGCTATGAAGTATGGCAAAAAAAAGGATGTTCTTAAAAGTAATTTTGATTGATTATTCCTAAAATAAAAAAAAAGAAATGCTTTTAGACTGTCGCCTTTAACCAAAGTGCCATCAAAATCAAAAAAAGCTACTGTCATAGTTCCTTTTTTTTTAATAAAAACTTATGAATAAATCAGATAAGCAAAAATAGCCAGCCAAAGCAGTAGGACTACTTGAATAAAACGATCTTTAAATGCAAAATCGGTGGGAGAGCCCCCTTTTTCTTCTACAAAAATAGCTTGAAAATAGCGCAGCAGTCCAACAATAACCAAAACAGAAGAAATTAGGGCAAAGTAATTTCTGCCTTCAAAATAATTAGAGTTAAAAGTGTACATAACATAACACACCATCATCAAAGTAGATACTATGGTAATTGCTGTATTTAAAAATGAAATATTGTAATATTTATTTACTTTTCTCAACAAATATGGTGTACTATCGGTGGTTGTAAAATCATCTCTTCTTTTAGCAATAACTATAAAAAGCGAAAACAAAAAAGTCATTAATAACAGCCAATAGGAAAGTTGAACTGAAGCAATTAGGGAGCCAACAATAATTCTAAAAACAAAACCGGAAGCCACTAAAATTAAATCCACAATAGCCAAGTGCTTGAGATAAAAAGAATAGAGCACATTGACTGTAAAGTACAAAGCAAGAATGAACCAACTGCTTGAAGGCAAAAAGAAGGTAGCTGTAAATCCGGAAGCTAGAAACAATATTGCGGCTATTATTAAAGCCTGTAAAGGCTTGATTTTTCCTGATGCAATAGGCCGGTTTCGTTTTTTGGGATGCCTTTTGTCTGACTCAGCATCTTTTAAGTCATTTATAATATAAATAGAACTCGCTAAAAGTGAAAAAGCAAAAAATCCAAGCAGTAAAGTAATCGAATCGACTTCAAAGAAAACACCTCCAAAAAATGCCGGTAAAAAAACAAATACATTTTTTACCCACTGCTTTACTCTTAATAACTTAATAGCCGTTTTCATTATAATTTCTCAAATATTAATGTGAAATGAGGATAGAGTAACATTCTTCTGGAAGTGTAACTTAATAACTTTAAAGATAGTCTTTCTTCCATGTAGTTTTTAAGTTTTTTGCTATTTAACTCATTTCCTATTTCTCCGGCAAGCATTAAGTCGTGAACTTTATTCCAATAACTTAAAACAGACTCCCTTTTTATATCTTTTATAATCAAGCAACTGCCCACACTAATTTTGTCGACTAACTGCTCTAAAAAAGCAAATTGTTTACCTTTTGGTATATGATGTAAAACATCAATCATAGTAATATAATTGAAGTCTTTAACCTCATCGGGAATAGATTCGCCATCGAAATAATATACCTTTGTGTTTTTGTTCTCTTTTGCTAGCACTTCATTTGCGTTGTCTACCAAACGCCGGCTAATTTCACAGCCTCCTAACTTTTGAGGTTTTTTAAAAGCTGCAATTAGTGACAAAAGCATACCTGAGCCACAACCAATATCAAATACTGAGCTATTATCAGGAAGGTAGTTTAATAAATCGTCAAATGGACAAACATAAGGACGATAGGCAATTTTTATATTGTCAACAAAAGAGGCTGAATCAATTGTTTTGTTTTTTAAAAATGCAACTAATTCCGCTGTTTTTACTCTATGTTTCATTCCTTTTTCTTTCTATTAATGTGCTGAATCATTGTATCTGAGCTTTGCTCATAACCAAGCTTTTCAAAGTCAGACTTATTGACATAAAACCAGCGGTTGTGATAAAGTCGTGCTTCCTGCATAAAGTCTTTTACCGCAACAGCTTCCATTCCTCGCTGAATTAACTGCTCATAAGCCGATGTGTCTACCATAAATTTTGTAATAACACTGTCGGTATCTGCAAAAACTAATACACTATCAGTCCTTGAGTTTGTTTCATACTTTGTTCGTTCAAAAAATATTTTTGGATCTGGATTATAAACTTCCGGGTAGTGAGTTAAAACATATTTACTAATTGGAGTCATAATTTGAGCCGTCCACCGTATTTTCTTAAAGTTAGCTTGAGATGAAATTGCAAAAATTTGAGTGCTTACTAATAAAACAACTGTACTACTTAAAAGGGTTTTTCTTTTTATCTCAAAAATTCTAATAATAAACAGTGCCATTAACATCATTGAAACCCAAACTGCATACCGATTAACTACCTCACAGCCATGATTCCAATTGGTCATTTGCATAAAAAACAAAGCCATAATTATGATTGAAGAAGATAAGTAGTATATGATTAAATGTTGTTTCTTTATTAAGTCATACACCATAAAGGGAATGAAAAGTATTATAAAAAGAGGAATACCGAGAATAGCTCCTTGGTTTAAGTCAAAGAAAAAGCCCCAGAAACGATGAAAAGTAACAAAGTCCCAACTTAAATAGCCCATGTGAGAAATGATACTTGGAACTTCAAAAACCATTAAATTAAAAATTACCGGCACAAAAACCCAAATGCTAGCTGTAAAAAGCTTTAAAAACAGCTTAATGTTCCAGCTACCCCACTGCTCATACAGCACATTAAAAATCATAAAAAGAGCAACGAAAGCTAAGGGAGGAAAGTGAAAAGAGATGATTGATAAAATTAAAATTGCAAGGACTTTTCTTTCAGTAAAGAAATAGATAATAGCCAAAAAAGTAAAAATACCGGCAAGAAAATCAGGGTGTGGCCACTGTATATACCATATTGCAGGAGAAAAACACATTAAAGTAGCTAACACTACTCTTTTGGGATAATTAAGTTTTTTATTAGTGAGTATTAACCAAACAACAATATAGAGCAAACACAAGTGTGTCATTAAAAAAGACTTGGCAATGTCAGCATCGAATAACTCCAATAATGCTCTTGCGGGAATTGTTAACGCTGGATAAAACCAAAAGTGTTGAGCATACATTTTGCCATTGTTTGCTAGAATAAAGCCAGTGGTTCCATTTATTCGTTCTTTTTCAAAGGTTATTTCTTCTCTTTCTATGTAGTCAATATATTTAATCAAATTAATGTAAATCCATTTCAGATAAACTTCTTCATTCATCCTTTCCAGGTACTTTACATAACCTTTTGCATCAGATTTTTTTATATCAGGAGTGCCGTGATTATAAACCGCTTCTGCAGTCATAACATACTCATAGCCATCTCCATTGGGGAAGTTTTTAGAAAACCTCAAAAACCAAATAGACATCCAGCTGATTAAAACCAGCATTATAATGGTCGTTACTCTATCAGTATTAATCTTACTCCACTTTATTTTTGACAAGAAATTCAATCTATTACTTTTTATTTTCATTAATTATGTGTTCAATATTGGAATGAAGTGCCTCTTCATAACTAATTCCCCATTCCTTAGCTTGCTTCTTAATGTTATCCTGCCACTCTTGAGAGCTTAAAATATTTCTTTTTATTTTTTGATAAGTTTTCTTCCTTTTTGATTTTTCTATAAAAGCAATCATTGTGTCTTTAGATTGATTATAACCTAGTTTTTCAAAGTCAGACTCATTCACATAAAACCATTTTTGCCCATAAGCATCAAATTTTTTTGCATGCTCAATAAAGTCCATTACTTTTAATGAGTCCATCCCTCTTTGAATAAGCTGTCTGTAAGCCGGCAAATACACCATCATTTTCTTTATGTTGTTTTGATGATCTGCCACTACTTTTACACTATCCGTTGAAGAATAAGCAAAATCATTTAGTCTTTGACTCAGAATTAAAGGATCAGGATTGTATAAATCCGGATAGTTAATTAATACATATTCTCCTATCGGATGAAGCATCAATGCAGAATATCTGATTTTTTTATACTCTGCTTGAGAAGAGATAACTGCAATTTGGCTAGCTACTAAAAGTACAATAAGAATAGACATCCATAATTTGCTTTGCATTTTAAAAGTTCGGAAAATTACCAAGCCAACAATCAAACTCGCTATCCAAACAGCATATCTATTTGTAATTTCTCCATCGTGATTCCAATTTTTCATTTGCATAAAAAACAAAGCCATCACAACAATCGATGAGGCTAAGTAATAATAAATTCCATTTTGCCTTTTAATGGAGTCATAAACAGCAAAGCCTATAAAAACAAAAATAAAAAGAGGAATAGCAAGAATAACACCTTGATTGGGGTCAAAGAAAAACCAAAAAAAGCGATGGAAGCTAACCAATTCCCAGCTTAAATAATCTTGAGCTGTAATAATGTTTGGGACTCCAAAAACAAGCAAACTAAAAATAGTTGGAATAAACACCCAAACTGCAGCAATAAAAAGCTTTTTAAATAATTTAATATTCCACTTTCCTCTTTTTTCATATAAGATGTTTCCTATAATAAACAATGCTAAAAATGCTAATGGAGGATAATGAAGTGATAAAATGGATAAAATAAAAACTGATCTTATTTTTTTATCGGTAAAGAAATAAACAATTGCCAGTAAAGTATAAACTCCTGCAAACAACTCTACATGTGGCCAATACATATACCAAACAGCCGGAGAAAAACCCATTAGAGTTGCTATAACTAATCTTTTAGGATAGTTCAGTTTTTTGTTTTTTAGCACCAGCCAAATAGCCAAAAACAAGAGCGTTAAGTTTGTAATTAAAAATGTTTTAGTAAAGTCCCCATCAATCAGCTCTAAAAAAGCTCTTGCCGGTATTGCCAATACAGAGTAAAACCAAAAATGCTGAGTGTACACCTTTTCGCCTTTACCAAGAATAAAAGCCCATTTACTCTGTATTTTATTGGGATTAAATAATAAACTATCTGTTTCAATTTCACGATGAAAAACCAGTAAATCATCGTAAACCATTTTTTTCTCCACCCTTATATTCATTCCTTCTAAGAAATCAATATAATTAGTAATGTCTTTTTTAGTAATGTTTGGAGTGCCGTGGTTATAGATTGCTTCTGTCATTAAAATATAATCTATAGAGTCTCCATGTGGATAGTTTTTAGAAAATCTCAAAAACCAAATAGACATCCAGCTGATTAACACCAGCATGATAAAAGTAGTCATCCTTTTTTCAGTAAAAAAAAGCTTGGTTTTTTGTAAAAACTTTAGCGCCATCTTATTTACAAAAATGCACAAAACTTTAAAATATTTCATTCCGGAAATTAAACTTCTCAATAACAAAACCAACACTTAATTGTTATAAATAGCAAGTAATTTTGAACTATGGAATTGTTGATTCATATTTTGGTGGTTATTGCCACATTTTTTACCATGGAATTTATGGCCTGGTTTACGCATAAGTACGTAATGCATGGTTTTTTGTGGACACTCCACCGCGACCATCATCAGCCGGAAGAGGGCTGGTTTGAAAGAAATGATGCCTTTTTTATTTTTTATGCAGTTATTAGTATAGGTCTTTTCATCTTGTGGAATGAAGGAATTTTTGCATACGGACTATCTATGGGCTTGGGGATTTTATTTTATGGAATGGCTTATTTTGCCGTTCATGATGTGTTTATTCACCAACGATTAAATTGGTTTAAAAGAACCGACAACATTTATTTTAGAGCTATTCGTAAAGCTCACAAAGTGCATCACAAACATCTTGGAAAAGAAGAAGGCGAATGCTTTGGAATGTTAGTCGTTCCTTGGAAATATTTTAAGGAAGCTGCAAAATCAGGCAAGAAAGCCAAAGCATAATTTAAACAGTAATTACTCCCTCTTCGGGTCTGCCAAATACCATGGCAGCCTGCATTTCAAAACGCTTGGCAGAATACAAACAAAGCAGGGCGTCAAAGTGATGCCAGTCAACTACCTTATCATTATCAAACTCAAAACTGCTTACTTCTTTTAGCGCATCACACAAAACCGGAATCTGATTTTTATCTCCTTTATAATCTTTTTCTTTTAAATGAAGTACTTCTGCCAATTTTGAAGGGTAAGTTTCTACCATTTTTATACCCATCGCCTCCACTTCCAGTTTTAGTTTCATGGCTCTTGCCGTTAAGCCACCCAAAAACATAGGTGACATTGCCCCGGTAAGTCGATCGGCTTCTCTGTAAAAGAAGTCGTTACTGCCATTAATTCTTTTGTAAACCATGGGCAAAGATAAAGGTGCGTCAATGTAAGCTAACCATATATCTTCCTGTTCCTCAATAAATTTTTTAATGAATTCGTCCGCATCTTGGTCTTTCTCAGCTGCGAAAAAATCAACTTTATTATGCTCGTACATTCTTGCAATTACTGTTGTTCCCGCATTTTTAGCTCCAAAGTCAATTCCGATTATCATGGCTTAAGTTTTTAGTTAAGTAATAACAGTTGTTTTTTAATATTGTTTAACCAGAACTTCAAATAATTAAACAATTTGGCTAGAAATTGACTAATTAAACCCTTAGAAACCTCCTGTAAATACTGTGGAAGCATAGAGGTAACCATTATTTAACAAAATATACTGGACATAACTTTTTAATTATGATACATTTGTAAAAAAATAATTCATATCATGAAAAAACATTTACAAAAACTATCTCTCTTTGTCATTAGCCTATTAAGTATTCAAGGGCTTTCAGCTCAATGTTCGGATTTATTTATTTCGGAGTATATTGAAGGAAGCTCATTTAATAAGGCAATAGAAATTTACAACCCAACTTCAAATTCAATAAGTTTCTCAAACTATGAATTACACCTTTTTTCAAATGGAAGCAGTAGCTCGAGTCAAGTATTTATATCAAGTAATTCTATACCTGCATACTCCACTTACACCATAATTCACAATAGCGCCGACCCAGTATTTCAAACGTTAGCAGACACAATCAGCAGCAGTCTAGCTAACTTTAATGGAGATGATGCAATTGCACTAATCAATACAGTAACCGGCGACACGCTTGATATATTCGGTGTAATTGGCGTTGATCCCGGTTCCGGATGGTCAATTACCGGAACTAATTCTACGAACGGCACAACTGCCAACCGAACGTTGGTTAGAGATCCTTCTGTTCAGGAAGGAAACAAGGATTGGTCGGTTTCTTCTGCTTCAGAGTGGATGGTTTTTGCACAAGATATGGCAGATTCATTAGGTGCTCACAATGCTAACTGCCCTGCGTCTGCTCCTGTTTTGTCTACTTCTATTACTGTTGACTCAACCGTTTCTTGCAATGGAGGAAGTGATGCCGGAGCCACTGTTTTTGCCAGCGGAGGAACTTTCCCATACACTTATTTATGGTCAACTAGCTCGACAGATAGCAGCATTACAGCCCTTTCAGCAGCTGTTTATTACGTAACAGTAACTGATGCTTCTTCGGCAACTGTAATTGATTCTATAACTATTACTGAGCCTAGTACTCTTCTAGCTTCTGTAGTTGTTGACTCAAGCGTTTCTTGCAATGGTGGAACGGATGGAGGTTTAACTGCTTCTGCAAATGGGGGAACGGCTCCATATACTTATTTGTGGTCAACGAACTCAACAGATAGTAACATTACAGCTCTTGCAGCAGGAAGCTATTCTGTTACGATTACCGATGACAATGGTTGTACAGCCACAAACTCTGCAAATGTTACAGAGCCGACTGCTTTATTTGCAACTGTTACTGTAGATTCAAACGTTAGTTGTAACGGAGGAAACGATGGAAAACTATATGTTACTGCAAACGGGGGAAGTACTCCTTATTCATATTTGTGGTCGAACGCAGCTACAACAGACACCTTGAGCAACCTTAGTGCTGGAAGCTATTCAGTTACAATAACAGATGCCAACGGATGCACCACAACTGCCAATAACAATATAAGCGAACCGACTGCGATAGCTGCAAGCATAGCTGTAGATTCTAATGTTAGCTGTAATGGCGGAGCAGATGGAGGTTTAACTGCTTCTGCCAATGGGGGTTCTTCTCCTTATGCCTACTTATGGTCCAATTCAGTTACTACCGCTTCAATTACCGGACTTTCAGCCGGAAATTACTCAGTAACCATCACAGATAATAATGGTTGTACTACTGTTGAAACTGATTCTATTTTAGAGCCTAATCCGCTAACTACAAATGTAATCGCAGACAGTAATGTTTCTATAAACGGTGGAAACGATGGTGGAGCGACTGTCTTGGCTAGCGGAGGCAGCCGACCATATACTTATTTATGGTCGACAACTTCAACAGATAGTAGCATTACCGGACTTTCAGCTGCTACCTATTATGTAACGCTTACAGATGCAAACGGATGCTCAACTATTGACTCAGTTTTTATTAGTCAACCCAATTCATTAATTGCTTCTATCACCACTGACTCAACAATTAGCTGCGATGGTGCAAGTGATGGTGGTTTAACCGCATCGGCGATTGGAGGAACTTCACCTTATACCTATAGTTGGAGTAATAGCGCTACAACTGCTTCAATCACGGGATTAGATTCAAACTCATATACCGTTACAGTAACAGATGCGAACAGTGCAACTGCTACAGCAACCATGGTTTTGGGAGATCCGGATGCCCTTCTTCCTAATCTTAGCGTTGATAGCAATATCTCTTGCAATGGTTTAACTGATGGTGGAATGAGCGTAAATGTAAGCGGAGGAACTTCGCCTTATACTTATCTTTGGTCAAATAGTGCTACTACTTCATCAATTAACAATTTAGCCGCCGGAAACTACTCAGTAACTATTTCGGATGCCAATGGATGTTCAACTACAGCTATTGACTCAATACTTGAACCCATTGCTCTAACTACCCAAATTACGATTGACTCTTTAGTAAGCTGTAATGGAGGAAATGACGGTAAACTTTTCACTACTGTAAGTGGGGGAACAGCACCTTATACTTATTTATGGTCGAATACAGCTACAACAGACACCATTAACAATCTTTCAGCCGGTAATTACTCTGTGGTTATTACTGATGCGAATGGATGTACTGCTACAGACACTGCCTTAGTAAGTCAGCCAACAGCATTGACAATAAACACAACAGTGGTAAATAATGTGAGTATTAATGGTGGAACTGATGGTGAAGCTTATGTAACTGCTAACGGCGGAACGTCTCCTTACTCTTATAATTGGTCAAATTCTGCTACCACAGATACAATTAACAATCTTTCAGCAGGAACTTATATTGTTACCCTTACAGATGCTAATCTATGCTCTAGCATTGATTCTGTAATTATTACTGAACCTGCTGCTTTAACAGCAACGATTGTAGTAGACTCTAATGTAAGCTGTAATGGTTTGCAAGATGGAGGAGTTAGTATTAGTGTAAACGGGGGAGTTAGTCCATACAGCTATTTATGGAGTAATGCAGACACTACAGCTTCAATTGATAGCTTAGCTGCCGGAACTTATGTGGTAACTGTTACCGACGATAAGGGAGCAACTCTTGTTGACTCAGCTACTGTTTCAGAACCAGCTGTATTAACGGCAACGGCTACAGTTGATAATAATGTTTCAACAATTGGAGGAAATGATGGGGCGGCAAGCGTTTCAGCAAATGGAGGTACAACACCTTACAGCTATTTATGGTCGAATAACGACAATACGGCAAGCATTAGCGGACTAACTGCAGGAAGTTATTTTGTAACTATAACAGATGCAAATGCTTGTTCAGTAATTGACTCTGTGAATGTAATTGAGCCAACTACCTACATTGCAAAGTTGGTGATTACTGAAATTATGTACAATGCTGCGGAAAGCGGAACGGATACAACTGAATACATTGAGATATTGAATGTAGATACAGCAACTGTTGCACTTAATGGATTTAGTTTTCCTAACGGAATAACACATACTTTTAAAGCTGAAGATTCAATTGCCTTAGGACAATATGCTATTATCGCCTATGACTCTTCGGCTTTTAGAAATCGTTATGGTTTTGATGCCGATTTTGTTTGGACAAGCGGAGGCTTGAGTAACGGAGGTGAATTAATTGTACTGGCGGATCAATTTGGTCGTTCAATTGACTCCGTTGATTATGACGATGCTGCACCATGGCCAAGTGGAGCCAATGCCGGAGAACCCGACGGTGGTGGAGCATCCATCGAGTTAGCTGACTCAAGCAGTAACAACATGCTAGGACAAAATTGGATTGCTTCAGCTACCGCTATTCAAGGGCAAATTATCAACGGCTTTCAAGTCTATGGTACGCCGGGAAGTGGACCTATTTCAGTTGGAATAAAGTCGTTTGAAAATAACAATCAAAATCACTTCAACTTTTATCCGAACCCAACAGATGGGCAATTAACAATTCAAGTAAATAGCTCAACTAGCATTAAAAACACACCTTTACAAGTATTTGACTTAAGTGGAAAAGTTGTTTTTGAGCGTTTCATTTCTAATCAAAAAACAACACTTAACCTCAACGAATTGAGTAATGGCATTTACTTTATTAGAATTGAGAATGAAATGAAGAAGTTGATTATTACTGAATAGTCGATTGAAAAACCAATCAAATTAGTAGAAAGCCTTACACTTGTGTAGGGCTTTTTACTTTCTTCCCTATACCCTTTTGTCATTCGTCACAACAACTTGACACTCATCACAAAAATTTGATTAAGAGCAGCATGTAGCCTTTCCTTTGTCAGAAAAAAGATGAGAGCACTATTCTTTTTCATCACAATCTGTTGCTTGAGCTCAAGCGTATACCCACAAAAAAGCCGCTATCGCTTTGCGGAATCTTATGTTGGATTAGCAACTGAATTTAGTCCTCAACAGCAAACGTTTTCTCAAATAGAAAATGGAAGAATAATCCACAAAGATCTACCCAACCAATTGCATCCGCGAATTCTAATCGGCGGTACGCACTTTTGGGGACATGCCGATTTCTACTTGTCTATTCCGCTAGCATCATTTCCCCTTTCCGGTAATAAAGATGCAACTTACAGCAACAATGTAATCACCGGCTTTCGTTTTTATCCATTCAAACTTAAAAGCCAAAGTCTGCGTCCTTTTACAGGCCTTGGTTTTAATCGAATGAGCTTACAACTTGCCAATGGACCGACTTACGGAAACTGGCAAACATTTACTGAAGCCGGCTTAAGTTATCGAACAAAGCAGCACTTTATCTTGGGAGTTTCCGCCCATTACTTTCCAAACACCACTTTTCAAACAGCTATAGATCGAGAGCAATTCTCCGAGACCAAGCTCAACAACTATACCTTTTCACTCAGTATCAAAAAAGTAATGGACTTCAGTCGTTCCTATGAAAGTGAGAATAATCAGCGGTTTTTTGCCAAACTCAAAGAAGAACTCAAGCAAGAAAACAAGCTCAATACTTATTCAGTCGGTTTGGGTTGGAGTGCATACATTCCTTTGGAGCGATCGGAACACGCCTCGCGAAAACCTTTTTTCAATGATGAAATTGAAGGAAATGTCGGTTTAGACATGGCTTTGGGTTATTATTTCCATCAAACAGATGCAGCAATCAGACTCTCCTATCGTCGACACAAACAAGAAGAAACTGCTTTTGATTACAGTTATTCACTCAACAAACAATCGCTGGCTTTAGAAGCTTTTAAATTTCTGTTCGACTTTCATGGTTTTGTGCCTTTTGTTGGTCCCTTTGCAGCGAGAGATTATTACCACTTGAATGAAAAAGACGTTCAACGAACGGTAAGCGATCACAAAGAGGAAAGTTGGGGCTATGGTTTGGTTTTCGGTTGGGATATTCGCCTTTCGGAGACGGACTTTTTTATCCTTCGAACCAATTTGCGCTACAACCCAAAAGTGGATTTAAAGCAAAACGGACTCACTTATACTTCAAACGCTATCGAATTCAACTTTATCCAATTGGTCTTTTATCCGGAACGATGGAAGGCCTATAAATCATTAATCAATCAATAAATTATGGAACTATTTATTCAATTTACCCTCTTTGTTCACGTCTTTGCCGGTGGATTAGCCCTTTTAAGTGGAATTGTTGCCATTTTAAGCAAAAAAGGACAAAATATTCACATCAAAAGTGGCCGAATCTATTATTGGAGTATGATGACGGTGATCATCACTGCAGTAATTGTCTCTACTTTTCGTGAAAATGCATTTCTGCAAAGCATAGCTGTTTTTAGTTTTTACTTGGCTTTTACCGGCAAGCGATTGTTGCGCTACAAAAAGGCAATTAGCCCCAAACCCATTGATTGGATCATTAGTTCCATTGCCTTAGTAGTTGCGATTGGAATGTTGTCTGCGGCCATTAATATTATGATTCAGTATGGTTTTGCTGGAGAGGCTCCTGTACTCTTGATTTTTGGATTCTTCTTGTTTTCCATGTGCTTTCAAGACCTCATCAAAATGAAACGAAAGAAGTTTGTAAAAAACGCCTGGCTTTTCGATCACATTGGTCGGATGAGCGGTTCATTCATTGCCACTACAACTGCCTTTATTGTCGTAAACTTTAGCATGACCCCAGCTTGGGTTTTGTGGTTACTTCCAACTGCCATTGGAACTCCCTTGATTTTTATGGTTTCGGCGAAATGGAAGAGGAAAATAGGCACGTACTAAAAATGGCTAGTGGTTTAAGCTAAATGCACAGAGAGTTGTGCTAATAAAATGCTAGCTTATGCACTTGTTATTGGAATGGTCAGAAACTTTTATTTTTTATTTGTCTTCATTTATTTCAACCATTACCTCTGCAAATAAGCGGGTTGATTTTATACGATCTTCACTATGGTACATTGTCGAAACAACTATCAATTCGTCAACTTTAGTATCTTCAAGAAATGATTTTACTTGATTTTTTACCGTCTGCTTACTCCCTACAAAAGAGTATTTCAGCATTTGATTTATGGAAGGATGGTGAAGTAATTCTTTCATCTCTTCGTTCATTTCGGTTGGCGGTTGTATTGGATCTCGGGCTCCGGTTAATACACCCACAAACATTTTGATCAATGATGTGAATAATTTTTCAGCCTCTTTATCAGTATCGGCAATTATAACATTCACTCCGGCGATGGTATAGGGTTTTTCTAAAAAGCTGGAAGGCTGAAATTCCTGCTTATAAATTCTTAAAGCGTTGTGTAAATGTGTAGATGCAAAATGACTGGCAAAAGCATAAGGCAATCCCTCTTTTGCCGCTAAATGCGCACTGTCAGGACTGGAGCCTAATATATATATAGGTACATCCGTGCCTTCTGCAATGACTGCTCTAATTTTTGATTTTTTGTTTTCTAACGAAAAGTATCTCTGAATTTTAGCTACCTCTTCGGGAAATGAATGAGCTGCTTGCATAAAATCTGAACGTATGGCCTGGGCAGTTTGAGGGTCTGTACCAGGCGCCCTACCGAGGCCTAAATCGATACGATCCGGATACAAATGAGCCAACGTACCAAACTGTTCTGCTATGATTAGGGGGGAATGGTTGGGAAGCATAATACCTCCCGAACCTAGTCGAATGGTATTTGTGTTTTCCGCAACGTATCCGATAAGCAAAGAGGTAGCGCTACTGGCAATATTATCTGAGTTATGGTGTTCGGCAAACCAAATGCGTTTGTAGTTGTATTTTTCGGCTTCTTTAGCCAAGCTAAGGGAGTTGTGTAATGTTTTTTGAATTGAATTTCCTTCGGAAACAATGGCAAGTTCAAGTATGGAATAAGCTACTTCTTTTGTATTCATATATTTAAAAGTATCAATGTATTATTGAAATAAAAAATTATAATTTTTTTAATGTCTCCATATAATTATCCCAGACGTCGGTGTTTAAAGAATAAAAATGGTACCGCCCTTCTTTGTGTGGTTCTATTAAATCTGCCTCAACAAGTTTTTTAATATGATGGCTTATTGAAGGTTGGGCAAGATTCAAAAATGAAACGATAGAAATGCATTCCAGCTTGCCATTATTGGCCTGCAGGGATTGTAAGATCTTAAGCCTGTTGATGTCACTCAAGGCTTTGGATATTTTTTCTACTTGTTTCAGTTCCAATATCGTAAATTAATATATTGATGAATGCAAATGTATAGATAAATTCTTAGGATAAACTTTATTTTTAAGGAAATTCTAAAAAAGGCAATTAGCCCCAAACCCATTGATTGGATCATTAGCTCCATTGCTTTAGTCGTTGTAATTGGAATGCTCTACGCTGCAGCTAAAATTATGCTTCTTATTGGTTTTACTGGAGAGGCTCCTGTACTTTTGGTTTTTGGTTTTTTCTTGTTTTCCATGAGTGCTCAAGACCTCATCAAAATGAAGCGAAAAAAGTTTGTCAAAAACGCTTGGCTTTTCGATCACATTGGCCGCATGAGCGGTTCTTTTATTGCTACATCAACTGCTTTTATTGTTGTAAACTTTAGCATGACTCCAGCTTGGGTTTTGTGGCTACTCCCAACAGCCATTGGAACACCATTGATTTTTAGGGTATCAATGAGGTGGAGGAAGAAGTTTAGCGTTAAGTCCAAATAATAATAAGCCGCAAAAATTTTTTTTAGTTTTTTAATTTGAGAACTAAAAAAACCTTCTTATATTTGCAGTGAAATTAAAAGTAAAATGAGCGAAGCTATAAAATTAACAGATGACCAAAAAAGATTGATCGAACGCTTAGGTGTTTATCATGAAAAAAGTGGTATGTCGCCGGCTTCGGGCAGAATTGTAGCACTGCTTACCGTTTCTCCGGTAGTGGAATTAAGCTTTGATCAGATTCGAGAAACCTTGAACTTGAGTAAAAGTGCTACCAGCAACGCCATAAACATGCTTATGAGCATGGGTAAAGTTGATTACATAACGCATTCAGGAGATAGAAAAAGATATTTTAGAAGCAAGATTGGCAGCTGGAGAGAAGCAATGAAACAGTCTTTTCAAAACATTACCAATGTTGCAGATCTGTTAGAAGAAGTTTTGGAAAACCGCCCAAATGACACAGAAAAATTTAATAAGAACCTAACCGAAGTAATTAGTTTTATGCGGTTTATAAATAATGAAATTCCTGCACTCTATAAAAAGTGGGAGGAGCAAGAAGAATAAAAATTTTTGACCTTTTGAGTTCTTTTATTTACGAACTATTTAATATTAACTATAAATTAATACATAACAAAAAACAATGACAAAAGTAAAATTCATCGCCTACTTCAGTTTGTTACTGTTACTCTTTCCGCTTTTAGGAAAAGCACAGTCGACCCAAACTGAATTTGAGCTGAGCTTAGAAGAAGCTTTGAAGTATGGCTTGGAACACAGCACTTCAATTAAGCAAGCTGTCTACGACCAGAGAAAAGCAAAATACAGAGAAGGTGAAGTAATGAGCAGCGGTCTTCCACAAATTTCAGCGGAAGCCCAATATCAGAACTACCCCAATTTGCCTACCCAAATTTTACCGGGAGAATTAGTGGGGCAACCAGGACAAGACCTAGAAGTTCAATTTGGAACGGAATACAACGCCAACGCTACTATAAAAGCCAGTCAATTGATTTTTGATCAATCGTTTTTCATCGGTTTGCAAGCCGCTAAAGGTTCCAGAGAATTGTACCGCTTAATGAAAGAAAGCACGGAAGAGGAAGTGCTTTACGAAGTTTCTACTGCTTTTTATACCGCACTGCAATTAGAGTCACAGTTAAAAGTGCTAGATAGCAACTTAAAAACTCTAGAGCAATTAGAAAATTTAATGAAGGTGCAATATGAAAACGATTTGGTTAAGAAAACGGACTACAGTCGTGTAAAAGTGAACAAAGCCAATTTAAACACTCAATTTCAGTCACTTCAGGCAAATTACAAGCAACAAAAAAACTATTTGAAATTGCTTTTAGGCATGCCCATTTCAAATCAGATTTCGCTTGAGAAACCGGAGGAACTAGAAGACATCTCTTTACAATCCATGCAATATGAAAGAGAGGAGCAAATTGAAATGCAAATCTTGGAAAAACAAAAGGTATTAAGTCAGCTGGAGAAAAAGTCATTTTCTGCCGGTTACTACCCTACACTTTCGCTCTTTGGTCAGCAAATGTGGCAAGCCCAAAGAAATGAATTTAACTTTTTCGATAATAGTGAACCTTGGTTTCAACAAACCTTATGGGGAATAAAACTGCAAATCCCCATTTTCGATGGACTTAAAAAACACCGTCAAATTCAGCAAAGCAACATAGAGTTAGAAAAAATGAGCTTGCAACAAACGCATACCGAAAGACAACTTGATATGCAGTTTGAGAATGCAAGAGAGCAACTTAACAACAGTTTAAAATCGGTGAAAGCCCAAGAAGAAAATAAGGAGCTTGCCAAAGAGGTTTACCAACAAACTCAAGAGTTGTATCAAGAGCAAGTAGCTAGTTTAACCGAACTGCTAGATGCAGAGCAAGCTTACCGCGAATCGCAAAACAACTATTACAACGAACTGATCAAATTCAAAGTCGCAGAGCTAGACTTACTCAAAGCTCAAGGAAAATTAAAAACCATCATTACGCAATAAAACACGAACCCAATAAGCATTAAGTCATGAAAAAAGTAATTATAGCCCTTATCAGTATTGCCGCCATCGGATTAATCGGCTTTACCCTATATGGCAACAAACAAGAAATGAAAGAAGAAGCTAAGCTGGCAGAAGAAACCAGTGATGCCATTCCGGTGGAAGTAACTTCTTTGCAAAAAAAGGCCTTGGAAGCCAAGGTTAAAGCAGATGGAATTTTAGAAGCCAAAACAGATCTAACCATTTTGTCAGAAACTACCGGAAAGGTGGTTGCGGTGCACAAAGAAAAAGGCGCTACTGTAGATAAAGGTGAACTCTTGGCTCAAGTAGAAAATGAGATTATTCAAACTGAGGTTTCTGCCGCTAAAACCAACCTGGAAAAGCTAGAGACAGACCTAGAACGTTTTACTAAGCTTTCGGAAGAAAACGCAGTAACCAAAAGACAATTGGAAGATGTAAAAATTGGGTTAAAAAACGCAGAAGCTCAATATCGTTCTGCCAAAAAGCGCCTTGAGAACACTTACATCAGAGCCACTGCCGCAGGAAAAATAAACGATGACTTTCTTCAAGAAGGCGAGTTCATCAACCAAGGACAAAGGCTTTACGAAATTGTTGATGCCAGTACCCTAAAGCTAAAAGTTAAGCTTACCGCTTCTGAAGTATTGGCTTTAAAAGAAGGCGACTCCGTAAAGATCAGCACTCAGGTTTTTCCACAAAAAGAATTTGAAGGCAAAGTAAAAGCTATTGCATCTAAAGCCGATGATGCCTTGAAATATGAAGTGGAAATCATGATGCAAAACCAAGGAGAGGTTCAGTTAAAACCCGGAATGTATGCAACGGCTCATTTCAACTTTAAAAGTAATAATGCCAAGTATTACCTCAACCGAGATGCCTTGATTGGCAGTGTTCAAAACCCGGAAGTGTATGTCATAGAAAATGGAGAAAGCAAGTTGAAAAAACTCACTTTGGGCGAAAGTCGCGGCGACCTATTAGAGGTTTTAAACGGACTTAACCCTAACGACAAAGTGGTGATGAGCGGCCAGATCAATTTAAGTGACGGCACTGAAGTGAAAGTATTAGACAAGTAAAACACAGAAGATGAATATTACAAAAACATCCATAAAAAGACCCACCCTGGTGGTGGTCCTCTTTACCATCCTAATTGGAATGGGCATGTTCAGCTACTCTAAACTAAATTATGAGTTGCTACCCGACATGAGCTTTCCGGTGCTAACGGTAACCACAACTTATCCCGGTGCAGCTCCTTACGAAGTGGAGAACTCTGTCACCAAAGAGATTGAAGATGCGGTTTCTACCCTTGAAGGATTGAAAAGAGTTAACTCAACTTCTATGGAAAGCGTTTCTATTGTAACCGTAGAAATGCAGCAAGGAGTTGATGAAGATCAAGCGCTGCAAGAGGCGCAAAGAAAAGTAAATGCAATCATCAACGACTTACCTGAGGATGCTGAACAGCCTTCTTTGGGAAAGTTTGACATTAACGACTTACCCATTATGAACCTTGGGGTTGCGGCTGATTTACCCGGCACTGAGTTATATGACTTGGTCGACAAAACCATTCAGCCCCAATTGGCAAAGATTCAAGGGGTAGCTCAAGTTGATATATTAGGTGGACAGCCTAGAGAAATTCGAGTTAACTTAAACGAAGACCAGCTTGAAACCTATGGCTTAAGTATTCTACAAGTTAGTCAAGCTATTCAAAATGCCAATATAGATTTCCCTGCCGGGAAAGTTAAAAACGGAGAAACACAAACCTTACTGCGACTTTCAGGAAAATACAAAAACCTGGACCAAATGCGTAAACTGGTTTTGAGCAGCGATGAAAATGGTTCAGTAGTTCGTTTGGAAGATGTTGCCGAAGTTCACGACACCCAAAAAGAAGCAGAAATCATCACTCGGGTAAATGGTGAAAGTGCCATTGGTTTAAACATTCAAAAACAGGGTGATGCCAATGCAGTAGAAGTGAGTGAGCAAGCAAGGGAATTGATGGCGCAATTAGAAAAAGACTATGAAGCTCAAAACCTTAAATTTTCAATTGCTTCTGACAGTTCTGAATTTACCTTGGAAGCAGCAGATGCGGTAATCCACGACTTGATTTTTGCCGTGATCTTAGTGGCCTTAGTAATGCTCCTTTTCTTACACAGTTTAAGAAATGCGGTAATTGTAATGCTTGCGGTTCCCGCTTCCATTATCTCTACCTTTACGGTTATGATGTTATTGGGATTCTCCTTAAACCTGATGACTTTATTAGCTCTTTCTCTAGTGGTCGGAATTTTAGTAGATGATGCCATTGTGGTTATCGAAAACATTTACCGACACATGGAAATGGGAAAAAATAAATTTCAAGCAGCTTACGATGGGATTCGAGAAATTGGAGTTACGGTAATTTCCATCACCTTGGTGATTGTGGCGGTATTCTTACCACTGTCCTTAACCGGTGGTTTAATCGGAAATATTATGCGACAGTTTTCCATAACCGTTGCCGTGAGTACCTTATTAAGTTTATTGGTAGCCTTTACCATGATTCCGCTCTTAGCTTCACGCTTTTCAAAGGTTTCTAACCTAAAAAGTAAAGGCTTGATCGGTAAGTTTATTACTTGGTTCGAAGGTTTGATCGAAGGTTTTGAGACCTCCATGACCAATGCCTTAAAATGGTCTTTCAATCATAAGATCATTGTCCTTTTTGTCACCGTAGTCTTGTTTTTTGCTTCTTTTACTTTAGTGGGATTTGGCTTTATCGGAAGCGAATTTGTTTCCAGTGGAGACCGAGGGGAATTTAAAATGGAAGTTGAACTTCCTAAAAAGGCAAGTTTAAGACAAACCAACTTGCTTACTCAGAAGGTAGAGCAATTCATCAATAAATATCCCGAAGTAGATCGTATTTCGTCAACTGTAGGGCAAAGCTCCGGGCAGATGTCGACGAATGCCACGCCTTACATGGCAGAACTTAACGTTCAGTTGGTTGATAAAGACAAACGAAGTGTTTCCACGGAGGTGTTTTCTAGGAAACTACAAATTGCTCTGCAAGAAAACATTGTTGGAGCAAAATTTAAAGCAACTCCGGTTTCCATGGTGGGCGGAAGTACCGATGCTCCAATTCAGGTGATCTTAAGTGGCACCAATTTAGATTCCGTTATTGCCATTTCTGAGCAAGTTAAAAAACTGGTAAGTGAAGTTGATGGAACTGCGGAAGTTGAAAGCAGTATGGAGTCCGGTAGTCCTGAGATACAAGTGGAAATGAATCGGGATAAAATGGCGCGTTTAGGCTTATCGCTTGAAATGGTTGGAGGAACCATGAGAACTGCCTTTAACGGTGTTGAAGAATCGAAGTACCGCGATGGTGACAATGAATATGACATTAATATTTTATTAGACGAATTTGATCGTGAACAAACTGAAGATGTTGCTCAGTTAAGCATGATTAATACAGATGGCGAAAGAGTGCGACTTGATCAAATTGCAGATATTCAAGAAGGCTCAAGTCCCACTGAGTTGAACCGACGAGATAAAGTGCCTACCGTAACTATTTCTGCGCAAGTAATTGGTAGACCGGTGGGAACTGTGGGTGAAGAAATCACAACAAAAATGGCAACCTTAGACTTACCCTCAGGAGTAAGTTACAACATGGGTGGTGACCTTGAAAACCAAGGAGAGGCCTTTGGAAGTTTAGGTGCCGCATTGCTCGCTTCCTTGATCATCGTTTACTTAATTATGGTGGCCTTGTACGACAGTTACGTTTACCCATTGGTGGTAATGTTCTCTTTACCACTAGCGGTTATTGGAGCTCTATTAGCACTAGCGCTTTCCAAAAGTGCTTTGAGTATTTTCTCTATTCTGGGAATGATCATGTTGATTGGTTTGGTAGCTAAGAACGCTATTTTAGTCGTTGACTTTACCAATCAGTTGAAGTCAGCCGGACTTAGTGTAAAAGAGGCATTGGTTAAAGCTACTCAAGTAAGAATTCGACCAATTCTGATGACAACCTTGGCCATGGTTATTGGTATGATGCCTATCGCACTAGCTTCCGGTGCCGGAGCAGAGTGGAAAAACGGCTTGGCATGGGTATTAATTGGAGGCTTAACCAGTTCCATGTTCTTAACCCTAGTGGTGGTTCCGGTGATCTATTACATTTTTGATAGAATTCTAGCCAAATTCGGTTTAGATAAAGAAACGAAAATTGAACTGCTAGAAACACCCAAAGAGGAGCTCAACACCGAGGTAACAGAGACATTAGATAATCTTAACGCTCAAGAGGCGATATAATTAAATCAATAAATAGTTAAATTAAATCTTAAACAAAATGAAGTATTCAAATTTATTAAAAGGAATAGTAGCAGGATTTGCACTAGTTTCAATGACACAAAATTCAGTTGCACAGGAAGGATTCAACCTAAGTGTAAAAGGAATTCCACAAGCAACTTATCTGTTTAACTCCGACAATGCAGACAATGATAATCATGAGTCGGAAATGAATATTGGTGTAGCATTTGGAATTGGTGCCGCCTATAATTTTAACGACAACCTTGGACTTTCCTTAGATGCACTATACTCGATAGAAGGTGATAAGTATGAAATTACCCAAGCAGGAGTTAAGTCCGAATTATTAAACAAATACCAATATATTAAACTCCCCTTGCAGTTTGCTTATAATACTGATCCTTCAAAATCTGTTATGTTCAGAGGAAAAGTAGGACCATCCTTTAACTTTTTAACCGGAGCATCAGTTGAAAACTGGGACGGCGATGAGATTTTAGATGATAATAAAGATTCTTATGAGTCTTTCGTTTTAGGAGTAGCCTTAAACTTAGGTGTTGGCTTCAGTCTTTCTGATGCCTTATCTTTAGATGCGGGAATTAGAGCTGACTATGCTCTTACAGATGCAATTAGTGAAGATGCTCAAGCTTCTGATGCAGAGTCTTCTTTTCCGTTTACATCAGGCTTAGAAATTGGTCTTAGATATACTATTAAATAAGTATCTTAGAACCTCTTTTGTTGTTTAGATTCAAGCGGGACTTTTCACGAGTCCCGCTTTTAATATTCACAAAAAATCTTTTAACAAAAATGAAAAAAGATGAATTAATCGATAGAATTTTAAATGTTATGCGTAAAAAAGGCGCTCAAGTTATTCGCATGAACCAATTATCCATTGAGACGCAGGTTAATTCTAAAGTATTAAGAGAACATTTTTCCACCAAAGAAGAAGTTTTTGAAGCCGGCATTAGAAAAGTGTTGAACAACCATAAAGTAGCTACCAAACTGGTAAAAGCTGATGAGACATTGCATCCCATAGTAAAAGTGGCAAGGATCTACAAAATAGTATTAACTGAACTAATGCAATATCATCCATCCTTCTTCTTTCATATTCAGAAACACTACCGCAAACTATATCAACAAATAGAGAATTATAATAATCTGTTATTTGAACAGGAAATTCCGGCGCTTTTACATCAAGCAAAATCGCAAGGAATAATTATATCGCAAATCAACTTAGATTTATTCAGTAAAGTTCAGCTCTCAGAAAGCCAATTATTAATTGAAAATATTTATCCCGCCTATCTCGATAAAAAAGAAGAATTAATCGGTGTGCTCCTTACCAGACTCAGAGGACTTTTAAAAAAAGAATACTTTCACCTTTTAGATAAAGAAATTGCTTCAATTGATAAGTGACTGATTTTTAAATTTAAATCCTCTATCAATTGTTAAAAATGAAACTCAAACTCCTATTTATTGCTAATTGTCTACTTAAGAGACTATACTAAAATGTTCCTGCTCCCTGCTTTGTTTGAAAAAAAAATACCCTCCATCGGGTATTGGTCATTCCTTTCTTCAACCGTATTTTTGCGCCTCAAAATAACTCTTATTTAGAATTAATCTAAATTAAAATAACGAAAAAATGAAAAATCCTACCCTATTCAAAATGACTGCATACAGTATTGCTTTGTCAATGACTTTGGTAGCTTGTTCAAAAGACGATGATGATGACATGCCGAAAGTGAATCAAGTAAATGATTCTAAAGTAGAAACTCCGGCCACTTATGAATTCCAAAGAAACGGAAGCTCTTCGGTTTCATATAGTGGTCAAACCGATCGCTTGAACCAAGTAGCCGAAATGAAAGCTTACATTCAAGATGCTACAGACAATGAAACTTCCATTTCAGAGCAAGACCTGATTGCTATGTTCAGAAACTCCGGCGATAATGGAGGTGGCAACTTTTCTTTTACTTCCAGCAAGCAATTGGAGAATAAAACCTTCCAAGCCGACCAACAATACTTTTTAGATTTGTTTGCCTCAGCTGCTCTAGCAAGCGACAGCATTACCGTACAAGCAGCAGATGGAAAAGCAGGAATTTTGACCAGAAGTAGTGGAAGCAAGTTTTTAGTAGACACCAATGGTCATGAGTTTACCCAAGCCATCGAAAAAGGCTTAATGGGAGCTACTTTCTTTTATCAAATTGCTAGCGTTTACCTTTCTGATGACAAAATTGGCGATGCAGTAAACAACACGGATTTGGAAAGCGGTAAAAACTATACTGCCATGGAACACCACATGGATGAAGCTTTTGGTTATGTGGGTGCTCCGGTTGATTTTAAAAGCAATTACAACGGAACGGGAAATGTTCGCTATTGGGCAAAATACAGCAATTCGTACGACAATTTAATCGGTTGCAACGACAATTTAATGGATGCCTTTAAAACAGCTCGCGCGGCGATTACGGCCAAAGAAATGGAAGTTAAAGAGGAGCAAGTTGCTTTGATTAATGCAGAAATGGAAAAAATCATCGCTGCCTCTACCATCCACTACATTAATGAGGCGATTCAAATTGGTAACTCAAGTGAAGGTGATCGAATTCACGTTCTTTCTGAAGCTTATTACTTTTTGAAAGCATTGAAATACGCAAGCTTTGAGCACCGTAAAATTTCAGCAACTCAAGTTCAGTCACTTCTTGATACTTTCGGAATAAATATGTGGCAAGTGAGTACCACTGATTTAAATCAAATAAAAACAACTTTAAGTAACACTTACGAATTAGATTCAGTTAAAGATCAATTATAAATTTGGTTTAGTTTGTAGTTCGAAAAGCTTCATCCCTTTTGGGGGTGGAGCTTTTACCAATTTTAAAGCACAACACCGATGAAAAAGATAAAATTACTCCTTCCGCTTTTGTTAATCAGTGCCTTATGGGCTTGCAAGGATGATGAGAATAAAGATGATCAAGACATTCAGTTTGACCAAGCTGCTTTTTTATCTAATCTTTCTGCTGAGGTAATTTTACCCAACTACCTTGAGTTAAATAATGCTGTAAACGACTTGAGTGAATCTGTGGATACTTTAGTTTTTCGCAAGTCAAAATCGGATTTAGATAAAGTACAAACCAAACTAAAAACCGCTTATTTGGCTTGGCAAAAAGTAAGTTTTTTAGAATTTGGTCCGGCAATGACCGTTGGACTAAGGGCAAACCTCAATACTTTTCCTACAGATACAACTGAAATAGAAGCTAAAATTGCCCAAAATGAAACAAATATGGATTTGCTTTCAATGAGCGACAAAAAGGGCTTTCCGGCATTAGATTATTTATTAAACCATACTTCCGACAGCCTTATTCTAGCTGAATTAAACAACAATCGAATAAACTATTTAAATGCGGTTGTTCAAGATTTAAAAAACAAAGCCAATACGGTTTATGGAGAGTGGTCTGCTGAATATCAGTCTACCTTCAACAGCAGTTTGGGAACGGATGTGGGAAGCTCTACCGGACAATTAATCAACGCGCTCAACCAACATTACGAACGCAACTTTCGAGATGGAAAAATCGGCATTCCAATCGGTGTTCGTTCTTCGGGAATTCCACGTCCGGAAGATTCAGAAGCGCTTTACGGCGGCTACTCCATCGAATTGGCCGTTGCCAACTTTGAAGCCATGAAAACCTTCTATAAAGGAAAAGACGGCTTAGGATTAGACGATTATTTGAAAAGTGCAGATGCAGCTAATTTAGATCAAACCATTCAAAACCAAATGGTGAGCATCGACAGCAAACTCAATGCGCTCAACGATCCGCTCCCTGCTGAGATTCAAAACAACGAGCAAGCATTAAGAGATTGCTATCAAGAAATTCAAAAGTTAATTGTCTATTGGAAAGTGGACATGCCTTCGCGCTTGGGCGTTTTGATCACCTATCAAGACAATGATGGCGATTAAAAACTAAATTGAATGTTCAAAATAGCACCTAAAAACTGTTTTAAATAAAATGTTGAATCGTTTATTAAAAGGATGGCCATTTTCATAATT
>DIAJ01000027.1:176189-216122 GCA_002415785.1 Flavobacteriales bacterium UBA5081
CTAGATTTTTTTGTTTACTTTTTTCTCCCGATTGCTATCGGGAATGGAAAAAAGTAAAGACAGGATGCTGAATACAAAGTAGTTTAGCTGTTCACTAATCAATTTAAGTAAATAGATAGTCAAAAATAAATAATGCTCGCAAGCTTAAAAAGTCGGTTGACTCAAGAAACTTCAATTGCTCCCTTAGCCGTTTTCAGAATGGTTTTTGGAGCAATTCTGTTTGTCAGCATCATTCGTTTTATGTTGAATGGATGGGTGGATGATTTGTACGTTAGTCCGCAGTATTATTTCACTTACTACGGCTTTGAATGGGTAAAACCACTTGGACAAACGGGCATGTATTTGCTCTTTTCCACCTTAGCGCTTGCTTTTTTGTTTCAAGCCATCGGCTTTATGTACCGCTTGGCTTCCACTTATGCTTTTCTAGCCTTCACTTATGTGGAATTGATCGACAAGACCAATTACCTCAACCATTATTATTTTGTTAGCATCATTTGCCTTTTGCTGATTTTTGCTCCGGCGCATCGCTATTTTTCGGTAGATGTTTGGCGCAAACCTTCCCTCAAACGAACGCATTTGCCTTATTGGGTTATTTTTATTTTTCAACTGCAGTTGGGCTTGGTTTACTTTTTCGCAGGCTTAGCCAAACTGAATTACGAATGGTTGTTCGAAGCACTTCCCTTAAAAATTTGGCTTCCGGCCAAAAGCCACTTGCCGCTGATCGGCAGCTTTTTAAAAGAAGAGTGGGTCGCTTATTTGTTTAGCTGGTTTGGTGCGCTGTATGATTTGAGCATTCCCTTTTTGTTGATTTTTTCCAGAACAAGGTGGTTTGCCTACTTTTTAGTGATCGTTTTTCACTTGGCGACTTACCTATTGTTTCAAATCGGCATGTTTCCTTTCATCATGATTGGAGCTACTTTAATCTTCTTTTCTCCACGGTTTCACCAAAGACTAATTGATCGAATACGTAAATTTTTCCATCTAAAAAGTGCAAAAACCGACCGTAAAACGCTCACTTTTTATCCAAAAACGAAATATTTTATCGCTTTTGGACTAATTATTTACTTTTTCGTTCAACTAATTTTCCCTTTTCGCTATTTGGCTTATCCCGGAAAATTGTTTTGGACGGAGGAAGGTTACCGTTTCTCCTGGCGAGTGATGTTAATGGAAAAAGCCGGTTATGCCATTTTTCACATTACAGATCCCGAAAGCGGCAGAAGTTGGGAAGCGAACAATTACGACTTCCTCACGCCCAATCAAGAAAAAATGATGGCTACCCAGCCGGACATGATCTTGCAATTTGCCCACTTTTTAGCTGAACACTATCAAAATGAAGGAATAAAAAACCCTGAAGTACGTGTAGAATCTTATGTGAGTTTAAATGGAGAAGCTAGCCGCTTGTTCATCGATTCTTCCTTGGACTTAACTACGGTAAAAGAAAGTTTCGCCCACAAAAAATGGATTTTACCTATCAAAAAAACAGAAAACTGATTTGAAACAGCTTCTCCTCATAATAGTATTCATTTTGTCCTGCTCAATCGGCTTTGCACAGAATTTTACCATCAGCGGGAAAGTGAGCTTTGAAGGCGATTTACCTGCTCGTGCAGAAGCGTTTATAAATGAAATATCCGACTTTCAAAAAATCGACAAAGAAGGAAATTTTCACTTTGACTCACTGTATACCGGAACCTATACTTTAAGCATTTTTGCAGACGGTTACACCACTCTAAATCGCTTGGTAAAAATAGAAGACTCCGACTTGATTTTGAAATTTAAACTCAAGCCGCTTAGCGCAGAAATCAAAACAGTTTCCATTTCTGAAAAGAAAGACAACAAATTTGGAATCAGTAGACTAAAACCGGTTGAAGGAACGGCCATTTACGCCGGAAAGAAGAGTGAAGTTGTTGAAGTGGAAGATTTAGCCGCTAACCTAGCAACCAACAACAGCCGCCAGATATACAGCAAAGTAGCCGGTTTGAACATTTGGGAAAACGATGGAGCCGGTATTCAGTTAGCAATTGGAGGAAGAGGGTTAAACCCCAATCGCGTTTCCAACTTCAACACTCGACAAAACGGCTACGACATTAGTGCGGATGCCTTGGGCTATCCGGAAAGCTATTACAGCCCGCCCACTGAAGCCATTGAACGCATAGAAATTGTGCGAGGCGCGGCCTCTTTGCAGTACGGAACTCAGTTTGGTGGTTTCATCAACTTTAAGTTAAAAGACGGGCCGGAAAACAAGCCTTTTGAGCTAGTCAGCCGTCAAACGGCAGGTTCTTATGGTTTGTTCAATTCGTTCAACAGCATTGGCGGCAAAAAAGGCAAATGGAAATACTACGGCTATTACCAATACAAAACCGGCGAGGGCTGGCGACCCAACAGCGGCTTTGATGTGCACAATGCGCACGCCAACATTAGCTATCAGTTCAACTCCAAGCTTTCGCTGCGATTGGAGTACACTTACATGCATTATTTGGCACAGCAAGCCGGCGGTTTAACCGACGCCATGTTCGAACAAGATGCCCAACAATCGATTCGCAGCAGAAACTGGTTTCAAGTGGATTGGAATTTGGCAGCCCTGAATTTGGACTACGCCATCAGCGATCGCACAGATTTTAACCTGCGTGCTTTTCAGCTCATGGCAGGAAGAGATGCAGTGGGTAATTTGGGCTTTATCACTCGCTTAGATGATCCGGAAAGTGAGCGAGACTTGCTCAGCGACGACTATACCAATTTCGGTATTGAAAACCGCTTATTGCATCGCTATCAATTGTTCAACAACACTTCCATCTTCTTAATTGGAATGCGCTTTTACAATGGTTTTACCGAGCGAAAACAAGGTGCCGGAAGCATCGATTCAGATGCTGACTTCAGCTTTCAAAACCCCAATGAGCCGGAAGATTCCTATTACGACTTTCCCTCTCAGAACTTAGCCTTTTTCACGGAAAATGTCTTTTACCTCAGTCCCACCTTTAGCGTTACACCGGGCTTGCGTTTTGAGTACATCAACACCACTTCGGATGGCTATTACTACAACCGTTCCACCAATTTAGCCGGCGAAGTGATCAACGAAGAAAAAATTTTTGATGAACAGGCCAATGCACGTAGCTTTTTATTGGGTGGAATTGGTTTGAGCTACAAGCCCAAAGAGCAGTTTGAGTTGTATGCAAACTTTTCTCAAAACTATCGCTCCATCAATTTTAACGACATGCGCATCGTGAACCCAAACTACCAGGTGGACACCAATTTGCAGGATGAAACCGGTTACAGTGCTGACATTGGAGTTCGAGGCAATAAAAGCAATTGGTTTAACTATGATGTGAGTTTGTTCTTATTGAGTTATGAAAACCGCATTGGCAATGTGCGCATCACCGATCCGAAGCTCTTTCGCCCCATTCGCTTCCGCACCAACATTTCCGACAGCCGCAGCATTGGCTTAGAAAGTTTTGCCGAAGTAAACCTGCTTGCCTTGCTGGGCAAGAGTGAAAGCAAGAGCAAACTCAACTATTTCGTGAATTTTTCGTGGATGGACGCCAGGTACATCAACAGCAAGGAAACGGCTTACGAAAACAAAGAAGTTGAACTCGTGCCGCAATACATTTTCAAAAGCGGTTTGTCCTATCAGTATCAAAATTTTATGATCAGCTTTTTGTATTCCTACACCGACGAACACTACACTGATGCCACCAATGCCGACTTCAGCTCCAATGCCGTAAACGGACTGATTCCCTCCTACCAGGTGATGGATCTTTCCGTGAAATACCGCTACAAAAAATGGTTAGTGGAAAGCGGGATCAATAACCTCTCCAACGAAGTTTACTTCAGCCGCCGGGCTGCCGGTTATCCCGGCCCGGGTATTATTCCTGCTGAACCACGGACTTATTATTTGACTTTGGGGTTGAAGTTGTAAAAAGTTAGAGGATTATAGGAATAATACACTTATACTTACTTATCAATGTTTTTTGTGTAAACCATAATAATTAAGTAAATTCCCCACTTCAAATTTACTGTAAGTTTTTCCTAATGAGAATTGCTCACTTTTCTGATATTCATCTTTCAAACGATAATTTTGATGTCTTTGTCGATACATACAGAAGTGCTTTGATAAAAGACTTAGAGGAGTACAATAGAGCTCATCCTATTGATATATTTGTCATTACAGGTGACTTAGTTGATAAAGGCGGACAGTCTTTAGTAAAACGCTTTAAAAAAGATAAGACTATTAAATCTCCTTACGATGTTTTTGAAAAAGAATTTATTACCCCGATTTCAAACAAGTTAGGCATCTCAAATGATAGGTTCCTATTCGTTCCGGGGAATCATGATATAGATGAGTCTCAAATTCGATGGATACATGAGAAAGACATGAAAATAAATTTAAGTGAATCAAATATCAAGGACTACTTAAATAAAAACTCTCAAAAGTTTAATTACACCAATAGAAGAATTCAACAGTTTAAAGAATTTGAAAAGCGGTTTCATTTTGATTCTCCTAATTACGATTTTTCAAATAATCAATCAACTTACTCGTATACTTCAGATAGCAAAAAGGTAGGGTTTCTACTAGTAAATGACTCTTGGAGATGTTCAACTTGTGAGCTATTGAATAAAGAACATAATCACCATTATTTTGGAGTATCTCAGCTTGAAAATGGACTTAAAAATCTTGAAATTAAAGAAACTGAAATTAATATCTGTCTATTTCATCATTCAATAGATGATTTTAAGGAAAGTCAAGAGCTTCTTTCCTTTTTGAAAAGGGATGAAATTAACTTTTTTCTATATGGCCATTATCATGAAAATTTTTCCGGTCATTATTTAGACCCAGGAGGATCTTGTTATGGTTTTAGAGGAAGGTCTGCCTTAAATAAACCGGAAGAAGAACATATAAGGTTCCAACCTGGATATCATTTACTCGATTTAAATCTTGTAAGTAAAAGAGTCACTCAAATTCATTATAGAAGATATAGTTGTTCTAATAGGTTATTTGTACCTGACACTGAGTGGGCTCCTCAAAACGGAATAGATAGGAATGAAGCACATGGTGGAAGTGGGTATAAGATTGGTCGACCCAACAATACAAAAAATGTATTTGACATTGATGAAAACAAATTATACTTAGAATAATGCGCTATCAACAGAGATATATTGTCAAACACAAAGAACTTAAGGCATTTAGTTTATTTGAATATAAAAACAAACAAACTTTATTAGAAAGTTTAGATACACATAATAAAATAATTCTATTAGGAAACCCAGGTACTGGTAAGACAACAGAATTAAAAAACTTATTTAAGGTTTTATTAAATAATATGGAGAGAAGTGGAACAGTTCCATTTTATGTCTCTCTTAAATACTTTCGTAAAAGTTCTCATTTTGAAGATTTAATAAATCTAGATAATTGGAAAAAGCTACCTCAGGTAGTTTTTATTTTAGATGGTCTAGATGAAATAGTTGATATAAAAGACTTTATTTCTGAATTGGGCTTGTTTATTGCTAAAAACTCCACATTGAATATTAGGTATATTGTAAGCTGTCGTACGAATATTTATGATAGATATCTAGTCAAGATACCAGGTTTTGAATTATTCACTTTGGAGCCTTTAAATTTCGATCAAGCAAAATCTTTATTAAAAAATAATTTTTCTTGGGATATTTCTGGCTCGCCTATAGAAGATGAAATATATAATAACATTAATACTCCATTTTTTTTAAAAATGCTTGGAGATTACTATAATGACAAAGGGAAAGAGCCTACAACTAAATCAGAGATATGGAAACACCTTGTAGATAACACAATAAAAAGACATAGTGAAAGACCTAATATCAGAGCTAATCTTAATAAGCCTAAACTAAAGAAATCATTAAAGCTTGTATCCGTTGTGATGGAGTTAATGATGAGGAACTATATTTCTGATGATGAGCTATATGAATTATTTGATAACTACTGTAATGAATTTAAGGAAAATCCATTTTTTGAGCCTAACGGAAATTTAGACAATTTCAGTTTTACTCACAGACAAATTCAAGAATACTTTGTATCTCAATGCTTACTTAACCTACCTTTTGAACAAATCATTGATTTTATAAAAATTAAATCTACAAACTCAGTTCATCCTACGATTATTAACTCACTAACTTTTACCATTGATTTAATGGATGAAACGACTACTACGTTCAAAAAACTAATTGATTGGCTTCAAAAAAACCAGTTAGATGTTTTAATTAAATCTGAACCCAATAGACTTAAAAATGTCCTTAGAATTAATGTTTTTCAAGCTTACTTCAAGGATAATTGTATAGACAAAACGCTATGGATTAATACGAATAAGACATTTAGTGTTATAGAGTTAGCGAAATTTGGAGATTTACCTGAAAATTTTGATTATTTAATCAGTATTGCTGATAATAAATCTTCACATAGAAGAGTAGCATATTCAGCTCTTGAACTTCTATCAGTGATGTCTATTCCCGTCTCAAAAAAATCAGAATTTAAAAATAAACTGCTAGAATGGATAGATACTGATGAGTTTGATAACTCATTAAAATCAAGAGTCCTGAATATTATAAGAATTCAAAATTTACATTCTAGTGTCCAATATCAAAATAAAATTTTCTCAATACTGAATAAATCCCAAAGCAATGAGATCAATAGAGAACTATTAGCTATACTAGAAGATAATAAGGAAATTGATAAATACTATCCTTTTATGAAAATGGAGTTTTTGTGGTCTACAAAAATTAACAAAAGAAATGATAATGATGAAGTTATTAGAGGAAATGCCGATGCTTGTTGGAGGCTCATTTTAAAACTTAAAGATCCTATTCTATTCCTTGAATTTTTAGACTATTACATTAATGATAAAATATACAGAAGTTATTCAACTATTCCTGAAGACGAACTCCTGAAGAAGACTGTTGAAATTCTAAGTAAGAATAAAAAGATGATTAGCATGATTCTAGATAATATAAAAAAGGAATACAGGTTTGAATTGAATGATGGGTTTTTACTTAAAGCATTTTTAGAGTCAGGAGTAAAAGATGATGTATTAAAATACCTATTAGAAAAAAGAGAGTTTGCAGAATTTAGATATGTGATTGCAAAAATTATTAGTGAAGAAACTTTAGACTATACAATAGATAAGGTAATAGAAGATGGTATTGATGTTCATACTTTAGAGGCTTTTAGGAACTACATGAGTAATACGAGGTCTAAAGATTTAGCAATTAAATTTGATAAAAAAATTAGAATAAAAGGAGTAAAATTTAGAGAAAAATTACTCACTAATGCTGAATCTGAAAAACAAATTCAGATCGCAAAAAAACTCTTTCAAGATAATTTTGATGTATTATTCGACTTACCTAGACTTAAGAGAAAGGTTAAAGCACTTTTCAAGGTACATGGAAAGAAAATTTCTATAGAGAAGTACAGGTTAATACGATCAAACTGGTATGATGAGCATGGATATTGGGCTGATATAGCTCAAGAAATAGATTTGATTCAAAATACTTTCTACACCTATTCAATTAATGAAGTTGGGCAATCTGATATCTTCAACTATATCTCTAATGACATAAATGTTTACAAGAAAATATATTCTAAATTAGAAAAATCAAAAGGTTCAAATTGGAAGATAAACGTTTCTGAATTACAAAAGAAAACAATAAGTGATTGGGTGCTTAACTTATCAGAACATGTTGATTTTCAAAAAATAATTTACTTAAATAATAATAATTCATTTGCTCATTTAGAAGATTACGATAAATTAAAATTGATATTCAAATTCAAAAACTTTTTAGATATCAAACTACCCAAATATTTTTTAATTAAAAGTATCAAATACTTTGATATAGAAAAACAAAGTGATGACACAAGAGACTTTTTAGAACTAAAAGAAAAAATAAATGATAACGCACTTTTTGACCAAACTGTAATTGAAAATATCAATAATGGAAAGATGTTTACATTTTCTTTTTCTAAACATGTTAACTATGCTTTAGAATATAGTCTTCAAGATTCCTACGAATCAATTAGAAAATATATTATCGTAGAGGCTCCGAATTTTACTAATTCTAAACAGCTAGAATTATATGTCAGAAACTCAAAAGATATTGATATACTTAAAGAGCTCGCTTCAAATACAAATCATTGGGGTTGTTGGACTGCTTTAGGAGTTCTTTTAAAGCTTGGAGTTGAAGTTGATTTTGTTGTAGACAAGTCAATTAAATACCTTAATAGTAATCAAAATTTGTTTTCTTCAAAAGCATTAGAGGTTTTATTTATGGCTAACCATGAGAGCTTTATTAAGTATTTGTTAAAAGAGATTGGAAAAAAGAAAGATTATTCTTTAAACTTTTTAACTACTAAAATTTATTCAGCTGTAAATGATTATGAAGATTTGGTTAAGATGTATTTTATTTTCTACTCAAATCAGATGGATAAATTCGAATCTTATTCTGCAAAAAGTTTTTTCGATACATATATTAAAACTTTATCTGCAAATGATGAATCATTTAAAAAAGTAATTAAAGTACTTAATAAAATCAAATATCAACTGCAAAAAAAGGGCGATGATTTATTTTATATCAATATTTTAATAGATGATGCAATTAATTCAAACATCCATTCTAAATCACAACCATTTGACTTACAGGAATCTTTGAGTAAAGCAAAAGCTATTGTTGTATAAATACTCATTTTAAACTTTAATCCTTTATCCAACAGCGAAGCGGTCTTTATTCTATATTCTAAAAAACCCAACTTTTAATTTTCATTTCGAGGTTTCAACTTTAAAGCAATTGAATGCCAAATAACCTTAACCCCTTTGGTCACCTCAATTGTAATTTAACGATCAGCTGCTCTTTTTATACTTCCCCTCAATTTCCTTGAACCAATCAATTAGAATTTCCTTTTCAGCTTCACTAAGATTAGCTTCCCAATGCACATAAGTGTAGGAGGGCAATGGCATTTCTTCTTCTTCCACTTCTTCCCAGGCTTCTTCCATCTTATGTGCTTTTTTATCGGCTTTATAATCTGCCCAATTGGAGAAGTTCAAATGTTCTCTAGCTTCATCAATGTGACTTTGGAGCCACCAAGAAACAGGAGCTACATTAGAATACCAAGGATAATTTACTTGATTAGAATGACAATCATAGCAATTCTTTTGAATGAGCAACTTTACTTCTTCGGGAGCATTTTCAACGGCAAATAAATCTGCAGAAGTGGGTTCTTGATAAGGCGTCTTTTCACCGAAAAATTGAAAAATAACAAGTAGGACGATAATAAAAATGATGATTTTGGATTTCATAGTCGTTGGTTTTTGTGTTGAATAAAAGTACTAAATCAATCGATTCAAACTGTTTTATGATTTACAAAAAACTATTTATCACAAAGACCTTCTACTTAATAAATAGTTAATAAAAGCAAATATATTATCAGTTTCAAATTAGTTCCTACATTTGCCCAATAAATACAAGTTAAATATCCTACCAACTTGAAAATTAAAGGCGTTTACTATTTATTCGCAGTACTTGCATTCATTTCAATTAATGTATTTGGAGCAGTAAATTCATCACAAAAGAAAGCTGCTAACTTATACACGGTTTCTACATTACAAGCAGCAAGTATTTCAGATAACCCTTTTCATTCAAATTCAGAATCTACTCCTTTACCTTCAGAAAATGAAGATAAAGATAATGTTGAAGAAGATGAGTGGAATGATTCACATTCCAATTTAAATTCTTTTTTAAGTAAGTGGGGTGTTTCAAAATCCCCTATACAAACACTTAATCAATTTCAATTATCTCTAGCTAATCGGGAGCAATTAGCGCTTTTTATCCTTTACTGCTCTTGGAAAAGTTTCCTTTCCTGATTTAGTAATACTATTAATGTAACTCTCAACACCTTATTTGAGAGCTATATTGTTGAGCAAGCTGATATATCGCTTTCATAGCATATATACATGTTTCGCTAATTATCAAGTACAATTTTTACAAATCAAGAATTTCAAAATGAGAGCCTTATCTATTCTCATCTGTGCTACTGTATTATTTATTTCCAGTTGCAAACATGATGAGCACGAAAAACACGAAGAACAAACTTTTCAATTAACCAGTCCTATACGAATGGACACGAGTATTACTAGTGAATACGTTTGTCAAATTCATTCCATTCAACACATTGAAATACGCTCACAAGAACGTGGGTATTTGCAAAACATTTATGTCAATGAAGGGCAATATGTTAAAGAGGGACAACTACTTTTTCAAATTATGCCAAAAATTTATGATGCAGAGGTTGCTCGTGCAAAAGCTGAGGTCTCTTTAGCCCAAATTGAATACTTAAACACTAAGGCCTTAGCAGATAGTGAAGTAGTTTCTTTAAATGAACTAGCCATGGCTGAAGCTAAATTAAATAAGGCCAAAGCAGAATTATCGCTAGCTCAGGCTCACCAAGAGTTTACACAAATTCGAGCCCCATTTAGTGGGATTATTGACCGTTTTCACGTTCGTAAAGGAAGTTTAATTGAAGAGGGCGAACTATTGACTGAGCTCTCTGACAACAGCAAAATGTGGGCCTACTTTAATGTGCCGGAAGCGGAGTACCTTGACTTTAGGGAACACACAAAAAAGGATACTATAATAGATGTCAATTTATTAATGGCAAACTACAAGGTCTTTGATCAAGGCGGACAGTTTGAAACCATTGAAGCGGACTTTAATCCTGAAACGGGAAACATTGCTTTTCGAGCGACTTTTCCCAATCCAAATAATTTGCTTCGACATGGAGAAACCGGGAATATTCTTTGGAAAACCAAATTAAATAATGCTTTACTCATTCCACAAAAAGCCACCTTCGAAATACTTGACAAAATATATGTGTTTGTTGTTAGTGAAGATGGAAAAGTAGAATCAAGACAGGTCTTTATCGAAGCTGAAATGCCACATTTATTTGTCATTAAAGAAGGCTTAACAACGGAAGATCAAATTCTGCTGGAAGGCCTACGAAAAGTAAGAAATAATGACATTGTCAAATATAAGCATTTAGACCCTAAATCGGTTATCAATCAACTGGATTTATACGCCGAATAATATCGGACACATTTAAAAATTAGATTATGTTTAGTAGAATCATATATCGTCCGGCTTTGGCCATTGTAATTTCGATCATTATCGTTTTTACAGGCTTGCTGGCGCTTCAACAGCTACCAAAATCACAGTTTCCTCAGATTGCACCCACAACTGTAAATATATTTATTGCTTACCCCGGAGCAAGTGCTGATGTTTTGGTGAAATCCACACTAACCACCATCGAGAATTCAATTAATGGAGTTCAAGACATGCGTTATATAGCAACAGATGCGACGAGTGCAGGGGAAGCGACACTTCGCGTCATTTTTGAACCCGGCACCGACCCCAATCAGGCGGTTATTCGAGTCAAGACAAGGGTGGATCAAGTTATGCCACTCTTGCCTCCTTTGGTGCAAAGAGAGGGGGTGATAATAACTCCCATACAACCGAGTATGTTGATGTATGTTAACTTATACAGTAAAGATAAAAATGTAGATCAAAAGTTTTTATACAACTACGCCAATGTTAAAATGATCCCCGAGCTAAACCGAATCAAAGGAATTGCTCGATCTACTATATTAGGAAGCCGCAAATACGCCATGCGCATATGGTTAAATCCTGATCGAATGCGAGCTTATAACATTTCTGCTGAAGAAGTGATGGAAGCATTGGAAGATCAAAGTATTGTGGGTAGGCCTGGACGTCTTGGTAGAAGTTCAGGAATTTCATCACAGTCTCTTGAGTATGTGTTAACCTATAAGGGAAGATATAACAAGCCTGAGGAATATAATAATATCATTATTCGAGCAAATTCCGAAGGTGAAAGCATCCACTTGAGAGACATAGCTAAAGTAGAGTTGGGTAGTGAGTTTTTTGACATTTATTCAAACTTAGATGGTTATCCTTCGGCTGCCATTGTGCTAAAGCAGTCTTTTGGTAGTAATGCTAGTGAAGTTATCGAAGAAGTAAAGGCAACGCTTGAAGAAATGAAAGTAGAGTTTCCAGCTGGCATGGATTATAAAGTGAGTTATGACGTATCCCAATTTTTGGATGCATCCATGGAACAGGTAATTCACACCTTGCGTGATGCCTTTATTTTGGTAGCATTGGTAGTTTTTCTCTTTTTGGGGGATTGGCGTTCAACCTTAATTCCCATATTGGCCGTTCCCGTCTCTTTAATCGGGGCTTTCTTCGTCATGCAGCTATTTGGGTTATCAGTTAACCTCATTACTTTATTTGCATTTGTGTTGGCTATTGGAATTGTCGTCGATGATGCTATCGTAGTAGTTGAGGCAGTGCATGAAAAAATGCACAAACAGAACATACAACCTTATCAGGCAGTAAAGCAGGTAATGAAAGAAATTAGTGGAGCAATCATCGCAATTACATTGGTTATGGTATCTGTGTTCTTACCGATTTCGTTTATGAGTGGGCCGGTAGGAACCTTCTACAGACAGTTCTCAATTACTATGGCCAGTGCCATCGTTTTGTCAGCGGTTGTAGCCCTTACTTTAACTCCAGTATTATGTGCTATACTGCTTAAAAACAATCATGGTAAAGAGCGCAAAAGATCGCCGATCAATCGATTTTTAGACTGGTTTAACCGAGGATTTGAAAGACTTACCGGGCGTTATGTAGGTTTGCTGAATAAGATTGTAAACAGAAGGCTAGTCACTTTTGGAATATTAATCGTCTTTGCTCTTGGAATTCTTTTTGAAAATCAAATCTTGCCTTCTGGCTTTATACCCGGTGAAGACCAAGGAACTATCTATGCCATTGTTCAAACACCTCCTGGTTCAACCTTGGAACGAACCAATCAGGTGTCTAAAGAGCTTCAAGAAATCTGTGAAGAGATAGACGCTGTTGAGTCAGTGTCTTCACTTGCCGGCTATGAGATTATGACTGAAGGTAGAGGTTCTAATGCGGGAACGTGTTTGATAAATCTCAAGAATTGGTCGGATCGGGACATGAGCGTGCACGAAGTGATGGAGGAGTTGGAAGAAAAATCCAAAAACCTTGGAGCAATAATCGAGTTTTTTGAACCTCCTGCTGTGCCGGGATTTGGCTCATCAGGTGGTTTCTCACTTCGTTTATTGGATAAAACTACCTCAACCGATTATCAGGAGTTTGACAAGATAAATAACGACTTTATGGATGCTCTTCGTGAACGTAAAGAGTTAAAGGGCTTGTTTACCTTCTTTGCAGCGAATTACCCACAATATGAACTAGAAATAGACAATAAAGTGGCCATGCAAAAAGGCGTTTCTATTGGGAAAGCCATGGAAAACCTCAACATTTTAATTGGAAGTACTTATGAGCAAGGATTTATTCGTTTTGGGCGATTTTTTAAAGTTTATGTACAATCGGCTCCTGAGTTTAGAAGGCTTCCGTCAGACATCATGAAAATGTACGTCAAGAATGAAGAGGGGGAGATGGTTCCTTATTCATCCTTTATGAAGTTGATCAAAAAGCAAGGACCAAATGAAATCACCAGATACAATATGTATAATTCTGCTTCCATTCGGGGGCTTCCAGCGGAAGGATATACTTCAGCTGATGCAATTGAAGCTATTCGAGAGGTTGCTAATGAAAAATTACCTCGAGGTTATGATATAGCTTGGGAAGGCTTGAGCTATGATGAGTCGAGACGAGGAAATGAAGCCTTATATATTTTCATTGTCGTATTGGTATTTGTTTACTTGGTGCTTGTAGCACAATACGAAAGTTTCATCTTGCCACTAGCAGTTATTTTATCCCTACCGGTAGGAATTTTCGGCTCCTTTATGCTGCTAAAACTAATGGGACTTGCTAATGATATATATGCCCAAGTGGGCTTAATCATGCTGGTTGGTTTATTGGGAAAAAATGCGGTTTTGATTGTAGAGTTTGCTGTTCAAAAGCATCAAAATGGAATGTCGGTTTATCAAGCAGCTATTGAAGGAGCAAAAGTGCGTTTTAGGCCCATATTAATGACCTCTTTTGCTTTTATAGCGGGATTAATTCCATTAATTCTTGCAACTGGAGCAGGAGCCATTGGTAATCGTACTATCGGAGCTTCAGCTATGGGAGGAATGCTTTTCGGAACCATATTCGGAGTAATTGTAGTTCCAGGCTTGTATTACATTTTTGGCAAGATTGCAGAAGGACGTAAACTGATTAAAGATGAAGATGAACGCTCATTGAGTGAATCTTATGTTTCTAGTCAATCTGATGAATCTATGACCAAAAGAATTAAGAAGTTATTGAACAAAATTGTAAAAGGAAGTAATGATGAAAAAAAATCATAGAAAAATAATCTTAGCAGTAGGTCTCGCTTTTATTGAAATATGGGGGTGTAAAACTCCAGAAGGAGCTGCTGATATAAGAAGAAATAATCTTCCAGAGAAGTATGCTGAAAATATTCAGGATACGCTTAATACAGCAAATGTTGATTGGGAAAATTATTTCAATGACCCCTATTTAATTGCACTTATAGATACTGCTTTATTAAATAACCAAGAGTTAAATATTTTGGCTCAAGAAATTGCAGTATCGAACAATGAAATAAAAGCTCGAAAAGGTGAGTATTTGCCTTTTTTAAATATAGGGGCAGGTGGAGAGTTGGACAAAGTAGGGAAGTATACTCGCTATGGAGTTTTAGAAAAGAGCCATGAGATTGACTCTGGAGAGGAGTTTCCAGAGCCATTTTCTGATCTTTTTTTAACCGCCAATGCTTCTTGGGAAATTGATATTTGGAAAAAACTACGCAATGCAAAAAAATCAGCTGTTTTGAATTACCTGGCTTCTATTGAAGGAAAAAACTTTATGAAAACAAAGTTGGTAGCTGAGGTCGCCAATTCCTATTATGAGTTAGTAGCCTTGGATAATCAATTGAAAAATATTCAGCAAAATATCCAAATTCAACAGAAGGCATTGAGTATGGTAAAGCTCCAAAAGCAGTCAGCACAAGTCAATGAGTTGGCTGTAAAAAAGTTTGAAGCTGAACTTTTTAAGAATAAAAGCAAGCAGTTTTTGATTCATCAGCAAATAACGGAAACAGAAAATCGTATCAATTATTTGTTGGGAAGGTATCCAAAGCCAATTGAACGGTTCAGTAAGCCCATTGACAGCATTGGTTCACATGAATTAACAACCGGTATACCAGCTCAGTTGCTGGAAAATCGACCCGATGTAAGAAAAGCAGCTTTGGAGCTAAAGGCTGCCAAAATAGATGTTAAAGTAGCGCGAGCAAACTTTTATCCTTCATTGGGAATTAATGCCACATTTGGACTCAATGCATTTAATGCAGAACACATATTGCAAACACCGGAATCGATGATTTATTCATTAGCCGGAGACTTAGTATCTCCTTTAATAAACCGAGCTGCAATTAAGTCAGCTTATCGATCAGCAAATGCAAAGCAAATTCAGGCCATTTATAATTATGAGCAGACATTGCTCAACGCTTTTGTTGAAGTATATAATCAGTGGTCAAATATTGAAAACCTGCAGAATAGCTATTCCTTGCAAGCAAAGCAAGTAGAAAAATTGACCGAATCGATTGTTATTTCATCCGATTTGTTCAAATCTGCTCGAGCAGATTATATGGAGGTGCTTATGACTCAAAGGGACGCATTAGAAGCAAAAAATGAACTGATAGAAACTAAAAAGAACCAGCTTAATGCTGAGGTTAATATGTATCAAGCGCTTGGGGGTGGATGGTAATGGTTTAAGTTAGTAAAGCGTGAAAAGTTAGAGCAAGCTGTGAAATTAGTCCAAACTACAGTTGATGTTTTCTGTTAAGGGTGCCCTATCCATCCTACAGCTTGCTCTTTTTTTATTAAAACAACAAATGACGAACTCCTTCATTCAAAATAAATTTAGCATTAAGATTAAACACTTCCTTAAGTGATGAAGTTGTAAAAACATCTTCCTTTCTCCCTTGTGAAAAGACTTTTCCTGATTTTAAGAAAATCACTTGATCCGAATATTTATAAGCAAGGTTCAAATCATGCACCACACCAATAACAGTCATGGGTTGATTATTCATCATAACTTTAAGCTTTTTCATAAAGTCTAATTGGTAATTTATATCTAAGAAAGTTAAGGGTTCATCTAACAATAAGATTTTGAGCTGTTGCTTACCATCCGGCCAAACTTGTGCGGCCACTCTTGCAAAGTGGACTCTTTGCTTTTCTCCTCCACTTAAGGTCAAATAGTTTCGCTGAGCCATTTCGTCTACTTGAAAAAGCTTCATCGCTTCAAGTACAATTTCTTTATCATTACTTTCGGCTTTACTACTAAAATGTGGGTAACGTCCCATCATTACCACTTCTTCTACTTTCATGGGAAAAACCATGTGAATGTTTTGTGAAAGTACCGCTTGCGTTTTGGCTAATTCACTTTGAGAAATATTTTGCAATACATTTCCATTGGTTATGACTCTTCCTTTATTGGGTTTGATTTGTTTGCTTAAAATCTTAATCAAAGTAGACTTACCAGCTCCATTCGGACCAAGAATCATGCTAATTTCATTGGGTTGAAATGCAAGGGATATTTGGTCGAGCAATAGCATGTTATTTATGCTATAGCTAATGTTTTCTGCTTTTATCATCTTAAAAATAATTGTTGTGTTTACGAAGTAAGTAGATGAATACCGGAACGCCTACCATAGTAGTTACAATGCCAATGGGAAGCTCAGCCGGAGCAAGCAACAGTCGAGCTAAAATATCCGCTAAGCCCAATAAAATGGCGCCCATCATAAAACTACCAATGATCAGTTGGCGGCTGTCAGAGCCGCTAATTATGCGCAGAAAATGAGGCACAATTAAACCTACAAAAGCGATGACTCCAGTAAAGGCTGTACATACTGAAATAAGAATTACGTTAATGGTCAACATTCTAATTTTTAACGTTTTTACCTTGATGCCTAAGTTTCCTGCTTCACTCTCTCCTAACATTAAGGTATTAAGTTGTTTGGCATTTCTTAGTCCTAAAACAATGCAGCTTAAACTGACTAGGCTACAAATTGCAACTGATATCCAATTGGCTCCTGATAAAGTGCCAAGGTTCCAAAAGGTAATGGATCGCGCTTGCGGATCACGGGCAATGTAGGAAAGAAAGCCAACCCCACTAAAAAATAGTGCATTGATAGCAATTCCCACTAAAAGTAGAGTAACAATGGAGGTTTTCCTAGTTGGTGACTCAGCTAAGAAGTAGACTAAAAAGGTGGCAATGGCTCCCCCAATGCTAGCCGCTATGGGTAAAGTGAATTCTCCGGTATGAAAGTCGATGGAAGTTCCTAGGGTAAAATACAAAGCTGCTCCGAAAGCGGCACCACTGGATGTTCCCACCAAGCCCGGTTCTACAATTGGATTGAGAAATAAACCTTGCATCAATACACCGCCAACCGCTAAACTTCCGCCAACAATTAAACCTAAAACTGCACGAGGCAGTCTAATGTCGAGAAAAATTTGCTCATTTAAACTTAAGTCATCCGTTTGGCTAATCCACTTTTGTATAGCAGCGGCCATCTCTTCTAAACTAATAGAAACAGCACCAAATAGTGCAGATCCAATTCCGACCAAAAATGCAATTAGCGCTAGAATCAAATAAAGAGTTTTAGTTTTCATTGATTTGACTTTTTCTGTGAATAAGTGCTTGAAGCTTCAACACATTTTCTCCTGTCCTTGGTCCGTAATAGATCAAATCATGTGCTTCTACTCGATAAATTCTTCCGTTTTTAGCAGCATTGGTTAAGGCTACTCCCGGCAAGTCCAAAATCTTTTCTTCTGAACCTAATCGGTCATATCCGAAGCTAGTAAGCAAAATTACATCTGGATTGGCTTTGGCAATAACCTCGGCAGAGGTGATTCTTTCCATGCCCTTCTTTTCGATCGGAATTTCACCACCGGCCCAATCGATCATCTGTCCGGCGACACTTTCTCGACCAATCGCTAAATAAACATTCATAGCTCTACCAAAATGCATCACCACTACCTTGGGAGTATCGACATAAGCTTGATGATTTTTCAAGGCTTTCTGTAGGTCACCCTCTAACTTTTTGCAAAGTGAATCCGCTTGTTTTGGCTTGTCGAAAAAACTGCCCATTTCCTGCATTAACTTCTTGGTAGAAGGAATGTCTGTAGCTTTATTCTCAAAGGTTTTCATGGGAACTTTAAGCTTTTCCAATTGATCTAATACGTGTTCCGGACCAATACTATAATGCCCCCCCTTATGTAACAAAAGCGTTGGTTTTACTGACATCATGCCCTCAAAACTCAGTTTCATGTGGTAACCAATGGTAGGCAGTTCCTTAACTTCCGGTGGATAAGTGCTTGAAAGATCGACCGCCACCAAACAGGAGTCTGCTCCCAAGGCATAAATGATTTCTGTGTATTGTTTAGAAGCACTTATTATTCGCTCTTTTAAATGTGTTTTTTGATCCTTGTTTCCGAATCGATTGCAACCGAGTATAAGTGCTAAAAAGCCAATTATTAAAACTTTATTCTTCATGATATTTAAGTTTTGGTTAAAGCCTCAGGAAGAATCCCGAGGCTCTTTAGTTTAAAAAGTATACTTCAGCTTTGCTCCGCCGTAAAAGGTAGGGTTAAAAGCTCCTGGTGAGTAAATAGACGGCTGAGCTCCACGTTCCCAGTTAATAAATACCATATTGTAATAAAGGCTGTTGGTTAGATTGTTGCCTCCTGCATACAAGTCAATGTTCCAATGTTTACTGATGGTTTTTTGATAACCCAGTTTTGCATTCAACAAAGAGTAAGCAGGTGCTTCATGATTATTGTCAAAAGTGATGTACATATCATCCACATATTGAAAAGAACCATCGAAGTAGAAGCCATACTTACTGACTACGTTCAATCCTACATTGAATAACAAAGGCGGTACCCCAATTACGGTATTGCCGCTGTAATCTTTGGTCTGTTCATTATTGTTGGCATCACTTTTAAAGTCATCGTAATTGAAATCGCTATAGGTTAGCGTAACAAATGGACGTAAAGTAGAGATCACGCTTTTTTTGTTATCTATCGCGGTGTAGGATAAAGACAACTCTACTCCATCATTGATCTGATCTCCTGAGTTTACGGTATAAGTATAAAGCACCGAACCGCTTTTATCTGTAACCGCTCGACTTGTCAGCTTATCCTGAACATTTAAACGGAAAAAGGCCAATTGGTAGGACAGTTTTCTGTCAAGCAAGTTTCCTTTGGTCCCAATTTCATATTGGGTAGCTGTTTCAGGATTCAGACCAGTATTCACTTCTCCGGTGTATGGAATCACCACATTTGAGGTGGTTGGGGGTGAATATCCTTGACTGGCACTCACATAAGCTGAGATTTTTTCATTAATGATTTTTTGAAAAGAAATCCTGGGTGTAATCACCGGATCAAAGGTTTTGTAGCCACTGGCATCGAGGTGATTGGGATTGGACGAATTAGCGAGCATATCGTTAATGTCATACTCGATAAAGTTACTGCTTGCTCCCAGCGTGATCTTATAGTTTTTGGGCAAAAACAGATCCCATTGTGTGAAAATACTGTATTGCATGCTGGCAATGTCATTATCACTGTTTAAGCCACCGACAATACCACCAAACATGGAGTAGGTTTTGTACAATCCGGTTGTTTTTTGGAATTCACTTCCAAGCACTCCTTTAAGTTGTACTTTTTTTCCTTCAAAGGAAAACCTGAACTCGGTTCTTCCTCCAAAGTTCTGAGAAAGATTATCATTTTGACCTACTGCATAAGTTTGGTTATGCCGAACTCCTGAGGTGAACAAACTTGTCATATTGCTCACTTTTTTTGAAAAGTTGTAACGATGGGAAACCCCGGCTCTAAAACTTTCAATAGCTACATGTCCATCGTTTTTGAGGTAAGGAGCTTCAGCTACATTTTCTCTGTTCACAAACTGAGCGCTATCGACTTGACCGGCCAATTGCTCGTACGAATTGTTATAAGAGAAATAGGAAGAAAAATGCTGCTTCTTATTCGGTCTAAAATCCCCTACAAAAGAAACATAATCTTTCTTCGAAGCACTATGAACTCGGTAGCTATCATAGTTTTGGTGACCATAGTTTATTAGTATGGAAGACTTATCTGTAGCAGATTCTAATCGCGTATTGGTTCGAAGCAAACCATAACTCCCAGCCAAAACTTCTTGTGAAACACTGGTTTCTTGGGGTGTTGGCTTTAAGGTATACATATTTACTACTCCGGCAATTCCGGTTCCATATAAACTAGAGGCAGGCCCTTTGATTACTTCCACTTTCCCTAAAGTGGAAAAATCTATGTCATCCAGAATCGTATTCCCACTGGCATCTGTAATCGGAATGCCGTTGATGTAAGCTTTGTAGCCGGTACCATTAAAATTGGTTCCATTTCCATAGCCTCTTATGGTAATCCGCTGACCACCGGACATGGTACGCTTCTCCATTCGAATACCCGGCTCTAGATTTAAGGTTTGTTCTAGAAATAAGCCGTGATTTTGCAACAAATCTTTACGAGTCAAGATTGCAATGGATTGCGATTGATCGATTAACTCAGACTCAGTCGAAAAACTTACCTCTACCGCATTCAAGTTAGCAATAGAAGGAATCAATCCGACTGAAAAGTCATTTTGGCAACTATCTACTTGACCTTCCCATTTCTCATAGCTAATGTGGGAAATGGTAATTTCAACTTCTCCTTTACAAGGCAACGTAAATTCACCATTTTTATTTGTAGTGGTTACTATTCCATTTTGGTTAAAAATATGAGCATCTTCGATTGGGGTATTGGTGTAGGCATCGTATACCTTTCCTGAAAATTGTTGTTGTGCGAAGGTGAGAAGACAACACAATAATCCTGTTAATGTAATTGTAAATCGTTTCATTTTTTACATTTTATTTAATTAAATATTTGATTCGCCCAGAAAGCAATAAATATTTGCTTTTAGGGTATTTTTTGCATTAATACAGCAATCTAAAGTATTGACTCTTATGGACAATTAGCGTCTTAATTTTATATTGAAAATGGTTGTTCCAATAAGTAAAAATAGCGCATAGAAAGAGTGCTTAACTTTAAAAGCTAAATGCAAAGTCAGCCCATTTTGGGCATGATTAAGTAAATGAAACTAAGTTTGGGGCGGCGGAGTTGGCGGAGAGTAAAAAATTTCTCTAAAATTAAATAGGTAAGGACTTTGGTGTGTAATCAGAGCAATTTCGTTGCTAAAAGTAATCGAGTTTTCTTTCCAAAAAAGAGATTTGAAAAACTTGGAAAGTCGGTTATTACTTTGTTTGTCTTTTTTATCATGCCCCATAATCATAGCCAACAGCTTATCCAGCCTTTGATTAAGTTGTGTTTCTTCATTATCCCACCAACACCAATAGTAAGTAGTATCCCCTTTGGTTTCTTGCTCTACAATATCATACATGGAGCCTTTATACTCAAACTCTTTACTGTGTTTCCAATTAAGTTCTTCACTCGCTTCCTCTTTCGTAAATGATAAGAGTACCAAATCAGATTTATCTGTTTTTGCCATAAGAGCGTGTTTCACTTCCCTACGTATAGCCCTTCTTTGGCATCTATGAAAAATATAAGTAGCTGTTAGAGGAACTAGCAAGCAGAATAAAAGGAATATGCCGAACAACTGTCTCTTCAAAGCTCAAGCTTTAGGATTCCCAAATGTAAGCGATTATAATCTTAAGAGAAGCATTTACAAATAAAATCTTATAAACTTCATACAAGATAGCATATTTACGCCTTGAAGAATTCTCTATTATTCAATTGGAAATTCAGTTAATGGTTTTAAAATTTCAATTGCACCTGAACTCGCATTAGTCTTCCTTTTTGATGGTTTATCGGGTTTTCAAAATCTTCATATCTGCGGTCTGAAAAGGTGTATTCAACTAAGAATTCAAAGTGAGGTAATGGATGCCATTCTATTCCAATTTCGGTATCTTTTACGGTATAGCTGCGAGCATCTAATTCGTGCTTTTTCCCTCCATCATAATACTGCAAGCGAACAAAAGGGTAAAATTTTTGATCCCATTTTTCTATAAAATAAGAAAATGTAGCCTACCCCCCTTGAAGCGGCGTAACCTGAATAGTGTTGGACGTTTTGTCAAACTCTGGTCCTCTACCAAAGTTATACTCTGCTTGAATACCGAAAGGTTTGGGATATAAAACGAAGGACAATGCTGTTCTTTGATCTATATAGCCCTTTGTATTTACTTCAATGTTTGGGCTATGTTCTGTTATCACATATCTTCCCGAATAAGCCTGAATCCCCGACTCTATTACTTGACTTCCTATTTCAATTGGGAAAGAGAAACGTGTTACTACATGAAATTCATTGTTTTCATCATAATGGTTAGCTGTTTGGCCATTGTAGAATCCTAAAGCAAATAGTCCAAAATCACCACCACTTAATCCTGCTTTTCTAAGCTTCTTTATAAGTGCTCTTTTTTCTTCAGTAGCCCAATAGAAGAAAACTCCAAGGTCTCGTTCGTCTTTTACAGCACTATTGAGCGCATCATTTCTATCTAGTGGCAATCTGTTACTGCTCGATTGCATATTTTCAAAGCCAAAAGGTACTTTGCTTTGCCCGATTCGGAGGCGAAATTCATTCTTTTTATCAAGTCCGAAATCTATATAGGCATCTTTCAAACGACCTACATGGTGAGCCTCGCCAATAGACTTGGCAAAGTCGGGTTGAAAATAAAAAAATACACGAGGGGAAATTTGCCCTTTAATTTTAAACCGGACACGTCTAAAAGAAAGCCCACCTCCATCTTCGCCCCAATTCTCATCACACTGCTCACAGTTTAAATTGGGGTTTGTTTCAAACAAACCGTTATAGCGAACTTGTATGTATCCGCCAATGTGCATTTTTTTATACCATTCTTGAATGTTATTTTTTTCTTGAGCTAATAGTGAATAGTTGACAGCTAGCACAAGAATACCTGTAAGAAATAAACGCATTAATCAGCTATTTTACTCAATATCTTACCTTCTGAGTCTATTACTATCTCCCAATCGGGTTTTGTTAAAGCATTAAGCTCCATCTTGTAAATTATTTGTCCATTATCTGATATGCGTTCTAAATCGTTTATTGAATGGCTGCTAAAATCTGCTCTTATTCTATCGTTTACCGCTTTAGGTAATTCACTTTTAGAAATGTCTTCTTTGTGCTTTACTATCTTTCCTTCGGAATTGTACCATACTGCATGGTCTGTGTCCCAACCAACCTCAAAGTCAACATTATAAAAATTACCATCCATTTCCCATTCCACATTTGTTGCTTTGGGGAATTGTTTGTTGAACTCGTTTACAATAACGGAAGGCACCTGGCTTTGTGGAATGTCTTGTGCACGTACAATTGAAGCGATGGCTATTGTTACACCTAAAATTAAAATCTGCTTTTTCATCTTATGAATTTTTTTAAATTAATAATTAATTACAAGACAAAGGAAAGACCCGAATTTGGAAAGATTTGGGAAAGGAGTTTATGTTGCTGGAAATTCCACTTGAAAACAATGTAATGCATTATTATGCGAATAGGAAACCTTGAACCCATATAAATCTGAAATAGCTTTTACAATGGCTAAACCCAATCCTGTTCCTTTAGAGCTATTGTTAGGTTTATAAAAACGATTGAAAATAAGGTTCTCATCAAGTTTTTGAGCTTTGCTTGTGTTGCTTATTTTAATGATATTTTCGAAAATTTCCACGGAAACCTTTCCGTTTGAAAGATTATGAAAAATGGCATTTTTTAATAGGTTTGAAATAATCACACTGGCAAGAGAACTGTCCATCTGAACAAACAACTCTGTAGATTCAATTAAAGAAAGATTCACATTTTTGAAGTTTGCTATTTCTTCTAAATCGCCAATGTTTTTTTGAACAACCTTGTTAAGTAAAACACTTTGATTGTCCAAAAATTGTTTGTTTTCTATTTTGGACAAAAGCAACAATGATTTATTTAAGCGAACTAAGTGTTCAATAATGCTCATTACCTCTGCAATATTTTCGGCTTGTTTGTCCTGAAGGTTTCCATCTTCAAACAGTAGCTCTAATTTGCTGGTAACAATTGCTAAAGGTGTTTGTAATTCGTGCGAAGCATTTCCTGTAAATTGTTTTTGCTGTTCGTAGGTTTCGATAGTATGCAGTAATAAAGTATTTACAGCATTTTGTAAATCGGTAAATTCTTTTGTTTTGGTTTTTATTTTGGGTAGCGTTGGACTTTTTCCCAAGCTATATTTTTTTAATTGATTTAAAAGGTCATAAAAAGGTTTCCAAAGTTTTTTTAGCACAAGATTGTTGATGAAAACTATACTAATTATCAAACTGAGATATAACCAAATAATATCGTAGAGAAGTTCTTTCATTAAATCGTCTTCTTCTACCATTGAATTAGCAACTTTCAACTCATAGTATTGATTGTTCAGTTCAAAAGCAGTAACAAGCATTCTAACTGGCTCAGCTTCTGGTGTCTCATCATCAGCATCTTGCATATTCAGAAGGGTGTCAAGATATTTGTCTTTTATTGTAAGAGCCTGCTGTTTGTTAATTTTTCGAATTACGAAAAAACTTTCATCAAAGTAATTTTTGGTTAGAATGGTTGAATCCTGTTCGGCATTCTGAATGATTATTCTCTTATAATTTTCAAGTCCTTCGTCAATGCTACTTTTTATTTCATTGAGCATGTTGAAGTAAAATACTACCGCCCAAACTGTAACAATTGCTAGAATTGAAACCGATAAATATTTTATGGATTGGTTTAGCAATTTCATTTTTCAACCAATTTGTAGCCAATTCCATAAATGGATTCAATTTCTATTTCAGCATCAGCCAATTGCAATTTTTTTCTCAAGTTTTTAATCTGAGAATAAACAAAATCAAAATTATCGGCATTATCAGAGTTATCTCCCCAAACATGTTCGGCTAGTGCCGATTTGGTAACTAAACGGTTTTTGTTAATTAAGAAATAATTAATAATATCAAACTCTTTTCTATTGAGCTGAATATTTTGATTATTTACAGTGAATGTACGTTCTTTTATATCTAAGACGATATTGGCAATTTCAATAGTGTCTTTACCATTTAATATTTGTCTTCGTAAAACAGCTTTTACCCTTGCGTTAAGTTCTGCTAAGTGAAAGGGTTTTGTAAGATAATCATCTGCTCCAAGTTCAAGTCCTTTAAGTTTGTCTTCCAACGAATCTTTTGCAGAAATAATTATTACGTTTCCACTCTTACCCTCTTTCTTTAGCTCTTTTAAAAGCTTTATTCCACTACCATTAGGTAACATAATGTCTAATAAAATACAGTCATAGTTATAGATAAAAACTCTTTCAAGGGCATCGTAATAATCAGTAACAGTCTCAACTAAATAGTCCTCTTTTTCTAATGACTTTTTAATACTGTCAAGCAATTGTTGCTGGTCTTCAATTACTAATATTTTCATGGACTAAAATTCTCTAATAATTCTAGAAAGAAGTGGGAAAAATAACCTTAATTTATTCTCTTCTCCTTTTATCTAAATATAAAATTAACCTATATCAATCGATCCAAACTGTTTTTAACTCGGCTAAGATAACTTCCACCAAACAAATTCACATGTACCAAAAGCGGATAGAGGTTACAGAGCTCAATGCGCTTTTCCCAACCAGTGGATAAAGGAAAAACTTCGTTGTAAGCTTGGTAAAAACGACGATGAAAGCCGCCAAAGAGGTGAGTCATGGCTATATCCATTTCCCGGTGACCGTAATAGACCGCCGGATCCATGATCACAGGCTCTCCCTTTTCTCCCACCATAAAGTTACCTGACCACAAATCTCCATGCAAAAGTGAAGGCTTTTCCTCGGGAAAATAGTCGGCAATTTTTTCAAAAAGGCGATCAAATTTATTTAGTAAATCTGACTTAACTAAATGTTGATCCACAGCCATTTTCAGCTGAGCTTGCAAACGGTTTTCAATGAAAAAGTCTGCCCAATTGTCTTTGTAGGAATTGTCCTGCTTTAATGAGCCCACATAGTTGTCCGTACCTAACCCAAAATTTTCGGCACTTTGTTGATGCAAGCCGGCTAATTGTCGACCAAAATCTTCCCAAAAATTTGCGCTTTCCGAACTACTTTCAATAAACTCTAAAACCAAATAAGCCGTGTCTCCTGCAGCTCCTAGGGTTAAAAAGCGCGGAATCTTTATTGCTTTTGCTGAGCTTAGCAGCTCCAATCCTTCGGCTTCCAGTTCAAACATCTTTGGGTATAATGTCCTTGAGTTTAGCTTTACAAAATAGTTTTGTTTGCCGCTTTGCACTTTAAAAGAACGGTTGATTGAGCCGCCGTAAACTTTTGTTGTTTTTTCAATATTCGGTTTATCGTCTCCCATAGCGGCAAATGCCTGCTCCAATGCTACTTTAACTTCCTCTTCCATTCTTTATTTTTAGAAGTTTGAAGTGCCTAAAGTACTTAAAGTTTGAAGTTGAATTTTTTTGCTTCGCAAAAAATGGTCTCAATTTTTTAGTTCTCAATATAAAAATTGAACACTTTTATTTTATTAATGCTTTTGTTCTTTGGTATAGTTGTAAAGGAGAAAATTTAATACATTTGCCAAACCATTTGGGGGATTAGCTCAGCTGGCTAGAGCGCTACGCTGGCAGCGTAGAGGTCATCGGTTCGACTCCGATATTCTCCACTAAGAAAGAGGTCATCGGTTCCCCCGATTGTTATCGGGGTCCGATATTCTCCACAAGCCCAAAGCCTGCTTCTGAAAAGAAGCGGGCTTTTCTTTTTTTGTGTCTGTTCAAGCTGTTGTAATCATTCTAAAATTTTTAGACCTTTGGTATTGTATTTCACCCAAACCAAGAATATGAAAAAGCAACTATCAGCCGATCATTCAAAAACGCTTCTAAAAAAACTACAAGAACGCTTTGAGAAAAACAAAAACCGCCACCCAAAAACGAAATGGGAGGAGGTTGAAAGCAAACTAAAAGCCAAGCCTGATAAACTATGGTCGCTTAATGAAATGGAAAAGAGCGGTGGAGAACCGGATGTGGTGGAGTTTGAAAACTCTACAAGCAGATGTATTTTTATTGATTGTTCGGCCGAAAGCCCAAAAGGGAGGAGAAGCCTTTGTTATGATCATGAAGCTCTGGAAGCCAGAAAAAAATTCAAACCGGAAAACTCAGCTGTATCTCTAGCCAAAGAAATGGGCATTGAACTGTTGACTGAAGAAGAATACATCTACTTCCAAAAGTTTGGCTCTTTTGATACCAAAACTTCTTCTTGGTTAAAAACCCCAAAAGAAGTGCGAGAAAAAGGAGGTGCCATTTTTGGCGACCACCGCTTTGGTAGAACGTTTATTTACCACAATGGGGCTGAATCTTATTACGGTGCTAGAGGATTTCGGGGAAAATTGGTAGTATAAATATGGTTATCTGAAGAACTAAAATTAAGGAAAATGACTCCAAAAGAAATATTAAAACAATGGATTTCAGCTTTCAATGAAGCGGATGTAGACTCTATTATTGAGCTATATGCAGAGGATGCTACCAATCACCAAGTAGCAAACGAACCAATTAGTGGTAAAACTGCAATTCAAAAAATGTTTGAAGGTGAGTTTTCTAAAGCAAAAATGACTTGTATTCCTGAAAACATCTTTCAAGACGGGGACTGGGTAATTTTAGAATGGAAAGACCCACATGGATTGCGCGGCTGTGGTTTTTTCAAGATTAAAAACAATCTTATTGTGTTTCAACGAGGCTACTGGGACAAACTTTCATTTTTAAAACTGCATAACTTACCCATTGAATGATTTAGGAAAATAGTCTTTTTTCAAAGTTATCTGAAAATGGAGAAGTTGCCATACCAACCAATCTTCCATTGATCCTGTTAATCTGTGAATAAAAATTCTTGAAAATTAATTTGTGTAGCTAAATAACTACATTTATATTTGTAGCCAAATAACTTCACAATGAAATTAAGACGAGATGTTTTCCAGGCCATTGCCGACCCCAGTCGAAGAGCCATACTTCTGCTGCTTGCCACACAATCGATGACAGCAGGAGCAATTGCCTCAAACTTTAATACTGCTAGGCCAACAGTTTCCAAGCATTTGCAAATTCTCACCGAATGCGACCTACTAAAACAAGAACAAAAAGGAAGGGCTGTTCACTACCATCTTAATGCTGAAAAAATGAAAGTGGTGGCTGATTTTTTGGAGCCCTTCCGAAAAATGTGGGACGATCGCTTCGACAAATTGGAAGATATCATGAAGTCTTACGAACCCAAAAAATAGATTTTAATGGAAAGGAAATCAAAAATTACCGCTGAAAACGGGAAACAGGAAATCACAATTACCAGAGCATTTGACCTCCCGGTAGAATTACTTTTCAAAGCCTACATTGATGCTGAAATTGTAGAACAGTGGATGGGAACAAAAGTGCTAAAACTAGAATCAAAACGACACGGATGTTATCAGTTTGAAACGACTGATCCCATGGGAAATAAACACGGTTTTAACGGTACAATCCACGAATTTGAGCCCAATCAAAAAATCACCAGAACCTTTGAAATGGAAGGTAGCAACTTTCCGGTTCAACTCGAATTTCTAAGTTTTGAAAAACAGTCGGAAAGTACAAGTAAGTTAACCATGCATGTGATCTACAAATCAGTAGAGGTTAGAGACAATGTATTAAAACTCCCTTTTGCTCAAGGAATTAACATGGCTCACAATAGACTGGAAGAAATTCTATTTAAACAAATTAAATGATTCACTTTAAACAATAAAACCATGAAAAAAAGAAAAATTATCTATTGGATCGTTACGATTTTTCTGGCGTTTGGAATGCTTGCCGGAGGAGTGCAACAACTATTACAAATTGGAGGATATGTTGAAATTGTCAGTCAATTAGGCTACCCCATTTACCTCTTATCCATTCTTGGAGCATGGAAAATTCTGGGAGTAATTGCCATTCTAATCCCTAGATTCCCATTGGTAAAGGAATGGGCATATGCCGGCTTTTTCTTTGCGATGTCGGGAGCTGCAACCTCCCATTTCATTGCAAGCGATAAGTTGGAAGAAGCGATTCCCTCTCTAGTGCTGCTTGCAGTGACAGTTGCATCATGGTACTTCAGGCCTGCAAGCCGAAAAATTGCTGCCGAATAAAAATTAGTTAAACCGATAAAAAATATTAAGCATGACCTCTGAAAAAGTAGATCGCTTTTTAGAAAAAGCGAACAGTTGGAAGGAAGAAATGAAACTGCTTCGAAAAATTTGCCTTGATTGCGGACTTTCAGAAGACTTTAAATGGATGCATCCCTGTTACACCTTAAATGGGAAAAACATCGTGCTCATCCACGGTTTCAAAAACTATTGTGCCCTCTTGTTTCACAAAGGGGCACTCTTAAAGGACACAGATAACATATTGATACAACAAACTGAAAATGTACAAGCCGCCCGCCAAATCCGCTTTTCAGCTAAAAAAGACATTATAGAGCTTGAACCAACAATCAAAGCTTATATTTTTGAAGCAATTGAAGTTGAAAAAGCTGGGCTTGAAGTGAAAATGAAAAAAACCTCAGAATTCGATATGCCGGAAGAGTTACAAAACGCATTTATCAATGATCCGGATTTAAAAAAGGCCTTTGAATCTTTGACCCCGGGTCGTAAAAGAGGTTATTTGCTCCATTTTTCAAAAGCAAAACAATCCAAAACCCGTGAAGTTCGAATTGAAAAGAGTAAGCCCAAAATCTTTGAGGGTAAGGGTTTAAATGATCAATGAGGTGGGCATTAAAATAGCATTTGAAACCAAATCTTTAAAGTAAAATGGAAGCCATCCGAAAGAAGTTAAACGCTTTTACCGAACAAAGTAATGAGGATTGGAAGTATTTCAGTTCAAAGTTTCAATTGTCCTCCTATCCCAAAAAAAGCAGTTTGCTTAAAGTAGGTCAAGTAGAAAAAAAGCTTTCGTTTCTGGAAAAAGGTATTTTAAGATTGTATGTCCCAAAAGTCGATAATGACATTACACTTGGCTTTGTTTTTCCCAGGGACTTTGTAAGTGCCTATGACTCTTTTTTAACACAAACTCCCTCTCACTACCAAGTTGAAGCTTTAACAGACGCTAGACTATGGCAAATCACCTACGAAGACTTACAGAAAGTTTATGCCAACACAAAGATCGGCAATGAAATGGGACGTAAAAGTGCAGAAAACTTGTACTTAATTAAAACCAAACGCGAATTGGCACTGCTAACCAAAACAGCAGAAGAGCGTTATCAGGACCTATTTTCCGAACGTCCGGAGTTGATTCAACATATTCCTTTAAAGTATGTTGCCTCATACATTGGCGTTACTCCTCAGGCTCTAAGCCGCATAAGGAAGCGAATTTCTTAACCTGGGTTCATTGTTTAAACCACAAACAGCCCGGAATTTTGTATCAAAAAGTTATGAAACCTTTCATCGTACTAATAGTTGTATCTCTCATTGCCTTGTTCTCTCTAAAGCTAACAAAAGGGGCTTACAACTTTGCATTGTCAGCAAGGATTGGAATGTCTGTAATGTTACTTTTTACGGCAATTGCTCATTTTAAATTCGCCCAAGGCATGACGATGATGCTTCCGGATTTTATTCCTAATAAAATAAATGTTGTGCACTTAAAAATTGCAGCAGCTGTAGGCATTTTAATTCCCGGGCTCAGGGTCGTAACCGCTTGGATGCTGATTGTCTTTTTTGTGCTCATCCTACCTGCAAATGTTTATGCTGCCATACACCACGTGGACATACAAAGTGCTTCTTATGACGGAAATGGGCCAACCTATTTATGGTTCAGGGTTCCATTACAGGTTTTGTATATAGCTTGGGTGTTCAATAGTTGTATAAAACTTTAAACAAATGTTATGAAAATGAACTCTATTTAAGGAAATTTATTCCCCTTTAATGTTGGTGAGAGTTTTATAATTAAACAATGGAATTAGTGATAATATAAAAATTCATACTAAAGCATTATGAGCAAAGTTATTTTTGACAGTGGAATATCACTCGATGGCTTTTTCGCAGGTGATAACAGAAGCCCTGATAACCCAATGGGAGGTGTTGCAGGGAAATTACACCAATGGATGTTTAAGCAAAAAGCATTTTGGCAACACATCAAAATGGAAGGTGGTGAAGAGTACGGTGCAGACAGTAAGTTAATTGACGATGTATTTACACGAACAGGTTCTTACATTATGGGAAAGCGCATGTTTGAAGAAGGCGAAGTCAGTTGGACTGAAGATTTGTACGAAGCAGATGTTTATGTTTTGACAGATGAAAAACGAGAGCCCTGGAAACATGGCGACAGTACCACCTTCTACTTCATCAATGATGGAATAGAAAGTGCACTAGAAAAAGCAAAACAGTCGGCTCAAGGAAAAGATATTAGAATTCAAGGTGGTGCTAATACCATTCAACAATTCCTGAATGCAGGACTAGTAGACGAATTTTTTATACACATTGCACCTGTATTCTTGGGTAGCGGAATCCGATTATTTGACGGTATAGACAAAGACAAATACGATATTGAAATTTCAGAAGTGATCCCATCAGAGTTGACAACTCACTTGAGGTATATGCTGACAATAAAGGAGTAAAACTCCCGCCAGATTTAAAGAGTACAACCCTAAATCAATAATTAATTATGGAAAACAAGGAAATATACAAGAACGCTCCAGAGTACTGTCATTATTATTTTGACTTAATTGAGACGGACGATTTACTGCTTGAACTAGAAAAAAGTAAGGCGTTAACGATGAATACCTTCAAACTGATTACTCCCGAATTGGAAAACTACTCTTACGAACCGGGTAAGTGGTCCACCAAGGAAGTCATACAACATATAATTGATGGTGAAAGGGTTTTTTCATACAGAGCTTTTCGCTTTTCGCGATTCGATAAAACTAAACTGACCGGTTTTGAGCAAACTGACTATCAAAAACATATGAATTCGGTGGAACTAAAATTAGCTGACTTGCAGGAAGACTATTTAGCGGTCCGCAATTCAACCATTAGTTTGTTCAGAAATATGACTGAAAAGATGCTTGACTTTAAAGGATCTGCTAACGACCAGATCTTCACACCAAGAACGCTTGGGTTTTCTATGGTCGGGCATAATTTACATCACTGTAACTTTATAAAGGAAAAATATTTGAAAATAGAATAGCTTTGAGAAACTTTCTGACACAGCCTCAATTCAATCTTTGACACAGTATAGAGCATCCTTTACAAAATGAAACTTAAAGCTGAAAGTAACCTTCTTCCCCTAAGAAATCAAATGGCAAAATTGATAGAACCGAATTCTAGCGTCATTGAATTTGGGTGCGGAAACGGAGACTTGCTTTTTGAGCTTTCATCGAAAATAAAATATGGTTTAGGAATAGATAAATCAAAAAAGATGATTGATTATGCTATTCAAAAACAGAGCGTGATGAACTTAAGCAATATTAATTATAAATGCGAAGAATTAAGTATTGATTATCAAACAACAGAAAGTTACGATTATTCCATAGCAAGCTTATTTTTTCATGTTATACCATGGTCAGATTCAGTTTATCTGATAAAGAAGATGAAAGAAATATCAGATAAAATAGTGCTCTGTGGATTCTCTCAACCCAGCACTTTACAGCAAGAAGCCCTTCTGTGGCTTGACTAACGATTTACCAACCATTACAAAAATTTTAAAACATATAAAGAAAAAGGATATTTAGCTCAAATCTTCCGAGAAGCACAATGCTCAAATATAGAGATTTACAGTACCTCTATTCCTTTTGTTAAAATTTATAGAATCATTCCATAGACTTTATAGTCGCTCATAAACTCAACAGTTTAAAAAGTTATAATTTTAAACTGTAAATATGAAAAAGTCAAAACTCTATAAAAGCTACCTCCTTATTCTGGGAAACTTAACGATTGGAATTCTCCTATTAATCGCTGCAAAGAAGATTCCCTTGCCAATTTGGCTAAACACACCTACTTTTTTGTTCATAGCATTTATTTCTCTCAATTTAATCTACTTATTCGCTTTCAAATTAAGCAAGGACTTCAAAGTATTTTGGTCGCTGCGCAAAATTCATTTTTTACTTTGGGGACTTATTGCAGGAATATGCATCGCTAATATTCCAATTGTAATTGCCTTACTAACTGCTCAGATCAAATTTTCTGAAATCTCTTTCAATCTATCACTTTCCATATATACTTTCGGTATCACATTTTTGATCGTCAGCTGGGAAGAGTTGTGGTTTAGGGGCTTGTTTTTAAATCATTGCCTGAAACACATTTCTCCAATTAAACTTTCACTCACAATTGGACTACTTTTCACCTTCATTCACTTGCTTAACCCAGACATTGATTTATTAAAATCCGGTCCCAGTTTGTTTTTTGCCGGTTCACTGCTCACCATTCTCTACTTCTACTACAAGAACTTTTGGCTTCCACTAGCTTTTCATTTTGGCAACAACTTAACTGAATCAACAATTCAAACCAATGAAGATTTGGGTTTATTTTTAGGAAGTGATGGCTACTTGACGACCATTATTCTAGCCGGATTGTTTTTCATTTACTCTTTGAAAATTAATTTCTCCAAAAACGAACGAACTAAAAATATCAAAGGAGCGCAATAAGCCCATCCAAAAAATTTGGCTTTTTTTGCAGAATGATTGATAATCAAAAGCTAGCTAAACAAATTAAGCAAGGAGATATCCGTGCTTATGAGCTGCTTTTTAAAGCCTATTATCAAGCGCTTTGCAATTTCGCCAATTCTTACCTCAACAACATAGCTGAATCTGAAGACTTGGTGCAAGAAGTCTTTGTGAAAATTTGGGACAAACGCCATGAACTAAATGTGACCACTTCAATAAAATCCTATCTTTTTCAGGCCGTAAAAAACTCCTGTTTCAACCACCAAAAACACCAAAAAGTTCAGCGCAAACACAAAGAACATCTTTTTCATCAGTCTGAATCCTCAACTGACTCTACTGATCAATTGGAAACAAAACAATTGTCCATTCTCATAGAAGAAGCGATTGAAAAAATGCCTGAAAAGCGCAGGAAAATCTTTCATTTAAGCAGAGAAGAAGGTTTAAAATACAAGGAAATCGCCGATAAACTTGACATTTCTGTAAAAACCGTAGAAACACAAATGGGATTGGCGCTAAAACACTTAAGAAATGAGTTAAAATCCTACTTGCCTATAATTGCATTGAGTTTCATCTGTTCTGTGTTTTTTGAACTACTATTTCAGGGTAATCCGATTTTAAATTGTCTAATACTTGTATAGCATGATCAACGAAGAAAACATACATAAACTTTTAGCGAAGTACTTAGACAACAGTCTCAATGAAGATGAGAAAGCTGCCATTGAAAATTGGATCAATGCCAATGAAAAAAATCACGCTGAGTTTAAGGCTTATCAAAAGCTTTGGGAGGCTTCTGAAAACATTGACTCATCCAAGATAAAGGTAGATTCTGATGCCGCATGGAACAAGGTTTACGGCAAGATAAAGCAGCCAAGGATTCGCAAGTTAAATACATGGCACAAAGTAGCAGCTGCAATTACAGTCATTACGCTACTCAGTTCAGCAGTCTACCTTCTATTCAATCAAGAACTTCGTACGATTGAACACATCGCCGAACAAAACAAAAGCATTGAATTAAGTGATCAATCCTTTGTTGAACTCCAAAAAGGCAGTAAGCTTGTTTACTCCGAAAACTTTAATGAGAACACTCGAAAAGTTAAACTTGAAGGAACAGCCAAGTTTGTTGTGGCAAAATCACCAAAGCCTTTTATAGTTGATGCCAAAGACGTTGAGGTTTCAGTTTTAGGAACTTCTTTTTTAGTGGAAGCCAATGAGAAAGACAGCTTGATCAAGATTTCAGTTTACAGCGGAAAAGTAGCTGTTAAGAGCAAGAAAACTGAGGAAAATGTCACCTTAACTAAAAACCAAAAAGCGATTTATGACATTAGTCAGAGCACATTTAACATAGAAAATTCAAATAAGCAAACACTCACCTTTAAGCATACACCATTAGTGGAGGTTCTTGACACTTTAAGTAAAGTATTTAACGTTAAAATAGTTGTCAACCAAGAAGCCATTCGAAATTGTGTTTTCTCCGGACATTTGAGCAGCCATGATGTCAATCAAATTATTAAGCAGGTTTGTTACAGCTACGGCTTAAATGTTGAAAACAAACAAAATAAGTATCACATAAGTGGGAAACCCAACTGCTAATGTCAAAATTTTTCAGCCTACTTTTTATCTGTCTGTTCAGTTTTTCTGCTTTTTCGCAAAAAAGGAGCAACTTTAGAGAAAGGGAGATCGCCATTCAACAGTCGAATATTCAACTGGGAGAAGCTTTGCTATTAATTGCAGAACATGCCAATTTTAGCCTTTCTTTTAATCCTGCTATATTACCGGATAGCATAGTTTCCCTCAAATATAGCGATCGTACTGCCAAAGAAATTTTTAAGGAAGTTTTGCCTCCGTATATTTTTTACAATGAATTAGGATCAAGTGTTATTCTGCAAAAGAAAAAGGAAATTGAACAAAAAAGTATTCATATATCCGGACAAATTCTTCATCGCCTCCCAATTGATCAAGCACTGGTTTTTGAAGTCAATGGTTTAGCCTCCACTTTTACCAATGAAGATGGGAAGTTTAGTTTAAAAGTGAAAAAGCCAAACAGCAGTAATATTGGCATTTCTGTTCATAAAGAAGGTTTTAAAGACAGCCTTATCCTCTTACCGTCAAAAACACAAGAAGTTTCCATAAAACTCGAGAAAAAAGCGTTAAAAGCCATTCCCAAAAAGGAGTTTAACTTAACCAAAATCCCCCGTCTGTTTGTACCTAAAAAAGTGCAAATAAGAAACGAAAACATTACTGCTCACCTCTATAGAAAATATCAGCTTTCTTTGGTTCCAAGCATTGGTACCAACCTAAAAATGGGCGGCTTGGTTGAAAATACTTACTCATTAAACGTAATTGGCGGTTATAGTTTAGGAAACAGCAAAGTAGAAATTGGTGGTGCTTTTAACATCAACAGAATTTACGCCGAAGGCATACAGATTGCCGGTGCTTTTAACCTTGTTGGAGAAAGCTTTAAGGGCGTGCAAATTGCCGGTTGGGGCAACCTCAACTTTGGCGAAAGCGAAGGTGTTCAATTGGCGGGAGCTTACAACCAAAGTAAATCGCTTAAGGGAACTCAAATTAGCGGTGGATTGAACTTAGTGACAGATTCTGCCGAAGGCTTACAAATAGCTCCAATAAACTACAGCAAAGTGCTTGTTGGTAAACAAATTGGAATCGTTAACCTAGCCGATTCTGCGAGTGGAACACCCATTGGCCTTTTCAGCTATGTGAAAAAGAACGGCTACAATTCCTTAAGCCTTTCTACGAATGAGCTCACCTACACCAATCTCGATTTTAAAATGGGTGTGCCTTCTTTTTACAACATCTTTTCTGCCGGCTTTGGCTATCAGTACAATGACTTTATTTGGCAATATGGTATAGGTGTGGGAACAGAAAAAGTCCTAAACGACCAACGAAATATCAACAATGAGTTTCTCTTTCACTGGCTCTTTAAAGCCAATAAGCAAAACCAAACCAACTATGGTTTAGCCAAGTGGAAGCTTCTATTTCAGAACAAAAAGCAGCGTAAATTTCGTCTTTCTTATGGTCCTACTGTGAACGTATTGTTTCAGTCCAATGAGCAAGACGAAATGAGTCATCAGCTCCATCTGCCCTATTGTTTTTTCAAAACTGATGTGGGGAATTTAGAACTTAACTCTTGGGTGGGAGTTCATTTGTCGATTGGAATCAAAAGTTTTTTAACTCCCGATTAAGGGTAAACTCAAATGCTGTTGTCATATGGTAAAATAAAACCAAACACCTTATGAACAAACAACAAATTACAACACTTTTTAGCTGCTTATTCCTTGCTTTTACACTTGCAGCACAGCAACCTAAACAAAATATCAGAGGAACTGTAATCGATGCGGATACAAAGTCGGGAATTCCCTTTGCCAATGTCAGTATTCTCAACTCAGATCCGCTTATTGGAACAACTACCGATCTAGATGGAAATTTTGTATTAGAAAATATCGCCGTTGGTAGAATTGACCTTAAAGTCTCCTACATCGGCTATGAAAACAAAGTGATTCCAAACATTCTGCTCATTTCCGGTAAGGAAAAGGTATTGACCATAGAGCTTAACGAATCATTTCACCAATTGGATGAGGTGGTTGTTGAAGGTAACAAGAAGAACGAATCCAATAATGAAATGGCTTTGATGTCTTCCAAGAAGTTGTCCATTGAAGAGTCGAAGAGATATGCTGGAGCCATTAGCGATCCGGCTCGTTTGGTTTCTTCTTTTGCCGGAGTGGCTAATGAAGGCAGTGGCAACAACGACATCATTGTTCGTGGAAACAATCCTCGCTTTATTCAATGGCGCTTAGAAGGTGTTGAAATACCCAACCCAAACCACTTTGCCATTGAAGGCTTAACCGGCGGTCCTATTAGCGCTTTAAACAGTCAAATGCTCGCCAATTCTGACTTTTACACCGGTGCTTTTGCTCCTGAATACGGAAACGCCTTATCGGGAATATTTGATATGAAGCTCCGAAAAGGCAACAACAAAAAAAGAGAATACAGCGCATCCATTGGAATTTTAGGAACGGACTTAACCACTGAAGGACCTTTTAAAAAAGGGACAAACAGCAGTTACCTCGCTAATTATAGATATTCAACGCTTAGTTTATTGGATAATCTAGGAGTTGTTGACTTTGGAGGTGTTCCAAAATATCAAGATTTCAGCTTTAAGCTAAACTTTCCAAGCAACAAAGCAGGAGTTTTTTCTGTATTTGGTTTGGGGGGCAATAGTTCCATCAATTCCAAATATTATGAAAGTGAGCGCGAAGAAGTACTTACGGAAGAGTTTGAACAAAAAAGCACTTTAGCCATTACAGGCTTGAATCACTTTATGCCACTCAATGATAAAACCTACTTAAAAACAACACTTTCCTATGCAATGAATGGCAGCGAATACAAAGAGAGCAGACCGTTTAACCAATCTTTCATCAATTTCCACGAAACCAACTTAAGCAAGGAAACATTCCGCTTGGCCACTACGGCACACTACAAACACAACAGCCGACATAAGTTTCAGTTGGGCATCATTCAGTCGAACATGAGCTTTAGTTTTGAGAATGAATACTTTGATATCACAACTAAAAAATACCTCAATGGACAAAATAACAATGGAAATGCTAGCCTAAGTCAAGCTTTTGCCACTTGGAATTGGAGAGTTACCGAAAGCTTAACAACGGTCAATGGTGTTCATGCAACAAAAAGTTCTTTAAATGAACGGATTTTTGTCGAAGCACGTTCTGCCTTGCGCTATGCGCTTAACGAACACAAAACCCTAACTGCTGGTTTTGGAATGCACAGTAAAATGGCTTCTTTGCCCAATCACTATGCAATAGTTAACGAAAATGGAGCTTATCAAACGCCAAACAAAAATTTGGAATTACTTCAAGCCACTCATTATGTTTTGGGCTATGAACAAACACTTAGCAAAAACTTATTCCTAAAAGTTGAAGCCTATTATCAAGAGCTCTACAACATTCCTTCTGCTCGTAATCCTGAAATTAACTATTCCTTAATCAATCAACACGACGATATTTTTACCGATCATCATTTAGTGAACAATGGAGAAGGAAAGAACATTGGCTTAGAAGCCACATTGGAGCGCTTTTTCGCCAATGATTACTACTTTTTAATTACGGCTTCCCTGTATGATTCTAAATACAAAACCACAGATGGTAAATGGAGAGATGCTCGCTTTAACGGGAATTACATTGCCAATGTACTTGCCGGAAAAGAATACAAAGTCGGCAAGACCAACAACAAAACCTTGGGCATAAATACTAAAGTTAATTTATTAGGTGGCAGACGATATACTCCCATTAACTTAGAAAAGTCGATTGATGAAGGACATACGGTTTTTGAAGATAATCCTTACAGCAAAAAAGCAGACGACATCTTTTCCTTAAACATCGCACTGAACTATCGAATAAACAAAGAGAAATTAAGTCATGAGTTTAAAATGGATGTTCAAAATGTTACTATGCAAGCAGCCGCCATTGATTACTATTACAACGAAGCCAGTCGTGAAGTTGAGGAAATCAATCAATTGTCGATGTTGCCTGTTTTAAGTTATACTATTCATTTTTAAAAGTCATAATCTATTAAAACACTATTTATTTAACTTTACTTTCAATTTTTTATAGCTGTTAATCACCTTTTTATTGTAAGGAAATATCTATCGTGACAACTAATAATCATTCACATAATAAAATAATAATTGTACCTAAGAAGGTTATTGTACCAATTATAGCTATAGCCTTTTTAATGTTTATTACTCTGATTTACTTAGATACGAAAGAAGCTCGGAACTATAAAAAAGCTGACTATAAGATGAAGATTGAGAAAGCATTAATAACCGGCAAAGAGGGTTATGGTAGCGGGCGAGGGGTTGTTTTCTATAAAGAAAACCACTTTATAAGTACTTCCTCAAAATATATTAGCTCAAATTGCAATTTTGATGACTGGAAAGGAGGCCCATTGTTGAAATTTAATTCTGAGCCTTATAAATACAGGCTTTTCGATCTTAGGTTACCCTACTCTGTGTTTAAGAAGGCGAATAACGATACATTGATTGTTGAAAAGGATAGCTGTACTCTAAAGTTTAAGTTAGATTAGAAAAGTATATAATATGAGTTTACTTCTATTTACCCAAATTGATTAGTGAATAACTAATCTGTTTTTTCAATACACTATCTTTACTTTTTTCCATTGAT
>DIAJ01000027.1:216357-217110 GCA_002415785.1 Flavobacteriales bacterium UBA5081
GCCATCCTTCTAGACAAAATTCATCTAATATTTAACACAATCATTTTTCTCCTAAATTTGGCTTTGTGAAAAAACTCACCGCCATAGTTCTTTTCGCCTGCCTTCTTTTCCCTTTTGTAGGCTCTTACTTTTTGCTCAAACACGAGCAGAAAATGGTGAAGCGTGCGGTTAAACACAAAATCATTGAGGGAATCGATCGCTCTGAGCTGGTTTATATGAAGTTCTCTCTCGCCGACAGTGAAAACAAATTGGATTGGAAGCACTCCAAAGAGTTTAAGTACAAAGGTGAAATGTACGATATTGTTGAAAAAGAAGTTCAAGGTGACTCCATTGCCTATTGGTTGTGGTGGGATCATGAAGAAACAGCACTCTACCAAAAGTTAAACTTGCTTTTAGCCAGCATCAACGACTATGATGCCAATAATCAAAAAGACAATTCTAAAAAGAACATTTGGAGTTTCGCCAAAAAGCTTTACAGTCAAAATGCCCAAAATACAAGTCTTGAAGATATAGCAAGCGTCATAAATCAAAGGCAAACGCCCTATTTGAAAAACTGGTCTTCAGTTATTATTGAAATCCCTTCGCCTCCTCCAAAATCATAGTTTAGACTTCTTAAAATAAATTTCAGCCATTGGTTAACAAACTTTTGGCTAATTGTATTTTAGAATATTCATTTAACTACCTAAGCTTAATGGTGAGCAACTAAATCATTTTGTTTTTAGTATTTTAACTTTACTTTTTTCCATTGATGAA
>DIAJ01000033.1:0-67089 GCA_002415785.1 Flavobacteriales bacterium UBA5081
CAAAGGTAACACAATTTTTATTTTTCAAAAGCTTTTTTGAAAAATTTATTTTGCTTTTTTACCGCGATTCTTTTTATGAACTCACCCCTTTTTTGGGTCGGCAAAGGTAATACATTTTTTTATTCTAAAACTAATTTTTAAAATAAATATTTTTACTTCCTCTTCCCTAATTTTTCAAATCAACTACCCCGCTCAAAAACGGGAGCGCAAAGGTAACGCATTTTTTTGTTGTGAGTTTACTTTTTTGATTAAAAAGTTGAAGTTTTTAATAGGACTCTGATTTCTTAATAATTACGGATTACTCAATGCCACGGGCATGATCTTTCCGTTGCAAAATGTAGCTGCTTTAAGTGCAAAATCACTGATAAAAGTTGCCATCTGCTCGGCAGTTAAGGGAGCTTTTACATTTGGAAAGGCTTTTTGCAGCATTTCTGTTTCTACTGCTCCTAAAGCTAATGCGTTTACACTCACTCCGTAATCAGTTAGTTCTGATGCCAAACATTCTGTAAGTATTGCCAAGGCGCCTTTTGTACTGCTGTATGCCGATAGCCCCGGATATTTACTGCTTCCTTGAAAACCGCCCATACTACTTATGTTAACAATGTGTGCTCCTTTATTAAAATAGGGCAAGCAAGCTTGTGTTAAATGTACTGCCGAAAGTACATTAGCTTGAAACTGGTTTAAAAAGTCTTCTGAACTACATTCTAAAAAGGATTTATTAATTAGCTGCCCCGCATTATTAATCAAAACATCTACTTTGAATCCCTTTTGAAGAAATTCAGTTACTCCTGTTTTAGATTCTTCTTTTCCAAGGTCGGCAATTAGCACTTCTATATTCTTCGTCTGTTTTAAAAGTTCTTCTAAACTGCCTTTCGATCGGGCAATGGCTAAAACGTTGTGCCCTGTCTGATCTAAATATTGGGCAACTGCTTTACCTATACCTCTACTGGCTCCACTTACAACAATGTTCATTTTTCCTTTTTTTGGACTGTGAAATTATTAATAAAGGAACAATTTATGGCGAATAGTCCTAATTTTACCCCATGGCAAAATTGAAGCTGGATTTACACGACATCTATAATAAAGGTAAAAAAATTGACGATGCTTTAAATGAAGTTATTGAAGAGGCTTTGGAGAATCGTATTAAAATGGTAGAGATTATTCCCGGCAAGGGAAGCGGCCAATTAAAGAAAAAGGTGATTCGATTTTTGGAACAAAAACACATTAAACAACAGTATCATCGTATAGAAAAGGACAGTAAAAACTTCGGTCGACTATTTGTACATTTTAAACACTAAAAATCACTTCCATGTTTACAGAAGGTAGAATTGCATTTGTTATTTTTTTCTTGATTGTGTTTATCGCTTACCTTATATGGGCATATCGAAAAGACATTAAAAAAATACCTTGGTATTATAAGGGTACTTTTAAGATTATTCTAGCACTTGTAGGGATTTATAGTGCCTACTTTATATTGACTCGAGTTTTGATATAGAAGTAAGAGACAAGAGCCTAGAGTAAAGACCGCTACGCTATTAGAGGAAAGGAAGTGAAAAGTTATTTTCTTTACTCCAAAATTAGATGAAGTGAAATCCAATTCTCGCACCAGCGAGACAGTTTCAATGCTTCCGCTTTCATCTTTCATCTTTTTTAGCGGCGTTTTCTTTAAAAACTGTTACAAAAGTGGGCTGAGAGATAGAACGCACCTGTCTGCTGAAAGCAGCGATAACACACCTGCCTATCGGCAGACAGGGATTAAGTGGATTGTCGCGGATTTGATTCGTTTCTATATATTGGCTTTTTTAACCGCAGAGCCGCAAAGGGCGCGATGAATAAATTAGTTAATAAACAATTAGCAATTAATTTTGTCTTATTAAATATCAATGAAAATGATTAATCTTGACTAACAGATTCAGGATTAATCATTAAATATTACTCCTGAATTTTTAACTCTTAATTCTCTAAATTCCTTCTCAATGCCTCATTCTCCACCCTCTTCTTCAAAACAAAAAAGCGCAGAACTCAATCTACGCTTCTCTATTTTCTTACATCTTTTGCAACGCCAATAACTATCAGCAAAAAGATTCTCTAAACTCTAAAGTCTACTCTCTACTCTTCTTCACTCTTTACATATCATTAGCTTTCTTTACTTCTTCGGTGGCTGCATGCCTTTTTGCTTCGCCATTTCTTCAAGGCGCTTTTGAAAACCTGATTTCTTTTGTGCTTTTGGTCGCTTTTTGTTCACTTCAATTTTAGCACGAATAGCGTCTTCATTGATAAATACTTTTCGAATTAAAAAGGTTTGACCAATTGAAATAATGTTGGCAAGGAAATAATAGTAACTCAAACCGGCAGAATAGTTGTTAAAGAAAAACAACATCATTACCGGCATAATGTACATCATTATTTTCATTTGAGCTGCCATTGGCCCTTCCGTAGCGGCACCCATGCTCATTTGACTGTTGAGCTTGGTGTAAAGCATAATACTTACAGCCATAAGCAAAGTAAATAAACTGATGTGATCTCCATAAAACGGAATACTAAAGCCATCAGGAAAATTGTAAATGCTGTCGTAAGTAGACAAATCCTCTGCCCATAAAAAGCTCTCCTGGCGCAATTCAATCGATGCCGGAAAAAAGCGGAACATGGCTATCAAAATAGGCATTTGAATCAGCAATGGAATACATCCACTTAATGGATTCACTCCTGTTTGGCGATAAAGCGACATCATCGCCTGCTGTTTCTTCATCGGATCATCCTTGTGTTTTTCATTTATTTCACTGATCTCCGGTTTTAAAACACGCATTTTGGCACCAGACATATAGGTTTTGTAGGTAATTGGAGAAAGCACCAATTTTAATAAAATAGTTAAAACCAAAATAATGATCCCATAGTTCCAATGAAAACCATCTAAAAAGTTAAAAACAGGAATAACAGCATACTTATTGACCCAACCAAAAATTCCCCAACCTAGGCTAATAATATTCTCTAAACCAATGTCTAATTTCTTTAAAATATTGTATTTGTTAGGCCCCAAATACATTTGCATATTAAAGTTCTCTACCTCAGCACCTCTAACGGGAATGGTCAATGCTGTCGCCATTTTTTTAACGTAATCCATGCTTCCTTCATCGGTTTCCATGGCTGCAAAGGCTCTTGACTTATCGAATGACTCACTGGCAATTAAAGTTGTGTTGAAGAATTGTTGCTTAAAAGAAACCCATTTTACTGAAGCCTCAAAATCTTCACGTTCTTCATCAGACAAGCCCAAATCATCAATATCATCGTCCTTGTACATAAAGTGAACCGTAGTTGCATCACGCTGGTTCTTCATGTTTTTCTCTTGGTTGGGCGCATTAACCATCCAATTTAAATACACTTCCCCACTTCGCATGTCAATCACTTTATCCATGCCAATAAAGTTCACATCAAAATCAATTAAGTATTGATTTCCTCGAATGCGATAAACATACTCAATATACTGATCATCTGCTGATTTCAGCTTAAAGCTGATTTTCCTTTCCTCTTCACCTCGAATGCTCTTAGCTTCAATATCAGACTCAAATACTAATTCATCGGTATAAATATTCTTGTTATCGCGGCTAAAAAAGTTCAAGTTGAAAGCTGAAGTAGAATCAAACAACACTAATGGGTCTCCATTGTAAGTTTCATAATCTTTTAACACTGCCTGTAAGATTCGTCCCCCTTTGGTAGAAAAAGTCAATTTCATTAAGTCCGTTTCTACTTCAAAAGTTTCTTCATCAATGTTTGCAGCCGATGCAAAAACACCATAAAGCTCCTCAGCTCTTTGGGCAGCAATGTCTTCCTTGGCTACTTCATTACTATCGGAGATTAAAGAATCTGTTGCTTCAACAACTTCATTACTTCTCTCTTTGGCAACCGCTTCCTTATTTTCTCTAGCAGAAATCTCAGCATTTTTTGCAGCCTCAACTTGCGCAATAGAATCTCGAATTTCGCGCTGACGTGCAATTTCTTCATCAGAGGGTGCATTCCAAATACTGAAGCCAACCATTATGGCTCCAATCAACAATAATCCGATCAGTGTATTCTTATCCATATTCTTTTTTCGCTCTCTATTTTAAAGATTCTTTCAATGAAGCCGCAATAAATTTCACAAACAAAGGATGTGGATTTAATACGGTACTGCTATATTCCGGATGAAATTGTACTCCTACAAACCAAGGGTGGTTTACATTCTCAACAATTTCTACCATTCCTCCTTCAGGGTTTATTCCACTGGCTTTCATACCTGCTTTTTCAAAGTCCTTAAGGTATTTATTGTTAAACTCAAATCGGTGGCGGTGGCGCTCGCTTATCAATTCTGATTGATACGCATCAAAAGCAATGCTGTCTTTTTGAACTGCACAATCATAAGCCCCCAAACGCATGGTTCCTCCTTTTTCTGTAATGCTTTTCTGCGCTTCCATTAAAAAGATTACCGGATCCTCTGCTTGCTCATTAATTTCTGTCGTGTGTGCTCCTTTTTTGCCCAAAACATTTCTGGCAAACTCAATTACTGCACACTGCATTCCCAAACAAATTCCCAAAAAGGGCATATTGTTTTTTCGAGCGTATTCAACAGCAATTATTTTTCCCTCAATTCCTCTTTCACCAAATCCGGGTGCTACAATAACACCATCCAAGTCTTTCATTTTATCGGCTACATTCTCGTTGGTCAGTAATTCTGAGTGTATCCAATCAATTTCAACTTGAGTGTCATTCTCAACTCCGGCGTGAATCAAGGCTTCATTAATTGAAATGTAAGAGTCTTTTAATTCTATGTACTTTCCGATTAATCCAATTTTCAAATGGTTTTGAGGATTGTCTAATCGGTGTAAGAAACGTTTCCACTGCTGAATTTCCGGCTCCTCTCTTAAAGGTAAATCTAATTTTTTCAATACCACTTGATCCAGTTTTTCTTTCTGCATCAAAACCGGTACTTCGTAAATGGTATTTGCATTGGCTGATTCAATTACGGCATCCTTCGAAATGTTGCAAAATAAAGCTACTTTTCTACGAACATCCTCCGGAATGGTATGCTCAGTTCTCAACACCAATACATCGGCTTGCACTCCACTTTCCAGCAATTGCTTTACCGAGTGTTGTGTTGGTTTAGTTTTAAGTTCGCCTGAAGTAGCTAAGTAAGGCACTAATGTTAAGTGAACCACAATGCAGTCCACTTCAGGATCCCATTTCAACTGACGAACAGCCTCAATATATGGCAGTGATTCTATATCTCCGACAGTACCACCAATTTCAGTAATTACAATATCGTAATCCCCTGTTTTACCCAATAGGCGAATACGTCTTTTTATTTCATCGGTAATGTGCGGAATTACCTGAACGGTTTTTCCTAAATAAGCGCCTTCTCGCTCTTTATTAATTACATGCTGGTATATTCTTCCGGTTGTTACATTATTTGCCTGCGAAGTTTTTCGATCTAAATAGCGCTCATAGTGACCTAAATCCAAATCAGTTTCAGCACCATCTTCGGTTACATAACACTCACCATGTTCATAAGGATTTAAAGTTCCCGGATCAATATTAATGTATGGATCTAGTTTCTGAATAGTTACAGAGTATCCTCGCGCTTGCAAAAGCTTTGCAAGTGAAGCTGAAATAATTCCTTTTCCTAAAGATGAAGTTACACCTCCGGTAACAAATACGTACTTGGTTTTATTGTCTGGCATGAGAAAAACGCTACAGTTAGGTTAAATTAAACTGTGCGCAAAATTACAGGATTTGCCTTTGGTAAAAAATTATTTTCTTTTAAAAAGTCAAACTTACCCCAACACTCGGCAAAATAGGCAATTGATCTACTCTATCTGCCGTTACACGATTAACATAAAAGATGTTATTTCTATCGTATACATTAGTTACACTAGCGGTAACGTCTAATAATGAATGTTCTCCTAACACAAACTGTCGTTTAATGGAAACATCAAATCGGTGATAATAGGGTAAGCGACCACCACCTAAATTTCCGTAACGGATTCCCAACTCTCCATTAGCTGTAGTATAATCTTGATCTAAGCCTCCTTGTAAAGTCAAGTTTTCGTAAAATCCGGTTGTTTGAGTAAAAGGAAAGCCGGAACCTAAGTTCCAACGTGCATCAACTGTCCACGACAGATCTTTTCCAAACGTATATGACCCTACTAAGTTTACATTATGTCTTCTATCAAACAATGGATTATACGCTTGAATACCATCCCAACGCTCTACCTTACTTAATGAGTACACTGCCCACAAACTGATTTGTTTGCGATCGTATTTTATGGCAATATCAACACCATAAGCATCACCGGATTCTACAATATAATCTTTCTTCAACACATCCGGTTTATCATTGTTTTCAGCATTGTCCTCATAAAGTTTATTTCTATTGATATTGATCAACTGATTAAACCACTTGTAATACCCTTCAATATTTACGTTCAAATTTCTAGTAATGTCGAATTCAAAACCTAAAATGGTATGTCGCGCTTTTTGCAAGGCGTCATTTATTTCTCTGGTATCTCCGTTTTCTTCAGTAAATTCATCTTGAATATTATCTGGTCCGGATAAGAAGCCATAGAAAAAGTTAACCACATCACGATCTGAAGTTGCACTCAACAAGTTTTGGGAATAAAGTCCTCCGGCACCTTTTACACGAATATTATCGCTGATGTTGTATTTAAAGCCCAAGCGCGGCTCCGGTGAAAAAGCGTTTAAAGAAGCGTAATAATGCATTCTGAAGGATGGCTCAACAACCAATTTTCCGTAGTTATACTTTTTTTGCAAATAAGCTGCAATTTCTGTGGTGTTTTCAACTTGTTGGATGGTTTGCTCAACACTGTTGGTAAAAGAAAAATCAGTTGTAAAGCCCAAAATTTCAAAACCAAACTTTGATTCGTTATCGCCTTTAAACTTAGTGAAATTCATATTCATATTAAAGCCATTGATCGCACTTCTTCTATCGCTAACAGCAGCAGTTTCATCATCTTCATCACTTGTAATCTCATAACCGGTGTAGGCCACAGTACCATCAATGAGCGTTGGCGATGCTGCAGGAATAAGAACAAAGTTGGCACCACCACCATATTGATTCCAGTTAAATGCTGCTACATTCGGGTAATTTACTCGATCAGTAAAATTGAATCCAAAAAAGTTTACTTTACTTCCATTGCTTCCATTAAAAGAAACTTTACCATAAATATCATTAAAACTATAAGGTAGTCCATTGCTATCAGCATAATGATATAATGTTTGCGAAGTTTGATCTAAATAAGAGGTTTTTGCTGAAAGCACAAATGACTTACTTCCTCCTCCTCTTGTCTTAGGCTTTTGAAGAGGCCCCTCCAAAAGTACTTTGGAGCCAAAAGTGTTAGCTGAAACTTTCCCTCCAAATCGATTTTTATTTCCATCTTTGGTTTTTATGTCCATAATGGAAGAAATTCGACCACCATATTCTGCACCAAAACCTCCGGTATAAACATCAGCAGTTCGTAAAATATCAGTATCAAATGTAGAAAACAGCCCTATGGAGTGAAATGGATTGTAAATGATCATTCCATCTAACAATACTTTATTTTGAATTGGTGAACCTCCGCGAATGTACAACTGTCCTCCTTGATCACCTGTAAAAACAACTCCGGGTAAAACTTGTAAATACTGTGCTAAATCAGGATCACCGCCAATTGCCGGCATCTTTTTAATTTCTTTAGGAGTTAACTTAGTCACCGACATTTTTACTGTTGTCTGCGCTTCTTGCTTTTCTGCAGATATTGTTACTTCTTGAATATCAACTGAAGATTCATTAATGTATAACTTTTCATTGATAATTTGACCTGCTTTTGTTAACTCAACTTGAATAGTGGCTGTATCGTAGCCGATGGAAGTTGCCATTAGAGTGTATTTCCCAAGTGGAATTCTAGTTAAATTAAAATATCCATTATCATCAGTGGATGTACCATAAGTTGTACCCTTCAATAAAACATTGGTATAAATAGCGGGCTCACCTGTTTTTTCCATATAAACAAAACCTCTGATTGAACCCGTTTGTGCTGCTAAGTTAAAAGCAAAAAAAAGACTGCAAAGCAGTAAAAGAAATCTATAACGCATGAATATTTTTTTAGGTCGACAAATATAACCAAAGCAATTGGGCATATTTTGTTAAAAAGTATATTGACAATCGAAAAAGGAGTTTTGTTGTCTTGCTAATGAAGAATTTTAAAAACTAACTCCTTGTAAATATCATGTGTATTTACACCACCGCCCATAACTCCTTTAGATTGAAGGTCGGCTTCTCTCATATACGCCATTATTTTAGCAATCTTTTTAATGGAGTAATTCTTAGCGGCTACTTTATAATCTTTCAAAAAAAACGGATTCACACCCATTTTTGAAGCCAAGGTTTTATCATCTGCCGGAGAAAAGTGATGAAAAAGCAATAGTTGACTGAAAAAGCGATACATCATGGGTAAAGTAGCCGGAATCGCATGACTTTTTTCATTTTGTCCGAAGTAATTTATGATGCGATTTGCTTTCATTATATCTTTAATTCCCAAAGCATTATTCAACTCAAAAACATTGTAATCTTTGCTGATTCCAATATTTTGTTCAATCATCTGAGCATTGATTTCTTCGCCCTCTTTTAAGTTAATCAATAGTTTATCGAGCTCATTGCTGATTTTACTCAAATCCGTCCCCAAAAATTCCAATAACAAATTGGTTGCTTTAGGATCAATTTTCGCTTTTTGGTCTTTTACATAAGTCTGAATCCATGATGGCACTTGATTGTCGTAGAGCCGCTTTGATTCAAAAGACACACCCATCTTCTTTGCCAGTTTCACAAAGTTTTTTCTACCATCTACTTTTCCATGTTTGTAACACAAAACCAAAATGGTAGTTGGTGAATGTTGCTTTAAATAAGACTCCAGTTCATAGATTCCTTTAAGTTTTTGCGCCTCTTTAACGATTACTACATTATGGCTCGCCATCATTGGATAGCGCTTGGCTTCTGCTATTAATGCGTTTACTTCAGTATCTAACCCATAGAGCACTGATTGATTAAACTCCTTTTCCGATTCATCAAGAACATGATCTTCAATGTAATCAGAAATCTGATCAATAAAATACTCCTCTTCACCATAAAGCAAATAAATCGGATGGTAAACTTTGTTTTTTAGATCGCGAATAATCGTATTAAAATCCAAGGATTAAGTTATTTTTGTGTTACGTATGCAGCAGTTAAATTTACCCTCTTATCAGTTTAAACTGATTCAGGAAGACAAAAAAACTAAAATTTTCGATGCCATTCGAAAGAAGTACCTGCTTTTAACAGCTGAAGAATGGGTACGACAAAATTTTATCGAGTTTTTAGTGCGTGAGCGCAACTTTCCGAGGGGCTTAATTGCTGTAGAAAAAGGATTAAAGTTAAACGGATTGCAAAAGCGCAGTGACATATTGATTTATTCAAAAAGTGCCGAGCCCATTTTAATGGTAGAATGTAAGGCACCTGAAGTAAAAATCGACCAAAGCGTGTTTGACCAAATCGCTCGTTACAACATTCATTTCAAACTGCCTTTTTTAGTTGTAACTAATGGTCTCCAACATTATTGTGCACAAATAAATTTTGAAAATAAAGACTTTAGTTTTTTAAAAGATATTCCAAATTACAACGATATTAGCAAATAATGAATAAACTATTTCCACTTCTTGTATTTGTAATTTTCACTCTTCAGATTCATTCACAGCAGACTGAAAAAGTGAATCTTGAATTACATAATTACTTGAAAAGTATTTCTGCAAATGAAATGGTTCCACTTTTGGTGGAAGGCGATCAAGATCAAATTCCGGAAATAGTTGAGCAACTAAACGGAACAGTTCGTCTAAAAATTAATAATCTATTTTCCATTGAAATTCCTGCACAAAATGTAAAAACATTTGCTGCTGAGAATGCTGTAAAACTTATTGAGTTTACTACAGCTTCACCCAAAAGCCTAAGCGACACCATGCTAATTAACAGTCGTGCAGATTTGGTACATCAAATGCAAGCACCCCTGCGGCAAAACTACAGTGGAAAAGGTGTTTTATTAGGTGTTATAGACTCTGGCATTGAAATAGAGCATCCTGACTTTCAAGATAGTTTAGGCAATACGAGAATTCTAAAAATTTGGGATCAAAAGGCGCCATATAATGCAAGTAGACAAGCAGGAAACTATACTTATGGCGTAGAATGGGACTCAACAGATATTAATTCAGGAATTTGTACACATGACGACAACCCTGCTGAATATGGGCACGGAAGCAATGTTACCGGAGCTGCGGCATCTAACGGTTTTGCAAATGGGAATTTGAAAGGCATAGCGCCCAAGGTAAATATAATAAGTGTTGCAACTGATTTTAGCAAAGTAAACTGGCTACAGACTGTTGCTGAAGCGATTGATTATATTTTTGCTCAAGCAGATTCTTTAAATATGCCTTGTGTCATTAATGCTAGTATTGGCACTTACGCAGGCTCCCATGATGGAGAGGACATTGCCGCACGTATGATTGACCAAATGATTAAACTAAAAAATGGTCGAGCTGTAGTGGCAGCCGCAGGAAATGCGGGAGCAATCCCTTTTCACTTGCAGCACCATGTAAACAATGACACCCTTTTTAGCTGGTTTTCTTATCATTCCCAGCTTTATAACAGTGCCGGTGGAATTTACTTCGAACTTTGGTCGGATACTGCTGATTTTAATCAAATGTACTTTGCTTTAGGTGCAGATCAACCAACAGCTTCTGCCTATAAGTTCCGTGGAAGAACAGCTTTCGCACAAGGAAAAAATCGCATCAATCAACTTTACCTTGATTCAATTATGAGCCATAATGGCAATCGGTTAGCTTATGTCCAAACTTACGTAGAACAAAGTAGAGGACGTTACCGCATGCAGGTGGGTTTAAGCGGAATTGACTCCACTAACTACCGCTTTCGATTTGAATCTACCGGAGTTGGAAAGCTAGACATCTGGTCTTCTTTTGCTTTATTCCGCTCGTCGAATATTATTGGTCAAAACCTTCCAAGCCTCGCCCAATGGCCTGAAATGGCAAAATATCAACGACCGGATAGCTTGCAAACCATGGTCAGTAGTTTTACTTGCCTTCCATCTGTGATAACTGTTGCCAATTACGTCAACCGTAGCACATATTTTGATGTAACCCAAACGCAACGCTCAACCGGTTTTCAGGGTGGCGAAATTAGTCCCAACTCTAGTTTAGGCCCCAATAGAAAAGGACAGCAAAAACCGGACATAGCAGCAGCCGGAGATTATATGTTTGCCGCAGGTAGATTAGCTACTTTGCAGCAAGCCATTCAAAATGATCCGCAAAAAGTTAGTCCCGATAGCATGCACTACAGAAATGGAGGAACTTCCATGGCAGCACCAACGGTGGCAGGAATGATTGCTTTGCTTTTGGAGAAGTGCCCTGATTTCAACTACCTGCAAATTAAAAATGCTTTAACAAATTCGGTTTACACCGACCAGTACACTCCCACCAACTTACCGGATTACAAATGGGGCTATGGAAAAGCCAATGCATTTCAATTACTGACAAATGAAGTTTTCACTCCTCAATTAGTGACTCCTGCTCCACCCCATTGCACTGGTAACTCCATAATTATTCAAGTGGATTCTACCTATAATTCTTATCGATGGTACAACAACGACACAAGTAGCCAAATTAGCATCAATCAAAGCGACGTAATTTATGCTTGGGTTCAAAATAACAAAGGTTGCTTCTCCACTACAGATACGATAGCAATCCAATTTCAAAATTCACCTCCCAAACCTTTGATTAGTCAACGCAATGACACTCTATTTGTTCAAGCTGCTAATGGACAGTTGCAATGGTACTATAACAACAATCTTATTTCCGGTGCAACTCAAAGTTCGATTAAAACAACACAAAGTGGAGACTATTTTTGTCAATTAACCGACACGAATGGTTGCAGTAGCTTTTCTGACACTTTAAATATCACTATTACAGGTATTCAAAATTTAGAAAAACAAAATCAATTTCCCATTTACCCAAACCCAACTCAAGATTATATCGTGCTTGAATTCAATAATTCTAAAGAAAACCTTGAAATTATTCTATTGGATATAAATGGAAAAACACTAATCCGTCGTCAGTACACCAAAAAGCAACGAATAAAACTAGATTTAAGTCTTTTAGCAAAAGGAATGTATTTTATTCAGTTAAATACAGCTAAAAATCAGTATAATGAATTAATCATAAAACAATGAAGAAATTATACTCTCTAATATTATTAATGTTATGTTTTTCCATATTTTCAATTTATGCGCAAGATCGCTTAATAGTTAAATTAAAAGAAAATCATCGAGAGGCAATTGCTAAGAGTTCGCTCCAAAAAATCTTTCAAGAAGAAGGAGTTAGTTCTGTTCAAAAAGCATTTCCGCAGCATACAAATAAGAAATTAAAAAAAGGAGAGGTTGACTTAAGTCGAATTTACTACCTTGAAATCTCTTCGAATAAAAACATTCAAAAAGTACTTCAGCAACTCAGGAAAAGAGATGAAGTGGAATATGCTGAACCGGAATACCTCAACCAATTAACTTATGTTCCTTCAGACACTTTAAATGTCAACCAATGGTATTTAGATGCCGTTTTTGCTTACGATGCATGGGATATAGAAACCGGAGATACCAATGTTGTTATAGCCATTTCCGATACGGGAATAGACACCGCCCATAATGATTTAAAAGCTAATATTGCCTATAATTACGATGATCCAATTAATGGAGTTGACGATGATAATGATGGCTACATAGATAATTTCTATGGCTGGAATACAGGTTCCAATAATTTCAATGTTCAAGTTTCGAATTCGGGACATGGTTCGAATGTTAGCGGCATAGCTGCAGCAGTTACCGATAATGTTACCGGAATTAGCGGCTGTGGTTTTAATAGCCGGTTTATGACAGTAAAGATTGATAACAACCAAGGTCAACTTACTGGAGCTTACCAAAGCATAGTTTATGCTGCCGACCAGGGAGCTTTTGTAATTAATTGTTCATGGGGAAGCTATAGCTATTCTGAATTTGCGCAAGATATAGTCAATTATGCTACTATTAATAAAGGTGCGCTAATAACAGCAGGTGCCGGCAATGGACCATTTAGTGGCCCGAATGCGGCAATTGGAGTTGAAGAGCAATTTTATCCTGCTGCTTACGAAAATGTAATGGCTGTTGGCTCTCTCATTTATGATGACACGGTTAAACTCAGTTCAAATTACGGTTATTGGTTAGATATTTTTGCACCGGGTGAAGATATGCTAACTACAAATGCAGCAGGTGGCTACGGCCAAAATGGTGGAACCTCAATGGCGGCACCGGTAGTTGCAGGAGCAGCGGCTTTGGTTAAATCTCATTTTCCCCATTACACTGCCAAACAAGTTGAAATGCAGTTAAAAAATACAGCGGATAATATTGATCATGTAAACGACCAAAAGTATCATAACAAAGTAGGAGCAGGTAGAGTAAATTTTTTAGCTGCGCTAACAGACACAACTGATGCAGGTTTGATGTTGGAAAACAAAACTATCACCGAAAACAATGTAAATGGCTCTTTTATAGCAGGTGATACCATTATTTTTTACGGAGATTTAATCAACTACTTAAAAGATGCAACCAATGTGAGCATTAAAGTAATTGCTGTGAATAATAAGCTAACGCCAATACGAGACTCAATTACCTTAGGCAATCTGAACTCCGGAGATACAATCAATTTTGCTCAGAATCCTATTCAATTTAGAATACCCAATGGTTTATTAATCAATGAAGGAGTAGGACTTTGGGTTAAAATTTACGCTGATAATTTTTATGGAACAGATTATATTGAACTAAATGTCAATAACGACTACATTACAGTAGAAGAAAACAACTTGCGAATTACTTATAGTAGTTCAGGAGGCATTGGTTTTTCAGGGAGCAGCTCCAACCTAGGAGAAGGAATTAAATATTTAGGTGGGCAGTCATTGTTGTACGAAGGAGCATTAGCCGTTGGCGCCGACACCTCTTATGTAGCTGACAAGTTCCGAGGTAACAGCGGTGTAGATAATGACTTTACTTCTTCTCAACTGATTAGATTAGTATCATCAAACCAAGCTGATGTAGAGTTAAATACCACTTTTGAAGATACTAGCTCTCCAACTACTTATGAAATTAATCAGCGCAACTATCTCTTTAAAACGCAATACCCAAATACCTCAATTTATGTTTTCGATATTAAGAACGTTAGCAATACTGACCTTAGCAATGTATACGCAGGTATGATTATGGATTGGGACATTTTAGACTACTCGAAGAATAAAGTTTATTACGACGCTGCTCGAAGTATGGGGGTGAGTTACTCTACGGATAGCAATTTGTATTGTGGGATAAAAGCATTGAATGAAGATGCCATTATCAGACATTATGCAATCGATAATATCTCAAACTCCCCGGATGGATTAAATTTATTCGATGGATTTTCAGATGCCGAAAAATATTGTGTTTTAACAAATCAAAGGGATTCTGCAGGAAACCAAAGTCAAGGAGGCAATGATATTATTGATGTAGTTTCTATGGGTAAAATCACATTGAAAAGAGACAGCACTTTAAGAGCTGCCTTTGCTATTATTATCAACGATGATCTCAATTCGCTCGAAACTGAAGCCGATAGTATTCAGCAGATTTTTAACCGACAGCTTTCAAGTATTGATGAAGTTACAGCAATAAGTAACAATTCATACAAGCTCTACCCCAACCCTAGTGGTGGTGACTTAAACATAGAGTTAAATTTAGCAAATGCAGAGCGATTGACTTTAAAAATCTACGATATTCACGGTCGCTTAGTTTTTGAACAGAATGAAAAGCAATATGCAAAAGGCATAAACAACTTTACCATTAACTCCCTTGCTCTGAATAGCGGCAGTTATTTTTTACAACTGCTGGGAAAAGACTTAAAAGTTGAAAAGAAATTTATCATCTCAACTCCCTAAATAAATGACCGAAGTCCGCTATCTTAAAGTAAAGAAAGGAGAAGGCCGGCGATTTGCCATTAGTGACATCCATGGCTGTCATAGAACATTTAAATTGTTGCTCAAGCAAATACGATTGCAAAAAAAAGATCAACTATTTATACTTGGTGATTTAATTAATCGTGGAAAGCAGAGCGCTAAGGTCTTAGATTTTGTTCAGGAACTTATTAATTATGGCTTTCAACTTTATTTATTAAGAGGTAACCACGAACAACGAATTTTAAATGTTGCACACAAAACAGAGGAAGAAATACTCAAGATGCTTAAAAAGAACAATTCTAGCGATTTAAAAAAAGCCGGAGAAGAGAAATGGAAATTGTACTTGCAGTTAATGCAATCCACCTACCACTATTTTGAATTGGAAGACTACTTGCTTGTACATGCGGGTTTTGATTTTAGCCTGGAGTTTCCATTTAGATCTATTCATCCAATGCTATACAAACGCAGCTTTAAGATTGATAAAGAAAAACTAGGTAATAAGCGGTTGATTCACGGTCACACTCCTCAAAAAATCAGCAATATAATTCGCCGAATTAAAAGCGGAAAGCGAAAAATTTGTATTGATAATGGTTGTGTAAATTCCAAAACGAATGAAGAAGGAAACCTTGTCTGTCTTAATTTAGACAGCATGTCACTAATCGTTCAACCGAATGCCGAAAAGTAAAAAAGTACGTTTGTTGAGCAAAAATTAAGTGTTAACTTTGCCGCATCTACCCCGGTGCTGAAATTGGTAGACAGGCATGGTTGAGGGCCATGTGTCCGCAAGGACGTGCAGGTTCGACTCCCGTCCGGGGTACTAGGTGATCAAATCGCCAAAATTTCTTTGAAGCGAGCGAATAAAAAAAGCTCGCTTTTTTTATTGGTGAGTGAAAAGAAAAAGTGATGAAATCACTGCGATTTGATCCACTCCTCGACATCGAAGGGCGAGATGAAATCACTCCCGGAGTACTAGATTAGAGTGAGTGTTTAGAGCGAGAGCGATAAGTATTCACTCTTTTTTTAAACCCTCTTTTTAAACACATTAAAACCAATTAACTTTCATCACACTTTGTGTAATGTGAATGCAAAATAAACATAACAAATTCTCTCTCCTCACTCTCCACACTCGCTCTGCACACTCACTCTCACTCTGCTAAGCTATGTTTGGTTCTCAAAAACTATAGGTATTCTCACATCAACTGTTTATGCCAACTATCTGTTACAGGCACTTCCCATTTTTTCATAAAATCTCCTTTAGTTTCTAATAAATTATTAAAAACAACTGTATCTTTCGTTAAACGGCCTTCTTTAAGTGCGGCTTGAAAATCGCTCATGGGTAGCGTTTCTATTTGCTCACCATTTTTATAAGCAATGTTTAAGCGATTAAATAAGTCGATTTTATATTCTGTCTCTAGAGATTTTATAAAATGAACTGAAGAATCAATGGAACAACCGGAAGCTTTCACCTGACTTTCATCTGCAAAAAGAACAATGAAGCGATTGTAAAAAACCTCAAATGCCGCTTGCAAACTTGCTCCATGAGCAGCCCATTCTGCAATAAACTGATTGCCTTTACTTCTAATTTCGTCAGTTTCTTCTGCGCTTAACTCTCTATCGCTTTGATAAATCCAAACTCTGCTGTGGTCACCTAGTGATTTATAATTCATTTTTATCGAATTTTGACACAAAGTTAACCATTGCTTTCAAAGCTAAATTTTACATTTGAGATATGTCAAAATATTTAACACTTCTTACCATCGTAGCTCTTTTTGCTTGTAATCAAACAGAGGAATCAAAGGCAATTATCAAGCAAAATAAAGTTGCTTATGACTCAACTTTAGCCAAAAATCTTGGAGCTGATGATTATGGCATGAAAACTTATGTAATTGCATTTTTAAAAAGTGGTAAGCAAAAAGCCAAAGATTCAGCTCATGCAGCAGAATTGATGAAAGCGCATTTAGCCAACATCAATAAAATGGCAGAAAAAGGACAGCTTGTTATTGCAGGGCCATTTTTTGGTGGCGATAGCTTAAGAGGAATTTACATTTTTGACACGAAAAGCATTGATTCTGCAAAAGCATGGACAGCAACTGACCCTGCCATAAAGTATGGCTCTTTAAAAATGGAACTAAAAAAATGGTATGGCAGCGCCGCACTAATGAAAGTAAATGAAATTCACAAGGGCATTGCTAAAAAGTCGATCTAAGACTGTTACTACAAACCTTTACTCTCCGCAATCAATTCCGCTAAATCGTAGACTTTAATACTGTCTTCTTTTTCTTTGGTTTTTACACCATCGGTCATCATGGTCATACAGAAAGGGCAACCCACTGCAACAACATCTGCCTTAGATTCTATTACGTCCTCTGTTCGCTCATCGTTCACTTCCTTTTTGCCGGGCTCAGCCTCTTTAAACATTTGAGCGCCTCCTGCTCCACAGCATAGTCCTTTTGACTTACAACGCTTCATTTCCACTAAATCACTGTCGAGTTGCTCAATTAGTTTACGTGGCGCCTCGTACTCTCCATTGGCTCTTCCTAAATAACAAGGATCGTGAAAAGTGATTTTTCGTCCTTTAAAACTTCCTCCTTCAATTTTTAATTGTCCTTCTTCAATAAGCGACTGCAAAAATTGAGAATGGTGCATAACTTCATAGTTTCCTCCTAAACCCGGATACTCGTTTTTTAAAGTATTGAAACAATGCGGACAGGTGGTAACAATCTTTTTTACCTCGTAGCCATCAAGCACTTGAATATTTGTCATGGCTTGCATTTGAAACAAAAACTCATTGCCGGCTCTTTTCGCCGGATCTCCTGTACAACTTTCTTCTGTACCTAGGATGGCAAAATTGATTCCTACCTCATTTAATATCTTCACAAAAGCACGAGTTGTTTTCTTTGCACGGTCGTCGAAACTACCGGCACAACCTACCCAAAACAGTACATCCGGCTTTTTGCCTTCTGCTGTTAATTCTGCCATTGTTTTTACGTTCAAGTTCTCAGTTGCCATATCTATAAAGTCTTTTATCTATTCAGTTCTTACTTTGCCCAATTGGCTCTATCGTTTTGTGCAAACTGCCAAGGGGCTCCATTATTTTCAACATTTGTAAGCATAGAAGCTAATTCAGAAGGCACTTTTGATTCTTCCATTACCAAAGACCTTCTCATTTCCATAATAATGGATAGCGGATCAATACTTACCGGACAAGCCTCAACACACGCATTGCAAGTAGTACAAGCCCAAAGCTCTTCTTCTTTAATATAATCACCTAATAAAGATTTACCATCATTGTGATCCTTACCGTGTTTATCGATGTTCTTTCCAACTTCTTCTAAACGATCGCGAGTGTCCATCATAATTTTACGAGGAGAAAGCAATTTGCCGGTTTGGGCGGCAGGACATTGATCTGTACATCGACCACATTCGGTACAAGCATAAGCGTCCATTAAACTTTTCCAGCTCAAATCAGTTACGTCTTTGGCTCCAAATCTTTCAGGAACGGCATCTCCTTCCGGTTCAGCTGGTGCAGCATAAGGGTCGGCATTGGGATCAAACATCATTTTTACCTCTTTGGTCACCGACTCCATATTGGTAAATTCTCCTTTGGGCCTTAAATTCGAATAAAACACATTCGGGAAAGCTAATATTATATGAAAATGTTTAGAGTAAGGTAAATAATTTAGAAACAACAAAATCCCAACAATGTGCAACCACCACATACTTCTTTCAATGCCAATTAAGGTAGCTTCCGAAAAACCGGAAAACCAAGGCTCTAAAAAGGAACTAATGGGGTAAGCTCCTGCCTCTACATAATGTTCTGCACCTTTTTGTTGAAGTACATAATCTGCACCGTTCATGCTTAAAAAAGCAAGCATTAACAATACCTCTACAATTAGAATAATATTCGCATCAGTTTTTGGCCAACCAACCATTTCTCTGAATCCAAATCTCTTTACGTGCAGAATATTTCTTCTAATCAAGAAAATAATACAAGCAACTAAAACGAGTAAAGCTAATACTTCAAAAGCACCAATTAAAAAGTCGTAAAGCCCGCCTAAAGGTTGAGCTAAAATGCGATGAGTTCCAAAAACACCATCTATGATAATCTCTAGAACTTCAATATTAATAATAACAAATCCGGCATAAACTAAAATGTGCAATATTCCGGAAATGGGCTTTTTCACCATTTTGGACTGCCCCAAAGCAATTCTCGCCATGGTTGACCAACGCTCTCCTTTATTGTCTGAACGATCAAGATCTTTTCCCAGATTAATGTTTCTACTAATGGTTCGAATGTTCTTGCTAAACCAAACAATTGCCCCAATCAGCAATAAAATAAAAATAATATTTTCGACTCCCATAGTTTATTTTTTTAGTTCTCTTCTTCCTTTTTCGCTTCTTTCTTTTTTCTGCCAAAGATAGAAAAATGTACATATCGCTCAGGATTCAAGCGCATATCCAGAAGTAATTTGTCCAAGTCATCAGCAGAACGCTCTAAGTTGTTGTATAAAGTATCATTATTAATCAACTGTCCTAAAGAACCTTCTCCTTGATTAATTTTTTGCATTACCGATGCTACTTCTGTCATAGCAATCGAAGCATTGTTAACAGTTTGCTTTAGGTTAGCTCCGGCAAGTGAGTCAGAAATAGCTTCAATATTCTCAAGAGAAGCCGTTAATTTATCGTTGTTATTTGCCAAATTTCTTGTGATGGACTCTAAGTGCGTTAATACTTCTGAAATTTTATTTCGCTCATCCTTAACCATTCCATCTACCTGATTCATTGTTCTTTCAAAAGTTTCCAAAGAGTTTTTGATACTGGTAAAGCTAGCATCTAAATCACTTCGAGCCTTCTTGTTAAAAATAGCACTTACAGTAATTATTGCAGAATCAACTGTACTGATCAAATCTTCTGCTTTTCTCTTCAGTGGAGCAATTTGCTCATTTACTGCTTCAGTAAGTGAGGCTTCTACATCTGACTCTAAGGTGTCTAAGTTTTGTAACTCCTCATTAGATCTGCCAAGCTGGAGTTCTATCGATTTACTACCAAGTATATCCGAACTAATAATTTTGGCCTTAGTATCTTTAGATATTCTAAAATTCTCTTCTGTAACACTAAATTTAACTAAAAGCCTTCCTGAGTTATCCGGCAAAAATGAAATTTCCTCAACTTGTCCAACTTTATAGCCGTTAATAACAACAGGGTTTGAAGAGCCTAAACCGTCAACCCGTTCATAAATAGCAAAAAATCGCTTATTCTTTTCAAGTAGATTAATTCCTTTGAGATAATTGGCGCCCCAAAACAACAATGCGATTGCAATTATCATAATTGCGCCAATTTTTACTTCTTTTCTAATCTTCATTTCGGCTAAATTAATTAATTCTCCTGCTTCAACAATTTTACAGCTTCACCTACTCCAATTCTTTCACCATTGTAAAATGCTACTATAAAAGCATCTTCAAAGCCCTTTTCTTTGGCTTCATCCTGAAGCTTAGCAGCTTCTTCCCAATTTTCTTTTTCTCCATAAGTATATCTAAAAAGTCCACCTGCTTCGTAAAAAGATACGTCGTTTAAGCCTTTAAAGTTTTCAGCTGTGGGCTCTACCTTCTGACTACTTGTTACTAATTGAACTTTAAACACCAAGCCCTCCTTTTCGCCTTTTATTTTTGCGGAAGGCTCCGATTCTTCCTCCTCAACTCTTTGAACGATCATGGCTTTAGATTTACTTTCTATACTTTCTTTATAGTCTCTAAAAGCTCTATATATTGCAGAAGCCATATAATCCTGTCCAATATCCGACATTAGGAATTTCTCTTCATTGGCATTTGTTAAAAAGCCGGTTTCAATTAAAACTGAAGGCATAGTAGTTTGGTGCAAAACCCAGAACGGGGCCATTTTTACTCCTCGATCATGTCTTCCTACTCTTTCTCTGAATTGAGTTTGTATTAAACTAGCAAAATAAATGCTTTGCTCCTGATGAGCACTTTGCATAATAGTCATGGCAATATATGATTCGGGAGAATTAGGGTCGAAATTCTCATATCGCTCTTCGTAATTGTCTTCCAAAAGTATCGCTGAGTTCTCTCTTTGAGCGGCTTTCATATTGGCCTCTGTTTTGGCATTACCCATTACAAAAGTTTCTGACCCATAAGCTGAAGGACTTGCTGCATTGGCGTGAATACAAATAAACAAATCTGCTTTATTTCGATTGGCTATGGCTGCACGCTCGTCCAATTCCAAGAAAATGTCTTCTTTACGCGTATAAATCACATTAAGATTTTCAAACTTTTCTTCTAAATAAGCTCCTAATTTAAGTGAAATTGACAGCGCAATGTCTTTTTCATAACTGCTGGCACCTAAACAACCCTTATCTTTGCCACCATGTCCTGCATCAATAACGACCGTGTTCAAGGAACCAAAAAACTCATTTTCAGTTTGCGCAACGGCTTGATTCAAGCCCAAGCAAAGTGCTGTAAAGATTAATAATCCGGCTACTTTCTTCATTTTTATGATAAACTCAATTATAAATATTTTAGTTAGTTTTGAGGCCGATTTCAATAGCTGTGTTTTATACAAAAATAGCATTATCAGTTTGCGTTTGAATTCAAAAATAGTAAGGGTTTTCACCCTTCCAATGTTAATAACTATCTTCACTCATTTTTCGCTTCAGGCGCAAGAAGGCAGTCAGCTGCAATTAAATCAAGCTAAAGCAGATAGCACAACTTCTATCGATTCTACAATAAGTCAAGTGGATTCTACTGCTGCCGACTCCAGCAAAAGCGATACCAATTATATTTCTAAAGATGCCATTGAGGCAAAAGTTGATTATGTAGCAGAGGACTCTATGCGCATAGACATGTCGACTGAAAAGGTTTTTCTTTATGGTGAAGCTCAAGTAAATTATGAAGACATTCAATTGAATGCAGATTATATAGAGTTAGACATGAAAAACAATACGGTTTTGGCAAATGGCCGGCCGGACAGTAGCGGAGAAATGGTGGGTATGCCCATTTTTAAAGAAGGTGCCCAAGAGTATGAAGCCGGAAAAATGACCTATAATTTTAAAACCGAAAAGGGAAAAATTATGGAAGTTAGAACGCAAGAAGGTGAAGGCTTTATAAAAGGGAATGAAGTAAAGAAAACAGGTAAAGACATTATGTACATTCGCAATGGTTACTACACCACTTGTAACCATGAAGACCCTCACTTTTCGTTGGCTACTTCTAAATTAAAAATTATTCCAAACGATAAAATTGTCACCGGTCCTACAGTTTTAAAAATTGGAGATATACCAACCCCTTTAGGCTTGCCTTTTGGTTTTTTCCCCAACAAAAAAGGACGCTCTTCCGGTATTCTCATTCCAACTTATGGAGACTCTCGTCGACTGGGTTTCTTTTTAAGAGATGGAGGGTTTTATTGGGGGGTAAATGACAATATGGATGTAAGCCTTACTGGTGATGTTTATACCTTGGGAAGTTGGGGTGCTAAGGCTGAAACTCGCTATGTTACTCGATATAAATATAGTGGAAACTTAAACTTGAGTTATGCAAATATTAGAAACGGCTATCCGGAGTTTCCTGATTTTGTAGAAAGCAATGAATTTTTTGTGCGCTGGAATCACAGTCAGGATGCTAAGGCCCGACCCGGCAGTCGGTTTTCTGCCAATGTAAATGCCGGTACGCGAAACAACTTCGTAAATAACCTCAACTCTTTTACGCAAGATTATTTAACCAACACTTTCCAATCAGCCATTTCTTACACCAACTCATTTCCAGGAAGACCATTTAACATGACCATTAGTGCTCGACATAACCAAAACACCCAGAACGGTGCTTTTAATATGAGTTTGCCAGATGTTTCTTTAAACATGACACGTCAATACCCTTTTAAATCCTTTGGAAAAATTGGCAACGAATGGTGGAGAAGCATATACAAAAACCTTGGACTTAGCTATTCCGGTAATGCGACGAATCAACTGCAAACCAATGATAGCAACTTAGCAATTAACCGAATTCCTGAGCTTAGCAAAGACTTTAGAAGTGGTATGAGACACAACATACCTATCAGCACTTCTTTTAAGATGTTTAAATTTTTTAATTTAAATCCAACTTTCAATTACAGCGATGTTTGGGCATTTAGAACCTTTAGAAGGTCGTATGATGCTGAAACAAATCAAATAGTTAGAGATACTGTCAACGGTTTTGAACGTGGCGGCAGCTACAGTTTAAACACTGCAATGACCACAAAGCTGTATGGAATGTACCAGTTTAGAGGCGGACCTGTTAGAGCTATTCGCCATGTAATGACTCCTCAGGTTTCTTTTAATTATCAGCCGGAAATTACCACGGGACAAAGAAATTATATTGATGCAAACGGTCGTGAAGTGGAGTATTCTATTTTTGATGGTGGCGTTTATGGAAGTCCTTCTCGTAGAGCTAGCGGAAGGGTTGGCTTTAACTTACTGAACAACTTAGAAATGAAGGTTCGCAGTAAATCCGACAGTAGTGGCTTAAAAAAGGTGACCATTTTTGAAAACCTGGGCTTCAGCACAAATTACGATTTAAACGCCGACTCTCTAAATTGGGCTCCAATAAGCATGAATGGTAGAACGAGAATTGGGCAATTTTTTACCTTGCAGTTTAACGGAACATTTGACACATACGGATTAGACAGTGCCGGAAGAAAAATTGATGAAAGCTGGAAAGAACAGAGCGGAAAGTTAGCTAGACTAACTAATGGTTCATTGGCTTTAAACTTTAGGTTGCAAGGAGGCAAAAAGAAAAATGGAAAGCAAGAAAACAAAGACAAAGAAAGTGAATATGGTACCGATGCAGAGTTGGAACACATAAACGCTAATCCTGAGCAATACATTGATTTTTCTGTACCTTGGTCGCTAAGTGTAAGTTATAATATTCGATACAATAAGCCTTCCTATGAAGAGTTTATTACTCAAACTTTAAACTTTAATGGAGATTTAACAGTTACCGACAATTGGAAAATTGCTTTTAACTCAGGATGGGATTTTGAGCGACAAGATTTCACATATACTTCTGTAAGCATTAACCGCGATTTACATTGTTGGCAATTGGCCATTAACTGGGTGCCTTTCGGACCTCGTCAGAGTTATATGGTTACTTTGAATGTAAAAGCCTCTGTTCTTCAGGACTTGAAACTTAACAGAAGAAGAGATTACTACGATGTAATACAATAAAAAAGGTTGCCAAAACTGACAACCTTTCTTTAAGTGTTTTATAAACTTTTACTCTTCAATAAAATAATAAATATTCGTTAACCACTTAGAAGTGTCCGGCTCTTGAGAAGGGTCAGTGATATACTCTTCTAAAACAGTATTTGACATTGGTAGATTATTTTCTTCTAAATGCTGGTGAATAGCTTCATGTGCATCACCAAGTTTTTCATAATCTCCAAAATAAGCAATTTTAAGTGCATTTCCACTCAAAGTAACTACAGTATACTTATCAAAATCAACCTCTTCAGTTGAAGTAAAAGGTACTGCAGCAGCCAATTCAGCTTCCATATTCTCTTCATCCCAATCGTAGTATATTCCCGAAGCAGCTCCGGCAACTTCAGTGGAAGGATTATTGCTCAACATCTGAAAAATAGCTCCCAAATTTTCACTGTAAAACTTTTGCATATCAGCAAAAGCTATACGATCGCGAAAAGTAAGGTAGTTTGTTTCTTCAAAATTAACTGTCTCAATTTGATAAGAAGTTGCTTTCTCAGCAGCTTCTTGCTTGGCCTTTTCAACCAACTCTTTTAAGCTCTCAAGTCCTTTTTCATAGTCTTTTCCAATAGCCTCTTCCATATTAAAAAACAAGCCCATTATATTAAGCGGACGAGTCATTTCTGACTCAAAGCCCCAGCTAACTTCAACATTCCCCTCTTCTTCCTCCTCGATTTTAAAATAAGTATCGGCAGTACTTTCAAAAGGCTCAACAAAAGTGATTTTATGCTCAATCAGGTCTTCATCTGCTGAAATAATCTCCTGCTTACCCTTTCCTGCTTGTTCATTTCCTTCCCAATGAAAAGAAGTGCCAACTGCTCCATCTTCACCTTCAATTCTAGTTTCCATGTTTGTATCTAACTTCATCCAAGGCGACCATTGATTCGATTTTTCGAAATAAAGTAAATAATCGTAAACAAGTTCTTTGGGAGCATCAATTTTTACCGAGCGTTCGGTTTTCATTTGCGTTGGAGCTACAAAAGCAAGAATTGCAACAACAACGATAATCACTAATAGGATTACACCTATAATCTTTAATACTTTCATTTTGGTTTGGTTTTAATGGTTGTGAAATGCAAATGTAAAATCTTTTTTAAAATGCGCAACAATTCAAGCTAGTGAACGTATACAAAGTATTTCTAGCAAACCTACCATCGCATGTTTTCAAAGCTGAAATTTCTGTTTCTCCTATTGTTTTTTGTAAAAATCAGCTTTGCTCAAAATCAAAGAATTGACTCCTTAAAACATTTGGCAATAGAAACAAATGATGATAGTTTAAAGGCATATTACTATGAACACATCGCCTTTCAGCAATCAAAAGATTTTCCGCATGAAGGTTTAGAGTTTGCACAAAAAGCACTTGACTTTGCTGAAAAATCAAAATCTACCAAGCGAATAGCCGGTGCTCAAGCTGCCTTAGCCTCTAACTATAGATCACTCTCAAGTTACTCAGAAGCAATCGACTTTAATTTAAAAGCTTTAAAAAACTACCGCTCTTTGGGCGACTCAGCTAGTGTAGCCGCCATATACAACAATTTGAGTTTAGTTGAGAATAAGTTGGGCAACTCATTAAAAGCATTAGAATACAACTACTCTGCTTTAACGATTTATGATAAAATACAGCAAGGCAGAAACAAAGCCATTGTTAAGGAAAACATTGCCAATATTTACTTTAACATAAAAGACTACCACCAATCAAAGAAATATTATAAAGAAGCATTAAGCACCTATCATTCTTTAGGCAATAAAGCCGATTTAGCTCGTTGCTATGGAAATATTGCTCGCTTATTTCACATTTGGGAAGAATATGATAGTTCTAAAATTTATTTAAACAAATCTATTGCATTAAATAAAATAGAAGATAAAGAAGTAGGCTTGCTGATCAATTACAGTAATTTGGGTAATGTTTTTTTGGAAACAGACAAAATTGACAGTGCGCTACATTATTACTTTTTAGCCAACAAAACAGCCCATAGATTAAATTTAACCAACTTCATTGCAACAACATCAGGCAACATAGGCACCGCCTATTTAACGGAATATAAAAATCATACTAAAGCTGAACAACTACGAAATGCAGAAAAATACCTAAAAAGGGCTGTAAGTTTATGCGATAGCATAGGGTTTGTGGCTCCAAAAATTGAGTTCTCAAAAGAGTTGGTAGAACTATATGAGTTAAAAAATGAATACCAAAAAGCATTTATTTTACTAGAAGAAACTAAGGCTGAAGAAGACTCGTTAAACAATTTAGAAAACAAAAAGGTCATTGCACTGCTTGAGCATCAAAGAGAGCAAGAGATTAGGGAAAATGAAATTGCTTTAAAAGACAAAGAAATTGAAATCAAACAACTGAATAACCAAAAAAGGTTACTTGGACTAATATTGGTAATCAGTATACTTTCAGTATTGATTTTAATTGGGACAGTGGTTTACATTTACCGTATTAAAAGGCATAAGTCACAAATGAGCGAGATAAAGCAGCTTCAATCACATGAGTTTAGAGGTCCAATTGCTTCTATGAAGGGGATTAGTAAACTTATGCGCCAAAGAGTTCAAGAAGGAAAAAAAATGGACGATTTAATTACAGCTGTATATGATTTGAGCGAAAAAATGGATAACATTGTTAAACGAATAATCAATAAATCAAATCATAACTAGTTTCTCTTGGGTAAAATTTTAGTAATAGATGACTCTTTCTACGATCAATTGATTTTTAAGGAAATCGTAGAGTCTTTATGGCCGGAAGCAACGGTTGCCACCGTCGACTCAGCGGAAGAGGCGATTGACTTTCTTTCCTTAAATGCAGAAAAAGCAGAACAGCTGCCGGATTATATTTTTCTGGATATTAAAATGCCCACTATGGATGGCTTTGGGTTTCTAAGTCACTACCCATCAATTTTGCAAAATATGCAGAAAAATCCAACTATTTTTATGTTGAGTTCTTCTCTAGATCCTTCAGACATTGAAAAAGCCAATGCTTCACCACATGTACATTCCTTTTTGGAAAAACCCATTAGCAATGAGTTTATTGAGGGGTTGAAGCAAAAGTAAGCTTCAATTTAGAATTGTCGCACAATTGTCGTAAAGCACCTAATATTAAAGCAAACTGATTTTATTAGCTTTGTTAAAAAAGATGTTATGTTATACAGAATCGCTTTATTGCTTTTAACGACTACCTATTACTTTAGTAGTTTTTCGCAACAATTTACTCCCGTTCAAATCATTGATCAGGGTAATCATATAAGTGGAATAACATCAATAGAGACAGCTGACATTAACAATGACAGCTTAATCGACATTATTGTTACTCAAGGTTACAATCGAGATCAGATTGCATATTACTTAAACCAAAGTCAAGGTAACTTTAGCACTATACAACTAATTGATTCAAATGCATTAGATGTAGAAGTGGCAAAAGCTGTGGATATAAATGAGGATGGATGGCTGGATCTAGTTTCAATTTGTAGGTTTGATAGTAGTGTTTATTGGTATCCAAACGACACAGCAAGTTTTACACAAAAAATAAAAATTGATAGTGGTATTTTCCATTTAAATGACTTAGCTACTCACGACTTCAATGGTGACACTCATGAAGATATTGTCGTAATTGGTCAACATAGTATTGATATCCACTTTGGTGATGGAAATGGCAACTTTACTAAAAATCATATTTTAACGACTTCTACTTCTCCCAATATATTAGAGTGTATTGATTTAGAAAAAGTTGATATAAACAATGATGGAGATATGGATCTATTAGTGGCAGAAACCATTGGTGCAGTAATTTATACAAACAACGGAAATGGAGTATTTAGTCCACAAACTATTAACTCACAACCACTAACCGGCAACTTAGTGCACTCATTTGATATTGACAACGATAGTGATTTTGATGTTTTACTTCGCCACGGAAACGGCAATTGGGAGCTTTACCGAAACAATGGGAATAATAACTTTACCTCATTAGGTAGCCGAAACAATTTATCAAACATGTATTCAGTTCAATCAATGGATTTTGATAATGATAGTTTAGTCGATTTATATGGTACTTACCTGAACGAAAGCAATCTATACATGAACGATAGTTCTCATAATTTCACAGTAAGCAGCACAGTTTACCAAAACAACAATATCAACTTCATATACGAATCAGACACTGCTGACCTTAATCGGAATGGAGAAACAGATTTTATTTTTGCTTCATTAAATGGCTATTTGGCATGGCATGAATTTAATACAACAACGACACTATCAGAAAATAAAGTAGAAAAAAAACAGACACTATTCTATCCCAATCCGGCAAGTAACTTCATACAACTAGAAGAGAGATTTGACTACATCGAAATCTATAGTATAGGTGGGAAATTGTTAAAACAGCAAGAGAACTTTATAGGTCGGGTCTCAGTTAATGATTTACCTAAAGGTGCTTATTTAGTTAAGTTTTATCAAGCTAGGCAAGTTCAGTCAAGGGTTTTATTAAAAGAATAGACTTCAATCAATTTCTTTACTTAAACTCATCCTTAGCTTATTTTTAGCTATCTTAGTTTTCTCAATTTGTATAATTATGAGTCAAAGAATCTTTTATGAGTCTCAACGCTTTAACCAATGGTGGATTTACTTAATAATGATTGTCATTTTTGCTTTTATGCTCTATGATCTAGTTATTGAGTTGAGTAATGATGGAGCTAATGTCGCTTCAAACTCCTTTGGATTTTTTGTTTTAGCAGGAGTTGCATTTTTACTTAATAAGATGGTGCTCAAAACCAAAATTGACGAAAGTGGTATTCACATTCGATTCTGGCCTTTTTACATCAAAGAAAAAACTTTTGACTGGGAAAACATTGCAAGAATTGAAGTAAAAAAGTACAGTCCTCTAGCTGATTTTGGCGGCTGGGGATACCGAATTGGTTTTGGCGGAAAGGGCAAAGCTCTAAATGTAAAAGGGAATATGGGAATCCAGCTGCAGCTAAAAAATGGCAACAAAATCCTTATAGGTACTCAAAAGGGAGAAGAAGTCGAGCAAATTATTGAACTTTACAGGCGAAAAACTGAGGGATAATGCACCGTTTTTACAGTGAAGAAATACAAACTAATTATGCTTTTTTAGACCATGAAGAATCAAGGCATTTAGCTAAAGTGCTGCGCTTAACAAATGGTGATAAAGTGGAATTAATCGACGGAAATGGAAAGCTATATCAATGTGTAATTCTTGAAGCACATAGTAAAAAGGCGCAATTAAAGATTGAATCAGAAATTGAAACTAAGTCGCTTCCATTTAATGTAGAAATTGCTGCGGCTCCAACTAAAAATATGAATCGTTGGGAATGGTTTCTTGAGAAAGCAACCGAAATTGGCATTGATGCCATTCACCCAATCTTTTGTGAAAACTCTGAAAGAAAAACACTTAAAGAAGAACGCCAGTTGAGAATTTTAAAAAGCGCTATCAAGCAATCCCAAAAACTAAAACTACCTCAGCTAAGCTCTGCAGTATCCTTTAAAGATTTTGTAAAAAAGGAATTTGATGGTGAAAAATACATCGCTCACTGCCATGAACTTCCAAAGATGAAACTCGCCAAGATACATACAAGTGGAAAGAAAGCCTTAATTTTGATTGGTCCTGAAGGCGATTTTAGCGAAAAAGAAATTGAACTTGCTAGAAGCAATGGTTTTGTTCCAATTTCAATAAGTCAAAGTCGTTTAAGAACAGAAACAGCCGCCTTAGTTGCCTGCCATACAATACACTTAATCAATGCCTAAATTAGTTAGTTTACTTATATTTTTTTCAACTTTCGGTGTTTTTGCTCAACCGGCAAGCTACCAAATTGCCGTTTTAAAATACAATGGCGGAGGCGATTGGTATTCAAACCTAGAAACCTCCTTGCCTAATCTTATCGACTTTGCAAATCGGGAACTAAAAACCAATATTAAAAAAGAACAAGCAATCGTTGAAGCAGGGAGCCCGGAGATTTTCGATTATCCTTTTGTTCACATGACGGGTCATGGTAATGTTGTTTTTAATAATCAAGAAGCAGAAAACCTACGCAATTACTTACTAGCCGGTGGGTTTTTACACATTGACGATAATTACGGTATGGATCCATTTATCCGTAGAGAAATAAAAAAACTGTTTCCTAATCAAGAGTTGATTGAAGTGCCGTTTGATCATCCAATATACCATCAAAAATTTGATTTTAACAACGGATTGCCCAAAATACACGAGCACGACAAGAAACCTCCGCAGGGCTTTGGCATTTTTGTCAATAACCGGCTAGTGCTTTTTTACACTTATGAAAGTGACTTAGGCGACGGCTGGGAAAGTCAGGAAGTGCACAATGATTCAGAAAGCACAAGAAGAAGAGCTTTGGAAATGGGAGCCAACATTTTGTCGTTCGTTTTTTTAGGAGTGGATTATGCTCAATGAAGAAATTGAGAAGTTTATTCATCAAGAGCAAAATACCTCTATTGCTGAATTGAGCCTGAAACTTAGCAAAAAAGGTCATTTACCAAAAGAGTTTATCATTAACCAAATTAATGGTCGACAAAAAGTAAAAAAGAAATTCCCTTTTCTCTATCGGTTTAATGACTACATTTTTCCTTCGCCAAGAGCCTTTGCTCAAGCCTCTTCAGAGCAAACAGCAATATATAAAGCGACCTTAGTTAATGGAAAAACAATGGCCGATTTAAGTGGAGGCATGGGCATTGACAGTTATTTCTTTTCTAGAAATGTGACCCAACTTCACTACATTGAAAAAGATTCAGAGCTCTGCGAATTAAATCGCAAGAACTTTGAGCGTTTAAATGCTACAAACATTACTGTTCACAATTTATCGGCTGAGGATTTCCTCAACTCAAATGAAAAGTTCGAAATCATATACATTGATCCTGACAGAAGAAATAAAAGTGAGCGCTTGTTTAAAATTGAAGATTGCTCACCCAATATTCTAGAATTACTTCCTTTACTTCTCGAAAAAAGCAATCAGCTAATTATAAAGTTATCCCCTCTTTTAGATATTAAACTTGCTATTCAACAGCTTAAATCTGTTGAGTCGGTTCACATAATAAGCATTGACAACGACTGTAAAGAGTTGGTTTTCAAAACAAACACTAACAAACCTGAATCAAGCTCAATTCATTGTGTTAATTTCACAAAGATCCGGAAAGAGATTTTTACATTTAGTTTTACTCAAGAGGAAGAATCAAGTATTTCGTACTCTAAAGCTCAAAACTATTTGTACGAACCCAACGCTTCAATACTAAAAGCAGGAGCTTTTAAGTCTATCGCAAAGGATTTCAACCTAAATAAACTAGCGCCGAATACTCATCTGTACACTTCTGAAAAGCTGGTAGAAAATTTCCCGGGTAGAACTCTTAAAGTAAATGAAGTTAGCGCTCCTAAGAAAATAAAGAACATAAACGCCAATGTAATAAGCAAAAACTTTCCTTTAAAAGTGGATGAAATTCGAAAAAAATATAAGATTAAAGAAGGCAAAGAGAACTTTTTATATGCCTGCTCATTATTTGATGAAAGTAAAGTTTTTATATTAGCTGAAAGATGCGACTAATCCCAATAAATACTTCCCCAATTTTTTCCTCTATGCTTTTCCATTAAGTAAATATCTACAACAAAACGAATTTGGTGAGAATTAAAGGTGGTAGGAATTAGTGGTGACTCTTTTCCAAAGTCGGTAATGTTTGTAGTATACCTCGTGCTTACCATAAATTTATTCGCCCTAACGCCAATTCCAAACTCAAAATTTATGTAGTAAGGAGTGATTTGACTACCGGCATTTCGCATTTCTCCATTGGCTAATTGTACCCCCCTATAGGCATTATAAACAAAAGAAGGCCCACCTAAAAACCGAAATCGCTTTAGTTTTCCAAGGTATTTAAAACTCAATTCTGATTGCATTAAGGTATAACTAAGCTCATTGAAATAATTTGTCCCATCTGCCGTGGTATACATCAACTCAATATTTCCGGGATTGTAGGCAAAGTTAAATTCAGCAAGCAATGAAGAGTACAGCTTAAGATAACTTCGCGGTTGATCTTTAGGTGCGCCATATTCTATAAGCGCTCCAATAGTTCCACCTGGAGCTATTCTACCTTGTCGAACTAAAATATCATCACTCAATCGGTTTTCAGAAACAGTAAATCGACTACCAAAAACACTTGCTTGAACACCAAATTCAACTAATTGCGCTTTAAGCAGATTAGCAAAAGCCACTGATAATAAAACCAATAAAACTGTCTTTTTATTCATTTTCTTGAGCTTGTGGGTAGTCAAATGGAGACGGATAAATGTACTGAAATGCTGCCTGCTTTAAATATTTAGATTGTACTGTTTTGCCTAGTTGTTGATCTTGGGCATCAAAAATAGGAAGACTTTTGTTAAGCTGCTTAGCAACTCTTGTATAATATTCCTCCTTAGTGGGGTGTTCTGGTGAACAGAGATTTAAAATGGGATAGTTAAACTCATTGAAAATAAATTGTTCAAACAAATTAATAATATCTACTGAATGAACTAAATTGACAGGAGCTTTAGGCTTTGAGATTCCACTTCTTCCGATGAGATAATTAACAGGGTGACGTTTAGGTCCAACTAGTCCTCCCATTCGCCAAATGCTATAACGGTCAAAGTTATTCTGAATAAAGTCTTCAACTTTAACAATTTGTTTAGCATTCTCCGATTCCGGGTTCAACTTAGAATCTTCGTCTACTATCCGAGTTTCATTTCCGTAAACTGATGTTGAAGAAGCAAAGATTATTGTTCCTTCCACAACAAATTGCTGTAATTGTTCAAAAAATCGAATGTAATGTGCTGCATAAGTGTTACCAAAACTAGAGGGTGGAATTGTAAAAATAATCCAATCTGACTGTGCGATTTCAGTCCAAATGTTTTTAGCCAGCTGCGGCGAACTCAAGTCTAACTGCACTGCGTTAATCCCCTTATTAATTAACCGTTGTGCCTTATCAGTCTTTCTTGTCGTTCCAAGTATTTCTATCTTACTCTTTAATAAATAGTCTGCTATTTGCTCTCCCAACCAGCCTACTCCAATGATACTTACTTTCATTTATTCTATGTCTTTTATTTTAATCAAACCTAAATTTTAAAACAACTTTCTATTCAACTTGACTATATGAAATGGAAAAAATAATACGTCCATTGTCCAATAAATTCAACTAATTTTATACGCTCAATTATAATTTCACCTATGGCTTTTGAATTTCATAAAGATAAAGAGACTTACATAAATTATCAGCGAGAAAACGCAATAAATTATGTTATTCCTTTTATTGAAGAGAAACTTCCTTTAAAGAAAAACATGCGGGTAATGGAAATCGGTTGTGCCGAAGGAGGAGTTATTCAAGCATTTATTCAAAGAGGGTGTTATGGTACCGGAGTTGAGTTAATGAGCAGTAGATACGAAATGGCAAAAAAGCTTTTAGCAAAAGACATTGAAGAAGGCAAAGCTCAAGTGATAAATAAGAATATTTACGATGTTGATATTGATAAAGAGTTTCCCGAACGCTTTGATTTAATTGTTTTAAAAGATGTCATCGAACATATACATGACCAAGATAAAGTGCTGGCAAAACTTCGTGATTTTTTAACCCCCAATGGTCATATCTTTTTTGGGTTTCCTCCTTGGCAAATGCCTTTTGGCGGTCACCAACAAATTGCAAAAAGTAAACTTTTATCTCGTCTTCCCTACTATCACTTATTGCCAACTCCATTATACAAAGGGTTTTTAAAAGCATTTGGAGAAAGCGATAAAACCATCGATAACCTAGTTGAAATCAAAGAAACGGGAATCAGTATTGAGCGCTTTGAACGACTGATTAAAAAACATCATTACTCCGTTCAAAAGAGAACTTTTTATTTAATCAACCCCATTTACAAATACAAGTTTGGCTTAAATGCAAAAGTTCAATATAAAGTATTATCCGGGATTCCAATATTGAGAAACTTCACCACTACTTGTATGTATTACCTAGTGAGGAAGGAAAATATTTAATTTCATTAAACACTCACTTTCAGTAGATTAATTCTTTAAAATAAAATTACAATACCGCAATCAAAACTTTCTTTAAAAGTTTAAAAACCGGAACTTTAATTCTTCGAATTCAACAATTCACTAATTATCCATTCTTTAATCATACCTTTGCACTTTATTATATCTCTCCTACATTATTTCACAAACATTTATGACATTTAAAGAATTGGATCTAATCGATCCCATCCTTCGCGCATTAGAAGCAGAAGGATACACACAACCTACGCCTATTCAAGAACAATCTATCCCTATTCTATTAAAGAAAAGAGATCTTTTAGGTTGTGCGCAAACAGGTACAGGAAAAACAGCCGCATTTAGCATACCTATCATACAGCATTTACATGCAGAAGTAGATCCTAAACAAAAAAGACAAATCAGATCGCTTATTGTAACCCCAACAAGAGAACTAGCACTTCAAATTGATGAAAGCATTAAAACTTATGCCAAGTTCACTCAATTAAAGAGTACTGTTATTTTTGGAGGAGTTAAACAGCTTTCACAAACAAAAGCTCTTCAACAAGGTGTTGACATTTTGGTGGCAACTCCAGGACGTTTACTCGATTTAATTGCTCAAGGTTTTATTAGTTTAAAACACATTAAGTATTTTGTATTAGATGAAGCCGATCAAATGCTGGACATGGGTTTTATTCACGACATTAAAAAAATACTGGCAAAACTACCGGAAAGAAGGCAATCACTCTTCTTTTCAGCAACTATGGCGCCTGCTATCATTGAGCTATCTAATCAGATTCTTGGAAACCCTGAAAAAGTTACTATTCAACCCAAACAAACTACAGCTGAAAAAGTAGATCAGTCGGTTTATATGGTTAGCAAGGACGATAAGGTGAAACTTCTAGTTCACTTAATCAATGAGAAAGAAGCAGCATCAACACTTGTTTTTTCGCGTACTAAGCACGGGGCTAATAAAATTGTAAAAAAGCTTGCTCAAGCGGGAATTGAGGCTGAAGCAATTCATGGCAATAAATCTCAGAACATTCGAGTAAAAGCCCTTAATGGTTTTAAAGAAGGCAGAATTAAAGTACTTGTAGCTACCGATATTGCTGCACGAGGAATCGATGTTGAAGAACTTTCATTGGTGATTAACTACGATTTACCTAATGTTCCGGAGACCTATGTTCACCGAATTGGAAGAACAGGAAGGGCTAAAGCTAGCGGTGAAGCTATTTCTTTTTGCGATGCAGAAGAACGTGCTTATTTGAGAGACATTCAGAAACTCATCAAACAAGATATCCCATTAGTAGAAGATCAACCATTTCACGACACAAGCAAAGAAGAAAAGCCGGCAAAAAAGGAAAATAACAATCGAAATTCACGACCGAAAAATTCGAGAAGCAGAAAACAGCAGCCTTCGAGTACTTATGGTAATCATTCGTAGCAAAACTAATCCGTAAGAGTGATATAAATGTTGAAAAGGGAATCGTGTAAATGATTCCTTTTTTTGCTACAGTCCTGATAAATTAAAAAAAATATTCTTCAGATTAAGAATTTTATCAAAAAGTCCATTATCTTGCGAGCAATTTAATATTAACTTTTATTAACTCACTCAAATGAAAACGATAATTTCAACCCTTATATCTCTTTTAGTATTGGGGAATACACTTTCCAGCCAAATTAAATACGAAAAACGCATTGAATTTGAACTTGGAGAAGGTTATGAATACAGTAACATAATCCCTCAAAAAGAAGATGGTCTATTGATGGTTTATCGAGATGAAAATTCATCGGGTAGAGAAGTTGAATGGGTTTACGACTTTTACAACACTAATTTAGAGATAGATGAAAGCAAAAAAGTGAGTATCGATAAGAAAATGAGTATTGTTTCAACCTTTACAACCGATAAAGCTACACACACTTTGTATCGTCAGAAATCTGATTTTATAATCGTTACTGCCACTAAAAGCGGTAATGAATTAAAGACAATTCAAGGAGAGATGTATAAGAAATTCTCCGCTAGAAACATGCAAGTTTTAAATGATTATGTATATGTTATGGGGTCGATAAAAAAGTCCCCTGCAGTAATGACAATAAACTGGAAAACTGGTCAGACAAATATTCTTCCCATAGCAATAGGAGATTATAAAACGAAAAATACTTCCATTAATAACCTTCAAGTTAAATCAAAAGCAAATGAAGTTTTCATTTTTGTAAAGGGAGTAGACTCTAAGAAGGAAAGTGAAATGTTTATGATAAAGTGTGTTGATGGAAAAATAAAAGAACGAGCAAGCAAAATTGGTCAAACCGGAGATAAAAACATCATTTCCATTTCTGCTTCTAAAATAGACGACAATGAATACTTAATCTCGGGAACATACGGTGTTAATAGTACTTTTACATCGAGCGGTCTATTCTTTGGTAAGTTGAATGGCGCTGAAGTCAGTTTTTTGAAGTTTTACAACTTTTTAGACCTAAAAGACTTCTTATCTTATCTACCAGAGAAAAAACAAGAACGTCTTGAAAAAAAGAAAAGAAAAAAGAAGAAGAAAGGAAAAGAGTTCAACGCAAGCTATAACATTGCTGACCATGATATCATTAAAACTCCTGAAAATGAATATATTTTTCTAGGTGAAGCATACTATCCTACTTACACAACTCGTTCAAGAACTACATATGTTAATGGTCAGGCCGTAACAACAACCGAAACTGTTTTTGATGGATATAGATATACTCATGCCGTAATTACAAAGTTTAACTCCAAAGGGGAATTAATCTGGGATAATAGTTTTGAAATGAATCCAGACTTTAAACCATTTTATATAAAAAGGTTTATATCTCTGTTTGGAGACACCGACAAATCGCTAAATATGGTATTTGTCGATCGAAAAAAGATCCACAGCAAATCATTAGATTACATAAGTGGTGATATTATTAAAAATGAAAGTTCTGAGGAATTAAATACAGGACTTGAAGGTGACAAAACAAAGCGATCTCTTCTAAATATTGATTACTGGTATGATAATAATTATCTAATTCACGGAAGTCAAGTAATTAAAAACAAAGGTGATATTAAGAGAAATAGAGGTAAACGGAAGGTGTTTTTTATGAGTAAAGTGTCATATATTAACTAGATTAGAGCTTATTTTACCTCATGCTCCTTTGAAGTACGATACACCGTTCCACGCATAAAGTAAAATGCTTCTATTTCATTGTTGCAATAAATGGTAACATCAATGTCTGCTTTTTTATTGCTGATTGAAAACACCTTGGCTTCAGCTCGTAAAATATCGCCCTCTTTGGCTGCTTTGGAATAAACCATATTCCCGTTGATTAATGGCGAAATTCTACCGTAAGAATTGGAAGCAAATGCTAGTGCTGAATCTGCTAAGGTAAAAGCGATTCCACCGTGAACAGTGCCAAAACCGTTAAGCATTTCTTTGCGAACTGTCATTTCTAAATGACATTCGCCTTCTTCAATTTTAAGCAATTTAAAACCGAGCCATTGCGAACAATAGTCGGTTTTCATCATACTTTCATATATTTTTTTAGCCTTACTCACGGTTTTTTAAACTTTAAAGATTTCATTTATAGCGGCCATCTTTCTCAAAAGAGGACTACAACGGTAACGCTCTTCATGATACTCATTAAACAAACTATCAAGCTCAGTTACACACCTTTCAATTCCAATCTCATTTGCCCAAGCAAGCAACCCTTTTGGATAATTTACACCATTCGTCATGGCTAAATCAATATCTTTTGCAGAAGCAATATTCATGTGTAAAGTGTCTGCTGCTTCATTAATTAACATCACTAAAACACGATTAAAAACCATTTTGGTCAATGCTTCATCTTGCTTTGGTTTCGGATTACTAGCTCCTTCCGCATAGTTGTAATATCCTCTGCCCGACTTTCTGCCTAAATATCCGGCTTCCGATAAACGTTTCTGAGTAAATGCAGGCTTATACCGTGCATCGTAATAAAAGGCCTTAAAAACAGTTTCTGTTACCGTATAGTTAACATCATTTCCGATAAAGTCCATTAACTCAAAAGGCCCCATTCTAAAGCCTCCTATTTCTTTCATTGTCCAATCAATGGTGGCAACATCTGCTATTCCTTCTTCTAAAATTCTTAGCGCCTCCCCGTAAAAAGGTCGTGCTACTTTGTTAACGATAAATCCGGGTGTATCTTTTGCTTGAACAACAACTTTCCCCCAACTTTCTATGGTCTCCTTAGTTTTCTTTAAAACGGACTCTTCTGTTTGTATCGCCGGAACCACTTCTACCAACTTCATTAGTGGAGCAGGATTGAAAAAATGAATACCAATAAAGCGCTCCGGCTTTTTTAAGCTAGCAGCTAAAGAAGCAATCGACAATGAAGAGGTATTTGATGCGATAATGCAATTTTCAGACACAATTACTTCTAATTCAGTAAATACATTACGCTTTACTTCCGGGTTTTCAACAATGGCTTCAATCACCAAATCACAGCTCTCAAAAGACTGCAGTTGATTGCTATAAGAAATATTATTTTGTATTTCTTCCGCTCGATTAGTGCCAAACTTCCCCTTCTCTACTAGTCTGTTCATTACTTTCTCTAAAGCAGTCTTGCTCTTATTTAAAGCCTCCTGCTTTACATCATAAACAATTACTTTACAGTTTGCAGTAGATGCTACTTGAGCAATTCCACTTCCCATTGTTCCACTTCCGATAACTCCTACTTTCATTTAATTTGTTTTTTTGGATTGCTAAAATACGCTCAATCTCACTGTCGACAAAGAAATCATTTAAAAAGTTATCCTTTACAATTAAATTTTAAACTAAAAAATTAGTTTATTAACTAAACTTTTAGTTACATTTGTAGTATTAGATTTTAAAATCAAAATAATGAAAGAGCTAACTAAAGCAGAAGAAGAAGTAATGCAAAAGCTTTGGCAATTGAAAAAGGCTTTTGTCAAGGAAATTTTAGAAGAGTTTAGTGAACCCAAACCGGCATATAACACAATTTCAACCATAGTAAGAATATTAGAGAAAAAAGGGTTTGTCGATTTTACAGCGTATGGAAAGAGCCATCAATACTATCCTATAGTCTCCAAAGAAGAATACAAAACCAAAATATCAAAAAATCTCATCGCCAACTACTTTGAAGGCTCAATTGAAAAAATGGTTTCCTTTTTTGCCCAAAAAGAAGAGATTGATGTAAAGGAATTGGACGAAATTTTAAAATCACTTAAAAAGTAAAGCATGGAAAGCTTCATCAATTATAGTATTCTACTAAATTTATACCTTATCTTACTCTTGGCTTGTTACCAATGGGGTATCCGCCAAACAACAAATTTTCAATTAAGTCGGCTGTTTTTGTTAATTGGAGTTGGAATCTCAATATTCCTCCCTTTTATAAAGTTAACCCTTAACAGTGAGACACTAGCTCAAATACCTAGTTTTCAGCTGCAGGAAAGTTTTATTCAAGCTGGGACTGAATCTTCAACTTCTAGCGGAACCTCGATTGCTTCATGGTTAATAATGATGTATTTCATCGGGCTTAGTATTTCAGCTAGCCGTATAATCTATGGAATGTATCAAGTTTTCGAACTTAAAAGAAACTGTAAGAAAGTTGCAGAATATTATGAAATTCCCAATAGCAATGCTGCGTTTAGCTTTATGCGAAGCATCTTTATTGGTGAGAACTTGACAGAAGAGCAAAAAGAAGTTGTACTCAAGCATGAGAAAATACATTTGAGTAAATTCCACTACATCGACCTTATTCTTGTGCAACTCTTGGAAGTTTTTCTTTTCTATAACCCATTCGCTTATCGCTTAAATTCTCTTTTCAAAGAGGTTCATGAATATGAAGCTGATTATTACAGCGCTGAGAAGCAAGAAAGTTACATCGCTCATTTATTGAGCAAGCATTTCGAAATTAAAGAATTTTCAATCGTTCATCAATTTAATTCAAACCATTTAAAATCTAGAATTATGAGAATCAAAAACCGAGAAAAACACCCTGCAAATCCTGCAGCTATCATCATGACCATTCTTTTGTTTGGTGGAGTCTTTTTGTTAAATCAAAACATTGTGGCACAGAATGAAAGTGATAATGCAACGTACAAAAATGTTTCTAATGCAAAAGAGAGTAATGAGGGAGTTGATCAAGAAGCTGAATATCCCGGAGGGCTTGATGCTTTTATAAAATACATTAGTGAAAACACCAAATATCCAAAATCTGAAAAAGAAAATGGAATTAGTGGAACTGTTTACCTCGAGTTTACCATTTCCTCAAATGGAGATATAGAGTCCATTAATGTATTAAGGGGAATAAAAGACGGCGAAGCACTTGACCAAGAAGCTGTAAGAGTTCTAAAGTCTGTTCCTAAAAAGTGGAAACCTGCTATGAAAGACGGCAAAGCAGTAGCAGTAAAAATGACGATGCCACTCAGGTTTGAACTTCCTAAAAAAGAAGAAAAGAAGAAGGATAATTAATCAGAAAGGCGGGCAGTGCTCGCTTTTTTTTTGTTGCTACCGTATATCCAAGGTCAACTTAAACCTCAAAACTCTGCCATTTCCGGCATCTGCAACGTATAATATTCTACTTTTATAAGCAACAGCCATCGGTTGATTAAAATTAGTTGGTCCAACTCCGGTGCCGCCAAAGGAAGTTTTTATAAACTTGGTTTCCCCTGATGCCGGTGGTGGCTGAACACCTTCCAAGCCATTGGAAGTAAATTGATAAAGCGAATCTTTTGCTCGGTCAACTATAAAAATATAACCACTACCATCACCGGCATATTCAACACCAACAGGCTCAGAAAACTTATAAGGCTCATTAATAAAACTACTTGCCTGTGAGGTATCATTGCTCCAGTCTGTTTTTGGAGTGTATGCGGTTCCGTCTACCGATTCCTGGCGAACAATGTACTGTACCTTAATTACACCGTTCGGATCTAAGGAAGAATAGATAAAGTCTCCTCTTTCATCCACACTCAATTGCGGTGGCTTAGCCAAAGTAGATAAACCAAAAGGTTGTTTAAAGTAATCTCTAAAATTTCCTCCCCCCTGATCATTAACAATAATTGGTGTAATAAAATTATCGTCTTTGTCAAAAAGTAAAACAGCATCATCAGGCCCTCCCGGCTGATTCGGATTATTTCTAGGTCCACTTCTGGTGACATAAAAACTATTGTCGCTTAAAATTGAAATCCGATTAAACTCCACTTGTTCATCGGAATTTAATGCTGATGTTTTAAAGTAATATGGATGCACAATCTCATTGGTCACTTTTGCATAAGCTAAGCCGTAACCTTGAGGCTGACTTAAGTCTAATCGATAAATACAAGATCGTTCTGCAACTAAGTTATTTGAAGTATCCGTTTTAGTTCCAATTACTAACAAATCTAGGCTTCTATCTTGCGCCACTGCTTTTGCCCCTTGAACGGTGATTCTACTCAACTCTCTGCCTGATTCATCTAGTGCTATTACCTGTTCAGTAGCCTGATCCACAACATAAATTAATTCATCAAATCCGGCAATAATATCGGATGGATAAGAGAACTGTGTTAAAATTGGCTGCACAGGCACATAAGCCACCTCTCTGTAGGTTTGCTCCGGCACTTCAATAAAGCTCAAATCGGTTTCCTCGCCAAGATAGCCTTCACAAGCAAAAAGCGATAGTGTAATACTTATCCCAAGAATATATTTTAATTTATTCAGCATATTATTCACGACCCATTTTGTTTAATGTAAAAGAAAGTCCTACTGTATGAATTGTACCAAAATACTCTGTAGGGTTAGCTGCATAGTTCAACTGAAGTGGATGCCCTCCTACTCTGTGTCTTAACCCAAAACCAAAGGTAGGAAACGGTTGTCCGTCGACATTAACTTTATAACCTGCGCGCAAAAAGAGTAGTTTTAAATATTCATACTCCAAGCCCAAGCGGTAGTTCTCTGCATTGTCAGAAGGATGATTAAGCTGCAAACTCACCAACAATGATTGGTTTTCTTTTTTCCATGGAATCATGGATGCGCCTAAACTAAAAACCGTTGGCACTGAATATTCCTCGGGTGAAACATTAGGGTTACGGTTAAAGTCTGCTTTTATTCCATCTCCATTCAGGGCCGAGTTACCTCCAAAGTTTTGAACCATTACGGCAAATTTCAAGTCTTTAAAGTCGGTGTAGTACAAAAAACTCACATCTGCTGCTACCGTCCCATTATTATAGTCATCTATTTGTTCGTGAATGTACTTCAAGCTAATTCCGGCAGAGAACATTTCAGACAGCTTTTGAGCGTAAGTTCCGGATAGTGCAAAATTGGTCACGTAAAATTTCTCTCCTGTTCCTTCGGGCTGAAACTCTGTTCGTACATCCATGGCGCCTGAGTTTAGCATATTTAATGAAAAGCCGAAAGTTGAGAATCCACCTTTTGAAGGAAAAAGCGTTGATAAATAGGATTGCTGAATTCCGGCTCCTTGATTAAAAGATGAAATGCTTGCATTAAAGCCCTCTAGGTCGGTAGTTGCCGCAGGATTAGTAAAAGCAGAAAATCCATCACCACTAATGGCAACTGAAGCACCCGACATTGCTGCAGAGCGTGGATTAACATCATTTTTTAAAAAAGTCAATGTGCTTATCCCCGAACGTTGTGCTCCAAAGTTGGGTATTAATTGAGCTTTCCCAACAAAGCTGATAGAGCTAAAAAAGACAATGAAAAATATGTAAATTAAGTATTTCATCTTAAAACTTAAAAGTTACTCCGTATAAAATTTGTCTTGGTTGCAAGTACCTCGAAGGGTCGTTTGGTGGTACACCACCTTCTTGCGGACCTAAGTAGCGAGGGTCTCTCCACTCATTGGGAACATCGTCACCAGCTTCATAAGCTCTTCCCGTAATTGGATTGATGATAATTCCATTTTTCCAATTGAGCAAGTTTCTCACCTCAATACTTACTGTCAAGCCCTTGCTTTTGTCTTCATTAAACCAAATGTTTTTGCTAAGCTTCAAGTCAGATCTAACCCAAGGATCAGAAACTTCTTGAAGGTATTGATCATCTAAACGAACAAAAAGTGGACGACCTAAATCATTTGTACCATCTTGTTCATAAGGTGTATATCTAAATCCTGAAACGTAGTTCACAGACATAAATAATCTAAAGCCCGGAAGTGAGCGACCCAAGATTTTAAAGGTGCTATCGGTGTTCATAACAAAGCCCAATGTAACATCCCAAGGACGGTCAAATGCCAAGTATTGCTCAGAAGTTAGCTCAACTGCACCATTTTGCTCAATTTGCAAGCCCGACTCTCTAGCGGAATTCGATTTTCCTCGAGCCACTTGATAAGTTGCATTTAAAAAACCTCTATAGTATTTGGCAAAGCGAATAGAAAATCCTCCTTCCATACCAAATATTCTAGCATAGTCTTGATTGATAAACATTCGCTTACTCACAGGCCTTCCGGTTTGGTCTTCAACAATTACTCTTCGCTGAACAATGTAATCAAAGCGGTTATTATTGAATGCCGCTAATGTTAGACCGATATCTTTGGTTATTTGAGTCTTATAGCCTACTTCATAAGAAATATTCACCTCAGGATTAATATCCGGATTACCCAAATTAGATAAGAAAGAACGATCTTGATAGGTAGGGTCTAAGCCGGCATATACAAATCGCGGATGCGGCAAACGCATAGAGTGACCGTAATTGAAGTAAAGTACATTGTTTTCAGTAACGGGAAATGAAACATTAATTTTTGGCAATAAACGAGCTTTAATTCTTCGACCAAAAAAGTCTGCCGTATTATTCATATAGTCTTCTCGCACTTGGTCGATAACCGGCGATTGAGGATTTGCCACTGCATCGTCGGCAAACTTACCAGGCGCCCAATAATTAAACCGCAAACCTAGCGTTGCAATAATTCCACGATAGCGAATCTCATCACTAAACCATAGCCCTCCATTAAATGGATTTACTTTCCAAATATCGTTTGAAGAACCTATTGTTGTTGAGGGAGATGTTACAGAATCGTTGATTTGAATAGGAGCTCCAATCCATGGACTTGTTACATCCACCCACTGAAGTTCATTGCTCTTGTGCTCAAAACCAAAACTCAGAATATTGTTTTGAGAATCAGAATATCGAGTAAACTTTGCTTTTAAGGTATACTCTCTTGCATAGTGATCGTGCCAAACCGGAGAAATACCCCCATTGTTTACTAAACCGGGACCGGGTAATACAAATCGCACCTCATCTTGAGGGTTAAAAATATCAATCGGGTCTGTTACAATTGATTGCTCGTTATAAATTTGGTCAATTGTTTCATCCCTAAAGGGTCTACCATTTGCATCTGCTCTCAAATTAGTAAATAATCTACCTGCAGAAACGTTAAACCACCAATTGTCGTTAAGCACTTTTTTAAAGTTTAGTGCCGTTAAATTTGAATGGTGAGTATAAGTAGTGGCATTGTCTAAATTTAAGCTTCGCTCATACTGAAAACCCGGCTGAAGTATGGCATCAAAGCCAACAATTTGTAGGGTTCTAGTATTTTGATTAATACTTAAACTGTGTTGGTTGGTGAGTGTAAGCTTTCCACCTTTTGGCAATTGATAAGATAACTTAATGGTGTTCGTAAAGTTATTATCTTGTCGCGGTGCCCAAAATTCAGGATTATTAGAAAAAAGAGAACTTTTTAGCTGATCCGCTTCAGCACCAAAATAGGTATCCGTTAAGCGAGCTGTACCATTAATAAAAAACGTTAGCTTCTTACTTGTCCCCGGAACCGGCCCTCCTGCAGAAAGTTCAACAATATCTGTATTCCAGGCTGTACCTTCCCATTTATTAAAACCTAAATTATCTCTTTGCCAACTTCCTGTAAATTCGAGCTTATCGCCCCCTTCTCGAATTGTTGTGTTTATTAAACCCGAAGAACCGTCACCATATTCAGCACCAACACCTCCGGTAACAATATTAAGCTCTCCAACAGAACTGGAACTTACATTTACACCAAAACCGGTTCCGGCTAGTGGATCTTGTGCAGAGATTCCATCCACTAAATATTGTGTTTCATACACTCGCGCACCTCTAATTTGAAGTCCATCCGGTGTTTTGTTAATACCAGCTTGCATAGAGGCGATTTCTTGAACATCTCTAACGTTCATCTCGGCAATTTCCTTGCGCGATAAACTCACCTCCGACTTTGCCGACTCCAAGTTTACCATGCTTTTTTCACCGACAATTTCAACAGTTTCCAAGGCTTGTGAAGATGGCTTTAAAACAGCATCCAAAATTTTAGTCTCTCCTGCTTTAATGGTAATTCCATTAAAGATTTTCTCAGTAAATCCGATATAGGTTATTTTAATGGAATAATCTCCAGGCTTTACATTTTCAATTTCATATTCTCCTACAAAATCAGCACTTACTCCTTTGTAAGTTCCCACAATAATTACGGTAGCACCAATTAGTGGTTCACCGGTAGATTCATCAGTAATTTTCCCTTTTAGTGTGCCGGTTTCTTGAGCCATTGCAGATAAAGACAAGAAAAATGCAAGCCCTATGGTGAGTAATTTTTGCATCAATTAAATTCTACGTTAAAAATTTGGTCGAATAAATCTTCTAGTTTGCTTTGATCTTTATTCATTTGCCAAAGTTGTATGTTAAAAAACACTTGATTAAGTTGCCCATTAAGTCTTCTTCCAGAAGCAATAATTTTAGTGTCGTTCCAAGGGTCAGAAAAGTTTCTATTAATATTAGCTTCATACAGTACTTCAGAGTCAACTGAGTCAATATTATAAACACCAATATTTGTCAACAAAAATGAATTAGACTGTAAATCAGGGAAATTACTTAATGGTGAAACTAATGAGGAATCTTGCCTCAATACTGCGCTTAAAGTAGATGTAGATGATTTGGATTGCACAGGCAACACCCCCACAAATGCGTCTATATTAGAAGTGTACAAAAAAGTTGTTGAAATAAAGTACTTGCCACCGGCATTTGCAAAGCTCTGTAATGAAGGAGCAGCAGACTCTAATAGCATAGCACTTAAATTAGTATATGGGTTTCGATAAGTAGATTCATTAGAGAAGAAAAATAATTTATCGTAATACGAAAGTTGAAGTTTAAAAGTAATGTTCCAAATTTTTGGTCGATATAAGCCATTATAAGCTAAAAAGTCAATTATATCATAATCAACATTAATTTGATTAAAAATATTTTGGTAAAAAATAGATGGATTTACTGATGAGGCTTCAACTCCTCCTGCGATTAAAACATCATTCTTTTTTCCTTTTAAGAAAAATGTATTTGAGGTGTCTACAGCACTTTCAGTACCTGCTTGGTCGATTACTTTAATAAATAATTTATTCGTATCATTTAAAACCAAACCATCTAATATTACAGAAGATGGGGATTCTTCTGTATCATAATAAACTTGAGCTTGAGTTGTATCATTAGCCAAAGGATCAATCGGTGCTATTGAAATTATATTTTTTGTCCGATTAATATTCTGCCAATCTCTGCCATTTAGGCTAATTAAAACTTCTGTAATTGTTTCTTGACCATCTAAATCTGTAGCTTTCCACTCTGTAGTAGCTACTAATATGGTAGTATCCGGAATGCTCAAGTCTTCATCAAAATTCACAACCGGAGGAGTATTTTTTATAGGTATTTTTAAATAATCGGGAGAAGGGTCGCGTAAGCCTTCATTGTCTATTGCTCTAACGTAAAGTTCAATATCAGCTGTATCTGTATTTCCCGAAAAACTAAATTGAAAAGTAGAATCTTGTGCCTGGGTGTAATTCCAGTTTTGTCCATCTTCCGAAAGTTCATAAGCAGTTACGTAGCCGTCTGGGTCTTTTCCGTACCAGCTTAAACGAACGATGCTGTTCAATCGATTATCGCCACTTAAGTTGATTTCCTCAATGGAAAAAGAAGTATTCGGTGCTTGATTGCCTTTGAGCTCTTCCTCTTCTCGGCAACTAAATAAAAAAAATCCTATCAGGATAGGAAAGAAATAAAAAACGAACTTTTTCAAAAGCTTAAAATAAATAAGCAGCCGAGAAACAAATCGCTTCTCGGCTGCGAATTAAAATTACTTCAACATTAATTTTGCAGAGTGAATCATATCTCCTTGATTCATCACTTTTACAATGTACATTCCACCTTCTAAACCACTAAGGTTAATAGAAGATAAATGCGTTGCTGTGCGTTGCTCAACAACTACTCTACCACTTAAGTCGATTACTTCAACTTCCAATTGATTGAACTCATAATTCTCATCCAATTGAATCATTACTCTGTCTTGAGCAGGATTTGGATAAAGTCTCGTATTCACATCAGAAGTTCTAATGTCTTCAATTGATACTACAATGTTTCCAAAGTCTGCATTATTTCTTGGAGTTAATTTGTAATCACCAAAAGCATAGAATAAAATACCTTCAACATAATCCATTGAAGTGGCAGTATCCACTTGAATTGGAGTTACATTTAAGTTTGATCCATAAGCTGCAGTATCACTAATGTAAGATACGTTTAATGAACCTTGTGCAGAACCTGCTTGAGCTCTCCCTGCTAAAATTCTAGCTGCTACTGAAGCATTTTGTCCTGAACCTACAGAGTACTCTCCAAATCCTAAATCAGGGTTAGCTACCCAAACTTTGCCACCAACTGTTGGATTTTCATAACGCAATAGCATACTCTCGTACTTCTCTAAATTGTTATTTGAAGGGAAAAAGTTAGCATCAGATGGATCAAGAACCACTGGAGAAACTATACCTGTATTAGAAGTAGCTACAACATTAGTTGCTGCAATTTGAGTAAAGCCATAGTTTTCTTCCACTACTCCGGTAACAGTAACTTCATCTCCTCTACTTAATCCAAAAATTGAAGTAGGTCCGCCGCTAACGTAAATTCCGGCATACTCTGTAGCATTTTCATCTTGAATATATAAGAAATCTAAGTCATTTGACTGAAATGAAGCAGTAACTATTCCCGTTACAGATACCGTATCTCCTTCATAAGGAGAAGCATCACCACTCAGAAAGCTAGGAACCTCTTGTATATCTACAATTGAGAGACCATTTGCTCTTACAGTATAAAACTCAACCGGAGTATTTGTGGTTAAACTACTGTCGTCTGTAGCAGAAATGTAATAACGAACTACAGAATCCAATGCAAAAGCTGGAATAGTAGCCGAATATAAAGAGCCGCTATTGGTCATTGAAACCGACTGGAACAAGCTAGTTGAAGCTGTTTGGTCAGCAGAGTAAAATAATGTAGCTGAACTAACTGTTCCATCTAAGTCAACAATATCGGCACTTACAGTTACCGACTGGCTTGCATTAGGAACTAATGGGTTACGTTGAATATTTGTCACCTGTGGTGGAGGCGCTGCTTTGTCGAAATCCGTAGAAAAAACCGGGTTAATTTCATAACCTCCGGCAAATTGTGCAGTTGGATTTGCACAGCCATTCTCATCTTGGAATATCACACCACGGATATAATTGTAAATTGTTCCGATAGCTGGTGGCGTAAATCTACCTATTGAGTCAGGAGAATTAGGGTTAACAGTTGATACGCTATCCATTACCATAGGCAAAAAACGATCTGCAATCAATACTTGGTTTCCGTTTGCATCTGCTACAGTAAATTCACATCGACTGCCTCCTGAAAATATACTTACCGAAACTACGGATACATTCTGTAACTCAACATAAGCTCCTTCCCATTGCTCACCTGTTGGTAAAACATTATTGCCATTATGATCTTGAATATCTCCTGCAGAAATAACAACAGGAGTCGGCTGTTGCGGAGCACCTCCTACAATTGAAGCTGAGTTATTATTTAAAGGCTGAAGTTGAACCAAGCCGGCAAAATTAGTTATTACACCTGTTATTTCAATCTCCATTCCAGCTTTTAATGTAGGAACTAAAGACAATGGTTGCAATTGACTTCCTCCGTCGAAGGCGGCCATTACAACAATCTGTTTGAAAGGACCTTGTGCACCTCCATTAGAAGTATCCACCATACTAAAGAATGGACGATAACCACCTTGAACTGAACTTGAACTCACCTCTGATAGATCTCCATCTGTTAACACAATTCCTCTAGTTGTTACTGTGTCTCCTAAATAAATATTAGTGTCTACACAATTTGCTAAGCTTGTTGAGTCAACAAACATTAAAGTGTTAATATCCACATAGGGATATGTTTGCGCTGACATAAAGCCGGCGGCAAAAATTCCGATTAAAGAGAGTAATAATTTTCTCATAATTTAAAGTTTAAAAGGGTTAAAGGGTTTATTTTAATTATTCAAAGTTTAGTTTTATACATTAAGTGTGTCTTAATTCATTATTTCATAATCGTGAACTTTCCTTTTCTGCTTTCTCCGCTATCTAAATCCTCTACTACAAAAACGTATACTCCTCTACTAATGATTTGCGTGTACTTTGACAGCAAATCCCAAGCGTGTTCGCCTCCTGAAAAAGACCTTTGACCTTCACCGGCAAAAGTGTCGAACCACCGAATATCATCTCCTTGGTATTTCTCATCGTGTTTAATTTCATCAATTAAATCTCCGGCAGGAGAGAAAATTCGAATAACACAACGTTTTGGCAAGTTGGCGAAAATGAGCTTTCTACTTTGTTCTTGAAAGTTACTTCTACCTTCCCATGATGCTCCAAAATAATAAGGGTTAGGATAGGCAAAAGGTTGATTCTTTTCAATGCTTTCATTAATCGGTGTGCCCGGGAATACTCTAAAGTTATTTCCCAATAGTGAAGATTCTAAAGGCTCTAAATTTTGCTCCTCATCTCCACGGTCAAAAGCTGAGACTGCCACTGCATACTGCCAGCCATTCAGCAATTGGTCGATTTGATAGTGATAACGATACACATTTGTGTCGCCCTCAAATGTTTTGGGCTCATCTAATCGAATGAAATCTAATCCGATCTCATTAGCGTAGCCATTATCCTTAATATCAAACTCATCTATGGCAACCAAATCATTCGTTAAGTTTCTATTTCCACTTACATCAAAACCCAATTTGGTCAAATAAATTCGGTAGCCTTCAAAGTCCATGGTTTGGGATATCGGATCCACTGAAAACTCTGCATTATCCGACCAATAGATATCAATTTTATTGTTTTCTGCAACTACTTTAGTTCTTGGAATATCCGGTGGTGAAGGTAAAATGAAACGCGTAATTTCTCCATTGCCATCTCGGTCTTCACCGGCATCCAACTGACCATTAAAATTGACATCTTCTCCATTGTATGCCGTTTGCGCTCTTTGAGCATTTGCTACTAATTGAGCTTTTTGAGCAGGCGTATTTGCAGTATTGTCATTTCCATCGTCAACTTTAGGAGCCAACACAAAAGCATAAGCTATTTTAATGGTATCTCCAGCAGAGAAATTTCTAAATGGCCCAACCGACACTAAATCCGAACGATTACCTGCTCGATTTAGCTGCTCTTGGAATGTGCCATTACCACAAGCACCATTATCAACTGTCCAACACTCTTCATCTTCAATACCTCTACTTAAGCGCTGAAATTGTTGATTAGTTCCTGCTGGCTGCTGAAAAATCCCCGTTCCCGGATTATTAAACTGCCAAGCATTGTAGTTGGCTTCAAACATAGAATCTACATTCGGATGATGAAAACCAAACTTATCTTCTGCACCTAAAAACTTTTGAGAAATATATGAATTAGTAAAGCCAACATCACCACTGTGGTCGTAGCAATAAGCCATTTGTAGAGAGTCGATGTACCCATTTCCACCTTTGTTGTAAAAAGCTGCTCCACCTGAACCCGGAGGGGTAACGTTAATGTTTCTGACAACTGTATTTGACCACAAGGCAAAATATACCGAGTCTAACACATTAGGATCACTTTGGTTTCCAAGATTGATAATTTCCATGTCAACAAAAACGACAAAATCGCTAAACGCAAAATTGAAATTATAGGTTTTTAAGTTTACCTCAACATAAAGAGGCTGTTGATGATTAACGATGGGCGTGTTTGTTCCCGGAATAATTAAGTTTTTATCGGTAAAAGTGGCAACGTAATCTTGATGAGAAACTGCTTCAGGGGTAAAGAAAGGACTGTCTCTAAAAGAGGACCGCTCTACTAATCTGGAACCAACAGGAGCCGTAAACTCAAAACCAGAACCTCCGGTTTGATAACCTTGAGAAGCATCAACAGCAGCAGTAGAAACTAAAAAAGTTCCGTTTCTTTCAGCTCCAATCCAAATCCCGGATTCAAAAAGGTGCTCTACACCCGAACCAGCGGGATATTCACAAGATTCACGTGATGTTCCATCGCGATAACCGCGAAAAGCATTTCCAAAAGTTCCTAAATTAGTAACTGCCAAACGAACATTGGAAGCGGTAGTAACTTTCTCTTCAAATGAGCCCTGAGCCATAAGGCTAGTAGTCATTGTGAAGGCTAAAATATGTATCAAAAGCTTCATTAAGCGACGTATATTCAGATAATTTTTTATGCTATCTTCTAAGCCCGCCGTTTATCAATCCCGATGAATCGAGATAGGTGCCTTGACTGTTGTTCAAATGTGCTGCAAATTTCTCAATCGCAGCTCTTTTAAACACTTTTTTTAATGTTAATTCTTTATTAACTTTTCAACCCATTGTTTTCCATCTGCATGGCGAATATATAAAAAATATACGCCCAATGGAAAACTCTCCATTTGAATTCTTACTTCTTGACTATTCAACTGATTTAACGCTAACATTTGTTGCCCGCTAGCGTTGTACACTTGAATATCACTAATCTTAAAATAATCCTCTGCAAAATTAATTTTTAAAACCTCATTAACCGGATTATTATACCAATAATCAGTTTTCCTCTCACTTTTAGTTAATGAAGTAACAACAGGAATTTCTACCTTAATATCTAAAGTCACCGGCAAGTGGTCACTCATCCCATAAAGTGCATTAATCACATTTGTAGGTGCGGAATTGTTAGTTGGTGAGGTAAGGCTACCGTTATAGCGCTGACCATCCTGCCCGACTGTCGTATATGTATTACTCAAATATTCAACTTTATCTGTATTATTCATCACTTCATCAGAAGCCAAAATAAAATCAAATCGATTATCCATCCCTCCTCCGGCAAAGCAACCTCCACTTGTATGTGTACTTTGTGTGTGAAGTATAGCATAAGGACTATTACTCCAATTCCCGGCAATATTTACCGGATCGTAAAAACGCTGAGCAGGATTTACATAGTTCACTAAGTCTTGATAAGCCGGTTCAAAAGAATCATAGAGGTTTAAATCTCCGGCAAAAAAATAATTCCCACTTGCATTTATACTATCTAAATGAGCCATTACAGCTTCTGTTGCATCAGCTCGTTCCAGCTCATCTGCTGAATTGCTTCCGGCCTTTAAATGTGCTGCAACTACATTAATAAAGGTCGTGTCATTATGACTGGCTAAAGTTGAATCTTTATAATACAAGCGATAAACATCAATGTTTCTTACCAATTGCTGATTGCTTAAATCATGGGTAATAGCATATTGACTCACTAACTCTAATTTATCTTGATTAAAATAGAGCATATTGCCAATACTCTGAAAAGAATTGGCAGAAGAATTGGCAAACCAGAAATTCCTACCATTTTTGTTAATTGCATTGTTCAACAAATTAAAAGGAGCAATGGTTTGAGTGGCGCTCATTTCACAAACTACTAAAAGATCAGGATTAACATAATCCATGATATCCTCCATGTAGCCATCTTTAGCATTGGGATTATTATTAGTATTGGTGCAAAAGGAAGTAGTTTCTCTATAATACATTAAATTGTAGCTCATCATACGAAGTGTGTCGTAAGATTGAGCGTTGAGATTATCTTGCGTAAGGGTAAGCAGGCTTAAACAAACTGATACTAAGACGTAAAAAAACTTCTTTCTTAACAACATTAAATGTAGAACTTTGCTGCAAAGTTATTCTCTCTGTTTAGAATGAGTTGTTAATTTTAGAGCGATTGCTTTACTATTTCTCAACAGTTTGTTGATATCTACGCTAATTAACTATGCAAAAAACATTTACACATACAATTCCAATCGCTGAAGAAGCTCAAATTAACGATTTAATAAAGTTAGCTTCAAGAAAACTGCGGGTTGAACCATCAGAAATTAAGGCTGTAAATGTGATTAAACGCTCTTTGGATGCTCGAAAAAAGCCTATAAAAGTCAATTTAAAATTTCTTGCTTATATCAATGAAGAACCGGAAAAGCCTGTTTCTCCGTTTCCATTGCAAAATGTACAAAATGCCAAAGAAGTACACATTATTGGTTTTGGTCCTGCTGGAATGTTTGCAGCAATCCAGCTAATTTCGCTTGGATTAAAACCTGTTATTTTTGAGAGAGGAAAAGACGTTCGTGCTAGAAGAAGAGATTTGGCAAAAATAAATAAAGAGCAAATCGTCAACCCTGAATCCAACTATTGTTTTGGCGAGGGAGGAGCTGGAACTTACTCAGACGGAAAGCTTTACACCCGCTCTAAAAAGCGAGGAGATGTAGATGCCATTTTACAAAGTCTTGTAGAGTTTGGTGCTGACCCTAACATTATGGTTGAAGCACATCCTCATATTGGCACCAATAAACTTCCAAAAATTATTGTCGCTTTGAGAGAAGCCATTATTCAACATGGTGGCGAAGTGCATTTTGAGCAAAAACTGACTGATATAACAATCAAGAACAATAAAGTTGAATCAATAGAGATAAACGAAAATAAGAAAGTAAATGTCGATCATTTAATCCTGGCAAGCGGACATTCGGCTAGAGATATTTTTGAGTTGCTGCACAAAAAAGGCATTGAAGTTGAAGCAAAACCATTTGCTTTAGGAGTAAGAGTGGAGCATCCTCAAAAGTTGATTGATCAAATACAATATCACGGAAAGGAAAGCGGAGAGCTATTACCACCTGCCGCTTATCGAATTGTAAAACAAGTTGATGGCAAAGGAGTATATTCATTTTGCATGTGTCCCGGTGGAATCATTGCTCCTTGTGCAACAAGTCCCGCCGAAGTAGTTACCAACGGCTGGTCGCCTTCACGAAGGAACAACCCTTTTGCAAACTCCGGAATTGTTGTAAGCATTGAAAAAGAAGACTGGAAAGCCTACGAAAAATACGGTTCATTAGCGGCATTAAAGTTTCAATCAGATGTTGAAAAAAAAGCTTTTCAGTCAGTTAACAAAGGCTCAGAAGGGCAGCTAGCTCCAGCGCAGCGACTAGTTGATTTTGTGGAGGGTCGAGACTCAAAAGATTTACCGAAATGTTCATACCAGCCCGGAGTTGTTTCTGCGCGATTAGATAAAATATTGCCGGCATTTGTCGCCAAGCGTTTGCGACAAGCTTTTCGATTATTCGGAAAAAGCATGAAAGGTTATCTAAGCAATGATGCCATAGTAGTTGGCGTAGAAAGTCGTACTTCTTCTCCGGTAAGTATCCCAAGAGATCGAGAACAAATGCACCACATAAGAATTAGCAATTTATATCCAATTGGCGAAGGTGCAGGTTATGCCGGAGGAATTGTTTCTGCCGCAATTGATGGTGTGAAAGCAGCGAGAGTGATTGGAGAGAAAAGTTAACTCATAATCAAAAAAGCCCGCCGATTGGCGAGCTTTTCATCTGTAATTTCTGTTATTCTATTTTTGTATCGTTTCGTGAACTGCCTTTAAAATCTTAAATGCCCCATCCGTATCTTTGGATTCAGCATAGGTTCTCAAAACGGGCTCTGTGCCTGAAGGACGAATCATCACCCATTCTTCATTGTCGAAATAGTATTTATAACCGTCAATGGTTTCTACACTTTTTACTTTGTAAGCCCCAAATGACTTGTACTTGTCGTCCTTGCAGTTTTGCATAATTCTCAACTTATCGGCTTCTTTTAAATGTAAGTCGATACGTTCAAACTTAAACTCTCCCACATCTTTATACACTTCATCGATCAATTGCTCCAGGGTTTTACCCGATCGCACCATATATTCCCAAATTGTCAAACCCATCCAAATTCCATCGCGCTCCGGAATGTGCCCCTTGATTGCAATTCCACCTGATTCTTCGCCACCGAGCAACACATCTTCATTCACCATATAGCCGGCGATGTGCTTAAAGCCAATTTTCACTACTTCTACCTCTAAACCTAATTTTTCGCAAAGTTTTTTCACTTTAGGTGAAACAGAAAATGCCAAAACCACTTTTCCGCTAAACTTTTTAACTTCCACCAAGTATTTAATCAGTAGTAAAATAATATGGTGAGAATCTACAAACTCACCTTTGCTGTTATACAAACCAATGCGATCTGCATCTCCGTCAACTGCTAAACCGCAATCAATCGCTCCTTCCGACAGTCTGATTGTTTCAGAAAACTCCTGTAAATTTCTATGAATCGGCTCCGGCGCTTGACCATCAAAGCCGGGATTATGTTCGCCGTGAAGGTGAGTGATGTCCGGCAACAATCGTCGCATAATATTTTGTCCTGCACCATACATTGAATCGAATGCAAAGTCAACCTTCGCATTTCTAATCGCATCAAGGTCAAAATTCGCTTCTACGTGCTTTAAGTACATTTCTTCTAAATCAACGTACTCCAACATGCCTTTTTCCGCCAACTGTTTCAAGGAAATACTATCTAAATCAACATTGTTTTCATCGGGAATTAAGTCCTCTACTTCTTGCACTTGATCCGGCAATAAAGGTCCACCGAAGTTTCCCTTTAATTTATATCCATTATAAGATGGTGGGTTGTGAGAGGCAGTAATTACTACTCCCAAAGAAGTTTTTAAATTCAATGCTCCAAGAGAAATCATTGGCGTAGTAACAAAGCCTTTTGCCAAATATACTTTCACTCCACTGTCGGCAAATACCTTGGCAGTTGTTTCAGCAAACAACTCACCGGCAAAGCGACAGTCGTGACCGACAACCACTGATGGATTTTCAAAATTTGATTTAATCCAATTGGCGGTGCCAATGGTTACTCTAGCTACATTATCTACTGTATATTCCTTCGCTATGATGGCACGCCATCCGTCTGTTCCAAATTTAATTTTCGTCATAATTCGTTCGTTTAAAGCCGACAAATGTACCATTTAACGCATAATCTTCCTACGATTTAGCTCTCTTTGATACTGTCGTGCGTAAATATTATGTTGATTTAAAGTTCTACTAAAGTTATGATAACCTGAAAAATCTGCCTTAGCACACATGTACAGGTAGTTGTGCCTTTCAAAGTTCAAAACGGCATCAATGGAAGATTGATCCGGAAGATAAATCGGCCCGGGAGGCAAACCTGCATACAAATAGGTATTGTAAGGAGAGTTTAGTTCCTTGTGTTTATTCAACACTCTTTTAATGCTAAAGTCTCCCAAAGCATAAATTAAGGTAGGATCAGACTGTAAACGCATACCTCTTTTTAGTCTGTTTATATACAAACCTGCTACTTTAGGACGCTCCTCTACTCTACTCATTTGCTCCGTTTGAACGATTGACGCCAAGATAGAAACCTCCGATTGACTTAAACCCAACTTAGCGGCTTTTGCCTTACGTTCTTCCGTCCAAAATCGCTTGTATTCTTTTGCCATTCGTTGAACAAATTCTTCGGCATTCGTATTCCAATAAAACTCGTAAGTATTGGGAATAAATAGGGTGAGAAAAGTGGCTCGATCAAAACCGTACTTTTGTGCAAACTCATTACTTTCTAATAGTTGAAGCAAAGAAATAGAGTCCAATTCCAATTGATTGCTCACTACCGAAGCCAACTGTTTTTTTGTTCTAACGCTATTAAAGGTAACATTAACGGGCACTTGCTGCCCCGAGCGAAAAAGATTAACAAGAGAGTTATTACTCATCCCCGACTCAATAAAATACCTGCCGGCTTTGGGTTGAGTAAACGACTTTTGCTCTGCCACCCAATTAAAAGAAGCCGTATCCTGAATGATTCTCTCTTCTAATAAGGCGTTTTTTAAGTCGTCCATTTCCCAATCTGAGTAAATGTGGAAATAACGATCTTCTTTTAACGAACTAATCGGCTGAAATATTTTTTGATAATAAGTATATGCTAAATAAGCAGCTATGGCAAAAAATACCAAAAAAATTAGCAGTCCGATTCGCAATCCTTTTTTCTTCTTTCCCATAATTTTAAAAGGCTTCAAAAATACCAAAGCTTAGGCAGTCTACTTTATTTTTAAAAACGATTAGCTTTGCAAAAAATTATCGCTTCTCCAAGTAAATATAACCTCTCACTTTAGTGTATAGCTCCTTTATTGAGAAATATTTTTATTAAACATGATTTGGAAAAAACAACCTAATCCAAAAAATCACTTTGCTGATTATATTATTTTAAAGGTTTCTAAGTAAGAAAAAAGAGTCTAGGAAGACATTTGTTACTGCTAAATTAACTTATTCTTTTTTTATATTATTCCTTAAGCTTTTCTTCAAGCAAGCTAATAATCTTATCTTTTTCTTGAAGGCGGAGTTCATATTGCTCTATTATTATTTCAGAAAGGGTATTTAATGTTTTAATAGTACCATTATTTTGTAATTGCATTCCACCACTTGGATTTTCATTGTTTTGGACACTTTTCTCTTCATCTTGTACAAAATATTCCGGGCTTACCTCAAAAAATGAAGATAATTGCTCTAAATGTGATGCCCAACTATTGCTTTTCCCATTCTCCATCCGTTCATAAGTAGCTCTTGAAACATGTATACTATCTGCAACTTCTTCTTGAGAATGCCCTCTTCTTTCTCTAAGGGTTTTGATTCGTTGTCCTACTTTTTCTTTCATTGTACATTAAGCTTGAGTGGCTGTAAAAATACTCTATATGTTTTAAAATCAAAAATAGAGCAAAAATGCTCTTTTATAGAGCAATAACTTTTAAAATTCTTGTGTATGTTTGAGAATCTTATTTAATAATAAGATATTTGACAAATAAAGTATTAAAAATATAATCATACTTTATTTTCTGGAAAACAATTAAAAAGCAAACTAGATAAGAAAGTGATGGAAAGCTTGCATCTACTACCGTTTTTTCATTGTTTCTTCGGCATAATTAACTAACATAGCTAACTAAAGTTCAACAAGAAAAACAATTAATTTTTTATTCATTAAATATTTGAAATCATGAAAACTAACAAGTTTACTACGCAAAAACTTTTTTGTACACTATTGTTCAACCTCTTAGTAATGGGTGTATTTGCCCAATTTACACCCAATGCAGCAGGAGCGCCGGAAGAACCAATTCCGGAACCGGAAGTAGAGGGGGCAAGTTGTGAGACGGCCATTGAGATACAGTCAGATACATCTGAAGGATATGGTTTCGAAGAAGGACAGGAAAGACTATTTTTTGAGTTTTTAGCAAGCAGCGACAGTATGTTTATCTTAACGGAAGAAGAAAGTATAGAAGATGAGCCTTTTACCGGTTTAATAGCTTATGAGGTTTATTTAAAGAATAGTTGTGAAGATTTAATTGAAGTGTACAACCATTCAGTTAACGATAGTACGCTGCATTATTTTGGAATGACTAATTTAACAGAAGGAGAAAATTACTTACTTGTATTAAGAAGAGATGAGAATAATGATTTGCCGGAAATAACTTTTGCAATGTTGTTAGAAGACATTTATATAAATTGTCCTCAAAGTTATGTTGATACCTGCGGAGAGCTTATTAAAAATCCTGAGTTTAATTATTTGTCACAGTCTGTGGCTGGCGGGACTGCAAGACCGTTTCAAGTTGTTTGTGACTGGAATGAAAATAGTGGAACACCACAAATAAAAGGAACATTAAATTCACAGGCATATGCTTACCTGGTTGCTAATGTAAGTCTTATAGAGGCAATTGAGACAGCTGTAAGTCTTACACCGGATAACTATATTGTGTCATTAGATGTAGCTGCTACAGGAACAAACCCACCACCGGATGAATTACGAGTAATTCTTAGAGATACGATCACAAATACGGGACAAATTATTTATACCATACCAGGCAGTAGCATTCAACCTTCTGCCTCAGGACATCCAAAGACATTTCAAACCAAGTCAATATGCTTTAGTACTACACAGCCGTTTAACAAATTAATTATAACGCCATATAATGGTTATTCAAATCGAGTTTACTGCGATGTTTTAATAGATAACGTTAGTATAAAAAAAATGACCCTTGATGCAGGGCCTGATGTTTCAGTTATTCAATGTAATGAAGAAAAAACTATTGGCCCAGATTGTATACTACCGGGAGTTACCTATTCATGGACTCCGAACGTAGGGCTAAGTGATCCAAACATTGCAAATCCAATAGTAAGTAAAGGACAATCCGGAATATATACTCTTACTATGAATAGTGCATGCACAACTATTACAGATCAGATTTATATTACTTTTTCAGGAAGCAATCATATTGATGTAATACCCCTAAACAATGCAAATTCAAGTCAATTATTTTCAATTATTGGGAATAACTCAGGCAATATCAGTAACAGAATCTTTAGAATAGAGGGTACTCTAACACTTGATACCTCTGTGTCTTTTATCAACTGTAGTTTTTATATGGGAGAAGATGCTAAAATTGTAGTAAACAATAATGCCTCAGTTGTTTTTTATAACAACAACAGCAATATAAAGGAAGAATTTTTTACTTCCTGTAGCCCGGATAAATACTGGGATGGGATTTATCAAACAAATGGATCTTATTTTGTGATGTGGGGAAATGATACAATTAGTTATAATAAGGACACAATTGCTTGGAGGATTAGCAATTCTAAAAACGGAATTAATTTGGTAAATGTTGAAGACGTTAATATAGAAGATATTCACTTTGAGAACAACGGAAGAGCATTAAGCGTTGAAAACACAGGCACCAACACAACCAATGCAAAGATTAATCACCACATCATTCAATGCACTCAGCCATTAAATTATGGAAATGGTGAGTTTTACCCTCAAACTGCTATAGATCTTAAAAATATAAGAACTCGCCCGTCTGGATATTACAGTGATCAATTTGATATTCGAAACGTTGTTCTTAACAGCAGCGGCGGAAACATACAACTCGCAAATTCAGAAGTAGTTATAGGTAATGTGGATTTTAGTGGCTTTAATAATTATTATCAATCTCCCGGTGAACCGGATAAAAGCGATAAGTCCATAGTAGCTTATGGAGGGGATGCTAATGCTAAGTTAAAAGTAATATACTCTTCTTTTATTGGAAGCTGGGAGAGCATACGCTTACAAGACCAATACTCTATAGAAATAAGGAATAATTATGTAAACTCCGCAGGTATTCCTGATGCTTCTTTTTTACGGGCAACAGATGTGAGTAATTTAAGTACAATTCAAGGATCTAATCTAAACCAAATAAGCAACAACACCATTTTAAATGTGAAGAAAGGGGTGGAGCTTTATAATTCTCATTATTTTAGAATAAACAACAATTACTTCGACATGGAAGTGCAGCCCGATAGTAATTACTATACCAAAAATAACAATGAAGAAAGTGTGGCTATATATGCTAATGGATACTCTGAAAATCCTTATGTAGTTAGTCATCAAGCATTAATAGAAAACAATGTAATAGCCCATAGTAAAGTAGGTATACAGGTAAGTATGATGTGGAGTAGTATAAAAGACAATAACATTAAAAACCTAAACAATCGATTTACAGCACCCTCTTTTTGCTTTCCTATTCAAAGCCCTTGTCCTACAACTCCCTCTTATGGTATAAGAGCCATGAATAGTAAAGTGTATATTGAAGGAAATACAGTTGAAAATGAGCTAAACAAATACAGCGGAACAATGCCCAATACACAGGAAGAAATGGTGGGTATTTCATTGGAAAACCTAAGCTTTGCAGGAGGACGTAACTTGGACTTATATTGTAACAGAACAGAAAATACCGGTATAGGTTTACGCTTTGCAGGCTATAATGGCTACAGTAGTATATATAAAAACCTTATGAAGGGAAACAACATTGGTTTTGCTTTGGACAATGAAGCCTTTATCGGTGATGTTGGTATGGTAATTAGCATACCAGTTTATTACCAAGACGCCGGCAACGAATGGGTCGGTACTTTCGGCAACAGCCATACCTTTAACTTTTCCAATGATGATCCAAATAATCCGCCGAAGTATTATTATAAAGGGACTGGGCCGATAATTGGACAGCAAGATGCGGCACTAGGGTATTTTTCAATAGAAGACATTGTAACTTCAAATGATAATACAATCACTTGTACCGCTCCTTTAATGGTCGATCACAGTTCAGGCAAAAAAGAAGCCACTACCGCCTACAACAAAAGCGGTAAAAAGCCTCGTTGGTTACAAAAAGGCAATGCCAGCGACAGTGCGTTTTATCTGCGACAGCAATTGAAGTTTTATCACTTAAGTAAAGACTCTGCCTTATACAACAGTCAACAGTTTAGTAGTTTTAGAGACAGTATGAAAAATACGACCTTGGGTAGAGCGTTGGGTAAAAACAGCCAATCTATTAGAAGTTTAAGTGCTCAAAACAATTTTGATCAAAATGTAAGCACCGTAGAACCGCTTTTAGACAAACACTTTGTAGATTCTGTATTAAGTTCAAGCGAATTGGATCAATTGCGACAAATCGCCGTGCTTTGTCCTTATACTGATGGCATTGCCGTTTACCAAGCAAGAAGAGTATTGCATGAATACGGAGAACGTTTATATGTGAATGAGTGTGAAATTTCTCAATTGCCGAATAATCAAAAATTCATTCGAATAAAAGCCGAAGAAAAACAAGATAAAGTGCCCTTTGCTATCTATCCTAATCCAGCTGATGAGCAATTAAACATTAGCTATAGTGTGGAAGAAGATGAAGAAATCGTCTTAGAAATTTACGATGTTTTGGGTAAAAAGATTATGACAAAGTCTTTAAATAGCGGTCATTTACATCAAATAAACACGAGCCAATTGCAACATGGCGTGTATATTTACCGTCTGTTTAAAAGCAAAGAGCAAATCAACAGCGGTAAACTTGTAATTGAATAAAGATGAAAAAAACATTGATCTTAATTTTTTTAATCAAATTCTGTGTGTATGCCTACACACAGAATTTGATTCCTAATTATAGCTTTGAAGATACGGCTACTAGAGTTACCCCTTTGTTTCTTCCTGAGCATTGGGGTGCTGCTACTAATGAGGGATGGAATTACTTTACACCACATAATAATATGTCCCAGCAACATTTAGATTATAATGTTCCATCAAATTTCCCAGGTTATCAAGTTGCAAAAACTGGTAGTGCTTATGTTGGATTAAATGTATATAATCTATGGAATGTACAACGCAATCCCAGACGAGAGTATATGCAAGTGCAATTAAAACGCACATTGGAGTTTGACAGTACTTATTGTTTCCAATTATATATGAGTTTTGCAGATTCCATGCATTTTGCATCAAAGAATATGCTGGGTGTATATTTTTCATCTAATGCAGTATCGGGCAATCATACACATCATTTGCCTTATACCCCTCAATTAATTGTGTCTCCTAATAATTACATTACGAATAAAGTCAATTGGGTAAAGATAGACATGCAGTACAAAGCCATGGGAGGAGAAAAATACATTACTATTGGTAATTTTAACGACACCAACTACATTGATACTGCTTTTGTTCCCGGTGGCGGCAATGAGTTTTGGATGGAAGCTAGTTATTATTATATTGATGATGTATGGCTCAGCCATTGCGATAGTTTACCGGATAGTTTAACAAGCATTCAAGAGCACCGCCTAAAACAGGCTTTATCGGTTTATCCCAATCCTTTTGTCAATGATATAGTTGTAGAAAGTAAAGAATCCCAAAAGTTGGTCTTTATGCTTTACAACAGCTTGGGGCAAGTGGTAGCTTTAGAAGCACAAAAACAAGATAAGAAATATAAACTTTCTACTCCACAATTGCCCAAAGGGCTGTATTGGTTAAGGGTTAGTGATGGGAAAAGAGAAGAGGTTTTTAAGTTGATAAGGGATTAATCAAAGCGCAGCTTTGACCATTGGGCGGCCTGACAAAACACGAGGCGGCGCAAGGTATAGCGGAGAAGTTTGTTTTGTCTTGATTCTTTGTTTCTTTCTCATCAAGGAGAAAGAAAATAGACTAGCAACATGGTGTGTACATTTACCGTCTGTTTAAGAGTAAAGAACAACTCCAAAGTGGAAAAATCGTAATTGAATAAGGATGAAAAAAACATTGATCTTAATTTTTTTAATCAAATTCTGTGTGTATGCCTACACACAGAATTTGATTCCTAATTATAGTTTTGAAGATACAACCACTAGAGTAACACCACTTTTTTTGCCTGCAGATTGGGAAGCTGCTACATTAGAAGGTTGGAATTATTATACCCCCCTTCAAAATCAAACTTATCCTTATTGGGGTAGTCCAAACAATGTAAACGGTTATCAACAGGCTAAAACAGGTAGTGCTTATGTTGGGATTAATATATATGATTTATGGTCCAATTCTCGAAGTACATTGAGAGAATATATGCAAGTGCAATTAAAACGACCTTTGGTTTTTGATAGCACCTATTGTTTCCAATTGTATATTAGTTTGGCTGATTCTATTCACTTTGCTTCCAAAAATATGTTAGGGGTGTATTTTTCGCAAAATGCTGTATCAGGCAATCATCGAGAGCATTTACCTTATACACCTCAATTGGTTGTTTCTCCGAACACTTATATAATAGATCGAGTGAATTGGGTGAAGATAGATATGCAATACAAAGCTACAGGCGGAGAAGAATACATTACCATTGGTAATTTTAACGACACCAATTACATTGATACCGCTTTTGTGCCGGGTGGTGGTAATGAGACTTGGATGCAGTCATGTTATTATTATTTAGATGATATATGGCTCAGCCATTGTGATAGCCTGCCGGATAGTTTAAGTGGTATTCAAGAATACCACTTAAAACAGGCTTTATCGGTTTATCCCAATCCTTTTGTCAATAATATAGTCGTAGAAAGTAAAGAGTCCCAAAAGTTGGTTTTTATGCTTTACAACAGCTTGGGGCAAGCAGTAAAATTAGAAGTACAAAAACAAGATAAAAAGTATAAAATCTCTACTCCGCAATTGCCCAAAGGCCTGTATTGGTTAAGGGTTAGTGATGGGGAGCAGGAAGAAGTTTTTAAGTTGATTAAAGAGTAATCAAAGCGAAGCTTTGACCATTGGGCGGCCTGACAAAACACGAGGCGGCGCAAGGTATAGCGGAGAAGTTTGTTTTGTCTTGATTCTTTGTTTCTTTCTCATCAAGGAGAAAGAAAATAGACTAGCAACATGGCGTGTACATTTACCGTCTGTTTAAAAGCAAAGAGCAAATCAACAGCGGTAAACTTGTAATTGAATAAAGATGAAAAAAACATTAATCTTAATTTTTTTAATCAAATTCTGTGTGTGTGCCTACACACAGAATTTGATTCCTAATTATAGTTTTGAAGATACGGCAAGACGAGTCAATACACCCCTTCACCCTGCCAAAGACTGGGTAGCCGCTACTAATGAGGGCTGGAATTACTATACACCTATACATAATGCACAATACCCTGACTGGGGAGTACCAAATAATGTATTAGGTTATCAACAAGCTAATACAGGTAATGCCTATGTAGGAATTAATATATATGATCTATGGTCCAATTCTCGAAGTACATTGAGAGAATATATGCAAGTTCAATTAATACGACCTTTGGTTTTTGATAGCACCTATTGTTTCCAATTGTATATTAGTTTGGCAGATTCCATTCACTTTGCATCTAAAAATATGCTGGGAGTATATTTTTCACAAAATGCAGTTTCCGGTAATCATAGACACCATTTACCTTATACTCCCCAGTTAATAGTTTCACCAAACACTTATATTATAGATCGAGTGAATTGGGTGAAGATAGATATGCAATACAAAGCTACAGGTGGAGAAGAATACATTACCATTGGTAATTTTAACGACACCAATTACATTGATACCGCTTTTGTGCCGGGTGGTGGTAATGAGACTTGGATGCAGTCATGTTATTATTATTTAGATGATATATGGCTCAGCCATTGTGATAGCCTGCCGGATAGTTTAAGTGGTATTCAAGAATACCACTTAAAACAGGCTTTATCGGTTTATCCCAATCCTTTTGTCAAGGATATTGTAGTGGAAAGCAAACAACATCAAAAGCTGGATTTTATGCTGTATAACAGCTTGGGGCAAAACGTCAAACTGCAAGTACAAAAGCAAGGTAAAAAGTATAAACTTTCTACGCCACAATTACCCAAAGGGCTGTATTGGCTAAGGGTTAGTGATGGGAAAAGAGAAGAGGTTTTTAAGTTAATTAAAGAGTAATCAAAGCGAAGCTTTGAAAATTGGGCGGTACTTTAAGTATAGCAGACCTTCAAGGTTTTGAAAATCTTGATAGCCTTAAATGAATTAAGAAACTCCTAAAAAAACGATTAGCTTTGCAAAAAATTTTGCATGCGAATTGATATCATCACCATATTGCCGGAATTGTTGGAAGGGCCTTTTTCCGCATCGATTTTAAAACGTGCTCAAGAAAAGGGTTTGGCAGAAATTCACTTGCACAATTTACGCGATTACAGCCAACACAAACAAAAATCGGTGGACGATTATGCTTTTGGCGGAGGAGCGGGAATGGTGATGAGCATTGAGCCAATCGACAACTGCATTAGTTTTTTAAAATCTCAAAGAAACTACGACGAAGTAATCTATTTAACGCCCGATGGAGAAACCCTCAATCAAGGTATCAGCAATCAACTTTCACTAAAAGAAAATTTAATTTTACTCTGCGGGCATTATAAAGGAGTTGATGAGCGCGTACGCCAACATTTAATCACCAAGGAAATTTCCATTGGCGATTATGTACTTTCAGGGGGAGAACTAGCAGCGGCGGTTTTAACCGATAGCATTATCCGATTGATTCCAGGCGTACTTAACGATGAAACTTCTGCCCTGTCTGATTCTTTTCAAGATCATTTATTGGCACCTCCGGTTTATACCAGACCGGCAGAGTATAAAAGTTGGGACGTACCCGAAATTTTACGCTCCGGCAACCTTAAAGCCATTGAAACATGGAGACATGAGCAAAGTTTAGAGCGCACAAAAAAACGCCGTCCTGATTTATATGAAAAATATTCTAAATAAGGATTTGTCAGTTTAATTTAAAACACTACTTTTGCTCTCCAATTTTGCAGAGCATATATTTATTAAGAAGATGGACGCATTAAAATTTGTAGAGCAGGACTTAGTTGAAATAAACGAACTTCCTAAATTCAAAGCAGGAGACACTGTTTCAGTATCATACAAAATCCGTGAAGGAAATAAAGAACGTATTCAGGTTTTCCAAGGTACGGTTATCCAACGTAGAGGTACCGGAATTCACGAAACATTTACTGTACGTAAAGTTTCAGGTGGAATGGGTGTTGAGCGTGTTTTCCCGATGAACTCTCCATTTATAGAGAGCATCAAAGTAAACAAAACAGGTTCTGTTCGTAGAGCGAGAATTTTCTATTTGAGAAAAAGAACCGGTAAAGCTGCTCGTATTAAAGAAAAGATTTTTGTAAAAACAGATAAAAAGTAATTTCATTTTTACTGTTCTGAAAAAGCCTTGCACTTGTGTGAGGCTTTTTTGTTTTCAGAATGACCAGAATAGTCAATAATTCAACATTAATCTAAATTAGAAAGACGGCCACTTTCATAATTTAAGGATGGAACGAACTAAATGGGGCTAATGATTGAAGAAGCTCCAAAG
>DIAJ01000033.1:67179-283464 GCA_002415785.1 Flavobacteriales bacterium UBA5081
ATCATCGCCATTTAGGAGCGGAGGACTTAAATTAAGAAACAGGCCTAGATTTTTTTGTTTACTTTTTTCATCAATGGAAAAAAGTAAAAACTAAACAATGAAAACAAAATTGCATAGTTGTACTTTAGTAAAAAAAAGGTAAATGAACGGCTATTCAATTTATTTTCAATATTTCTTACCTTTGAACCATGATTTCATCATTTTTCAAAACTTCTAGAAACAAGCGTTTCAATTTCACTCCTCGTTATTACGATGAAACAAAAGAAGCATTGAAGGAACGCTATGCTCAAATGGAGGCTGAAGTAAACGGAAAGTCAACTTTGGGTAGCGGAGGTTTCAGCCATAACTTAAAGGATCGCTGGAAAGCCAATAAAAAAACGAGCAACTTTTCAAAAAAATCTAATTTCAGATTGGTAATTATCGCTTCTTTACTCTTTATCATTGCCTATTATTTGCTTTATTTATAAGGGGCTGAATCAAGAAAAAAGTATCAATAATTAATGATTAGTTCTGAATTTGGCTTTATATTTTGGTTGAAAAGTTAAGAAAGAATTTTTCAAAATATAAAAACAGCTTATCAAGACTATCATATCAGAAACAATTGACAAAAAAGTGCTTAATCAACTTGAACTTTGGAAAAGTTTATCAAAAATTCTAATGATATTTTCTACGTTACATCTTTATAAGTACTGATTACAAAATACTTAACTTTTCCAAAGTTGTGAAATGACTCCTTCCAGAGTAAAAAAAAGGAGAACTCTACTTCGACTCATTTATGTAAAATAAATACCAACATTTTTTTCTAATCACCTTATTCTACCATTTACAAACGCTCTTAAAATACCTACCTTTGAAGCTTCATTTCAAGCCAAAGAATGCCCGATATAATACAGCTTTTACCTGATTCAGTAGCCAACCAAATTGCCGCAGGAGAAGTGGTTCAACGACCAGCCTCTGCTGTTAAAGAACTTTTGGAAAATGCCATAGATGCTGAGGCTACCGAAATTCACTTAATTGTAAAAAATGCCGGAAAAACCTTAATCCAAGTCATCGACAACGGAAAAGGCATGAGTGAAACCGATGCTCGATTGTCGTTAGAGCGACATGCTACCTCAAAAATCACTCGCGTAGAAGACTTATTTGCCCTAACCACCATGGGCTTTCGAGGCGAAGCAGTTCCTTCCATTGCCGCTGTTTCTCAAATGGAAATTAAAAGCAGAACAGCTGATTCCGACTTGGGTACACAATTAGTTTTAGAAGGCAGTGAAGTAAAAAGTCAAGAAGTTTGTCAGTGCCCGCAAGGCACTACAATGACAGTAAAAAACCTCTTTTTCAACATCCCTGCGAGAAGAAACTTCCTTAAAAGCAATCCGGTAGAAAGCAAACACATTATTGAAGAGTTTTTGCGCGTAGCCATGATTCATCCGGAGGTAGCAATGAATATGACGAATGATGGAAATGAAGTTTATCGCTTGCCAAAGGGCAATTTCAGACAGCGAATCGTCAATATTTTTGGCAGTAAGTACAATCAACGTTTAGTTCCTGTAGAGGAAAAAACAGACATTGTTGCCATTTCAGGCTTTATCGGAAAAGCGGAGTTTGCCCGTAAAACGCGCGGAGAACAATACTTTTTTGTCAATAAAAGATTTATAAGAAGTCCCTACTTTAATCATGCGGTACAAAAAGCGTATGAAGAACTAATTCCAAAAGATCAGTTTCCCTCTTATTTTTTAAAATTAGAAATTGACCCATCTAAAATTGACATTAACATTCACCCCACAAAAACGGAAGTAAAATTTGAAGAAGAGAGGGCCATTTACGCCATCATTCGAACTGCTGTTCGTCAGGCATTGGGAAAATTCAATGTAGCTCCATCAATTGATTTTGAAAGAGAAAGCAGTTTTGATGTGCCTGATCTTAAAAAGGGTGAAGCAATTCGCATGCCTAACATACAGGTAGATCCGGATTACAACCCCTTTGAACAAGAGCGAAAAGCTCCGGCCAAACAAGGTGGTATAAAGTTTCCTTTTGAAAGAGAAAAAGCTTCAAATCCTGCTGATTGGGCAAAAATGATGCGTGAAAATCGCGATGCTGCGGATGAAGTAGAGCATCAAACTCAAGTTGAAAAACAAATCCCTCTAGAAGGAGAAAGTGAAAAGAAAGTTATTCAGCTTCACCGAAAATACATTTTAAATCACATAAAATCAGGTTTCATAATTATAGATCAACAAAGGGCGCATCAGCGAATTTTGTATGAAGAAATGAGCCGAAAGATACAAAGCGGCGACAGCCAATCACAGCAATTACTATTTCCTGAAAACTTGAGTTTGAACAGTGAAGATATGGAATTAGTAAAAGGCTTAATGGGTGAATTTCACGCTCTGGGTTTTGATATAAGAGAATTTGGAAAAAACGACTTGATCGTTCAAGGGATTCCTTTGGAAGCCGAAAACCAAAACGTAACTTCCATTGTTGAGCAATTGTTGGAAGAATTTAAAAATGACCAATCCACACTAAAAAATAAACCAAGGTTGCTGCTCATTCAGTCTTTAGCTAAAAGTATGAGCATTAAAGCTGGTAAAGTGCTAAGCACTGAAGAAATGACGACTTTAATCGATCAGTTATTTGCCTGTGAGATGCCATACAGTAACTTTGACGGCAAACCGATTATCGTTACTTATTCTTTAGAAGACTTGGATAAACAATTTAAAAAGAAATGAATTTCGGACGCTCAAACCCATTAAGCAATCTTCCTGAGGTTGTTAAAAATTTACTGATTGTAAATGTGCTCATGCTGTTAGCGATGTTTGTTGCTTATCAGTCGGGAGTAGATTTGGCTTCTATCTTGGGCTTACACCATTGGTCGAGCGATCAATTTATGCCACATCAACTGGTAACATACATGTTTATGCATGGAGGCTTTGCACACCTCTTTTTTAACATGTTTGCTCTGTGGATGTTTGGACAAATTTTAGAAAATGTCTGGGGTCCTAAACGATTTTTAATTTACTATATGATTACCGGAATTGGCGCAGGAATTATTCAAATGATTGTGACCGAAATTAGAATACAATCACTGATTTCAGACATTGACCCACAACTCTACGAAATGGTGATTAGAGAAGGACTTGAAATTAGAAAAAGTGGTCAGAACTTTGTTGACCCAATAGCCAGAGAAGTAAACAACCTCATTAATACCTCAACAGTTGGAGCTTCAGGAGCTGTTTTTGGAATTCTATTGGCTTTTGGTATGTTGTTTCCGAATGCTCGTTTAATGTTGTTGATTCCCCCGGTTCCCATTAAAGCAAAATACATGGTAATGATTTACGGAGCTTTGGAATTGTATTTAGGAATTTCAAACAATCCTGCTGACAATGTGGCGCACTTTGCTCATTTGGGAGGAATGTTGTTTGGCTTTATTTTGATTAAAATGTGGAAATCAGATAACAATCAGCAGAATTTTTACTGAAATGTGGAATACTTCAAACAATACATTTAAGCCGTCTTTTAGCCAAAACAATATGCTTGTTCGCTTGCTATATGCGAATATTGCTGTTTTTTTAGCAATTAAATTATTGGCTCTTCCCTTTTGGTTGTTTCAAACTCAACTTTCCGCTGATCAATTTGCCCTAAACTGGTTTGCCGTTCCATCGGACTTAACAAAGCTTCTATTTAAGCCGTGGACGCTTTTGAGTTATATGTTCTTGCATTTGGGATTTTTCCATATATTTTTTAATATGTTAGGTCTCTATTTTTTGGGTCAATTATTTGTACAGTTATTAGGAGAAAAAAAACTATGGACTTTATATATTAGTGGAGGAATTGCAGGAGCAATACTGTATATTATTTTTTTCAACGTGTTTCCTGTGTTTGAAAGTATCACTCCATTCTCAAAAATGTTAGGAGCATCAGCATCTGTTTTTGCGATTGTGTCTGCAGTTGGCACCTATGCGCCCGACCTTCCTGTTAGAATGATATTTTTGGGTAATATTAAACTAAAGTATATAGCTGGAACTTTTATTTTAATTTCATTCTTGAACATATCAAAAGCAAATCCTGGAGGTAATATCGCTCACATTGGCGGAGCACTTTTGGGTTTCTTTTTTGCGAGAAAATGGAGAAAAGGTAAAGACATTACTGCTTGGGTAAATACGGCAACGGCTTTTGTTAAAGCGATTTTTACTTTTAAGAAAAAAAGCCGCATGAAAGTAAAATACAAAAAGTCGAATCAGCAGCAAAGAAGTGAATCGCGCTATGAATACAATAGCCGAAAAAAAGAGGAACAAGAGCAAGTTGATGCGATATTGGATAAAATTTCTCGCTCCGGCTACGACAGCTTAACCAAAGCAGAAAAAGATTTTTTGTTTAGAGCAAGTGGGAAGTAGGTTTGAAATAGCGGTTAGGTTTTAGAGCTTAAAGTCTAGAGGTTTATTTGCAACGCAAAAATTCAACTCTTAACTTTTAACTCTCCTTTCCCTCCTCTTTCTTAGGTACAAAATGATAAACGTACTCCATCTCCTCAACTTTATTGTCTTCATTCTCTTCCTCTAATTCAGCTTCTATTTCCCAAGAATACTTCTTGCGCTGCGGTCCTCGTTTGCGATAATAGATCGCCATAACTAAGCCAATAAACAGGCCCCAAAAGTGTCCTTCCCAAGACATTCCTTTATCCCAAGGAAGTATACCCCAAACTAAACTTCCATAGAGAAATGCCACTAAAAATGAAATAGAAATCAGCGGAATGTACTTTCGTAAAAACCCACTGATAAATAAAAATCCAAAAAGTGCATAAACTAATCCACTGGCGCCTATGTGGTAATTAGTACGAGCAGAAATCCAAGTGTACAGACCCGAAAGTAAATACGACCATAAAATCAAACGAAAAGCTAAGCTCTTGTAAAAGTAAAACAATGCCCAACCAAGAACTAACAATGGTATGGAGTTATTGAACAAATGATTGACATCTCCATGGATAAGCGGTGCCAGAAAAACTCCCACTAAGCCTTTTGCTGTTCTGGGCAAAATTCCCAAACTGCTAAAATCTAATCCGAAGTAAACTTCAATTCCTTTTATACTCCATAACAAAAGCACAAAAAGTAGAGGAAACATAAGTGCAGCGAAAAATTTTTTCTTTTCTTGAACCTCCATAAACTGTTAAAAAATCAATAAAACGAAGTTAGCAAATACTCAGCCATTGACAATTCGACAGAAAGTTCTATTTTTGACATCATAACCAATCGTTTAAGTCATGACAAAATCTTTTAAAATTGGAATTGCCATTTCTGCACTTGTCATTTCTACTGCTAGCTTTGCGACCAATGGAGCAGAGCTCTTTCAACAAAAAGAAGAGCAACCTCTGAGTAAGGAAATTAATACTAAAGAGATAAAAGATAAAAATCAGAAATACGACTTTAGTTTATTCAAGTTTGTGCCATATTCTCGCAAGGAAGAAAGCGACAGTAGTCAACATAATGTTAGTGAGAAAAACAGCCAAGCAAAAAGAGAAGAAACAGCTGAACTTTATGACATTCCGCGCTCTTTCTTTATGTTTTCGTAGGCATTTTGTACTTGTCTGAATTTTTCTTCAGCTTGCTTTTTTACATCAGCGCCTAAGTTAGCCACTTTGTCGGGATGGTATTTCATCGCCATTTTTCGGTAAGCTTTTTTCAACTCCTCATTAGTTGCATCCGGTGTAACTTCTAAAATCTTGTAATCGGAGCCGGTATCTTTGACAAACATGGCTTTTATCGACTCAAAGTCCGGGTTGTTTATACCTAAAAATCCGGCAATACGATGAATTGTGCTCAGTTCAGTGTCACTGACATGTTGATCTGCATGAGCAATGCCAAACAAGTAATGCAATAATTGCAGGCGGCTGTGATATTGCATTTGGTAGCGTATCTGATGACTGATTTGTCTAACATCAATGGGTTGGTCAATCAAATCTTTTAAAGCACGCATTTGTTCACGCGTTTTAGCAGCACCAAATTGACGAGTATAAAATTGCTTTACATAAGCCAATTCAGACTTTAACACCTTACCATCAGCTTTCATTACAGCAGCCGTTAACACCAACAAGCTGGCAGCAAAATCGCCTCCGGCACTTCTTTGATATGCCTGTTGACCCGTGTAACTGCTAGCATACTGTTCGTCCCATTGAAACTTTGCTCTGCTATCGAACATCGCTCCTACTACAAAGCCAATGATGGCGCCAAAAAAACCAAAGACAGAAAAGCCTATTACAGCACCAATCCACTTGCCCCAACCCGACATGATCATAATGAAAGTAAGTTTAATTTTTAATGCAATAAAAGTAGCCAATCCGCCGCTTATAGAATGAAATTAACTTTATTTTATTTATATGAATATTTGATTAATTTTGCCCTTTGGTATTTTGTTGAACTTATTGCCTTCATATCCGATTATTCCACCGCCCATTGAAAGTGGCTCAACATATTACTTTACAACGGAGAGTGGGATAGATTACGAAGTAAGATTTGGGAGAAAACAAAACAACATTTTGAACACTTCCATCGTCTTTGGTGTATTAAATGAAGAGTTTGAAGGTGAAGAGTACAGCATTACCAACAAATTTGAGGTTTATCGGGTAATGGCAACCCTTGTGGAAATTATTCGTCAGTATATGAAGCTCCACCCCAAAATTAACTGCTATGAATTCTCCGGTGAACCCACAACAAAAGAATTAAACAAAGAAGGTAGAGTTCGTTTGGCTTTATACAATCGATATTTACCTTTGGTGTTTGATGACAATTGGGAAGTTGAGCGACAACTTAACAAAACCATTGTCAGAAAAAAGTGATTTTAATCTTTAGCATAATTTTTGCTAGCTAAATTGCGTTAATAAACAGTATTAAACAGATTCAGAAGATATGAGACAACTTAAGATCAGTCAACAAATTACTAAAAGAGAAAGCAAGTCCTTGGAAAAATACTTGCAAGACGTTTCCAAAGAGGAAATGATTACGGCTGAAGAAGAGGTTGAGTTAGCAATAAAAATTCAAAACGGCGACGAAAGAGCATTAAACCGCTTGGTTCGTGCCAACTTACGTTTTGTGATTTCTGTAGCGAAACAGTACCAAAATACAGGTCTTACTCTTGAAGACTTAATTAACGAAGGAAACCTCGGATTGATTGAAGCTGCCAAGCGTTACGATCACACCAAAGGATTTAAATTCATTTCTTATGCGGTATGGTGGATTCGTCAGAGTATTTTGAAGGCAGCAGCCGACAACTCGAGAACGATCCGTTTACCCCACAACCGATTGGGAGAGATCCAAAAGATCAGCAAAGCGGCCAATGAATTCGAACAAAAGAACGAAAGAACGCCTACAGCTGATGAATTAAGCGACCTGACTGAAATGGACGTAAACAAAGTTGAAATGTCTTTGAAAATGTCTAAAAAGCAAGTTTCCATTGATGCTCCCATGAGCAACGACGATGATAACAACAGCTTAGTAAGCGTTTTGGAAAACAGCGATACACCCGATCCATCGGATTCACTTTTGCAAGAGTCCCTTTCTCAAGATTTAGAGCGCACGCTTTCTTACTTAAAAGGTATGGAAGCAGAAGTAATTCGTTTATTCTACGGTTTAGGTGGTACCAGCGAAATGACTTTGGAAGAGATCGGAAATACTTTCGGTTTAACCAGAGAAAGAATCAGACAAATTAAAGAAAGAGGCTTGAGAAGATTACGAAGAGTTTCCGCTCAAACCAATTTACAGACGTATTTGTAAACTACTTTCAAGAAAACAATAAAAAAGGTCGGATAACTTCCGACCTTTTTTTGTGAGCTAGTTTAAAAGCACAGACTAGATGACGATCGCCACTGCGCTATCGGTTCAACCCACTTCATAACTTCCCGGAATATTTCCAAAAGTAATGGCAATTCGGTTCCATGAATTGATCTGACAGATGGCAAACACAATCTGAGCAATTTGAGTTTTGCTATAATGTCCGCTCATTTTTTGATATGCCTCTTCAACAACTCCCGCTGAGCTGCTTGAAAGCTTAGTTAATACTTCCGTTAAATTCAACACTATCCTTTCTTTCTCCGAATAGACAGGCGACTCTTCCCATGCCGGTAACAAATAAAGACGCTTAAATTCTTCTCCTGCTTTCAATGCATCTTTGTGATGCATGTCCAAACAATACCCACATCCATTAATCTGTGAGGTTCTGATTTTTATCAGTTCGATCAAAGAATGATCAATGCCACATTTCTTTAAATAGGATTCAATATTGAGCATTAATTCATAGATTTCTTTAGGCGCTTCCTGATAATTGATTCTTTCTTTCTTCATAAAATTCCATTTTAAGATTATTTACACTTATAACCGTTTTGTGGTATATAGCGTGACAAAAAATGAAAATTTTATCGATCGATACTTTTCCTGTAATCTGTATTAAGCCTTTGTAATTTATCCGGATTTACCAAGACGTAAAATCGCTTTATTTGACTTCCCTCTATTTCGAATACGATGCATCGGTAAATGTGCTTTTCTAAGAGGTAAAGAATTGCCGGTTTGTAATTAACCGTCGTATAAACGATTTGGGTTGAAGGTAGTAAATACTTTCCGTAAATTGCTTTTAAAAGTTTTAGTACTCGTACTTTGCCTACAATTCGATTGCGCGCAGCACTCACTTTATTCCCTCCGTCTGAAAGGCACACTACTTCAGCTGAGAGAATTTCTTCGATTTTAGACAAGTCTGCTGATAAGATTGCAGTTGATAAATCGCGAAGTAGCTTTTGTTCTGTTTCATCTAGCTTCTTTTCAGATCGGAGTTTTGATTGAAGTTTTTGTTTGGCTCGCTTCAACAACTGCCGACAATGATCGGTTTGTAGTTCCAAGGTTTCTGCTATTTCCCTATGGGTATAATTAAATGCCTCTTTTAAAATAAATACGGCTCGCTCTGTTGGATTTAAACGCTCAAGTAAAACCATTAAAGAGTATTCTATGATTGGTTTTTGATCTGCTTGGGAATATATTCCATTTTCGGTAAAGACCGGTGTGGGTAACCACTCCCCTAAATATTGTTCTTTCCTGTTTCGCAACAATTTTTTCTGATTAATCGAGCGATTAATTACGGCTTTTACGAGATAAGCTTCAATATTCATCACTCCCTCAACTGGCCTGATTAAATACTTATTTAAAATCTCCTGAACAACATCTTCTGCCTCCATTGAATCTCCAACAATGTTGTAAGCATACGGCAACAATTTGCTTCGATAATAATTGAGTTGAACTTCTGTTTTATCTTTTTCCAATGGCTAAAACTTTTCAATTTAAAATTCCAGAATAAAAGACAGTTTTAAAAGAAAAAACGTGACAATAATATCCATCAAAAATTTTCTTCCAACTTCCTTGTTTCTATTTGCTTAGAAATACTCATTTTTGCTCCCATGAACCGCTTCGACCGAATTACTGCTATACTCATTCAATTGCAATCCAAGCGCCTGGTAAAAGCACAAGATCTCGCTAAGCGCTTTGAAGTGAGTTTGCGAACAATATACCGCGACATCCGAACCCTAGAAGAAGCCGGAGTTCCTATTTTTGGGGAAGCCGGAAGCGGATACTCCATTATGGATGGCTTCCGCTTGCCTCCCGTAATGTTTACCAAAGAAGAAGCCACTGCTTTTGTCGCTGCTGAAATAATTATGGAAAACATAAGAGACAAAGTAATCCGGAAGAACTTTGAGTCCTCCATGTTCAAAATCAAATCGGTGCTCAAAAACAGCGAAAAAAATCTAGTTGAAGAATTGGAGGAGCAGATAGAAGTTCGCCAAAATAAGTTTAAACCCACTGAGGTTGACAACGCACTGGATATTTTGTTTAAAGCAATTACTGAAAAGAAAGCGGTGGAAATCACCTATCGGGCTTTTGCCAAAGAAAAAGACACGCAACGACTGATCGAGCCTATTGGAGTTTACCATGAAAATGAACAGTGGTATACCATTGGGTTTTGTCACCTCAGAAATGATTATCGTCACTTTCGGATTGATCGCATGCAAGCTATTCATTTAACTAAAACTGAACGAGCAGCAGACAGGCTTAGCATGAAGGAGTATGAAAAACGACAAGTCGCCAAAAAACAAAGTCTTGAACATATGGAAAAAATAGTGATCAAAGTAGATAAACCCGTTGCTTTGTATCTGCAAGAACGAAAACATCACTTTGGCTTTGTCTCCGAAGTTGATTACGACGATTATGTAGAAATGACATTCCTGAGTTTTTATCCGGAAAACGGTTTTGCTCGTTGGTATTTGATGTTTGCCGATCACGCCGAAATTGTTGAACCGATTTCGCTGAAAAAACGGCTCAAACACCTCATTGGCGTAATTTCAAAAAAAATATAAGTTTTAGGTTTCTACTGACATAGGGTTGTCACTCCATGCTTCTAGTTTTACGTTCCAAATAGTCAAACCAACCAAAAACGACAATAAGCATGAACAATTCAAACACCTTATGTTCCCAAGAATTCCAGGTATTGGTTTTTAAAACCAATTTAACAGATAGTGATTCCGTTCAACAAGTCGATGAGTATTTACAATCACTTAAAGGCATTTATCACACATCAGTAGATCTGGAAGATTGGGAAAAAGTACTTCGCATTGAATGTCATTCAAGCATAAAATCCAGTCAGATCAAAAACATTTTGACTGATTTAGGTTATTCTTGTACTGACCTAGTTCATTAAAAGAAGGGAACAGACAGTAAATTATAGAGTGTAATTATTCACATTTCATAACTTACTCTTCCTTGATATGATATCGAATCAATCTTCTTTCGATAGTTAAAAAACAATTAGGAAATTAGGATAAGAATAGGCATAAAAGCCTAATATTTCTTTGGTATACTCTCTCAATATCAAGACTAGTTTCTAATATCGAGTAATCAACTATATATTCATACGCTCTCGATAAACTTTTTCCACTTCCGTAGAAACCTCCCAAAAACCTCGGGGTGATCTGTTCGCCAAAACATCTTCCAAAATTCCAAGATGCGTATGCCAGCCGCCTGCAACTGACACCTTCATTGCTTCAGTGAGTTTACGGTGTGTTAAAATAAGCTCTACCTGATCACCTTTGGGACTTAGCTCAAAGGTCACTTCAGAAACACCTTCTACATCTTCACCCCATGTATATGAAAGCAAATAAGGCGGATTCACCTCCCTCACTTTCCCAAAAAAACTGTGACCATTTTCCATATCCTTGTATTTGTCCGGAATGGGAATGTCACGCTCTGAAAGATCGCTGTGTTTGAAGTGAAAATCTACACGCCCTCCAACTTTTAATTCCGTATGACCTGAAGCCAACCATTTGGCTCGTTTTTCCGATTCTGTTAGATACGACCATACTTTTTCTATGGGACCGGGCAACAACCGTCTAAAACGAATCACTCCCGGGGCGATGATCTTACCGTATTTTTCATCTTCTATTGTTCCCATATCTTATGCATTTAATTTGTTTTCTAATTCATCCAATCGCTCATTCCAAAAGTCCTTGTATTTCGAAGCTTCCCAGCCAATCATGGCTTTTTTGCGGGACTTTCCCCAACGATAACCTCCGATCAAGCCACCGGACTGGATCACACGGTGGCAGGGAATGAGAAATGCCACCGGGTTTTTCCCAACCGCTGTACCTACTGCACGCGATGCCTTGGGATTGTTGATCTCTTCAGCTAAGCTGCCATAAGTGGTCAACTTTCCCATGGGAATTTTGAGCAAAGCTTCCCATACTTTCAACTGAAAAGGCGATGCTTTGAGGTGTAATTTCAAGGAAGGTATTCTTTCCTTTCCAGTAGAAAATACAGCTAACACATTTTGAATGTGCTCCTGTTTTTGCCGCACAAAAGTGGCTTGAGGAAAACTTTGGAATAAATCTTCCAATGCCAGTTCTTCATTTTCTTCAAAGTGTAAAAAACAAATACCCTTATCAGTAGCGGCAATGGTCGCGCGGCCAAAGGTGGTTTCGGCTACTTCATAAGAAATGGTTAATGCTCGTCCGCCGTTTTTATACTCTCCCGGACTCATGCCCTCGATGTTAATAAAGAGGTCGTGCAAACGCCCCGTACTGGAAAGTCCGGTTTCCATGGCCACATCAAACAAAGTCGCTTGCCGATCTGCCAAAGATTGCTTAGCATATTCCACACTGATGTACTGCAAAAACTTCTTGGGACTAACACCTGCCCACTCGGTAAATACCCGCTGAAAGTGAAAGGGACTCAAGTGAACCTGCTCGGCCAATTCTTCCAATGAAGGTTGACTTTTAAAGTTGTCTTGTAAATATCCAATAGCTTTTTCGACCAACTGGTAGTGATGATGTAACTTATCTTTGTTCATAATAATCTAAAGTCAAAAGTAGCGACATCATTTCTGACCGAAAAGCCGAAACTTGCTGAAAATTGACTTCGTAAACCTTATTTCAATTACTTATAAGTCACCCGAAATCAACCACCTGAAACTCTCTAATTCCAAATTTCATTAGCTTCGGTTAAAATAATGGGTTGATCTGCCGTAACTAAAATGGTGTGTTCATGCTGACAAACAAAACCGCCCTTATTCCCCACCAAAGTCCAACCGTCATTGAGTTGTGTGGCAATGGTCGAATGCGTTGATATGAAAGTTTCAATGGCCACTACTGAATTTTTCTTAAAGCGCTCCCTGTTGAAACGATCCCTGTAGTTTAAGATATTTTCCGGTGATTCGTGCAAGCTCCTTCCTACTCCATGGCCGGCTAGGTTTTTAATGACTTTAAAAGAAGAGTGCTTCGCTTTGGACTCAATCAAGTAACCAATATCCGCTATACGAACTCCCCCTTTGATGCTGCTTATCGCTTGCTGTAGAATTTGTTTGGAAGCATCTACTAATCCCTGAAGACTCTGCCGATCCTCGCCGAGGACAAAAGAACCTCCATTATCTGCCCAAAAACCATCTAATTCAGCAGAAACATCAATGTTGATCAGGTCGCCTTCCTTTAAAACTTTATCTGCTGAAGGAATACCGTGGGCAGCTTCTTCATTCAGACTAATACAGGTGTTTCCGGGAAAACCATAGGTCAATGCAGGGGCAGACTTCGCTCCATAACTTCTCAGTAGCTCACCGCCGTACTCATCCAGTTCCAGCGTTGACATTCCTACTTGGGCATACTCCCTCATTTTTTTTAAGGTTTTTGCAACAGCTTCACTAACTTTCTGCATACCGTGGAGCTCAGACTTTTTGTTTATTGACATCTCGTTTCTAATTTTAAATTCATTTGTTGAAAGAACTGAAAGGTGAAAATTAAGCAATTACAAGTTTAACCTTTAAGCTCTTAACGGTAAAGTGTAATTCCTACAAACTAAAATAATAAACTGATTTAAACTGGATAATTTGATTGGTAGTTGTGGTTAACAAATCACTGTAACGGTGAGTAAGCGAAAACTGAAGTTTCTCTTTGCTCTTGAAAATCTTACCAAAGCCAAATGCCAAGCGATTTTGCCAATCTTCTTCTCCGTTACTAAAGCTCAATATAAATTCATTCGAAAGCAAAGCATACCATTCACCGGGATCGAGTGTTTCACCTTGTAATGGTTGATCATAGCTAAACCGATAACGTAAACGAAGAATAAAATCCTCCTTAAAAATACGTTCTTCAATTTTAATTCTATGAGCTATTCTATAATTTCTGATGCTCGACAAAAAGGCAAATTGCTGTGTAATTCGATGTTCTACTCCTCGATAATCTTCGAATGGATCAATGCTTCTATACATATAGCCCAAACTAACTTTACGTTGATTAAAAAGTGCATAAGTTAAAAAGGGCTTAATTTCCATTCGATCAGTAAATGGTTTTATGGTCTCAGAACCATAATCGTTAAAAGTTTCTCTAGCTAATAGCTGAGTGTTTAAGGACCACTTATTGTTAAACTTATGATTGGCTGAAAAACCTCCTTCCCAACGAACAGATGGAGTTTGAGCTTTTACAAAAAAACCAAAACCAAGCAGGATGATCAAAACCGCCGCCTTAATACAAAATAAAATCCTCATCTCTTCGCTGAACTTCTCTTTGCTGAATTAAACTCCCTTGATCATCAAATAATAATTCCATTAACTTAGACTCCCCATCATAAGTTAACACCTCCACTTCCATTTCATAGTGAAGGATTAAGCCGTCCAAATCCATTTCTAAAAAATCCTCCAAGAAGTCTTTGTCATCCTCTTCTTCTCCATCGTCGTCAATTTCGGGATTGTATTGTAGTTGAAACCGTTCAATTTTGTGCTTTTTGTATTGTTCTTTAAGGAATTGACCCATCTCTTCTTTTAGCGACTCTGTAAGTTGCTCGAAGTCATACATACACTCAATATCTACTAAGTGTCCGCTTTCTGTAAATTTAATACTGAACTGTTTAGAATTGTAAGTCGTCTTTAATTCGTAAAAATAGTTTTCGCCATCAAACTCCTTATAGTATTTGTCGCTTTTCGATTCTTTTAGAATCGGTTTTAGTAAGTCGATGCACTTTTTTGGAAAATCGCCTTTTTCAACACTTTTTTCATGTTCTATTTTTGGCTTTACTTGAGTGAAAGCTTGGCAAAAAGAACAAAAGATAAATATTGCTACTAATGTAATTTTCATGAAAAGCAATTAATATTTACAATATTAAGACTTTATCTATTTCACTTTTTAAACCGTAAATTACTATTAAGTTAATACTTCACCTTCAAGCTTACACCTGCTCTAAACCACCTTCCGGGCATGGGTGTCATTACTTCTACATAGTCTGTATTGCTAATGTTTGAAGCTTCCACAAAAAAACTGTAGTTGGGTAATTGATAAACCGCTTTTGCATCAAGCAATTGATAGGGCGTATTTTTCATTCGATTAATGTATCGATAAGCAATATTTAATGAGAATCGCTTGTAAAAACTCAAAGTCAATCTGCCAATCAATTGATCGTTCACATAATCTAAAACGTAACGAGAGTCAGCTTGTCCCTCTTCCATCTTTACTTGCTCCATTTTAAAATAGCTCAATTTCAAAGCTGCAACTTTAAAATTATTACCCAAAATTTGGAACGCACTCAAATATTCAACACTCGCATCCAATCCGCGACTAACTAACTGATTGTAGTTTTGAGCCAACCACTTTTCCTCTTCACGATCCCATACCCAATCGATTAAATCTTCATTATTTCTCTGAAAAACTGCTAAACTGCTTCTAAAATTATTTCGCTGAAAACGAACTCCACCTTCATAGCTCCAAGCCTCTTCAGGGTGCAAATTAGGGTTTCCACTTTCTGCCGGACTTTCATAATACTGATCGTAAAATGTTGGCACACGGTAGGATTTACTCAAATTTGCAAATAAGTTAAACTCTTCTGCCAAAAGATAAGAGGCTTCTAATGCCGGGAAAAAGGCGCCATCGAAATGAGAAAACCAAGAGGCGTAAAGTCCCGGACTTAGGAGCAATCGATTTTTAAGAAACTCAAATTTGTGCTCTAAATAAAGAGATGTATTGCTTCGCTCAAAACCATCGAGGTTCGAAGGTGAAGCTACACCACCTCTCAGCCAATCTCCCTCAATCATTTCTAAACGGTGCTCTACTCCCATTCCACTTTGTCCCCATTTGTTTTTATTAGTAATGTGAAGTTCTGCACTCATGCTTTGTGTGCTGTGGTCATTTCTGTAAATCTCCGGTTGTTGGCGAATAAAATCATATTGATCATTGTTAAACCGCCATGACAATCGCGGCATAATCTTCCAATTGTTTTTTTGCCAATCGTAGGAAACTATACCAAAGGCCGTCATAATTTCTTCATACTGTTCTGTTGCTGTTGGAGTTGCATAGAATCCATTTGCTCCAAACTTTCGGTCACTCAAGCCTAAAATTAAATTAAGCGACTCCTCCTTTCTTATGTCAAACTCTCCTTGATAAAAAGCATTGAGCATCTGAAAATCTGTATTGTATCGATACCCTTCAGAAAAATCACCGCCAAGCGAAAGGTAATGATGCTGCTTGTTTTTATTAAATGAAATGGCTGCACTCCCACCTTTGGTTTCAAAATCTCCGGCATAGGCTTTTAATTGAATAAAATTACTGTCGGGAACTTTTGTCACAAAATTTACGGCTCCCCCAAATGCATTTTGTCCGTAACGTTTGGTAGCTGCACCTTTAATCACCTCCACTCGCTCCAAGTTTTCAATTCCAAGTGGCAAATTCATCAAGTGGTGACCACTTTGAGGGTCGGTGAGTTTTACGCCATTTAACAAAACCAAAGATTGTTCAAAAGTTCCGCCATTTATACGAAGATCGGATTGAACACCTAATGGTCCACGTTGACGTAAATCTATTCCCGATTGATAAGAAAGTAGTTCCGGAACCGACTGTACCGCTAGGCTTTTCATTTCTTTTTTCGTCATAATGTCCATGTTTTTGGGAACATTTTTAAGTGTGTAGTCTATTCTGTTTTCACGTATAACCACTTCATCAATAGTTACATTAAGAAAACTATTTTGAATAGTATCTACTTCTTGAGCTTGCGCTGAAGTCAACTTAAAAATGGACACAGCAATGACTGCCCATAGGTAATTTTTGTTCATGGGTTTTAAAAAATTTAATTAATAATGGTTTGAAATCTAATGTTGAAGAGAGAGAAAAAAGTATCTTTTGAAGGGAACAGAGAGGAAGAAAAAATAGAGAAAAGTATGAATGTGATTTATATCTATGAGAGGAAATTTCAGTAGATAGTTGTGGTTGCCAACCCAAGAGAATAAGCAAAATCGAGGAATCGAAAAACAAAGCAGAGTTTTCATCGGGCAACTCTTCTTCTTCATTATTAATGAATAAAGTGAAAATTTGAGAAAGAGAATTTACTGCTGATTTTAAACCTAAGCGCAGGCATAATTGAACTGCCAAAAAGCCAATGGTTACTTCTTTTCCGATGGTTAAAAAAGCGGCATAAGACTTTCGCGACCACTTGGTGAATCGCAATTTTGATTGTTGTATGTCTGCTTTTGTTGACATTTGGCGGGCAAAAGTAGAGATTGTTTATAAATTCAACCGCCCATCTTCTTTCTTTTTTTAATGAGTTCTGAAGAAAACTTATTTTTGAAGTCCTATGCAAACCCGCCAGTTCATTCATAAAAGACGCAAAAAACTCAGTGCTCAAGAACTTTTTGAGGGTATAAGAGCCGGCAGTTTTTCAGCCTTAAGTCAAGGCATCACTTGTTGTGAGAGTTTTAAAAGAGAAGACCGAGAAAAAGCGAATGAATTAGTAAAGCTTTGTTTGCCTTATTCGGGAAAGTCTGTGCGCATAGGAATTACCGGTGTGCCCGGCGTGGGAAAAAGCACCTTTATCGAAAGTTTTGGTTTACACCTCATCAATCAACATCAAAAGAAAGTAGCTGTTTTAGCGGTTGATCCAAGTAGTGAACGCAGCAAAGGAAGCATCTTGGGCGACAAAACTCGCATGGAGTTGTTGAGTCGTAACGAAAATGCCTTTATCCGACCAAGTCCGAGTTCCGGTGTTTTGGGTGGCGTAGCCAACCAAAGCCGAGAGAGTATACTATTGTGTGAAGCAGCGGGATTCGACCTCATCATTGTAGAAACCGTTGGTGTGGGTCAATCGGAAACCGAAGTGCGAAAAATGACGGATTTCTTTTTGTTGCTGATGTTGGCCGGTGCCGGTGATGAACTGCAAGGCATCAAACGCGGAATTATGGAAATGGCCGATGGTATATTGATCAACAAAGCTGATGGTGAGAACCGTCAAGCCGCCAAACGCGCAGCCAGAGAATACCGAAATGCCCTTCACCTTTTTCCACCCCACGAAAGTGAATGGACTGCGCAAGTCGACCTCTGCTCTGCCCTGCAAAAGGAAAACATGGACGGTGCGTGGAAAATGATAAGTGATTTTGTAACACTCACACAAAAAAACGGATACTTCAATCACCAAAGGCAAAAGCAATTGCGTACTTGGTTCACCAAGATCATTGATGAATTGCTGCACCAATCTCTCTTCGACTCACCACAGATGAAAGCTGAAGTCACTAAATTGGAAGAGGCTGTGGAACTTAAAAAAATCTCCCCTTATGAAGCGGGGAAAAAGGTGTTAGAGAAATTTAAAAAAAATATGAAATAGGAAACTAGAAACCTTGAAACTGTCTCGCTGAGGCGAAATTAATCAGCTAGCTATCAAGCTCATGCAAGAGTTAAACTCTTTGCGCTCATTGCGACTTTGCGGTAATAAAATCAACTTCTAACTTTCACTCCCCTAACTAGACTTTGTTTCTAAAAACTTAATGACTGCCTTAAAACCTTCATATTCTTAATGTTTTATAGCCGCAAGTTTAATCTGCGAAGATCAGCCAAATCTGTGTCATCAGCGTTCTATCCTAAACCCACTTTTGTCACCATTTTTCTCAAAAAAATATCGCCAAAAGTTACATTCGCCTTCTAAATTCATCCGGGCACTCACGTACCCGGCTATTTGATGTCGCCCTTTCAGGGCTTTTATAAATATTAAATATGAAACATTAAAAGCTGAAAACGTCTCGCTGTCGCGAGATTTGGCTTTGCTTCGCAGGCTTGTGTTGGAAAACCTCTAACTTCTTGTTTTTTTTTGCAGCGAAGCATTCTTGCATCTAAAAAAACTTCAGGCACTTTTAACTCTCTTTACTCTAAATTCTATGAGCGAAGCGGTCTTTTCTCTGAATATTCCTCATACAACTGATGCACAATACCATCAACTAAGCCAACCTTAGGGACAATAAAGTACTTACTGCCCACATATCGAGAAGCGAATAGAAAAAGGTCAATAGCAGGAATAATTACATCGGCTCGATCTGGGCGCAAATTGAGCTCGGCAATCATTTCATCAAAGGAAAGTTTACTTAAATCAATGCGCCATTTGCGCACTCTCACTGCCGATAGCGGCTGCATAGGTTTAAGCATGGATAATTTAAAAACGGTATTAATGTTACCACCGGAACCAATGATGTATTTGGGCGTAAATTTCTCTTTTATGTCTTCCAACCAAAGGCGCATTTCTTTCCACGCTTTTTCATCCACTAAGTTTTCTTTCAGCCGAATAGTTCCAATGTTAAAAGACCGAGCTGCTGCTTTTTGTCCATTTACGAATAAAGTATACTCGGTGCTACCACCTCCAACATCCATGTATATGTAGGCGTAGTTGCTATCCAACTTTTCAGCTATGTGGTTTTCATAAATCAGAGCAGCCTCTTCTTCTCCATCAATCAATTCTATCTCAATGCCACTTTCTTCTTTCACTTTTTGCACTATCTCTGTACCGTTTTTGGCATCGCGCATGGCAGAAGTGGCGCAAACTCTAAAGCCCTTAACTGCATAGGCAGACTTTAAATGCCCAAACGCCTTCATGGCATCAATCAAGGCAGCTACTTTTTGATCGCTGATGGGCTTAGCGTGAAAAGAATCTTCTCCCAGACGAATCGGCAAGCGCACTAAGGCTGCTTTTTTGTATACCGGTCCTAATTTGGTTTCAAAAACATAAGAGAAAAACAATCGAACGGCATTGGAGCCAATATCAACTGCGGCAAAGAGTAAACTGTCTTTCATCATAACAAAGCGAAGATAAGGAAAAGAGCGTTCTCAGGGAGTTGAACTTTTCAATTTTATTATCATTTTAATTTGGTAAACAACTGAGAACTGATTTGATCATGATTAAATAATTTACATTTGTATTTATTGAAAATTTAACCAAAACCAAGTATATATTTTATGCAAAACTGGATTGAAGATAACAATCAACTCAAACGAAATTTTGAATTTAAAGACTTTGTGGAAGCATGGGACTTTATGTCGCAAGTTGCCAGCTTAGCTGAAGAAATGGGACACCATCCCACATGGACAAACACCTATAATAAAGTAGAAATACGACTCAGCACTCACGATGCCGGAGATAAAGTCACTGAAAAAGATCGTGAATTAGCTAAAAAGATTAACCAATTATTAGAAAGTTAATGAGCGAAAACACGCATCGCCACTTTTGCTTAAACAAGCCTTACGGCTACCTCAGCCAATTTATCAATAACAAAAGACGAAAGAAGAAACTTTTATCAGCTCTCTACGATTTTCCTGAAGGAACAATGGCAGTAGGAAGACTCGATGTTAAGTCAGAGGGTCTGCTGCTTTTAACCACTAACGGAAAACTAAGTCAATTAATTAGAAGCCGGAAAATTGAAAAAGAATACTGGGTAGAAGTTGACGGACTTGTCAGTCAAAAAGAAGTTGATCAACTAAAAAAAGGTCTTGAAATTAAAATTGATGGTAAAGATTATCTAACACTTCCATGCAACGCTAAAATTATACCACCACCCAACAATAGCTTCATAGCCAAAAGACAAGTAAGAGATGAACGACATGGTAAAACTTCTTGGCTGAGCATTTGTTTAGTTGAGGGCAAGTTTCATCAGGTACGCAAAATGACGGCTGCAATCGGACATCCTACTCTTAGGCTTATTCGCTATAGAGTTGGTAACGAAACGCTTGAAGGATTAGAAAGTGGTGAAGTAAAAAGAGTAGAGACCTTCCAACTTACCGATTAATCTTTCTTAGGTAAAAAACCTAAAATATTTATTTAAAGCAAGTTGAAATTTGCATCACATTTAACCAAACAAGTATACAACATAGATGATTGAACCCAAGAAACCACTAAATGATCAAGAACGACTGGAAGAGCTTCGTTCTTATCATATACTCGACAGCAAAAAAGAGTTAGAATTTGACAACTTAGCCAACTTAGCTGCAGATATTTGCGATGCTCCTTTAGCTTTTATTTCTCTAATTGATGAGGACCGACAGTGGTTTAAATCAAAAATAAATTTTGATGCTGCCGAACTACCAAGAAGTGAATCCTTTTGCGGGCATGCTATTTTAGCTCCTGAAGAGCCAATGATTATAGAAGATGCACGCAAAGATGAACGCTTTTTTGATAATCCCAATGTGACAAAAACTGAAAAACCGACTATTTTTTATGCCGGGATTCCATTACACAGTGCAAATAATCTTCCTTTAGGAACACTTTGTGTAGTAGATCATAAACCCAAAAAATTAAAAGAGTTTCAGTTAAATGCGCTTAAAACGCTTGCCAAGCAAGTTGAGCAGTTATTGGAACTTAGAAAAGCAAGAATTGAGATAGAGAAAAATCATTTCTCCTTAAAATCTCAGTATCAAAAACTAAGTACTTATCAGCAAGCCATTGATGAAGCTGTAATTTTTGCTATTACGGATTACGATAATAAAATCATCCATGCCAATAAGCACTTTAAAAGAGTAAGTGGTTATTCTGAGAAAGAATTAATTGGAGAAACATTAGAGTTAATTGATTCAGGGCATTTTGACCAATCTTTCTGGGATAGTGTAGAGATTCACCTTAAATCGGGAAACGTTTGGCAAGGGAGAGTTAAGTACAGAAATAAATCAGGTGATTCATATTGGGTGAAAAGTACGATAGTTCCTTTGATTGATGAAAATACTAATCATCCGGTTGAGTTTTTTCACATTCAAAAAGACATTAGCGAAATTGTTAAAAATGAACAAGAAAGAGTCAACAAAATTATTTACAAACACGAAAAGAATAATGAAGACATTTCTCATAGCCTAAGAGAAGGAATTGCTCAGTCGATGGCAGGTTTGAGCTTCCATTTAACGGCAATGGAAAGTCAAATACAAAGTGGTAAAGCTATTCAAATAGACAGCATTCTTACATTAAAAGAGATTCTAAAAGACTTACTGAACGAGACCAATAATTTGGCTTTCGACATTATGCCAAGAACTTTGATGAAAGAGGGTATTCTAGAATCATTACAAAGTTATTTTGGGAAATTGAAGAAAGAGAATAATACACATATTGAATTTGACCCGAGTCTAGTAAAGTGTTTCCCAATTGAAAAAAGTGCTGAGATTCAAGTTTATCGCACTATTGTAAATATTTTTGATTTAGCGCTAAAAAGAGATTCACGACTAAAGGCTAAAGTGAAATTATTTTCCACCCCTTTAATTGGCTTTTATTTAAGAATAGAACAAGACTATATTTTAGATGAACAAAAAATAAAATTAATTATCCCATTGCTCAAAAACATTGAGAAACAGTTAATATTAGTTGATGGAAGCTTTGAAGTACATTCTTCAAACAACTTTAAATCATTTGAATTAAAAGTGATGTTACCCGAAGAGTTTACTATACATAATGAAGTAGAGGTGTAAATCAATTCAGTATCTAAATAGTAAAATCCTCTCACTATTAATTATCTTTGCCGTAAAATTGATTTGATGATAGAAACGGTTCCAAATATTAAATATACAGACAATAGAAACTTCTTTCTTTTAGCCGGACCTTGTGCTATTGAAGGAGAAGAAATGGCTTTTCAAATTGCTGAGCGCATCTATGAAATTACTCACCGTTTAGAAATTCCATGGGTTTTTAAGGGATCGTATAGAAAAGCAAATCGCTCTCGTTTAGATTCTTTTACCGGTATTGGCGATGAAAAAGCATTGAAAATACTAAAAGCAGTAAGTGAAAAATACAATGTTCCTACCATTACAGACATTCACTCAGCTGAGGAGGCTGCAATGGCTGCAGAATATGTTGATGTTCTACAAATTCCCGCCTTTTTATGTCGTCAAACAGATTTACTAGTAGCAGCAGCAAAAACAAACAAACACATAAACATTAAAAAAGGACAGTTTTTAGCTCCTGAAGCCATTAAATTTGCTGTAAACAAAGTACGTGAATCAGGTAATGATCATGTATGGGTGACCGACAGAGGCACCATGTTTGGCTATCAAGATATGGTAGTTGATTTCAGAGGAATACCTAAGATGAAATCATTTGACGTTCCTGTAGTAATGGATATCACCCATTCGCTTCAGCAGCCCAATCAAAGCAGTGGTGTTACCGGTGGGCAGCCTGAATTAATTGAAACAATTGGTAAAGCTGCGATTGCTTCTGGTGCAGATGGAATATTTATAGAAACGCACCACAATCCGGCGGTTGCAAAATCCGATGGCGCTAATATGCTACATTTGGATAAACTCGAGGGCTTGTTGGAAAAATTAATTCGCATTAGAAAAGCAGTTATTTAAATCAATGCACTTTTATCTACTTTAATTTTACAACAAAGCGATCTTTATTCTTGCCTCTTGCTACTTTTTTAACATTAAGAAGTGAAGGTAAATTAAGGACTTCATTAAGGGATCGTGTCTTGTAAAAGAGTATTGATTTTTAGTCATTATTCATTGGTAATTAACCTTTAGTCATTACCCATTTTTTAACTTTCCTCTCTCTAAAAGCATAGCGGTCTTTGAAAATATAAAATAGGAAACTAGAAAACTTTCTTGCTGAAGTGAGATTCGGTGACTTCTTCGCTAATTATTAATGAAAAACACTAATGCTTTGAGCTCTTTGAGCAAGCTTTGTGAACTTTGCGGTTAAAAGAGAATATAGAGTTAGATAGAATATAAACTCTATGATTAAACACATTAAGAAGTAAGGCAAATTAGGGAGCTAATTATATTATAAAATTATTTGAATGTTTGATTTTCAACAAACTTTCAACTTTAAGTAATTCAAACTTTAGGCACTTCTTACTTCTAACAGAGCAGCGGTCTTAATTTTAAGTTCTCATAAAATCAATCATCGTAATCCTCTTCCAATTCAATCTCCCCAATTACTTTAAATTCAGTACGTCGATTTAAGGCTCTTCCCTCCGGATTGTCAGCCCCATCGGGCTTTGTGTTTGGAGCTATCGGTTGACTCTCACCATAACCTTTCGCTTTCAATCGATTTTTATCAATTCCTTTTCTTCTTAAGTATTTCACTACACTTTCTGCTCTACGTTGAGATAAATTTTGATTATAACCTTCAGAACCTTTACTGTCTGTATGTGCACCTATTTCAACAATAATCTCCGGATTTTGTAAAAGTATTTTAAGAATAGTTGTATCCATCGATTGAAAAGCTTCTTCAGTCAAATCTGCTTTTCCATATTCATAATAAATGTTTTCAAGTTGAAAAGCGCTCTCTGTAATCTCATTTAAGTTAAAATCTAGTTGATAGCTTTTATTATCCAATTGATTTTTAGTCGACAACTCTTCCTCTTCATTTAAATAGCCTTCCTTTTCTACTCTTACAATATAATCCTGATTTGGTTCCAATGGCAAAGTAAACTCACCTTGGTCATTTGTTATTGTCAGGGTTTGAAAATAACGCTCCTCTCCACTTTTATCTTTTCTAAATATTTTAACTTTTGCACCTATTAACTCCTTACTTTTTTCTGATGCTAACTGCTTTACTTTCCCTTTTAACATCAATCGAATGCTATCTGTTGATTTAAACTCAAACAAATCATCGCAACAGTATTTCTTACCATTTTTAGTATTTCTATTACTCGCAAATACCCCACCACTTGCCATTGAATTTAAAACATAATACAACTCATCTGCCGGTGAGTTAATTTTATTTTCCAAGTTTTTTGGTTCTTCCCATCTACTACGCTGACCAACTGATTCAAATACATCTAAGCCTCCATTTCCGGGGTGACCATCAGAACTAAAGTACAACTTGCCGTTACTTTTGCTAATAAATGGGGTCATTTCATCGCCAACAGAGTTAATCTTAGATCCGCAGTTGCGAGCAGTTCTGTATTTGTCTTTTTTATGATAATAAGTACTGTACCAAATATCTAATCCTCCCTTCCCCTCTTTCCTGTCTGATACAAAATAAATGGTTTCCCTTTCATTTTCGTCCAAACCAACAGCCACTTGAGTTTCTGTATACTTGCTGTTTACTGCTTCCCCTAATCTAATGGGCTGCGACCAACTTCCTCCATTTTTGTCCATTCGGTAAATGTCGCAATCAACATCTCCTCTGTAATTTAACTCACAAGCTGAAAAATACAAGCGACTTTGATCAAAGTTAAATGCAGCACTAGACACCTCCTTCTCTCCCATGTCGGGAATTACATTCCATTGAAGTACATTATGCCATTCTCCATTTTGTTTCTTTGCCTGGTAAAACCTTCTTTTGGGCATTTCTTCTTCTAAGTCATACTTTTCTTTCAGTTCTCCTCTTACAGAATTAAAAACCAACAAATCTTCCGCTATAAAAATGGGAGCACCCTCTATATGATCACCATTAATCTCAGCGCTTAACTTATTAACAACAACTTTATCAACATTCATAAGCACTTCACCCGAAAGTATTTTTTCGCAGCCTTCTACATTAAATTTTGCCAACCGACGATACTTTCGATCATCCTTCTCGCCCAAATATTTTTTTCTAAACTCCTCAAAATTGGGCATAGCAACATCACATTTCCCTTGAGCCTTTTGCATTTCTGCCAAATAGTATTGTGCTAAAAGGTATTTACCCGGCTTTTCATCAACTAGGATCTGATAATTTCTTTCAGCAGCTGCGTAGCTTCCCATTTGTCGGTAATGATTCGCCAATTGCTCTACTACCTTTAAGTCTTTAGGTTTTTTGTCAAGATAAGCTTCATAGTACTCTGCCGCTGATTCTATATCATTTATTCGTTCAGCAGAACGCGCTAGAACTTTTAACTCACCTTTGGAGTAAGTTGAATAATCCTCTTGTCCAAAAGCAAAAAAAGGAGTTATGAATATTGTTGCAATGAAAATAAATCTAATAACGAACACAGGGCAACCTCCTTTTCTGTAATTTTTTATAGTCGGCTTTGTATAATAGCGTCAGCTCAAAACCACCTTTATAGTTAGAAGCTAATTCCAAATCAGAAATATTAAAGTCATAAGAAACTCCCAACTGGAAATCGCCTAAGTTGGCGTGGCTTCCTAAAATAATCGCATCAGTCGTTCTGCTAACACCTGTACGTAAATATAAAAAAGGTTTAATATTATCAACCGGACCAAAAGCTGCTGTATTGAACAAGACTGCTGCGCCCACTATGGCTTCTGAAGCTTTTTTAGCTCTATGATACGAAAAGTAGGGCAACAAATTCATTTGACTATTCAATTGATGATCGGCTAGAACTTGCAAAGCATAGCCTCTATTCTTTGTATTGTCATTTCCCATAAAAGACTCCTGCGGTTCTGTGAGATTTTGGACGGAAAAGCCACTGTTTAGTTGCCATCGCTCGTTGAGATTTTTCTCCAAACGCAAACCTAGGTTCAGATTGTAAAAACTCAATTGCTCTCCAACAAAGCTCTCCCCATTGGCCAATTGCTCATTAAAGTCACCGGTATTCCGATCGTATTGAGAAGGAAAAGTCAAACCACTTTGATTAAAGCTTTTGTTCTCTAAATTATTAGAAATACCAAAAACAAAAGTGCCAAAATCATTTTTATATGCTGCTCCTAGGTTTAAAGCAATACGATTATTGAGCAATTTAGCATCACCACTTTGATCATTGGTATATTGAATTCCACCAAAAGCCATTAATGAGCGTATTGGGGTATAAAAATTTCGCGTATAATTTATTGCAGAAGTGGTAAAAGGCACTCCAATCGCCTGCCATTGCTGACGATAAATACTGTATGCTTGCCACTTTCCGTCAAAATGATTTAAAAAAGCCGGATTTCTTTCCCGATCTTGAGCAAACCTTTGCGAAAAGTGTACGTCTTGTGCAATAACAGTTGCTGAAATACACAAAATCAACAGAAAAGTAAAAAGTTGTTTAAATTGAATTTCAATCATTGCGATAAAAGTAATAGTTTTACAGCTATGTGTGAAAAAAGCTTAACAAAATCGATAAAGTTTCTTTTATTCTTTACTTCTTTAATACTATTAAGTAACGGCTTAAAAGCTCAAATTCAAGCTGATTTTAGTTCAGATACAACAAGTGGTTGTGGAAGCATAACAGTTAATTTTTCAAATACATCAAATGTAAGTGGTAGCGCTTACAACTTTGAATGGGACTTCGGTAATGGAAACTCCTCAATATTAGAAAACCCTTCAGCTACTTATAGTAGTGCAGGTAGTTATGGTGTAAGGTTAATCGTTAGCAACACTTCAGGAACGGAAAGAGACACAGTTTTAAAAACGAACTACGTTACAATCTTTGATCCACCGAATGCTGACTTTAGTTTCAGTCCTTCGGGCGGCTGTTCACCAATTACAGTAAACTTCACAAACTCTTCTACAGCAGGTGATGCCCCAATTATCAGCAATAGATGGGTATTTGCCGACGGAAGTCAACCATTTTTTGGCAATAATGCCTCACACACCTACCAAACTGCCGGGGACTTTCGACCATCACTTGAAGTTATTGATCAGAACGGATGTAGAGACTTTGCAGTAGATGACACCGTTTTTGTTACCGCTTCTCCGATAGCAAGAGTGACTACCTTAAACAGTAGAATATCATGCCAATCACCTTACACCGTCAATTTTAAAAGTAACTCTACAGGCTTTAACCTAACTTACGATTGGGATTTTGGCGATGGTTCAAGTTCTACACAAGAAAATCCATCACATACATACAATTCTTTAGGTAGATACGATGTAAGCTTAATTGTTAGCGACCCTAATTGTAGTGACACCTTGCTTTTAAATGAATATGTTATTTTAGAAAATAGCACAGCCTACTTTAAACTACCAAAAGACACACTGTGTGTAGGAGAAGAATTCAGCCCTATAGACAGCTCACAAGGTGCAGCTATTTACAGCTGGAATTTTGGTGATGGCACACAGAGAAATGGAAAAAATGCAAGTCACACTTATCAAGATTCCGGCTATTTTGAAATTACCCTAAATGTTTCTGCCGGTGCAGCTTGTACTGACACTTATTCAGACTCTGTTTATGTTCAGAAAGTAACGGCCGATTTTGAGACTGATACAACATACACCTGCCAGCCGGGTGAAGTAGCTACATTAGCTTACACAGGAATAAACGGTGATTTTTTTGAATGGTGGATAGGGTATCCCGACACTTCTCTTCTTTACACAGGTGATAGTATTTTTGTAAATCAACTTGACACAGGTATTTTTAGTGACACGCTTTATGTGAAAAGTACCGCAGGCTGTAGAGATACTGTCATTAAAAATAATAACCGACAAGTCCAACGACTGTTTACTGAGTTTTTAGCAAATGGCAAAGCATATCCTACGATAAAAGATACAATTGGTGGTTGTTCTCCATTAGAGGTTGAATTTACAGACAAATCTTTCGGCCCTGGCATTATAAACTACTGGAGATGGAGCTTTAATGAAGATAGCTCTTTTGTTCAAAACCCTACAAAAAACTTTGTACCTGATTCATTATATTCAGTAACACTGGAGATTGAAAACAACTTAGGCTGTAAAGCTTCTTATCAGCGTATGTTAATCTCAGGATTTAAACAAAACCCCAGCTTTACATTCTATCCCGATTCCATCTGTGTTTTAGACACCCTTTTTATTGTAGATCAAAGCACCGATGCTTCAAGAATCGATGAATATACTTTTCAGCTTATGGGTAGCCAATCAAACGAACAATTATCAAGTATTAGAACTTCAGACCCATCTAATATATTCTTTACTGACCTAAATGAGACTGGTGACTTTTATTTAATATTGGGTGTTGTCGACAATGGTTGTGATACTAACACCACTTCTCAAAACTCTTTTCATGTTAGTGGTCCAGTTTCTGATGCTTTAGCTGATGCAACCATAGATTGTAGCGACAAGAGAATAGTTCAATTTACAGGTAACATAAAGGAAGCTACTAGGTTTTATTGGGATTTTGGAGATGGTAGTCCTTTGGATTCTGTAAATGAAAATCCTTTACACAACTATCCACAAAAAATGGTTTATCGCGCTATACTTACAACATACAACGACACCAATAATTGCGCTCCATATAAAGACACTATTGACTTAAACTTAGGCTCATTACCACCAATTCAAATTGCCCCAGACAGCATGGAATACTGTTTGGATAGCAAAGCAGAATTCTTTACTGCCGACTCTGCCATTTATCCTTTTGTATATTGGATTATTGATGGCGATACTGTTAGTACAAAAAAGAAATTTAATACTATCTTAGATGAAAGAGGCAGCTTTGAGTTTAAACTTTATGCAGAAGATGCTTTAGGTTGCCCTTCAATAGATGTTGATACCTTATTTGTATCCAGACCGATCCCAAAAATAAGTTATGAAATACTTGAAGCTTGTTTACCCATGGAGGTTATTTTTAAGGATTCTTCCTTTAGTGATACCACTATTTCTTCATGGCGCTGGACGTTTGACAATAATGACACATCTTATCAAGAAACCGACACAGTTTTATATCCAAATGCCGGCAAGCAAGATATTTCACTGAGAGTGGAAAATATTTTCGGTTGTGCAGACTCAATTTTCAAAGAGGACTATATAAGCACTTCAAACTTTGATGTTAATTTTAGTCAATCAAAAGTGGTCATTTGTGAAGGAGACTCAGTGCTTTTTAGAAACATGTCTTCTGGAAATAACATCGATTTTACTTGGATCTTTGGCGAGGATACCGTTGAGTCTAACGATATAAATATACAACACACATTTAACCTGTCTGATACTTTCAACATTATATTAATTGGCGAAAATGAGTTGGGTTGCAAAATTGTTGAGAACAAAATTGAGGCTTTAGTTGTAGGTGAAAAACCTTCCGCCAACTTTGTTGCAGATAATACAGTTTCTAACTGCTATCCTTTCGATGTTAACTTTACCGACTTATCAAGTGGGAATGTTACTAATTGGCAGTGGAAATTTGGAGATGGCAATTCATCTGCTTTGCAAAACCCATTTAATTCATACACTTCTCTAGGAAAATTTGATGTTTCACTAATTGTGAGCAATGATGCCGGCTGTGTTGACAGCACTTTAAAACCACAATATATTGAGACAAATGGACCATCAGCCGATATTCAGCTAAATAAAGATACTGCTTGCATCCATGAGCCGATTACTTTTAGTATTGTTAACCAACAAAATGTAGAAAACTTCCAATGGGACTTTGGTGATGGAACTGTGAGTAATAATGCAACAGCTTCACACTCTTTTAAGCGAACAGGAACAGTTTATTTTACTTTATCCATTTTTGACTCCTTACAAATTTGTCAAGTTGTTCTTTTAGATTCAGTACATATTTTTGAGATTTCAGCAGACTTTATGGTAAATGAAGATACTGCTTGTCAACCTCACCTAGCTAAGTTTACACCTTTATCTCCCGGAGCAAGTCAACTAAACTGGGACTTTGGAGATGGCGGTACTTCATTGCAAAATACTCCAACCTACCTATACCAAAGCCCTGGAACATTTACAGCTGAACTCATGGTAAATTCTCCTTTGGGTTGTAAAGACACTGCTGAACATGAAATAGTAGTATACCCTAAACCAATAGCTCAAAGTCATAACGATACGACAATTTGTTTTGGCGACACCATAGCCTTATGGGTGAATGGTGGCAGTAGTTACCACTGGAATAATGAACAGTATTTAAGTGACGACAGCAGTGCACTAACTCTAGCTTGGCCGGACACAACAACTACTTTTCAAATAGAAGTTTACAATCAATTTAACTGTATTGATACTGCCTTTATTCGTATTGAAGTATTGCCTCCACCAATTGAAGATCCTTTAAACATATCAGATACTAGTATAATAATTGGCGAATATATTGACTTAGACGCTACCGCCGGAGAAAAACTCAACTATAGCTGGCGTCCAAAAGAAGGCCTAAACTGCAATAATTGCCCTACTCCAAGAGCGCAACCTTTAATAAACACTACCTACATTGTCAATATCAGTGATCCGTTTGGCTGTTATAACTTTAATGACACGATTAATATTGAAGTAATTGAAAAATACTCATTGGAAGTACCTAATGCTTTCTCACCCAATGGAGATGGAAATAACGACATTATTTACGCCAAAGGTTGGGGCTTAAAAAAATTGATAGCCTTCAAAATATTCAATCGATACGGAGAGCTCGTTTTTGAATCCAATGACTTTGATAAAGGATGGGATGGAAATTATAAAGGTAAGCCCCAAAATATGGAAACTTATGTTTACACTGTAGAGGCAGAAACTTATAGCGGAAAGGTATTAAGTAGAAAAGGAAACATTAGTTTGTTAAGGTAATCCTACACTTTTACTAATTCCCCACTCTCAGTGTAAAACAAATAAGGCTCAATAGGCAATTCTGTCATCTGTTTTAAAACGGCAACATACTCCAAAACTTGTGCTTGGTGGGCTTCACTCTTTTCTCCTGTTTTATAATCTATAACAGCCCAATAATCATTATCCATAACCACTAAATCCGGACGTAAAATTTTTCCTTTTTCAGTCATTAAAGTTGCTTCTCGCTTCCTTTTTAATTGAGGGTTGAGGAATGGTTGTAGTTTGGAGTTTGTCAGAATCTCTTTTAGCTTATCTAGTAATTGTTTAGCTTCTACAGAGTTTATTTTACCACTCCTGAAATATTCATTCACCACCTCTTTGGCTTTTGAAGGTTGAGTAACTTTTGCTAATAGTTCATGCAGCAAATTTCCGTAAACTCTAGCTCCATCTTGATCCAACAGCTCCCATTCCTGTTCTGCTTCTCTGCTTATTTTCAATTTATCAAACCACGGTGATGAATGATATGAAAGTTGGAATGGCAAACTGACCTCTTTACTCTCCTCCACCTTATTTATCTCACTTTTATTTTGTCGTTTACCCCATATAAAGCGCTCATGCTCTTCATCAACTTTTTCCAAATGTTCCTCAGAAGCAAACTGCAATAACAAATTAGCTAAACTTTCCTCATTCCCCTTTTTTGAAAGTGCATTGGCTCTTAAGTACAATCGGTCAGCTGCTCTGGTAAAAGCCACATAAGTTTGATGTAAAAAATCTGAATTAACTTGCTCTTTCTCCTCATGGTACTTTTCTGCAAAAGCAGAATTTTCTATATCGCTTTGTGCTTCCACCAAGGCATAAGGCAAAGGAGCTTCTTGTATTTTTGAAGGTTTCACCCACAAATAACCTTTCACTTTTCTTGCCTGAGAACTGATAAAAGGCATAATCACTACCGGAAACTCTAAACCTTTGGATTTATGTATTGTCAGCACCTCCACTGCATTTATATCTGCGGGAATATCCAATGCCAGCTTTTCGTTTTTTTCTTCCCAATACTCCAAAAAGGCGTTGAAATTATTTCCATTGTTTTGTGAAAATGCATAGACTTCTTCTTGCAGGAATTGGACATATAAATCAAACTTTTTATTCAATTCAAAAGTGCGGATTAACTCTTCAAAAAGAGCATGTAAAGGCATTAATTTTAAGTTGATAAGATTTAAATTAAATCCATAATCAGCTAAATAATCAACTAATCTATTCTCATTTTTTATGCACCAATTTAGGTGTTTATCTATTTCTCCTTTTAACATTCCGGCTTCACTCAAAAACACTAAAATTCCCTTTTGGGCGAGCACATCTTCTTGATTAAAAATCCACTTTGACAAATTGATTAAAAAACGAACTTGTGGTGCACTTTTAATCAGCAGTGCTTCCGAAGAAATAACCGGTATATTTTTTTGCTGCAAATAATTTGCTACTAATGAAGCATCTTTATTCTGACTGCACAAAACGGCAATGTCACTATAACTATAGCCATCATTAACAGCTTCTAAAACATCTACTAATGTTTGCTCTAAATGCGACTCTTTACTTTTATCTTCTAGGATAAAAATATCAATCATTCCCTGCTTTAAGTCGGCTTTAACTTCTTGTTTGTAATCTGTAAAAACTTTACCGGCTCCCTCTTTAAATTGCTCATGGGTAGAAATGAACTGAAAAAAAGCATTGTTAAACTTTACCACTTCATCCTTAGAGCGCCAATTTTTTGCCAATTCTAGTTCCTGATACTGTGACTCTAAAGTTTCCAATCGCTGACTTACCCATGGGTTGTCCTCAAAGTTTTTGGGCCGATAATTGGGCATTTCTGCCAATTGCTTCATTTCTCCACCTCTAAAGCGATAAATGGCTTGTTTGGCATCCCCAACAATCAAATTCATTTTTCCTCTACCCAAAGATTCTTCAATTAATGGCAAAAGATTCATGAATTGCAGTTCAGACGTGTCTTGAAACTCATCAATCATATAGTGATTGTATTTATCACCCAATCGCTCGTAAATAAAAGGCATGGGTTCCTGCAACACCACTTCAGCTATCTTTTTATTGAAATCGGCAATGGGCAAAATGCGCTCTTCTTTCTTAAAAGCCCCCATCTGCTTCTCTATTAAAGTCAGCAGCGACAAGGTGTAAAGACTTTTAATGACCGCTTCTCTACCAAGGTAGTTTGCTAGTTCACTTTCCAATAAATTTTGCACTTCATAATACCCTTCTTTTAACTGAATACTAATTCCATCAATAGCTAATTTATCCCCGGAAGTTGCTTTGCTAGCGTACCACTTATCTTCTTCTATAGTGGTTCGAACATAAGAATTTGCTTCTACTGATTTAAGCGAAAAACCTTTTGTGTTTCTATCAAAATAGGAATAAATGCCTGTTTTTCCTCGATAAAACATTGAGGCATCAATGCCGGAATCAAGAATTAACTGATTTGCCTTTTCACAAATAGCATTCAACTGACTAACAAACTCTTTATTCTGTTTCTGATAGGTTTTACGCAATTGAATAAAGTCCTCTTGCTTACATTTTTTCAGCCCTTCTATGTAAATGCTATTTTGATCATCCAACAGTAACTTTGCAAAATCAATTAAATCTTCATCAATGCGCCAACTTTTGTTTTCTTCAATTTTATAATAAGCAAAAGCAAAAAGCATATTGCTCAAATGTCGGTCTATGCCCACTCCTTGAATTAATCGCTCAACCGACTCTTCCAAAATTCTTTTAGGGTCAATTTCCACTTGAAAATTAAGTGGCAAGCCTAAATCTTTCGCAAATGTGCGAATTAAGCGATGTGTAAAACGGTCGATTGTGCTAATGCTAAAATCTCCGTAATTATGTAAGATATTGGTTAAAACAAATTGGCACTTTTCCCGAATTTGAGTTTCTTCCATTGCTGTTTCCTGCACCAATAAACTGACTAGGTCATCACTTTCGTTTTCAGAAATTGATTTTAGTGCGCCAAGCAAACGCTCCTTCATTTCCAAAGTAGCTTTATTTGTAAAAGTAATTGCCAAAATGGAAGAAAAATGAAAGTGGCTCTCTGCTTTCAAGCAAAGCTTTAAGTACTCTTTTACTAAAGTGAAAGTTTTGCCGGAACCGGCAGAGGATTTATAAACTTGAAACAGTTGATTCATGAAAGTATTTTTATTCGGCACAAAGTGAAAGGATAAATTTAAGCTTTTCTTCCAGGGGAAGTTTAGCATCTATCCAATCAATTTTAAACCCTTGCTTCTCCATTCTTCTGTACCAAGTCATTTGCTTTTTGGCAAAGCGACGAATAGCCTGCAATAAAGCGTCAAACATTTCGTCGTTGCTCAATTTATTCTGGAGATAAAGTGAAATAAATTTATATTCCAAACCGTAATACTGCAACTGTTGATGAGAAACGCCATTGGCTACTAATTGCTCCACTTCCTCAATCATTCCGGCTTTCAATCGCTCTTTTAGGCGAGTTTTTATTCTATTGCGCAATTCCTCCCTTGGCATTTGAATTCCAAAAATGCGGTAGTTTTTAATGGGCGAAACTTCTTTCTGATCAGAATATTGCTGAGTATACACCTCAATTTCAATGGCACGCAATGTACGCTCTCTATCGTTTAAGTCTGTTTTATTGTGCTGTGTTGGATTTAAATTAATCAAGTAATTATTTAACTCTTGCTGACTGTAATTATCTAATTCAGAACGAAGCGCAAGATTTTCGGGAACCTCCAATAGTTTTTCGCGATTTAAAGCTGCTTGAATATACATTCCGGTTCCACCACAAAGTACAGCTTGATTTCCTCGACTTTTTATTTGTCTAAAAACCTCAAAACAATCCTGTTGAAAGCGAAAAAGATCGTATTTTTCACCGGCATCTAAAATATCAATTAAGTGATAAGGAATTTGCTTTCCCTTGTAAACATACTCCTCCAAATCCTTTCCACTCCCCAAGTCCATTCCACGATAAAGCTGACGACTATCGGCGCTTATAATCTCGCCATTTAAGTCAGCAGCTAAGGCTACGGCTAGCTTTGTTTTTCCCACTGCTGTTGGTCCGATGATGGCAAATAAGTCGTAGTTCATGTCGTAAAACTAAGAATAATTGACTTTGGGCTTTAGTTTGTATGTTCTCTTAAGCTTTGAAAGAATTCAAAAAGTGAGTTAATAAACTCTACTTAAGCGCTAATTAAAACTCCTGCTCAACAAACTTCGAAAAAACCTCTTTGTGTTTTTCCAAGTCTAAATTAGGAGAAACAGAAATTCGGGCGATGTAATCTTTATCGTCCTCCTTGGTTGTTCCTTGTGTTGATGTTGCCGGAATTGTCCAATAGCAGCCTTTCAACTGACCATAACTCACGCAATATTTACTTTCGCCTGGAATTTCGTCAATCATCATATTGATTAACTTTAAGTTTAAGGCTCTCTTATACTCTTCTCGCTCTTCATCTGTGTTTCCTTTGGTCGGCAAGTCGAGTGAAAAAACAGAAGGTGTAAAGCCATCGTTAGCTAATTCTTCAGAAACAAAATTTATTTTGGCATCAGGAAGTTTTGTTCTAATGAAATTAACGAATTCTCTAGTATTCTTGTATGCATCTGCTATCCGCTGGTTCATAGAAGGCAATTGTTCAGCTAAAATTTCTACTTGAAGAGCGGTTGCAGCATTGTCGCAAAGCTGAAGGTGCTTCTCAATTTCATTCATTAAGTCAGCAGCTTTATTGTTAGCAACGCAATAGCCGGCTGTGCACTTACCTCCACTAGGAAATTTAGAGCCACTTACGTAAGAAATGGTTTGAATGTCGGAAAAGATTCCTTTTTCACTCAAAAACTGCACATTCGGGCAAAAAGTTTGATCTAGAATAAAAACAGGAGCCACTGCCTCATTTCCCTCAGGCGTTTGTCGCTTTTTACTCAAAGCTTCCTTTAATTTTTCAAGATTGGGCACCTCAACTCTAGGATTCGTCGGTATTTCTGCAATAATTAAAGGAACGGCATCTTCATCTGCTACACGCTGCAAAACTTGATCTGTACTTTGAACCATATCGTTGTCGCCATCAACCGGCAAGTCTAAAATAGACACATTAGGCAAGCTAGCGGCTACTCTTCTCGCTTGGTCGTTTGTACCGCCATAGCAGTTTGGTGGGACAATAATTTTTATTGCTTTTCCATTGTGTTTCTGTTGAGCATCATCAATTAAGCCCATCATAATCGCATATTGCATCGACAAGCCACTTGAAGCCAAAATTGCATCAGTGTTACTTGCCGTAATTTTTTTGATGGAAGCAATAACAGACTTTTTATTTTCCGAATACTTGTCCTTTGACTGATCAGAAACCGATTCACCGATAAGCATTTTTAGCGCAGCATAGCAATTCGCCGGTGTCATTGCAATGGATTCTCTTCTACGAACATGCTGAATGGCAGAAACGTAACCTTTATTTTCATCTCCATTTACAATCATTATACTACCCAAATCTCCGTAAAGATTCAAGTAAAAATCAACCTGATTATTCAATTCAACTTCTCCAATCTGTTCACCTTGACCAATCAAAATAGTACTTCCTTCAAAATCGGGAATATCATTCTTACTCTTTATTTTCTTTAGCTCAAAATTGTATCCATAAACTGATTTTACAACAGCTTCATCAAAATTCTTCGGCAAATCATTTACATAAAGAATTTGTGTTTTCTTTTGATCGAAAAGATTCTTTCTGAGCACAGCCAAAATGGGCATGGTCTTAGAAGAAAAACTAATAATGTGATCTGCTTTAAGCTCGTTTATCTTGGCAATTGACCACTCCAAAACGGTAGATAATGGATGTCCAAGGCGAATGTAGTCGTAAGAAGTTGGCAGCTCGCTCAAGGCTTTAACATCTGAATTTCCATCAGAATACAATTCTTCAAAACGCTCCAAAAACTCTGTTTTAGCCAAGTCTTCATTATATATATCCAAACGGTGAGTCGTTAACTTCAACCAATCCTCGGGAGTATTATTAATTATCGCTTTAAGGTAATCAATTATCTTGTTCATATATCTTAAAATCAACAGAAATCAGAGCATTAACAAACTGTACTGCAAGGCTCTAAACTCTTTAAATTAACTATTTATAAATTATTTAATTAGGAAAACAAAGGTATTTATTATTCGACGTTATAAGAAAGATAAATGAGGAGAATTTATGAAAGAAAAGTATCGGAGCATTCCAATAAAGCGTATGTAAAACAGTCTCCTTTTACTAAAAATCACAAACATAAACACCTTACTGCTAAACAATAGAAAAATTACTTATAGCATCAAAGCAATAATTCCCACTGCCGATTCATTGCTTACTTTTGCCGTCCATGGAGAAAGAGTTTCACATTTTTGAGTTGAGCAATGGTTTGCGTGTGGTTCACAAGGAGGTTAGTCGCCCGGTGGCGCACTGTGGCCTTTTAATCAATGCGGGTACACGCGATGAGTTGGAGGGAGAAGAAGGTTTAGCTCACTTTATTGAACACGCCATTTTTAAAGGCACCAAAAACCGCAGAGCTTATCATATTTTAAATCGACTTGATAGTGTTGGCGGTGAACTCGACGCCTACACAACCAAAGAAATGACTTGCTTTTACGCCTCCTTCCTCACCGAATACTACGAAAGAGCCATAGAGTTAATTAGCGACATTACACTATATTCAACCTTTCCTGAAAAGGAACTGGAAAAAGAAAAAGCCGTGGTAATGGATGAGATTCTGGTTTATTTAGACAGTCCTGCTGATCAAATTTACGATGATTTTGAGTCGCAGGTTTTTGAAAAACACGCCCTGGGAAATCCCATTTTAGGCAAAGCAGAAAGTTTGAAAAAGTTTAACAAAGAAATGATTCACAACTACATGAGTCGCCTGTACAAGACTAAAAATATGGTATTTACTTCGGTAGGCAATATTTCCGTGAAGCGCTTAAAAAATAAACTGGAAAAGCACTTTTCCTCCCTTTCTACCGACCACATTAAAAATCCTCGTTACCCTTTTACTCCTCGAAAAGCTAAAAAGGTAAAGGTTAAACGCGATAGTTTTCAAACCCACTGCATGCTGGGCAAGTCTACTTTTGGTGGTGATAACCCCAAAAGAATGGGATTAAGTTTACTCAATAATATTTTAGGGGGACCGGCTATGAACTCCATTTTGAATCTAAAGATTCGGGAGAAGTATGGCTACACCTATAACATTGAGTCAAACTACGCACTTTATTCCGATAGCGGACTGTTTTCCATTTACCTGGCTACCGACCCAAAATACACCAACCGCAGTTTAAAAGCTGTTTTAGCCGAATTGAAAGCTTTGCGAAACAAAAAACTCAGCAGCAATAAACTGCATTTGGCAAAACAACAATTAAAAGGTCAAATGGCCATAGGCAGAGAAAGTAACAACAACCTGATGCTAAGCTACGGCAAGAGTTTATTGATGAAAAATAAAGTAAAAACTCTAGCAGAAGTATATGCCGATTTAGATTCTATTACAGCCGAAGAAATTCAAGACATTGCCCAAAGTGAATTGAACCCGGATGATTTTGATTTCTTGTCTTTTGAAGGGAAATAAATCCAATTATGAACTACACACTGTAATTGTTCAAAAACTGCTTAAACTCTTCTTCACTCACCACTTCCCAATATGGTTCATAATTGTGAAGCATGTCTTGTAAATAATTACGGTCAGGTAGTATTTTTACTGTAAAACGATGACTTTCCAGCTTATTAGCCGTCAACTTATACTCAACAAACTCTTCATTATCAACAACTTTAAAGTAACTCTGTTTGTTTTTATATCTTCTATATTGTGGAAATTCCATCATTCAAAATTCGGAAGCTTTTGTTAAAAAGGCGTTAAACATATCCAAAAAGTCAAAAAATCAGATTACTTTAGGCTGTTGAAAGGATATCAACACTTTTGAAAAAATACGCCAATGAATCGGAGTACCATCAGACTAATTATATTCTTTGCTGCCTTTACGCTGGTGGGCATTTTTGGCTTTCAGCTATTCTGGTTTCAGAAAGCATACAACATTAAAGAAAAGCAATTTAATGAACGAATTCACGTCGCCTTGAGCAATGTAGTTAGAGAAGTACAGCGATTAAATGAAGACTCTTCAGATATTTTCGAACCAGTTAAACAAATCACCTCTAACTACTTCTTGGCATCTACTAATGATACTCTTCACCCCTATTTATTAGAAAGCTTATTGAGTAATGAATTTACAGAAAGTAACTTAAAAACTCCTTTTGAGTTTGTTGTATACGACTGTTTTACCGACTCTATTATTTTTGGAAACACTGTAAACCTAGAAGCTGAAGCCAAAAGCCTGGTTTACCGAACTTCTAACAACGACCGATGGAATAAAACCTCCCACTACTTTGGTGTTTATTTTCCTAAAAAAGAGCTTTTTTTAATTGACAATATGGGGTTCTGGATTGTATCCACTTTATTTTTAATATTAGTTGTCATTTTTTTTAGCTATACGATCTGGGTCATAGTTCGGCAAAAAAAGCTCTCAGAAGTAAGAACCGACTTTATCAACAACATGACCCATGAGTTGAAAACGCCCATTTCAACTATTATGCTCTCCACTGAAGTATTGAGCAATCCAAACATTACAAAAGATCCGGAGCGATTAAGCAATTACGCTAGGGTGATTAGAGAAGAAAGTGAACGACTTAAAACGCAAGTAGACAAAGTGCTACAAATGGCAAGCTTAGATACAAGTAAAGTAGAGTTGGAATTTAATAAGGTAGATTTACATCAACTAATAAACAAAACAGTAAGTGGATTTAAACTAATTCTTTCAGCAAATGAAGGTGAGATTTCAACAAATTTAAACGCATCAAAGCCCATTATAAATGGAGATGAAATGCACCTTACTAATATTTTATTCAACCTAGTTGACAATGCTATCAAATATTCCAAAGATAAACCGCAAATAGAAATTTCTACAGAAAATCATAAAAACGGTCTTTATTTAAGAGTGAAAGACAGTGGAATTGGGATGAGTAGAGAAGAGCAAAAACACGTATTTGAGAAGTTTTACCGCGTTCCCAAGGGCGACCAACACGATGTTAAAGGTTTTGGAATAGGTTTAAATTACGTTTTACAAATGGTAAAAAAACACAAAGGGAAAATTCGACTTAAAAGTGAGCCCAATAGTGGTTCTACATTTAAAATATATTTCCAAAAAGCTAATCAATAAAAGAAAAAACAAATGGATAGTAAGCGAATTTTATTTGTAGAAGATGACCAAAACCTTGGCTTTGTTGTTAAAGATCAATTAGAGTCAGTAGGATATATTGTTGATTGGGAGAAAAGCGGCAGAAACGGATTAAAAAAGGCTTTAAATGAATATTTTGACATTGCCATTTTAGATGTGATGCTTCCGGAAATGAGCGGATTTGAAATTGCTGAGGAACTTGTAGAAGAAAAACCGGAGCTGCCTTTTCTATTTCTAACTGCCAAATCATTGCTTGCCGACAAAGTAAAAGGCTTAAAACTTGGACAAGATTATTTAACAAAACCTTTTGAATTTGAAGAGCTAAAACTCCGAATTGAAAATATACTTGAACGTCAGAACAAGCAAACAGACAGCAGTCAAAATGAATTCGAAATCGGAAACTATTCCTTTGATTATATAAATCAATATTTAGACAAGGAAGGAAAACGTACAAAGCTCACAAAAAAAGAAGCTGATTTACTGCGACTGTTGTGTTTACATAGAAATGAAGTCATGCCACGAGAATTGGCACTAACGGCAATTTGGGGCAACAACGACTATTTTAACGGAAGAAGTATGGATGTTTTTATCTCAAAAATCAGGAAACATTTAAGCGAGGATGAGAACATTCAAATCATTAATATTCATGGAGTAGGATTTAAATTGGCAATTAAATAATCAACTTAAAGAAACAATCACTTTTTCTTATTTGCCTTTGCCAACTCTTCTTTTGCTTTTTCTTCAAATTGCCTCACATCAATATTTAACCTTTCCTTTGCTAAATCTGCCATTTTACTAAGAAATTGAGACTGAATTTCTTTTTCTTGAATTTGTTGCTCTAACTCTCTCATTCTATCTTCAAGCTCTTTAATCTTTTCTTTCTCTTCTTTGCCCATAGTTCTCTTCTTTTATACGTTAAACTTTAGTATAAACCAATTCACCTTTCATATTTCAAATAACTCCTTTTTCCGGATACTTCGGAGTAATTGTTCTAAAAAAGCTTTGCAGTTTCTCTAAATCTTCCTCATAGTTGCCGCTTGGATGAATAATTGGACCAATACCGGCATGTTTTTTTTCGTAATCTAAATAACCACAAACAATGGGTACATTAGCTTGTAAGGCTACAAAGTAAAATCCCTTCTTCCATTCTTTTGCATAACTGCGTGTACCTTCAGGAGTAACCATAAGAGCTAACTCTTCATAATTTTTATAAAGTGCAGCCATTTTATCCACCATATTCCCTTTGGTTTTACGGTCGATTGGAATACCGCCGGCAGCTTTTAAGAAAATATTTAAGGGGAAGAAAAATAGTTCTTTTTTAATCGTGAACTTCAAGCGAATACCCATAATGTAAAAGGCGGCTCTAGCGTAAACAAAGTCCCAATTACTCGTATGAGGAGCAGCCACCATAACAAATTTGTTAAATTCCTTAGGAACAGCGCCAATAACTTTCCATCCGCTTAACCAAAAAAGTAGTTTTGAAAAAAGCTTCATACTACAAAGATAAGTTTTGCTAAGCTTAAAATAAACGCTGCTTAACAATAAAGTTCTGCAATTCAACAAAAAGATTTGTATTTTCGAGCCATTAAATGAAGTTATGCGCTTTACAGTCAGTTTAATCACTTTCTTATTTTCTTTATCACTATTGGCCGGTGGTGAAGACAACATTGTTGGAGCTAGGTCTCATGCAATCGGTCAGATTTCCATTTTACATCAAGATTTATGGAATGCTGAAAACAACCCTGCCGGTTTAGGTTTTCAAAAACAATTTGGAGGCGGTTTTTCTTATGAAAGTCCTTTTATGCTGAACGAACTAGCCTATAAAGCAGCTGTTTTTGCCTATCCGACAAGCATGGGGGCTTTTGGATTGAGTGTTGGTCAATTTGGCTATAGCCAGTACAGCGAAAATAAAATCGGAATATCTTACGGTCAGCGTTTAAGCAAAACTTTTGCCTTGGGCGTTCAGCTGAATTACTTAAGCACACAAATAGCTGAAGGTGGTTACGGTAGCAATTCTGCTTTAAGTGGAACGATTGGATTAATGGCAAATATCAGTGACGAATTTAGCTTGGCAGCTGTTGTAGTTAATCCCAATCGTGCTAAGCGCTCTAGTTTTCAGGATGAGCGATATCCAACACTTCTAAAACTTGGACTGGCATACAATTTCTCTGAAAAAGTAAAATTACTCTCTGAAGTGGTAAAAGATATTGACTTTGATGCAAATGCTAAAGTAGGCATTGAGTATCATGCCATTGAATCATTGTACTTGAGAGTTGGGTACGCCTCAAATCCCGCCCTCAGCACTTTTGGATTTGGCCTATTGTTTAAAGACTTTCAACTTGATTTTGCTTCAGGCTTTCATTCCACTTTAGGGTTTACACCTCAAATATCACTTTCTTTTAGTCCAACAAAAGATTAATTCTTGAAAGCACACTTATTAAAATATCAATTTGTTCTACTGTCACTTATCTTCATAAGTGTACAAAGTGGATTTTCTCAAGAAGTAGATGAAGTTGATCTAAAAAATAACATTATTGAACAAAGAGTAGATTTTCTGCTTGATGCTAACGAAAGTGGAGATGCTGATTTTACTACATTATTTGAACAATTGGAATACTATTACGACAAGCCCATCAACTTAAACGCTGCCGATGAATTGGATTTGATTGATTTAGGATTGTTAAATGATATTCAAATTAACAATTTGTTTGCGCACATTGAAAAGCACGGTAAACTCATTGCCTTTGAGGAACTTCAAAGCATTGAGGGTTTTGATTTAGAAAGCATCCGTATGATTCAGCCTTTTACCAAAGTTAGCGGCGACCTTGACCAACCATCGCTTTCTTTTAAGAACATCATCGACGAAGGCTCTTCACAGTTTTTTTTAAGGTATACCAGAATAGTTGAGGAACAAAACGGCTATGCACCGATTTCCGATGAAGAACTTGAAGAGAATCCAAACAGCAGATACCTTGGTAGTCCCGATAGAATTTACAGCCGATATCGCTTTAATTATGCGAACAATATCAGCTTGGGATTTACAGCAGAAAAAGATCCGGGAGAAGAGTTTCTTCAAGGAAGCCAGCCCAATGGTTTTGACTTTTACTCTGCACATTTATTTTTACAGGGCTTTGGTAAAGTTAAGCAGTTAGCCATAGGAGATTTTCAGGCTCAATTTGGTCAGGGATTAACTTTTTGGTCGGGTTTAGCCTTTGGAAGAACCCCAAGCATTTTCACGCTTAAACGAAATGCCCCAAAACTCAGGCAATATACTTCTGTTCAAGAAGATTTATTTTTAAGGGGCGGTGGACTAACATTGGCGCACAACAATTTTGAACTCACTGTTTTTTACTCTTCAACAAAAGTGGATGCAAACATTTCAGGACTTGACACCCTCAACAATGAATTCATCGTATCATCTCTCTCAGAAGATGGTTTTCACCGAACTGAATCTGAATTAGAAGATAAAAACGCCATTAGAAATACTTATTTGGGAGGTCATTTAGCTTATAATAAACGAAATTTAAAACTAGGAATTACGGCTGTTCACAATGAGATTGGCGCACAATTTCAACCAAGAGAGCAGACTTACAACAAGTTTAGCAACTTAGACAATAACAATACAAACCTGGGATTCGATTATAACTATCTCTACAAGAATGTAAATCTATTTGGAGAAGTTTCTCATTCAATTGACGGTGGAATCGCCTATACCAATGGTGCCTTAATAGTAATTGACCCAAGACTTTCACTTGCCATTCAAAACAGAAAGTTTCAAAAAGACTACGCTCCACTTCAGAGTAATGCTATTGGCGAAAGTTCAACAAACACAAATGAAGAGGGAACTTTTATTGGAATTAATGCTCGCCTAAGCGAAGAGCTAACACTTTCGGCTTATGCCGATCGCTTTGCATTTAAATGGCTGCGTTTTCAAACAGATGCACCTTCAGAAGGTCATCGTTTATTAGCACAAATCAACTACAGTCCTTCCCGAGCAATGGATGTGTATTTTAGATTCCGACAAAGAAATAGAGGTAGAAATGATCGTTTTAATGAATCAGAAATTAATCAAATAGCAGAAGAAAGCACGACTAATTACCGACTGCATTTTGCCTACAAAATCACTTCCGCATTTCAAATTAAAAGCAGAGTTGAATTGACAGACTACCGTTTAGGAAATCATCGTGAAAACGGACTATTAATTTATCAAGATCTAATTTACAAACAACTAAGTTCGCCCATTTCATTTTCTGCCCGCTATGCTTTATTTGATACCGACTCCTACTACAGCAGAATTTACGCTTATGAAAGTGATGTGCTTTATGCCTTTTCAATTCCGGCATACAACGGCAGAGGAAGTCGATTTTACATTACCGCAAAATACCATATTGCCAGAGGAGTGGATTTTTGGTTGAGATATGCGCAAACTTATTATACAGACCGATATGAAATTGGCAGCGGAAAAGAACAAATTAACGGCAACACAAAAAGTGAAGTTAAAGCTCAACTTCGTTTAAAGTTTTAAGTCATGAGTAAAAGATTGCGAAGCAAAAAACAGTACTACCTTTTTCACACAAGCCTATTTTTGGCATTTGCCATTATACTTTTTGCTCAAAATGATACATTTCTAGCTAGCTTTTTATTTTTTAGCGCAATGATAAACCTTTTAGCATATCGTCAGCTGCCTTGGCGAATAGCGCCTATCACTGTAATCATAAACCTTTTTAATTCCGCTGTTGGAGCTACACTTGCTTATAACTTTTGGACAATCAACTACAATTATCCGGCAATCTTATGGTTATTGCTGAGTGTAGCTTACCTTATTGCCTCCTTTCGTCAGATTTATTGCATTGTGGTTTACCGTTTGAAGAAGAAATACAAGCGATAAAAAATACGCTTAGCTCGTAATTTTAACCACTCCACATTTTTCTAATTCCTCCCAAAAGTGAGGGAAACTTTTGCTAACTACCTTCGGGTTTTCGATTTCAACCTCATTAAACAAGACAGCCAGTGGGGCTAAACACATCGCCATTCTGTGGTCGTTATATGTAGAAAAAGCAACTTTCAAGTTAATGTCAATTTCCTTTTTGGGAATTATTTGAATCGTATCTTTTCCGAGCTCTTTTACCTTTACTCCTATTTTATCTAATTCATTTTTCAATGCTGATACTCGATCAGATTCTTTAATTCTAAGTGTTTGCACGCCCTTAATTTCTGCAAAGTCGCATAAAATTGCAGCGGTAACTGCAACAGATGGAATCAAATCAGGACAGTCGGTTAAATCCAATGTAAGCGACTGTTGAACTTCCGGTCCTTTTATTAATTCTACTCCGGTAGTTGTAAAAACTGTTTTTACTCCGAAGGATTCAAAAACACTTGCCAAACGCCGATCTCCTTGTAAACTATTTTCGCTCAAACCAACAAACGTTATTTTGGGAATATTTGTCAAGGCCAACATCTGATAAAAAAAAGCAGCAGAAGACCAATCCTTCTCCACTTCTAATTCAACCTTAGAAGAATATTTTGAAGGAATTACAGTTATTAATTTCCCCTTAAAATGAATCTCTGCATTTAATCGTTTCATCAAAGAAACCGTTAAGTCAACATAGGGTTTTGAGACCAACTCACTCAACCCAACTTTAAGTGTTGTAGATAAATAAGGTGCAATCAACAACAAGGCTGAAACAAATTGGCTGCTGACAGATGCATCCACCTTCAACTCCCCTCCGGATAATTTTTTCCCAACAATTTCCAATGGAGGATAGCCCTCTTTTTCTAAATAACTTATCTGAGCTCCCAATTTTCTGAGCGCATCCACCAAAATTCCAATCGGTCGTTCATGCATGCGATCTGCTCCACTTAGCCTAACTCTTTTTCCTTCTTGTATTGCAAAATAAGCGCATAAAAATCGATAAGCTGTACCAGCCATACCGACATTAACTTCTGGCTTTGTTGAAGCTAAGGCACGCTGCAGTAGGATTGTGTCTTCAGCAGAAGAAAGTCCGCTTATCCTAAATGAATTGTTTGCTAACGCCTGCATAATCAACAAACGATTACTCTCACTCTTTGAAGAAGGCAAGTTAATTTCTACTGCACTATTCTGTTTATTAGCTATTAAGGTCAACTTATCCATTTTTTGCTACATAATCTAAGAGAGCAGTTTTTACCTCCATTTCTGAAACTTCCACATCGATTTCAGCACTTCCAATTTGCTTCAATAAAGTAAAACGACTTTTTCCCATTTCACTTTTTTTATCCTGTTGTATAAAATTTACAATTTCATCAATAGCAGGCTCACTAAAGTCGACTTTAGCATAAAAGTGCTGAATGGTTTGAGCAATTTCATTAAACACCTCTTTTGGCAAGTTTAAATACTTTATTGACAAAAAGCTTTCGATATAAATGCCGGCAGCTATAGCAAAACCATGAGGTATTGGTTGACCGATTTTCATACAATAGCTCTCAATAGCATGTCCCACAGTATGACCAAAATTCAACTTTTTCCGATTTCCTTTTTCTAGCGGATCCTCTTCTACTATCCTGCTTTTTATCTGTACAGATTTTTCAATATTATTAGCCAAGCTTTGCCAATTTTCAGGATTTACTTTTATTAGTTCTTCCCAATAATCAGCATCGGCTATTAAAGCGTGTTTAAGTACTTCTGCAAACCCACTTTTACGCTCATCTGTGGAGAGTGTTTTTAAAAAGGGAGGATAAATAAGAATGGCTTCAGCCCGAGCAAAAAGTCCTAATTGATTTTTAAAATGCATAAAATCAATCCCACACTTTCCTCCTATGGCAGCATCGGTCATTGCCAATAAAGAGGTAGGAAGATGAATAAAAGGAATTCCCCTTTTGTAGATAGAAGCGACAAAGGCACCTAAATCGCTTACCATCCCTCCACCAAGATTGAGCAAGAGTGTCTGCCGATCTGCATTTTCTTTACTTAATTTCTCCCAAATATTTAAGCAAACTCTCCAATCCTTAGTTGCCTCGCCAGCAGCTTCTACATGTAAAGTAAAGCGATGCTTTTGCTTGATCAGTGCCTCTTCCAAAATCGGCCAACAAAAACGATGGGTGTTTTCATCACAAAGTATAAAAAGTCGGCTGTATTTATTGATTTCAATTGAGTTCAACAGCGCTTCTGCTGAATGTATAAGTTGAGGCTTTGGAAAATTGCTATTCTGCATGGAGTATCAGTTTCGCTTCAAAACTAAGAAAGAATTTGAATTGAGTTAGGGAGTTGTTGAAGTGATTTGTCATAAAAGAAGGGCAAAGTTTAAAGTTATTTAGAGTATAGAAAATAGAAGTTTGAAGTACTTAAAGTTGAATTTGTTTTTTTCAACCGAAAAGTGGCAATGACCGTTAAGAGTTTCAACTTTTATATAAGCCTGCTAACTAGACACTAAATCTCGCGACAGCGAGAGAGTTTCAGCTTTCACTGTTTCATATTTTCATTTAGATTTCTATCATTTCAAATTTGACGGCTTAATTTCGCCTGTTACTAATTTTTCGCTTTCATGAAAAAAATCGGCCTCATATCAGACACACACTCCTTTTTGCATCCTCGTGTTAAGCATCATTTCTCAAACTGCGATGAAATTTGGCATGCCGGAGATATTGGCAATCTAGCTTTAGCCGATGAATTGGCTGCATTCAAACCGCTTCGAGCAGTTTATGGGAATATTGATGGAACTGAAGTCCGTAAAGTTTATCCGGAGCATTTGCGATTTACACTGGAAGGTGTTGACGTATGGATGACACATATTGGGGGCTATCCCAAACGATACGATTTGAGAGTAAGAGATGAAATCAAAAAAAATCCGCCGAAACTATTTATCTGCGGACACTCTCACATTCTGAAAGCCATGCCCGACCCACAATTGGGTTTATTACATATAAACCCCGGAGCTGCGGGCAAAGTCGGATTCCACCAAGTATTAACACTTATGCGTTTTGAGCTGGAAGCCGGTAAAATTCAAAATCTAGAAGTCATTGAGTTGGAGAAACGCACTTAGCGAATACGATCGGCAGCACGAATCAAGGCTTCATCTTTTTTTATGGAACGAATCGCCAAATAAATAAAAACCATTGGTAAAATCGATGTTAGAATGCCAATGCCATAATTGAGATGAATTTCTGTATCTAACTGAAATTGTGAAGCCGCAGCATCGAGCATAAAAAAGATTGCTGCTACTAAAATCACCTGAACAAACAAATTCAACTGGCTAAGTTTAATTTGTAGTTGTCGCTTTTTGAACATAAAAATAACTACTAAACTTACCAAAATACTCAACATATTAATCACTGACAAAGTGGTGGTTGAGTAAAGCATTCCTTCACCGCTTTTGTCCAGCAAACCATAAATGGAAAACTCATGCAATTGCTCTTCAATCTGAAATTCAGCAATATTTAAAGTAAATGTTACTAAGTTGATTACAATTGCAATTGCTAAGTAAAGGGTTTGAATTCGTTGCCACATAGTCTGATTATTTTTTGCAAAGAAACTAAGAAAAAAGAGCAAAGTCTATAAATACATTCAAATTGTACGAACTTAAGTCAATTATCACAATCTTTGTAATGAAAGATAAACTCAATCAGCTTGACCAATAAAGAAAAATTTAAACGTTTTAGCGAAAAGCACCGTAACAATTTACCCTACAGCTTGCATTTTGATTGGTGGAATGAAGTCATCCATAAAAACTGGGATGTAGCAGTGGTTGGTCAGCCTAAGCAAACAATAGCTGTTTGGCCATATTTTTTTAGAAAAAAAGGACCTTGGAAGGTCATTTCCTCTGCTTACTTTACCCCTTATGTAGGTCCTTATATCATTTATCCGGAGGATCAAAAACCTTCGACAAAGGTGAGCTTTGAGCATAAAACTATTCAAGCACTCATTGAGCAGTTACCTAAAGTCGCCTCTATTGAGCAAAAGTTTCATTTGAATTTTAATAACGGACTTAGCTTTCAATGGAATAATTTTGAAGAAAGCATTGGCTACACTTATGTGTTAGACTTAAACCAAAGCAAAGAGAACCTTTGGAGCAATTTGAGAGAAAACATACGCCGACAGATTAAAAAAGCCGAAAAGGATTTAATTACCTACAACGATTTTAATGCCCCCTTAGTAGAAAAGTTATTTCAGTCTACTTTTGCACAACAAAACACCAACTACCCTATTGGTGATGAGAAGATCATTGAGCGACTAGTCAGTTTCATCAACAATCACCAAAGCGGAAACGTACTCTTTGCCAAGGATAAAAAAGGAAATATAAATGCAGTGAATACTTGCGTTTACGATGCAGAAACCGCCTATTACCTCATAGGAGGAAGCGAAGCGAAGTTCAAAAACTCCGGCGCTATGAGCTGGCTCATGTGGCAACAAATTTTAGCAGCAAAAGAAAAAGGTTGCATGGTTTTTAACTTCGAAGGCAGCTCCATTCCTTCGATTGAACGATTTATTAGAGGTTTTGGAGGTGAGTTAAAAAGCTACCACCAAATTTACAAGCTAAACTCTAAAAGTTTGAAGATTGCGGAGAGGATTCGGGGGTGAGGTTTTAGTATTAGAAACCAATGTTTTGACCAACGGTTTGGCTATGAGCAGTAGCGTCCCGCAGGGCGCTATTGCTTATAGGTTTTGTTGGTATTAGTTTTGTCTATTTTTTCAATTAGTTCGTTAATGTCATTTTTAAGTAGTTCCTGACGTTCAGTCGATAGTTCATCAAAAACTGGAGTTCCATAGTAATTGTCAAGAAGTTCGATTACTTCATTTCTCAGTTGTTCTGTTTCTCTCTGATTAATTACTCCACTTAAAATCTTGTTAGTCAAAGCGTCATATTCATCCGTTGGAGCACCCGCTTCAATAAATGAGCAAGGGTCCCATTCATTCACAAGTCGTCTTGTTTCTTTGAATATGTCTTTAAAGTCAGAGGTCATTGCTCAGTAAAAGTCTATTGTTTCAATTTCGTTAGTCTTGATCTTAAGTGTTGGTGAGTAACCTGCTTCAACGTAATGTCCTTGACTACAGAGTTCCTGTCCGTCTTTGAATTGACAGCAAATTTTGAATTCTCCTTCTCCTGGGTTAGGGAACACTAAAATTGTCTCACTTTGTCCGTTAAGCTGAATTTTTTGGTTTGAATAGGTTGAAGTCAGAACCACGTTATCCACTTTTCTTTCTGTCTCAAATAAAAGTCGGACTGTAACGTGATTTTTTGGAACTCTCGTTTCCACAGTAAAAAAATCCTTAATCAGAAAGAATGAACTACTGAGAACAACTCCAATTAGTAATCCGATTAACGTCTTTTTCACGGTCTTTTTAAATTAATGCCAACTAATAAATATCCACATAATCATAGTACTTTTTCACCTAGCGGATACTTAGCCATACAAACATAACCATTTTACAGCTAGTTGATATACAAAAAAAGCCGACTCTCGTCGGCTCTTCAATCATGAAAAGAATTTAAACTCTATTTGGCATCATTCACTGCTCTACCTCTGCCCTAAAACAGATACCTTTTTACTCATCTGTTTCCCTTTATAATTTAGATGAATATAGTAAAAACCTGCAGCAGCATTTTGCATATTGATGAGCAATCGGTTGCTTCCAAGTACTTGTTTGCTCAACTGAACTCTTGCTCCGAGGTTGTTATAAACGGCTAATTCAATTTCATTCACATTAACATCTGCATCTGTTTCAATGTATAGTTCACCGTTCGTAGGATTCGGATAAAGTATAAAAGACTCGTTTAGCCTATTTTCATTCAAGCCAATTGACCAAACAGTGTCTTGTCTTACCATTACCGTTTGAGGTGTTAAGGGTGGAGCAAAAATGGAAACATTGGCAATGCGTTCTGCACCGCTGTTGTTTTCGGCTATTGCAGTAACCCTAACTTGTTGTGTAAAAGAGCCACTACTTGGTGTCACATCAATCCAACTGCTGTCTTTACTTATCGTCCAGTTCTGTAGATTTGAACTAATGTTGAATGTAGTAAAGCTTCCTGAATCTCCACCTAAGCGAATCTCAGATGGCGAAACTTGGAACAATGGAGTCGTCGCTCGCTGAACTACAACCACTGTAGTGTCATTAAAATTAGGATCGCTAGCCGTAATTGTTGCGTAACGAGGAGTTCCATATACATTTCTGCTTGCCGCTAAAACAGAAATTTTTTGGGTGTTATTCCCAGTCGTTGGGTTGATCAAAAGCCAAGGCGTACTTTCACTCAAGCTCCAATTAGCTGAGTTTGCCAATACAGAAAACTCCGAAGTACTTCCCTGTGGGTTATCAACATAAACAGTATCTCTTGAAACTGTAAAGGATGGCGATGAACCATCTACTTGATTTACTTTAACCAAGACGTCTGGAACACCGGCAGCAGAAAAGACTAGATTAGCTGTTCTAATGAAGCCGCTTAAATTGGCAGTACTCGCCGTTATTGAAACTGTCGTATTTCCGCTATCCGCATTTGGACTAACATTTAACCAACTCACAGGATTGCTTACTGTCCAATCAATATTAGAGCTTAATTGCAATTGATCATTGCTTCCTGCGGCAAAGTTTAGACTAACCACTTTCGGATTTACATCTAAATTTGGTCCTACACCTTCTTGTATAACCACTACTGTATCAAAAGTCATGGGTAAACTTGATTCGGTAGTAACAATGTAAGTTAACCTATTATTAATTGAATTATTAGCTGATGTAGCCGTAACATTTACCCTTTGTGCGCCTGCACCATTAGACTGATCTAAGCTAACCCAATTATCTACGGAATAAGTTGTCCATTGATATCCTGTCGGAGCAATAATATCATAAGTTGAAGTACTTCCTGCAAAAGAATTTAACCGGATAGTATCCGGATTAGTCGATAGACCTTGAATAGAATTTGTATCTTGAATGATGATTACTGTGTCATTCAAGTTATTAACCGTATCGGCAAAAGCCAAGTAAGAAACTTTTAGACTACCGCCGTTATTTGCTGTATTTGCTTCAATAAGAATATTGGCACTTGAATTTCCATTTAATGGAGTAGCGCTAAACCAATTGTCGCCTTCAACGGCAAACCAATCATTATTTGCTGCTAAGTTAACCGTATTTGAGCTTCCAATAGGAGAAGCTAATATTATTGTATCTTGGCTAGCATTGAGAATTGGTGCTGTGCCCAATTGGTCAACCCAAACAGTGTCGTGTAAACTACCGCTAGTGTCCATAACAGCAACAAAAGATGAACGAAGATTTGTTGAAGTGTTAGCAGTATTTGCCACTACATACACTTTATTTGTGTCGCTTGTATTGTTAGGGTTTACAACTGTCAACCAAGGATCCCCGGCTAAATTCTGCCAAACTACATTCGAATTAACCATGAAGCTATCTCTTGAAGTAGCCGCTTGTCCTAAAACTATGTTTGAAGGAGAAACACTTAATTGTTTTGGAACTCCCAATTGGTCAACCCAAATGGTATCCTTTACCGTTCCTGAAGTGTCAGATACGGCAACATAGCCCTTACGCATAGAAGATAAATTATTTGCACCAAGCGCTTCAATATTAAGTGTAACATCTCCACTATCAGCAGCAGGAGTTACCGAAATCCAGGCAGAGGAAGGTGTCGTCATCCAAGCAGTGTTGGAAGTTAAACTAACACTTGCAGAACTGAATGCAGGCTGCATTAAAGTTACATTTGAAGGAGTAAAACTCAAACTGACTGAACCCGAAGTTTGCTTTACCCAAAGTGTATCAAAAACCAATGAATTAACATCCTGAACGGCCACATAAGTAAATCGGTCTTGACCGCTAAAATTAGAAGTTAAGGCTTCAATAATAACGGAATTCGTATCTTGAGTAACTGATGGGACATTAACAATTAACCAATTAGCGGGCGCAGTGGCTTGCCAAACTACATTCGAGTTAATTGTAAAAGTTCCTTGGCTACTCGCTAAATGATTTAAAATTAAACTATCTCGATCCAATGATAATTGCGCATTAGGCATTGGGTCTTGCACTAAAAAGACAGTATCATCCGAAGTGTTGGGTGCACTACTTGAAATTATTGACGTATAAACCAAACGGTTGCTTGTGTTGTTTGCAGGCAAACTTACTTGAACAGTATCATCATTGCTCCCGGTAGTTGGATTAAAAATAGGTACACCTGAGGGTGAACTAAGTTGCCAACTTACATTTGAGGTAATTTCAATATCTTCTTGACCTCCTGAAAATGGGAAGTACAAACTATCCGGATTAGCCAATAAATAATTTCCTCCACTACTTTGAATGACTATCAAAGTATCCTTGGCACTACCATTAGCCGACGTTCCATATACCAAAGCCGTTCTTGGAGGCCCAAAATTTGGTTGAGTAGCTGTAGCTGTTCCTATTTGGTTGCTGTTTCCATTTAAGGGAGAAGTCACTAACCAAGCAGCATTGTCCGTTACCGACCAGTTTACATTTGATTGAATATTGTATTGGGCTGAACTTCCTAAACCGGATCCGATAAAAATAGAGTCTTGAGTAAACTCCATTGTATCAACGGAAAATGGAGTTGTTGAATAAGCTGCGTCCCAACCTGTAGAGGTAATGCTAAAGTTAGTTTTAAACTCTACGTACATTGATGCTCCGGTAGAAGTTAAACTAAATGGGGTCAAGTTTCCTGTATAACTTCCCATTAAAGGTGCAGTGTTATCGGTTCCATCGTAAACGAAAACAGTGTCGCCCGGTGTTACTGTGCTAAATGCGCTAAATGTTAAAGTAATATCATTTACCGGGCTAGAAGGCTGAATTAACCAGCTACAATTTAAGTTATTTGTGTAATTAGTCGTTGTACTACCATCGTCGAATGTACCGGATGTTGCGGTCATTGTGATGTTTCCTGAGCATGTTGCCGGCGGAATTCCTGTGTATGAAACATCCCAACCTTGATCAGTCCCACTTCCATCAGTTATAAACTGCAAGAACATAGTTGGCCCTGTTGAAGAAATATTTACAGGTAGCGTAGTTGACGAACTGTATGCTCCAATAAGTGGTGAACTGCTGTTGCTTCCATCATAAATATAAAGTGTATCACCACTTGCAATATCCGCTAAGTTAAACCCAAGCGCTATATTTTGAACTGTTGATGAGGGCTGAATTAACCAACTGCAATTCAAATTATCTGTATAATTAGCCGATCCACTACCATCGGTAAAGAATCCAGTTGTAGCAGTTAAAGTTGTAGTTCCTGAGCAACTGGCAACCACTGGTGCTCCAAAATCAAAGTTAATTTGATTTCCGATTTCGGTAATGTTTCTTATAATAAGCCCTGTGCTTGTTGGAGTATATGTTTCTGCACTCGGATACGTATTGTCATTAAACATACTGTTATTGGTAGAGCCGGGAAACAAATCTCCATTATCTCCCCTGTTTATTTCATTATCCAAGTCATCATTCCCATCGGCTTCTTCTAAATCAACTCCTTTCTCAGTTTCATCGCCATTCACTTGATTCTGAAACATATTCGTTTTACTTGAATTAATATGCCAAATCGCCAAACCTGTTCCATTCAGCATACTGTCCAACCCTCTTTTCTGGCGGTTTTCCAGAAGAAAATACTCATTGCTGTTCTGAGTGTTGATTCGATAAATTTCATTTTGATTCAAACTAGCCGGGTTCATGGTGTAATTTCCACTATTTCCGATAGTAAGTGAAGTTGGAGTATCCCATCCATTCTCTACTCTCGACCAAGCGCAAAAGTTAGCTGGAAAATGTTCGCCACCGAGCCAGCCACCGCCGCCCATTAATCCCCAATTTCCAATCCCTTCAGAATCTCCATTCGATGGATCAGTATCATATAAGTCAGGCAAACCTAAATTATGACCAAATTCATGGCAAAGCACTCCAATACCAACAATTCTTGGATTTGAAAGAGATCCTCTCGTTTCCGGATTAATCATATAGTCATTAATCCAAACACCATCGTAAAAAACAGAACCTTGAGAGCCACCGTTTAACACCCATCGATGCGACCAAATGTACTGTGTTTGACTTCCCACTTCAGCTCCCGGTCCTGCATGAACGGCCAAAATGCCATCTACATCGCCATCATTGTCATTGTCGTAATTCGAATAGTTTGCTCCGGCTTGCTCTGCTGCATCTACTGCTTCACGTACTAAATCTGCTGCACGGTGTGTTCCACTATCATCACTGTAATAACGATAATTACTATCGGCCATAAACCAACCCATTACATCCACTGTCACAGTTAGTTGTCCAGACGAGGCAGTTTCAAAGTAGGTTTTAAAACTTCCATGTCCGGTAGAATAATTTACACCGCCAAACAGGGAGTCAAAATCCGACTGTAAAAAAGTAGACTGTAAGTCAGGATACTCAATCAATAATGCTAAAATTCTTATGTTTCCTGTTGTTGGATAAGTCTTATTTTGAATTTGTTTTCTTACTTGATTTAACACCGAGCCTTTAAGTGCATTCGGCATTGGCTTGATTGAAGGAGTTAAATTGCTTACAAAACTTAATTCTGAAGCAGTTCTTTGCTGCGGATCTCTAGCTTTTACTCCACTTGCTTGTAAATCTCCATTCACTAAATGAGCATATTCATAAATGCCATTTGAGTTTTTGACAATCGTAAAACCATCGACACTTTCTGTCCAATTGTTGTTCAAATTTCCTTTTCCCACCACCGTAATTTGCGTTTGGTCAGCTTGAGTAATAACCAACGGATCGGGTGACGCAATACAATTCGATGGAGCCGAAAGCTCTGTTAAATTGCTTTGTGCAAAAGAAAAAAGTGATAATGTACTTAGTAAAAAGAGAGTAAAAAACTGCTTCATAACTGCTAAATTTAATTGTCGGAATTACAGACGCATAAAGATAGCAATTGATTGCACAATAAAAAGCAATACAGCTTTGAAATTTGAAAAATACTTAATTTCAGTTAGTCCTCAATCGGTTTTTGATTTCTTTTAGCTCTCTTTGCATATTCATTACGCTGTTACTGAGTTGATCACGCGACAAATTGGGTTCCGGCATTTCGTTGCTAATGTAATTGACAAACTTCCACACTTCAACTACTTCATTAATATTTACTTCATAAGGCTCGTAAGCAGGATTGGTAGAGCAAAGCAGCAATGTTTGATTTTTATCGAATTGCTTGTAAACCATTTTAAAAACAACTCCTTCATTTTCGGTAACGATGATATAAGGAAAGCCGTTTTTAATGGTTTGCCAATTTTGAACATACTCACCTGTTACCCATGAATCAGCAGATACCGGCGGCATAGAGTCACCATCAATTTGAAAAGTTCTAAACTTTTTGTTGCGATCTAAAAAGGGCAATTGAAATGTAGGGAGTACTTTAATGAAATCAGGATCTCCATATCCTGCGGTATAACCTGCCTTTGCTTTTACAGGCACTAGTTCAATGTTTTCTTCGTTTCTTTCGTCAACTGTTGTAGCTAAAACGCGCAACTTTCCTCCGGTAACGTCTACATCAAGTCCTTGTTCTAACTGACTTAAGTAAAGCTCCGATAATTGGTTTAAATTCACTTTAAGTAATTTGTCAATTGAAACTTTGAAATATGCGGAAAAACGCAAAAGTGTATCAAAATTGGGTTCGGTGTTTCCCAACTCATAGCCGCTGAGCGAACTTCTTTTTATTCCAATTTCCTGAGACAAATCTTCTTGGGAGATTCTTTTTCGCTTTCTAAGTAGTTTGATGTTTTCACTAAAATACATAATGACGATCTTTACAACAATTCCCGACAAATATACCGTCATTTTAATTGGAAAACAAGTTCTTTTTATAACGAAGAACTAAATGTGTCGACTAAATTTAGGAACAATCAATAATTCTTAATTATTAATCAGAACTCATGCTATCTTTCTGAATTAAAATATCGCTAAAAGCAACATCTTGTGCCGCCAGTGCTAAAACAGTAGTAGGTAAGCCATTAATTTTTTGTTGTAATTCGCTAAAATATTGCTCAAAGTTCTCATTGGGGCTTGCCATTCCCATAAAAATTAAGTCAGTTGTGGTGGACTCTGCTTTAAGTATTTTATCAAATTTTCTTCCTTCAGAAAGAATCAAATGAATTTCAGCATCAATCCGCATTTCTTCGATTTTCTCTTCTAAGTTTTCTCGGCTCTTCTCCAAAGCCTCTTTACTACCAACAACCATTTTAATACAAACTTTGGCTTGTCTCCAATCAATGCTTGAATTGATTAGATAAGCCAAAATAATCATCAAGCCGCCATTTCCTTTCAATCCGCCCCACCAAACATCAATTTGTTGTTTTTTACCAAAACCGGGTTTCTTGCTCCCTTTATTGATGATGAGTACATTCTTTTTCAATTCGTTAAATCGGCCAATCATTTGACAGAACATCGGGCGGTCTTCCTCTTTTTCTGAGGCACCCAAAATAACAGTATTGGCTTGCAAAGCCCCCATTCCATAGTGTTCTACCAAATTGCTTAAACCTTCAAAGATCGAGTCTGTTCTAACAAATTTCACCAATGCCTGAACCCCCTTCTTCTTCAAATACTGATTTAAATGTAGCTTCATGGCAGTTAATTGCTCTTGCGAAGTATTCTTCCGAGAAATAGCACTGGCAATGGTTAACACACCTCTGTTTTGAGTAATCGCATCGGCAAATTCAATCAAGTGCCAACGCTTAGTGGGAGCACCTGCTAAAACAATTGGGTTGGGTCGCCAGCTCTTCACTTCTTGATCTTCTGACAGACTTAACAAACTTCTTTTAATCAGCGCCATTCGAATTCCCCTACCTATGCCGCCCCAGGCTGTTCGCATCTGTCTTCTTTTTAGCCAAATAAAAATTACAGCCACAAAAAGCAAAGCAATCAAGGTTGCGAATGAATTAATGAGCAACATTACTGCTATACAGCCAAAAGCTCCAATAAATGAAAGCAGCCAGTGTACTTTAAAAGTTGGTCTGAATGAAGGACTTTTGAGAAAACGCTCTGTGCCGGCGGCAATGTTTAACACTCCGTAAGTGGTTAAAAAAAACATACTTAAAATGGGCGCAATTAAGTTTAAATCACCCAGCCAAACGGCAACAATTACAATGGCTAATGTAAATATTGTTCCTATTCTTGGAGAGTCGTCTTCACCACTTCCTTTGCCTAAGAAGTTTAGCGCTTTCGGTAAAATCCCATCTTTCGCTAAAGCTTGAAGCACTCTGGGTGCTCCTAAAATGCTGCCCAATGCGCTTGATAAAGTTGCTCCCCAAACGCCGATTAATATGGCATCTCCCCAAAAAGACATTTTGCGCATAATTAGGGGATCTTCAATCAATGTTAATGCATCTGCGCGGTTGGCCAATATAATAGGCAATATCATATAAATAATGTACCCAACTCCAATAGCGGCAAAAGTTCCTTTGGGAATAGATCGCTTTGGGTTTTTAAGGTCTCCCGACATGTTTACTCCTGCCATAATTCCGGTTACAGCCGGGAAAAAGACGGCAAATACCGTCCAAAAATTCTCAGAATTTTCCTTTTTAGCACCCCACATTTCTATGCTCGATTCCTCAATCGGACTGCCAAAAGCAAAAGAAATAAGTGACAATGCAATGCCAATCATTATTACATATTGCACTTTTATGGCTGTTTTAGCTGAACCAAGTGCTACAGCAGTAATAAAAACAGTAGTAATTAAGGCGACTACTTTTTCGCCAAATTGAGGAAAAACTTGAACCACACTTTCGGCAAAGCCCACTGTGTAAAGTGCAACGGATAAAGCTTGAGCAAAAAATAAGGGTATGCCAATGGCACCTCCGGGCTCTATGCCTAAAGATCGGCTAATCATATAATACGCTCCTCCAATTTTCACCTTTTGATCAGTGGCAATGGAAGCAATCGACAAGCCGGTTAAAAAAGTAATACTTGTTGATAATGTAACGATGATTAGCGTTCCAATTAAGCCAACATTGCCCACTACCCAACCAAAACGCAAGTACATTATTACGCCTAAAATGGTAAGTATAGAAGGAGTAAACACACCTCCAAAAGTGCCTAAGCCACTTGAGTTTTTGATTTTATTGCGAATACTGTTTTTCAATTGAGAACCTTTATAAAGTGAAGCTGAATTTTTAAATCAAAAAAGCTAAAGAAAGCCGAATCTCTAAATAACTGACTTTACCATTAAGCGCATCGTGTATGGCTTTTAAACTTTTGGACTTTTCGTCGCCTAGTTTTTTCCGTGTAGCATCTACTTGGTCAACAATCGACTTTTTGGGTTTGTAAATGCTCAAATTCATTTCCGGATTGTCTTTTTTAATTTTAATTAAATGATTGGCAATCGTTTCTTCTTTTAAGCCTCGCTCTTTGGCGATTTTATTTAATGGCATTTGCTGCTCAAAATAGGTTTTACTGACATCATAAGTAGAAGGCTTATCACTGTTAGTTTGTTTTAGCTTTTTTCCTTCTTTAAGTCTGTTTTTACGCCTTTCTACTTCATCTAAATCGGTTATTCCTCCACAGCTTTTCACAAAACTTTTTGCGGCTTGCTCCAATACTTTTAGATCTAAATTAGCTTCTGCTTCAGCAGATAATTCTTTGAATCGTTGATCGGCTCTAAATGCCAGTGCATCAATTTGCAGTGCGGTGTCGTTGAATCCTTCCAAGATTAAATTTTCATAGGTTTTTAATCGCGAAAGTGCCACATAACCCTGTCCGGTTTCAAAAGTTTTTGACAAGTCAATTTTTGCCGACTCCAGAGTCATTCCCTGAGATTTATGAACGGTAATCGCCCACGCTAATCGCAATGGCAATTGTTCCAAGCGAACTAAAGTCTTTCCTTGCTCATCTTGAATAGCCCATTCTTCTTTTTCAACATAAATGGTTTTCCCATTCGATAGTTTTACTGAGGGTTTCCCATCGGAGTTAAAACCCACAATCTTTCCTAAACTACCGTTTACATAGCCTTTTTCAAGGTTATTTTTAACAAACATCACTTTTGCACCAATTTTTAACTGCAAGTTTTCCGGAGCTAAAACTGACTTTTTAAGTGTTTCAGCCAGTTTAATATTTCCTTTTATTTCGGCATTAAACGTTCTTAACCTTCCATCCAGTTTCTCTAAGTGTTCTTGATTAATTCGGTCAACATCAATATTGTGAGTAAAGAGATTAGTAGGTTCTAAATCGCCATTAAGTTGATTGTGTTTAGCTTCAAGTAATTTAGCATAAGAATCGCCTTTTAATTGCCCGGATCTAATTTCATTTAAAATATTATTGAGAGCAGAATCACTTTGTCGATACTGCCTATTTAAATAACAAACAGTGGGCTTAGCGGCTGCCCAAGCCTCGCTCATAAAAGCAAATTTATCTCTACTGCTCTCCATGGGGTTGCCAATGGGAGGAAGCTGAAAAAAGTCTCCACAAAAAATAACTTGTATTCCGCCGAAAGGCAATTGATTGTCTTTGAAAAACTGTAATACTTCATTCACCATATTTAATTGCTTGGCGTGAAGCATTGAAATTTCGTCGATTATGAGCACTTTTACTTTATCGAGCTTATCATTCAGGTACTTTTTGGTTTTTAAATTCACCAAAGCTCTACGGCTCATACTATCTTTTACCCCAATTCCCGACCAAGCGTGAATGGTCATTCCGTTCATGTGGGTAGCAGCAATTCCGGTAGATGCAGTAATGGCCACGGCTACTTTTCTAATTTTTAAATACTCTATGTATTTATTGAGTACATAGGTTTTTCCCGTTCCGGCAGATCCGGTGAGAAAAACATTCTGCCCCGATTTCATAATTGCAAGTGCGTTATCTTGATCCATAATGAATTTTCGAAAGTAGTTAAATCATTTTTTGCAAACTGAAAATTAATTTTGAAATATAAAAATTTCCGGCCTTAACAACAGCTACGAGCTATTTAACACCAAGGTATACTTTTTAAATTTGAATTATCTAGAATACACAATACCTATTTTCAATCCTGTACTTTCTCAGTACTTCGTTTAGGCAATGCTTTCATTTCGTGCTTTTTTACTCTGATATGGTCAAATACTCCTGTTGAAATAATAGATTTAATAAGTATATCAATTACAGGGACTGAAACACTATTCCCAATTAATTTCATCCACCTTGCTCTTGACTCTGGAAGTTTAAAGCCCCTTGGAAAACCTTGTATGAGACAAGCTTCTTCTTTTGTAATTTTTCTATAGTTTCCTGAAAAATACACCTTCTCCAAAAACTGCTTTTTATAATCATCATGGTTAGCAGGTTGAATACTTCTCAATGATACATAGTCGTTAGTGTCACTTGCAACGAGAGTTGGAAAGACATCTGAAGTAGGCATAAAAACTCTATTCACACCATTTAATCCACTACTAATTTTTGTATTCTTGAAATCAAACCTTTCTTCAATACATTTTATAACATTTTTTTCTAAAAGTGAATCTATTGTTTCGGAGATTGAAATTCGCTTTACTTTTAAAACCCTTTCTGTTTTTAATTCATCTAATATTAAAAAATTACTGGAAGTTAAATTCAAAAGTTCGATTTCATTCTCTGATAATTGGTTTTCATCAAAATCTAATATTTCAAAACGATAATTAATCTTTTTAAGAATGGACAAATCCACCAATTCGTCAAGATCTTCTTGAGATATACTTGAATCAAGAGATTGAAATTGCTTTAGTGACAAAGGGTTTCCATCTAAAGGTCCGAATTTACTTTTTCTTCTGTTTTTTAATAAAAGTAAACAGATTTCCTTCTGCCTTTCTGTACTGTCAATAATGTCCCAAGAATGAATGGTTGTATGTCCGTTTCTTAAATCATTGAATAAAAAGTAATCATTAAATCCATTTTTACTTGAAAGACTCATTTGTCTTTGTAGTATTGGATTTCCAAATAAATCCCTTTGCTCAATTTCAGGTTCGTTATTCTGTAATTCTATACCGAGAATATTTGCTAAAGTTATTCTTTTTTCAATTTTCTTAGGTAGTGAGAATTGATCGAAGTATTTTTTTTCACGAAACCCAATTAAATAAATTCTAATTCTATTTTGTGCAACACCATAATCATGAGAATTTATTACATAATAGTTTGCGTAATATCCAGCTGCTTTAATTCTCTCAAGAATATAGCTAAGTGCATTTTTATTTCGTGGATCAACAAGACCCTTTACATTTTCAAAAATAAATGCTTTTGGTTTAGATTGGTTTAATAAGAAAATAGTATCATTCCAAAGTTGTCCTCTGTCATCATCAAAACCAAGGTTTTTGCCTGCAATTGACCAACTTTGACAAGGTACTCCTGCTGTCAAAACATCATGTTGTGGAAGCTCTTTAATTTGGGTAATATCTCCAAAGTTTGTATCAGGCTTAACATTATAGTTTTCACAGTATGTGTTTATTGCATCTTTGTTGACTTCACTAAATCCAAGGCAAGTCCCACCATTGGAGCTAAGGGCCATTTTAAAACCGCCAATCCCTGCAAATAAATCTATAAATGTGAATTTTGTTTTACTCATAATTTATTGAAGTACTGATTTGTCAAAACCTTCCGGTGGCTCAATTCCTAAAAACTCACGATATATTCTTTCACGATATTCCTTACCTAATGAATTAATTTCAGAAATGAAGTTTTTGTATGTTCCTTTTCCGCCAATTAAATCCCAAAATTCATTTCCGATTAAAACTGATTCATCATTGTGCATGTCAAACCATCTCATAGGGAAACTCCAATTGTAATCTTTTCTTTTTCCATAAGGATTATAAGGTAGTGCATAAAAAGCATAATCTACTTTAACGGGATTCATCGCCAAAAGCTTAAACAGCTTTTCTTTGCTAACTTTGGTTTGGTCGCTGTTGGGTAGCGGACCTTTTAGTTCAAAAGCATATTTCTTCTTCGCCTTTTTACTCTCAATAAATATATCACAAACAACACTTGTTGGGATAGGTTTTCCGCCACCTTCTAAAATGTACTTTAGTTCTACATCCCAGTCAGGTTTTTGCTTGTCTTTCCCCTTTTTCTTGTGTTCTAGTCTATTTAAAACTTCTTGTATTCGCCTAAGCCTTTCTGCACCAATTTCTCCATTGATAGTTTTCCCCATTTCGCAATGTCCGTGATATTCATCTGCGACTACTTGAGCTAATTTTTCCCAAACCCCACCAAAAGGCGTTACAAATCTTCGCTCAAAGTGAGAACCTTTAAAAATTTCGTCAGGAACTAGCGCAGCATAAAGAGGCTTACTAGAATGGTGCTTTTCTTTTATAAAAGGGTCAGTAATCAATACTTTATCCATCACTCTGTCCATAAGTTCTGAAACGACCCTACTGATTCCTTTATTTACATTTTTATTTTTCAAACTCTTATCTCTTTAATATCTCCCAAAAATACTAACCAATTAAATAATTCATTTTATTTCAGAGTATTTTCATATATGAATTCCCCCTCGAAAATATTGCCAAATTATGCGACCAACTTATTTCTCTCAACAGTGTTGAGAGTTTTGGGTGCTTTTCATAAACCTCGTAAAACTGTTTCATTCTACATAAATTCTATAATTAACAAATTTATGTTTTTAAGTCAATAATTTAATATCAGCTTAGTATTTCTCCCATTAACAATATTGTTCACTTAATAATTCCTTCCAAAGAAAAATCAAATAAGTATCTCACCTATATTAATCTGTAAAAAATCAATGCAATTTTGCGACTAAATAAAATTGAAAGTGTTTAATTTTATTGCAAATATGAACACACCATTACAAAAGAAAGGCGCATCAGAATCAGAGATTCTTTTAAGCCATGTTGAGCAACTCAGCAAAATTGGAACTTGGGAATTAGACCTGGTAAACAACAACTTACATTGGTCTGCCGGCGTTTTTAAAATGCTGGCTTATGAGCCTAATGAGTTTAAAGTAAGTTATGAAGACGGAACAAATGTTATTCATCCTGAAGATCGTGAAAGAGCACTAAAGCATGCAGAGTCTGCCATAGTAAATGGCAATGAATATAATATTCAAAAAAGATTGATTGGAAAAAACAATCGAATAATACATGTAGTTTCTAAGGCGTCAATTATTTATGAAAACGATCAAGCTGTCAAGCTAATTGGTGTTTTTCAAGACATTAGTGATTTTGTGGCAACGAACCAAAAGCTAAAGGTTGAGAGTGAATTTAACCGTAAGTTAATTGAGCGCCTACCAAGTACTTTTTACATGCTGAATAAGAAAGGGAAGTACTTAAAGTGGAATCGGCATTTAGAAATAAATTCAGGCTACTCTTCTGAGGAGATTGCACAAATGACACCGGCTGAGTTTTTTGATGGTGAAGATGCAAAGCGAATCGAAAAGCATATACAAATGGCTTTTGATACCGGCTATACGGAGGTAGAGGCTTATTTAAAAACCAAGTCGGGCAAGCAACGACCCTATTTATACACTGCCGCAAGAATGAATTACCATGGTGAAGAATGCATCTTTGGCTTGGGATACGACTTGTCAGAAGTAAAAAGTGTACAGGCTGATTTACAAAGAGTGCTTGATTTTTCAATGGATATTATTTGTTCCATAGACAAAGAAGGAAATTTTGTCAAAATGAGCGCTGCCTCTAAAGAAGTTTTAGGTTACGAGCCAAATGAAATGATTGGGAGGAATTTTCAAAAATTCTTGCATACAGAAGATTTTGAAAAGACTACAAAGCAAGCTGTCGAACTAATTAAGGGACAGAAAGCTAATAACTTTTCAAATCGGTATATTCATCAGACAGGAAAAGCAGTACCCTTAATTTGGTCGGCTTATTGGGATGAAGAGTTGCAATTAATTCATTGCATTGCCAAGGATGCGACAGAAATTGTAGGTTACCAAGAAAAGCTAAGAAAAAGCAATGAGCGTTATGAAATGGTCACCCGTGCTACCAATGATGCTATTTGGGATTATGATGTAGTGAATAATGAACTTTACTGGGCTCAAGGTTTCCAATCGCTCTTTGGCTTCGACTTAGAACAACTTCAACCTAGTTTTGATTTTTTAGTTGGAAATATTCATCCTGAAGATCGAGAACAAGTGCTGGATAAAATCCAAAAGTACATGCAGCCCAACGCTAAGCATTCTATTTGGGAGGAAGAGTATCGCTTTAAAAAGGCAAACGGTAGATATGCATATGTTATTGATAAGGCAATTTTTATCCGAAACAAAAAAGGAGAAGTGCAAAGAGCTTTGGGTGCTATGTCAGATATTTCACATCAAAAAGAATATGAAAAATCACTCAAATTGCTCAATGCCGAATTGGAGCAAAATGTGAAACAATTGGCTATTTCTAATGCCGAATTAGAGCAGTTTGCCTATGTAGCTTCTCACGATTTACAAGAGCCGCTGAGAATGGTAACCGGATTTATGAGTATGCTCCAAGAAAAGTATAAACATCAACTAGATGATAAAGCAAATAAATATATCCACTATGCCACTGAAGGGGCGCAAAGAATGCGTAAAATTATTTTAGACTTATTGGATTTTTCCCGTTTAAATGATCAATCCGAAGAGTTGAGCAAGGTGGATTTAAACTTAATCATTGAAGATGTTAAATTGCTGCATAAAAAGCAAATAGAAGAAAAAAAAGGCAAAGATAAAGTATAAAAATCTTCCTTCAATTCTTACTTATCAAAGCTCAATTATGCGCTTATTTCAAAATTTAATAAGCAATGCGCTTAAGTATTCAAAAAAGGAAGAAAAGCCGATTATTCAGATTAAAGTAAAAGAATTAGACATCCATTGGCAGTTCAGCATTTCCGACAATGGAATTGGAATTTCAGAGGAATTTCACGAAAAGATTTTTGTCATTTTCCAACGTCTTCACGGTAGGACTCAATACAGCGGAACGGGAATTGGCTTAGCAGTGGTTAAAAAGATTGTAGAGAGCCTTGGTGGTAAAATATGGCTGGAGTCCGAAGAAAATGTAGGTACTACTTTTTATTTTACGGTAGCTAAAGAATTCGGCACAAAATAAAATTTCTTTTTAAAGGGTAATTTAGCCCGCTTAAAGCATAGCGTTAAATGATTGAGAATATTAAAAAGTGGATTATTGAAAACAAAAAGGCGGTTGCTTTTATCGTTAAAATGTTAGTCATTTATTTGGGACTTCAACTTTTTTACGATTATATTTTAACACCTTATACTCAAGTTGATTTTTGGCTAATCAACTCAATAATTGATGCTGCTGAATATGGCCTAGTAGTATTGGGTTACGATTTAATTCCATCAAACAGTCTCTATCAATATCACATGGGTATAGCTAATACAACCGGTGTAGTGATTGGCAACCCTTGCGATGGATTAAGCTTATTTATTCTTTTTACTGCTTTTATAGCAGTTTTTAAAGGTAAGTGGTGGTTCAAAACAATTTTTATTATTGCAGGCATACTGTTAATTCACTTTTTGAATGTTATCCGCATTATTGGTCTGGCAATGGTCGTAAAATACTATCCGGACACACTTGACTTCCACCACTCCTATACTTTTACTTTATTTGTGTATTCCTTCATTTTTATTTTATGGATGCTTCGAATAAAAATTTATCAGAAAAAGAAGATTTAACTAATACCGATTATGATTTTTAATGTAGCTTAAAATATTCCTTAGAATCCCTGCTTTTTAGGCAGGCAGGGATATCTGCATAATGCCAAAGGGAAATCTATACGAGTTATCTAATTTAAGCCTGCATAAACTCCATATAAATAATATAAATTCCCATTAATAACACAAACCACCCAAAGGCTTTCTTTAACTTTTTGCCATCTATCCAATTATTGAGGTAAATTCCCAAGAAGATACCCACAATCGAAAGAGCTGTAAACAAAAGTAAAAAAGCCCAGTCAATTTGCATGTTTTGAACATCTCCAACAAATCCAATTAGAGACTTAATTGCTATAATCATTAAAGAAGTAGCAACCGCTTTTTTCATTGGCAATTTTGCTAGAAGCACCAAAGCCGGAATAATTAAAAAGCCTCCTCCTGCTCCTACTAAGCCCGTTAAAAACCCTACTACAACTCCCTCTAAAACAATTAAAGGATAATTAAAACTTTGTTCTTGTTCAACAGCTTCTTCTCCTCTTTTATTTTTAATCATGGAGTATGCAGCCAAAAGCATTATGATGGCAAAAAGCACCATAATTCCAATGTCTTTTGTAACTTCAAAACTGCCAACTGTAAATAAACTTTGAGGAATGGCAGGCACAAAGTAAAGTCTGGTAAAGTAAACAGCTAATAGTGCCGGAGCGGCAAATACCAAGCCCGTTTTAAAATCGACTAGTTTCTTGGGAAAGTTTCTAAAAGTGCCCACCAATGCTGTGGCTCCTACCACAAACAAAGAATAAGCCGTAGCTGTAACAGGATCAATATTGATCAAATAAACTAAAATGGGAACAGTTAAAATGGAGCCGCCGCCGCCAATTAATCCAAGAACTAAACCAATTATTAATGCCGCTAAATATCCTAAAAGCAAGTAAATTTCCATTGTAATAGTTTGTGGCAAAATTAAATGAAGTGGACTGCTTTAGAAGTAACCTATGTTACAATGCCAATACTTTAATTCGGTTGCGTTGTAGCTCGATTAAACCGTCGTTTTCCAAGCGCTTTAGCAACCTGGAAATCACCACCCTTGAGGTATTTAACTCATAAGCGATCTCTTGATGAGTACTGTTAATAAACTTATCTTTACTCACTTTTACCTTTTCTTCAAGGTAGTTCAGCAATCGTTCATCCATTTTTAAAAAGGCAATTTTATCAATGGTGTTCAACAGCTCAGTCATTCTCGCTTGATAGCTATTCAACACAAAGTTTCTCCAACTTTTGTATTTGCCCATCCACTCTTCCATTTTCTGTACAGGTAGCATAATCAACTTACTGTCTAGCTCTGCAATTGCCCTTACTTCACTTTTGGTGTTTCCCAAACAGCAAGTCATGGTCATGGCGCAAGTTTCTCCGGCTTCTATAAAATACAAGAGCAATTCGTCGCCATTTTCATCCTCTCTTAGCACTTTTATTGCTCCACTTACAATCAGCGGCATAGAACGTACATAGGCTCCAAAGTCTATTAATTTGTCACCTGCTTTTATTTCTTTAAAAGTGGCTACTTGATTCATTTCTTCTAACAGTTCATCTTCAAATAGATGTGCATACTTCTCTTGTAACTCAGCTAGCATTTAAGCGATTTTAAATTCAAATTTCTGCTAAATTAAGATGAATTATCGCATATATTTACCCTCTTTTAATGAAACTGATAATTATCATTTACTAGCTTCATTTAAAATTCTATTTTTGATGTAATAAATAATCATAGCAATGCAAAAAATACTTATCCCCACCGATTTTTCAGAAAATGCCATGATGGCTGTTGATTTTGCCATCGATCAATTAATGAATGAAGACAGCGAGCTTTATTTAATCAATGTTTATCAAGTGCCTCATGGAGGAAACAGCGGTTTCTTTTATCTGTTAGATGAACTGCAAAAGCAAGCTAAAAATGGAATGGAGGAGTTCAAGATAGAAGTTGTTAATCGACACCCTGAAAAATCTTTAAAGATTGATTCAGAAGTTGCTCAAGGAAACTTTTCAGATCAATGTAATGCCATTGCCAAAAAAATTGATGCCGACTGTATTGTCATGGGCACCAAAGGGGCTTCAGGAGTTAAAGAGGTTTTAATTGGTAGTAATACCGCCGATTTAATGAATAATTTAGAAGTTCCACTCTACGTTGTACCAAAAGACTTTAAGGACAAGTCAATTAAAGAGATGATTCTGAGCTACGATGGTTCAGGCATTTCAATAAAAGTTGCTCCACCAATTCTGAAGTTTGCTAAAAAACATCAGCTTCCCTTAGAGCTTTTACACGTTAGAGTAGAAGAGGATAGCCCAATTCAAGATTGGTCGGATGCAAAGAGTTTGTTTGAAGGTATAAAGGTAGACTTGCACGAAAGCTGGGGTAAATCTTATGAAGAAGGCTTGAAAAGAGGAATTGAAAACCGAGAAGCAATCCTCGTGATGATTAAGCGTAAAAAAAGCTTTTGGGAGCGCTTTTTTAACATCAGTGATACACGAAAAGTGGTTATGCACGCAGAACTTCCAATTTTAGTTATTCCTGAGTAAGTGCGCAACTCTTGTTAAACTTTGGTAAAACCCTTTTACTAGACAATAAGTTTGTGAACTTTGTAGCTTCAAATGAAGAACAAAAAGTGGCATACTTACATTAAAGTCATTAGCCTTAGCGGCTTAATGGCTTTTATCGTCCTAACTTCCTGCAATGTCCGCAAGGGCATACAGACTTTAATTGGGCAAGAAGTACAAAAGCAATTGCTGCCTTCAAAAACGATTCAGCAAAACTCAGAAAACTGTTTAGTTTCCTTTGAAGATGTTGATGCAGAGATTAAAAATTCTTCACTTTTAACAGTCGACCTTAATCTCATTGCTCATGAATCCAAAAGCAATATAAAACACAAAGCTGAAAGAACTCTCAATCAGCTTTCCCCAACTACACACGCAACTTTTAAAGTAGCGCTCTATTTGTTATTTCAGCAGATAAAAACTCATCACTGATTTTTCTTTTAGTTTTATTTCGTTGCTAAAGTCAAGCAACAAGCACAATTAAATGAATACATTATGTATTCGTAATTAAATATCTAAATGAAAAAATCATGAACTCAATTTCAATCAATCAAAAGAATAATAATTTCGAAATTGCCGGCTTATTTAGCTTGGCGCTACGTCTGGTCATTGGCTGGACATACTTTTCAGCCTTTTGGAGACGACTTTTTTTAGCCAATAAATTAGATCCTGAAGCAGCCGGATACATCGGCGAAAAATTTAATCACTTCCTGCCCAATGCGCTTGGAATTAAACCCATGATCGAATTCATGGTGACCAATCCGGAAGTGTTGTGGTGGGCAATGACCATTTTTACCATTGTAGAAGGAATTGTTGGGCTACTATTAATGTTTGGCTTTTTTAGCCGACTTATGAGCATTGGCGTATTTGGTTTGGCAATGGGCATTTTACTCGGCTCAGGATGGATAGGCACTACTTGCTTAGACGAATGGCAAATAGGCATCCTCGGAATTGCAGGAGGTTTCACGCTTTTCTTTACAGGTAGTGCTCAATATTCGGTAGACTATTGGTTAATGAAAAACAAAAAAGCCATTACACAAAATAAATGGTTTAGTTGGCTAGCATCAGGAAACTTACCCTTGACAGAAAAGCAAACTTCCAAAAGCTTTTTAGTTGGTTCTCTGATTATTCTATCATTGAGTTTGTATACCAATCAGGTTTTTCATGGAGGAGTTTGGGGAACACTGCACAATAAATCAGTTAAACCAAAATTAGAGCTAAGCAAACTACAACTGAACCAAAATCAGTTGAGCTTTCAAGTTTACCGAGTAGAAGGGGTAGATGTTTACGGCTCCTTTTTAATTGGGATAGAAGTTATTGATGAAAAAGGTGAAAGTATTTATAAGCTAGACGGGGAACAACTTTCCTCTTTCCCTAAAGAACAAATTGACAACAAATACATTGCTAAAGTAAAAAGTGGTGCACATAGTTTAATAATTCCGTTAGGCGCTAAAGCGACCATTAATTTGAAGTCAGAAAAGTTTAAACACTTATCAGAAGGAAATTTTAAACTTAAGTTAACGGATATAAGTGGTGCAGAATGGAAGATTGAGTAAAAATAATTAAACTTAAATTCAATTTAAAAGTTGAAATAAATACCTTTGAAAACGCTCATTAAGATGAGCGTTTTTATTTTATCAAATTTTGAACTCAAGCGAACAAACTCTGTTTAAGTACTATGACATTCAAAGAACAAATACTTCAAGGCATTCCGGATGAACTTCCACACACAAAAGCGTATGAGCCGGAGATTAATCACGCTCCAAAGCGAAAAGACATCCTAAGTAGAGAGGAAAAGAAATTAGCTATTGAAAATGCGTTGCGCTATTTTCCGGCAAAACACCATGAAATTTTATCAAAAGAGTTTGCTCAAGAGCTCAATGATTATGGTCGCATTTACATGTACCGTTTTAGACCTGACTACGAAATTAAGTCAAAACATTTAGAGGAATTCCCACACCGCTCAAAACAAGCGGCGGGAATTATGCTTATGCTTTCCAACAATTTAGATTATGCTGTTGCTCAACACCCTCATGAATTAATTACTTACGGAGGAAATGGAGCGGTTTTCCAAAACTGGGCGCAGTATCTGCTTTGCATGAAGTATTTGGCAGAAATGACCGATGAACAAACCTTGGTTTTATATTCCGGTCACCCAATGGGCTTATTCCCTTCGCATAAAGATGCACCTAGGGTTGTGGTTACTAATGGAATGATGATTCCAAACTATTCTAAACCGGACGACTGGGAACGCTTTAACGCTTTAGGGGTAACACAATACGGACAAATGACAGCCGGTTCTTTTATGTATATTGGACCTCAAGGAATTGTTCATGGGACTACGATAACAGTTTTAAATGCCGGAAGAAAAATCTCCAAGGATGGCTTGGGTGGAAAACTATTTGTTACTGCCGGGCTCGGCGGAATGTCGGGTGCTCAACCAAAGGCGGCAAAAATTGCAGGTGCGGTGAGCATCACTGCAGAGGTGAATCCAAAAGCAACTCATACTCGCCACTCTCAAGGTTGGGTAGACGAAGTTTATGAAGACTTAGATGAATTGCTTGAACGAACAAAAAAAGCTCGAGCTGAAAAAGAAGCTATTTCTCTGGTATACCAAGGAAATGTAGTTGATTTATGGGAAAAATTAGCTGCTGAAAACGTAAAAGTTGATATCGGCTCAGACCAAACTTCCTTGCACAATCCATGGGCTGGAGGATATTACCCGCTTGGGTTTAGTTTGGAGGAATCCAATGAAATGATGGCCAAAAATCCTGAGAGATTTAAAGAGGAGGTTCGGAAAACACTGAGAAGACATGTGGAAGCCATCAATAAATTGACTGCTCAAGGAATGTATTTCTTTGACTATGGCAATGCCTTTTTATTAGAAGCCAGTCGCGCCGGAGCTGATATAATGGAAGGCGATAAATTCAAATACCCCTCTTATGTTCAAGACATTATGGGGCCAATGTGTTTCGACTATGGTTTTGGGCCTTTCCGTTGGGTTTGTGCCTCTAATGATCCCAAAGACTTAGAAAAAACCGATGCAATTGCTGCAAAAGTTTTGGAAAAAATGTCCAAAGAAGCACCGAGCGAAATTAAACAGCAAATCGAAGATAATTTACGTTGGATTAAAGCTGCAGGCGAAAACAAATTAGTTGTCGGCTCACAAGCTAGAATTCTTTATGCAGATGCTGAGGGGCGAATTAAAATTGCCGAAGCATTTAACAAAGCAGTTGCCAATGGAGAAATCTCTGCGCCTGTAATTTTGGGTAGAGATCATCACGATGTATCGGGAACAGACTCTCCCTATCGAGAAACTTCAAATATTTACGACGGCTCGCAATTTACTGCCGACATGGCAATTCAAAATGTGATTGGTGATTCTTTCCGCGGAGCCACATGGGTGTCCATACACAATGGCGGTGGCGTTGGTTGGGGCGAAGTAATCAACGGTGGTTTTGGCATGATGCTCGACGGCTCAGAAGATTCCGACAGAAGACTGAAAAGCATGCTGCATTGGGATGTAAACAATGGAATTGCGCGTAGAAATTGGGCAAGAAATGAAGGTGCTATTTTTGCCATTAAACGAGCCATGCAAGCCGAGCCACGACTTAAAGTTACTTTACCTAACTTAGTTGATAAAAACAAGTTGGACGAATTATTTTAGATTGACAGAAAAACAAAAAAAAAGATTAGTAATTCGTTGGTTTTGGATGAGCATCATGCTTTTCTTAATCAATGTAGTTATACTGCCCTTTATAGAAAAAATGCCCATCACTACTGAAAAAGTATTGATGGGCATTCCTATTTCTATCCTTGGTGGTTTAGCGCTTGCTTATTTTTTAAAACTTTACGAAAACAGGTTTTAGAGTAATTTACCTCAACTCAGCATTCAACTCCTTTTTCAAAGAGTCAATCAAGCGCTTCATTGCTTTGTCGATTTGTTTGTCGGTCAGCGTTTTTTGTTCGTCTTGAAACATAAAGCTCACGGCATAGGACTTCTTCCCTTTTGCCAAGTTCTTGCCTTCGTAAACATCAAATAAGTTCATTGATTTTAACAACTTTCGCTCTGTACTTTTAGCCACTTCTTCAATTTGTGAAAACTGAACGCCATCATCAATTAACAAAGCCAAATCTCTTCTAACCGAAGGAAACTTACTCACCGCTTTGTGTTGAACGGCTTCAACTTGTAGCATATCTAACACTAATGACCAATTGAATTCAGCAAAATAGACCTCTTCTTTTACATCAAACTTCTGCAGCTCTTTTGCACTCAGTTTACCCAAGCGTGCTATTACTTTTTTGCCTTTTAAAAAGTCCATTTCCATGGAAAATGGCGAAGCGCTCTCTACAGTCTTAGCTTTGTATTTACTTATTCCTAATCGCTCTAGCAACTGAATAGAAACTGCTTTTAAATTGTAAAAATCAACCGCTTTGGTTGCTGACTGCCAACTTTCTGCTTGTTGATCTCCACTCATCCACAAAGCCAAGCGTTTAGTTTCTTCAAAACCATCTTCTACCTTACGATATGTTTTGCCAAACTCATATAATTTCAAATCTTTACGCCTTCTATTTTGATTGTATGCAATGGCTTCTAATCCTCCATAAAGCATACTTTTTCGCATCACTTCTGTTTCTTTACTCAACGGATTCAGCATATTTACCAAATCATCTTGTTTCTCATACAAAGAAGGATTTGTTAGCGAATTATTAAAAGCTTCGTTAAAACCAGTGCTGCTTAAAAAATTGGCAATAATATTTTCTATTTTCGAGGGCTCTTTCTTAGGCTGATTTTGTATTGAGAGTTTCATTTGCTCCGGTAAAGGAATACGATTGTAGCCGTAAATTCTCAAAACCTCTTCAATTAAGTCTACCTCTCTTTGAACATCTACTCGGTAAGCTGGAACTTGCAAGCGCAAGCCTTCCTTACTTTCGTGAAGAATTTTAATGTCTAGGCCTTGAATAATATTCTTAATTCGCTTATTGTCAATTTTAAAACCAATTAATCGCTCGCAGTTTTTATAATTAAACTCTACTAAAAAGTCCTCTATGGGGTTTGGGTAAATGTCAACTAATTCAGAACTAAGTTCTCCATCGGCTAACTCCTTTAGCAATTGAGCAGCACGTTCAAGAGCAAATACGGTGATATTGGGATCTGCTCCTCTTTCATAGCGAAATGAAGCATCTGTGTTTAAGCCATGTCTTTTTGCGGTTTTCCTTACAAACACAGGATTAAAATAGGCACTCTCTAGAAAAATACTTTTTGTTTTCTCCGTAACACCTGACTGAGTTCCTCCAAAAACTCCGGCAATACACATTCCTCCATTTTCATTACAAATCATCAAATCTTCCGATGATAGTTCACGTTCCACCTCATCGAGTGTGGTGAATTTGGTTTTATCTGATAAAGTCTGAACGATTACTTTCTTCCCTTCAATTTTATCGTAATCAAAGGCATGCAGTGGTTGACCAATTTCATGCATGATGTAATTGGTAACATCTACTACATTGTTTATTGGCTTTAGACCAATTGCCTTTAGTCGATTTTGCAACCAATCCGGTGAGGGCTTAACTTCCAAGTTGCTAATCACAATTCCTGAATATCGAGGACAAGCTTCCTTGTTTTTAACCTCAACTTCAATCTCCAATTGTTTTTCAGCTTTAGCAATATTGCTTGTTTTAGGTCGGCAAATTATTGTTTCCTCTTCTTGATTAAAATAAGCTGCCAAATCGCGAGCTACGCCAAAATGCGATGCTGCATCAATACGGTTAGGTGTTAATCCAATTTCAAATACCGTATCGCTTTCCAGCTGAAAATAATCCGCTGCCGGCATTCCAACTTTCGCTGAGGGATCCAATACCATAATTCCATCGTGCGACTCGCCTAAACCCAATTCATCTTCTGCGCAAAGCATGCCTTCGGAAACTTCTCCTCTAATTTTTGATTTCTTGATTTTAAAGCCCTTTTCATCTGGGTATAAAGTGCAACCCACAAGCGCTACAACTACTTTTTGACCTTCGGCTACATTTGGTGCGCCACAGACAATGTCAAGCAATTCGCTATGTCCAACATTTACTTTTGTCAACTGTAAACGATCAGCATTAGGATGAGGAACAACTGACTTAATTTCTCCAATAACAACTCCTTCTAAACCGCCTTTAACCGTTTCAAAACGCTCAATACCTTCTACTTCAAGACCAATATCTGTTAAAATTTCAGCCGTTTGTTCAGGGTTTGTCGTTAAATTGATATACTCTTTCAGCCAGTTATAAGAAATCTTCATGCTTAGAATTTTAAGTAGACAAAAGTAATTAATTCGGGCTTTTCTATGCAATTACTGCTTGGAAAGCTTGTGTCGAGATCCAAGAGCGGAACTGAAGACTATAAATTTTAGAAGTTTGGAGTGCCTAAAGTACTTAAAGTTTGAAGTTGATTTTTTTGTTCTACTCTAAATTCCATTCACCATCTTCTTCTCATTTGAAATATGCAATTTAAAATTTCTCTTTAAGCGCGAAGTGCTAAAACATCGCCTGCCGGGAGGCAGGGAAGGCACTAAGGTCACAAAGGTTATGTTAAGACAACATTCTTTTTATAAAGAATAAAGTGATTTCAATTTGACATTTGAAATTCTCAAAACAAAAGTGCAAACCCTAGTTCACTCTTCTACACTTCCTTCCATCTTTTGCCGACAACCATCGGCATTGCAAAAAGGTTCATGCATAATTGTATTTTCAATGTGTCAACCAATGCCCCAAAGCCTAACGCTTCCATCATCTCCGGTGCTCAACAAGTCTGTATCATTTAACCAAAGCAGTTGGTTAACCGAATGAGTATGCGCCTGATCTTTTAAACCTTCAAAGCGCTTAATTACCTTCAATTCCTCTGCATCCCAAATTTTAACCGTTTTATCTCTACTTGCTGTTGCAAAAACACGATGGTTAGGTGAAAAAGCAATGTCGTAAATTGCCCAGTAATGTGCCGGCAAACTCAAGAGGCGCTTACTTTCAACTAAATCAATTTGATGAAGATGCGCATCTTTATCGCCAACTAAAAGCTTGTTCAGTTGAGTCGGATGAAATGCTACTGCATTTACCGAAGAGTTAAAGTGGCTAATTTCTGATTTCAAAGTCCAATCTTCCGTATTGTAAATCAACACCTTTCCATCTCCACAAGCAATAGCAAGTTCCTCTCTATTTGCCTGATAAGCTAAGCCTCTAACCTTCTTTTCACTGACTTTTCTATAAAGTAAAAGTTGACAATCCGGCAAAGACCATACTGAAATAGCTCCATCGCCGGAGGCTAAAATGAGCTCTTCCTTTTCTTCGATATAGGCAATGCAAAAAATATAACCTTCATGCTTCTTCAAATACTTGTACTCTTCCCCTTTTGCTAAGTCAATAATATGAACACCTCCTTCTATTTGACCAATTAAAAGAAAGTTGAATTTCTGAATATACAACAAACTAATGATGGTAGTAGGAGACTTTGCCACTACTTTTTCTGCTTTTCGCTCTTTGGCATTCCACAGAATTACTCTTCGATCTGCTCCTGCAGAGTAAAAGTAGTCGGGCTGTTCTGCAGCCGACAAAGCATAAAGCGGCCCCTTGTGTTCTTTAAATGTATGTTGATGAATAAAGTTCATTTCTAAGGTCTGTTTAAGAGATTCTACTCCAATTCACTTTCTCTCTTTTTTTGTTTCTGAAAAAATTTAACAAGCACGCATTTTGCGGCAAGTCCAAATTTGGGTCAGTTTTTAAAATCGACTTGGCAGCATCGCGAGCTACTTCGATTATATCTCCATCTGTTGCCAAATTAGCCAACTTTAAATTGATGGGCGTTCCACTCTGTTGTGTACCTTGCAAATCACCCGGCCCTCGAAGTTTCATATCCACTTCGGCAATTTGAAAACCATCATTGGTTGCGGTCATCGTTTTCATGCGCAGCTTGCCGTCGTTGGAGAGTTTATTCCCTGTCATTAAAATACAATAAGATTGTTCTGCGCCTCTTCCCACTCTGCCGCGCAACTGATGAAGCTGAGATAGCCCAAAGCGCTCTGCGCTCTCAATAATCATTACTGAAGCATTGGGAACGTTTACTCCCACTTCGATCACAGTAGTGGAAACCATGATGTCCGTTTCTCCTCTTACAAATCGATTCATTTCAAAAGCCTTGGTATCTGCCGGCATTTTTCCGTGTACAATGCTCACTTTGTATTTTGGAGGTGGAAATCGCTTAAATAAATGCTGATAGCCTTCTTCCAAATTGGCATAATCCATCTTTTCAGATTCCTCAATCAGCGGATAAACGACATAAATCTGTCGCCCTTTTTTTATTTCTTCATCCATAAAACCAAACAAACGTAGTCGCTTGCTTTCATACCAATGAACGGTTTTAATCTCTTTTCTTCCGGGTGGCAACTCATCAATTACAGAAACCTCTAAATCGCCATAAAGCGTCATGGCCAATGTCCGAGGAATTGGCGTTGCTGTCATAATTAACACATGCGGTGCTTGAGTATTCTTTCGCCAAAGCTTTGCTCGTTGAGCTACACCAAAACGATGTTGCTCATCAATAACAGCCAAACCCAAATTTTTAAACTTTACTTTATCTTCCAAAAGAGCATGTGTGCCTATCAGCAATTGCAATTCTCCACTTTGCAGTTCTTCGTCAATTCGTCTGCGCTCAGCTGTTTTAGTAGAACCGGTTAGGAGTGCATATTTCACATTCATTTGATCGAGAAACTCCTTTACAGAGTCAAAGTGCTGAGTAGCCAAAATTTCGGTGGGCGCCATTAAAGCAGATTGATAACCATTGTCCATCGCCATTAAAATACTCATTAAAGCCACAATGGTTTTACCACTTCCCACATCGCCTTGCAGCAATCGGTTCATTTGATTTCCGCTACCTAAATCTTTACGTATTTCTTTAAGCACGCGTTTTTGTGCTTGTGTTAACTCAAAGGGAAGTTGATTGTCGTAAAAATCAAGGAAGTAAGCGCCAATTTTGTCGAATACAAAACCTCTGCTTTTTTGTGTCTTTAAAAGCTTTAACTTGATTAGCTCCAACTGAATTAAAAACAACTCCTCAAATTTCATTCTATACTGAGCTGCTTGTAATTTTTCTATACTTTGTGGGAAATGTAAATTTCTCAAGGCCTCTTCTCTGCCGATAAGATTATACTCCTCTAAAATAGTAGAAGGTATATTTTCATCGATTTTACCTTCTAATTGTGGAAACAACCGCTTGTTGAGCTTGGCAATTGTTTTTGACCCCAAGCCCATTTTGTTCAGCGTTTCAGTAGAGGGGTAAACCGGCTGCATAGAGGATTGAACTGCATTTTTGTACTCTACTAAACTCTCCATTTCAGGGTGAACCAAATTCACTTTTTGATTGAAGGAGGAGGGTTTAGCAAAAACTACATACTGTTCTCCGATTTTGATGGCAGACTTTATGAACTTAATTCCCTTAAACCAAACTAGGTCAACTTGACCACTTTCATCTTTTAAGCGAGCTATTAGCCTTTTTTTTCTTGCAGCTCCCACTTCTTCCATAAAAGTTATCTTCCCCTTTAATTGTACATAAGGTAAGTTTGGATGAACTTCTGCAATGCTGTAAAACTTTGTTCTGTCCTCGTAGCGAAAAGGAAAATGATGAATGAGGTCTCCATAAGTTTTTATGTTGAGTTGTTTCTCCAAAGTCTCTGCACGCTTTGGTCCTACTCCTTTTAAATAGGCAATCGAAGTTTGTAAAAACTGCTCACTCATGGTACCGCCAAATTACGAAGATGGAGCCATTTTAACGCATAAAAAAGTAAATCTATAAGCCGGGTTCTGTATTCGACAAAGCGAATTTCTATCATTTATCTTAGCAGTCTACCCTCCGGAAAAGCGAGCAACTTTATCTCCGGTTTATTTGACCTTTCAGCCCGTAAGGTTTTCCATGCCTCCCTTGTTACCTAAGGAGCGGTGAGCTCTTACCTCGCCTTTTCACCCTTTCCCCAAAAATTGAGGTGGTTTATTTTCTGTGGCACTCTCTGTTTCCGATTAAATCGAAACCCTCATTTTCATAAGGTACGGCGCTCTGTGCTGCCCGGACTTTCCTCACCTCAGCAAAAGCTAAAGCGCGATAGAACGATTTACTTTGCAAAAGTAAGTGAATTAAAGCTTCCCTAAACCATGAATCATAATTTCAGTAGCTCCATCTCCAAATTTAGTATAAGATCCATCAAAAAATTCAATATTGGGATAATCCTTAGTTAGCATTGATCGCAACTCATCTCGAAGTACTCCCTTACCGACTCCATGCACAAAAATCAAGCGATTAACTCTTCTTCGATACGCCAAATGAATAACATGTCGAACATAGTCCAGCTGGAAAAGCAGTGCATCATGTTTATTCAAAAATTTTGAAGATGGGGCAATCTCCTCAATATGTAAATCAAATTCAGGCTTTTTGCCTCTAAACTTTATTTTCTCTTCAAAATAGGGTGTCGGATTATAATCCGATTTATTTACAGTTAAACTCTTCTCTTTTACCGGAACAAAAGCTTTCACTTGATGGATCGCCTCACCTTCCTCATTAAACACAATAAGTTGATCGCTATTGTAAGTATATTCAAATCCATCTTCACATTCAAAGGAAACTCTATTGCCGTTCACTCTTGTAACTTCTCCTTTTAAATCCTCATCTACTACAAAAACCTTATTTCCTATTTTAATTTCCATTTGAAAGCTTTACTTTGCAAAAGTATCATGGATAATTGGCAGATGAAAGAGAATAACCCTTGGCAAATAAAAAATAAGAAAAAAGTGTACGACAACCCGTGGATATCACTTACTCATCACGAAGTAATTAATCCGGCCGGCAATGATGGAATTTACGGTAAAATTCACTTTAAAAATATAGCAATTGGTATTCTACCGCTCGATGATGACTTAAACACATGGATTGTTGGACAATATCGTTTTCCACTCAATAAGTACAGTTGGGAGATACCGGAGGGTGGCGGAAAAATTGGAATTGACCCGCTTATTTCTGCGCAAAGAGAATTAAAAGAAGAAACCGGAATAGTTGCTGAGAAATGGACTGAGCTTTTAAGAATTCATACAAGTAATTCTGTAAGTGATGAGGAAGGAATTATATACATCGCAAGAGGTTTGAGCTTTTTTGAAGCTGAACCGGATGAAGATGAACAACTCAGCATAGTTAAATTGCCATTTTCAGAATTGGTAGATAAGGTAATGAATGGCGAAATAACTGATAGTTTAAGCGTTGCGGCAGTATTGAAAGCAAAAATTCTGTTAGACAAAAACGAACTTTAATAATACAACCAATGTAATTGTGGACGATTTTCTTTGGTGAACTCCACCGCCGGAAATGGAATTTTCAAGCAATTTAAAACTGATAGCGCTGATTTGACCCACTTTTTGTTACTCTTTATTTTTTCAAGATTTACATCCAAGGATAAAAAATATTGTCTTTGAGGATTGTAAAGCTCTCCACTAGCCGAGCGAAAAGCTCCTCTAGCATTAATCATCTCTCTTCCGCTATAGCCAATAGCAAGACTTAACCATTTGGGCTTTACAGCCGGAATAAAGTCATTAATATTCACTGATGCCCAATACGTTTGTGCATTATAATCTTTAAACAATGCTTGTAGTTGAGTTTCACCTAAGGCATCTGCTCTCAATTCCCTGTATGGTGAAGGTGAGTATGAAAACTTTAAAATAATACTTTGTTTCTTAAAAGCTAATTCTTGCAATAAATAAAAAGAAATCCCACCACTATTGGCAATAAAGTCGCCCCAAGAAAAGCCCCACTTTTTGCTGTAAGCATCCATTAGTTCGATAGTGGTTAAAAAAGTAAAAGATGCCGCAGAAGCATATAAAGCAGATTGCTGTTTACTATAGTTTGCCCATTGAAAGGTTTTAGAACTTAATTTAGTTAAAGTGTAAGTTGAATATGCATGTCCGAACTTATCCATTTGTAACCACTGCGGGTTATCATTAAAAAAATGGAAGCTAGATTGCTCATAATCCTTATACCAAAGTTGGTAAAAGCCAATTGTAGATGCTAGATAAGTACCTGCATAAGCATATTTGAGTGTACGTCTTCTTTGCACTTCTGAATTTTGGGCATTGAGCTGACACACAAAAATAAAAATAAAAAGTACTACAGATAACTTTTTAATCCCAAAACCCTTTTTTAAAGCCAATGTAAAGTCTACCATTTTCTTTCTTTAGTGGATAAGTCTGCAAACTTAAGCCATGACCTCTACCACTTTTTAAATCAAACTTATATTTATGCAAAGGACATTCAACTTTTCCATTTTCACAATGTCCATGAACCAGTGGGTAGTTTTGATGTGGACAAAGTTCATCGAAGGCATAAATTTCGCCACTTGACTTTGCAATACAAACCCACTTCTCCTCTACCAAAACTTTACTGAGACGACCTTCTTTGATGTATTCGTTTTGTTCTCTTTCAGAGTTAAAGACCACATACCATCTAAACTCATTTTTAGACATAACTATTGCTTAATGAGCTTTTTTTGATAAGTATTTTTTGTACCAATAGCTTTTAAGAAATAAATCCCTTTAGATTTGAGTTGACTTAACTTGACTTTAGATTCGCTTTTGGATAAATTATTTTCGTAAACTAAGCTTCCCTTACTGTCAAAAATGAGAATTTTCAACTCACTTTCGCTTTCGGGCAAAGTCACATTAACTTCATTCTCAAAAGGAATAGGGTAAATATTAAATTTACTGTTATTAAGTTGCTTATCATTAATAGAAGTAATCGTACAGTTTGTATCAACAAAAGCAGTAACCTTAGATCGCATACTTGCACAACGTAAAGGCTTTACATTCATATAATAGAAAAAGGGCATACCATTCAAACCTAAAGAACTGGAGTCAATTGACATTAAGTTTCCAAAAGTGTAGGGGTAGTTAGCTCCAGTTTGATTTACCATAATACCCGGTTCTCTACTACCAATTGTTAACTCATAGTTTTCTCCGGGAAAAACTAAAAAGTCTAATGAAACCTGAGAAACTGGTGGGTTCAAACTTTCTACTACTGAGTTTATAATCCTACCGTTAATATCGATTAAATCTACAATTAACTCAGTTCTTCGGCTCACCTTTGCCATAAAGTACTCTATAATGAGCGCTTCATCTACACTAAAATAAATTGACTCTGCAGTATCCGAATAATAAGTAGCTCCACTCATATTAAATGGAACGTTTATAATGCTTTGAACTGCCGGAGAAGACTCTACAAAGTAACTTATCGAATTAGTTCTGTTCTGAAGAGTTAACGAATCTCCTTTATGAACCGCTCGATCACTTCTATCAGAATTGTACCAAATGAGTTCAGATGCCCCTTGAGCCTTAACGGTTATATCATCTCCAATACAGGCAGTATCACTAATTGTGATTGGTGCTACTCCCCTGCTAATATTTATTGCATTTAGTTTAATCAAGGAATCAGACCCTATCGTATTTTGTGCTATAAGTTTTACATCATAATTACCATCATTCGTATAAACATGAGTCGGACTAGCTTCATTGGACTGATTTCCATCTCCAAAATCCCAAAGTAAATTTTGAAATCCACTTTTAATCTCACTGTTAAAGCGTACAAGTCCATTGCAACTACTATCAACACTTACTCTAAAATCAACATTAGGCTTAGAATTTGATTGAAAGCAATTCCATCGCCCCCAAACTCCACCATTTACAACCTCTTTATCAGAATGAAAAACAATGGTTAAACTTGATGAAGAAGACTGAATACTATCCGGTTTATTGTTATTGCAAAAACGACCTAATGATTTCGAAAAAGTTCCTGCTCCATCAAAAACTTCAAGAAAATCATGATTGCAGCGACCTTTATAGCCTGCCTCAATATCAATAGAGTCAAAATACAATGTTATATAGTCTGCAGACGCTACTTGAATCAATAAAGTATCGTTTTGATCAAGAGGATATTCCCCATTCAATCCACCTGCATCATAAAATACTCCGAAACAATCACTAGTTATTTGAAGATTGCCATCAAGAACAGTTGAGCAAACATTTGAAGAGTCTACATTAATATAAGCTGTTTTAATTAGAGTATCTGCCCCACAACTTAAACCGTCTGCAATTAATTTAACATCATAATTTCCGGAAGTAGAGTATGTGTGTGTTGGTTCTCTTTGAGTACTCGTATTACCATCTCCAAAGTCCCAATAATAATTATATATATTGGAACTGCTAGCCTTAAAGTTAACATCTGCCGGAGTTGAACAAAACGAAGTATCATTAATTGCAAAGAAATCTGCTGTCAAATTATAATCGTAAGCATCACCAACGCCAACGGCATACCATGCGTTAATCACCTCTTCAACTTCCGGTGAGCAAGCACCATACAAGTCAACTGCCGAGCGAAATGAATAAAAGCGTGCATCAGAGTAATTAGAAGAAGGACTTAAATATACCGTATTATTTCTAAAAGCAATTTGAGCTGCTTTATCCATTCCTATTCCTTTCACTTTTATGCTATCGCCAATATCGTTCAACCCCAAACCACCGTTTACTAATAAGTAAAACCAGTAATTCTGAACACCGCTATTAGTATGAACGCCACAGCGATCATTTGAAGATGATGGAATACAGTTTTGATCAACCCAATTAATCCCGCCATAGGTATCAGGGTCACCAAACGAATTAGGATTAGACATGCTTCTGATTGCTCTACCAATATCTTCTCCAATAAGCCAATTAGCCGAACTTGGAGTAGAATAAAACTCAACTAAAACGCCTAAGATATCGCTAAAAGACTCATTAAGCGCTCCAGACTCATTGGCATAAATTAAGTCAGAAGTATAATCCGTCCAACCATGAGCAATTTCATGGGCAGTTATATCCAAGGTAGTCAGTGGTGAATTGGTGGCATCTCCATCTCCATAAGTCATTCTTTGACCGTCCCAGAAAGCATTTACGTAATTAAAGTCATAATGAACATAGCTTCTAAGGGCAAAGCCATTATTGTCAATACTGTTTCTATTGTGCACAGAGTCCATATAATCGTATGTTCTCTCAGTTCCCCAATGAGCATCAATAGCATACTGGTCTAATGCAGGACTAAAGCTGCTCCAAGAGTTTGTGCTATCAATCAAGTCGACAGCACTGTTGTATAGTCTTGTATTGTTTAAATCGTATGTAAAAACACCTTGTCCCCTTAGTGAATCACGTAAGCGAAAGTAGCTTGGCATGCTATCCGTTATAATTGGCTGAACACCATTGTATGCAGTATGAGCATTAGCTTTACTCTCTCCTCCATGTTTTAATAGAGCTTCTTGGAATACCACTTCTCCAGTTTGAGCATCAATATAAACTTTTTCACGCCCTAAAGGTTTTTGAGAGTATATATCAAAACAATAGGTCAGCTTTTGGCTTTCTGAGCTAAAAGATAAATCTTTACTTATATAAACCAACTCTGCTATTGGAAAAAAGCTTGCCATTGGATTGTTCTGTTCTTTCTTAATAAAACGCTCTTCTTCGGGCAATTCCCATTTATAGATTTCTGCACTAATATGATTTAAGCTTATCTCTAAAGCATTTTTTTCAGACAGGACTAATGAGGAGTTCTCAATTTCTCCGTTTACAACGTTTCCATTAAAAGCAGAAATCTCATTGCTGCCGTTTAAGTGAACAATTAAGTGAGCATGACGAATCGGATGACCGTCATAAAACTGTTGGTAGCGATAGTGCTTTTCACCTTTATATTCTTGTCTATCTATTAGCTTGAAGCTATAATTATCATTTAATTGAAATATAGACTTAATATAGTCAAGTGAAGAATCGAATTGAGGCATATCACCCTCATTATATAAAACATAAGTTGGTTTGTTAGTTTCTATATTAAGGCGAATCAATTTAGCACCCTCCAAAAACCTTCCCGCTTGATCGCCCTTTAGTATTCTACTTTCAGATGCTTTTATAAAAGTGAAAGCAAAGAAAAGTAATAATGAGGCCCAAATTCTTATTTTCATTTAACTATTGATTAATCACTATTTTACAACAATAAACTTCTTACGAACAAGTTGTTCATTGCCTTCGAAACTAATGAAGTAAACCCCATTGCTTAAAGATGTTGTTGTCAACCTTACTGTCTTTGCAGCATTAACATCAATTCCTTGCTCGAGTATTACTTTTCCCGTCATGTCTGTAACAAACATTTTATTAAATGTATTTGATTTTTCAAACTTTACATTTAAAACGTTCTTAGAGGGGTTAGGAAATATTGATATTCCCTCTTTTTCGTTCAGGGTGTTATCTTTTATCGAAGTAAGCGTACAGCTCGTATCTAAAAAGGCAAAAACCTCAGCTCTTTCACTTAAGCAGTTAGGCTCTTTTACCTTCCAGTAGTAAAAATATCCATAATAACTACTTCCTGCATTAGAACCGGTAATTGAAACTAAACCTGGCTCTGTATAAGGGTAAGAAACCCCTGATGTATTGACAAACAAGTCAGGAACATTATTTGCAGGACTAGCTCCTTGAACCGCCAGTCTGTAGTGTCCTGCTGGAATAATCATATCCAAATTAGCTTGATAGGGATTAGTATTCGGAATATTAAAGCCTTTTGTTTTTAATACATTATTATTTGTATCTCTCAATTCAACAGTTCTAAAACCTGCACTGTTTGGAATCATAAAAACAGACTCTAAAAGCATTTGTTTGTAAACTACAAACTCTAAATAAAAATCAACGCTCCAATAAGAGCCATTTCCTATGCTGTTTGTTGGACCAAAATAAGTTGAAGGTGAAGAGATATAATCCTCTACCCAAAAGCTTGTATCTTGGTTTAGTTGACCAATTGAAAAAGAGTTTCCTGTACTAAGTACTGTATTGCTATATTTATCAGCATACCATCTTGCTGTACCGCTAGCCATGGCATTTAATGTAGCATTTTGATTAACACAAAAAGTATCGTCAGTAAATGCTGGAGCACTGGGTTTGCTTACAATAATTTTCCCTTGTTTAACAATGGTATCACTACCAATTAAATTTGTAGCAATTAATGATACATTATACACGCCATTTACATCGTACTTATGTGTTGGGTTTTGCACATTAGAAGATCGTCCATCGCCAAAATCCCATACCCAAGAACTTGGAGCCTCTGTTGAAAGGTCAGTAAACTGAACTTCTCCGGTACAAGTTGAATCTGAACTGCTTTCAAAATCTACAACAGGTGCAGCTGTTGGGTAAGTACACTGCCAACCAATATTAAAACCATCTCGCGTTAGTGCTTGATCTGAATAGAACTGCAAAGTAATGGCTCCACCGGAGGATGTAATCGTACTGGGAGGCAAATTATTATTACAAAACTTTCCTAAAGAAGGTGCATTGATTGAGTTTCCATCAAATATTTCTAAATAATCATAATCACAAATTGTTCCACTAGAACCGGACTCAACATCAAACTGATTAAAAGTTAAAGTTACGCTGGCTGCATTTTGAGGTTCAACGACTACTACTGCATTTTCGTTGTCTAAGTATTGAAATGAATTACCTCCGGTATCAAAAACTGCACCTGAGCAATCGTTGATACTTTGAGTTTGTCCATCTTGCATAGTAATAGCACACAAATTACTGGTATCAATGCTAATATAGGATTGCTTTATAATTGAATCAACACCACAAGAGTCTCCATCAATGACTAGTTTAACATCAAAATTGCCAAAAGAGTTATAAATATGAGAAGGCCTTCTCATTGTACTTGTTTGTCCATCACCAAAATCCCAAAAGAAGTCCAATCCATTTGAACTATTATTTTCAAATTGAACTTGATAAGGTGGTTGACAACCTAAAGTATCAGCAGTTTCAAAATCAGCAATAACACCAGGAACATACGCATTTCCTACTCCTACTGCATGCCAAGCATCTGTAACAGACGCCACTTCAGGAGAGCAAGCTCCATATAAATCAACAGCTGCTTTGATTGAGTAAAACCTTGCATCATCAAAGTCAGAATTTCTACCTAAATATACAGTCAAATTTCTAAAAGCAATAGCAGCAGCTTTATCCATTCCAATTGAAGTTACACTGTATGGATTTCCAAGGTCATTTGTGCCGCTACCACCACTTACTAATAAATAAAACCAGTAATTAGGCACTCCACTATTTATATGCACTCCACAGTTGTTATTCTGCTGTGATGGAATACAACCATTAACATTTCTCCAATTGTTTCCTCCTCTAGTGTCTGGGTCACCGTATAAGTTAGGATTAGCCATTGAGCGTAGTGAAAAACCAATATCTTCCCCAATAGTCCAGTTTTTATTATTTGGACGAGCATAAGCTTCAACTGCAGCACCAAATATATCGCTAAATGATTCGTTAAGAGCACCCGGTTCTGATTGATAAATTAGGTTCGCAGAAAAAGTTGTTAAACCGTGAGCAATCTCATGTGCAACAATATCAAGAGCTGTAAAAGGACTCAAGGCACCGGCTCCGTCTCCATAAGTCATTCTTTGTCCGTCCCAAAAAGCATTAGCAAAATTGGAGGCAAAGTGCACATAACTTACTAATGCAAAACCATTGTTATTGATACTATTTCTATTGTGTTTAGTTGAAAAATACTCATACGTTTGCTCTGCCCCCCAATGAGCATCAGTAGCATATTCATCAAGATTAGCATTTGCATTATTCCAATAATTATCAGAATCAGTAAAGTCAATGGCATTTGCATAAGTTGTTCCTTGCTGCATATTATAGGTATAAATCCCATTGCCACTCGCAGTTTGTCTTAATCTAAAGTTCGACGGGCTAACACTATCAGCCGTAATCGTTCTAGTACCACTATATCCTGTAACTGCTGTGCCTTGTGTATTTCCGGTGTGAATTAAGCTGTTTTTAAAAACAACAGATCCATCTGACGCATCGATGTAGATTTCTGACCTACTCATGGGTTCATGAGCATAAATGTTGAATTTGTATGCCAACTTTAAAGCTTCATGATTTACTGTAGCGTCTTTTGAAATAAAAGTAAGCTCACCTTCAGGAAAATAAGTAGCATTCTCACCCATTTGAGCTCTTAACAAACTTTCTTCAGCCTCTACTTCCCATTTATAAACTTTTGCATCGATATACTCTAATGCCATTTTTAAAGCTTCAGATTCACTCAAGCTTAACAGATTATCTTTGGGTGCCTTATCGCTAATTGTACCGTTCATCGAAAAAATCTTTCCATTTTTTACATGAACCCTTAACTCACCAAACTCAATTGGATACTTTTTGTAATGTTGCTTATATAATTTATGTTCAAACCCCAACTCATCTGTTTCTGTTTTAACGACTTTGTATGAAAAGTCATCATTGCTCTTTATAAACTCAGCTAATATAGCTTCAAGCTCGCCTTCTGAAGGTGCTTCTTCTTCAGAAAATGACCAATATGTAGGGACATTGTCTTCTTCAGATTTATATCTTAATTCTAAATAATTATACTGTTCTTTATTTGCAAATAAGTTAATTGAAAATAGAACAATTGATAGGACTAATAGCAATTTTTTCATCATGAAATTTTTCTAAGATTTTAATCATATAAAATTAAAGAATATTAAAGACTTTTGAATATAGAAACCCGTTTAACAACAAGGCGCTATTTACCAATCTTTTAAATAAAACCCACGCTTAGAAACCGAATAAACGCCTTCTTCATTTATGAGCTTTTTATAGTCATAATCCCACTCAGGAATTGAAGAATCTAAAATTATCTCTTTATTTAAAAGTGTCTTTTTTATTACTTCAGCCTTTCCATCTCCCTTTCTTAAAATAACATTTTGCTGTTTTGTTAAGCTACCCAAAATACTCTCTTCAGGTATTCCCTTAAAGCTAATGTAACTTTCATCATTAAGCGTTAGGGCAACCAATTCCTCTTTTGTGAAAATGTAGTTTAAATTTGTGTCACTTTTTGAATCAAGCCAATCGACAGCTTCAACTCCTAAACTATTCATGTGATCTTCTACTAGGCGTCGGTTAAAAGTGTTTAACGTATCGCCTTCAAAAAACACCTCAGCATAGTACCCGTCAATCACTGAATACATGGATTGATTATAAATACTATAGATCACCATCTGCTTTTTGTCGGACTGCATATACTTACTGACTGACTCAATAAGCAGCACTAAACAAATATTGGATAGCACTACTAATAACCACTTCGATTTAACAGTTTGTAAATAAACTCCCAGAAAAAACACAGAAGCAGCTAACAATACAGCCGATATTAATGAAATCCATATCCCTTCTGTTACAAAAAAAGGTAAATTGCTTAATAATTTAATGAATTGATTTAGGAGCCAAAGTGAGGCTTCGAGTAGATATTCTAAATAAAACGCATTGGAAAATAAACTAAGCAATAGACCAACAATCAATGCGCCACATACGATTACAAAAGCTAGTGGAATAACGCCCAAATTAGTTAACAAGAACCAATTGGGGAATTGATGAAAATAATATAAAGTAAATGGTAAAGTAGCTAATTGCGCAGTTATTGAAACAACTAATAAGCTCCATGCTTTATCGATAATCCAATACGAACTTGTATACCATGAATAAATAATGGGGTGCATCCACACTATACCAACTACTGCTGCATAAGATAATTGAAAACCCACTTCAAATAGCAACATCGGATTAAATAGCAGTAAAATAAAAGCTGAGGAGGCTATAGAATTTAAAGCTATTGAATGCCGACTAAATATGTCCGCGAAGATTAAAAAAGAGAACATGCAAGCCGCTCTTTGTACCGAGGGAGACAAGCCGGTAATGATTGCAAATGACCAAACAACAAGGAGCAAGACAACACCTTTAATAATCCTAGCAATTAACTTGTCACCAAGTTTTAAAACTTTAAATAAGGATGTAAAAATGAGGTAAACAATTCCTACATGTAAACCTGAAACTGCCAAAATATGCATTGCTCCTGCCCCGGCATAATTATTTTTCAGAGATTCTTCTAAATAACTTTTATCCCCCAAACTAATGGCGATTAATACCGCCAACCGATTACCATCAATTCCTGCATTTTTAAATTTTTGTATTAAACTTTCACGAATTTCTGCCGAATAACTGCTTAAAGACTCTTCGTGAAAATGAACTTCCACACTCTTACTAAAGGTTTGATAATAAACAAATCTCTTTTGCATAAATTCTGCATAATCAAACTGTGCCGGATTTTTTGCACCTTCAATTCTGTTTAAATAACTATCAGTTGAAATCCAATTACCCACCTTTATTTTAGTAGTATCTTTCAGGTAAAAGTTTATTTTTTCTTCCGTTTCCACCCAACTCTCAGAAGAGTCATAGTAGTGGCTTAACTGAACCAATGCAAAACTAGAACTATCTGTCTGTTTATTAATCTCAGTAACCTTCCCAAACCATCTCACTGGTTCTTCTGAAGGTAAAAAGGTTACTGCATGATTAGATAAACTAATATTACACCAAATAAAACCAAGTAAATAGAATAATAAATTACCTACTACTCCAAAAACCCATCGAAACTTATAGGAATTTAAAGTGAAATAAAGGAAAATGATGAATAATAAAATCGATATTGAGCTATAGATGCTTGACTCTAAATGCTGAAATTCTGCATAGTAAAATGCAGATAAAATCCCCAATATAAAAGGGAACAATAAACGAACAAGTGGTATTTGACTCCAATATAGCATAAGGGAGAAAGTCTAAACCACTAAAGTAGAGAAAATTAATCTTCTTTAAAAAAATCTAATGCAGATAAATCAATGATATGCACTCCTTTGTAGTAATAGTGCAAGATTTCTGCGTAATTATAGCCTCTCTCAGCCATTTCCATTGCACCTTCCTGGCATAGTCCAACTCCATGACCATATCCGCGACCTTTGAGCAAAACTTCATTTCCACGATGCTCAACACCAAAATAGGTAGAACGAAGTAAAAACTGATGTCGTAAATCTTCAAAACTCAAGCCTGAATCTTCTGCCGCAAAAAACACTTTTCTATTAATTTGCTCAAACTCTCTTTCAATTGAATCTACATGTTTACTTGGAAGCTTTGCTTGTAAGTAATTTTCCCAACGATGAGCGTCAATTCTCTTTTCCCAAACAGAGTTTCGCTTATCCAAACAAAAAGTATCTTTAACAGAACGCAAATAGTAAAGTGGCTTCGTCCAAACATCTTCAGAATTAACTGTCTGACCCCCACAATTAGAATGAAATGCCGCCGTAATCAACTGTATGTCACTATCGACAATTACGGCACCCCTGGTTTGTAAAGCAGCCTCCACGATTGGAGCAAAAAAGGACTTACCATGGTAAGCCTGACAATGCACTTCATCACAAAGGTTGATTCCTTCCATTAAGTGCTTATGTATATTTGAAAGTGCATATGTTCTACAAATAATAGCTTGGAGTTTAAAGTATTCCTTTTTTGGTTTTCTGCCTACTTCAGCTTCCACTACTCCGGCTACATAATTGTCTAGGTCAATATTATTGACTAAAAGCATTTTTTTTCGCTGACTGAATATCTTTAAATTGTCATCGTATCTTCTTTCCAATCCTTTTGGGCTAATGGACTGAATCATAAAATGATTATACCAACCTACTCCCACAAAGTTGATTTTATCAAAAGCACCTAAAAACTTCCCTTTTTCATAAATCTTCACCTTCCCCTCCTCATAGTCAACGCGAATGGGGATGCTATTATCCAATTCTTTTACTTTCCCCTGTTCAGAATACAAGGTGTATTTTCCGGCTCTTACTTGAAAATGAAACGACTGAATATCATAAGAATAAAAAACACCAATGTTAATAAACTCAGCCTTAGCCGTAAAAGCCAATATCAAAATAACACAACTAAGTAAAACCTTCTTCATATTTTATTGAATAGAGTTTGTAGCACTCAAATCATTAACAATCAATTTTGCAGTTTTAGCTGAAGCACCTCCTGCTCCTAGTTTTGTGATTAGTGAATCAAAATTATTCAACATCTTTGTTCTATAACTATCATTATCTAAGAGTTTTCCCAACTCCTCTTTTAATAATTTTGTATTTAACTTATTTTGAATTAATTCGCGAACAATTTCTTCATCCATTATTAAATTCACCAAAGAAATATATTTAATATTTACCAGTCGTTTAGCAATCTGATAAGAAATCACATTACCTTTATAGCAAACTACTTCAGGGACTTTAAACAAAGCTGTTTCCAAAGTAGCTGTACCGGAAGTAACCATGGCGGCTTTGGCTAATTCTAATAAATCATAGGTTCTATTGACCACAATTTTTAATTCAGGGTAGTCTGTTTTGAATTGATCAAAAAATGACATATCTAATCCCGGCGCAGCAGCTAATACAAATTGATAGTTTGGAAAGTATTCCATTTGCTTAAGCATAATCGGTAGCATTTTAGAAATTTCTTGCTTCCTACTTCCCGGTAGAATGGCAATTACATCTTTTTCTGATAAGTCAAGTGCTTTTCGCAGTGCTGCTTCTCTCCCTTCTTGTGCTTCTCTTTTTATGATTGCATCTAAAAGCGGATGTCCCACATAATCCACTTCCATATCAAACTGTTTGTAAAACTCTTTTTCAAATGGAAGTATGACAAACATTCGGTCTACCCATTTTTTGAGCTTAAATCCTCTGTTTTTTTTCCATGCCCATATTTGCGGAGAAATGTAGTAGTAAACTTTAATTCCCAAAGATTTAACATATTCGCCAATGCGCATATTAAAACCTGGGTAATCAACCAAAATAACAGCATCCGGCTGGTAAGAAGCGATGTCTTTCTTACACATTTTTATATTGCCAAGAATGGTTCTTAAATTCATTACAACCTCAGCAAAGCCCATAAAAGCCAATTCTTTATAATGCTTTACTAAGTCTGCACCTGCAGCTTGCATTAAATCGCCTCCCCAAGCCCTAAAAGTTGCATCGGAGTCTTCTTTACTAATTGCTCTAATTAAGTTAGATGCGTGTAAATCACCTGATGCCTCTCCGGCAATAATGTAATACTTCATTTTAAAAAGTTCCTCCTGCTAAAATATGATTAACAACTACCGCAAAGGCAAAAATCATGGTGGCTAAAATGACTCCTCTAGCAGCTCGGTCATGTTTACTTTGATAAAATAAGAAGAATGTCCCTAAGTTAATAACAGCACATAAACTCAACACTTTAAAAAAGATAGATGCAAAGACCATTTTTCTCATAAAGTCAGGTACTGTTAAATAAGCATAAGAGGACAAATAAAATATTAGCATTACTACGAAAGGCAATACAAAACCACTCAATAAACCCACCCAAATTTTATCTGCTTTCTTTCTCATTTTCTAAAATTTTTAATTGCTCTAGAGACTGGTAATCGGTTACATCGAAATGAACCGGAACAACAGAAATGTAGTTGTTATTTAAAGCCCACTCATCGGTGTCTTCTTTCTCTTTTTCTTTGTTGACAAACTTGCCTGTCAACCAATAATAACTATTTCCTGAAGGATCTGTTCTTTCATCAAACTCCTCCTCCCAAACAGCTTTGGCTTGACGACATACTTTCACTCCATTAATCAAATCTGAGGAAACTGCGGGAATATTTACATTTAAACAAGTGTGTTCTCTGATTCCCTTTTTCAAAACTGAAGAAATAATTTGTTCGATATAGGGCAATGCCGGTTTAAAATCCGCATCAATACTGCTATTGCAAAGCGAAAAACCAATAGCCGGAATACCTTCAATTGCCGCTTCTACTGCCGCCGACATTGTTCCTGAATAAATGACATTAATCGAAGAGTTTGAGCCGTGGTTAACTCCTGATACGATTAAGTCAGGACGCTCATCTAGTACTTTAGAAGTTGCAATTTTAACGCAATCTACCGGAGTTCCACTACAACTGTAGGCTTCCACTCCATCTATGTTTTGTTTATTTAATCTCAGAGTAGCATTCATGGTTATGGCATGCCCCATACCCGACTGCGGACTATCGGGTGCAACAACTACAATTCTATCAGTAACTTTTTTAACGACTTTAATGAGATTTAAAATTCCCGGAGCGGTAATTCCATCATCATTTGTAATTAAAATCAAGGGATTTTCTTTCATCAACTAAAGCATTTCTCTTTTTACAAAACTAATTAGAATCCTCCCTTTATTTACTGTAATTAATGACATTTATGAAATGACTATAAATTTTGACAGAAAAAAAGTCGGACACAAACTGCATCCGACTTTAAACCAAATTTAATTATGAAACTTACTTCTTGTTGTCTTCGTCTTCTACTTCTTCGAAGTCAACATCAGTTACTTCCTCATCAGCTCCTCCTTGAGCATCCTGAGCCTGTCCCTCAGCTCCACCTTGTGCAGCATCACCTTGCTGGTACATGTGCTGTGCAGCTTCTTGGAAAATACTGTTTAGTTTTTCCATTGCAGGATCGATTTTCTCAAGATCTTGAGCTTCATGAGCTTTCTTTAAGTCAGCTAAAGCATCCTCTATCGGTTGTTTTTTGTCAGCCGGAAGTTTGTCGCCAAATTCCTTCAGTTGTTTTTCAGTTTGGAAAATCAAGCTATCAGCAGCGTTCAATTTTTCTACGCGCTCTTTGGCTTGCTTATCTGAATCAGCATTGGCTTCAGCTTCACGCTTCATCTTTTCAATTTCCTCTTCACTCAATCCTGAAGAAGCTTCGATTCGAATACTTTGCTCTTTATTTGTTGCCTTATCTTTTGCAGATACATTCAAGATACCGTTAGAGTCGATATCAAAAGTAACTTCAATTTGAGGTACACCTCTTGGTGCCGGTGGAATTCCATCTAAATGGAAACGACCGATTGTTTTGTTTCCATTTGCCATTGGACGCTCACCTTGTAATACGTGAATCTCAACAGACGGCTGATTATCCGCTGCAGTAGAGAATGTCTCTGACTTCTTAGTTGGGATAGTAGTGTTTGCTTCAATCAACTTTGTCATTACACCACCCATGGTTTCAATTCCTAATGAAAGTGGAGTTACGTCTAATAAAAGTACATCCTTTACTTCACCTGTTAATACCCCACCTTGAATGGCAGCTCCAATAGCTACAACTTCATCAGGGTTAACACCTTTCGAAGGATCTTTACCAAAGAAACTTTTAACAGCCTCTTGAATAGCCGGAATTCTTGTAGAACCACCTACTAAAATCACCTCATCAATATCGCTCGCTTGCATTCCTGCAGATTTCAAAGCAGTTTTACATGGCTCAATTGTTCTCTTAATTAACTCATCTGCCAGTTGCTCAAACTTAGCACGACTTAGTTGTCTAACCAAGTGCTTTGGTCCTGATGCAGTAGCAGTAACGTAAGGCAAGTTAATTTCAGTGTTTGAAGAACTCGATAACTCAATTTTTGCTTTTTCAGCAGCCTCTTTCAAACGTTGAAGTGCCATTGGATCTTTTCTCAAGTCAATGTCTTCGTCTTTTATAAACTCCTCAGCTAACCAATCAATGATTACTTCGTCAAAGTCATCACCACCTAAGTGAGTATCACCATCAGTTGATTTTACTTCAAATACGCCATCACCTAATTCTAAGATAGACACATCATGTGTACCGCCACCACAGTCAAAAACCGCAATGTTTACATCATTCGACTTTTTGTCGAGTCCGTATGCCAAAGCAGCAGCTGTTGGCTCATTGATAATTCTTTTAACTTTCAAGCCTGCAATCTCACCGGCTTCTTTAGTAGCTTGACGTTGAGAATCGTTAAAATAAGCAGGAACAGTAATTACCGCTTCAGAAACAGACTGCCCTAAATAGTCTTCAGCTGTCTTTTTCATTTTCTGCAAAATCATCGCAGAAATTTCTTGCGGAGTGTACATTCTGTCGTCAATTTGCACACGTGGAGTATCATTATCTCCTTTTACCACTTTATAAGGTACACGTCCTACTTCTTTTTCAACTTCAGAATATTTGTTCCCCATGAATCGCTTTATTGATGCGATGGTTTTTTCAGGGTTGGTGATTGCCTGACGCTTTGCAGGGTCTCCAATTTTTCTTTCACCACCTTCAATAAAAGCAACAATAGAGGGAGTTGTTCTTTTTCCTTCGCTATTAGGAATTACTACCGGCTCGTTACCTTCCATCACAGAAACGCAAGAGTTCGTAGTTCCTAAATCGATTCCAATAATTTTACTCATATTTAATTGATTTATGTATTCAGAAATTATTTTCTGAGAGCACAATTGTCAATGAATGTGCCAAGCAACATAAATCAATTATATAGGCAAATATGTCAGAAAAATCTGACAAGCCTAAAAAACACAAAAAAGAAAAAGTGACAGATTGTCAATTACAATCTCCCGTAGGGCGTAATTCGTAGATCCAACCTCTATCTTTTACTTCAGAGTCACAAGTTAAATAATCTACAGTTTCTTCGTGAAGTTGAGTTACTACTCTCGTAAAAGATCTGCTGGCAACTAGACCCAATCCATTTTCAACATTGGAGTACTCCGGCTGAACTTGAGACAATCCTTCAATGGGCTCGTTCACATTTTTATAAAACATCAGTGTTTCGTCAGCTGCATAAACCTCAACAACTAAATTATCTTCCGTTTTAATTTCTTTCCTCGTAGTTGTATTGGGCACTTTTCTAGCCAAAGTGCTGAAAAAACTATTAACATTCAAGTCAAAAGTAAAATTCGTTTCAGTAACTAATCTAGTATTATTGATAGAAGAAACAGGAACTTCAACTCTTCTAGGGTAATACTGCCCATCGATTACTTCCTCATAAAGAAAAAATACTTTTACATCAAACCTGGCAATATCAGAAAAGTAATTCACTCTAAAGCTATAAAAATTGCTCAAACCAGAAGGACTTATAAAGTTTACACGCGTGTTTGAAGCAGGTCGAGCTACATCTACACTATTAATTACAGTAGTTGTGGCAGAAACAATCTTTCCATCGGGCAGCTCAGCTTCTAATTTATAATTTCCACCTACTTGCAATGGCATTGTTGTATAATATAAAATATTTTCTTCAGAAGTAAACACTCCAGGATCTTTTGGTTTTTTAATTCGATCTAAAATCACAATTGAAGCATCTGACAAATCAGTTAGAGTTACTTTTAAGCTATCGTAGTTTGTGTAATCCGGGTTTTGAGCTAAGTCTAACGCACTTTCCCCTTTTTCTAAGAAAGTTTTATTTATTCTAACAAAGTGAGTATCTGCACTTGCGTCAAATAATGCATAAACAATAGCAGTTTCCTCGTATTCGCCATTTAATTCTACTTCATTTTCACAAGCTGTTAAAGTTATCATTAACAGCGCAAATAATACATTAACAATTTTTTTCATGGGAGCGAAATTACCAATTATCTCTATCAACCACATATTTTGTAGCTTTGTTCAGACACTTTAAAACATAATTATGTCCACTGCAAAGAAAAATAACGTTAAGAGAGTTACGACTCACACCATACAAGAAATGAAGAATAGGGGAGAAAGAATCTCTATGTTAACATCTTACGACTTTTCAATGGCAACCATTGTTGATGAAGCCGGTATTGATATTATTTTAGTTGGTGATTCTGCTTCTAACGTTATGGCAGGACATGAAACAACCCTTCCCATTACCCTCGATCAAATGATTTACCATGCTTCCTCTGTTGTTCGTGGAGCTAGCAGATGTTTAGTGGTGGTTGACTTGCCTTTTGGAGCTTATCAAGGAAACTCTAAAGAAGCACTGACCTCTTCGATTAGAATTATGAAAGAATCAGGTGCACATGCAGTAAAAATGGAAGGTGGTAGTGAAATCATAGAATCGATTGAACGCATTCTCTCCGCAGGAATTCCGGTTATGGGTCATTTGGGTTTAACTCCACAGTCAATCTATAAGTTTGGAACTTATGTTGTTCGAGCTAAAGAAGAAGAAGAAGCAAAAAAACTCATAGAAGATGCTCAAGCTCTAGAAAAAGCAGGTTGTTTTGCAATTGTTCTGGAAAAAATACCTGCAAAATTGGCCAAGCAAGTTGCAGAAAGTGTAAAAATTCCAATAATTGGCATCGGTGCTGGAAATGGAGTTGATGGTCAAGTTTTAGTAATTCATGATATGTTAGGCATAAACAAAGAATTTAGCCCTCGTTTTCTTAGAAGATACAACGATTTATACTCAAGCATTAAAGGTTCGGTTGAGCAATATATAAATGATGTAAAGTCGAAGGACTTTCCCAATGAAAAAGAACAATATTAATAGCGGGAATTACAGACCAAATTCATGAAAAAGAATCTTGAAATCCTCTATGAGGATAATCACTTAATTGCTGTAAACAAACCATCTGGTGTTTTGGTGCAAGGTGACAAAACCGGCGACCAACCTCTCAGTGAAATGCTTAAAGAATACATCAAAGTAAAATATAAGAAGGAAGGCGATGTCTACTTAGGTGTTCCTCATCGAATCGACCGTCCAACTTCGGGAGTAGTGCTCTTTGCAAAAACTTCAAAAGCGCTCACAAGACTCAATAAGATGTTTCAAGAAAAGAAAATTGAAAAAACTTATTGGGCTGTAGTAAAAAATAAACCACCAAAAGACCAAGATGTATTAGTTCACTATTTAAGTCGAAATCCGCAAAAGAATAAATCTTTTGCTTCAATTAAGGAGGTTCCCAACTCCAAAAAATCTGAGCTGGCTTATGAAATCATTTTTGAACTAAGCAATTATTTTCTCTTAGCAATTTATCCAAAAACCGGTCGACATCATCAAATTCGCTCTCAATTATCTTTTATTGGTTGCCCGATTAAAGGTGATTTAAAGTACGGTTTTGACCGAAGTAATGAAGATGCCGGGATTAGTTTGCACGCTAGAAGCATTCGCTTTATTCACCCGGTAAAAGGAGAAAAGATACAAATTGAGGCTCCACCACCAAAAAACGAAAAAGTATGGAAAGCGATTCGAAAGCTTTATCTAAAAAAATAGTCACAATAAATTATCCTTTCTTCTAAACTGTTTTTTCTCACTTTGCACCTTTTTGGCTTTTAAGCGCTTTTTTATAGCCGCTTTAGAGGGCTTACTAATCTTTCTCTTTTTTTTCGGTTTAGAATTATCTCCAAGCAACTTTATTAAGCGTTTTAGTGCAATTTCTTTGTTGCGTTGTTGACTCCTGCTATCTTCAACATCTATTTGAATTATTTTACCATCAGTTAATCGACTCATAAGTCTTTCTTTTAAAATCGACTTTTCTTCCCCTGTTAGCAAATCAGATTCCTCTATATCAAAAAACAAGCTCACCCTACTTTCAGTCTTATTTACATGCTGCCCACCCTTTCCGCTACTTCTACTGGTTTTAAAACTTACTTCAGCTAAAAACACTTTTTCATCAAAGCTTCGCATGTTAATATTTATTACATTTATTGGTGAAAAGTTAAAGGTAAAGAACTTTACCTTTGCATTCAATAGAAACAACAATTCAAGTTAAAAAGAGATGTCTACAGAAATTGATAAACTTACCGAAGAGGACAAAAAAATTATTTTGAGAGCTCCGGCAATTGTAGCTATACTAGCAGCTATTTCAGATGATGGCGAAGTGAGTCCACAAGAAAAAGCAGCCTCAATTAAATTGGCTCATTTCAGAACGTACACTTCTATTCCTATGTTACAGGATTACTATAAAGAAGTCGACAAAGTATTTGAGCAGCATTTTGAAGAAGAAATGGCTAGCTTGCCAGAAGACTGGAAAGACAAAGAGACGTATTTGGAAGAAAAATTAGCCGCAATGACATTAGTGCTTCCAAAAATGAATGATGTGTATGCCAAGGAACTAATAAGTAGTCTCAAGTCTTTTGCAAAACACGTTTTCAGAACAGGATCTAGCTTTTTAGAGTATTTCGTTCTTCCTGTATTTATGAACAGAATTGAAAAGAAAAGTTTTGATGGTGGCATCAAATAAAACAAAACAGTTATTTATTATTCGTCATGCAAAATCTTCATGGGACAGTCCAACAATTAAAGATTTTGATCGGCCTTTAAATAATAGAGGATTAAATGACGCTCCGGAAATGGGGCGTCGTTTGTTTGAACGCAAAATTAATCCGGACTTTATTATTGCTAGTGAAGCTAATCGCGCTAAGACAACAGCAATGTTGATTGCGAAAGAAATAAACTTCCCCATTGAAAAAATCAATTTTAGTAAAGAAACCTATCACTCTTCAGTGAGAGAAATGATAAAGTTGATTAACCAAATCGACAATGAATACTCAACTGTTTTTCTTTTTGGACACAACCCTACATTTACTGAGCTAGCTGAATATTTATGTGATGATGCCTATGGTACACTTCCAACTTGTGGAATTGTGGGCATTGAATTAACCGTTGATAGTTGGCAGTATGTTAGTGCTTCTTGTGGAAAAGAAATCTATTTTGACTATCCTAAAAAAGGGTAAGTTTATACTTTCTGAATCCAATTAAACTCATCGGCTACTTTTCCACGCTTCAATCCTTCAAGGTGATTTTTTACTTTATTGGCAAAATCCCAATTGTGAAAGTCAGACAATTCATAATCTACGCCATCAATTCCAATTAATTCGATTGGAGCAATGGTTGCAGCAGTCCCCATTCCAAAAGCCTCTTTAAGCGTTTTGTTATTAAGCGCTTCTACAATTTCATCTACTGCCACTTTTCGTTCTACAATATCATAACCCCAATTTTTAGCCAATGCAACAATGCTCGCACGGGTAATTCCGGGTAAAATGGTTTGAGCATCTAAAGAAGGTGTAACCAACTGATCGCCTATTCGAAGCATTAAATTCATCGTACCGGACTCTTCAATAAATTTATGTTCTTTGGCATCCGTCCAAATTAACTGATGATAGCCGGCCTTTTGAGCTTGCTGAGCAGGATATAAAGAAGCAGCATAATTAGCAGCAGCTTTAGCAGCCCCAATACCACCTTCGCAAGCTCGTGAATAAGTTCTTTCAACTTTTACTTTCACTGCACCGCTATAATAATTAGCCGTTGGCGAAGTAATCACCATGAACTTGTACTTAGCGCTTGGTTTTACGCCTAAAAAGTCGTCATCTGCAATCAAGAAAGGTCGAATGTAAAGCGACTTGCCATCTCCGTCAGGAACCCAGTTTCGATCAATATCAATTAACTTTTTAATACCATCGATAAATATTTCTTCAGGAACCTCAGCCATACATAAACGTCGAGCAGACTTATTCATACGCTCTAAGTTTTGATCTGGACGAAAGATTAAAATTTCTCCACTAGCTGTTTTGTGTGCTTTTAGCCCTTCAAAAATAGCTTGTCCATAGTGAAAAACGCATGATGCAGGTGAAAATGCTAACTCTTGGTAAGGCTGAATTTTAACAGACTTCCACTCCCCCTCTTCAAATTCTGCTAACAACATGTGATCGGAGAAAACTCTTCCAAATTGCAAAGCATCAAAATCTATCTCCTTCAAACGAGAGTGAGTCGTTTTTTCTATCTTAAAATCGTAATTTTTATCTGGCATTTTCGCTGCAATTAAATGAACTGCAAAATTAAGCATTCATGCTTAATTGTATCTGAAACTTTAGATGGAACTAATAAACATTTAACGAAATGAAAATAAATTTGTCAATTAATATCATTTTTTTTGTAATTTGCATTCACTATGAAAAAAGACAAACCAAATAAAGTAACCCCTAGTCAAGAAGAGAGTACTGTTAGAGTATATAAAAACCCAATACTTCACGCGCTGAGTAAAAATCACATAGCCGTACCATTAAGTGTATTTTATGGAGGGGGTTTGGTGTTGCTAATATACAGCTTGGTAAAACTTCCTTTAAGTATTTTCGAAACAATTGGTTACTTCTTTGTTGGACTTATTCTTTTCACTTTAGTAGAATATCTAGTACACCGTTTTTTATACCACTTGCCGAGTGTATATGAAGAAGGTGGTGCCGCCTATGCATTTCATGGGATTCATCATAAGTTTCCCAAAGACAAAAAGCGCTTGGTTATGCCGCCAATAGTTAGTGTCATTATTGCCTCTTTACTACTTTATTTAAACCATTTAATGATGGGAAACATTGCTTTTTCATTCACTGGTGGCTTTCTATTTGGTTATGCAGCTTATTTGAGCGTACATTATATAGTTCATCGCTACAAACCACCAAAAAACTTTTTAAAAGAGTTATGGATTCACCACAGCATCCACCATTATCAGGAGGATGATAAAGCATTTGGTGTTTCTTCACCACTATGGGATTACGTTTTTGGAACAATGCCCCGCAAAAAAAGAAAAAGCCCGACGAATTAATATCGACCGGGCTTTTTCAACTACTACTTAAACTACCTACTCTACAAACTCAAGCTTTTTTATTTTATTGCCTGATTCCATTTTTCTTCAAAAACAAATTCTTCTATTGCTTTTCGAGGACTTTCAGGACTTTCTTGCTCCGCTAAATCTTTCGGAAGCTGATTTTTATCTCCCACATACCCCATTGCAATTGCAGTTACAGCTTCAAACTCTTCAGGAATATCAAACAACTCTCTTGCTTTATCTGCACTGAATCCACCCATTTGATGAAGATAAATATCATGTTCCAACGCCGCCAAGGTCATGTATGCCGTTGCCTGACCTAAATCGTGTCGGTCGTGAGCATTTGGCGTGCTATTTTTATTAAATGCTTTACGAACAACCCCAATCATTAATACCGGTGCAGTTTTTGTCCAATTTTGATTGAACTCACCCAAACTTTCAAAAATCAAATCATAAGACTTATCCCCTTTAAAACCCACTAAATAAGTCCACGGTTGCTCATTAAAAGCACTTGGTGCTTTTCCTCCTAATTTGAACAATTCCTTTACAATTTTACGGTCTACCTGCTCGTCCGAAAAGGCTCTCGGACTCCATCTCTTTTCAATTGCTTCTCTTACATTCATTCTTTATAATATTTGATTGTTTATCCTCTTAACTTATCCAACAAATCATTTAGCTGTTTTGCTTCTTTCTCTGTTAGGGTGTTAAAATGTGATTTAATCTGTTTTTGAACTTCATCCAATTCTTCTAATAGTTTTAGTCCGGAATCTGTAATCTCAATATCTACCTGTCTCCTATCGTCAGGATTAATATTTCTATTAACATGACCTTTGTCTTTGAGCTTATCTATTAACCTAGAAACATTAGACATTTTGTCAATCATCCTAACAGCTATAGAGTTTACCGAAATAGACTTTGGATGTTGCCCTCTTAAAATCCTCAACACATTGTACTGCTGTGTTGTTAAACCATGAGGCTTTAAATATTTCGATATCAAATCATTTACCCACTTACCGGTAAATAATTGATTAATCATTAACTTTTGAATTTCACTTTCAAACTTTTGCTGTTTGATTTCATCTTCTAAACGCATACTTTCTGTATTTTTCGAAGGCAAATATATGTACATACATTAAATGTTACAACATAACATACAGTTGATTTGATAAAAAGTTTTCTTTTTATAGATAAATTAGAAGAAAACAATATTTAAGACGACAAATGCGGAACTTTGTAGGACAAGATTTTTTTATGAAAAACGCTCAAAAACTTCAAATTAAATTGCTTAAATATTACTTTAACAGTTTAGGTTTGTTGTGGAAAAAGCAATCAGCCAAGGAACTATTAAAACTGTTTAGTACGCCACGATCTAGAGTAATTAGAGAAAAGGAAGTTGAAGTATTACAAAAAGCAAAAGTAGAGGCTATTCTCCTAGACAAAGAGCGCATAAAAATATATCAATGGGGAGCCGGCGAAAAGAAGGTATTACTTTGCCATGGCTGGGAAAGTAATGCAGGAAGTTTAGGCGCTTTTGTTGAGCCTTTAAACCAATTAGGCTATACTGTAATTGCGTATGATGGTCCTGCACATGGTAGCAGCGAAGGAAAAAGGGCTAGCCTACTTAGCTTTACAGAAGTAGCTAAAGAAGTTATTGATAAATTTGGGGAAATAGAAATTGCAATTGGACACTCTTTGGGAGCAAATGTGGTTATGCTATTGAGCGAAAACAAAAAAATTCCTTTTAAAAAAACAGTACTCATTAGTCCTGTTAATAAAATCCAAACTGTGTTTGATGGTTTTAAGAATATTTTTAAAATACCAGATGAGATTCACAATGAAATGATTGCTTTAATAAATAAACAAAGCAATTACGAAGTAAATCAATTAGAATTTAGCCAAGTCGCCCAAAGAAGCACGATAGAAAAGGCTCTAATAATGCATGATGTAGATGATAAAATCACTGCCTTTTGGCATTCTGAGAGCTTGAGTAAAGATTGGGAGAATGCAGAATTATTTCCAATAGAGGGCAGTGGCCATTATAAAATATTGTGGCACCCTAAAACGCTTCAACAAACATTAAAATTCATTCAATAATAAAGTTGGCACTAGATTTGATTTAAAACTGTAATTTTAAAAAACAAAGTCATGAAAAAGAAAATGATACTTCCCGCTCTTTTGAGTTTATTTGTCAGCTTTGCGGCAATAGCTCAAGATCAACATCAAACAGAACCGCAAAAAGAAAATCGAGAAGAACACCGCAAAGAACGCTTGGAACAGCTAAAAACTGATCTTGAGTTGAGCGATGAACAAGTGGAAAAAATAAAAGCGTTAATGGCTGAGAAGCACGAAAAAATGCAAACAGTCAAAGAAAATAGACCAAACGAAGAGATGAGCGAAGATGAAAAGAAACAAGCTCGTCTGGAGATGATGAAAGCTCGAAAAGATATTCAAGATGAGCATCAAGCTAAAATGAAAGAAATATTAAATGAAACTCAATTTGAAAAATACTTAGCAATAAAAGCTGAACACAAAGGCAAAAGACTTAAGCACAAAAAACACGAAGAAATGCACATGCATCCACATAGAGAGGGAGATCATACTCACCCTCACAAACATCAAAAAGGTGAGCCACATAAACATTAAACTAAAAAGCCGAAAATTTTCGGCTTTTTTTATTTGATAATTTCTTTTATTTGCAAATTATTAGATTGACCTTAAATGCTGAAACAATTCTTTCTTGCCATTCTACTAAGCATATTTTTTTGCTTTAATACAATTAGCGATTCGGCTCAACTTTCAGCAAAAACCACTTTTAAATCCATTTATCACGAACTCAACGGAACTGTAAAACCTGACTTTGATTTGTTTGAAAAAGCATATTTAGGTTACATCGACTTAAAATTAAGTGGTCATATTAATGCAGACAATCACATTTTCAGCATTATTGATTTCCGATTACCCTCCACTGAAAAAAGAATGTGGGTCATTGACTTAAAAACAAAAAACATTCTCTTTCATACTTATGTAGCTCATGGAGAAAATTCCGGGAAAAAGTATGCTTTGTATTTTTCTAACAAAGTCAATTCTCACCAAAGTAGCTTAGGTTATTACTTAACGGAGGAAACATATTACGGGAAAAACGGTCTTTCTCTCAAATTAAAAGGTCTTGAACACGGCTTTAACCATAACGCTCGTAAAAGATATATTGTACTTCACGGTGCAGACTATGCAACTGAAGATTATTTGAAAGAAAATGGAATTTTAGGAAATAGTGAAGGCTGCCCGGCAATTCCCATGGAGATTCACCAGCAAATGATAGAAGTGAGTAAGAATGGAAGTTGCCTTTTTATTTACTTCCCGGATTTAAACTACACTGAGAAGTCAATGTATTTTAACGAGTAGATACCTTCAACTCTTCATTTATCATTTTCATTAACTTTTTAGCTTCTTGATCATTTAAACGCAACCCAAATGGAATTACTTTTCCGTTTGCCGTAAAAGCTAATCGCTCACCGCCAATCACCCAATAAGAATCTGCAAATATTTTATAAAACGAATTAACTTCATTGTCGATTGAACGTACAGGATTAACCAACTCTTTTTTGTAAGGACGTAAAAAGCCTCTATTATTATAGGTTCTTCCGTAGTGAATCTCATCATTTGTAATCAACAACTGTTCTTCCCCTACTCTTCTCCATCGAAAAGCTTTCACCACCAGGTACTCAAAGTAAAGCCAGAAAGCAATAAAGACGATAATCATTGTTTTAAACTGCTCATCAGTAGAAGTAAAAACCTGAGAAGCAATAGCCAATCCACAAAGTGTCCATGCAATCATCCATAAAGTGAGCATTTTTTGTTTGCTTTCATCAAAATAAGCACTAACTTTAATTAATAATCCTTGCTCAGTTTGCTCTTTACTAATTCTCTTTGCCATATAAAATATTGTTTCGACAAAGGTACGTGAAAGCAAAAAAATAAGCTTGGTATAGATTTTGTAATTTCAACTATAATGATTAATTATACGTCACAAAAAATAATAGCTATGAGATTAATAACACTTTTAACATTCAGTTTATTATTCATTCAATTATCTACCGCACAACCAACGGACAAAAAAGTGGGTAAAATTACTTTTATGATGGTGGATGGAGAATATGAAGATGCCGCATACAAAGCAGAAAAACTATTAAGTGATTTTGAATACAGAAAAAATGCATGGCTCTACTTTTACTTAACACAATCTTATTTTGAAATTGCTAAGAAGCCCGAATTGACAGAGGAGTATCCTCGAGCTTTAAAAGAAGCATTAAAAGCTGCTTACAAATTAGATAAGTACAAAGATGAAAATGAAGAAAATAAAATTGCTTACAGAGAAGCACAAGATTTACTCACCAGTCTAAAAGACAGTATCATTACCTTATCTGAAATTTACTACGATAATGAAAACCCTAGGAAAGCTGCCTATTTTCTTAAAAGAGGAGTTAAGTTTGATCCAGATGATTATGCTTTGCAATTAATGGAAGGAGTTTACGAAATAAAATCTCGAAATATTGGTGAAGGGATAAAAAACATTATGGCAGCCTTAGATAGCATTGATGCTTCATACAAGCCCGATGAAGTTTCTGCTCAAACCCTGGTAGATGCTCTCGAAGAGTACGCCATGATTCTCAAAAGTGGCGAATACGATCGATATTTTAGTGCATATAAGTTTGAGCCAACTCAAAAAGATATTGACGATGCTCTTGCCATGAGTGAAGAGTATAAGAAATACGTTAAGCCTGAAGAAATGGTGAGCAAAGAAGATCGTAAAAAGAAATCTGAAACCATCTACAAGTCATTTAGAAGTGAAGACAAAGAAGATAATGAGGAAGAAGAGGATGAATAACGTTTAATAAAAGTGTTTAGCATTAAAAACCCTAAAGTCTGGCTTTAGGGTTTTTGCATTTAAAGCTGTAGCTCACAAATCGCTTCAGCTTCTTTCAATATCTTGTATTTTCGATTCTCTGATAAGCCTAATCGGTTAAGCACTTCGTTGTTATCGCATAAATGTCTACAAAGAACTATACCGGCTTCGAATAAACTTTCCTTTTCCTTTTTATTTAGAGTAGACAAACAACTGATTGGATGTAAGCCGGCAATATTTATTCTTTCTTTTAAACTCCCTCTCTTTGGGAAATCCCAACCGACTAGTTTTAAGCCTGCACAATTTCCATATTGAATAGCATCTGAAGTAAAGCGCGTATTCGTGAAAATCCAGCCCTGATGGAATTTCTTTTTATGCTTCTCGTCTTTTAAATACTCTTTTTCAATATCATCAAACCTTGAGTTAATATACAATGGTACCTTAACATCACAATGACGATTAAACGTATTGTGAAACTTACACTCGACCATATAGTGATGATGATCTTTTGTGGCCACTACATCCACCTCGTGTTCCACGCAGTGTCCTGCCACATATACACCAACTTCAGTTCTAAAACCTTGATATTTTAGAATCTCTGCTACAAAATTTTCAAATGGATATCCGCTTGGCCCAAGTTCTAAGATTGCTTTTTTCAGCTTGTAGCGCCCCGCCGTTGCGCTAGATTTCTTTTTGAGCAAAGCAAATGCTTTTTGGTAAATGACTTTGGTGCTGATTCCATCTTCCAGAATTTCATTTACCGCTCGAATAACTTCATCGATAGCTTCATCACTTGCTCCGGCATTTCGCATGGAGCGACGCAACTTTTCCTCATTAAAGTCGACGATATCACCGGATGCTTTTTTTACTTGAACTGGCATAAAATATTTAATCAATAACTTCTTTAACTACTCCACATTTAAGCATTTTACTGCCAAATAAAGGGTTTAATACTTGCTCTTCTTCACTCAACCAATAACCGCCGGTGTTATTTGCGTACATGGGACAGTATTGCAGATATAGTTTACGATCCGTATCACTGAGTTTCACGATTTCTTTGGCATGATGACTCATCGATTCAAAAGTCTTTCTTTGCGCTTCAATGGACGCTTCTTCAATTACTTTCAAGTCGGCTAAAATTTCTTGAAATAACTTTTGTAAATCTTCTTTGACATCCGCTTTAGTTAAATCCTCTACCTTGGAAATTAAACTACCGGCTGCCTTAGAAGCAGTTTCCTCATCATCTTTTACCAAGGCATCTTTGATCTCCAGATAGCCATCGATAAATGCATTTACATTTACTGATGCTTGCTGTTTCTCTTTTGCAACTGCTTCATTATTGGAAGCGGTTTCCGCTTTCTTTTGCTCCGTATTTGCTCCACATGCTACTAAAACTGTTAACATTAAAGCCAAGGTCATTACTTTTTTTAATTTCATTGTTTTTTGATTTAAGTGCATAATATTTAATTTAATCGTATTAATTGATCGTTGATTTTACTTCTCCGCATTTGAGCATTTGTGCTCCGAAATAAGGATTTCTGATTTCTTTCTCCAAACTTAACCAATCTGCTCCATTGTTGGAATTGGCCATGGGACAATGCAACACATAAATGGTGTCTCTCATCGGATCAAAAGTTTCTGCTGCATCGATCAGCCGTTTGGAAATGGTGAAAAAATTTGCCCTTAGCTTTTCAATGTCTTCCTCTGTTTCCGCTTGATGAAGCAAGAAATTTAAATCTTTGGAAAGTTTCATCCATCTCACCTGCGCCTTTCCCTTAAACACATTCATATCAATTTTATCCAGTTCTTCTCCCATTTGAGTAGCTGCATTTTTAGCCCCTTTGAAATCATCGGATACCAAGGCATCTTTCAATTTAAAATAAGACTCATAAAGCGAAGCCAAGGCCTTTTGTGCGGCTTCAGAAACTGCAACTTTTTCAGTTGAATGAGCAGGTGTTTCATGCTCATAAGCTACTCCCTTTCCGTGATTGTGTCCAGTCATTTCCTGACCTCCTTCGGGAGACATCATGCTTGGTTTACCGGCCAACTGCGCTGCAGCATCAATACTGAAAGTCCCTTTCACAGCAATTTCTTCACCTTCATCTAAACCGGATTCAATCACATAACGTTCACCCAGTTCAGCACCTAATCTCACTTCCCGCATTTTAAATGCAACCCTTTTAGCATTTTTCTCCATGACATATACCAACGAGCGTTTACCGGTCCACATAACAGCAGACTTAGGAACGACTATTTGATCTTCCGCTAAATTGATTTCACTTTTAACGGTAGCTGAAGCAAACATTTCGGGTTTTAGCTTGAAGTCGGGATTTTTCACTTCTACCCTTGCCTGAGCTACTCGACTCTTAGGGTCAATTACCGGATCGATGTAACTAATTTTTCCCCTAAAGGTCTCTCCGGAAATCGACTGAATGGTGTAAAATACGCTATCTCCTTTTTTCACCCATTCCATATCAGATTCATAAACATCAAACAAAATCCAAACCTTTGATAAATCAGCTATTTCATAAATGGGTTGACCTTGCTTAATGTAATCTCCGAGATTGACCATTTTTTCAGTGACATATCCAGAGACATTGGCAAGAATAGGGAATTGCTCTATTTTTTTATCGGATGACAAAATCTGCTCGATTTGTTTGTCTGTAAGTTTCCAGTTTTTTAATTTTTCTTTTGCGGCTAGGAATAATGAAGGTTGCGTTTCTTTAATTTTTCTCGCTTCAACCAATTCTTCTTGTGCTGTCACCAACTCAGGAGAATATACATATGCAATTATTTGACCTTCTGAAATAAACTCCCCTGTGAAATTCACCGTTAGTTTTTCAATTCTTCCGGGAATGTGAGAAGATTGTGTAAAAAGTAAACGTTCATCTGCTTGCACCTTTCCACTCAGGCGAATTGATTTCTTCGCATCACCTGAACCAACTACCGTGGTTTGTACCTGAGCTAATTGCATCGCTGTTGGAGACATGCTCACCGCCATTGGATCAATTTCACTGCTTTCACTTTCCAAAGGGATCAAATCCATTCCGCAAATCGGACAGTCACCCGGTTCGTTTCTCTTGATTTGTGGATGCATGGAACACGTCCAAGTTTGATTATCTGATGATGCCATTTCTGCATGATTGTGCTCTTCAGGTTGAACTTTACTATTCTTTCCAAAGAATATCCAGCCAAGTAGCAATCCTACAGCGAGGGTGCTAATAGCGATAACCACGGTCGTTTTATTAATATTTTTCATCTTAATTCTTTATTTGTTTTTTTAATAATTGAGCATTGAGAGCGACTATTACTGTACTCAAACTCATTAGTACTGCACCAATAGCAGGGCTCAGGATAATCCCAACACCTGCTAGAACACCTGCTGCCAACGGAACCGCTACTATATTGTAACCTGCCGCCCACCAGAGGTTTTGCATCATTTTTTTGTAAGTGGCCGTACCGAAAAGAATTAGGTTAGTAATGTCTTTCGGATTGCTGTTGACCAGCACTATATCTGCCGTTTCAGCAGCTACATCCGTTCCTGAACCTACGGCAATACCTACATTGGCTTGCGCAAGTGCGGGTGCATCATTCACGCCATCGCCAGTCATGGCTACAAACTCTCCCTTTTCCTGCAACTCTTTTATGATTCGCTGCTTGTCTTCGGGTAGTACTTCTGCATAAAAATCATCCAATGATAATTGTGTGCTCACAGCTTTTGCCACTTGTTGATTATCGCCAGTAGCCATGAGAACTTTAATTCCCCTTGCTTTCAGGGTTTCAATTGCAGATTTAGATTCTGCTCTAATCTCATCAGCCAAAGCGATAAAACCAGCTAATTGGTCGTCAATCAGCACAAAGACAACTGTTTCGTCTTCTGTTTTAAATACATCGGAAGGAGAGTTTATTCCCTGTTCTTTCAACATTCCGGGACTAACAACTTTGATTTGTTTATTATTTAAAGTTGCCTTGATTCCTTTGCCTGTGATATTTTGAAAGTTATGGACTTCATCTAAATTCAGTTCTTCTGATTTTGCTTTTCGTACAATTCCTGCGGCAATCGGATGTTCAGAACTGTTTTCAATGGAAGCTGCTATTTGTAAGAGTTCATTATCTGTAAGCTCATTATTGACACTTTTGAAACGTGTTACCCCAAACTCACCTTTGGTTAGCGTACCTGTTTTGTCAAAAATGATGGCTGTAATCTTACGGGCATTCTCAAAGGCAGTTCTATTGCGGATAAGCAGTCCGTTTTTTGCTGAAACTGCGGTGGAGATAGCAACCACTAAAGGCACTGCCAAACCCAAAGCGTGGGGACACGAAATAATCATTACTGTTACCATGCGTTCCAAGGCGTATTCAAAATCTTTTCCAAGGCTAAGCCACACTATTAAGGTAGTAATTCCTGCTCCTAAAGCGATGTAAAACAACCAGGCAGCCGCTTTATCTGCCAGATTTTGAGTTTTTGATTTGGTCTTTTGAGCTTCTTTGACCATTACAATCACCTTGGATAAGTAGGAATCTTCCCCGGTATGCTTCACTTTAATTTTTAAAGTTCCATTATCATTCACCGACCCGCCAATGACCTGATTATCTTTTTTCTTTGCCACAGGTTTTGATTCTCCGGTTAGCATGGATTCATTTACATGGCTTTCCCCTTCTAAAACCATTCCATCAGCAGGTACTTTTTCCCCGGGACGAACGAGAATGATGTCATTGCTTTTTAATTCCGTTATCGAAACGTCTTCATGCTCGCCATTTTCATTTATTCTCCTTGCCGTGGAAGGCATCATTTTAGCCAGCTCTTGTAAGGCATTGGAAGCCCCCATAACAGACTTCATTTCTATCCAGTGTCCTAAAAGCATGATGACGATCAGGCTTGCTAATTCCCAAAAGAATATTTTTCCTTCCAAACCAAAAACAACCGCAGAGCTGTAGAAATAGGCAACTGAAATCGCCAAAGCAATCAGCGTCATCATGCCGGGAGCTTTCTTTCTTACTTCTTCGGCCAATCCGGTTAGAAAAGGCCAACCACCATAGAAGAAAATGATGGAAGAAAGTACGAATTGTACGTATCTGTCGCCATTAAACCTTAACTCATATCCTAGCAATTCCTGAATCATAGGAGCCAACACCACAATAGGTATCGTGATGACCAATGATATCCAGAAACGTTTTTTGAAATCTTCGATCATGTGTGCATGATGGTCATGGTGATCATGCGCTTCATGTTGATTTTCGTGACCTTGATTTTGGTCTTTATGCGTGTGATTATGATGTTTATGTTCCATAATTATTTCGATTTAAGTTATTTTTTATCTCTTGTTAAAAACCATCTTTCACCTATAAAAACTAAGCTCATCGATACTGCCGCAATAATTATTAAGAAGATGTCAGACTTTGCTTTTATCCATAAAAATGCTGTTAATACGATAAGGTCTAATAATAGAGCTGTGAGGAGAATAAATCCATTTGCCTTAACTTCTTTTCTCAAGTGTTTAAAAACCCCCCAATGAATTATCATATCCATAACTAGATAAAAAATTGCGCCTAGAGATGCTATTCTAGAAAGGTCGAAAAAGATTGTTAAAACAATGGCGATTACAACAATATAAACCAACATATGCTTCTGAATGCTACCCGACATCCCCAAATGACTGTGAGGAATAAGATTCATATTTGTAAGCATGGTTGTCATTCTTGAAACTGCAAAAATGCTAGCAATTACACCTGAAATTGTTGCAATTATTGCGATACCAACCGTAAAGTACAGTCCGTATTTCCCGAAAGCGGGTTTTGCTGCTTCAGCGAGTGAGTAATCTTTTGCAGTAATTATTTCAGATATAGTAAGACTTGAATTGACTGAAATAGCAACTAAAAAATAGACAACGGTGCATATTATTAAAGAGATGACTATCGCTTTACTCACATTTTTCTTAGGACTCTTTACTTCATCTCCACTGTTTGTAATCGTTGTGAATCCCTTATATGCCAATATAGAAAGAGCTAAAGCCCCTATATAACTACTAATCGAATAGTCTGAATTTTCAACAGATTTTGGCACTAAATCTTTTATAGCAAATTCAGCTGCCCATAACCCCCCAATTGCAAAAATTATTATTCCAATAATTTTAAGAAGTGACATAATTTGAGATGACTTACCTAATACATTGTTACCTGAAATATTGATTATAAATGCAACAATTAATAAAATTACTCCGAGAGCGGATACCCAAAATTCTTGATTATCCTCACCAAATAACTGCATTGTATATGTACCAAAAGTTCTTGCCACTAAACTTTCATTAATAACCATAGACAATGCCATTAAAATTGAAGCAGAAGCCGCTAAAATGGATTTATTTCCATAGGCCTTTGTCAAAATCATAGCAATACCACCTGCCGAAGGCGATGCGTTTGAAACTTTTATATAAGAGTATGCACTAAAACCTGACACTATTGCTCCCAACAAAAATATATATGGAAACCATGTGCCAGATAACTCCGCTACTTGTCCTAAAAGTGCAAAAATACCTGCACCAATCATTACCCCTGTTCCTAATGAAACAGTCTGATTTAATGTGAGACTTCCTGATTTATAACCTTTATTATTACTTTTAGTCATAATTACCTTGTTTTAGCGGTTAAATAATCCAACTCTGCCAATGCAATGTGATATTCTGATAAAGCAGTAGCTTTCAGCTTTTGGTACTTCAAAATTTGCTGTTGCATGCGCAAAACTTCTTCAAAGTCTTTTCCGGAGTTTCCGTAATCGGTGAACAGTAGGTTTAGCGATTGTTGAGATTCTAAAATTTGTTCTTGATACAATTGAATCAATTCAAACTGCTTTTGAATTTCAAACCATACAATTTCGTAACTGCTTTCTAGCCTGTTGGCTATTTCATTTTTTTGCAGTGTAAAAGATTCCTGCATCAGTTGAGCTTCTTTTTGGGCAGCTTTGTACTTGCCACGAAAAATCGGAATACTCATCGTTACCATTGGCATAAACACGTCTCTTCCGTTATCTTCTAAAGTCATATCAGGCCGTTCGCCCACAATTACATAATCCAAGCCCACCCCAAGTTTTGGAAGTCCTTGTTTGATGGCAGCCTGTTCTTGTGCTTCGCTTGCTTTTACTTTTAAGTCTAATTCTTCGAGTAATGGATTTTCTGTGAGTAATGAATCTCTTCTGTAACCTTCATCTCTTTCCGCGATGACCAAAGAATCTTTAATGCTTATAGCTTCATTCACATCACGATTCAGAAGTTTGTTGAAACGGGTTACAAGTGGCTTTTTCTTTTGATTCAGGATTGAAAGATTGGTTACGGCATCTTTTAGCATAATATCCACCCGCAACACATCCACCATAGCTCCTTGGTCATTCTTAAATTTCACATTGGATATTTCTTTGTAAGAGGTCAAAATGCGCTGATTCTCTTGTTCTATAGAAATGAGTTCTTCCAACTCGTAAAGTGGGAAATAAGCCGCTGCTACTTGGTAGTAAAGCTTATTTCGAGCATCTAAAAATGCCTGATAGTTAGCTTCAGCAAGAAGGGTTGCCGCATTTTCCTGCGCTTTTAGTGTACCAAACCAAGGAAACATCTGTGTGAGTGAGAACCTTGCCTGTTGAGGTCCGACTCGTGTTTCCACCGGGGAAATAAAGTAGCCAAAAGAAAGGTTGGGGTCAGGTAAACTGCTCACTTGAACAACTCTTTCCATAGAAGCTTCAAACGACTTGTACTTTGCTTGCAGTCCGGGATTGTTCTCAGCGGCTATCTTGAAATAATCGTCTAATGTTTGCGCATTGGTTATCGTCTGAAAACCGAATGCTATAAGTAGGATTAAGATATATTTTTTCATGATTGACCTTTTAAGATTTTACGTTCTTCTCTCCAGCAATACAGCACAGGAACGATGAAATAAGTGATGGCTGCAAACAACATCCCCCCGAAAGCAGGAATAGCCATAGGTATCATGATGTCAGAACCACGACCTGTTGATGTGAGAATTGGCAGCAAAGCAATGATGGTAGTAGCTGAAGTCATTACTGCAGGTTTAATTCTTCGATGACCAGCTTCTACCGTTGCAGCCCTTATTCCTTTGAGATCGGTGGTTTTATTTCGCTCAAAACTTTGATCTAAGTAAGTCCCCATCAATACGCCATCATCTGTAGCAATACCAAAGAGGGCGATAAATCCTACCCAAACCGCTACACTCAGGTTAATGGTGTGTATCTGAAACAGATCTCTGAAATTGGTTCCAAAAAGCGAAAAGTCCGCAAACCAAGTCTGCCCGTAAAGCCACAATACGATGAAACCACCACTAAATGCCATGGCGATACCCGTGAATACCATCAGGGAGGTTGAAACCGATTTGAATTGGAAATACAGAATAAGAAAAACAATTCCTAAAACCAGAGGCACTACAATGGACAAACGTTTTTCGGCACGCACCTGATTTTCATAACTCCCGGAGAATTTATAGCTGATCCCTGCCGGTACGGTTAATTCTCCTGAGTCAATTAAATCTTGAATGTGTTGCTGTGCGTCATTCACCACTATGACTTCTGAAAAGCCATCTCGCTTATCGAAAAGCACGTAACCGACCAAGAAGGTTTCTTCACTTTTGATGGCCTGTGGCCCCCGCACATATTCAAAATCCACAATTTGCGAGATAGGAATTTGAGCACCTGTGGGCGTTGGTATCAATATTTTACCCAAGGCTTCAGGGTCGTCTCGTAGTTCTCTCGGATAGCGCACCCTGACAGGAAAGCGTTCACGACCTTCTACGGTAGAGGTGATTTTCATCCCACCAATTGCCGTTTCGATGGTTTGCTGAACGTCTTCAATATTCAATCCGTAACGAGAAATTTCATCCCGATCGATGTTGAGGTGCAAGTAGGGTTTGCCCACAATCCGATCTGCAAAAACTGCTTCTGCTTTAACTGAAGGAACTTCTTTCAGGATATTTTCCAGCTGCAAACCGAAGTTCTCAATGGTTTTCAAATCCGGACCGTAAACTTTAATTCCCATTGGGGCACGCATGCCCGTTTGCAACATCACCAAGCGCGTTTCTATGGGCTGCAGTTTGGGTGCTGAAGTAATGCCCGGAATTTTCGTGACTTTGACGATTTCATTCCAAATGTCATCCGTCGAATGAATGTGGTTTCTCCAGTTTCTAAAATACTGCCCGTCGCTATCCTTGATCAGTTCATCTTTTTTAATGTCTGCCAACAAAGCTTCTTCGTTACTGAGGGTATCCCCATTTTGCAAAATAAATTTTCCATCATCGTCAATTTTATAGCGCTGACGATGTCCGCGAGCATTCACCATGTACTCCGGTTTGTAATTAATTACATTCTCAAACATGGAGATCGGAGCAGGATCCAAGGCAGACTCTACTCTACCAAGTTTACCCACAGTCAATTCTACTTCGGGAATATTGGTCAGCATCATATCTAATTGCCCAACCACTTTGCGATTATATTCAATACCTGAATGAGGCATGGAAGTCGGCATGAGCAAAAAGCTGCCTTCATCTAGCGAAGGCATAAATTCTTCACCAATTCCGGGAAAGGTATGGGCAAGACCAGACCATATTTTGGTTTCACTCACATTCCATCCTATTTTTTCAAGCCCTTTAGATGCAAATCCAAATACTGTATTAAAGCCCAGCCAAATATTAGCTGCAAGGAGTATGAGCAAAGCAGGAATTAGGAGAAACTTGATTTTATTATTTAAGCACCATCTGAGCACTCTTTTGTATTGATATTCCAAAAGCGTAAACCCGCCAAGGATGATGGCAACTAATAGAATGACAAAAATGAAATTGATCGCAAGGGATTGAGAAGCACCCAATGGCAACCAGTATTTTGCCAATAGCCAAGTGACCCCAATCAATACAATGATCAATTCAGCATAGTTGAAAAGGAATCGGGCAAATTTTGAGAATGACTCCTTTTTCGATTCCAAAAACGATTTTACTATACTTGTAGTGCCAAAAAGCATCAATATAATGCCACCCCAAATCTGACCGACAAAGAGACCTGCTATTCCCAAAAGGACTAAAGCATAACTACCATATTTTTTGAGAAAATTATTTTTGATTTTAAATCCAAAAAACCAATGCGCCAGTGTTGGCATGATGAGCAAACTTACGAGCAGAGCGGCTAATAGGGCAAATGTTTTGGTAAATGCCAAAGGACCAAATAGCTTTCCTTCAGCTGCCTGCATGGTAAATACAGGAATAAAGCTGACAATGGTGGTGGAAACAGCGGTTAGTATTGCCGATGATACTTCCGAAGCACCATTGTAAACCATAGTAATGAGTTTTTGCTCGGGCGGTGCTTCATCTATGTGTTTGATAATGTTCTCTGACAAAATAACACCGAGATCTACCATAGTGCCAATAGCAATAGCAATTCCGGATAAGGCTACAATATTGGCATCCACACCAAAATACCGCATGGCGATAAATACCATGAGCACTGCTATGGGCAAAATGCTTGAGATGAGAAAAGAAGCACGTAGATTGTAAACCATCACAATTACCACTAAAATCGTAATAAGAACTTGCAGGGATATGGCTTCTTCGAGTGTTCCCAGCGTTTCGTAAATCAGTTCAGAGCGATCGTAAAACGGTACAATGGTCAATTGACTTTCTCGTCCATCTGCCAGTGTTTTCTTCGGTAATCCGGGTGCTATCTCATTGATTTTGTCCTTCACATTATTAATGACTTGCAAAGGATTTGCACCATAACGGGCTACAACTACCCCGCCAACTACTTCAGCACCGTCTTTGTCTAATAGCCCCCTGCGGTTTGCAGGACCTAATGAAACTACGCCAATATCTTTGATTCTAATAGGCACATTGTCCTGCACAGCCACCACAGTTTTTTCTATGTCTTCTACTTTTTTAACATAGCCCAAACCGCGAATCAGATATTCCGCTTGATTGATTTCAATGGTTTTAGCACCGACGTCTTTGTTTGACCTTTGAATTGCCCGCATCACATCCGTAATGGGAATGTCGTATGCTTTAAGTGCATCGGGGTTGACATCCACCTGATATTCCTTGACAAAACCACCAATGGAAGCTACTTCAGAAACTCCGGAGGTGGCATTCAATCCATATTTGACATAAAAATCCTGTACGGTTCGAATTTCATCCAAGTCCCAACCGCCGGTTGGGTTTCCATCTTTGTCGCGTCCTTCGATGGTGTACCAGTAAACCTGACCCAAAGCTGTAGCATCAGGCCCTAAGGCAGGCTGTACTCCTTCGGGCAATAGGTCTTTAGGTAAAGCATTGAGCTTTTCTATGATTCGTGAACGAGACCAATAAAACTCTACATCTTCACTAAAGATGATGAAGATACTTGAGAAGCCAAAAATTGAAGTACTGCGTATCGATTTAACCCCCGGAATACCTAATAGATAAGTGGTCAGCGGATATGAAATTTGATCTTCAATATCTTGTGGGGAGCGACCCTGCCATTGGGTGAAAACAATTTGTTGGTTTTCGCCAATGTCGGGAATGGCATCCACCGGAACCGGATCAGAGGGCAATGCCCCGATTTTCCAGCCAAAGGGAGAAGTGACAATTCCCCAGCTTACAAATCCAAGCAGCACGAGTACCGTTACCAGCTTATTTTCAAGAAAGTATTTAATTATTTTGTTCAACATAATTCAACCAATTGATTGTAAAAACACCATTCGGTGCAGTTCAATTTATAAGGCAATGCGCTGATCTTATCGAACAGCGGATCAATTGAATTATGTAATCAGAGTAAAAAGGTTTGAAAAAGCAAACGGAAGTCTACCGCTTGCAAGGGCGGAGAGTGATTGCTGTTCACTCCATGCTTAGTAGTTTCTGTAGTCGGGATCTCAAAAACAATAGTCTGAACAGCGGCTATTGTTTGTTTTGCATCTTTGGATGCATTGACCGCTTGCTTGATCAAGTCCTCATCCAATTGATGGAATTCGTGTTGGTTTTCGCAGCAAGCTTTGGCTTTTAGAGCCTCTTTTGCCGGCTTCGACTCACAGTCGGTTTCCATATCCATGCCGCAGTCTAAAAGCTCAAAGTGAAAAGATAAGCTTTGATCAACGGCAAGGCCCCCACAGAAGTGCGTATTCATCGCAAAACCAACGGATGAAGTTAAAAGTAGAAAGGCAAGTAATATGGAAATCACTTTTTTCATTGTACAAATATATTAAAATTGATTGAATCAGGTATTTATTAACATTCTTTAAGTAAGAAAAATGAACTAATTTTTAAGGAGAACACTTTTTCAAAATTAATTTACACACCAATTAACGTATTAATAATTAATAAAATAAAATTTTTGATCTTGCTTCTTCCCTTTTTGCTCGCCAAAAAGGAAATCAAAAAGGCGAGCCTGACTGCCGAACAGGCAGGCCCGGATTCAATCCTCTCTTTTTACTTCTCAAAGCTTAACTTCGGTCGGATGATCTCTCTCGTTCCTCAAGAGCTTTCCGACCTCTCTAAAGCTTTGCTTTGAAAAAAGAAGGATTGCCTCCAAGGGCACTCTTCAGTTCTGCGAACTGATTTGGATGAGATTTGTTTTCAGTATGAAGATTCGTGCATAATTATATTTTTAGTGCATTTGCCATGATTCCTTGGGTATATTGCAAATTAATTCACTGCCAACATAATCAAAGCCATACCGACCATCGTTAAATCTTCGATTATAGTTACGGTGCTCATGGGTAAATTAAATACATCGCCTAAACAAGCGCATTTGATCTTGTTTTTGTTCAAATTGCTTTTGATTACTCCAATGCTACTGATGCCTAGAATCACCGCTGTACTCAGATTCACCCAAAAAGGTTCAAAATCGACTAAATAAAGTACACCCAAAAGCAGTTCTACAAAAGGATAAATGTATCCCCAGGAAAACCACTTCGCCGCTACAATGTCATACATCCGATAGGAGTCCGCAAAGCCTTTTAAGTTTAGCAATTTAAAGAAGGAAAAAACAATGAAAAAGCCGGCCATAAAGTGTCGCATCCACAGCATCCATGAAAAGGATTCAAAGGGATATTGTGCCAAAACCGCTACTCCTACAATAAAAGCGACGATTAATATTAATGGTTTATAGGTGCTCACTGAAACCTCGTTAAGTTCAGCAAAGTCTTTCGTTTGGGGCAATTCCTTTTCGGCAATGGAATAATTTCCGGCCTGACTGACGATAGTCTGGAGTTCTCGAAGCTCCATTGCGCGATTAAAACTAATTTTTGCCTCAGCGGGGTTTAATCCGACTTCTGCAGCTTGGATCACCGCATGACCTTCCAATTGCTTTTTTACTTTTGACACGCATCCACCGCATGTCATTCCTTGAATGCTATAAGTTTTTGTTTGCATCATTTTTCGTTTATGGTTTATGATGCAAATGTCCGACAGCTGTTAGCAATTGCTGTTACACTATTCCGAGCAAATGTTTCAAGATTTTGCGCCCAGGCCGTCTAATGATTTTCTACCGGAAGACTTTTGTGCTTTAAAAGCCGAAGGCGTCATGCCGGTTTCTTTTTTAAACTGCGCAGATAAATAAGCCACGCTGCTATAGTCCATAGCAAAAGCAATTTCAGAAAGGGTCATTTCATTGTAAAACAACAGCTCTTTGACCTTTTCAATGCGCTGTTTAGCAATGAATTTTTCAATAGTGATCCCTTCAATGGAAGAAAACAAGCGACTGAGGTAAGTGTAATCGTGATTGAGCTTTTCGGAGAGAAATACGGAGAACTTTTGCTTGAGTGGCTCTTGACTGTAGTGGATTTGCTCAATGATCAACTTTTTCAATTGGGCAATCAGCTTTGTTTTAGTAGAGTCGAGTAATTCAAAACCAATTTGTTGCAGTTTGTCGTTGAGTTTGCTTTTTTCCGTTTCTGCTAGGACTTTTGTGAGGGTCACTTCACCCAGCTCAATTTTATCAGGCTCAAGACCCATTTCGCTAAAAATGTTTTCCACAGCCATAATGCAGCGCGGACAAACCATGTTTTTGATGTAATAAATGGAGCTCATTGGATTGCAAAAGTAATTAATTCAGGGGATTGGGAGTAGTATTTAATATCTGATTCATCTTTTACAATTCTGATAGATGCCGTGCCTTCAGCACTCAATGATTTCAATTGACTCAATGGTTTAGTTTTTAGGGTTCATAAGTAAGTCCCGAAGGGACGCTATCTGTTAGCGATGGATGCAATCCATCGGATAAAAGTAGTTGATGGTATTCAAAGTCCTGAAAGGACGATATCAGAAAATCAATTATCTTAGCATCAAATAGTAAAAGATTAATACAATGGGTCAATCTTTAGTACAGAATTATGTACATATAATCTTCAGCACAAAAAATCATCAAAAATTAATTCATCCCACAATCGAAAATGAATTATTTAATTACCTCGGAGGGAGTTGCAAAGAATTAGGATGTCAACCATTAAAAGTTGGTGGTTATTTAGACCATGTTCATATCTTATGTATGTTAGCTAAAAATGTGACAATAGTTGACTTATTGAAAAACATCAAATCTTCATCTTCAAAATGGATAAAAACTAAGGGTAATGGCTTTAAAGATTTTTATTGGCAGGACGGTTATGGATCATTTACAGTTAATCCGAGTGAAGTAGATATGGTTAGTGACTACATCGGCAATCAGTATTATCATCATAAAAAAATGACATTCAAGGAGGAGTACCTTAAGTTTTTGAAAAAATACAAGGTTGATTTTAATGAAAAATATTTGTGGGACTGATTTTTAAGGATACCGTGCCTTCAGCACTCAATAATCTTGTATGAATTAATGATAGGACTGCGTCCTATCCTAACAGATGTCGCCCTTTCAGGGCTTAGTTTTAGATTCATTAGTAAGTCCCGAAGGGACGATATCTAATAGCGATGGATGCAATCCATCGGATAAAGGTAGTTGATGTATTAAAAGTCCTGAAAGGACGATATCAGATAAAATGATCAAATATGAATAAGTATTACTATGATAATGTTAAAATCCACACATATTGTATTTAACTATTAATCTCTCGTGTAAATCAAAGTAAAATGTCTAGTCGGCAAATCGAGCTCTTCCATCAAAGTTTGAATGAAACCTTCACCATAAGCTAAATAAAATGAGCTGAAGTTTTCCGTTCGTTCTTGGAGTCCACGGTTAGGGAATAAGTTCGTTTTTAAGAAATTAATGCGCGCTGCGGCTTCTTTTTGTTTGCGGCGTTCTGCTCGGATTATCTTTTCAGACAGCTGCTCCAATGTCTGCTTTTGCTTTTCTGCTAAAGCTTTGGTGTGCGGCTCTAAAGTTGAGTCTATTCGCTTTGACTTCTCTGCCAGTCTAAGATACAGTTCTTTAAACTCTTTAATCTCCCCATGCAACTCCAAATCTTCTTTGGCATTGGCTTTTACCCATTCTTTCAGCAATGCTCCTTCGTCTAAAAACAACTGTTTGGGCGAGATCTTCAACTGATGGAAATACTTGCTTTCTTTTTCATCCATCCACAAAATGGAATTACGGAGAAAAAGCGTGGGCATAGGAACTCTGAAATGCTCAAAAGTGGTTTTTAACTGAAACCAATAGGCCAATTCTCCACCACCGCCAATGTAAGCTAAATTGGGTAAGATTACTTCTTGATATACTGGTCGCAGCAATACATTCGGACTGAAACGCTCCGGATGTTGATGCAATTCATCCATCAACTCCTCTTCAGAAAATTGAAGTTCAGTATCGTGAATAAAGTATTTATCTTTTTGCTTAACAATGCGGTTTCGAGAATCATCCGTCAGGTAAAACAAATTGATTTCCCTCGGATTCACTTGCAGTTTGTAATGCTCACTTAACTTCTCACTTTGCTTTTCCACTTCTGTAGAAGAAACTTCGTGGAGCAAGTCTTCCTTTGCAATGGGAACAAACAATTTTTTCAAATTGGCATCATCTCCATCTACAACAACTACACCGTATACTGAGAAAAGCTCGTGAACAATAAAGCGCGTAGCATCGGCTAGGTTATCGTGTTTTAGGTAAGCTTTTTCGAAAAGAGACTTGAGTCTTGAGCCGTTTGAAGTGTATGGAGTCAACAATTCATCGAACTGATCCAACACCGATTTAAGCTCCTCGGTTTTCATGCGTCCCACTGCTCCACTTTGCTTCGTTTGCCACTGCAACTTTTTACCTTTAAAGCGGAAAAAACTGATCTCTTCAAAATCGTGATCTTCCGAAGCCATCCAATAAATCGGAACAAACTGTTTTTGCGGATACTTTTCACTCAACTGCTTCGACAATTTAACGGCAGACACAATTTTATAAATGAAATAAAGCGGTCCAGTAAACAAGCAAAGTTGATGACCTGTAGTCACCGTGAAAGTGTTTTCTGAATTTAAGGCATTAATGTTTTCAGCAACTTTGCCCTCAGCATAAAGCTTAATTTTTCCTTTTTGATATTGTTGTTGAAGAGCCGTTTTTAAAATGCTTCGCTTTTCGGAACTGAAATTTCGCTTTTGAATAGCTTCTTTAAAAGCATCGAGATTAGGCGAATGAGCGTAAAAATCAGTAATCTTGGGCTTCTCCTCCAAATAATCCGTGATGATTTGGGAGAAGTAGCCGGTTTCCTTAAAGTGAATACAGTCTGTTTCCATTTATGAAGGCACAATTTCGCCAAAAAGATCGAAATGCTCTGCTCGATGAATCTTAACATTTGCAAAATCGCCCAAACGCACGTAATCCGACTTGGGAACAAGTACTTCATTGTCCACTTCCGGTGAATCAAACTCCGTTCGACCAACAAAATGGTCGCCTTCAACACGGTCAAATAAAACCCTAAAGGTTTTGCCAACCTTTTCCTGATTCAGCTGAAAAGAGATTTCACTTTGAATGTCCATAATGCGATTGGCGCGCTGGTTTTTAATATCCTCCGGCACATCATCCTCTAAATTGTATGCGTGCGTATTTTCTTCGTGCGAATAAGTAAAAATCCCCAAGCGATCAAAGCGCTGTTCTCGCACCCAATCTTCCATACGTTGGAAGTCTTCTTCGGTTTCTCCTGGATATCCGGCGATTAATGTTGTTCGAATGGCCATCTCCGGCACTTCTTTACGGAAGTTATCTAATAGCTCATTTGTACGCTTTTCAGTGGTGCCTCTACGCATGGATTTTAACATAGGGTCACTGATGTGTTGTAGCGGAATATCAATGTAATTACAAATGTTGTCACGTTCGCGCATCACTTTTAACACATCCATTGGGAAACCCGAAGGAAATGCATAATGCAAGCGAATCCACTCAATGCCTTCCACATCGGAAAGTTTCTCTAGCAATTCGGCTAAATTTCTTTTGCCGTATAAATCTAAACCGTAATAAGTTAAATCCTGAGCAATTAAGATCAATTCTTTAACTCCTTGTGCAGCCAAATGCTGAGCACTTTTCACCAAATCTTCGATGGGCGTACTCTTGTGACCTCCTCGCATGAGCGGAATGGCACAAAAGGAACAAGGACGATCACAACCTTCAGCTATTTTGAAATAAGCGTAATGGTTGGGCGTAGTGATCAAACGTTCGCCAATCAATTCTTTTTTATAATCAGCTTTGAGGGTTTTGAGCAAACGAGGTAATTCCCGCGTGCCGAAAAATGCATCCACATTGGGAATTTCAGCTTGCAGTTCTTCTCGGTAACGCTCCGACAAGCAGCCGGTCACAAATACTTTGTCAACCTGACCATTTTCTTTCGCTCTGGAAAAATTTAAAATGGTATCGATGGATTCCTGCTTGGCATTGTCGATAAAACCACAAGTGTTGATGATCACGATCTCCGAATCATCGGTTTTACTTTCATGCTCAACATCAAACTTATTGGCCTTCAACTGATTCATCATCACCTCCGAGTCGAAGATGTTTTTGGAACAGCCAAGGGTAACCACATTGACTTTGTTCTTCTTAAGCGTTTTTGTCTTCATTCAAATCCTTTCTTTAAAGCTTGTAGAAAAGCCCATGCTTATGACAATTGAGTGTGCTAATGGTTCGATCAGTTAAACAAACTATCGACAAACTCCTTGCGGTTAAACACCTGCAAGTGTTCCATGCTTTCGCCCACGCCAATGTATTTCACGGGAATTTTAAATTGATCGGAAATACCGATTACAACTCCCCCTTTGGCTGTGCCATCGAGTTTGGTGAGTGCTAGTGCATTTACTTCAGTAGCTGCCGTAAACTGTTTAGCTTGTTCAAAGGCATTTTGTCCGGTTGAACCATCTAAGACCAATAGGATTTCGTGAGGAGCATCTGGAATCACCTTTTGCATAACTTTTTTAATTTTAGTCAACTCATTCATTAAGTTAACCTTGTTGTGCAAACGACCGGCCGTATCAATAATCACTACATCCGCCTCTTTAGAAACAGCTGATTGCAAAGTATCATAAGCCACAGATGCCGGATCGGCATTCATACCTTGGCTTACTATGGGCACACCTACTCTTTCTGACCAAATGGTTAATTGATCAACCGCTGCAGCACGGAAGGTATCTGATGCACCTAAAACCACGCTTTTTCCGGCTTTTTTAAATTGATAGGCTAATTTACCGATCGTTGTAGTTTTCCCAACACCATTTACGCCCACCACCATAATTACATAAGGCTTTTTGTCTGATGGAACAGTAAATTCAGTGTAGTCGGTTGTATTATTTTCCTCTAAGAGATCTGCTATTTCCTCCTTTAAAATCGAGTTCAACTCCGAAGTGCCAACATATTTATCTTTAGAAACGCGTTCTTCAATGCGTTCAATGATTTTAAGTGTAGTATTCACCCCAACATCAGAAGTGATCAACACCTCCTCTAGATCATCGAGTACCTCATCATCAACTTTTGACTTTCCAACAACTGCTCGGCTCAATTTACCGAAAAAGCTCTCTTTGGTTTTACTCAAACCTTCGTCGAGTGCCTCTTTTTTGTCTTTGGAGAAAATATTAAATAAACCCATTTTCTTCGAATAAAAAAGGCTTCTCTCAGTACTGAAAGAAGCCTCAATAAACTATTTTGTTTCGCTTTTACTTCTTCTCAAAGAAGTCTTTTACCTTATCGTTAGGTACCATTTCTTCTTTAAAAGCGTAAGAGTTAGATTTATTAGACTTCACCATTTTAATTACTTTGGTGAAAGACTTTCCTTCTCCTTTCTGAAGTGTTGCTACTGTTTTCTTTGCCATGTCGCTATGCTTTACTTGATTTCTTTATGAACCGTCATTTTTTTCAAAATCGGGTTGTATTTTTTCAACTCCATTCTGTCAGGAGTATTTTTTCTATTCTTCGTAGTAATGTATCTTGAAGTTCCGGGCATTCCGCTCTCTTTGTGCTCTGTGCACTCCATGATTACTTGAATTCTGTTTCCTTTCTTAGCCATTGTTCCACGCTTTAATTTATGGGAGCGCAAATTTAGGTAAAAAATCTGTTCTTCAAAATACTTCTTTTAAAAATATTTTTAACCTTTGGAGGTTTTAAGCAAAAGTAGTTTTAATTAGGTGTACTCTTGACTCAACGAGCTGTTTATAACAGTTTAAAAAGGAAATTTTGGGTATGTTTGATGTGCTAATGAATTTGATGTGCTAATGAAATGATGGAGTGATATTTTGACAACTTGACTATATGATTGATTAGAGATAAAGTAGCAATGTATTGAATTATAAAAAATGAAAAAATACTTGGTAAATGTACTTTATGGCATTTTAATATTAGTGCTTTATTATTTCATAAGACTTCTAGTTTTTTATTTTTTAACTCTGATTTTTGGAGTTGGGCTGCATTCAAACATTCCATTTCAAATCTCATTTTTTTCTATTAACCTAATATTGTTTGGTTTAATTATCTTTCTATTTGATAGAAAACAAAAATCAACTATATTTAAAACAATTGTTTATCTAGGAATAGGTATCTTGCTTCTTTCTGATGTATTCGCATTATTTGAGATATAGAATAACATAAAAATGTAAACAAACCATTATCTATTATATCATCGTTGTAAAATTATCAAGGTTGTTCATACTTCAGTTTAAACTTAAAATACCTGCATTTACTGCTTTCGTATTTTTTTGTAAGTTTGGTATTGAAACAGTTGAAAATTATTCAGTACGTTAAAACAAATCAAATAATATTGCAGTTTTATAAAGTTGATGAAATATAAAAATGGAAATAATTCCCATTATCATACTTGGAACTATCGCTTTGTTTATCTACTTTCTGCCAACTATCATAGCATCTGGCAGAAATTCCACAGCGACTTTTTTGATATTTCTTATCAACTTATTTGGTGGCTGGACAATTGCGTTGTGGATTTTTGTTTTTATTTGGGCATTTTGCGCAAAAAAAAACTAATAATTTAATTAAAAGTAGACGTTAAATAAAACACAAGTCAATGGGAACAAATACAGTAGGCGTTAAAAGACTTAACGGATTTAAAAAATTTGATCAAGTACATAACGAAATAAGTCTCAATCACACAGCCGATCAATTCAATTAAATCGATTAATTGAAGAGTAAAAGGATATGAACAAGGCCTGCCTATTTAAGTGGCCGACTAATCACTAAGATTAGCACAAATTTCATTAAACCCCTCTACACTAAATCCTTAATAAATATACCCTTGAAAGTTAAATTTTTCCTCATAATTTTTACTATCTACTTTTTTTCAACAAACTGTATTGCTCAGAGTGAAAATTCAACTTGTTATACCCACTTAAAAAATAAACCCAAAAAGATTTCATTGGGATTAATTAATGCCGGAATTGGATTTGGAGGTTTTAAAAAATACAATGGTCTCAATCTTAGCCTTATTGATAAGACTTGCAAGTTAAATGGAGTTGGTTTTTGTATTGTTGGACAGTTAAATACTAAGAAAATTGTTAATGGATTTGACTTAGGGCTTATTCATTCAACTTCTTCTGTAAATGGAATTTTCATAGGTGCTCTATTTGGTGCTGTTGATTATAACTTAAAAGGAATTTCATTTACCGGTCTACTAGGAGACTTAGGTAGAGTAAAAGGAGTTAATATAGTTGGAGGACTCAGTATTGTTGATCAAATGAAAGGAGTCTCAATAACTGGTGTATACTCTGTTTACTCTAAAGGTTTCGGTTTGGGATTGAGTTTGATAGGACAAAGTTTTCAAGGCATTTCTAATGGACTATATGTATCAGGCTTAATTTATAAATCTGAGAAGACAAATGGAGTAAGTATTTCTTCATTCAACTTTAATGAAAAAGGAAATGGAATTCAAATAGGAATATTAAACCACAGTAAACAATTTAATGGGGTTCAATTTGGACTTGTTAATATCATCAAAGAGAACCCAAAACTAATCAGAATTTTACCTTTAATAAATGCAAACTTGTCAAAAGACCCTATACAAAAAATAGAAAAAGATACAATCATTGAGCATCCATTTTCAGATACCGCAAAACTCGTTAAGGAATATTACCCAAGTGGTAGACTGAAAAAAAAAGCATTCATTTCCAAAAACAAGTCATATCATGTTCAATATTATGAAAATGGTAGTCCAAAGGAAATTGTAGAATATAAGAATGAACAGTCAACTGAAAAAACATTTTACAAAAATGGCGTTATGAAATCAGAAATAACATATTCACAAGGATTGCCAGTTGAAAGCTATTGGATATATGACAGGAAAGGAGATAAAAAAGAGGAACGAGACCCAAATAAATTTTATCCAAAAAGTAAATTTCATCAACTTTGGATAAAGCTAAAGAGGTTTTAATTGATTTAATTAAAGGTTTCTTTTAACTAACTAGCATAGATTGTTAAATCACAAGAAAGAAAAATGCCCTACGAAAGAATTGAAAACAAACGTTATGAAAAGAACTTAAAACTGTTTAAATGGGGTGCAATACTATCTTTAGCTCTCGCTGCAATTAGAATAGCGATAGAGCCGAAAATTTTAAGTGGTATTGGAAGTACAATTGACTTTATTCTGCTCTTATACCCTATTCCCCTATTTATACTCTATTATAGAACTGCACAAAAGTGGGGCGGACAGTTTATTGAGTGGAAAGAAGATGAGATTTCATTTAAATCGAGAAAATACGACAAGACTACAATTCCTTTTTTCAGACACAAAATCTATTAATATTTATTTACACATAATTGAGATTGAAACCCTAAATGCTAAGTATAAAATCAACATAGAGGATTATACAGCTTATAGTGATAGAGTTCAATTAAAATCTAATTTTGAAGAAATTAAAAACCAAGTTAAGAATGCAGCTAGTTAAGTATTGCTTTATTTTCCTATTCTCTTTCTCCATTTACGCTCAAAACGAAATAATTGAACTCCCACTTTCGAAAGAAATTGGCTACGGTTACTTTAAGCCTTCTTTTAGAGGGATTAACACTTATCCGGCAGAAAAAACCGGTCCCCCCCTAGAAAAGACTCAACTAATTTTAAGTGGAGCTCCAAGCAATTGGGAAAATATAAAGTATGGTGACATTGAAACAAACATCTATCAATCTGTTTATCAAGCTTACTTAGAAGAAAAAATTAGTCAAAAGGATTTTGACCAAATGAAAAAAGCTTGGGACTGGAAATTAGACAGCTCTGAACTGTCGGAAAGCGCTATTAAAACAAAGATTGGTTTTGCAACAGGAACAGATAGTAGCGGAAATTTGAAAATGATTATTGATGCTAACAACAACTTAACTCTTACAGATGACAAGGCATTCGAACCTCTAAATCACGACTCCATAAAAGACTACAACCAAGATTCCATTGCTTTAAAAAATGCAATCTATATTTCTTTTGAACAGTTCATTAATAATACAATTCAAGAAGTGACACTTCCATACTTTGTAAAACACATAAGTGAATATGACATTTTAGTTGGCAACTTTCTTCAATATTGCAAAACAACTTTTGAAGGAAATAAAATAGTCGTTTGTTCAGACAACTTTACAAATCTTTTATACAAAGACCCAAGTATTGCAACAATAGATTTTACAGTAAATAAAGACAGCAAAATAGACAATCAAAAGCTTATTGAGAAAAACGAATATATTAAAATTAATGACAAACTCTATAAAAATATGGGAGTAAGCCTTGCTAACAACACTTTAAAACTAGAGCCAATTGATGAAGATAAAAGTGAACTATTTTCTACTCAAATAGGCTTTAGACCTCCACCTTTTAATGCTAAAAAATTTAAAGTAGACTCTACTATTTCACTAAAAAACTTAGAAGGCAAGTATGTTCTAATCGACTTTTGGGCAGTTTGGTGCCAACCCTGCATAGCCGATCTACCTAAGCTAAAGCAATTGTATGAAAAAACAAATAGAAGTGACTTTGAAGTAATTAGTATTGTTGGCGAAAGCAAATTTCAAAATCTTGAAAAATCTATAGAAAAATTCTCAATCAATTGGCCGCATATATTTTCTGACAAAGACAACCAACTGATTGAGAAGTATAAAATTAATGGATACCCAACTACTTTTCTATTAAACAAGAAAGGTTACATTATTGCCAAAGACATAAGAGGTGAAGAACTTGAAGAGAAAGTTTTAGAGTTAATCGACTAACTTTTATCCTTCCCCAAATAACTTTTCAAATTTTCCACATACTTTTCAAAAGCTTCCACGCCTTTTTTGCTTATTTTACAAGTAGTTAAGGGACGCTTCCCTTTAAATGACTTTTCCACAATAATGTAGCCTGCCTTTTCCAGTTTGTCAATTTGCACACTCAAATTGCCGGCAGTAGCTTCCGTTTTTTCTTTTATAAAAGTAAAATCGGCCTCCTCCACACTAATTAGAAGTGAAACAACTGCCAATCGCAACTGTGAGTGCAATAAAGGATCTAGTGATTTAAACATTTTGTTTGGCACTTTTTTGTTTTAGTAAGTAAGCAGGAAGCAAGTAAGACAAAACAGTTGCTATTATTAAAATTATCAATTGCAAATCGAATGGGGCATAGAAAGCAATTGAGCCTAATAACCAACAAATTACTCCGCCAATCATTAGTGGTTTGAACTTGATAATACCTCCACTTACAAAAGTACCCAAGCCATACAATAGAATAATAATGGGATAAGCCTTCTGAGGACCTATTTTAGCCATGCCGAATAATACCATTAATAATGTAATTACAAAACCCAACCACAAATAGTTCAGAGCAGACTCTACATAAGTCTTTACTCTTCTGTTCTTATTCATCCGATAGCCTACAATCATAGAAATTACTCCACCCAAAGGCATTAAAATAATCCAAGGTAACCAGTGCATTTCATAATTTGTGTAGCTAAGTAAAACATAATTGCTAGATGCAGCTATAATTACTAACCAGCCCCACAAAAGGTAAAAAACACTTCCTTCTGAAAGATTCCCTTTGGCATTCGCTATCATTCCTTCGATTACCTTAAATTGATTTTCTTTTGATTCCATAATATTTATTTATAAATTTATTGCAAATATAAATTAGTTTACAATATAAACCAAATTTGCAAAAATAAAACCCACCGAAGTGAGTTTTATTTTTATCTTCTAATAATTAAGCTAATACTTCTTTCACCTTATCGGCAGCTTCTTGCAGTAAGATTGCTGAATGTACTTTTAAGCCTGAATCATCGATAATTTTCTTTGCTTCTTCAGCGTTTGTTCCCTGTAAACGCACAATAATTGGTACCGGAATGTCGCCAATGTTTTTGTAAGCATCAACAACACCTTGTGCAACACGGTCGCAGCGAACAATACCGCCAAATATATTTACTAAGATAGCTTCAACGTTCTCATCCTTTAAAATAATTCTAAAAGCTTTTTCAACTCTTTCAGCATTAGCTGTACCTCCAACATCTAAAAAGTTAGCCGGATTACCTCCGCTTAATTTAATAATGTCCATGGTTGCCATTGCCAAACCGGCTCCGTTAACCATACAGCCAACGTTACCATCTAAGTTCACGAAGTTCAAACCGGCTTCACCTGCTTCAACTTCTGTAGCATCCTCTTCACGCTTATCACGCATTTCAGCTAAATCTTTGTGACGGTACAATGCATTATCGTCTAAAGTAACCTTAGAGTCAACTGCAATAATTTTATCGTCTGATGTTTTTAAAACAGGATTAATTTCAAAAAGACTTGAATCTATATTCTCATAAGCTTTGTAAAGGGCAAAAACAAATTTTACCATTTCTTTAAAAGCCTGACCTGACAAACCTAAGTTAAAAGCAATTTTTCTAGCTTGAAAGCCTTGTAGCCCTACAGCAGGGTCAATTTCTTCATGAAAAATTAAGTGTGGTGTCTCTTCAGCTACTTGCTCAATGTCCATTCCTCCTTCAGTAGAATACATAATCATATTTCTACCGGTAGCTCTGTTAAGCAATACACTCATATAGTATTCTTCAGGTTCGCTATCGCCGGGATAGTAAACATCTTGAGCGACCAAAACTTGATGAACTTTTTTCCCTTCTGCTGAAGTTTGAGGAGTTACCAACTGCATTCCGATAATATCGCCGGCAATCTTTTTAACATCATCGAGTGATTTTGCCAATTTAACTCCACCGCCTTTTCCGCGACCACCGGCATGAATTTGAGCTTTAATCACCCACCAATCAGTACCGGTTTGCTCGTTTAACTTTTTAGCTGCCTCAACTGCCTCTTCAGGACTTTGTGCTACTATCCCTTCTTGGATGGCAACGCCAAAGCTTTTTAATGTTTCTTTTGCTTGATATTCGTGAATATTCATTCGAAATATTTTTATGTTCAGAATTGAGCTTCAAAAGTAGTTTTTTTGCAGTCAATTTAAAAGCAATCTTTTCAATCAAATTGAGAAATTAGATTAAATTCGCCAAAAAGCAGTAAAATAATGATAAAGGCAGTTAATATACACAAGAAGTTTGGAGATTTAGAGGTATTAAAAGGAGTAAACTTGGAGGTGAAGCAAGGTGAGATTATCTCAATAGTTGGCAGTTCCGGTGCCGGAAAAACTACTTTCCTTCAACTTTTGGGCACACTTGATCAGGCCAACGAAGGACAAATTCTCTATGAGGATGTCGACATTACTAAACTAAACACCAATAAGCTCGCACAGTTTCGAAACGAAAACATTGGCTTTGTTTTTCAGTTCCATCACTTATTACCGGAATTTACTGCTTTAGAAAATGTATGTATGCCTGCATTAATAAAAGGTGATAGCAAAAAAGAAGCTGAACAAAAGGCGAGACTACTCATGGAAAAGTTAGAAATTTCGCATCGAAAAGATCACAAACCCTCAGAGCTTTCAGGTGGAGAGCAACAAAGGGTTGCAACGGCAAGGGCTTTAATTAACAACCCAAAGGTAATTTTTGCCGATGAGCCTTCAGGCAATTTAGACTCTAAAAACGCTGAAAAGTTACACCAACTCTTCTTTGATTTACGCGAGCAATTCAATCAGACTTTTGTCATCGTTACTCACAACGATGAATTAGCAAAAATGTGCGACAAGAAATACGAAATGGAGGATGGAAATGTTAAATTTTAAAATTCTTAACTTTTAGTTAATTTATTTTTCTACTTTTGATAATTGATTAGGAAAGTAATAACCAAAAAATCATTTATGAAACGATTAACTACACTTTTGTGTGCAATACTGGTTTCCTTTACCATTCATGCACAGACCTTTTTAAGTCAAAATTTTACAACATTTACCAACGACAGTTTGCCTCCTTTGGCATCCGGTTGGAAAAACATTGACAGTTTAAATAACCCACCGGCTTTAGATTCAATTTGGCGGTTTGATAACCCTAACCCTAGACCTTTAAATGCCCCAATAGCACATCCTGCTGCAATTTTAGATAGTGACTATTTTGGGCCTAATGCATCTCAAGACGCCTACTTAATATCACCACCTTTTGATGCAAGTGCTGATTCGGTGGTAATCCTAGAGTTTGACCATTATTATCGTCATGCAGGCTCTACAGCAGAGGTTCAGGTTTTTGATAGCTTAACTTGGCAAACTGTGGCAACTTATACTGCAAGCACTGCCGACCCTCAACATGAAGTAATTGATATTTCATCAATTGCAGCAGGGGAGTCTTACGTGCAAATTCGTTTTCGATATACCGGCAGCTATGATTGGTACTGGATTGTTGACAACATTGTAGTTTATCAACCCGTCCCTGAAGATATTCGTGTGGTATCGGTAGATTCATTAAAAAACTCATGTAACCTTACTACAACAGAAACGATTACAGCAACATTTGAAAACATTAGTAACGACACTTTAAATAGTGTGCCACTTAACTACAGAATCAATGGAGGTTCCATTGTAGCCGAAACTTATACCGGACAAGTTTTACCCAATGATATTATCACCTATACGTTTAACAACACAGCTGATTTCTCTGCTGTAGGTAGTTATGATATTGAAGTATTTTCAACTGTAAGAAATGACATTAATTTTTTCAATGATACAGCTTACGGAACTACAGTAAACAAACCAAGTTTTTCTACCTTCCCTTATTTTGAAGACTTTGAAAATGGCGCCGGAAGTTGGAGCGATGGTGGAACAAATAGCTCATGGGAGTTAGGTGCGCCAAATGGCACAGTAATTAACTCAGCTTATAGTGGATCCAATTCGTGGGTAACCAACCTAAGAGGCAACTACAATAATAATGAAGAATCTTATGTTGTTAGTCCATGTTTTGATTTTACATCATTGTCACAACCTCAAATTAAAATGAGAATTTGGGTAGAGAGTGAAAACAGTTGGGATGGTGCAGTATTACAAGCTACTAAAGATGGCGGTCAAACTTGGCAAAAAGTAGGCGCATTTGGAGATCCTAACAACTGGTATAACGACAACTCTATAACCGGTTTGTCAAATATAGAACCATCAGAAGAAGGTTGGACAGGTGTTGTAGGAAACAATGGTACAGGCGCTTGGGTTCTAGCAGAACACGACCTAACAGGTCTTGCAGGTGAGCCTTCAGTTGAACTAAGAATAGTATTCGGTTCAGATGGCTCTATTAATACATACGATGGATTTGCATTTGATGATGTAATCATTCAAGAAGCACCTGCCAATGATGCAGGCGTAATTAGTCTTATTCAACCAACTACAAATTGCGGTTTGGGTACAAACGATACTGCTAGTATTTCAATTGTTAACTATGGTACAGCAAGTATCTCTAACTTTCCTGTTTATATATCTCTAAATGGTGCACCGGCTATAGTTGATACAGTAACCTCAACCATTTTGCCTGGAGACACCATTACATTTACTTTTGACTCTACTCTTAATCTTTCCACACCAGGAAGCTATACTTTTAGAGTATATAGTGGTTTATCGGCTGATGGGAATGTAACTAATGATACAATTTTTAGAACAATCGATAATATTCCTGTAATAAACACATTACCTTATAATGAAGATTTTGATGCTAGTGCAGGCGGATGGACTAGTTACGGAACAAATTCATCATGGGCACATGGTATCCCGGCAGGTACAAATATATCAGCTGCTGCAAGTGCATCAAATGCATGGGTTACTAATCTAAATGGAGACTATAATAATAGTGAACTTTCTTATTTGGAGTCTCCATGCTTTGATTTTTCATCCTATTCAGCAGATCCCATATTATACTTCTCTCATATATTCGAAACAGAGCCTTGTTGCGATGAAGGTTGGATAGAATACTCTATTGATGCAGGGGTAAGCTGGACTAAACTCATTGATAATGGAGGTGCCCAAGAATGGTACAATGACTTAGGAAATCAATGGTGGGATAATACTTCATCAATGGGTACAGGAGTCTGGGTAAATGCTGAGAACAGCCTAACTGGTTTAGCAGGAGAACCTAGTGTTAAAATTAGATTTGTATTTAGCTCTGATGGCTCTGTTACGGAAGAAGGTTTCGGAGTAGATGATATTAGTATTCAACTTCCGCCACCTTATAACTTAAAAGCAATTCAATTAGTTAGCCCTTCTAGTGACAATGGTTGTGGATATACTTCTGCTGATTCAGTAAGGTTTGCATTCACTAATATTGGAAGTGCTTATGCTACTAATTTTGATTTAGGGTACATTATTAATGGAGCGAGTCCGGTTACTGAAACCTTTGCTGATACAATTTTCCCAGGAGATACAATTGTTTATACATTTGACTCAACGGCCAATCTTTCAGCAATAAACACTTATGGTTTTGATGTATTTACTGCGCTAGGTATTGACATTGATCCTACAAATGATACAATTTCCGACTCAGTAACACATAGACCCACAGTAACACTTCCATTCACAGATGATTTTGAAACAGGTGTTGCAAATCCTGCATTCAGCTTTATTACCAATCCAGAATCTAATGTGATGGTTAGAGCCGGAGCTGCAAATAATAGTTTGTTTGGATTAGCTTTAGAGGGTCGTTCAGCAACGAATTACATCACACCAAATGCAACGAATGTTTGGACAACAAACCCTGAACATTTTGCCGCTGCTAAGTTTTGTGTTGATTTAACTTCTGCTGCAGGAGCAGAATTAGTTTATGACCTTCAACAAGGTTATAACTATAACGATTTTTACACCAACTTTAGAATAACGGTAAATGGCACTCAAGTAGGCCCTACACATCGACCAAGTGGAGCCACTACACCTTGGCAAACGATTACTGAAAGTTTAAATGCCTATGTTGGACAAGTGGTTGAAGTGGCTTTAGAGTCTATGGTAAAATATGATTCTATCACAGACAATAACTACAATTACGTTGATAACGTTATAGTAAGATTACCATTGAGCGATGATATTTCTATTTCAGAAATACTTCACCCGGTTGATGGATGTGGACTTCCAACAAATGATTCCGTAGTAGTTGAAATTTTAAATGTAGGATCCTCACAAGCTTGTAATTTCCCTATCACTTTTGTTTTAAATAATGGTACTCCAGTAACTGAAACTTACAATGGATGTTTAAATCCGGGAGATACATTAGTGTATACTTTCTTAGACTCTGTAGACCTTTCAACAGCGGGATCTTATAGTCTTACAACATACACATCACTTACGGGCGACTTAGACAATTCAAACGATACCGTGAGTGCAACAATCGAAAGTATACCTGTAATTTCAACTTTGCCTTATTTAGAAGGATTTGAAAGTGGTCAAGGTGGATGGGTTACTTATGGTGCAAACACTTCTTGGGCACATGGAACACCAGCAGGAACATTTATTACTTCGGCAGCATCCGGCAATAATGCTTGGGTTACAAATTTAACCGGAGATTATAATAACAGTGAACTTTCGTATATAGAGTCACCGTGTATGGATTTCTCCTCCTTAACCTCTGACCCTGTCTTGTACTTTGATCATATTTATAACACGGAGTCATGTTGTGATGAAGGTTGGGTAGAGTTCTCAACAGATGCAGGTGCAACATGGACTAAACTTGTTGACAATGGGAATGCACAAGAGTGGTATAATGATGGATTTAATCAATGGTGGGATGGCAACTCATCTGCAGGCTCAGCAAACTGGGTAAATGCTTCAAATGTTCTTAGTGGCTTAGCAGGAGTCCCTGATGTAAAGATCAGATTTGTTTTCCAATCTGATGGGTCTGTTACTAATGATGGATTTGGTGTAGATAATATTAATATTATTGAGCAACCATCTGTAGACTTAGGAGCTTATGCATTAATCCGACCAACATCTGCTTGTGGTTTAACTGCGGCAGACACAATTGAGGTAAGTATATTCAACAATGGACTAAATACTGAAAACAATGTACCCATTATTATAGTAATAAACGACACGTTAACGATAACAGATACATTGGCTTCAATCAATGTAGGAGATACCGTTGCTTTAACATTTGACTCTTTAATTAATATGTCTAATACAGGTAATTATTCATTTAGAATTTACACAAGTGTAAATAATGATGGTAACCCAAGAAATGACACGATTTTAGCAAACGTTACACATATCCCTACCGTTTCATCTTACCCATATAATGAGGATTTCGAAGGTGGAAATGGTAGTTGGACTACTTACGGTGCTAACTCATCATGGGCACATGGAACACCTAATGCCCCATTTATTACAAATGCAGCCGGTGGAAATAATGCTTGGGTTACAAATTTAACCGGAGATTATAATAACAGTGAGCTTTCATATTTAGAGTCACCATGTATGGATTTTTCATCATTGTCATCTGATCCACTCTTAAACTTTGACTTTATTTACAATACTGAGTCATGTTGTGATGAGGGCTGGGTGGAATACTCAATAGATGCAGGTGCAACTTGGACTAAACTGTTAGACAATGGTAATGCTTTAGAGTGGTACAATGACATAACCAATCAATGGTGGGATGGCAACTCTTCCGCAGGTGTAGGTAACTGGGTATCTGCCCAAGACACACTTGTTGGTCTTGCAGGTGAACCTGATGTTAAAATTAGATTTGTTTTCCAATCAGATGGATCAGTTACAAATGACGGTTTTGGTGTAGATAACATTTTCATCTTAGAACCTCCTTCAATTGACATTGCCGTAACGGAATTAATAACTCCTACTACGCAATGTGGTTTTAGCCTTACCGGTGATACAGTAAAAGTAAAAGTAAAAAACTTTGGTATTAATACAGTTGACACTATTCCACTTGGCTATATAGTTGATGGAGGAACTCCTGTAATAGATACCTCTTTTACAACTTTAGCACCAGGTGATAGTTTAATCTTCACATTTTCAACTACTGCCACTTTAGGTTCACCGGGTAGTTATTCGTTTGAGTTGTTCTCAGATGTACAAAATGACGGTAACTTCTTAAATGACTCTTTAAATGCTGATGTACTAAACTCTCAAATGTTAGTACCAACTACGGTTAACTTTGATGATTTAGCTACACAACAAACGGATAGTTTTGAAAATGATTGGGTAGGAACATATAGTAGTGCTAACTACCAGTGGTATTCAAATATTGGAGGAACAATATCCGGTTCAACAGGACCTGATTCTGATAACACTACCGGAAATGGAACGTTTATGTACACCGAAGCTTCTTCTCCTGCAGCTCAAGGTGATACCGCTTGGTTAACCTCTCCATGTATTGATTTATCAAACAGTATTGACCCTGCACTAGTGTTCTGGTATCACATGTATGGAGCAGACATTGACACACTAAGTGTTCAAATTGATTCTATGGGAACATGGGTTACAATTGATACTCTTATCGGTCAAAAACAAAGTGCCTCAACAGACCCTTATTTATCGGATACGATATCACTTGTTAATTTCAATAGTTTAACAAATACGAATATCAGATTCCAGATGGTAAGAGGTGCTGACTACTATGGCGATGTAGCCATCGATGATGTGGAGTTGGCTTCAATTCCGGTTGGTCTTAAGCATAAGCAACAAAAAGTTGATTTTAGCCATGAAGTAGTTGTTTATCCTAACCCAACGAACAACCATATTAATATTGAGTTTAATCAAGCTCCAAAGAACAATGTTGAGCTTGAGCTAATAAATATGGTTGGAAAAACTGTATATCAATCTGAAACTAGAAAAAACATTGAGCGAATTGACATGAGTGGATTTGCAAAAGGTGTTTATTTATTAAGAATGACAAATAAAGAACAAACAGCTGTTAAACGCATTGTTTTACAATAAGTCAATTTTTTAGTTAATCAAAAAGGGAGTGGCAAAATGCTACTCCCTTTTTTTATGTGTTTTGATTAATATTTAAAAAATTCAATGCAGCCTAGGTTGAAAGCAGAGGAGCTTTTCTTTAAGATTTTTCTTCAAAAACAATCCAACAAAATTTAATCATTACTCTATATCAGAAGCTGCGACTACAGTAAGCATAGATAATCAGGAAACAGTTTTAACGGTTTAATTTTACTGTCGCATAAATGCTCCTTAAAAACCCTGCCTGGTCCGGTAGGCAGATACATCGGCATTGACCAATTGTGCCTTTGAAAATAGGTTTCAACATTTATTTATACGGTATTCCAAAGCTTAATTGGCATACAATATTAAACTAGACTAACACCAACAATTATAAGCACAATCCAACTAAATAATAAACTTACCATCACTTGGTTAACTAATTTATTCTACGTAAATCAAGTATGGGGTACGCATTTTTTTAAATTGCCGTATCCCCTCTTCCCAGCTCTTGCGAATTTGCATTTCCGTTTTGCCTTCGGAAATGGCTTTTTGAAGCTGGTCGGTACCTGCAAGTAAATTAAAATAAGAAGTAAAAAAGGTATGTTTTTGAGGGTATAGCTTATAAAACTCGATTAGATAGTTTAAGTCAAGTCGATTCATATTCCTAAAAGAGCTAGCAGTTCTTACAGTAAAGTCTCTTCCATGGCAACGTTTTCCTTCAAGCTTAGGCGATTTCGCTCCTGTCATAGCCTCCGGTGTGAAAGTATAAGAAAAAGAAGTAAATGCAGGATGACCGATTTGCTGAAACGGTTTTGGTGTTCCCCTACCTACACTAACCACTGTACCTTCAAAAAAACACAAAGAAGGATATAAATAGATTGAACGCATATTAGGCAAGTTAGGAGAAGGTGCAACCGGCAATTCATATACATCACTTTTTTTATAGTTCAAGCAACTAATTACTTCCAAGTCACATTGAACAGCATTTTTTAACCACTTTTCTCCATTAATCATCTGCGCATACTCACCAATTGTCATTCCATGAACAACCGGAATTGGATGTATTCCAACAAATGATTTAAACTTTTCTTCCAAAACAGGACCATCGATAAAATGTCCATTAGGATTGGGTCGATCCAAAACAATCACTTTGATATTGTTTTCAGCTGCTGCTTCCATTACATAGTGCAAAGTAGAAATATAAGTGTAAAATCGTACACCCACATCTTGCAAATCAAAAACAATAACTTCTAATCCCTTCAGTTGACTTTTTGTAGGCTTTTTATTATCTCCATAAAGCGAAATCACTTTTACTCCGGTTTTGGTATCTACTCCGTCCCCTACTTTTTCTCCGGCATCAGCATTACCTCTAAAGCCGTGTTCAGGGCTAAATACTTTTTGCAATTCCACTCCACTCTCCAGTAAAATATCTACTAGGTGGCGATCATCAATTACTGAGCTTTGATTAGCAACAACAGCTACTTTCTTATTCTCAATGTAAGGCAAGTAATCTTCGAGACGCTCAATTCCAAGAACAACTTGACTATTGTTTTCTTGGGCATTAACAGCAAAAAATTGCAGTAAAATCAAAGATAAAGTGAGTGAAAAATTAAATCGCATAGCACAAATAGTATTTCCTATTTTTGTTTGATACAAAAAATCACGCCAAGCTTGAACTTCGAACTATTTTTTGCACGTAAAATCATCAAAGGAAGTAAAAATTCCTTTTCAAAGCCAATAATACGAATTTCTATTGTAGCAATTAGTTTGGGCATCGCCATGATGACACTTTCTTTGGCAATCGTTGAAGGTTTTCAAAAGGAAATTGAAAAAAAAGTGATTGGCTTTGGAGCACATATTCAAGTTACCAATTACGAATCTAAAGGCTTATTAGAAAGTAAAGCCATCTCAACAAATAGAGACTTTTACCATCAAATAGATAGCATAGATGGAATTTCTCATGTACAAGTATATGCCCATAAGGGAGCCATTTTAAAAACAGATGACCAAAATTACGGTGCAGTTATAAAAGGAATTAGTAGTGATTTCGACTGGAGTTTTTTTAAGCAATACATTAAAGAAGGCGATATTCTAAAAATTGCGGACAGTAGTCGCTCTAACGAATTACTAATTTCTGAAAATATTGCTCAAAAATTGCAAGTTGGAATAAATGATGAGATTTTAGTCTACTTTGTTCAACAACCTCCTCGATTGAGAAAACTTAAAATTAGCGGAATCTACAATACCGGCTTAGGTGAAATGGACGACCGTATGGTGTTCACCGACATTCGCCACATACAAAAAATTAACGGTTGGGAGGACCACCAAGTAGGTGGGTTTGAAATCCTAATCAATAATCTAAAAGATTTAGAACGTATGACTGAAGCAGTTTATCAAAATATTGACTATGATTTAACTGCTCACTCTATAAGAGAAACCCGAATGGATATTTTTAACTGGCTGGAGCTTCAAGATATTAATGTAGTCATCATTATTACTTTGTTGATTTTGGTTTGTGGTATTGATATGATTTCTGCGCTTTTAATTCTAATTCTTGAAAGGACACAAATGATTGGCATATTAAAGGCAATAGGCGCCCAAAACGCTTCTATCCGAAAAATCTTTTTGTACAATGCCGCTTATTTAATTTTAATGGGTTTGTTTTTTGGAAACTTAATCGGGCTCGGAGCTGCTTATGCTCAATTAGAATTTGGCTTTTTAAAGCTCCCACAAGAAGCTTATTTTATCGACACCGTTCCTATTGCCATAGACTTTGGAAAATTGCTTCTGCTTAATATAGGCACTTTAGTTTTGTGCTTGTTAATGCTCTTAATTCCGTCAAACCTAGTAGCCAAAATTAGCCCTGTGAAGAGTATTCGGTTTGACTAAACTACGAAATAAGAAAGTTATCTCAGATATCTCCTTTTAAAAGATGGGCTTTTAATACCTTTGCAATCCAGAAACAAGCACTATAAAATGACTGTATTTAGTGCTTAAAGTGAATATAAAAGAATATCCAACACTGATGAAGTATTACAATAACATACTAGAAACCATAGGAAACACACCTTTGGTAAAATTCAATAAAATCACAAATGAGATCCCGGCTTTAGTTTTAGCCAAAATGGAAACTTTCAATCCCGGTCACTCTATAAAGGATCGTATGGCTGTAAAAATGGTAGAAGATGCAGAAAAAGCAGGATTGCTTAAGCCGGGGGGAACCATTATTGAAGGTACATCAGGCAATACAGGCATGGGATTAGCTCTAGCTGCTATTGTAAAAGGCTATAAGCTTATTTGTACACTTGCCGACAAGCAGTCTAAAGAAAAAATGGACATTTTAAGAGCCATGGGAGCAGAAGTAATTGTTTGTCCTACAAATGTTTCTTCAGATGATCCTCGCTCCTACTACTCTGTAGCGAAAAAGCTTAATGAGGAAATACCTAATTCATTTTACCCTAACCAATACGACAACCTTTCTAACCGTCAAGCACATTACGAACAAACCGGCCCTGAAATTTGGGAGCAAACTGAAGGAAAAATTACTCATTTAGTGGTGGGTGTGGGTACCGGTGGAACCATTTCCGGTACTGCTAAATACTTAAAAGAAAAAAATCCAAATATTAAAATTTGGGGAATCGACACTTATGGCTCTGTGTTTAAGAAATACCACGAAACCGGAGAGTTTGATGAGAGTGAAATTTACTCATACATTACCGAGGGTATTGGTGAGGATATTCTACCTAAAAACGTTGACTTTGATTTAATCGACCATTTTGAAAAGGTTACTGACAAAGATGGCGTAATCATGACACGCAGATTGGCAAGAGAAGAAGGCTTTTTCATGGGCAACTCTGCAGGTTCTGCAGTTGCCGGCTTACTTCAAATGAAGGATAAATTGAAAAAAGACGATGTAGTGGTGGTTATATTTCACGACCACGGTAGCCGCTATGTAGGTAAAATGTTTAACGACGACTGGGTTCGCGATCGCGGCTTTATGGATGACGACAAGGTGACTGCCGGTATGATTATTCAATCGCATGGAAATAAAAAACTAATTACAGCTTCTCCCGACGAAGAGCTCTGCGATGTGTTAGAAAAAATGACCAAATACGATATTTCTCAGGTACCAGTTGAGAAAGAGGGTGAGTTTATTGGGTCTATTAGTGATGCCATTTTTTCAGAAATGATCAAAAAGCCGGAACTAAAAACTCAAAAAGTAGAAACCGTAATGGATGAAGCTTATGAAGTTATTTCTGCGCAAACTCCACTTCATGAAGTAGCCGCTTTGTTAAATAAAAAACACAGAGCAGTATTGGTAAAAGATCGAGCAGGATTAACTCACATCATTACAATTCACGATGTTTTAGAGGCGATGAATAAAAGGTAAAATTGAAACCCACAATAGCAAAGCATTAGATAGGAGCTTGCTTATCGCAGCCCTAGCGATAAACATTCATATTTCTTTCCCTGCTTTATATTTGGAAAAGAGTTCGTTCAATTTAGCTAATTTTACGCTCGAATTCAGCTATGAAGAAAGTCGCTTTAATTTTATTGGTTTTGAGCTTGCTAAGTCCGCATTTATTTGCGCAAAAAGTGGGTTTAGTATTGAGCGGCGGCGGTGCTTCGGGCATGGCTCATGTTGGTGTGCTTAAAGCTTTAGAAGAAAACGGCATTGCTGTAGACTACATTGTAGGCACTTCAGTTGGTGCTTTTATAGGCGGACTTTATGCTTCCGGATACAGTCCAAATGAAATTGAGCAAATTGTTATCTCTGATGAGTTTAGAAATGCGGCCAATGGCATTATTCAAGAAGAATATAAATTCTTTCTGAAAAAAAGTAGAGATAATGCTGCCATGATCAATTGGCACTTTAAGTTAGACTCCATCTTTGAAGTAAACATTCCCACCAACTTTGTTAACTCTTCCCCGGTTGATTTTGGACTTATCGCTTATTTTGCGGCTGCCAATGCCATAGCAAATAAGAATTTCGACAGCTTGCTCATTCCCTTCAGATGTCTTTCAGCAAATATTTCTAAAAGAAAACAAGAAGTGCTTTCCAATGGAAATTTGGCTTTGGCAATTCGGGCATCAATGACATACCCTTTTTATGTTTCACCGATTACCATTAATGGTGACCTGATGTTCGACGGCGGACTTTACAACAACTTTCCAGTGGATGTTATGTGTGAAGAATTTGATGTTGATTACATCATTGCAAGTAATGTAAGTACTAAAATTCCTCCGCCATCAGAAGACAACCTTCTTTCACAAATTAGAAGCATGTTGATTAAAGATTCTGATTATAAAATAAACTGTACCAAGGGTATAATCATTAATGCCGATGTAGAAGATATTTCTACATTCGACTTCTACCAAAACCAAGAGGCCATCAACCGTGGCTACGAAGAAGCTAGCTTATTGGTTGACTCCATAAAGAATGAGATTCAAGTCGGCAACATAGACCAATTAAAAGCTCGAAGAGACACTTTCAATCAGCAAAAACCTCTACTCTATTTTGGTGATATTGACTACGAAGGACTTCATCCGCGTCAAGCAAAATACTACGAACAAAACCTCGATAAATTAGCTGAAGAGTTTCCATATAAAAACCTAGAAGCTGCTGCCATGAAAGCGCTTTCTGATGAAAAAATTAAGAGCATACTTCCTAAAGCCGATTGGAATGAGGAAAAACAAAATTTCGACCTTTTCTTAAAAGTTAAAAAAGAAAAACCTTTTAAAGCTTCTTTTGGTGGTGTAATTAGTAGTAAACCCTTTAGTACCGGCTTTTTTGAATTGGATTACAATCGACTTAATGCCACCGGATTGAAAGCAAGGGGGAACATTTACTTTGGTAATTTTTACAGCTCTACTGAAGCTGGACTGCGTTGGGATATTCCCTTTGACATCCCCTTCTATTTAGAATCACATTTTACTATCAATCAGTTTGATTACTTTAATGATCGTACCGCTTTTATCGATAATGTAAACCAATCCTATATTATTGCCAACGAAAATTACTGGGAGAGCAAAATCGGCTTACCGGTTTTTAATAAGGGCAAAGTAAATTTTGGTGCCTCCTACTTTTGGCAAGACTACGAATATTATCAAAACAGCGACTTTGACCGTGGTGATACTTCCGACCTTACGAAATTTGAAGGTTACTCCACATTTGCAAAATATCAGCTTAACTCCCTGAATAGAAAAATGTATGCAACCAAGGGCACTAAGCTTAAATTGATGATGCGCTATATTAGCGGTAGAGAAAAAACCTATCCCGGCTCAACGGCATTGCTGCGCGACAAAGCTTTTGAGCGCCACGATTGGTTGATTTTACAGGCGAAGTTTGAAAAATACTTTCTCAGTAAAAAGCGCATACGTTTTGGTATATCAGCAGAGGGCGTATACTCCGACCAACCTTTTATGCAAAACTACACTGCCACTGTTTTAATGGCTCCGGCTTATAGTCCGTTGCCGGAAAACCGAACACTATTTCAAAATCAGTACCGCGCTTTGAGTTATGTGGGTGGAGGTTTAAGAGCCATTTACACTTATCGTGATTTATTGGACTTTAGAGCTGAATTGCACGTTTTTCAGCCTTATGAAACCATTAACAGCAACGAATTAGGACAGGCTCAATTGGGCGAAGAAATTGTTGACCGTGACTTATTGGGCACCTTTACTGCTGTTTACCATTCTCGCTTAGGGCCACTTGCCGCCAGCCTCAACTACTTTGGCGATGCCGAAAATGAATTGAGCTTCTTGGTGCATTTTGGCTATATTATTTTTAATAAGAGAGGGTTTGAGTAGAGCCTCATATTGTTGACTAGCACTTTCAAATCGTATTTTTCCTTACCTTAGCCTTTAAAGGCAGCAAAATAAATGAAAGGTATCCACCAAGACATCATACGACAACTTTTTACCTTAATCCTTATCATTGGTTTAGGTTTGCTCATTTTTTGGAAACTACTGCCCTTTATGAGCGGATTGTTGGGCGCAGTTACGATTTATATCGTTTCCAAAAAATCAATGAGAAAGTTGGTGGAAAGAGGCTGGAAAAAGTCATTGGCCGCTGCTTTAATCATGATTATTTCATTTGTGGGCATATTGGTTCCCATTGGCTTGGTAGTTCTTATGCTTTCTACAAAAGTGCGCTCAGCACTCGACAAAACAGAACAAGTAATTGCGGTTTTAAAAGAGGAGTTGTCAATTATCGAGGAACGATTTAACATAGAACTTTTCTCCTCTTTCAACTCAAAAGAAGTGGTGAATTGGGTGTCGCAAAATGCCCCATCTGTTGTAGGAAACACCTTTAATCTTTTTATTACGCTAAGTATTCTTTACTTTTTACTTTACTATATGTTGGTTCACCGAAATAGTTTTATACAAGCCATTTATCGCTATTTCCCTATGCGCTCAGAAAACATACAAACCATTAGCGATGAAGTGAACAATGTGGTTAAATCAAACGCCATTGGCATTCCTTTAATTGCCATTATTCAAGGCTTTGTTGCTTTAATTGGTTTTTTTATTTTCGGAGTGCCCAATCCTTGGTTTTGGTTTGTCATCACCGCTGTAGGCTCTATGATTCCTCTCGTTGGAACCGCCATAGGGATTGTTCCGGTAACCATTATTATGTTTGTTACTGAACACCACTTTCAAGGTATAGGTATTATGCTTTATGGAATGCTTGTCGTTGGTTCTACGGATAATCTTTTTCGAATGATTGTACAAAAAAGACTGGCTGACATACACCCCTTAATTACCTTGATTGGTGTTGTGATTGGGGTACCTCTCTTTGGTTTTATTGGCTTAATTTTTGGTCCTTTGCTAATTAGCTTGTTTCTGCTTATGCTGAAAATTTATAGAGATGAGTTTGTGCAAGAATAAAGAGCTGTCAGGTTTTTGAAAGCTAGCAGCTCAATAGAACTCAATACCGCTAATTGATGGTGATGCTTGATGGCAGTAGATAAAATTTTGTTTGTCATCAAAAATAGCTAAAACATTATCCCGGGATACTAAAGTTGGTTTGTCAGAGATTATCGCTCTGTAGGATGAGAACTTCCAATTCTCAGGCAATACAGCTAAACCGGCTTCAATCGGATTACAGTGAATATAATGAACCAACTTTCGCATATATGATTCATCTTCAACCTTTATTCGCTTAAAAGGTTTCATGAAAAGAGTACCCTTTCTACTATGCATTTTATTGAATGCTTGAGTATAAGAACTGAAAAAGTTTGAAAACTGCTTACTAATTACTAAACCATATTGAAGCTCTGCCAAAGTTTGGAACTTTGGCAGAGCTTTAAGCAATTGCTCATTTTTTATTTTAACTAAAAAATGAAAGTGGTTTGGCATTAAACAATAGCAATAAGTATCTACAAGATCACTTAAATATTTAGTATACCTCTTAAGAAAGAAAGTATAATTTTCCTCTGACAAAAAAAGCATTTCATTTCCATTCGCTCTGTTATAGATATGATAAAAGCAATCAGGCTCAAAGTCAGAATATTTATTAAGCATTCAATAGTAAATTAAAATTCAATACGAAAACTAAATTACTAAATATCTGACCTTTAAAACTCGACCTAGTAGTTTTTAACTCAAAAAAACCATCCTTTACTGACAGTCTTCTTTAAAAATATACCTCTTAAAATATTAAGCTTATGCTTTAGTATTGAAGCTCTGCCAAAGTTTGGAACTTTGGCAGAGCTTTAAGCAATTGCTCATTTAAAATTAGCTAACTCTTTATCAGCAAAATAAGTACTGTTGATTTATGTGCTTTGAGAAGCTGCTTAGGTTAAAACAAAAAAAGGGAAGCTCACACTTCCCTTTTTCTCTTTATAAAACAAAATCGTTTAAGCTTCTGCTTTAGGCCCGCCAAAGTTCATTGGAAATTGAGGACCTTCAGAATCTTTAATACTTCCGTGCAAAGACTCAAATTTGCTGATATTATCTTGTAAAGCTCGTAATAAGCGCTTGGCATGTTGTGGAGTCATCATTATTCTCGACTTCACTTTTGCCTTAGGCAGTCCGGGCATTACTTTAATAAAATCAAAGACAAACTCTGCATTGGAGTGACTGATGATTGCTAAGTTAGAATAAATTCCTTCAGCAATCTCTTCGGTCAACTCAATGTTTAACTTACCTTCTTCTTGCTTCTTATCGTCTTCGCTCATACTTGATTTATTCTTCAGTTTCTATTTCTTCTTCAACATCGGCATTTTTTGCCTGTTTCAGACTTTCATATTCAGATTTAGAACCTACAATTATATCCTGATAATCTCTTAAACCGGTTCCTGCAGGAATCAAGTGACCAACGATCACATTTTCCTTCAAACCTTCTAAGGTGTCCTGCTTACCATTTACAGCTGCCTCGTTCAACACTTTTGTGGTTTCCTGGAAAGAAGCCGCTGAAATGAAACTATCAGTTTGTAAAGATGCTCTTGTAATACCTTGAAGAACAGAATTAGATGTTGCAGGAACGGCATCCCTTGCTTCTACTAATTTTCTATCCTGACGCTTCAGCTTAGAATTCTCTTCTCTCAACTTACGAGGAGAAACGATTTGTCCTTCTTTCATGCTGTCAGAATCACCGGCTTCTGTTACAATTTTCTTACCGAAAATCCAATCGTTTTCTTCTGCAAAATCAGTTTTGTTAACGATTTGTTTTTCTAAGAATCGAGTATCTCCCGGATCTTCAATGATTACTTTACGCATCATTTGTCTAACGATTACCTCAAAGTGCTTATCATTAATTTTTACACCTTGTAATCGGTAAACCTCTTGTACTTCATTTACTAAATACTCCTGAACTTGCGTAGGACCTTTAATCGCCAAAATATCAGCCGGAGTAATTGCACCATCAGAAAGTGGAGTTCCTGCACGTACAAAGTCATTCTCTTGTACAAGAATGTGCTTAGATAAGTTAATTAAGTACTTCTTAACTTCTCCAGTTCTCGACTCAACAATCACTTCGCGGTTACCTCGCTTAATTTTCCCGAAAGAAACAATTCCATCAATCTCAGAAACTACAGCAGGGTTAGAAGGATTACGAGCTTCAAATAACTCAGTTACTCTTGGCAGACCTCCAGTAATATCACCAGACTTACCTGATGTTCTTGGGATTTTAACTAAAGTAGTTCCACCTTCAATTTTATCTCCTTCTTTAACTACAATGTGAGCTCCCACAGGCAAGTTGTAGGTTTTAACAACCTCCTTACCTTTCATCAACTTAATTTCAGGAATTAACTTTTTATCTCTCGATTCAGTAATTACCTTTTCAGTAAAGCCGGTTTGTTCGTCCGATTCTTCTTTATAAGTAACACCATCTAGCATATTTTCGAAAGCTACAGTACCTGAAGTTTCGGCAATAATCAAGGCATTATAAGGATCCCAGTGACAAATTAAGTCACCTTTCTTCACTTTTTCACCTTCCTTCTTCTCCAAGATTGAACCATAAGGAACCATGCTTGTCATCAAAGGAATGCTTGTTTTAGCATCTAAAATTCTAGCTTCAGCAGAACGTCCAACAACAATGGTAATTTTCTTACCATCGCGATCTTCACCTTCTACTGTTCTCAATTCATCAATTTCTAAAATACCATCATGCTTCGCTTCTACTCTTGACTCATCTGCAATTTTAGATGCCGTACCACCCACGTGGAAGGTACGAAGTGTCAACTGTGTTCCCGGCTCACCGATAGACTGTGCAGCAATTACTCCAACAGCTTCTCCTTTTTGAGCCATACGACCGGTAGCCAAACTACGTCCGTAACATTTAGCACAAACTCCGCGCTTCATTTCACATGAAAGCACCGAACGCATTTCCACTTCATCAATTGGAGACTCTTCAATTTCTCGAGCAACTTCTTCAGTTACTTCATCTCCTGAAGCAATAATTAATTCTCCTGTATTTGGATGATAAATATCGTGAACGGTAGTTCTACCAAGAATTCGATCGTATAATGATTCTACTTCATCATCGTTCTTCATTAAGGCAGAAATAGTTGTACCTCTAAGAGTACCACAATCTTCATCAGTAATCACAACATCTTGAGAAACATCAACCAAACGACGAGTTAAGTAACCTGCATCGGCTGTTTTCAAGGCTGTATCGGCAAGACCTTTACGAGCACCGTGAGTAGAAATAAAGTACTCCAAAATCGAAAGACCTTCTTTAAAATTCGAAAGAATTGGGTTCTCGATAATTTCTTGTCCGCTTGATCCGGATTTCTGTGGCTTAGCCATCAATCCACGCATACCTGAAAGCTGACGAATTTGCTCTTTAGAACCTCTCGCTCCAGAATCAAACATCATATATACTGAGTTGAAACCTTGGTTATCCGTTTTCAAACGATCCATAACCGTATTGGTTAGGCGTGTATTGGTGTGTGTCCAAATATCAATAATTTGGTTATAACGCTCGTTATTCGTAATAAATCCCATGTTATAGTTATCCCAAACTTCTTGAACTTGCTGATTGGCTTTCTCCATCATATCTTCTTTCGCATCAGGAATAATAACATCTCCTAAGTTAAAAGAAAGACCTCCTTTAAACGACATATCATAACCTAAAGTTTTAATGTCATCTAGGAATTGAGCAGTTCTGGCAGTACCGGTAATTTTCAAAATATCACCAATAATGTCTCTTAAAGACTTCTTAGTTAATACTTCATTAATATAAGGCACTTCATCCGGAACATGTTCGTTAAATATTACACGTCCACAAGTAGTTTCTACCAATTCCGTTTTGCCGGCTTTGGTAATTCTCACTTTAATTCTGGCGTGCATGTCTAAGCGTCCTTCGTTCTTAGCAATCACAACTTCTTCTGGAGAATAAAATACTTTATCCTGCCCCTTCATTGTGCGGCTATCGTCAGTTAAACGCTCTTTTGTCAAATAATAAAGCCCCAATACCATATCCTGAGAAGGTACAGTAATTGGAGAACCATTTGCCGGGTTCAAAATGTTGTGTGATGCTAACATCAACAACTGTGCTTCTAAAATTGCTGCATTACCTAATGGCAAATGAACAGCCATCTGGTCACCGTCAAAATCGGCGTTAAATGCTGTACAAACTAGAGGGTGTAGACGGATCGCTTTTCCTTCGATTAATTTCGGCTGGAAAGCTTGAATACCTAAACGGTGAAGCGTTGGAGCACGGTTTAATAGTACAGGGTGTCCTTTCAATACATTTTCAAGAATATCCCAAACTACCGGCTCTTTCTTATCTACAATTTTCTTTGCAGATTTTACAGTTTTTACAATACCACGCTCAATCAATTTACGGATGATAAATGGCTTGTAAAGCTCAGCTGCCATATCTTTTGGCAATCCACATTCGTGTAATTTCAAATCAGGACCAACCACAATAACAGAACGACCGGAGTAATCAACACGCTTACCTAATAAGTTTTGACGGAAGCGTCCTGACTTACCTTTTAAGCTATCACTCAATGATTTTAATGCTCGGTTAGAATCTGTTTTAACAGCAGAAGATTTTCTTGAGTTATCAAATAATGAATCTACTGCCTCTTGAAGCATACGCTTTTCGTTTCTCAAAATCACCTCAGGTGCTTTGATTTCCATTAAACGCTTCAAACGGTTGTTACGGATAATTACTCTTCTGTATAAATCATTCAAATCTGAAGTTGCAAAACGACCTCCATCCAATGGAACTAATGGTCTCAGTTCCGGTGGAATTACAGGAACTACTTTTACAATCATCCATTCAGGCTTATTTTCAATGTGTTCATTAGCCTGACGGAAAGCTTCAACTACTTGAAGTCTTTTCAAGGCTTCATTTTTACGTTGTTGAGAAGTTTCTGTATTTGCCTTGTGTCTTAGTTCATAAGAAAGGCTATCCAAATCTAATCTCTTTAAACACTCAAATAAAGCTTCTGCACCCATTTTAGCAATAAACTTATTAGGGTCAGAATCTTCTAAATAAGAATTTTCCTTAGGTAGAGTATCTAAAATATCTAAATACTCCTCTTCAGTTAAAAAGTCAAGATATTGTAACTCTTCTCCTTCAGGCCCTTTGGCAATCCCTGGTTGAATCACAACATAACGCTCATAATAAATGATCGTATCTAACTTTTTAGTGGGTAAACCTAAAAGGTAACCAATTTTGTTAGGCAGTGATTTAAAGTACCAGATATGAGCAACAGGAACTACCAAATTAATGTGTCCCATTCGCTCTCTACGTACCTTTTTTTCAGTCACTTCAACACCACAGCGGTCACAAACAATTCCTTTATAACGGATACGCTTGTACTTTCCACAATGACATTCGTAATCTTTTACCGGTCCAAAAATTCGCTCACAAAATAAACCATCGCGTTCTGGTTTATAAGTTCGGTAGTTAATGGTTTCCGGCTTCAATACTTCTCCATTAGATTTTTCCAAAATCATTTCCGGAGAAGCAAGGCTTATGGTGATTTTTGAGAACTTGCTTGTCTCATTTTTGTCTCTTCTAAAAGCCATAATTTTTATATTGTGTTTCTAACCTATTATTAATTAATTGAATTGAAAAAACTTAAACAGACTTTTCTTCAGTTAAAGTAATATTTAAGCCCAATCCTCTCAATTCGTGCAACAATACATTGAAAGATTCAGGTATACCTGGTGTTGGCATATTCTCACCTTTCACGATTGATTCGTATGCTTTCGCTCTACCCATTACGTCATCTGACTTAACAGTTAGAATTTCTTGCAATATGTTAGCTGCACCAAATGCTTCTAATGCCCAAACTTCCATCTCACCAAAACGCTGACCACCAAATTGAGCTTTACCACCCAATGGTTGCTGTGTAATTAATGAGTATGGTCCGATTGAACGTGCATGCATCTTATCTTCAACCATGTGTCCTAGTTTCAGCATATAGATAATACCAACTGTTGCAGGCTGATCGAATTGTTCTCCGGTACCACCATCGTACAATACTGTTCTACCTAACCTTGGCACTTCTGCTTTATCCGTCCACTCATTGATTTGATCTAAGCTGGCTCCATCAAAAATTGGTGTTGCAAACTTCACTCCTAACTTTTCTCCTGCCCAACCTAAAACAGTTTCATAAATCTGTCCAAGGTTCATACGAGAAGGTACACCCAATGGGTTAAGTACTATATCAACCGGAGTTCCGTCATCTAAAAATGGCATGTCTTCTTGACGAACAATCTTAGCAACAATACCTTTGTTACCATGACGTCCTGCCATCTTATCACCCACTTTCAATTTACGTTTCTTCGCTAAGAAAACTTTTGCCAGCTTCATAATTCCTGTTGGCAATTCGTCTCCAACGGTCAATGCATATTTTTTACGCTTATATTGTCCTTGAATCTCTGTTGCTTTCATGTTATGATTATGCAACATCGTTTTGATTACTTGGTTCAACTCATCTGAAGTTGTCCAGTTTTTGTAATCAATAAAAGCAAAATCATCAATTCGTTGAAGAATTTTTTGCGTGAACTTCGTTCCTTTAGGAATAATCTCTTCATTGTAATAGTTGGTAATTCCTTGAGCAGTTTTACCATTAACTACCGTATACAACTTCTCAATTAATCTTTCCTTAAGTGCAGCTAGTTCTTTGCTTTCTTCTTCTTCCAGCTTAGCTAAAATATTTTTTTCTTCTGCTCTTGCTTTTCTATCTTTAACAGCGCGTTCAAAAAGCTTTTTGTCAATTACAACACCTTTTGTAGATGGTGGAACTTTCAATGAAGCATCTTTAACATCACCGGCTTTATCACCAAAGATAGCACGTAAAAGCTTCTCTTCCGGAGTTGGGTCAGACTCTCCTTTTGGAGTAATCTTTCCAATTAAAATATCTCCTTCTTGAACTTCAGCACCAATGCGAATCAAACCATTCTCATCAAGGTTCGCTGTAGCTTCTTCGCTTACATTTGGGATATCAGCAGTCAGTTCTTCAACTCCACGTTTTGTATCTCTAACTTCAAGAGAGAATTCATCTACATGGATTGAAGTAAATAAATCTTCAGAAACAACTTTCTCAGAAATCACAATCGCATCCTCAAAGTTGTAACCTTTCCACGGCATAAAAGCCACTTTAAGGTTTCTACCTAAAGCTAATTCTCCTTTTTCAGTTGCATAACCTTCACAAAGTACTTCACCTTTTTTAACCTTTTGACCTTTAGCTACAATTGGTTTAAGATTGATAACTGTACTTTGATTGGTTTTCTTGTATTTAGTAAGCTCGTAAGTTTTAGTTGGCTCGTCAAACGATACCAATTCTTCCTCTTCCGTTCTGTTATAGGTAACGATAATCTTGTTTGCATCAACATACTCAACTACTCCGTCACCTTCAGCATTTACTAAAACACGAGAATCAATTGCAACACGACCTTCTAGACCAGTTCCAACAATTGGAGAGTCAGGTTGTAATAAAGGTACTGCTTGACGCTGCATGTTTGACCCCATCAAGGCACGGTTGGCATCATCATGCTCCAAGAAAGGAATCAATGATGCTGCAATAGATGCAATTTGGTTAGGTGCAACATCCATTAATGACACCTCCTCAGGAGCAGCCATTGGGAAATCACCCTCTAATCTTGCTTTTACTCTTTCTGCTTCAAAAGAACCATCATCTTTAACAATTGCATTTGCTTGAGCAATTGTTTGATCATCCTCTTCTTCAGCACTTAAGTAAACAACATCCTCGTTAGATAAACCTACTTTACCTTCTTTTACTTTTCGATAAGGAGTTTCAATAAATCCTAAGCGGTTCACTTTTGCATAAACACACAATGAAGAAATCAAACCAATGTTTGGTCCTTCAGGAGTTTCAATCGGACAAAGTCTTCCGTAGTGAGTATAGTGAACATCACGAACCTCAAAACCTGCTCTTTCTCTAGAAAGACCTCCCGGTCCTAAAGCTGACATTCTTCGTTTGTTTGTTACTTCAGCCAATGGATTGGTTTGATCCATAAACTGTGAAAGCTGGTTGGTACCAAAGAATGAATTAATTACAGAAGACAAAGTCTTTGCATTAATCAAATCCGCTGGCGTAAAAACCTCGTTATCTCTAACGTTCATGCGCTCTCGAATGGTTCTAGCCATACGTGCTAAACCAACTCCAAATTGATTGTAAAGTTGTTCTCCAACCGTTCTAACACGACGGTTACTCAAGTGATCAATATCATCAACATCTGCTTTTGAGTTAATCAACTCAATCAAATATTTAATGATAGAAATAATATCTTCTCTTGTCAGAATCTTGGTCGTTTCTTCAATGTCCAAGTCCAACTTTTTGTTAATTCTATAACGACCAACTTCTCCTAAATCGTAACGAGTTTCAGAGAAGAATAATTTGTCGATAACCCCTCTAGCCGTTTCCTCATCTGGTGGCTCAGAGTTTCTCAACTGGCGATAAATATGTTCTACCGCTTCTTTTTCTGAGTTAGAAGGGTCTTTTTGTAGTGTATTATAAATAATGGCAAAATCTGCAGAGTTCACATCCTCTTTATGAAGAATAATGGTTTTTGAACCTGATTCTAAAATCGGATCAACATGTTCTTTCTCTAGAACAGTTTCACGATCAATTACCACTTCATTTCGTTCGATAGAAACTACCTCACCGGTATCTTCATCAACGAAATCTTCCACCCATGTTCTTAATACACGAGCAGCTAACTTTCTACCTAAAACTCTTTTCAAACCGGCTTTGCTAACTTTTACTTCATCAGCCAATTCGAATATATCTAAAATGTCTTTGTCAAATTCATAACCGATTGCTCTTAAAAGTGTAGTAACCGGCAATTTTTTCTTACGATCGATATATGCATACATCACATTGTTAATGTCTGTTGCAAATTCAATCCAAGAACCTTTAAAAGGGATAACTCTTGCTGAGTATAGTTTTGTTCCATTAGCGTGTCTAGACTGACCAAAGAACACACCAGGAGAACGGTGTAGCTGAGAAACAATAACACGTTCAGCTCCGTTAATTAAAAAAGTTCCTTTTGGAGTCATGTAGGGAATCGTACCAAGATAAACATCTTGAACAATTGTTTCAAAATCCTCATGCTCAGGGTCTGTACAATAAAGCTTCAACTTTGCTTTTAATGGAACACTGTATGTTAATCCACGATCGATACATTCATCAATACTATATCTTGGAGGGTCAACAAAATAATCTAAAAACTCCAATACAAACTGATTACGAGCATCACTAATTGGAAAGTTTTCACTAAATACTTTATATAAACCTTCAGAATCTCTAAGATCTGGTGAAGTATCTAATTGAAAAAAATCTTGAAAAGATTGTAATTGTATATCGAGAAAATCAGGATAATCGAGTCGATTTTTGATCGAAGCAAAATTTACCCGATCTTGTATTTTTGATGTAGGTGCGTTAGCCATCTTGAGAAGTGATTAATTAATAACTAGATACAAACAAGAAAGGGTTTAGACTCCAAGCATAGCTTGGGGTCTAAACCTTATGATATTAGTTGTGCGTTAACTTACTTAAGCTCAACTTCAGCTCCTGCCTCTTCTAATTGTTTTTTAAGAGCTTCTGCTTCGTCTTTTGCTACACCTTCTTTAACTGGTTTTGGTGCTCCGTCAACTAATTCTTTAGCTTCTTTAAGACCTAATCCGGTAAGTTCTTTTACAAGTTTAACTACACCTAATTTAGATCCACCTGGAGCCTTCAAGATAACATCAAATTCTGATTTCTCTTCTGCTCCACCGGCTTCACCTCCACCGGCTGGTCCTGCAACTGCAACTGCAGCAGCAGCTGGTTCGATACCGTATTCTTCTTTTAAGATATCTGCTAATTCGTTTACATCCTTTACTGTCAAGTTTACTAACTCTTCAGCAAGCGCTTTTAAATCCGCCATTGTATTCTGTTTTTAATTTTTAAATTTATATGAGTTGAGAGTGCGTACAATTTTAATTCTCCCTTTCGGAAAGAGTTTTTACGATGCCTGCAATAGTGCTTCCTCCAGACTGTAGTGCTGAGATAACATTCTTGGTTGGTGACTGTAGCAAGGCAATAATATCTGCAATAACTTCCTCTTTGGATTTCATTGAAGCCAATGCCTCGATTTGATCGTCACCAATATAAACTGCTTCCTCTACAAAAGCACCTTTTAATATAGGTCTATCGCTGGTCTTACGAAACTCTTTAATCAACTTTGCCGGTGCATTACCAATCTCAGCAAACATGATTGAGGTATTCCCTTTTAGAATTTCATAGAATTCATCGTAATTGCCTTCTGCATTTTCCAATGCTTTTCTGAGCAGTGTGTTCTTAACTACGTTTAAGGAAACTTCTCTTTTGTGAGCTAGTCTTCTTAGTTTAGTAGTGCTTTCTGCATCTAACTCAGAAATATCAGCTAAATAAAATATGCTATTGTCATTTAGCTTTTGAGAAAGCATCTTTACTATTTCTTCTTTTTCTTGTCGTGTCATTTCTTCTAATTCTATCGAATGAACAAATTATTCTTCTGTAAACCTTTTTGTATCAACATGAATACCTGGTGTCATCGTTCCTGAAACACAAATACTCTTAATGTAAATTCCTTTTGCTGCAGCTGGCTTAAGCTTCACAATTGTTTGGATCATCTCCAAAGCATTTTCGCGAATCTTAGCTGCGTCAAAAGAAGCTCTACCAATTGATGTATGGATAATACCGTATTTATCAACTTTAAAGTCAATTTTACCGGCCTTCACTTCAGAAACTGCTTTTGCAACATCCATAGTTACTGTACCACTTTTAGGGTTAGGCATTAAACCTCTCGGCCCTAACACTCTACCCAAAGCTCCAACCTTACCCATTACGCTAGGCATAGTTACGATAACATCTACGTCTGTCCAACCATTTTTGATTTTTTCTACGTATTCGTCCAATCCTACGAAATCAGCACCTGCTTCTTTAGCTTCAGCTTCTTTATCAGGAGTTACCAATGCTAATACGCGAACCTCTTTACCAATGCCATGAGGCAATGAAACAGTTCCACGCACCATTTGATTGGCTTTACGAGGATCTACACCCAAACGTACGCTCAAATCAACTGAAGCATCAAAATTGGTAGTTGATAATTCCTTTACTAAAGAGGCAGCCTCTTTTAAGGTATAAAGTTTATCTTTTTCTATTTTTTCTAAAGCGGCTTTACGCTTTTTTGTCAATGTTGCCATAATTCTCTTTTCTTAAACCGGTTTTCGATTAAAATGGTCGTTTCCCTTTTACAGTTATTCCCATGCTTCTTGCAGTTCCAGCTACCATACTCATGGCAGACTCTACTTTAAAAGCATTAAGGTCTTCCATTTTATCTTCGGCGATCTCTTTAACTTGATCCCAAGATACAGAAGCTACTTTTGCGCGATTAGGCTCTGCAGAACCGGACTTAATTTTTGCTTTTTCCATTAACTGCGTAGCAGCCGGTGGAGTTTTAATTACAAAATCAAAGGATTTATCTGCATAAACCGTAATTACAACCGGTAATACCTTTCCGGCTTTGTCTTGAGTTCTTCCATTAAATTGCTTACAGAAATCCATGATGTTAACCCCTTTCGCACCAAGTGCAGGACCAACCGGTGGAGATGGGTTTGCCGCCCCTCCTCGTATCTGTAACTTAATAATTCCGCTTACTTCTTTAGCCATTTCTCGCTATGTTAAATGTCAATTATGATTCTTTTTCTACTTGTAAGAAGCTTAGTTCTAATGGCTGCTTTCTTCCGAAAATCTTTACCATTACTTTAAGTTTCTTCTTTTCTTCATTAATTTCTTCAATCGTTCCGTTGAAACCATTGAATGGACCGTCGATTACCTTCACTGATTCGCCCACAATAAATGGAATATTTAACTCTTCCTCACTTTCGGCTAGCTCATCGACCTTGCCTAAAATACGATTGACTTCAGATTGACGGAGTGGAAGCGGATCACCGCCTTTTTCTGCACCTAAAAAGCCAATTACATTGGTTGTATTTTTAATGAGGTGAGGTATTTCTCCCACCAAATCAGCTTCAATTAAAACGTATCCCGGAAAAAAACTGCGCTCTTTGCTTACTTTTTTCCCATTTCTTATCTGATAAACCTTTTCCGTTGGAATTAATACCTGACTAACGTAATCTTGCAACCCAAGGCGATTAATTTCATCTTCGAGGTAAAGTTTTACTTTCTTTTCTTTACCGCTAATCGCTCTAACTACATACCACTTCTTATTCTCGCTCATTGTAAGATTTCCTTCAGTCATTTATTAAAATAAACTGTAGATGTACTCCATTACTCTACTGAATGTTGAGTCCATCAAAAAGATTATCAGAGAAATTATAATAGAGGCAATCATTACGACAACACCACTACTTTGCAATTCAGCCCATGTAGGCCAACTCACTTTATTAAGCAGTTCGTCTGAAGATTCCTCAATGTATGTTCTTAATTTAGACATCTTTTTATTTTTCTCTGCACGGGTGGAAAGACTCCCTTCGACTCGCTTTCGCTCGCTCAGGATAAACTTCTCGTCTCAGACCCCATATTTTTATGTTTCGCACGGGTGGAGAGACTCGAACTCCCAGCCAATGGTTTTGGAGACCACTACTCTACCAATTGAGCTACACCCGTGTGGGTTTTTAAAAGTCAAGAAAAGGTATCACACCAAAGCATGACACCTTCCCTTTTCCTTTATATCATATATTGATTACTCAATAATTTCAGTTACCTGACCTGCTCCAACAGTTCTACCACCTTCACGGATTGCAAACTGAAGTCCTGTGTTCAAGGCTACTGGTGAAATTAGGTTAACAGTAATGGTTACGTTATCGCCTGGCATTACCATTTCACGACCTTCTTCCAACATAATTTCTCCGGTAACGTCTGTTGTTCTCAAATAGAACTGTGGACGGTACTTATTTTGGAATGGAGTGTGACGACCACCTTCTTCTTTCTTCAAGATATACACCTCAGCTTTAAACTTAGTGTGAGGAGTAATTGAACCTGGCTTAGCGATTACCATACCACGAGCAATATCCTTCTTCTCAATACCTCTCAACAATAATCCTACGTTGTCACCGGCTTCACCTCTATCCAAAATCTTTCTGAACATCTCAACACCTGTTACAGTAGTTTTTCTACCGTCAGCGCCCATACCGCTCAATTCAACTTCTTCACCTGAGTTAATTACACCAGTTTCAATTCTTCCTGTTGCAACAGTACCACGACCAGTAATTGAGAATACATCCTCAACCGGCATCAAGAAATCTTTATCTGTATCACGTGGAGGAATTGGAATAAACTCATCAACTGCGTTCATTAATTCCATTACAGTATCTTCCCACTTAGCTTCACCATTCAATGCGCCAAGAGCAGAACCTTTAATTACAGGAGTGTTGTCGCCATCGAAATCATAGAAGCTTAACAACTCTCTGATCTCCATTTCAACTAACTCTAACAATTCCTCATCGTCAACCATATCCACTTTGTTCATGAATACAACGATTTTTGGAACACCAACCTGACGTGCCAACAAGATGTGCTCTCTTGTTTGTGGCATTGGTCCATCTGTAGCTGCAACTACTAAAATTGCTCCGTCCATTTGAGCAGCACCAGTTACCATGTTCTTAACGTAATCGGCGTGACCTGGACAGTCAACGTGAGCGTAGTGTCTGTTTTCAGTTGAATACTCTACGTGAGAAGAGTTAATGGTAATACCTCTTTCTTTCTCCTCAGGAGCGTTATCAATTTTATCAAAATCTTGTTTCTCAGAAAAACCTTTACTTGCCAATACAGATGTGATGGCAGCAGTTAAGGTAGTCTTTCCGTGGTCAACGTGACCGATGGTACCGATATTCAAGTGTGGTTTAGACCGGTCAAAGTTTTCTTTAGCCATGACTTATTTGCTTTTGTTAGGTTATTTAATTAATTAATATGTTAACATTTATATCTAGAGCCAATGACGGGAATTGAACCCGTGACCTCTTCCTTACCAAGGAAACGCTCTACCCCTGAGCTACATCGGCAATGATTGTCTTTTAAATTTTAAAGAAAAAAAAGAGCGGGAAACCGGATTCGAACCGGCGACCCTCAGCTTGGAAGGCTGATGCTCTAGCCAGCTGAGCTACTCCCGCTTTTAATTCTTTAAATAATGTGGTGGGGAGAGCAGGATTCGAACCTGCGAAGACATAGTCAACAGATTTACAGTCTGTCCTCGTTGGCCGCTTGAGTATCTCCCCAATTCCATTTTCATTACTTTAATCTTGCATTTGCAAAGAACGTGAGCCGGTGGAGGGATTCGAACCCCCGACCCGCTGATTACAAATCAGCTGCTCTGGCCAACTGAGCTACACCGGCATCAAATAAACAGACCTTGTTCGCCGCTACTTTTGATAGCCTTGAAAAAGGTCTGCAAATTTATAAAAGAATTAAGTATTCAGAAAAGTTTTTTGATATTTTTTTTCACCCTAATGAAAAGTTTTATGAAATCAACTGATAACTAAACTCTTCTAACCTTTTCTTTTCGCTTTTTTGCCTGTCTTCTGAGGGCTTCTGTCACTTCATCAGTTGCTGCCTCAAAGTTTTTAGCCGTTTTTTTAGCGAATAAATCATTTCCGGGGATGTATAAACGTATTTCTACCGTCTTGTTTTCTGTTTCGTGATTATTATCCACTTTTAGGTAAACGTCGGCTTCAATTATCTTGTCGAAAAACTGTGTTAACTTGTTTACTCTTCCCTGAATAAAGTCTACTAATTTTTGATCTACATCAAAATTTACTGATCTTACATTTAACTTAACGTCCATAACTTTAAATTTTATGCCCGTGGATGGGCTTGTTTATAAATACTTTTTAATTTTTCTATCGTGTTATGTGTATACACTTCTGTGGCAGATAAATTGGCGTGACCTAAAATTTCTTTTATTGTATTTAAATCAGCTCCATTATTTAACATGTGAGTGGCAAAGGTGTGACGCAATACATGCGGACTTTTTTGCTTTGCCGATGTCACCTGACTAAGGTAATCATTAACCTTGCGATACACAAATTTCGGGTATAGTTTTTCTCCTTTATCGGTTAAAAAAATGAAATGAGAATCAAACTGCTCCTTTTTTAGTTGCATATACTCCGACAGAAGATCCTTCACCTTAGTATGCAAAGGGACTATCCTTTCCTTATTTCTCTTACCCAATACCTTTAATGTACTTTCATAGCGATTAAAGTCTCTTTCTTTTAACTCAATCAATTCACTTAATCTTAAGCCACAGGCGTAAAGCACTTCAATCAAAACACGATCACGCTTTCCCGAAAAATCATTTTCAAATGACATTTCTTCTAAAAGTATGTTCATTTCACCACTCTTTACAAACTTTGGCAGTGATTTTTTTATCTTTGGAAGCACCAATTTAGCTGTTGGGGAAATTTCAATCATTTCTTTGCGAAGCAAGTAATTGTAGAAAGACTTTACCGCCGATAGTTTACGATTAACCGACTTGGCAGTTAAGCCCAATTCCATTAATGCGACAATCCAAGAACGCAACATTTGCGTTGTGGCATCTTCAATTTGATTAAGCTCAAAGTCTTCTTCTAAGAAATTACTTAATTGACTTAAATCGTTTCGATAGGAAATTATAGTGTGCGCTGAATAGCGACGCTCTTTTTCAAGGTAATTGAGGAATTGATCTACCACCATTTTTCTGCTTATTTCCTAAGAGGAAAATTAAACAATGATTGGCAAATAAGATTTAAATGTGCTGTTAAAAAAGCGAAATGAGCAAAACATTCAACCCTTTCAGGGTTGACTTAAGTATTCTATTTATATTTAACCCTTTCAGGGTTTTATATTGACATCATCAAATAGTTTTTCATAATTGGCTCTTTAGAATTCTTGAACTAGAAAATATTAAGATCACTTTTCTATCAATCTAAGTAACTCTTTGATAAAACATTTGTGCTAAAAAAGCCCGAAGGGCTTTAACACAAATAGACAAAATCCTTTCACATTAAAGACAAGCCTGAAGGGCTTGAATATTCAGAAACCCAGTAAGCTTATTTAATAAAAAAACCACTCCAAACTCAAAGTTAAATTGAGCTTAGAGTGGTTCAATATCTTAGATAAAAAGAAAGGAGCTTAATTAAGCTTCCTCTTCTCGCTGCATTTTCTCTTTGTAGATCGCTTTCTTGATCTCTTCTCTTCTTTCTACAGAAGGCTTAGTGAAGTGCTGTCTGTTACGAAGTTCCTTAACGGTTCCGGTACGCTCAAATTTCTTTTTGAACTTTTTCAACGCTCTTTCGATGTTTTCGCCTTCTTTAACTGGTACAATTAACATGCTTTGTTTTTTTTAATGGGGTGCAAAAATACAAATTTTATTGAAACAACAAAGTTCTCTTAAATAATCTCTCTTGAAATTACTAATTTTTGAATTTCAGAAGTTCCTTCTCCAATAGTACATAGTTTTGAATCACGGTAAAACTTCTCTACCGGAAATTCTTTAGTGTATCCATAGCCACCAAAAACTTGTACTGCTTCATTTGCTGCTCGCACACAAACTTCTGAAGCATAATATTTAGCAAAAGCAGACTCCTTCGTCATTTTCATTCCTTTATTCTTTAAGTCAGCTGCTTGGTGGGTCAATAGTTCTGCTGCTTCTATCTCCGTTGCCATATCAGCTAACTTAAAAGCAATGGCTTGGAATTTCGAAATCGGTTGACCGAACTGTTCTCTCTCTTTTGAATATTTAATGGCTGCGTTTAAAGCTCCTTTTGCAATTCCAAGGGAAAGCGCAGCAATGGAAATCCTTCCACCATCCAACACTTTCATGGCTTGAGGAAAGCCTTCACCCACTTTTCCTAATATGTTTTCTTTTGGCACCCTACAGTCAGTAAAAATTAATTCCGCCGTTTCCGAAGCACGCATGCCTAATTTATCTTCTTTTTTTCCTGAGCTAAAACCCGGTGTTCCTTTCTCAATGATAAATGCTGTCATTCCTCTGGAGTCTCCTTTTTCACCTGTCCTTGCTATTACTACTGCAATATCGCCTGAAATCGCATGAGTAATAAAGTTCTTTGCTCCATTTAACACATAGTAATCACCATCTTCCACAGCTGTAGTGTTCATTCCTCCTGCATCAGATCCGGTATTGTGCTCGGTTAACCCCCAAGCTCCAATGTGCTCAGCTGTAGCTAATTTTGGTAAATATTTTTTCTTTTGCTCTTCATTTCCAAAAGTTAAAATATGTCCCGTACACAATGAGTTATGTGCTGCCATTGACAAACCAATAGAACCACAAACTTCTGCTAATCCTGAAATAGCTGTAATATATTCATGGTAACCAAAACCGGATCCTCCATACTCTGTTGGAACCAAAACGCCCATCAATCCAAGATCTCCTAACTTTTTAAACAAATCAACAGGAAATTCTTGCGACTCATCCCACTTCATCATGTCAGGTCTTATATGCTTATCTGCAAAATCACTGACCATATCAGCAATCATTTTTTGATTCTCTGTATAATTAAAATCCATGCTTAAATTTTTTCAGTTTACAAAAGTACAATTAGCAATGCGAAAAGTTGTCGACTAAAGCGTTTTTTATAAGAAATTAGCTTTATTAGTAATGTACAATCCCTTCTATTCTATCGGAAAACTTAAGAAGTTTCTTTTCCCCTTTCAAAAAGTCTAACACAACTAAAAAAGAAAAGGCAGCTATTTCAGCATTTTGCTTTTTAACTATGTTAGCGGCAGCTGCAGCAGTACCTCCGGTTGCCAATAGGTCGTCGTGAATCAAAATACTACTTCCTGCCTCAATGGCATCTTCATGCACCTCAATCTCCGCCGAACCGTACTCTAAATCATATTTGTGTGAAACGGTTTTATACGGCAGCTTGCCTTTTTTTCTAACCGGAATAAAAGGAACATTTAGTTTTTGGGCTAACAATATTCCCCACAAAAAACCTCTACTTTCAATCCCCATAACGGCATCAATGTTTAGCTTAGCATAATTTTCAGCTAATGCATCGGTAATCTCAGTTGTTAATGCTGGATCTGAGAGAATCGGTGTAATGTCTTTAAATACGATTCCTTTCTTCGGAAAGTCTTTGATATCGCGAATGGCAGCTTTAACTTTTTCTTCTATCATTGATTTTATTTATTCAACAGTTAGATATGTTTTAATCTTCAAAAATATGGAATCATTAATCAAAACAGACATTTTTAAATCTTCTAACTTTTGATAAGCTCCATGTTGTTCTCTTATGCTAACAATTGAGTTGGCAATATTCCAATCGATATACGGATGTTTTTTCAACTCTTCGGCTGACACTTCATTTACATTCAATTTTCTCAATTCAATTTTTGAAATAACCAAAGAACTATCTAGTTTCAAAAGCATACTGTCGCTAAAATTCCAAATTTCAAGAAGCTGTTTCTTCGACAAATACCCTCCGAGTTTTTCTCTATGCTCAACTATTTTCCCTGCAAAGTAAGATCCGATTCCATAAACTTCTGTCAAGCCTGCACTATCGGCAAGATTGATATCTTTCACCACCCTCTTCCACTTTTTCTTTTTAGCAGTATTATTTTTATAGGAATTATTTTCAAGCTTCTTATTTTCAAATCTATCTGGCAGCTGAATAAAAGATGCTAAGCGCAAATAATGTTCTTCAGAAATACTATACATTTTTCTCACATCCTCTTTTGTGCGAAACTCTCCTCCTTTGGCTTCATAGTTTTTTATTACCTCAGCTTGTTCTTTACTTAAGCCGAGTTTCATCCACTTTTCAATAGTTAAATTATTTGGATTAAAACTAAAGTAGGCAATACTATCAAAATAATTTCTATGTTCTGTTTGATAGTCTCTTTCAACGAAATCTTTTTTCTTTTCAAGCTGATCTAATGAATCTTTCAGTTGAGAAATTTCAGTCAAAAGTTCTTTAATTCCACTTTTATCTTTCTCCTCTTGAGGGAAAAAATCAGCTACAAAGAAGTTAAAAAGTATGAGCAAAATAATCAGAATACTCATTCCAATTACTCCCTTTCGCTCGCTGCGGCTGAAATAAAAATAGTCTTTAAAAGAGGAACGCATTATACTCTATAGTTTTCTCCGGTCACTTAATCCAATTATTAGTTATTTGAGAGTAAAAAACTCAAAACCTAATTAATTGATTTCTATATCTACCTCATTCACTCCAAAGCAGCCTCTTGCTTGGAAAGGAACATGCTGGTAACTGGAATCTTCAATGGATACTGCTTCTTTTGCTTTTTGAAAGTCGACACGACCTATACCAAAATACAAAACTCTTTCACTTTGATTACTTAAAGTGTTTGGAATCTCAAATTGAACTGTATCAATTCTCCCACTGTCTGCTTGAACCTTATTAAATTCAGCCTCTAATTCACTTATGCCATAATAGAGTGTGTCAGTAGCAGACAGTTGACGACTACCACTTAAATTGATGTAAACTGTAGCCAAATTGGTTAAAAACAACTTTAATTGCAAGTTGCTGCCAAGTGTAATTCCTGAAATCAAGTTAGAATAACCACTCTCTTTTAACAAGATAAGTTCAGCGGTGCCTTCTTCATTTTCTTCCAATTCATAGGTAAATTGAAAATTGCCAGATTCATTTGTAATCGCACTGCCGATTATTAAAGTCTCCGAATTAATTGAGCCGCCAAGCGACTTTAATGCAACTTCTGCATTTGTCATAAGCTGTGAGCAGTCCGACTTTAAATTACCTTGAATCGTATGTAAAGAAGTTTCTCTTTTACAAGCTGCTATCACCGATATTGCCACTAAGGCAAAAAGAGTTATTTTTTTCACCTTTCTCATGGCTTATTTAAATTTCTTAATAGCACCACTTTTAATTCGTTCAAAATAATCGATCATCTCTAAACGTACTTCTTTAGAAAGCAACAACAGCCCTAAAATATTTGGAAATGCCATTCCTAAAATCATTAAATCTGAGAAGTCCAATACCGCTCCCAAACCTACAGAGGAACCAATTACAATAAACACTAAAAAGATTGCTTTGTAAGAGTAATCAGCGGCTTTACTACCACCAAATAAGTACGTCCACGCTTTTAGTCCATAATACGACCAAGAAATCATCGTAGAAAAAGCAAAAAGGAAAATGGCTATAACCAAAACAACCTTAAACCACGGGAAAACGCTACCAAAGGCTGCTGAAGTCAACTCTGAACCTTCTAAGCCTGATGTTCCATCAGCAAAACCGGTAAACACCAAAACTAATGCAGTCATCGTACAAACTACAACGGTGTCTACAAATGGCTCTAATAATGCAACCGTACCTTCACTCACCGGTTCGTTAGTTTTAGAAGCCGAATGCGCAATTGAAGCAGAACCTACTCCGGCTTCATTTGAGAATGCTGCACGTTGGAAACCTACAATCAATACGCCAATAATTCCACCTTTAACCGCAGGTGCATTAAATGCTCCATTGTATATTTCAACAAATACATCACCAACGTTTCCGAAATTCATTCCAATAATAATTAAAGCAAACAAAACGTAAAGTCCGGCCATAAAAGGAACAATTTTGTCGGTAACTTTAGCAATACTCTTAATTCCTCCAATAATTACAATTCCAACTAAAAGTGCTAAAACTACACCAAACCAAGACCCCATACCTTGGAGACTTGTAAACTCACTTGATAGTTGAGCAAAGGCTTGATTGGCTTGAAACATATTTCCTCCACCAAAAGAAGCGCCAATACAGAGTATAGAAAAAATGACTGCTAAGACTTTCCCCAAGCCACCAAGATTTTTTCTTTTTAAGCCTTCACTTAAGTAATACATCGGTCCTCCGGACACCTCACCTTTATCATTAATGGTTCTGTATTTAACCCCTAAAGTACACTCCGTAAATTTACTTGCCATTCCCAGAAGTCCACAGACTATCATCCAAAAAGTAGCACCGGGACCACCTAAAGTAATGGCCACAGCTACACCCGCAATATTCCCTAAACCAACTGTTGCAGAAAGTGCTGTAGTTAATGCTTGAAAGTGCGAAACTTCTCCTTCATCATTCGGGTTTTCGTAATCTCCTTTCACTAGTGAAATAGCGTGCCTAACTCCTCGAGCGTTTATAAATCTCATTCGAATGGTAAAGAAGAGGGCTCCACCTACAAGCCAAATCACAATAAATGGAATTCCCTTTTCTTGAACATCTCCATTTGGATGAAGCATAGGGCGCGGTTCATCATACACTACAGCTGCTAAGTTCTCAGAACCTACTTCGATAACATGCTGAATGTTATTTTCATCGTAAATAACTTGTCCGTTTTTAACCAAATGGTTTAATGTGCCGCTAGCCTCTGCATAAACTTCTACTTCAGCTCCATCATCTTGAACTACATGTGCGATTAATTGACCTTTATCTACTTTAGCTCCATCCTCTACTAACCACTTCTTCAGTGTAATCTTTTTTACATCAGGATTAGCCCAGCCAGGTGCTTTTACATTTTTCAAATCAGCATAAACTACGGGATCATATATACCAATTGCAGAAAAAGGATCCCAAAAAAGGAAATCCGTCATCACTTTTACTATTGGCTTAAAAGTGGCGTTCATTCGCTCTTCAATCGAATGTACCGGAACTTCGCCTTTTAAAAGTTGCTCACTACCTTCTGCATCGGTTACTAAAACAGTAAACTGACTTCCTTCAGTAATTTCTTCGCTAGAACTTGACTTGAGACTAACAGACTGATGAGACCATCGGTACAAAAATGGTGGCACTCCTCCTTCTACTTCAACGTAAGCTACTCCATCATTAATTTTTTGAGTAGGGTTATCGTATTTTAACTTCGCCTCAAAATCAGCTGATTGAACTATTGTGCTTGTTGCTAATAAGACTACAGTAAGCAGTTTTTTAAACATAAATCTTTTCTTTAGTTTTTTGCTAAGCCAACAAATATAATTGATTTCACAAGACTGATAAAGTCGAAATCAATTTCTATTCATTAATTGTTGATCCAACAATTGCATTCCCTCTTCAAATGAATGTGGTTGATAGTTTAATTCGCGATATGCTTTATCTAAAATAAACCCTGTTTTAGGAGGACGCTTAGCTGCTTGATTTAAGGATTTTGAAGATATTACTTCGATAAGTGAATCGTCCAATTGATAATGCTTCGCCACTCTTTTCACCAATTCAACTATGCTCATAAAATCTTTTCCTGAAATATGAAAAATTCCTTCTTTTTCCTTTTCGGCGATTAATATGCAAGCGTCGGCTAAATCTTCTGCTAAAGTTGGTGAACGGAACTGATCATTTACAATGGTTAGCTTTTGTTTTTTCTCTAATGCTGCTTTTGCCCAAAGCACAATGTTTGAACGACTCATATCTTCTACAATTCCGTAGACAATTATGGTTCTAACTATGCTCCACTTAATTTTAGACTCCTCAAGTAATTTTTCTGATGCCAGTTTTGACTTCCCATAATAACTCAACGGGTTTGGCTGATCCGTTTCTTTATAAGGTCCTGCTTCTCCATCAAAAACAAAATCGGTAGAAAGGTGAATTAGGTGTGAGTCGCAAATCTGTGCAGCTTCAATCAAATATTTAACTGCGGTTACATTTAGTTCCCAGCATCTTTCTTGGTTTTCTTCACAAGCGTCCACATTTGTCATGGCGGCGGTGTTTATAATTACCTCCGGCTGGTGTTTTTCAATTAGTTTTAAAACCTCACTTCGGTTAGCAATGTTCATTGATTCATAAACATAACCGTTTTTATCCTTTATTCGATTTTCTCCAATAGAGGTGGCTATTAATTGAAAGTTTGAATGATTTTTTAATTTGTGAACTAGCTTTTGACCAAGTAGACCATTGCTTCCTGTGATTAATATTTTCTTCATTAGTATGAATCAGTTTGTCGCAAAAGTAAATATTCAAGAAGCAATAAGAACGATATTACACCTTATAAATCCCAAACTGTTTTGCGCCTTTTTAGCTTAAACATGTATTTATGTTCCAGAATAAAAGCCATGATTAGATAAATAAGTATTGGTGAGCCTAAAGTCAGAAATGAAAGATAAATAAAGAACAAGCGAATTCTGGCGCTTTTAATTCCTAGTTTTTTGCCCCACCAAGCGCAAACTCCAAAGGCGTAGCGCTCAAAAAAATCTTGTATTTTGTCAGTAATTTGCATTTTATTCTTTCTTTAAAATTGCATTTCCAAGGATGCAAGTTAAGCATTTTTTAAAATCACAATGCTTATTTTTTAATTGAATTAATGCCTGAGAGTGAAAAGCACTCTCTAAAGGTGCTCCTAAATTATTCCATTTTTTTGTAATTGAATTCTTTTCTGCCGGTAATTTTTCCAATAACTCAAGCGCTCGATCTTTGAATTTACCGTCACCTTTCACCTGCCCGTAATTAAAAAGCAAGGGGGAAACAACATTGATTAATAATATTTCAATGGATTGTTTGCCCATTTTTTTAGTTTGTCTCCTTGCGGCAGGCACATCAAATCTATAATGCGACTCCCAATAATCAGATGCTTCAACTTTAAAAAATGAGGTTAATTCTTCAACTTGACTTTTTTCAACTAAAGGAGAAAAGAATTTTTGGTACTTATTAATTAGCGCTGCTAACTGTGCTAACCTAATTGTAGGAAAGTTGGAAGGACGCATGCGCATAAACTTCCACAAACTAACATCCATTGATTTTAGTTGATACTTTTTCGCTAAATAGCGATACTCCTTTTGCAGTTTCAATGGATAATCCCCTTTAAAATTTTCGTTCAAAAACCCTGCCTGACCAAATAACAATGCCTCCAGCTGCATTAAACTTTGCTGATGTTTTCGCAAAAGTGAAAATGGCAAAGTAGTAGACAAAAGTTCAAATGGAGTAGCATTTACTTTAAAACCAAAATAGCGACACAAAAGTTGGTAAAACACTTCTTCCCAATCATTCGTATGTAGTTTGAGCAAGCGATCAAGTCGAGAAGACTTCTCCTCTAACCTTTCCACCATCATTCTGTTCAACTGTTGACTGACGTATATTTCCTCTAGATTGGTAAAATCATTTTCACAGGGAATCCAATCCTTACTTTTATTTAAAGCTTCAAATTTCTCTAAAACGACTCTATTTACTCTGCCTTTTAGTTCAAGCGTTGGAATCAAATCGCCATTTGCTCTTTTTACCGGCTGATCATCTTCCCAAACCAAGTGTAGAATCACTTTGTCGTACACCTTATCATCTTGATGACCGTGTTTATACCAGTCTGAAGAGCGCAAATGAACTTCGACATTTCCTGCCCATTCCGTATTGTCAATCCTTAGTCGGCTATTAAAGAAGTCCGGACCTGAATCAAAATTATGCATACCGGCATTAATCACCTCTAGTTGCTCTCCGTTTACACACTTTAAGGAGTGTGGATTGAACCGTTGAAATTTCCAAATGTAATGTAGGAAGTCTTCTGTCATAGAAGACTAAATTAGCGCTTTTTAGCTTAAAAAAACAGCCATCTCCTCTTGATTTTTTCTAGCGGCAGCAGTTGCTGCTTCAGCGAAGTCTTCTCCATTTGAAGCATAAATAATTCCTCGGGAAGAATTAATTAACAAGCCTACTTCTTCATTCAAGCCGTGTTTGCAAACCTCTTCCAAGCTACCTCCTTGTGCGCCCACTCCGGGAACCAATAAAAAATGATTAGGGATAATTTTTCTTATTTCTGCTAGTGATTCGGCTTTAGTAGCCCCCACCACATACATCATATTTTCATCGCTTCCCCATCGAGAAGTCGTTTTTAAAACCTTTTCAAATAGCTTCTCTCCGCTCTTTAATTCTTCAAACTGGAAATCATATGCCCCTTGATTTGATGTAAGTGCTAATACAATTGCCCATTTCCCTTCCTGATTTAGAAAGGGCTGAACGGAATCACTCCCCATATAAGGAGCTATGGTTACAGAATCAAAATTGTAGGTTTCAAAAAAAGTTTTTGCATACATAGCCGAAGTATTACCAATATCGCCTCTTTTGGCATCTGCGATGGTGAATATTTCATTCGGAATATAATCGATCGTTTTTGCTAAGCTCTCCCAACCTTTAGCACCCATTGCTTCGTAAAAAGCAATGTTAGGTTTGTAAGCTACGCAATAATCTTTTGTTGCATCAATGATTCGTTTATTAAACTCAAAAATGGGATCTTCAAAATCCAATAAAAATGAGGGGATTTTTGCAAGGTCGGTATCTAAACCTACACATAAAAATGACTTTTTTAATCGGATTTGATCGAGGAGCTGTTGTTTGTTCATCTAAAAGGTTTGTTTATAAATATTAATGGGAAACAAAAATAATCTCCTACCCCACTGCATTTTCATCTTCTAGGCCTGCCTTTAATTTTTCAGCATTTTCAGCCATACGCAGAGCTTCTATAATTTCTCCAATTTCTCCACCAATAATGGCATCCAAATTATATAAAGTCAAGTTAATCCTGTGGTCAGTAACTCGACCTTGTGGATAATTGTAAGTTCTAATTTTTGCTGAACGATCACCGGTAGAAACCTGAGATTTCCTGTTCGCAGCGATTTCTTTTTCTTTCTTTTCAACTTCAGCTTCGTAAAGTCTGGTACGCAAAACCTTCATGGCTTTATCGTAGTTTTTTAACTGCGAACGACCATCTTGACATTCCACAACCACACCTGTTGGGATATGCGTTAAACGCACAGCTGACTCCGTTTTGTTAACGTGCTGCCCACCTGCTCCTGAAGAACGATAAGTATCTTTTTTAATATCAGCAGGGTTAATTTTTACATCCACTTCATCTGCTTCCGGCAAAACAGCTACTGTAGCTGCTGAAGTGTGAACTCTACCTTGAGTTTCTGTTTGTGGCACTCGCTGTACACGATGAACTCCGGATTCATACTTCATAATTCCGTAAACACTATCGCCTGTCACTTCAAAACCAATCTCTTTAAAGCCACCGGCAGTTCCTTCATTAACCGTTGTGATTTCATGTTTCCAACCTTTGCTCTCAATGTACTTGGTGTACATTCTATAAAGGTCGCCGGCAAAAATACTAGCTTCATCACCTCCTGCACCTGCTCGAATTTCAATGATTACGTTTTTATCGTCGTCAGGATCTTTTGGAATGAGCATCAATTTTATCTTCTCTTCCAAGTCAGGTAGCTTATCTTCTAGTTCTGAAAGCTCCATTTTAGCCATCTCCCTAAACTCCTCATCTTTTTCTTTCCCTAAAATTTCTTTAGAAGATTTTATGTTATCCAATACATTTTTATACTCTTCATAAACATCAACAATCTCTTTTAAATCGCTGTATTCTTTATTCAACTTTACATAGCGATTCATATCCGCAATAATATCGGGATCGGTAATCAGTTGAGCAACCTCTGTCCAACGATCTTTTATAGAAGCTAATTTTTCTAATAAACTACTCATTCCTTAATATTTATATTCTCCGTATGGTGAACGAATGGTCAATTCTGTTTTATCTGAAGCTTCGCAACGACCTACTATTTGAGCATCTACTCCAAAACTTCTAGAGATTTCGATGATATCAGCAGCATACTCTTCAGGCAAATAAATTTCCATCCGATGCCCCATATTAAATACCTTATACATCTCCTTCCAATCAGTCTTTGATTCTTCTTGTATCAATTTAAACAATGGAGGAATTTCAAACAAATTATCTTTAATCACATGTATATTTTCAACAAAATGCAATACTTTAGTTTGTGCCCCACCGCTACAATGAACCATCCCATTAATATGACTTCTATGTTTGTCTAAAATAGCTTTAATAATCGGTGCATAAGTTCTAGTAGGTGATAAAACCAATTTTCCTGCATCGATTGGACTCCCTTCCACTTTATCAGTCAATTTTTTTGTTCCGGCATATACCAACTCTTCGGGAACATCATGATCGTAGGATTCAGGATATTTTTCTTTCAAATATTTTGCAAACACATCATGCCGAGCAGATGTTAATCCATTGGACCCCATTCCGCCATTATATACGGATTCATAATTGGCTTTTCCGGAGGAAGCTAAACCAACAATAACATCACCTGCTTGAATATTTTTATTATCGATTACTTCACTTCGCTTCATACGGCAACTTACCGTAGAATCGACAATGATTGTTCTTACTAAGTCTCCAACATCTGCAGTTTCGCCACCTGTACTATAAATTCCAATACCATGAGACCTTAATTCCTCCAGAATTTCTTCTGTTCCATTTATGATTGCCGAAATCACCTCGCCGGGAACTAAATTTTTATTTCTGCCAATAGTTGATGATAAAAGGATTTTATCTGTTGCTCCTACGCAAAGTAAATCATCAATATTCATGGCAATGGCATCCATGGCGATTCCTTTCCAAACGGATAAGTCGCCGGTTTCTTTCCAATACATATATGCCAAAGACGATTTGGTTCCTGCACCGTCAGCATGCATGATGATACAATGTTCATCACTTCCCGTCAAATAATCGGGAACTATTTTGCAAAATGCCTTAGGAAACAACCCTTTGTCTACATTTTTAATAGCAGCATGCACATCTTCTTTAGATGCAGACACGCCTCTTTGACTATACTTTTCTGATTGACTCATTTTTAGCAATAAAAAAACATCCATTATCAAAAAAGTAATGGATGTTTTAGGTTATAAATATATTCGCTACTGTTCTCCGCTATCCTCCATATCGGGTACTTCAGGTTTCTCCGGTTTAGGAACGTAGTCGGTTCCAATAATTCTAAATTCTGTACGTCGGTTTAACTGGTGAGCCGCTTCGCGTTCTTCCTCTGTCGCTAATTTGCTAATTTCCTCATCTGAAATAAGTAAATTAGACTCACCCATACCTTTAGGAATCATTCGTTCTCGTGCGATTCCTCTGCTCACTAAATAATCAACTGCAGATTTAGCACGACCTTGTGATAGCTTTTGGTTGTATTCTGCACTACCTCTACTATCAGTGTTTGCTAATAACTCAATTACAATTGTTGGGTTGTCCACCAAAGTTTTATATAAAACCTCTAATGAATCTCTAGCCTGATCTGTCAGTTTTACATCATCAAACTCATATAAGATGTCTGGAAGCTTAATTGGCTCTTCAGTAATTGGCTGTAATTCATAAAGGTGAGCAAAAATCTTAGATTCATCTAAGCCCACAGTGGTTTCTTTACCTTTCGCACTTAAGTAATCGTTCTTACTTACTGTTATGTTATATGAAGTATTTGGACTTATGTAATACTCTCCATTTCCTTTGTCTGCAAACTCAAAAGTTCCATCGGAACGCGTTTCCATTTCAGCAGTTGTACCATCTGTTCCAACTAACTCCACTTTTGCAGCTGTAATTGGCTCTCCGGTTTCTATGTCCCTAACTTCACCCTTTAAGATAAAAATAACCGGTGGTTCAGAAAACTCCCAAATATCATCTTTCCCTCTGCCGCCTTCTCTACTTGAAGTAAAAAATCCTCTGTTTTCGTTTCCTTGATAAATCAAAGCAAAATCATTAGCACTTGAATTAATTGGAGCTTTCATATTTTGGACTTCTCCCCATTGCCCATCACCTTTCTTGGCTGCCATGTATATGTCCAATCCGCCCATACCTACATGTCCATTAGAAGCAAAATACAAATCGCCATTTTCTCTCACAAAAGGAAACATTTCATCTCCTTGAGTATTGATTTCCGGTCCAAGATTAATTGGAGCAGACCATTGATTTCTTCCTTCCTCTTTTATGTACCAAAGGTCTTTTCCACCTTGACCACCTTCAAGATCAGATGCAAAAATTAAAATTTTATCATCAGGTGTGATAGCTGGATGACCAACTACTGCACTATCTGAAGCAATCATAACTTCCTCAGGAGTTCCAAATCCCATCCCTTGCTTTTGAGCTTGATAAATTTTACATCCCTTATATCCATTCTTCTCTACTTCACAACGAGTAAAGTACATAATATTCCTTCTGGAATTAAAAGTTGCACTACCTTCGCTAGCGTCTGTATTAACTGCTCCATCTTCGCCGCCTGCTAAAACAGGCTCACTCCACTTTCCTTTCTTATCTCTTTGAGTAACGTATAAATCAGAAAAATTTGTTCCTGTCACTTCAGACACATCTGAACCTGTAGAACCTTCTCGAGTTGATGTAAAAATCAATTCATCATTTCGCTTATCTGCAAAGGTTGGGCTAAAATCGTAAAACTCAGAATTTATTAAAACAACCGGCTCTACAGTATAAGTAGTTGGGTTATCAGCCCAAGTTTGTGCTTTTTGTGCAGCTTCAACTCCTAATTTACCTCTAGGGTCACTTGGGTTATCAGCTGCATATTTTTGAAATTCAACTAAAGCTTCATCATATTTTCCATTTTGCATTTTCATGTTGGCTAAATGCAATCTGGCAACAGGGTCTGCATATTGAGCAATAATTGCTTTCTCATACCAAACCTCAGCTTGTTCAGTTTGATCACTTAAGCGATATGACTCTCCAATCTTAAATATAATTTCGGCCTTTACATCTCTTCCTTTTTCCTTTACATAAGCTTTCTTGTACATTTCAATTGCCTCATGGTACTTCTCTTCTTTATACAAAGCATGATCAGCATCATCTAAATAACTTTTTTGTGCTAACAATTGTATAGGTGCAATTGCCAATAGTAAAAGAACTCCTAAAACTGTAGTAAACTTCATTTGCGTCATATATTTTGAAGGTAGCCGCTAAAATAAACAAATTTTTCAATCTCGACTCCTTTTTATTGGGCTGGATGATGTCCTACTTTAAAATAAATTTAAACAATGTTAATATTTTATTAAATTTCAACCACTTAATGATTAAACAATAATTCTCGATATTTTGGTAATGGCCAAATTTCATCATCTACCGTTAACTCCAATTTGTCTACACTGTATCTAATAATGTCAAACATTGGCTTTACAACATCACAATATTCAGAAGCGCGCTCTTTTGGATCAGTTAATTTGTTGATTCTTCTTCGCTCGTCAATCATTTTCTCGACGGTTTCTTTTACCACCTTAACATGACGAGAGATATTTTTAATCATCTCCAACTGAACATTAGCCGACTCTTTAAATTCAGAATCTGACAAAATGCTTTTTAAGCCTTGAACATTTCTAATTAATTGATTTTGGTATTTAAGCGCAATCGGTAAAATATGATTTTGCGCTAGGTCACCTACTACTCTCGCTTCTATTCGGATTAAATTTGTGTATAATTCATAGGCAATTTCCTGACGAGCCATTACCTCTCTCTTCGTCATCACCCCTATTTCTTCAAAAAGAGAAACCGTTTGCTTCGAACCTAATTCGGTAAGCGCTTCAGGTGTAGTTCTCAAATGAGATAAGCCTCTTTTAGCCGCTTCTTTTACCCATTCCTCACCATAGCCATTTCCTTCAAAACGAATATTTTTAGATGCAATGGTGTATTTCTTCAAGATTCTAAGAATAGCTTCGTCTTTTTTTACTCCCTTTTTAATTTGAGCATCTACATCTTTCTTAAACTGTCGCAATTGTTTGGCAACTATTGTATTTAAAATGGTCATTGCCGAAGAGCAGTTTGCTGAAGATCCTACTGCTCTGTATTCAAATTTATTTCCTGTAAAAGCAAAAGGTGAAGTTCTGTTTCTATCGGTATTGTCCAGCAAGATTTCAGGAATTTTACCGATATTCAATTTTAGCTCTGTTTTTTCATCAGCCGTTAATGCTTTATCATCTTTAACTTTAGAAACGAGCTCGTCCAACATTTTTGTCAATTCTGTTCCAATAAAAACAGAAACAATTGCCGGTGGAGCCTCATTCGCTCCCAAGCGATGTTCGTTTCCCGCAGTGGCAATTGCAGCTCTCAACAATCGTTCATTGTCGTAAACAGCTTTAATGGTATTAATCAGGAAAGTCAAAAACTGCATATTCGACTTTGGGTTTTTACCTGGGCTTAACAAATTCACACCGGTATCTGTTGCTAACGACCAGTTATTGTGTTTTCCTGAACCATTTACATTGGCGTAAGGTTTTTCATGAAGCAACACACGCATATTGTGTTTACGTGCCACCTTATCCATAATGTCCATTAACAACTGATTGTGATCAACTGCCAAGTTAGTTTCTTCATAAACCGGAGCACACTCAAATTGATTAGGGGCTACTTCATTATGGCGAGTTTTTACCGGAATTCCCAGCTTCATGCATTCAATTTCCAGTTCATTCATAAAAGCATTCGCCCTTTCGGGAATTGAACCAAAGTAATGATCGTCTAATTCTTGTCCTTTAGCAGGGCTATGTCCAAATACAGTCCTTCCTGTTAAAACCAAATCAGGTCTTGCAGCAAATAGTGCTTTATCCACCAAGAAATACTCTTGCTCCCAACCCAGTGTAGCATTTACCTTTTTTACATTTTTATCAAAATACTGACAAACATCAACTGCTGCTTGGTCAACAGCATTTAAAGCTTTTAATAAAGGAGTTTTGTAGTCTAAAGCTTCACCGGTATACGATATATATATAGTTGGAATACATAAAGTTTTTCCTATTACGAAAGCCGGCGAACTTGGATCCCAAGCTGTATAGCCGCGAGCTTCGAATGTATTTCGAATACCACCATGAGGCAAACTTGAAGCATCCGGCTCTTGTTGAACTAATTGACTACCATCAAATCGCTCGATTACATTATTATCACTTAATGGTACAGGCTCAAAAAAGGCATCGTGCTTCTCTGCAGTAGTTCCGGTTAATGGTTGAAACCAATGCGTGTAATGCGTCACTTGCTTCTCCATAGCCCAAGCTTTCATTGAAGAAGCTACCGCATCAGTAATTTTTCGTTCAACTTGTTTCCCATTATTAATTGCATCAAGCACCTGACTATAAATATCTTTCGGCATATATTCTGCCATAGCTTTCTTATCGAAAACATTAATACCATAATAATCAGATATTTTTGGTGATGGAGCGATAACTTCTCTCGGTGTACGAGACATTGCAGCTTCAATAGCCTTAAAGCGGATAGTTGCCATATTGTATTTATTCTAAAATTATGGCACAAAAGTATTCCATATTTTCAACTTCATGACAAAAAAAGCAAAAATAATTATCAACACCCCATAAAAAATAGGGTAGACACCACAGAAACCATAAACTTTTAAGAAAAAACCCTAATTAAAATGGGGTCGCAAATGAAAAATACATATAAACAGCATAAAAGAGAATCAATACAAGCCCTTTCCAAAGTCCAATATTTTTCCCCCATACCATAAAAGGCAACAACAACAAAGCTATTCCCAACATAAAGTAAATATCAAAAGAAATTACAGATGGACTAATTGATAATGGGTGAACGACAGCTGTTACACCTACAATGGCGAAGATATTGAACAAATTGGAACCAATTAAATTGCCGATAGAAATATCAGTTTCTTTTCTGAATGCCGCTACAGCAGATGTTACTAATTCGGGAACACTGGTTCCAAAGGCTACTACAGAAACGCTAATCACTTTTTCACTAACACCAAAGTTTTTAGCAATACTTACTACACTTTCCACCAACCATTCAGAGCCAAAATACAAACCTGCTAGCCCTAAGAGTATAAACAGCAAATCTTTTATAGCTGTATCTTTAGGGGCCTCATCGGGAATTTCGGCTTCAGCTTGCAAAGCTTTACCTTCAATTCGAGACTTTCTAATCAACCAAAAGGTAAATGCAGATAAAATCAAAACAAAAATTAGCCCTTCCCAAAAATTAATCTCTCCATTTAGTGCGAAAATATAAAAGAGAATAGAAGCAAACATCATCATCGGCCAATCAATTCGGATCGATGCACGATTAACTTCTATTGGAAAAATTAAAACAGTTATTCCTAAAACCAAGCCAAGGTTGGCAATGTTTGAACCTACTACTGCTCCAACACTAACATCGGGATAACCACTTAACACTCCTTTTAAACTCACTAGCAATTCAGGTGCTGAAGTTCCAAATGAGACAATGGTCATACCTATAACCAGTGGAGAAATTGCAAAACGCAAAGCTAAGCGAACAGCTCCACGAACTAAAAATTCGGCACCACCAATTAAAATAACTAAGCCAAGGATGAGCAGTAAATATTCCATCTACTTATTTTCCGACTTCTGTTGAGTAGTTCCTCCTGTTTTTTTATCCGGATTAGCACGATCGGTAATCTCTCTGGAAGTTTTTCTAATTTCCTCCTGAATATCACCGGTGGCATTTTTAAACTCTCGAATTCCCTTACCGAAACCTCTCGCCAACTCAGGAATTTTCTTTGACCCAAACAATAATACTACTGCTAATAAAACGATAAATATCTCAGATCCACCTAAACTTAAAAAACCTAATACCATGGGTCAAAATTACAAAAAAAGCCCTGTCTTGTATTCATCAAAACAGGGCTTCAATTAAAGAATTATAAAATTATTTTTTTCGCTTTTTATCCTCTTCCTTTTTGGTTAAGTCAACAACAATTGGTGTTGCTACACAAAGCGATGAATAAGTTCCGACAATTACACCAACTAATAATGCAAAAGAGAAACCTCTAATCACTTCTCCTCCAAAAATAAAGATCATTAATAATACAAAGAAAGTACTCATAGAGGTATTAAACGTTCTACTTAAGGTAGAGTTAACCGCCTCATTAACTACTGCATTAAACTCTCTCTTTTTGTATGCACCTAAGTACTCCCTAATACGGTCGAAAACAACCACTGTATCATTAATAGAATAACCCACAACTGTTAGGATTGCTGCAATAAATGCCTGGTCAATTTCTAATGAGAAAGGTAAAATTCCATATAACAATGAGAATACAGAAAGCACCAATAAAACATCGTGGAAGATTGCCACTACAGCTCCTAAACCAAATTGCCATTTTCTGAAACGCAATAATATGTATAAGAAAATAATGACTAGAGAGAAAACTATCGCCCAAAGGGCAGAAGTTTTAATATCGTCCGCAATGGTAGGTCCTACTTTTTGCGAACTCATAACTTCATAAGTTGCTCCAAGTGATTCTAAACCTTCATTTAATTTAGACTCAACTTCAGCGTCAGCATTAATAGACTCGCTATCAATCAAGAAACTAGTTGTTATTTTCAGCTGATTATCTTCACCAAAAACTTTTACTTCAGGTGCTAAGTTTACTCCATCTTCAGTTACGAAACTGTTTGCTAAAGCGTTTCTCACATCAACAGCATCTTTACTTTCATCAAAGCGAACCACATAGGTTCTACCTCCAGTAAAGTCTACTCCGTAAGACAAGCCTCTAGTTAATAAAGAGCCAACTCCAACTAAAATAATAATTGAAGAAATGATGTAAAATACTTTTCTCTTTTCTACAATCTTTAATGAGATATTCTCCAAGAAGTGCTCACTAAATTTAGTAGAAACAGTAATCTTTTGCTTTTTATCTAATCTCCAAGCAAAGATTAATCGAGTAATGAAGATGGCACTAAACAATGAAGTTAGAATACCTATCACTAAAACTTTCGCAAAACCTTCTACAGGTCCTGTTCCAAAGAACCAAAGAATAATACCGGTTAATAAAGTAGTAACGTTGGCATCGATAATCGATGAATAGGCATTTTTATACCCATCTGTAATGGCTAGTCTGGTACCTTTACCTGCTCTAAGTTCTTCACGAATACGCTCGTAAATAAGTACGTTCGCATCAACTGAAATACCAATTGTCAATACAATACCTGCAATTCCCGGTAAGGTTAGTGCAATGTTTGTACTTGCCAACACTCCCATGATAAAGAAAAGGTTAGCTAACAATGCTATATCGGAAGCAATACCTGCCTTGCCATAGAAGAAAATCATGTAAAGCAAAACAATTAACAAAGCAATTAAGAATGAATTCATTCCTGCATCAATAGCCTCCTGACCAAGTGATGGTCCTACAACTGCTTCTTCAACAATTTTTGCCGGAGCAGGAAGTTTACCCGCTTTAAGAATATTCGCAATTAATTTTGCTTCTTCGATGGTAAAATCTCCTTCGATGCTCGAAACACCACCTGAAATTTCAGCATTTACATTAGGGAAAGAGTAAACGTAATTGTCAAGTACAATTGCAATGCTTTGACCTACATTCTCACCTGTTAAACGCTTCCAAGTTTTTGCACCCAAGGTATTCATCTTCATGGTAATCTCCGGGCGACCACCAAACTGTCCGAAATCTTGGAAAGCATCTGTAATCACATCTCCTTCTAATGGAGCTTTACCATCTCTACTGTTTACTTCAATGGCAATTAGCTGTAAAAATCTACCTTCTTCATCAAAAGGTTTAGCCGTCCATAACAAACGTAAATCATTTGGAAAAATCTTCTTGATCTCGGGTATAGCCAAATACTCATTCACTTTTGCTGTGTCCTTAATGGCAACATAACCTACAATTGGACCTTCACCGGGCATGTAGTTTCCTTGCTCATTCTGGTAAATTGCCGGAGAAAGCACTGCAAACAGTGGGTTGTCCTTAGCAAAATCTTCAAAAGACTGATCTGCCAATCCGGCTGAATCAGATGAAGAAGTGTCTGCATCTGAAGTCAATTGATCCATTAAAGATGACTCTTCCTCTACAGTATCTTGAGTTAAAGAGTCTAAAGCATTTTCGGCAGTTTCAACTACCTCTTCAGCTGCTTCTTCAACTTCTTGTTCTAAAGTATCTGCCAAGTCTGCAACAGCAGAAGTAGAATCTGAATCACCATCAACTTCTTCACCTTTTTGAATTAAATTCAGCTTCTCATTAGCTTCTGCCAAATAAGGATAAATTTCGGCATTCTCATAGGTTTCCCAGAACTCTAACTTAGCTGTTCCTTGTAATAATTGACGAACACGCTCTTTGTTTTTCACTCCCGGCAACTCAACCAAAATACGGTCTGAAGCAGTTAACTTCTGAATATTTGGCTGTGCTACACCAAAAAGGTTTACACGAGTACGAAGTACTTGGAAAGTACGATCGAAAGCAGCATCTGCTTCTTCACGAATAAACTCAATTACTTGCTCATTAGAAGCATCTCTGTCAATATTATCTTTATTCTCTAAAGTATAAAAAACGGAAGCTAGTGGTTTATCACCTGCTACTTCTGCCCAAGATTGCTCGAATAAGTTAACAAAGTTGTCTTGATTAGTGCGCATTTTTTCCTTTGCCAAATCCATGGCTTTTTGGAAATCTTCATCTTCGCTATAAGAAGATAGTGCACGAACAACATCGGCAACAGAGACCTCAAGAGTAACATTCATTCCTCCTTTTAGGTCAAGTCCCAGATTTAATACATTTTTTCTAACCTCTCCATAGGTGTAGTTCAAAACCGGATAAACCGGCTCTGCAGCCATGGAATCTAAATAGTTTTCCTCTTTCTCAATGGAACCGTTTGCAAATTGTTCTGCGTCACTTTCAACACCTTGCGCTACCCATGTAAATGACAATTGGTAGAGACAAGCCAATGACAACAATGCGATAAACGTCCAAATTAATCCCTTGTTTTGCATGTTTTAGCTTTAAAAAATTGATTCTTTATGAAGCCTGCAAATATAGAATTTCCAATAAGAAATAACAATTGTCTTTTACTTAATAGTGAATTTTGTGGAAAAGCTTTAATTTTCATCGTATTTTTACACTCATATAGGCAACTTTAGGTCAATTTTATAGTCATATTTCAGATGAATGGAATTTACGATTTCAAATAAAGTGTTGCTTATAATGAAACATTATTTACAATTTGCAAATAAAACACTCCAGATATGAAAAAACACATTCTACTTATTAGCATTTTCTTTTGTTTTTCTCAAGCATTTAGTCAATTCACTTATGAGCGCTATGATTCAGCCCAAGTAACAGTAAATGGCAAAACGCTAAAATTTCCTTTTGTGGGCGGAATGAATGCTCCTCAGTTTAGTGAAATTGACTTGAACCTCGATGGAACAATGGACTTGTTAGTCTTTGACCGTAGCGGTGATCGAGTGTTAACTTTCATCAATGAAGGAATTCAAGATTCAGTGAGTTACATTTACAAGCCGGAGTATGAATCTAAGATTCCTTTTGCAAGAGATTTTTTATTAGCAATTGATTACAACTGCGATGGTAAGAACGATTTGTTTAGTCGTTTTTACAATGAAATTATTGTTTATGAGAACACTTCAACCTCCTCAACCGGACTAAGTTTTTCTTCAATTATTCGACTAACAACTGACTATGACCCTTTCGATGGCGTTCCGTCACCAAGCGGCATCTATATATTAAGCCCCAATTTGCCCGGTATTGGAGATGTAGACAATGATGGTGATATTGATATAATGGTTCCTGATCAATTTGGACAAATGTTTAATTACCATAAAAATATGTCAGTTGAAACAAGTTCTAGCTGTGGCTTAGATTTTGAAAGACGTGCAAGATGCTGGGGCGACATCACAGAGTCTAATTTAAATGCGACTCTATACCTTGATTCTTGTCGCCAAGCTGACTTTCCAAACTCTGAGCTTTCGGTAAAGAATTTAAGTTTTGATGAAAATTTAAGCACCAATAAAAATGGATCAAAACATGGAAATGCATCAATAACACTTTATGATTTAGATCAAAATGGAAGTATGGATATGCTTTTAGGTGATGATGGTTCATCAAGGGTCTCTGCACTTTTTAACGACGATTCTACTTCACCACACACTAACTCTCACATTTTTCGCTACGATACCTTATATCCTAACTTCGATCAAAGTATCGACTTGAAACTTTTTCCGGCAACTTATTTTTTAGATGTGAATAATGACTCCATCGAAGATATGATAGTTGCCACCAACAGTACAAGTAGAATCGCCAATGAATTTTCTAAAAGCAGAAACAACATTCACTTTTATAAAGGAACAGGAAACCCTAATGCGCCTTTTACTTTTAAAAGAACTGATTTCCTCAACAGAGACTTTTTGGATTTTGGTTTAAGAAGTGCTCCTGTCTTTTTTGATTACAATAATGATGGAAAAGTTGACCTTTTAGTTGGGAATGAAGGTTATGTTGATAGCACGGGAAATCCGGTTGCGCAATTAGTTTTATTTGAAAACACCGGTTCAACAAATTTCCCTGATTACCAACTTGTAGATGAAAATTACGCTAACCTTAGTTCTATTCCATTAAACATCTCTGCCAACAAACCGACAACAGGCTTAATTCCGGCCATGTATGACTTGGATAATGATGGTGACCAAGATTTAATTATTGGTGATTACTACGGCAGATTACATTATTTTAAAGACACTTCATCGACTAATCAAAATGCCGCATTCGCTCTTGAAGCAGCTGCTTTCAATAAAATAAATGTCTACACTGAGGCAGCTCCAACACTTGCTGATGTTAATGGGGATTCATTGGCCGATTTAGTGGTTGGAAATGGTAGTGGCAGATTAGAGCTCCACCTCAATCTAGGAAGCTTAGCAAATCCTATTTTTGGATTAGCTGTTCAATCGATAGAATGGCAATCGGGCAGTACAGTTCGTTATACACTTAGAAACAACAATGCGAAGCTGAATATATTACAAGTAGGTCAAACCATCAGGGTAAATGAACCACTAAACCTTAACAATGGAGTTCCACAAACTATATCAGCGATAAATAGCGCTCAAAACTATATCGAATGTTCTCACCCTTTTAGAACAGATGCAATGGATGATGAGTTTAACAGTACAGGAGTTATTGACTATTCAATAAAGGACTTTGGAGGAATCAACTTAGCCCTAACTTATATGTACAGTGCAGCTGCAGTTCCTTATATTAAAAATGATAGCGGTACACCTTATATGCTTTTAGCTACCGGTGACGGTGAAGTTCATTTATATGACAGTATTGCAAACAACCTGGATGGGAACTTTCATTTAGCGGATACAAACTATTTAGATGTTCAAAATATTGGTAAGAAACTAACCATTTCCGGAGCTGACTTTAACAACGATGGTAAAATCGACCTTGTTGTGGGTAATCAAAATGGAGGAATTAACCTTTTTGCTGCTAAGTTTGGCGTTGGATTGAGTGAAAGTAATGCATCAGTAAATAATAAGTCATCGCTTTTTAAACTTTATCCTAACCCATCAAATGGTGAATTCACTATTGAGCTATTTAATAAGAGTGAAGAAAATCTTCTGAGAATTTATTCAATTAAAGGTCAGCTAATCAAAGAGCAATTAATCGTTAAGAATAGAGTGACATACAATGGAAATGAACTTCCAAATGGAATTTACTTTATTGAGCTGAGTAACTCGAAAGGCAGGTCGGTAGAAAAACTTGTTATACAGAGATAAATAAAAAAAAGCTCGCCGATCGGCGAGCTTTTTTATTTCAATTCATTTATCCTTAAAACAAATCCATATTATCTAAAACATCCATTACAGAGCGAACAGATTTTGCAGAATCATTAAGCAATGCTTTTTCATCATCGTTTAAGTCGAGCTCAATAATTTTCTCAATACCGTTCTTACCTAAAACAACCGGTACGCCTAAATAGATATTATCCATTCCGTATTCACCTTTTAATAGCGCACAAACCGGGAAAACCCTTTTTTGGTCGCGCACAATAGCTTCTACCATTTGAGCTGCTGCTGCACCAGGTGCATACCAAGCTGAAGTTCCCATAAGGTTTACTAGTTCACCGCCACCTTTCTTTGTTCTTTCAACAATGGCGTCTAATTTTTCTTCGTCGATTAGCTCAGTAACTGGAATACCTCCAACTGTAGTATAACGAGGTAGAGGAACCATAGTATCACCATGTCCACCCATTAATACTGCTTGAATATCTTTAGGAGAAAGATCTAACTCTTCAGCTAGGAAAGAACGATAGCGAGCTGTATCCAAAATACCAGCCATACCAAATACTCTGCTAGAATCAATTTTAGCCGTTAGGTAAGCACAGTAAGTCATTACGTCTAATGGATTAGAAACAATAATAATCTTTGCATCAGGCGAGTGCTTAATAATGTTTTCCGTAACCGATTTAACGATTCCCGCATTGGTAGCAATTAAGTCATCGCGGCTCATTCCCGGCTTTCTAGGAATTCCGGAAGTAATTACAACCACATCAGAACCAGCTGTTTTTGAGTAGTTATTTGTTGAACCAATCGTGCGCGTATCATATAGGTTAATTGGAGAAGTTTCCCAAATATCAAGGGCTTTTCCTTCTGCTAAACCTTCTTTAATATCCACCAATACTACTTCATTGGCTAGTTCTTTGTGAGCAATTACATTTGCACAGGTTGCTCCAACATTTCCTGCTCCAACTACTGTAACTTTCATTTGTCTATTTTATTTAATTAGTTTAAACTGCTTTAAAGCGACTATTTTTTATTTCATCAGCCTACTAAAAGCAAATTATTTTCGATTATTTTTCGATTGGCTAAATTACTCAATACCACTTGTATTTTAAAAGATTTACAGATAAAAAAGAATCCCTGAAAAAAAATATTTACTTATAAGCAACCATTGAATAATTTAGCGTCATAATTGCACAAAGCCTCAATGGATTTATCGGATCAAGAAGTAGTAAGAGAAGTAGTGAAGGCATGCGCTCGAGGCGACGCCAAATATCAGAAGATGCTGTATAAGAAAATGTATAGCTCTATGATGGCCGTTTGTTATCGATATGCAGGTCGCCCTGAGGATGCAAAAGATTTGTTCCAAGAGGGATTCATTAAGGTTTTTAAAAAAATTGATCGCTTCAATTTTAAAGGTTCTTTGGAAGGTTGGATTCGTAGAATTATGGTAAATAACGCCATTGATTACTACCGGAAAAATAAAAACAAGTTTGCCATGAGCGAAACGCTGGTAAAAGCGGAACAAATTCCGGATGAAGGAGCTGAAGAGATGCTTTTTGAAGGAATTAGCAGTAGAGATTTACTCGATTGTGTTCAACAACTTTCGCCCATGTATCGAGCTGTTTTTAACCTTTATGTGTTAGATGACTACACGCATGCAGAAATTGCTGAGGAACTTAACATTAGTGAAGGAACTTCCAAATCGAACCTATCAAAAGCAAAGCGAAATTTAAAAAAGATGATCAAAGAAAAATTAAATGATGTCAACAAATAAAAACAACTTAAGTCGAGAAGAGCAACTGCTTCGTGATAAAATCAACGAGGCTGACTTTGCTTACCAAGAAGCCGACTGGAATGCTATTGAAAGCAAAGTAAGTGGTGGGAGTTGGGCAAAATACAAAACACTTTTTAAAACTGCTGCTGCCTTTGTTGTTTTAAGTGGTGCTGTTTATTTCTTAAATAAAGAAACGAAAACAGACTCTTCTCAAAATTCAGATAGAATAACAGCTACTGAAAAAACCGAAAAAAAGGAGCAGTCTGTAACTGTAAAGAAGCAGGAAGAGAAAGCAGCAACTATAAATAAGGAATCTAAAGTTCAACCCTCTTCATCAATTGAATATTCCAAAGAAGAACCAATAGATAATGGTGAGATTGCAGAATCTAGCGAGAAAACTGCACTACCTAAAAATGAAGAGTTCATAGAGGATAAACTTCCTGCAGAAATTGAGGAAACGGAAATAAGCACTTCTGAAAATGAAGTTGAAAATATCAATTTTGATATAAATATTGAAGGTAAACTCTGCTTAGGAGAAGAACTTCGTCTTTCAGCTCAAAACAATAACGGTCAGACCAATAGCAGCACACTCATTTATCGTTGGTTTATCAATAACAAGCGCATTATTCAAAGCAATGCTGAGTTTAATTACATTTTTGACGATGCCGGTGAATATCAAATCAGCCTAAAGGTAAGGAATGAAAGTGGACAAATAGTTAGTGAAAGTTCTAAACAGATCAAACTTGACAAGGCTGAAGAAATTGACTTCACTTATGAGGATTTAAGCGGGATATTTACTGATTTTACGGCACAGCTCAAACCTAATCCCGCACATCTAGAATATAAATGGTTTGTAGAGGGTAAAGAAATTCAGCTAGACGAAAATAATCAATATGATTTTCGTCAAAAAGGAATTTACAGTCTTGCACTAGTATATAAAAATGAAAGCGGCTGTGTGAGTGAGATAGAAAAGCCTCTTCAAATAGAAGATGATTTTGGACCATTTCAAAATGTTATTAATCCTCAAAGTGAAATAGAAAAAAGTAGAGTTTTTATGCCTCACGGTTTTGAAGACCACAAAGGATTCTTTGAGTTTACTATTTTCGATTTAAGCGGCAGTGTAGTATTTAAAAGCAATTCTCCACTAAAGAAATGGGATGGAAGCTTAAACAACAGTGGACAAAAACTAGCTGAAGGAAACTATGTTTGGACAATAAATGTAGCTAACGAAAAAGGACAAAAAAGAAATATTACTGACCGCGTAAAGCTGCTTTATCTGAAGTAAAAAACTCTAGTAGTTAATTGGTTATTATTTTTTGGTTAGTAAAAAAGGGGAGCAAATTTGCTCCCCTTTTCTTTTAAACTAATTTCGTATTAAATATCTACATTCGCATACTTAGCATTCTTCTCAATAAACTCTCTACGAGGAGGAACTTCGTCGCCCATTAACATAGAGAAAATACGATCTGCTTCTGCTGCGCTATCAATAGTAACCTGTCTAAGTGTTCTAAATTCAGGATCCATGGTTGTTGTCCACAATTGTTCTGCATTCATCTCTCCCAAACCTTTGTAGCGCTGAATGCTTACACTAGACTCTTTACCGGCTCCTTTAAACTCCTCAATTGCTCGATCTCTTTCTTCATCAGACCAACAATAACGTGAGTTACTCCCTTTTTTAACCAGATATAAAGGAGGAGTTGCAATGTAAATATTACCTCCCTCAACCAGCTCTTTCATGTGGCGGAAGAAGAAAGTTAGAATTAAAGTTTCAATGTGGCTACCATCAACATCGGCATCACACATAATAATTACCTTATGGTAACGCAATTTTGAGGTATCCAATGCTCGCTCATCCTCTTCTGTACCTAACTTTACGCCAAGTGCAGTATAGATATTTTTAATCTCTTCATTTTCGAAGATTTTGTGCTGCATAGCCTTCTCTACATTCAAGATTTTACCACGCAGCGGCATAATTGCCTGGAAGCGACGATCACGACCTTGCTTGGCTGTACCACCTGCAGAGTCTCCCTCCACTAGGTATATCTCACACTGAGAAGGATCTTTTTCTGAACAGTCTGCCAACTTACCCGGTAAACCGCTACCACTCATTACGTTTTTACGCTGAACCATTTCACGTGCTTTACGAGCAGCATGTCTGGCTTGAGCAGCAATCATTACTTTTTGAACAATGATTTTGGCTTCTTTCGGATGTTCTTCTAGGTAATTCGACAGCATCTCACTCACTGCTTGATCAACAGCGCCGATTACATCTTTATTACCTAATTTAGTCTTGGTCTGTCCTTCAAACTGTGGATCTGCAACTTTAACAGACACCACGCAGGTTAGTCCCTCACGGAAGTCATCTCCACTTATCTCAAATTTCAGCTTTGAAAGCATTCCACTTTCGTCAGCATATTTCTTTAGTGTTCTTGTTAACCCTCTTCTAAAGCCCGAAAGGTGAGTTCCACCTTCATGAGTATTAATATTGTTTACATAAGAATGAATGTTTTCACCATAAGAAGTATTGTAAGTCATGGCTACCTCAACAGGTATTTCATTCTTTTCGCCATCCATATAAATTACATCGGGAATTAAGCGCTCTCTGGAACCATCCAAGAACTCAACAAACTCACTCAAACCTCGCTCTGAGAAAAAGGATTCAGAGATAAAGTTCCCCTCTTCATCCGTTTCTCTTTTATCGGTAATTGTCAAGCGAATTCCCTTATTCAAAAAGGCCAATTCACGCATACGAGAAGCCAAGGTCTCGTAATTGTATACTACTGTTTCAAAAATGGTTTCATCCGGTTTAAAGGTAACCATTGTACCATTCTTCTCGGTATCACCAATTTCTTTAACATCGTACTGAGGAACGCCAATTTTGTACTCTTGAACATATATTTTCCCCTTACGATGAACCTCAGCTTTTAAGTCGCTTGAAAGTGCGTTAACACAACTTACACCAACTCCATGCAAACCTCCGGAAACCTTATAAGTATCTTTATCGAACTTACCACCGGCATGAAGCACGGTCATTACTACTTCTAGGGCTGACTTACCTTCCTTCTCGTGGAAGTCAATCGGAATCCCTCTACCGTTGTCATTTACCGTAATGGAATTGTCTTCATTGATATAAACCTCAATGGTATCACAATGACCGGCAAGCGCTTCATCAATGGAGTTATCCACTACTTCGTACACCAAATGGTGCAAACCTCTAACACCAACATCTCCAATATACATGGAGGGTCTTTTCCTAACTGCTTCAAGACCTTCAAGCACTTGAATGTTCGAGGCTGAATAATCTTTCTTCTCTACTTTTTCTTCTGGATTTTCACTCATTTTTTTGATTATTAAATCTCTTCTTAACAAAGATATGTAAAGCCCTTGCGGAAAGGGAATAAAATCATGGGAAATAAGTGCCTTTTATCAACATGTAATTAACAATTTGAGCACTTTTTCTCTAAAAGATAACCTACTTAAAAACCATAAGTTAAGCCACCAAATACATTAAATCCTTGCAAGGGGTAATCTTGGTATTTTTCGTAGTTAATTCCACCAATATTATTAAACTGAATAAAGGCTGAAAGCTTCTTGGTGTAGCGATATTCGAAACCTAAGTTTACATCAAAAATGGGAGCTAAAGTTTCCACTCCGTACTTGCGGTCTAAAATATCTAAATTCTGATTTGTAGTAATTTCAGTTACTCGCTGAGCATATTGCTCTCCCCAATAAAACAAATCCAGACGAGCGATTAATTTATCTTTTAAATTATACTCTCCCGAAGCACTCACTTTTAGCTCAGGACGATGCCATGCCTCTTCCTCATTTCGCGTTTCGTAATTAAAGTACTCTCCCAAAGCGTACACTTTAATTTTATCGTCTAAGCGATAAACCAGCTCTCCCTTAAAGCTCAACTCATCAACCTTATCATAAGTCAAATAGAAAGCTTTGGATTGAATCAAATTTTCAGTAGGTCGCTTTACATAAAAATACTCGTTCTCTGTACTAATTTTTGATGCAGACGTATTAAACGAAATCTTTTTGCTCAAGGTACCTCTTACCCCGAGGTAAATATTGTGCTTTTGATTGCTATTTTCCAACTCAATCTCCGGTGCTACAAAAGGGTTTTCACGCGTAATGGTATTGTAGTTATTTCTACGGATTTCTCCCTTAATTCCTGCATAAGGAACCAAAATATTTTCAATTACATTGTATTTCACCTCAGCTAATGGATAAAAGTGAAACCCATCAGTAGGTCCGGAGTTCATAAAAATACCCAAACCGGCATTTACTCTAAAACGCTCACCAATGGTGCTAATTTGTGGCTGCATTGCCAATATTGCGCTTTCTTCACTCAAGTCATATTTATTGTAATCAACCATTAAATCCAATTGGTACAACTCTGCATTTTTAAACTGACTGAGCTTTCCGCTGGCTTTAAAGTAATTTTCTTGATTGCCCGCCTTGTTAGTCGTCATTTGGTAGGCAGCATTCACTTCATGTCGCAAATTGAATGAGTCTTGCTTCGTGCTTTTCAACTTAAAATGTGCTCCCAGCCGGTTATACTGTTGTTCAATTTCATCGGAAGGCAACTCATCTTGCACCAATCTTGGCATTTGATAATAACCATAATAATTCATGGCATCCATATCGTAATTGATATTCCCTTCAAAAGTGTTGGTTTTCCAAAAACGCTTGCCAAAAACCTCAAAGTGCGTTCGACTCATTTCTGAAGATTTGTACTCTGAAAGCTCTCTTTGGTTCATGTATTTTACATGCGCACCCAAAGCATATTTGTCAGAACGCTTATTGGCGTAATAAACCTCAGCCAAGGGCATCATTGTATTTCCCACAGCAGCACGAGCATACCCATTGTACAGCTTCACCAAAGGTTCTCCTTTAATTCTAGCCGCCGAAATAAGCTCCGGCTCAAAACTCACCGGCATTTGCTTACCAAAAAATTGATAATCCAAATCTGCTTCCAGCTTAAAAGTATCTACAATTTCCGGCTCTGAGGTGATTTTATCAGCATCTACCAAAGTAGGTTGATAAGCTTTCACTACTCTAAAAGTATCTGAAGGTAAATTATTTTGTGCCTGAACAATTAGTCCACACATTAAAAACACCGCTATTAAAATTCCCTGCTTATTCATTGGGCACTTCCTCACTATTTTCATTTTCATTGATTTCAGTGCTATCATTATCTTCTTTTTCAGAAGGAGAGTTCAAGTCGATTTCAATCGGCTCTTCTTCCTCCTCATCTTTATTTTCATTCGCCTTTAATATGGCGAGCTTTTCTTTGGCAATCTCCACCAATTCAGGATTATCAGCATTATCGATTACTGATTGAAAAGTCACTTTAGCATTGTAAAAATCCTCTTTCGCCACATAATTATCGGCTAGTAAAATAAAGCCTTTTGCAATCCAATAAGGTTGCGATGGCACCTGGTCTAACAATTTGTAGATTATTGTATCGGACTTAGCCAGATCTCCATCTTGATGATAAATATGAGCCATTAAATACTTCGCTTCAGCACCAATCACAGTATTCAAATCTGACAAAGTGTCTAAATGCAGCTCAGCTAATGATTTGTTATCTTTTTTCAATTGCATCTTAGCTAATGTCAAATGCGCCTTCTCCCAAAGTTTTTGATTGAGTAATCCCTCGCTCAACAACTCCTCAGCATAAATGGATGCTTTGTCGTACTTCTCGCCTTCAAAGTAAATCTCCATTAATGCTTTTTTCGCTAAAATAACCTGATCTTTTCGTTCGGCAACTTCTATTAATTTCAAATAGGTTTCGGCAGCTTTTTCAGGCATTTGTGTGCTCAAATACAAGTCGCCCAACTTTAAAAGTGATTTTTCTACAAACTTATTTGGAGCACGATTGAGCACCTCTTCAAAATCTTTAATGGCCTCTTGCTCAAAGTTAGCTTCGTACTCGCAATTACCTCTATAAAAATGAGCGTTTAAACTAAAAATTCCTTTAGGGTAACGCTTTAAATAATTTGTAAAATCGCGATTGGCTTTTTCACAATTTCCATTAAGGTAATTGTTCTCAGCAATGGTATAAGCAGTAGAATCTAATTTACTCTGGCTAACATTAGCAAAAGAAACGCCTTTTAAATAATCTTCAAATGCCGTAGCATCTCCTTTGTCGATATAAATCAATCGAATCTTTTCCAATGCTTCTTTAGCTACTTGGGTGGAAGAAAAACGGCCAACAACCTGATCAAATGAATTTAACGCTAAGTCATCTTCTTTTCTATTGTAATGAATTAAACCGATTTTCAAATGTGACTCTGCAACGTAATTGCTGTTTGGAAAATCAGTTAGCAAACGGTTGAAGTAAGCTAAAGCGTCGGTTTCTTTACTTAAAATTAAATATGTCTCTCCCAGTTCAAACAAACCATCGTCCGTGTAAACAGATGATTTTTTCTTATTTACTAATTCCTCCAATTGGTTCGCCTTAGCTTTATAATCACCTAGCACACCCTGAGAAATGGCAGATTGAAGAATTGCATAATCCACATCTTTCACCCCTACTTTTTGAGCTTCACCATAAAACTCAACAGCTTTGTTGTAGTTCTTCTGGATAAAATAACTATCACCCAATCTTAAGTAGGCATCGTTAATTAAGCCTTTATTTTCTTTATCAGCATTCTTAACATATTCTCTAAACCAAAAAGTAGCTGAAGAATATTCTCGCTTTTCATAATAAGTATAGCCTAAATGATAATAACCTTTTGCGAAATAATCCAATGAACGAGAACCGGCAGATGCCAAAAACTCCGTAAAATTATGAGCGGCATTATCGTAATCTTTCTGACGATAATAACTTTCTGCCATCCAATACTGTGCCGCCGCTTTTAGTTTCGGGTCGTAAACATTTTCCAATGACAATTTAAAGTGCCGGATTGCTCCACTGTAATCTTCTTTTTGAAACAACTCTACTCCTCTAAAATAAGCTAAGCGTTGCTTGGCTTGCAGTAACTCTATGTCCTGACTTTTAATTCTGTCAATGGAACTGAGCGCCTCCTTATAGTTTTTAGTGGTATAATAAACCCCCACTAAATATTCATAAGCTCGCTTAATTTTCGCACTATTGGGATAAGTGTTAATGTATTCTTCAAAAGCAATAATGGCATCATCATAAGGATGATAAGAAAGTTCATAGGCTACTTTTGCGTAATTAAAAAGCGCATCTTCGGTCAATTCATCATCCACACCTAGCTTGTAGGCACTTCTAAAAGCAGAGCGAGCGTCTTGTTTATCATCTAATTTAATACTTGCCTCACCAATGTAGTAAAAAGCCGACTGCGATAAAGTATCATTGTCTTTCACCGATTGCTGAAAAGCATCCACTGCAGCTTCAAAATTTCCTAAGCGGTATTTAGCATAGCCCAATTGATAATAGTCTTCAGCTGTACCACTGTGGCGCTTCAAATAATCATTTAAATAAGGAATTGCCTCTTTGTATTGGGCCGTTTCATAATAAGCATCTCCAATTAACTTTTTAATCTCCTCTTCCCTTTTTGCAGGAGCAGAATCTAACACTGCCGGAGCGTAGTCCAACAAAACTTCATACTTCTCTTGCTTGTAATAAATCTGCGTAAGGTAATAAGGAACCAATGAGCCAAACTGCGGATCGTGTTCTATTTTCTTGAAGTTTTGAGAAGCCGTTTCGTAGTTCTTATTCAAATAAGCAATGTGAGCATAGTAATATCTCGCAGCAGAAACATAAGGGTTATCAGTGTCTTTTATTTCGTAAAAAGCATTGGCAGCCGATTCATACTCTTCAAGCTGAAAATGAGCATAGCCTTTTTTGAAGTAATACTCAGCTTGTTCTTCCTTTTTTAAATCTAGCGGATCAATAGCAGACAAATAAATCAACACATCTTCGTAGCGTCTTTTGCGAAACTGAAACTTTGCTAAGTTGAAATAAGCAGAAGTAATGTGCGGACTTTCCGGATGATCTTCGATAAAATTTCTCAAAAGCACTGCCGCATTGTCGTGAAACAATTCAATAGCACAAAGCGCTCTGTAGTATTCTGCATCTATGCGAACCTCAGAATGTACATCTTGAATTTGATGAATGGTTTTTTCAAAATATTCTTGAGCTGCATAAAACTTTTCTTTTTCATACAAGTCCAAGGCATTTCTAAAATCCGTATTGCGCTCATGAAAGTACAAACTTTGCTGCGCATTTAAGCTGTTGTGCTGACTTAAAAACAGGCCACTTAAAAACAAGAAGCCCACTATAGCAAACTGATAACTAATATTTTTCCCCACTATTCAACAATCCGTTAGAGTGATTTTTTAATTCATTAAAGATAGCTTTATGCTCAAGCATTGAAAGCATAGAGCTGTTGAAGTTTTCAACGCATTTTTGTTGATAGAATTGTTCAGTGTACACCTATTTTTTCTTAAATGGCTTGCACCTTTGAGGTATTGCTTACAAAGCTTTTTATATCTTTGTTTTAAATTGTGAATTATGCCCGGATCAGCCATTATTGAATTAAACAGCGTAAATGTTTTCCAGAAAAAACACTTAGTACTTTCTAACATAGGTCTTAGAATAGAAAAAGGCGAAATGGTTTATTTGGTTGGAAAAAATGGCAGCGGAAAAAGCAGTTTCTTAAAAACCCTTTACGCAGAGCTTAAACTTCAAGAAGGGAAAGGAAGTGTTGCCGGATTTGATTTACAGAACATAAAACGCTCAAAGATTCCTTTTTTGAGAAGAAAAATCGGTATTGTATTTCAAGATTTTCAATTGCTCTCCGACCGTACCGTAAAAAATAACCTGAAGTTTGTGATGCGCGCCACCGGCTGGAAAAACAAAAAAGAAATAGAAGAAGGCATTCAGGTAGTTTTAGAGAAAGTAGGTTTGGGCAACAAAGGTTTTAAAATGCCGCATGAATTATCGGGCGGAGAACAACAAAGAGTGGCCATTGCCAGAGCATTATTGAACGATCCGGAGATCATTTTAGCCGATGAGCCCACCGGAAACTTAGATCCTGAAACTTCTATTGAAATCATGAAACTTTTGGTTTCCATTAGCCAAAACAACAAAGCCGTGCTTGTTGCAACCCACGATTACGAACTGATTAGAAAATTCCCCGGAAGAGTGCTGCAATTCGAAAATGAAACCATTACTGAGCCGGAACGCACAATTCCTTCAGAAGCATAGCTGATTTTTGATTGTCGAAAATGCTAGCCGCCGCATTTTGTCGCTGAATAATTTCATTTTGCGATTTCCCATTTAGAAATACCTCAACCAACTTTTGCTGCCATTCCTCTTTGGTGTTTGCAATTTCACAAAAATGATTCAAGTTCGTACCTTCTAAGATGGTTGAATTCACCAGAAGATTATTTCCCTCAATCAAAGCTCTAATTAGCTTTAGTTTTACTCCCGTAGCCTGAAAAGTGGGCAAACAGTTGACCTTGGTGGTTTGAATCAATTGTTTCAGCTCTGCTTCGTTTGGATTTTCAATTAATTGAACTTGATGAAACTGCTTGATTTTTTGCTTTAAGTCCGCTCTTGGATTTTTTCCGGAAATGACTAATTTATAATCCAAATCTGCAAAAACAGTTAGTAAAAACTCAGCAGCTTTTTGATTTTCAGCTACAGCAAGGTTTCCATGATAAAGTGCAAAATCCTCTTGCGAGAATTGATGCTCCTCCACCTGAAAGGGGTGAAAAGGAAAAAGTAGATGAACCTTTGCTTTGTATTTTTCAAAATACTTTTGATCGCTTTGAGAGATGGCCAAAATGTAACTTGCAGCATCTAACACCTTCTCATATTGAAGTAAGCGCTTTGCTTCCCATTTAAAATAAAACTTTCTCCAGCCTTTATGTGCTTCCGACAAGGCGCTGTAATAATCATGTTCAACATTGTGCGTGCGAACAATTTTATTCCGATTTGCTAAATCCGGATGATTCAAATAATAAGTAGAATGCAAGCCCTCAAACAAAATAGGTGCTTGATCAGCTTTTAATCGACGGAGCAAAAGCTCAGAGGAGCGACTGTTCACGATAAATGGAAGCGAAGACAGTTGCTTTAAAAGATTGTTTTTACGCGGATAATAATGTACCTCAGCAGCTATTTTTTCCAAGCCTGCTTGTCTTCCTCTGCCGTAGTCGAATACATGTAAGGCAATTCTTAAGCCCAAGTCATTTAAACTTTTCGCCTTGTAAAAAACGTCAATTACGCCACCGTAATCGGCCGGAAAAGGCACATCAAAAGCGACAATATGTAGATCAAGCTCTCTCAACTTCTCTGTATAGTTCAATTAATTTTTGCTCTTCATTTTCCCAACAAAAGACAGCTGCTGCTCTACTGCATTCCTGCAACCATTTTTCGTAGTTATCGGAATTGAGCATTTGTTGAATTTGCTCGGCCAATTCTTTTGCCTCATAACTTTTTAGCTCCTCACCTACTTCATAACCTTTAAGTGTTTTTTTCACCTCCTGTAAATCGCTGTAAAGAACCGGTACTGCAGACTGAATATAATCAAATATCTTGTTGGGCAAAGCCAGTTCGTAATTTAAACCTTGTTTTTTTTCAATGGAAAAACCCAGCTTTGCTTTGGCTGTAATTTCACTGAGTTGCTCCAAAGGCAATCTACCTAAAAAAGTGACTTTATCCTTTAGTCCTAAACTTTCTACTAGCTGCCTCAATTCTTGATCAATATCTCCGCCACCGGCGATGAGCAATTGATGGTTTTCTACAAACTGCATGGCAGCAATCAACTCTTCCACCCCCCTACCTATATTTAAAGCGCCTTGATAAATCAGGTAATTTTCTTTCTTCGGTAAAGTACTATTTCTTTTTACAAAAGGAAAGTTGCGAATCAACTTCATATCAATATTGTACTTAGAGTAATAATAGTCTTGCAGCCCTTCGCTAACGGTATAGGCATATTGAATATTGGGCAGCATCCATTTTTCCAACTTTTTCCAAATCGCTTGTACCTTGGGACGGTGAATCAGCTCCGGAACTTCAGTAAACAATTCGTGGCTGTCGTAAACCAACTTTTTGCCTTTTAGTTTAGCCGCTAAATAATTCGCCAAAAGCGTATCCAAATCATTGGCGACAAAAATGGAAGCCTTTGAAAAGAGCAGATAAAAAAACAAGCGCAAATTGTAATTGAGGTAAAAAAGCGGTCCTTTATTAAACCACAAACGAAAGCGTTTGGTGGAATAGCTTCGCTCAACTGTAGTGGAGTTTGGTAAATAACGCCCGACCAATACCGGCTCAAAACCATGCTTTTGCAAGGAAGTACAAACTTTATGCAATCGTTGATCGTTGCTCAAATCGTTAATAACAGAAAGTACAATTTTCTCCTTGCTCGGCATAGAGGATAAAAGTGAGCATTTTTTGAATATTTCTCAAAAGCAAAAATCTATCTTTGCGGCAAGATGAAGATAGAAGAAAACAAAGAACTCAAAGCCTTAAACACATTTGGCATTGAAGCTAAAGCAAAGAACTATGTTCGCATAGACAGTTTTGAGGATGCACAGGCATTTTTTAAACAAAAGGAATACGAAGAACCCATCTTAATTTTAGGTGGAGGGAGCAACATTCTTTTAACCGAAGATTTTAATGGAACGGTGATTAACAATCACATTAAAGGCATTGAAGGCATTGAAGAAAATGACAAAAGCATTACTTTAAAAGTCGGTGCCGGAGAAAATTGGCATGAATTTGTACTTCACTGCATTGAACAAGGCTATGCCGGTATTGAAAACCTTTCCCTCATTCCCGGAAAAGTGGGTGCGAGTCCTATGCAAAACATTGGTGCTTATGGCGTAGAGGTAAAGGAAGTAATTACCGAAGTGGAATGTTTGCGTTTAGCTGATGCTGAAAAAATGATTTTCACCAATGAAGAATGTCAATTCGACTACCGCAGCAGCATTTTTAAAACCACACACAAAGGACAGTACTTCATCACTTCTGTAAGTTTTAAACTCAATAAAAAACCCACTTTCAAAGTCAGCTACGGTGCTATTCAAGCACAGTTATTAGCCAATGGTGTCGACCAAGATCATTTGTCGATCAAAGCCATTTCCGATGCGGTGATTCAAATCCGCCAAAGTAAACTACCCGACCCAAAAGAAATTGGCAACTCCGGGAGTTTCTTTAAAAACCCAATCGTTTCTAAGGAAAAGTTTTTAAGCTTAAAAAAGCGATTCAAAGACATGCCGGCTTATGAACTGCCGCAAGGTGGTTATAAATTAGCAGCCGGTTGGCTCATTGAAAAAGCCGGTTGGAAAGGCTATACCGAAAGAAACTACGGTGTACACAAAAAGCAAGCTTTAGTGCTAGTCAACTACGGCGGCGCGAGTGGAAATGAAATCTACAACTTATCTGAACGCATTTTGCAATCCATTATCCAAAAGTTTGGAGTGGAATTGGAAAGAGAAGTGAATGTGGTTTAATTGAGTGCCAAATCGCAAATGTCAAGTTTCAAATGATAAAGAGTAAACTAGAGAGGTTAGAATGTCAAATGCAAAATTTGAACTAACAACTTTCCTCCTTAATCTTTTTTCCTTAATCTTTAATCCTTCATCAAGTTTAACCTCAAAAACCACTTTTACTTCATAGCAATTTTCTCTTAATTCTTAGGAATTATAGACTTCCATTCAACAACTTCCCACTTTCAATCAATCGATGTAAATAAGGTTTAGTTCTAGCTATTTCCATTAATTGCTGATGCCCCACATTGTGACAATCGGAACCTAAGAAAGTAATCAGCTCTTCATCGATCAAGCGCTCGGCTATTTTTTGCGTTTCCGGAGAATAATGCCCAATGAGCGACAGCATATTCAACTGTAAATAAACCCCCTTATCTTTCATTTCATGATACTTATCAAAATCCTTATACCAAAAGCCATAGCGTTCAGGATGCGCCAAAATTGGCTTGTAACCGTTGGTTTGCATTTCAAAAATTGCAGCTGCCAAATTAGGTGGCTCTGCCACAAAAGGCAATTCAAAAAGCACATAATTATCACCAAAAGTCAGTAAGTCTTTGGCATGTATTTTTGCCTCAAAATGTTCGTCTAAATAATATTCTGCAGCAGCATCAAATTCAATCTCAATCTTAGCCTCTGCCAATGCCTTTCTCACAGCATCTCTACCGCTTAAAATGGTGGCTGAATCATTTCTATAAAAGTCCGACATTACATGAGGAGTAGTAATCACTTTTTGATAACCTAACTCTTTAAAGCGACGAATCATTTGAAGGCTATCCTCCATGCTCTGCGCACCATCGTCGATTCCGGGAATTAGATGAGAGTGAAAATCGGTTTGCAACTGCCCCAAATGTATGGGCGACAACTGCTTTTCCTTTCCAAATATTTTTTTTAACCACTGCATGAATTATCTTTTCTTAAAGATTCATCAAAGGTATTTAATTTGAACTGAGCAAAACTCAAACTGAGGCAAAATACGCTACTGTTTTGCGCAAACCTTCTTTAAAGTGAACATTGGGTTGATAGTCCAACAGTTGTTGTGCTTTAGAAATGTCCGCCAAGGAATCTTTAATATCTCCGGCTCTTTCATCTTGGTGAATGGCGTTTACATCCGTTTGAAGGATTTCTTGTAGACTATGCAGTAAATCAAGTAGACTAAACGATTCGCCTAGAGCGACATTAAAGGCTTCTCCAATGGCATTTTTATGAGAAGTAAAAAAGGCTTTTACATTGGCCTGAACGGCATTTTCAACAAAGGTAAAATCGCGGGTTTGTTTCCCATCGCCATGAACGATTGGCGATTCACCGGCTTTCAGCGCTTCTATAAATAATGGAATGACAGCCGCATAATCTCCTTCAGGACTTTGTCGTGGACCAAAAACATTAAAGTAACGCAAACCAATCAACTCTTGACCATAACTTCCTGCAAATACTTTTGCGTAAAGCTCATTGGTGTATTTACTCACCGCATAAGGAGAAAGTGGATTGCCAATTTGTTCTTCTACTTTAGGTAAAACCAAGCTATCTCCATAAACGGAAGAAGAACTTGCATACACCATGCGTTTCACTCCTTGTTCTCTGGCAGCTGTTGCCATATTCACAAAGCCGTCTACATTTGCAGCATTGGTTCCAATAGGATCTTTTAAACTTCTGGGCACAGAACCCAATGCCGCTTGATGACTCACATAATCAATTCCTTCGCATGCATTTAAACAACTTTCATAATCACTAATATCTGCATTGATAAAAGTAAAGTTAGGCTGCTCAAGAAAGGCTTTCAAATTATCCTCAAAGCCGGTAGAAAGGTTATCGATCACACGAATCTCTTTCGCTCCATATTTGAGTAAATACTCCACCAAATTTGAACCAATAAAGCCTGCACCTCCACTTATTAAAAAGCGAAATTTGGAGATATCATTTGAATGGAAGGCCTTCTGAAACATAATCTATTTTACCTATTTTGATATTGTTCTTGATAGTATTTTTGATAAGCTCCTGAAGTGACATTTTTTAGCCAAGCTTCATTTTGCAAATACCAATCAACCGTTTTTTCTAAGCCTTCAGCAAAATCAATCGAAGGCTCCCATCCTAAATCATTTTTTAACTTAGATGCATCAATGGCATATCGTTTATCGTGCCCTTGTCGATCTTTCACGTAGGTGATTAGCTTTTCAGAGCTTCCGGCTGCTCTTCCCAGCTTTTCATCCATAATCTCACAAAGCTTCTTAATGAGCTCAATGTTCTGCCACTCGTTGTTTCCTCCAATATTATAGGTCTCTCCTACTTTTCCCGAGTGAAAAATCACATCAATTGCATCTGCATGGTCATTTACCCAAAGCCAATCTCTAACATTATCGCCTTTACCGTAAACGGGAAGACTTTTGTTCTCTTTAATGTTATGTATAAAAAGAGGAATTAACTTCTCCGGGAACTGATTCGCACCATAATTATTACTGCAATTTGAAATCACCACGGGCAAATCATAGGTGTGATGATATGCTCTCACTAAATGGTCGGATGAAGCTTTTGAAGCAGAATAAGGACTGCGAGGGTCGTAAGGAGTGGTTTCTGTAAAATAGCCCTCTTTTCCCAATGAACCGTAAACCTCATCAGTAGAGACGTGATAAAACAACTTTCCGTTAAAATCTTTCCAATGTTTTCGAGCTACATTCATTAAAGTAGCAGTTCCCATTACATTGGTTTCAATAAAAGCATTTGGATTAGTAATCGAACGATCAACATGCGATTCAGCAGCCAAGTGGATCACCGCATCTATTTCGTGCTTTTCAAAAACCTCATCTAACAATTGCTCGTCCAAAATATCTCCCTTCACAAAAGTATAATTGGATTTATCGGCAACATCAACTAAGTTTTCAAGGTTTCCGGCATAAGTCAACTTATCGTAATTCACGATTTGATAATCGGAATATTTATTTACGAATAAGCGCACTACATGCGAGCCTATAAATCCCGCTCCTCCGGTAATCAAAATGCTTTTTGTACTCATTATAAACTAAGGTATTTTGTCGATTCGATTTTTTCTTTCAACTTTCCCTTCACATCAAACACAAAACCGCTTGACTTCATGATTTTATCAAAGTATGCCCCATCTAAATTTATATACTCATCATGATTTACAGCAACAATTACTGCATCGTAATCATTTCCAACTTCGTCTGACAAGGAGTAACCATAGTGCTTTTTCACTTCTTTGGCAGAAGCATGTGGATCCACAGCCTCGACGTTTAAACCAAAAGCTTGTAATTCTTTAATTACGTCAACAACTTTTGAATTTCTGATATCGCTAACATTTTCCTTAAAAGTAGTCCCCATAATCAAGACTTTTGCCCCATCACTCTTGTGTCTACGGGCAACAATTTCTTTCATCACTCGGCTGGCAATATGTGCTCCCATACCATCATTTACCGATCTACCGGAATTGATGATTTGCGCATGATAACCATATTCTTTTGCCTTGTATGTTAAGTAATAAGGATCAACTCCAATGCAATGACCGCCAACTAAACCGGGAGAGAAAGGCAAGAAATTCCACTTTGTGCCTGCAGCTCTTAAAACATCATACGTATTAATGTTCATCTTATTAAAGATAATTGAAAGCTCATTGATTAAGGCAATGTTCACATCTCTTTGAGTATTTTCAATAATTTTTGCCGCTTCTGCAACTTTTATACTTTCAGCACGATGAACACCTGCTCCAACAACTAACTCGTAAGTCTTAGCAATCTCTTCCAAAGACTCCTCACTGTCTCCGGAAACGACTTTTACAACATTTTCCAAGGTATGTTGAGTATCACCCGGGTTAATTCGCTCAGGAGAATAACCGACAGAAAAATCTTCGGGGTATTTTAAGCCACTTACTTTTTCCATTACCGGAATACAGTCCTCCTCCGTACAGCCCGGATAAACAGTGGACTCAAAAACTACATAATCCCCTTTCTTCAACACCTTACCTACCGATTTTGAGGCTGATAAAAGCGGTTTTAAATCCGGCAAATTGTGCTCATCGATGGGCGTTGGTACAGCTACTACGTAAAACTTAGCCGACTTCATATCTTCTAAATTGGCAGTAAAAGTAATGTCCGCTCCCTCAAAAGCCTCAACTTCCAATTCATCGCTAGGGTCAATATTTCTCTTCATTAACTCTACGCGCTCTTCGCTGATATCAAAACCAATTACTTTCACTTTTCTGGCAAATGCCAAAGCAATTGGTAATCCCACATAGCCCAATCCAACTACGGCAATGCTCTCCTCTTTGTTAACTAATTTCTGATAAATAGACATTATTATTGTATGATTATAATTTTCTAACTTGATTATTTTCTAATTGATATTTCTCTTTTGACTCAGGACAAATGGCAAAGCCTTCCTCATTAAACTCAAGGCGATGACCATATTCACTCATCCAGCCAATTTGCTTAGCAGGGTTCCCAACCATGAGCGCATAATCTTTTACCGTTTTAGTAATTACTGCTCCTGCCCCAATAAAGCAGTAGCGCCCTAAATCATGTCCGCAAACTATGGTAGCATTGGCGCCGATGGTAGCGCCTTTTTTCACCAATGTTTTTTCGTATTGATTTCTTCTATTCACTGCTGAGCGAGGGTTAGTGACGTTGGTAAAAACCATGGAAGGTCCCAAAAAAACATCGTCTTCACATTCCACTCCGGTGTAGATGGAAACATTGTTTTGCACTTTTACTTGATTTCCCAAGACAACATCCGGAGAAATCACACAGTTCTGACCGATATTGCATTTTTTCCCTAGCTTAGCCCCGGGCATAATATGAGAAAAGTGCCATATTTTAGTTCCTTCGCCAATTTCGCAACCTTCGTCGATTACGGCAGTTTCATGAGCAAAATAGTTTGTCATTTGCGGATGTATTTTGAAAAATCGTTGTGTTCTTTTTTGTATAGAGCCTTTTCACTTAGCGATTTAAAATACTCATAAGTAATTTTCAATCCTTCTGCTCTACTCACTTTAGGCTCCCAACCTAATAATTCTCTCGCTTTTGTAATATCCGGTTGGCGCTGCATCGGATCGTCTTTTGGCAAGTCCTTAAAAGTGATTTTTTGTTGCGTCCCTGTTAGTTTAATAATCTCTTCTGCAAACTCTAAAATGGTAATTTCATCCGGATTACCAATATTTACCGGCTGTGCGTAATCGCTCATCAGCAAACGATAAATCCCTTCCACTAAGTCAACCACATAGCAAAAAGAACGCGTTTGTGAGCCATCTCCAAATACGGTTAAATCTTCACCTCGCAATGCCTGCCCAATAAATGCAGGTAAAACCCTTCCGTCGTTTAATCGCATGCGGGGACCATAAGTATTAAAAATGCGGACAATGGCCACTTCCAATTTGTGAAAATTGTGATAAGCCATAGTGATTGCTTCTTGAAAGCGTTTAGCCTCATCGTAAACTCCTCGCGGACCAATGGGATTAACATTTCCCCAATAATCCTCTGATTGTGGATGTACTAAAGGGTCGCCATAAACTTCAGAGGTAGAAGCTACAAGTATTTTAGCAGACTTTGCTTTAGCTAACCCCAATAAATTATGTGTTCCTAAAGAACTCACCTTTAAGGTTTGGATAGGAATTTTTAAGTAGTCTATCGGACTGGCAGGCGATGCAAAATGCAATATGTAATCTAAATCTCCGGAAACGTGAACGTGATTAGAAACATCGTGATTGTAGAACTCAAATTCCTCTAAAGGGAATAAGTGTTCCAAATTTTCAATATTTCCGGTAATGAGGTTGTCCATTCCCACCACTCGATAGCCTTCTTCTATAAAGCGATCGCAAAGATGAGAACCCAAAAATCCGGCTGCTCCGGTGATTAATACACGTTTCATGATTTTGCTAAAACTTTATCTCTACCAATGCTGATGTAATCAAATCCTTCTTTTTCCATCAACTCTAAATCGTAAAGGTTTCTACCGTCGAAAATAATTTTTTCATTTAGCTTTTGGCTTACCTTCTTAAAATCAGGATGTCTGAAAACCGACCACTCTGTTGCAATGATTAAGAAATCTGCATCATCGCAAGCATCGTATAAATCCATAGCAAAACGAATCTTATCGCCTAAGCGCTCCTGCACATTCGACATTGCTTCGGGATCGTAAGCCGCAATTGTTGCTCCTTCTTTTAATAACTCATCGATTAAATACAAGGCCGGAGCTTCTCTAATATCGTCCGTATCCGGTTTAAAAGCCAATCCCCAAAGTGCAATACTTTTTCCTTTCAAATCGCCACCAAAGTACTCTTTAATTTTAGGTACCAATGAAGTTTTTTGTTCTTGGTTAACGCGCATTACAGAGTCCAATATTTGGAAATCGTAGCCCATTTCTTTGCCCGATTTTGCCAAAGCTTGTACGTCTTTTGGGAAACAACTTCCTCCGTATCCAATACCCGGAAATAAAAAGCGCTTGCCAATTCTCGTGTCTGAGCCAATTCCCGCACGAACGGCATCTACGTCAGCACCTACTTTTTCGCAAAAGTTGGCAATTTCATTCATAAAAGTAATCTTGGTAGCCAAGAAAGCATTGGCTGCATACTTTGTTAGCTCAGCCGACTTTTCATCCATAAAAATAATTGGATTCCCTTGACGAACATAGGGCTTATACAACTCCTCCAACATTTTCCTCGCTTTTTCAGAGCGCGTTCCAATCACCACTCGATCCGGCTTAAGAAAATCATCCACTGCAAAACCTTCACGCAAGAATTCAGGATTGGAAACCACATCGAATTCTACTTTTGCGTTTTTAGCTACTGCAGCCGTTACTTTTTCAGCAGTTCCTACAGGCACTGTACTTTTATCGATAATGATTTTGTAATCTTCAATCATTTTTCCGAGTTCATCGGCAACTCCTAAAACGTAAGATAAGTCAGCAGACCCATCCTCTCCTGGAGGTGTGGGCAGTGCCAAGAAAATAATCGTGGCATCTTTTATCGCCTCTTTCAACTCCGTCGTAAAGCTCAATCGCTTTTGCTTGATATTTCGCTCAAAAAGCGCATCTAAGTGCGGTTCGTAAATGGGCACAATCCCATTTTTCATTTTCTGAACTTTTGCTTCGTCAATGTCTACACAAACCACTTCGTTTCCGGTTTCTGCCAAGCAAGTTCCGGTAACCAATCCAACATATCCTGTTCCTACAACAGCTATTTTCATTTAAGATCTATTTTATTTAAAAAACTCTTTTACTTTCTCAGTAATATAACCTAACTGATCTTCATCTAACTCCGTGTGCATTGGCAATGAAATCACCTCTTTTGCTAATTGCTCTGCCACGGGAAAAGCTCCGTCTTGATAACGATCGTCTCGATAAGCTTTTTGCTGATGAAGCGGCACCGGATAATAAATCATGGCAGGAACACCATTATCCATTAAGTGCTTTTGCAAAGCATCACGCTGACCATTTAACACTCTTAAGGTGTATTGATGGAAAACATGCGTAGAGTTTTCAACTCTCACAGGAGTTTGCAATTCTTCTATTTCAGAAAACACTTGATCGTAATAATTAGCAGCATTGTTTCTCGAGCGATTGTATTTATTCAATTTTTGAAGTTTAACGCTCAAGACGGCCGCCTGAATACTGTCTAATCTAGAATTTACACCGATTTCATCGTGATAATAGCGCACCTTCATTCCGTGATTCACAATCATTCTAGCTTTTTCCGCCAAAGTATCGTCATTGGTAAAAAGCGCTCCTCCATCTCCATAACATCCTAAATTTTTAGATGGGAAAAAGGAAGTACAACCAAAATCGCCAATGGTTCCTGACTTTTGCTTCTTGCCATTTTCAAAGACAAAATCAGCACCAATCGATTGAGCTCCATCTTCCACCACTTTTAAGTTGTGTTTATTGGCTACTTGCATAATTTCTTCCATATTGGCAGACTGACCAAACAAATGCACCGGAATAATGGCTTTTGTTTTGGGCGTAATGGCCGCTTCAATTTCTGAAGAAGAAATCAAATATGTATCCGGATTTACGTCCACTAAAATCGGACGCAATCCTAATAAAGCGATAACTTCTGCTGTTGCTACGAAGGTAAATGTAGTGGTAATCACTTCATCACCGGGTTTTAAATCCAATGCCATCAAGGCTACTTGTAAGGCATCAGTACCATTCCCACAGGGAATTACATGTTTCACGTCTAAGTACGTTTCTAACTCTTCCTGAAAACGTTTCACTTCAGGCCCGTTAATAAAGGCAGTTGAGTCAATTACGTTTTGAATTCGGGAATCAATATCTTTTTTTATGTCTTGGTATTGACTTTTCAAGTCAACCATTTGAATATCTCGCATATTCAGCTTTTTAATTTGGGTTGCGAAGATAGTGTTTTTATGGAAGTTTTTCCTTAAAAATTGTTGGTAATTTAGCCCAATGAATGTGTTAAAAATTCGTCTTTCTTTAATTTTCGCCCTTTCTTTTTGTGCACTACAACTTTATGCGCAAACTAAGGCAGATGAAAAAGATGAGGACAAAGCTACTTCAGAAGGCATTCCATTTATCCGATTTCAATACCAATATTCAGCTGCCGGTGGCGACTTAGAAGATCGCTATGGAAACATTAATGGAGTTGGTGGAGCTTTTGGATACAAAACCAAATCCAATTGGGAGTTTGAAATTGAAGGAAACTACTTATTCAGTCGCAATGTAAAAGTTCAAGGTTTGCTCAACGACATTATCAACAGTGCCGGCGATGTAACCGACTCCGACGGAGAGTTAGTTAAACTTATTTACGAACAAAGAGGTTTGTCTTTTTACGCATCAGTAGGAAAAGTACTCAACCTACTCAGCCCAAACCCTAATTCCGGAATTTTTATTCAAGCCGGAGTGGGTTATTTGCAGCACAAAATTAAAATCGACTACAGAGATGGAACTGTTTTTCAACTCAGCGATGAAATGATAAAAGGCTACGATCGACTGCATAGCGGGCTTGCTTTCCGTCAATTTATCGGATACCAATACTTTGGAAAAAGCAATTTAGTTAACTTTTATGCAGGCTTTGAGTTCAATCAAGCCATCACATACAATCGCAGAAAATACAACTACGATAGTCGCTCTTATGATACCGAGCAAAAACTGGATTTACTCAGCGGCTTTAAAGTGGGTTGGATTATCCCATTTAGAAGTCGGGCTTCTGAAGAATTTTATTATTACTAAAATTCACACATGTACTTTCTTTATCAACTTTTTGTACTTCTATTTCATTGGGTGATGCAGTTGGCTTCTCTTTTTCACCCAAAAGCAAAACTTTGGGTAAATGGTCGCAAAAACTGGAAACAGAAATTATCGCATGAGCTAAAAGGAAAAGAAAATTGCATTTGGGTACACTCTGCTTCTTTAGGTGAATTTGAGCAAGGTCGCCCGCTGATTGAAAAGTTAAAAAAAGAGCATCCCTCCTACACTATCGTTTTAAGTTTTTTTTCGCCCTCAGGTTATGAGTTACGTAAAAACTACCAACATGCCGATGTGGTGACTTATTTACCAATGGATCTTAAAAGAAACGCCAAAGATTTTATTGCCCTTTTAAATCCTAAAATGGCTGTTTTTGTAAAATATGAGTATTGGTTCAACTACCTTAATGAACTAGAGAGGAGAAATACACCCACTTTTTTACTTTCGGGGATTTTGTGGAAAGATTTGTACTTTTTCAAATCTTATGGAAAGTGGTTTAGTCGACAACTAAGCGCTTTTGAACACTTTTTTGTACAAAACACAGCAACCGCAGAATTATTAAAAAGTATTGGCTATAAAAACACTACAGTTTGCGGCGACAGTCGTTTCGATCGTGTAATTGAATTGCCGAAAGAACCCTTTAAGCCGGAAGAATTAGAAGAATTTGCCCCAAATAATAACGCACTTATCTTTGGCAGCAGCTGGGAAAAGGAAAATGAGTTCGCCATAAAAATTGCAGAAGCCTTACCTCACCAAAAAATCATTATTGCTCCCCACGAAATTGATGCAGCTAAAATCGAAAAGTTAAAAAGCAATTTCAACAAAGCACTTTTGTGGTCTGAAATTAATAATAACTTCCCCCTTTTAAAAGAAACTCAAGTTCTTATCATCGACAGCATTGGTATGCTCTCAAAGCTTTATCGATACGGTAAAATAGCGATCATTGGCGGAGGGTTTGGCGCCGGCATTCACAACACCCTAGAAGCAGCAGTTTACGGCTTACCCTTAGTTTTCGGCCCCAACTACCAACGATTTCAAGAAGCTGTCGACTTGATAAAATTAAACGCCGCATTTAGCGTAAACAATTACAATGAATTTGAAACTAAAATTCAGCAGTTGTTGAACGATACTGACTTTTATCAAAAAGCCGCTGAAGCTGCTGAAAAGTATGTAAAGGAAAGTTCCGGGGCTACGGAGGAGATGTTAGAATATTTGAGAAGAAATAGGATTATCCAATAAAAACTTAAGTTTAAAGTGCCTAAAGTTCTTATTAGAGCCAAGAGGCAAGATCGCTTTGCTGCAAGAATCAAGAAGGTTGAAGTGTCTAAAGTAATTGAAGTTTGAAGTTAATTATTTGCCGATTGTTATCGGTATCGCAAAAAATGGTTTCTAGTTACTTGTTTATAGTCTAAAGTTTATTTTCTAACCGCAAAATCCACCAAGGAGGCGCTAAGTTCACAAAGGTTAAAATGAGTGATGGTTTAAGGATGAATGAAAAAAGCTTAATAAATGCATCTACTTTCTTTACTCTCTTATCATTCCTTTAACCACAGAGACACGGAAAACTCAGAGTTTTATTTACTTTGCACAAGGTCTCGTATTTAATTTCTCTTTTAACCATTAAGAAAGTTAAGACCTTCATTAAGGTTCAATACTCCCTAAAATTCCGCAGTACTCCAATTTAAAACCCAAACCATTAACCGCCTCAATTCATTCGAAATTGACTTCGTCGAACCACTTCGTTAGGTTTCCCAGATTCGTAATTAACTCTACTCCACCATCAACTTCCCACTCCCCACATTTCCTTCTCTATCGATTATGCGATAAACATACATGCCACTTGCTAAGGAAGAAACGTCAACTGTTTGATGATCTTCTCGCCAAGAAACTGTTTTTACCAAACGACCAAAAGTGTCGTACAACTCAAATTCATAGGGTTTGAATTGATTTAACTTTAACAACTTAAGTTCATCTTTTGCAGGGTTAGGGTAGATTTTGTAATTATCTTTTGCTATAGTTTGACCATTAACTTTATTAATATTCGTGTTCAAGTTTCCCAATGAATCTATTTTCATGACAAAGCCATTAAGTCCACCTGTTCCGCCAAATAGTTTGTAATTTGAACCCACTAGAATTAAGCCCTTATCTTCTGTAGGTTTGATGGAGTTAATTTTAACAAAGTCACCTACTTGGTAATTTCTAGAATTGATTAAATTGCCCTGAAAGTCGAATTGACTTACACGAATAAAATTGTTGATATTTTTATAATAATCATTAGGATACCATTGTGAGACACCGGCAATGTAGAAGCTACTATCAACCACTGCTATGTTTGTAGTTGCAGGAAAGTCTGCCGTATCAACCAAGCCAAGCACTTGGTGACTGAGGTAATTCATATTAGAATCATATACAATTATCCCATAATCATAAATATACTCAGAAGAGCCGGGCACATAACTTTGCTGGTTCTGAAGTATGCCGGATAAAACTACATTTTTATTGGGCAATTCTTCCAAATGAGGAAAACGACTAATCATTAAGCTATCATCCAACTGTGAGTTATACACAGGCATTACAGTTGATACTTGTTGTAATTTTTGACCATTACTATCAACAACAAAAATGGGGTTTCGAGTTTTGGAAGGCATTTGCCTGTAATTGACTGCTTCTTGATAAACAAGAATATTATTACTTGAATTAAACTTCCCAGTAGAAACTGTAAATGAAACAGTATCATATAGAACTGTATCTACTATATTTAAATTCGCATCAATCTTTAAAAGAGAAGAGTAATAATAGTTTTGTATACTATCAAACTGAGTGAAAGGTATATTAATCTCTCCTCTATTATCAATAGAAATCTTGTACGCACTTTTATGTCGTTCACTAGTTATAAATTTCAACGAATCAACCATTACAAACTGATAATTAAAAGAATAAATAGCACTACCTTGAACATTTCCCTGTAAAGTGCCATATACAAAAAACATGTTAGATTTTTTGTAGAGTTGAATAGCATAAAAGTCATTAATCTGATAGCTACTAACTACTTGTCCAATACTATCTAGGTTTAATATATGGGAATTTAAATAATAAGGAAAGTAATCATCTATACTATCTCCTACAACAGAAGCTACAATGAATCTATTATTTGACACACTAATTACATCATTTAATTCTTCCTCTTGTCCTAAATCAATCTCTTGAGTAAATGACTGGGCAGATATCTGCCCAGTCATTATCGTTAAGATTGTTAATAACATAAATTTCTTTCTTATATCCATGAAGGTCTAGGTTTTTCGTCATGACCCGGCACAACTACCTTAGTGCAAGCATCATAATATACAACATCAAATTCATGTTGATACTCTCCATTTGCATAAACCCTATCAACACGGTATGATTTAATCTTCTTTATAATAGCTCCCATATTAAAAGAACTTTGCCAACTACCCCACCATGGGATACTAGGCAGTGTATTATTTAAATAATAAGTATTCATTCTATTTGAGGTTATACACGCTGTCATAGAAGTTGAATTCCACAAAAAACTACACTGTGGCATATGTTTTCTAGTGTTAAACCGACCAACAACACCAGTTGGAACATTATTATAAACATATCCTCCACCTAAAGTACCTCCGGTATATCCAAAACCTGAACACTTCTCAACGTTACTATACGAACAATTAGGGTCATTGAGTTTTGCCGTTAAAATTGATGTCACGTATGTTTGATTTGATTGTAAACACCTTCCTGTTAAATAGCCCTTCCAATCATCCATTATACTACAGTTATTATTTGATTTATTAAAACCCAATATTGCCTTTACTTGAACAGTTAATGGAGAGCTTATTACATCAGGGATAATAACATCCATTTCAAACCAAAACTTTTCACCATCACTAGCCTCTTCTGTTTCTGCACTTTCTGCAATAACAACAAGTTCATCATAAATATCATTATTTAACTGTAACAAATCCGAACCGCTCACTTCACCTCCATCAACATTTATCGTATACTCTAGGTCATACACTTGAGTTTCTCCAGGTATTAAGTCAGGATGATTGAGTCTCCAATATAAAGTTGACTCTGTATACAATAGTGCTGTCTCAACATCTGTAATAGAAGGCGAATTACTTGATAATATATCCCCTATAAATTGTGACAAATCAACATCAATACTATCTGAACTTGAAGTTGATTTATTTATTGAGTTCGGGTTTTTATTTCCCTGAATGTTATCCGCTTTAGGATGTAAATTTACTTCATCTTTCTCGCAGGAAGTAAACATAAATGCGCCAATTAGCGCTATTATTATTAATTTTGCATTCATAATTTCTAAACGTTTTTAATTAAATGTTTTCAATTGCAGTCGTTGTTCCATAATGGCTGCAATTGTTTTTTACTTTTTGATTGACCTCTTGACTTTTCCATCTCTGTGAACAACACACTCACCAAAAAGTAGATTTTCCTTTAAATAAAAAACGAAGTATTTTCTTAAAATGTTTATTTGCGTAGAGAGAGAGGCTTATAATTATTAAAGAACCAATTTAAATGTTTTATGAAACTATTGTATTCACTAAAACCATTTATCTTTTTTAAACGATATTTTAAGCTAACTATTTGCATATCTTTTCCAAATCACATGGCTAAAATAGTAAGCTTTTTTAAATATAAAAATTTTTTAACAAAATAATTTGTTAAAATTAAAACTAAAAATCAGCCAATTAGCTCTAAAAGCACTATAAATACTAGGATTTTCTTACTATAAAGTAATAAGCAGAAAATTGCTTTTATAAAACATATTGGAGTTCATCAGAGAGTAAACCGTTTACTCTTTTTATAGAGGTTGATATAGTTTGCTTCGCAAAAAATGTTTTCTAGTTACTTGTTTATAGTCTAAAGTTTGTTTTCAAACCGCAAAATCCACCAAGGAGGCGCTAAGTTCACAAATGTTAAAATGAGTGATGGTTTAAGGATGAATGAAAAAAGCTTAATAAATGCATCTACTTTCTTTACTCTCTTTTCATTCCTTTAACCGCAGAGACACGGAAAACTCAGAGTTTAATTTTCTTTGTACGAGGTCTCGTTTTAATTTCTCTTTTAACCATTGAGGCATTAAGAAAGTTGAGACCTTCATTAAGGTTCATTAATACTCCCTAAAATTCCGCAGTACTCCAATTTAAAACCTAAACTATTAACCGCCTCAATTCATTCGAAATTGACTTCGTCGAACCACTTCGTTAGGTTTCCCAGATTCTTAGTTCATCCTACTCCATTATCAATTTCCCACTCCCCACATTTCCTTCT
>DIAJ01000033.1:283529-353656 GCA_002415785.1 Flavobacteriales bacterium UBA5081
ATCGATTATGCGATAAACATACATGCCACTTGCTAAGGAAGAAACGTCAACTGTTTGATGATCTTCTCGCCAAGAAACTGTTTTTACCAAACGTCCAAAAGTGTCGTACAACTCAAATTCATAGGGTTTGAATTGATTTAACTTTAACAACTTAAGCTCATCTTTTACTGGATTAGGAAAGATCTTAAAATTATTTTTCGGTATTTTACCCAGCTGACTTTTAGTTGAAGTAGTTAATAGATTGCCTGCTGAGTCTACTTTTAAGAGATGAACATTGTTGCTGCTAGTCCCATTATTTAAGTTTATGTCAAAAACAATCCCACTTAACAATGCTCCACCATCTGATGTAGCCAGTACTGAATAAGTATGAGAAGGATATTGAGATACAGAATAAAGCTTTGTCCAAATTTCATTGCCCTGCAGATCAATCTTCCGTAGTGTAAATGGATTAGTTGAGCCAAATGCTGTTGAATTATATGCCATATAAGCATAATTTCCATACTTGCTTACTGCCCTGCCAAACGCAGGGTATTCTGTAGAATCAGGTGAGGTATGAGGAAGTCCTCCAGCTTTCCCACCCCAAAACTCCCATCGTATGTCGTTCAAGCTATCATCGGTAATAACAAAAGCTATATCTCGTTCTAACCAAAAAGCTGTCTGAAGGTTTCCACTAAATACATCCGCTATTCCTACAAAAAGATATGTTGAATCAGTTAACTGTATTCCCGAGGCAGGTTGATTTGAAATAATTCCATGATAATCAATATTCGCAAAAGGAGATGGGTTATTAACGTCAAAAAGATATCGAAAATTAATTGTATCTGGTGTTAAATCTCTATCACTAAAAGGAATTATAGCTGCTCTCTGAGATTGCCATCCGGTATCTACTGGACTATCTGCTAAAACCCAAAGATTATTATTCGGAGAGTAAATTACATCCTTGAACCTAAAAGCTGTAGCACCACTTGTATTTAAAACCGGACCGGTCCAATTAGTAGAGTGAGCTTCCTTTATAACATTTAACGTAGCAGTATCTAACTGAATGATAGAAGCTCTTGCATAACCACTTGAATCTGTACCTCCACCAACGATTGTAAAACAAGTGCAATTATCAAAGAACCCAACTTCTCCAGGCCAAAAAGATTGTAAATCTGTTATCTTAGTATAAGTAACACTTTGCAAAGTTAAATTAAAAGGACTTATGCTTGCTATACTTATTGCACCCCCAATAGCAATAAGAGGACCACCAAATCCACCAAAAAGGTACAAGTTATTATTTAAATAGTATAAATGAGAATAATGCCCATTCAAACTTAAACTATCCTGAGTTCCCCCCAAACTATCTAATTGATACAATACAGAAAGACTATCATCTACCTGATAAACCAATACATAATAAAATCCATCTACTTCAACTAAGTTATATGGTGCACTTTCATGCCCGCTCAAAGCTATAGTGCGCTCAAATGTTTGGGCTGAGAGACTCAGCCCAAACAAGAGCGCTATGATACTTATTATTGTTTTCATAACACTAAAAAAAATTATAAACTACCCCACGAAACCCTTGGTTTAAGTTCTGCTTCTATAATCAAACAAACACCTACTTCTGTTAATTGGTTAATTGTATAGTCCACTCCTGTTTGATTATTATATGATCTAATTCGCGTATAGCAATTCAACACTTCAACCGTACCAAATCTAGAGGAGCTAGGCCACAAACTGCTCTGCCAGCCCATAATAGAATTTGCTATCGAAAGCTGTGTCATCTCTTGCACACATTCTACAGGAGTTGTTGAAGTATGATAAATATTGTTTGGATCTTCAATAGGAGAGTATACTTGATTAACAGCAAACCAAGTAGGAATGTTTGGTGGACCACCTGCAGTACAGTATGCTATATTAGTATTGCAATAACGATTAGAAATGTATGCAGAAACCATATCATTGGCATCAACATTTGTTAATGTTCCTGCATTACTATAGGTATTACAACCTCCCATATCATTTAACAAAAAATAATCTCCATCAAATCCATTGCATCCGCCTCCTAAAAGTGCAAAGCGGCCTAAACTAAAATTAAGATGAACACCCGAACTTATATCGTCTTCAACAAAGTCAATATCTATTCCGGTTACGTATAAGTCTCCCGAACCCGACATTGTATCTGCTGCCACCTCTGCAATTTGATCTATCTCGTCAAAAATATCATCTTTTAAAGCTAATATATCACTACCATCTGCAGTTACACCAGATTCAAAAGCAGAAACATCTAAGTCTTCCACTCTATATGAATTTTGGATTATCGGAAACTCAGTATCATTGCCAATAATGTTGTTGTACTCAAAATTCATTGCAGACTCCAAATAAAATAGTGCCATATCGGATTCAAAGTCACCGGGATCAATATCATCCATAACATCTTCAGTAAAATTTGACACTACAACCTCCAATGGCGCCTTGTTAATCGCATGATTAGATTTGGATTTCACTCCTGCTTGATTGCTTGCCGGAGTTGAATTCTCTTTCTCGCAAGCAGTAAATATTAATGCAGTTATTACTGCTATTATTATTAATTTTGTATTCATAATTTCTAAACGTTTTTAATTAAATGTTTTCAATTGCAGTCGTTGTTCCATAATGGCTGCAATTGTTTTTTACTTTTTGATTGATTTCTTGACTTTTCCATCTCTGTGAATAACACACTCACCAAAAAGTAGATTTTCCTTTAAATAAAAAACGAAGTATTTTCTTAAATTGATTGTAACTGAAGAGAGAGAGAGAGAGTTCAAATAGAAAGCTATAAAGCTGAAAAAAGAAATTGACATTATTCCGATTTGCAAACTATTATTTGGATGATATTTCAACTTAACTAAACGCATATTTTGCGAAAACTTGAGCACAAGATATTATTCTTTTTAAGAAATTAAAAATTATTAACACATTATTTTGTTAAAATTAGAACTAAAAATCAAACAATTAGCTCTAAAAGCACTATAAACACTAGGGTTTTCTTACTATAAGAAAATAAACAGGAAATTGCTTATATAAAGCATACGGGAGTACATCAGAAAGTTAAGCGTTTACTCTTTTTATAGAGGTTGATTTTGTCTACAAAAACAAAATATACGAAGCGGAAGCTCGCAGAAAAAAAACAATTATTATCTGTTTACAAAACCTTGAACAAAAACCTACAAGTAATCCGACTAGAAATTCTAATCTTCCAACAATATTCCCAAGATATCTTGTGCTGCTTTAGGAATTTTGGTTCCAGGACCAAAAATGCCGGCTACTCCTAAATTCCAGAGGTAATCATAATCTTGTTCGGGAATTACACCGCCAACAATTACCAAAATATCTTCTCGATCGAACTTTTTCAACTCTTCCATTACTTGAGGAACTAAAGTTTTATGTCCTGCTGCCAAAGAAGAAACCCCAATAATATGCACATCGTTTTCAATGGCTTGTTTTACGGCTTCTTCAGGGGTTTGAAAAAGCGGACCAATGTCAACATCAAAACCAATGTCGGCAAAGGAGGTAGAAATCACTTTAGCTCCACGATCGTGACCGTCTTGTCCCATTTTAGCCACCATAATTCGAGGTCTTCTGCCCTCTTTTTCAGCAAAGTCGTCCGCCATTTGCCGAGCCTTTACAAAGTCTTTATCTTCCATAGCTTCATGTGAATACACTCCTGAAACGGAGTTTATTTTTGCTTGATAGCGACCGAAAACTTTTTCCATAGCATCGGAAATCTCTCCTAAGGAAGCTCTTTCTCTTGCCGCATTCACAGCCAACTCTAATAAATTATCTCCACCTTTTGCCCCTTCAGTAATATCATTCAATGCCTTTTGAACTTTTTCTTCATTCCGTTCTGAACGAATTCTCTCTAAACGATCAACTTGTTGACGACGAACTTTTTGATTGTCGATATCCAATAAATCAATCGGATCTTTTTCGGTAGTTTGATATTTATTCACCCCAACAATTACATCCTTTCCGGAATCAATCCTCGCTTGTTTTCTGGCAGCTGCCTCTTCAATGCGCAATTTGGGCAAACCAGCTTCAATCGCTTTTGCCATTCCGCCCATCTCTTCAACTTCTTCAATTAACTCCCAGGCCTTTTCAGCAATTTCATTGGTGAGGGTTTCTACATAATAAGAACCGCCCCAAGGATCAACTACTTTGGTAATATCCGTTTCATCTTGCAAATACAATTGTGTATTTCTGGCTATTCGCGCAGAAAAATCGGTAGGTAATGCAATGGCCTCATCCAATGCATTGGTATGCAACGACTGTGTTCCACCTAATGCAGCAGCTAGAGCCTCTATACAAGTTCGTGCAACATTATTAAAAGGGTCTTGCTCTGTTAAACTATAGCCCGAAGTTTGGCAATGTGTACGCAGTGCCATTGACTTTTCATTTTTTGGGTTAAATCGCTTTACCAATTTAGCCCACAACATTCTACCGGCACGCATTTTAGCAATCTCCATGAAATGATTCATTCCAATGGCCCAAAAGAAAGACAAACGCGGCGCAAAATCATCGATATCCAAACCGGCATCAATCCCGGTTTTTAAATACTCCAAGCCATCGGCTAAAGTGTATGCCAACTCAATATCCGCAGTTGCTCCTGCTTCGTGCATGTGATAGCCGGAAATACTAATAGAATTAAAGCGCGGCATTTTTTTAGAAGTATATTCAAAAATATCTGCAATGATTCTCATAGAAGGCTGTGGCGGATAAATGTATGTGTTGCGAACCATAAACTCCTTTAAAATATCATTTTGTATGGTTCCGCTCAGCTTTTCAGGGCTTACTCCCTGTTCTTCTGCCGCAACAATGTAAAATGCCATAATGGGAATTACGGCACCATTCATGGTCATTGAAACTGACATTTGATCCAAAGGAATTTGATCAAAAAGCACTTTCATATCTTCCACAGAGTCAATGGCAACCCCGGCTTTTCCAACATCACCCACTACTCTAGGATGATCAGAATCATAACCTCTATGGGTAGCTAAGTCAAATGCCACAGATAAGCCTTTCTGTCCGGCTTTTAAATTCCTCCTGTAAAAAGCATTAGACTCCTCCGCTGTGGAAAATCCGGCGTACTGTCGGATTGTCCACGGACGCATAACATACATAGTGGAGTATGGCCCTCGCAAATAAGGGGGCAAACCTGCACCAAAATCTACATGTCTAAAAGTGGAAATATCACTTGCATTGTAAGTTGATTTTAGCTCCATTTGCTCAGGCGTTAGCCACTTATCTTTCACCGTCTTACTCTCAGCAAAATCAACAACTTTTATATCTTTAAAATCAGGTCTCATTACTTTTCAATTTCTTTAGCTAACAAAAACTTTTTCAATCCTCCATTGCTTTTCAGTCCCTGTTCTTGAATTTCAATTTGATCGGCAGCTTCATTTTCATAAGCATTCACGCCTACTATTTTCCTTTTCTCTGCTTTCATTTTATCTAAGCGTAGCTGAATGCTCTTGCTTAAATCATCTTGCATACTTCCCGACTCAAAATAGTTAAGCAAGCCACCTTTATCCTCAATTTCCAAAAATCTTTGCCATGCTTTGTCTGCAATTTGAGCACTTAAACTTTCAATGTAATAACTACCGGCAGCCATGTCGCTAACTTTAGCGAAATAAGATTCTTCTTTTAAAATCAATTGTATATTTCTCGCCATTCGAATACCCAAATTAGAGGATGCACCCAAATCATCAAAACTAAGGGCACTAACGGCATCGCAGTTAGCCAGAACAGCCGACATGCTTTGCGTTGTTGTTCGCAGTAAGTTTGTGTAAGGATCTTTGTGTGCTAAATCACTCCAATTGCTTTCTCCCCAAACAAAAGCCGATTGTTTAAGCTCATAGGCAGAGAACAGTTTGCTCAGCAAATATCGAAAAGCCCTTCCTTTGGCAATTTCATTAAAGTAACTGCTTCCAAAAGCTAGCTTAAAAATCATTCTATTGGCTATTTCGTTGGCGGCAAAGTCGTTTTCTGTTAGTAAATCAAAATACTCCACCGCATGTTGTAGCGCAAAAGCCAATTCATCAACTAGGTTTGCACCGGCATTTTTATAAACTGTTGCATCAACTAACAAAAAGCGGTCGTTAGCAGTGTTTTGTTTTGCCTTAAAAATTTCCACCAAGGGCGAAGTAAATGGCGCAAGCTTTTCCCCGCTTTTTAAATAGCTCCCGATTGGATCAATATAAAAAGAAGATACTTTAGTTAAATCGGGATAATCTTTAAAGTAAATTTTTAATGTATCGCTTTGAAGTATCTCATCTGATACATTAAGCTTGGAATCTAAAACAATTTGATCTACTCCATTGGCAATTGCCATTTTGATTTTACCTTCTATGTCTTCAGTATTCTGCTGAAAGGATTGAAAAGTTTGCCAATCAGCATTTTTTTTCTGCGCTTGCTGAATATCTGTAACAACTTTATTGTTTTCTATATCAGACTTTCTATAATAAGGTTGATGATTTAAACCCACTTCATTTTCCCACACCAAGGTTTCTTCAAAACTCCTGCCTTTCAAATCCTTAATTACCTTTTCTCTCCAAGCTTTATCGCTCAAAGTTTCAAAGTCGGAAAATAAATCATTCTGCTGTGCCATATCGAGCTATTGTTTTCGGCTACGAAGGTACTATTATCTGATGAAAACAGAATATTTTTAAAGTGTCAAGACCTAAATATCAAAGTAGCTTTGACTAACTTTAACGCCCTAAAATCAGATGAGCGTGATTGACGAAGAAGCAGAAAAAAGAGAAATACGTAGACGGTACAGAGCTTTATTAAAAGTAAGCAAGAACGTTAAAACAAAAAAAGACAAGGCAAGTGTAAGAAAGGCCTTCGACATTGCTTTGGAAGCGCATAAAGATATGCGAAGAAAAAGTGGTGAACCATATATTTATCATCCGATTGAAGTCGCTCGAATAGTCGCTGAAGAGATTGGCTTGGGAACCACTGCCATTATTTGTGCCCTTTTGCACGACACCGTGGAGGACACCGACCTCACCTTAGATGATGTTGAGCGCATGTTTGGAGAAAAAGAGCGTATGATCATCGACGGTCTTACTAAGATTTCCGGCGTTGTCGACTTTAACGTTTCTATGCAAGCAGAAAATTTCAGAAAGATTTTGCTTACCCTTTCTGACGATGTGCGTGTGATTTTGATTAAGCTAGCCGACCGCTTACACAATATGCGCACCTTAGACTCAATGCGAAGAGACAAACAATTGAAAATTGCTTCAGAAACCGTTTTCCTTTTTGCTCCACTCGCTCATCGACTAGGGCTTTACGCTATAAAAACTGAGCTAGAGGATTTAGCTTTAAAATATACTGAACCCGAAGTTTACGAAGAGATTACCCAAAAATTGAAAAAATCAAAATCGGTTAGAACGCGATTTGTAAATCGATTTAGCTTTCCAATTAAGCAAGAGCTGGAAAAGCAAGGGATGAACTTTGAAATAAAGGCAAGAACAAAGTCGGTTTACTCCATTTATCAAAAAATGAAGAAGAAAAACATTCCTTACGAGGAAGTGTATGATGTTTTTGCCATTCGAATAATTTTAGACACCAAAGCAGATAGAGAGAAAGCAGATTGTTGGAATGCTTATTCCATAGTTACCGACTATTACCAGCCCAATCCCGATCGTTTGCGTGATTGGCTTTCTACGCCAAAAGCCAATGGATATGAATCGCTACATACTACTGTAATGAGCCCGGGAGGAAAATGGGTTGAAGTTCAAATTCGCTCCAAAAGAATGGACGAGGTTGCAGAAAAAGGTTATGCTGCCCATTGGAAATACAAAGAAGGCACGAGTGAATCTAATTTTGATATTTGGATTAATAAAATCCGAGAGCTGCTCGAAAGTCCCGAAAAAGATGCCGTTGAGTTTATCGATGACTTTAAGCTGAATCTTTTTTCAGAAGAAATTTTCATATTCACTCCCAAAGGAGAAATCAAGAATTTACCCAAAGGAGCATCGGCTTTGGATTTTGCCTTTGAAATTCATTCCGAAGTAGGTGCGCACTGTATGGGCGCTAAGGTCAATCACAAATTAGTCCCATTAAGTACGGTTTTAAAAAGTGGAGATCAGGTTGAAATAATTACTTCAAAAAAGCAGAAACCCAACGAGAGCTGGTTGGATTATGTAATTACCGGTAAGGCTAAATCGAAAATTAAGGCTTCATTAAGAGAAGATAAAAAACGCATAGCAGAAGAAGGCAAGCCTAAATTCCACAAATGGCTGCGAAAGAGCCACATTAATATTTCGGAAAACAACATTAAAGAGTTGCAAAAACTTTTTAAGCAAGCCAATGAAACAGAACTATTTTACCATTTTGAAACTGGTCGTTTAAACTTAAAGCGAATTAATAAGTTAATCGTAGAAAAAGGCGATATCATTGGTAGAGATCATGAAGAAAAGCCGGCAAATGAGCTAGAAGAAAAACTTAGCAAAGGCGGCAAGGGCGAAGAAATGCTAGTTATCGGTGAGGAAATGGATCAATTCGATTACAAAATTGCTCCTTGCTGTAATCCCATTCCGGGTGATGAAGTTTTTGGGTTTATTACTATAAATGATGGAATCAAAATTCACAAAACCAACTGCCCGAATGCCGTTCAATTGATGTCGAATTATGCTTATAGAATTGTAAAAGCCCGATGGACGAGTCAGCAAAAAATTGCATTTTTGGCCGGTATAAAAGTTACTGGAATTGACGATTTGGGCTTAGTAAATAACATTACTCGATTAATTTCCGGAGAGCTGAATGTAAATATGCGTTCAATCAGTTTCGACTCAAACGATGGAATTTTTGAGGGAACAATAATGGTTTACGTTCACGATACTAAACATTTGAAACAGTTAATCGACAAAATAAAATCCATCGAAGGGGTAATTAACATCTCCAGGATTGAGTCTTAGAATTTCATATTCTTAGTTTAATAAACCTATCTTTGCAGCTTTAAGTTAACAGATGTCGACTTCACCGGAAACCATAGAAAAAGTTAGCCAGATTTTTTCAGCTTATTTAGAAAAAAACGGCCATCGGAAAACACCTGAGCGTTTTGCCATATTAAATGAAATATATGAGCAAAGTGGACATTTTGATATAGAGTCGCTTTACATTTCAATGAAAAATAAAAAGTATCGTGTAAGTAGAGCAACACTTTATAACACCATTGACTTATTGTTAGCATGTAATCTGGTTAGAAAGCATCAGTTTGGGAACAATATGGCTCAATTTGAGCGCTCTTATGAGTTTAAGCAACACGATCATTTGGTCTGCACAAATTGCAATAAAGTAATTGAATTTTGCGATCCTCGCATTCAAAATATAAAATCAACGGTGGGAGAATTACTCGATTTTAAAATTCTTCACCATTCCTTAAATTTATACGGCATTTGTGACTCATGCCAAAATCGATTAAATCAACAAAAACAAAGTTAAAATTCACACTCAAGTTATAGAATATCAATTTGCTTGAGCTAAAAATTCAAATGAATGAAAGTAGATGTATTGCTCGGTCTTCAATGGGGAGATGAAGGAAAGGGAAAAGTTGTAGATGTTTTAACTCCGGAGTACGACGTAATCGCCAGATTTCAGGGCGGACCGAATGCCGGACACACTTTAGAGTTTGACGGTATAAAACACGTTTTACATACCATTCCTTCAGGCATATTTCACAACAACAAAGAAAATGTAGTTGGCAATGGGGTTGTTATTGATCCTATTATTTTCATTAAAGAGATTGACGCTTTAAAAAAGATGGGACTCAATATCAATGAAAGATTGGCAATTTCCAGAAAAGCGCATTTAATTCTTCCTACTCACCGACTTTTAGATGCTGCTTCAGAGCAAGCAAAAGGAAAGCAAAAAATCGGTTCTACTTTAAAGGGAATCGGTCCAACATATATGGACAAAACCGGTCGCAATGGTTTAAGAGTTGGCGATGTTGAAACAACTGACTTTCATAAAAAATACGAGCAATTACGTGACAAGCATTTACAAATATTAGCTCAATATGACTTTGAATACGATTTAAAGGAAATGGAAGAAGAGTGGCTCAACTGTATGGAAACTTTTAAGCAGTTTCGATTAATTGACAGTGAGCACTTTATTAACCAAGCTCGGAAAGAAAACCAAAAAGTATTGGCTGAGGGAGCTCAAGGCACTTTGCTCGATATTGATTTTGGTTCATACCCTTTTGTAACTTCCTCTAACACAATTACAGCCGGAGCTTGCACGGGACTTGGAGTTGCTCCTAACCAGATTGGTGAAGTTTTCGGCATTTTCAAAGCTTACTGCACAAGAGTTGGTAGTGGCCCTTTTCCCACAGAGTTACACGACGAAATAGGTGAAGAAATCAGAAAAGCAGGAAATGAATTTGGAGCAACAACTGGAAGACCCCGAAGATGTGGTTGGATAGATTTGCCTGCATTAAAATATGCCATTATGATTAATGGTGTTACTCAACTTATTATGACTAAAGCGGATGTATTAAGTGAGTTTGAAAACATTAAAGTTTGTACAGCTTACAAACATAAAGGAGAAATAATTGACTATCTCCCTTTCGATGTTTTAGATGAAGAAATTGAACCTATTTATGAAGAAGTTACTGGCTGGAAAGAAGATTTGACAGGACTTAGCTCTATTGAGCAAATTCCCGTTGAACTGAACAATTACATTCAATATTTAGAAGACAAACTGGAGACTCCAATCACCATCGTTTCCGTTGGTCCGGATCGCAAACAGACTTTAATTCGTAAAAGTGAATGGTCAAAAGCCTAAGTCCACATAAAATACTTATTGTGCGAACTTTTGTTGTGTTCAGTCTTCTTGCATTCGCCTTTTACTCATTTGGTCAAAAGAAAAACCAAATAGAAATAGTTGGTGGAGATATTTTAGACTTTGTAGAGAAAGATGGTAGGAAAGCAAATAAAATTGTTGGCAATGTAATCTTTAAGCATCAGAACACATTAATGTATAGCGATAGTGCTTTTTTGTTTTCAAAAACAAATAGCTTAGAAGCCTATGGTAATGTTAGAATCAACCAGGCCGACACCTCCAACCTTTATGGCGATCAACTTTTCTACAACGGTAATACCAAAGTTGCTAGAGTAATTGGAAAAGCAGTTCGTTTGGTGAACGATGACTTTACACTAACTACTACAGAAATGATTATGAACCGCGAAACCGACGAGTCGAGATACGTGGTTGGAGGAAAAATTGAGAGTAAGACAGACAGTAATGTATTGGTAAGTCAGAAAGGATATTATCATGCAGCTTCAAAAACATTTACGTTCAAAGATGATGTTGTTTTAACAAATCCCGACTTTATTATGAAATCGGATACGCTAAAATACAATAGTGGCAGCAAGTTGGTTACTTTTTTAGGACCAACTACCATAGAAAATGACAGCAACTTTATTTATTGTGAAAATGGTTGGTACGATACAGAAAAAGACTTATCAAAATACTATGAGAACTCCTATTTAATTTCCGATGGTAGACAACTGGAAGGCGATACGCTTTTCTACGATCGAAAAATTGGTTTTGGGAAGGCAATCAATCACGTCCAAATTACAGATACCGCAGAAAACATTGTAATTAATGGTGATATCGCTTTTTTTTATGAACATAAAGATAGTGCAATTGTATATGGCAAACCGGTATTAACGCAAGTTTTTGATGAAGATTCACTATTTATGCGCGCTGATACTTTTAAAGTATTTGGAAGCAGTGAGAATCAGCGAACGCTTTTTGCTTACTACAATGTAAAAATCTTTAAAAGCGATTTGCAGGGAAAGTGCGACTCCATTGCCTACTCAATGACTGATAGCACCATTAAAATGTACAAAGATCCTGTTTTATGGTCGGAGCAGAACCAGTTAACAGCCGATTTTATAGAAATAAGAACTGCCAACAGTAAGATTCACTCTATATTCATGGATGCAAATGCCTTTATCATTTCTGAAGTCGACAGTATTCGATTTAATCAGATCAAAGGCAAAGAAATGACCGGCTACTTCAAAAACTCTGTCCTCAATAAGATTGAAGTAAGAGGAAATGGACAAACGACCTATTTTGGTCAGGATGAAGAAGACAAATATATTGGTGTAAATGTAGCAGAGAGTAGCGACATTGACATTATGCTAAAAGATCAAGCCATCCACAGTATTACTTTTATTAAAAAACCGGTAGCCACCATGCATCCAATTGGAAGTTTGAATCCTAAAACAGATTTGCGCTACGAAGGTTTTAAATGGTTGATTGATATTCGTCCTGATAGGGATGAAGTGGTAAGGTAGTGGTGTTGTAAAAAACCATTTGCCCACAAACAATCCATCGTTAATAAAATGCCTAAAAACTGCCTCTAGTCAGCCACAAATAATTGTTATTTTTGAAGCATGAAATTTTCGGCTCGCCAAATCTCTGAAATACTTGAAGGAACGATAGAAGGAAACCCCGATGTGGAAGTTTCCTCAGTCGCTAAAATTGAGGAAGGAAAAAACGGAAGCATTTCATTTTTAGCCAACCCAAAATACGCCGACTATATTTACGATACAGATGCATCTATCGTAATCGTTAACAAAGACTTCAAGCTTCAACAAAAGGTAAAAGACAGTTTAACTTTAATTCGCGTTGAGGACGCTTATGCCTGTTTTGGGCAATTGTTAGAAATGTATAACCAAGTTAAAAACAACAAAGTTGGCATTTCAAAACAATCGGCAATTGCCGAAAGTGCAGAAATTGGCGAAGACGTCTACATTGGTGATTTTGTATCTATTGGAGAAAACGTAAAAATTGGAAAGGGAGTAAAGATTTTTCCAAATACAACTATTGGTGACAATACTGTAATTGGGGATAGAACCACCATTTTTTCCGGCTGCTCCATTTATTCAGAAACCCAAATCGGCAAAGACTGTATTATTCATGCCGGAGTAAGACTTGGAGCAGATGGTTTTGGCTTTGCACCCAACAGTGAGAACAACTATAAAAAAGTGGCTCAAATTGGCAATGTGATTATTGAAGATCATGTTGAGGTTGGGTCGAACACCAGCATAGATCGAGCAACTTTAGGTTCTACCATTATCCGCAAAGGAGTTAAGTTAGACAACTTAATCCAAATTGCGCATAATGTTGAAATTGGGGAAAATACTGTTATAGCTGCTCAGAGTGGTGTTGCCGGTTCAACAAAAATTGGCAAAAACTGCATGATTGGTGGTCAAGTTGGTATTGTTGGACATATTAAAATTGCCAATGGTGTTAAAATCGCTGCTCAAAGTGGAATTGGCAACAGTATAGAAACAGAAAACGTTATAGTTCAAGGTTCTCCTGCTATTCCGATTGGAGACTTCAAACGTTCTTACGTAATGTTTAGAAAGCTACCGGAAATGGCGAATCAATTGAAAGAATTAGAAAATCAGATAAAGCATTAATTTCGCACTCAGATATAGAGTATGAGTACAAAGCAAAAAACAATCAAACAAGAAGTTTCTCTGAAAGGAGTTGGACTTCATACAGGAAAACAAGCAACGGTAACTTTTAAGCCTGCTGATGATAATCACGGATACGTATTCCAAAGAGTAGATATAGAAGGAAAACCAACGATTAAAGCAGATTGCGATCTAGTTATTGACACTTCTCGAGGAACTACCTTAGAGCAAAATGGAGCTAGGGTTCACACTACGGAGCATTTATTAGCGGCAGCTTACGGTCTCGAAATCGACAATTTATTAATCGAAATCGACGGTCCGGAAGTTCCTATTTTAGATGGGAGTGCGCACTTCTTTGTTCAGGCGCTGCAAGATGCAGGCATTGTAGACCAAGAAACCGAAAAAGATTACTTTGTGGTTGATGAAAATTTAACTTACGAAGACTTAGAGCGCGAAACAGAAATGCTAGCGGTTCCTCAGGATGAGTTTAGATTGACAGTTATGGTTGACTACAACTCTAAAGTTTTAGGAACTCAACATGCTCACATGTATCACTTAGGTGAGTTTAAAGGTGAAATTTCAAAATGTCGCACCTTTGTTTTTTTAAGAGAACTTGAGTATTTAGCGAAAAATAACCTAATTAAAGGAGGTGATTTGGATAATGCTATTGTTCTTGTTGACAAAGTAATGCCTCAAGAAAAGCTTGATGAACTAGCCGAGCTTTTAAATAAACCAAAAGTTGAAGTAAAAGGAATTGGCGTATTAAACAATGTAGACCTTCATTTTCAAAATGAACCTGCAAGGCATAAACTCTTGGATATTGTTGGTGATTTAGCCTTAGTTGGCAAACCAATTAAGGGTCATATTTTAGCAGCAAGACCTGGTCATAAAGGCAATGTTGATTTTGCCAAGCTCATTAAGAAAGAAATTAAGAAAAGACAACATAAAGCACCTAAGTTCGACCTTAACAAAGAAGCAGTATACGACATTAACGGCATTGAGAAAATTTTACCTCACCGTTACCCTATGCTTTTGGTTGATAAAATTATTGAACTTAGCGACAAACACGTGGTGGGCGTTAAAAACGTAACCATGAACGAGCACTTCTTTCAAGGTCACTTCCCGGGAGCACCGGTAATGCCTGGTGTATTGCAAATTGAAGCCATGGCTCAAACCGGCGGTATATTAGCTTTAAATACGGTTGAAGACCCTGAGAACTATTTAACTTACTTCTTGAAAATCGATAAAGTTCGTTTTAAAAGAAAGGTGGTTCCCGGAGATACATTGGTCTTTTGTTTAGAATTAACAGCACCAATTCGTCGTGGAATATGTAATATGAGTGCTAAAGCCTATGTTGGAGAACACTTAGTTGCCGAAGGCGAACTGATGGCACAAATAATTAAAGAAGACAAGTAAATGAGCAATGCTTATATACATCCGGATGCCAAGATCGGTCAGAATGTGACCATTGAGCCATTTGCCTACATAGCCGGTGATGTTGAAATTGGCGATGGCAGCTGGATTGGTCCGCATGCTACCATTATGGATGGAGCAAGAATTGGAAAAAACTGTAGAATTTTTCCGGGAGCAGTTATTTCTGCTATCCCTCAAGATTTAAAGTTTGAAGGAGAGCACACCACTGCTGAAATAGGAGACAACACCACTATTCGTGAATGCGTTACCATAAATAGAGGCACAAAAGACCGCAATAAAACTGCTGTTGGAAACAACTGCCTGTTAATGGCTTATGTTCATATTGCGCATGATGCTTTGGTAGGAAATAATGTTATCCTAGCTAACACCGCAAATATTGCAGGACATGTAACTATTGAAGACTTTGTTATTTTAGAGGGAGTAGTTGCCGTTCAACAATTTGTTAGAATTGGAGCACATTCATTTATTGCAGGCGGATCTTTGGTAAGAAAAAACGTACCTCCTTTTGTTAAGGCAGCACGCGAGCCATTAACTTATGCAGGAATAAATGCAATAGGACTTAGAAGAAGAGGTTTCGAACAAGAAACCATTACTCAAATTGAAGACATTTATCGTCAGATATTTGTACACAGTAAAAACGTTTCCCGCTCGATTGAAGAAGTAGAAAAGAACTTTAAAGACAGTCCTGAAAAGAATCAGATAATCGACTTTATCCGAGAATCTGACAAAGGGGTAATTCGAGGGCCTTTGACTTAAGGATGAAAATTAAGCTGAACAATATCGGCAAACGCTTTAACAGAGAGTGGATTTTCAGAAAAGTTGACTTTCAACTTGAAAGCAATAAGGTCTATGGAGTAATTGGTCCTAATGGTAGCGGAAAATCGAGTTTGTTAAAGTTAATTTCTCAAGCAGAAATTCCCTCAGAGGGAAAGATTGAGTTTAGCTTGAACGAAAAGGAAATAAGTTCAGAAAGCGCTTATAATTATTTAAGCATCGCTGCTCCGTACACTGATGTGGCTGAGCAATTAACCTTAGGAGAATTTTTAAACTTTCATTTGAACTTTTCGCCGCTTAAAAATGGTTTGAGTAAAAGCGAGTTTTTACAAACTATTTATTTAGAAGATTCAATCAACAAACAAATTTCATTTTTTTCTTCGGGAATGAAACAACGTTTAAAATTGGGTTTAGCACTCTTAAGCCAAAAGCCTTTGGTAATTTTGGACGAGCCTTCTTCGAATTTAGATGAAAAAGGAATCGAACTTTATCAGCAAATGCTAAAAGAGAATAGTAGAGAAAGAATTATTCTAATCGGTTCAAACGAAGAGCAAAAGGAACTGCAAATCGCAGATCAAAAAATTAATATCACAAATTACAAATAATAACATAATCAACATCTTTAACCATGGCAACTACGGCAGATTTTAAAAACGGATTGTGCATGAAGTTCAACAATGACTTATTCACCATTCTTGAATTTCAACATGTAAAACCGGGAAAAGGACCGGCTTTTGTTCGGACAAAGCTAAAAAGCTTAACGACCGGAAAAATTATCGACAATACCTTTAATTCAGGGGTAAAAATTGAACCAATCAGAGTTGAAACTCGAAAATACCAGTATTTATTTAATGACGACAGTGGTTATCATTTCATGAATAAAGACACTTTTGAGCAAACCTTTTTGCCTAAAGAAATGATTAATGCACCAGACTTTTTAAAAGAAGGTAATGATGTGGAGATTGTATTTCATGCAGAAGAAGAGCGTCCGCTGAACTGCGACCTTCCTCCTTTTGTTGAAATGGAAATCACATACACCGAACCCGGCATTAAAGGTGATACTGCAACCAATGCCACTAAGCCGGCAAAAATTGAAACCGGTGCAGAAGTTCGTGTTCCTTTATTTATAAATGAGGGCGACCGTATAAAAATTGATACCCGAACCGGTGCTTATGTTGAACGAGTTAAAAACTAAATGAAATTTAGTAAAACATATAGCCTTAGCGAAATAGCTAAAATTCTTGAAGCTCCATTCTTTGGTGATGCTAGTCTTCCGGTCAGTGGAATTAATGAAATTCACCGAGTTGAGGAAGGCGATATTGTATTTGTTGATCATCCAAAGTACTACGATAAAGCATTGTATTCTGCTGCATCTGTAGTTCTCATCAACAAAGAAGTAGAAGTACCAAAAGGCAAAGGAATCATCGTTTGTGATGATCCTTTTAGCAGTTTTAATAAAATTCTGGATTACTTTAATCCCTTCAGTTTTTTCGATCAGTCTGATAGTAAAAGTCAAACTATTAGCGAAACAGCTAGGGTTCACCCCTCTGCTATTATAGGTAAAAATGTAAGTATCGGCTCAGGAAGTATGATTATGCCCAACGTAACAATTCACGATGATGTTAGCATTGGAAACAACGTTATTATACAGTCGGGTGCAGTTATCGGATCGTTTGGTTTTTATTACAAAAATCGTCCTAGTCATTTCGACCGTTTACTTAGCGCTGGTAGTGTTGTCATTGAAGATGATGTAGAAATTGGAGCAAACTGTACTATTGACAAAGGTGTAACGGCAGTCACACGCATAGGAAAAGGTACTAAAATTGACAATTTAGTTCAAATTGGTCATGATACTACCATTGGAGAAAAGTGCTTAATTGCCGCAGGCTGTGGAATTGCAGGCTGTATAAGCATAGGTAAGGAAGTTACTCTTTGGGGTCAAGTAGGTGTTACAAGTGGAGTTAGCATAGGAAACAAAGCGGTAGTTTCTGCCAAAAGCGGTGTGTCAAAAGATTTAGAAGGGGGAAAAACTTATGCGGGATTACCGGCTGAAGAGTTCCGAATTAAATATAAAGAGATGGCAATGTTGAGAAAACTGCCTGAGATTTTGGCTAACTTTAAATCCAATGAAAAGTGAAGGCGTAAATAGAGTTAAAGGAAAGTTAAAGCTTTCCTCGCTTAAGCTTAACACCCTGCTTGAAATTACTACTGCCATTAACAACAATTCAAGTAGAGAAGCCCTTTTTGACACCCTTAGAAATGTTCTCACCCAAGAACTAGATATTGGAAAGTTCGTTTTATTTACCTTAGAATCTTCTTGGAAAATCGCATTAATAGAAGGCGTGAATATTGAATCTGCTAAAGCAGTTGAGATAGATACACTTATTCAAAAATTCAAAAATATTGATGTACTAGCAGGGAAAAACGCACTACAACAAGAAGAGTTTGATATTGTTATTCCCGTATTTCACAAAGAGCGTCCACTAGCCTACTTACTTTTAGCAGATGTTGGAGAAGAAAAACTGGAAATAAGTCCAATTATCAAGCATTTGCGTTTTATACAAACTTTGGCAAATATTATTGTGGTTGCTTTGGAAAATAAGCGATTAAACAAAGAATACATCAAGCAAATAGAGGTGAAAAAGGAGCTGGATTTAGCACAAAAAATGCAGTCGCTTCTATTTCCACAAAAATTGCCAAACGATGAGTTTATTGAGGTTAAAGCATTTTATCAACCGCATCATGAAATTGGTGGAGATTACTACGATGTCATAAAAATTGACGAAGATCGAACTGCTTTTTGTATTGCTGATGTTAGTGGAAAAGGGATTTCTGCAGCTTTACTAATGTCTAACTTTCAAGCTAATTTAAGAGCACTGCTGCCACTTGCTAAAAACTTAAAAGAAGTAGTCATTCAATGCAACCAAAAGATTATTGAAGCAGCTCATTTTGAAAAATTCATTACTTTATTTATTGCTATTTACAACAAAAAAGAAAAGAGCTTAGAATACTTAAATGCCGGTCATCAAGCGGCAATACTTTTTAGCGAGGATAAAAACAAACAACTCACTAAAGGTTGTACTGTTCTAGGAATGTTTGATCAACTACCTTGTATTGACATGGGTGTTATTCCTATAAAGAAAGGAGATCAGTTGTACTGTTATACTGATGGGCTAAGTGAATTATCAGACGATAGAGGAAATCAAATTGAAACTGAAGGATTGATTAACTTACTAAAAGAACAAGATATTAGTAGTTCAGTTCACAAAATAAAAACACTCGTCAATAAAAGAAGTGAATCGGATACTTTTGACGATATTAGTTTTTTAGCTGTTGATTTTCGCCTTTAAGCATTTCCTTGTAATGCAAATCAATTGACATTATGATGGCAATGAAGCCCCAGAATGGAATACTAGCTTTATCTGTATCTAAGAAATTATTCAATGTACCATTAACCATATAAGTAGTAAATGCCAGTATCACAAAAAAGACAATAGTTCTTAGCTCACCTTTCGGAAGAATCCAATATAAACGAGAAGCAGTTCTATAGAATACAATTACGATTAAAAGGAAAGTAAGCGTTCCAATGAAACCACTTTCAGAGAGAGGTCCTAAAAACTCACTATGAGCATTTCCTCCATCAGCTGAATTTGTACTTATAATAGTTAAATCCTCTGAAGCTTGAAAAGGAGCATATTGAAACATATATGTTCCCGGTCCCCAACCAAAAATGGGTCGTGCTTCAAACATTCTATATGCCGATTTCCATCGGTTGATTCGCTCTAAATTAGACGCATCAGTTGAAATATTAGAAATTGACTGAACATGCTCTGTCAAATTCTCTGAGGTTGAATCTTGTTTGTTTTCTTCTAATACATCAATGATGTTGTTCCAAAAAATAGCGGTAAAAATGAGCACCAAGCCGGCAATTGAAAGCACAAAACTTCCTCTCATTTTAAAAATATAAATAAAAGACACTAAAAATGCGACTACTAAACTAATCCAGGCAGCTCTACCATAAGAAAACACAATTCCTAAAACCAAAGTAATAGTCATCATTAAAGTAATTAATCTATACTTTTTATATCGCTTCAAAAATAATAAGCATAACATAACGGGAAACATCAAAGCTAATACAGCTCCATACACCGTATGATCTTTAAAAAAGGGCTGCATTACCCAATGGGCAGGTCTCTCTGCAAAGCCATAAGTGCTATGGTGAATAAAAGTATAAATTGCAACAGCTGATAATGGTATTAAGTACACCCAGAAAAAAGTAAGAATATTATTCTTTCTTTTAAAGAACTGAGAAGCAACAAAGTAAACAGCAACAATGTACCACATTTTTGCTAGAATAAACTTTAGTGAAACAACAAACATTGAGCTTGTCAGCATTGTTACAATCAGCCAAGAAATATAAATATAGATAGAGATTGTTAATGGATGACGAAGAACTTGTGAGTCAAAGCGCTTTTCGTAAAGCAGCTTCAAGAAGAATATAAGCATTAGACCAAAGAGCAAAGGTTCAGTGGGTAGAAACATTCCAACACCACCTAGTTCAAGTTCCTCTAAGTTTAATGACAAAGGCGTTGTAAATACGATTACCCACATCAACTTATCAGTGGCAACAAAGGCTAAAAGTAAAACAACTAAAGCAAAAGGGACAACTGCAAACCAATATTGCTCCATAGCAATAAAAGCACTGTTTGCCATGATAAACAAAAAGCTGCAAATTAATACCCAATTTGACTTTAAATAATCAGACATCGATTACTACCTTTTGTGATATCCAAAAATCAATAATGCTGTAAAAGTAAAAAGCACCGAAGCAACTACAGCTGACAAAACAATTAGCCAACGAATAGGATAAGACTTTTTATCAGGCACTTCAGGTGAGACCAAGACATTAGTATACGTTTGAATTTTATTGTAATCTTTTACTGAAGCTTCATAAGCATGCATTCTTCTTATATATTCATCATTAAACTCATTTAATTGAGCGTGCATGTTGTGAAATTTGCGACCGTATTTTTGAAGATTCTCATAAATTTCTGTAGCCTTATTATAGTCATCTCCTTTCTTACCGGAAAGTAAAAATTTAAAATAACCCTCTGTCACCTCAATAGATTGACCAATGTAGTCAACTAAACCATATTTTGTGGCATACTCTCTTATTAGCCCTTCCAAACTGTCTACTTGAGCCTTTTTATTATTCACCAACTCTCTATTAATCAAAAGAATCTCTTTGTATTTTTCTTTTTGAATAGCTCTAATATTCAAGTTTAGTTGGTGGAGCACCTCTTCTACAATTTGTTTGGCTTTTTGAGGGCTTATTGAAGTAGCCGTGATTTCAACTGACTCAAAACGAGTTTCAGTAAAGGTTACATGCTCAGCATACAATTTATTTACAAAATTCTTCGAACTTGGTTGGGTGGTATCCACTCCATATTCGTCGTAAAGATTAAACTTATTAATTATTGTATCACGAATTACGTTAGACTCTAGATACTGTTGAAGCTGCTCAAGCTCCGTTTCGCTGCCATATATTCCTAAGTTTGTTGGGTATACAACTGCTCTTGAAGTAAATTTTGGTGGTATAAATTTGGGTCCTGAAAATACAGCAGACAGAATTGCCGCTGCTACTCCTACTCCTAAAAGCAACTTCCACTTTCTAGAAGCAAATCCCAAAATCTCCATATTGGTCTGAAAGTAATTTTTCCCTGATTCTTCTTGACTCATAAGGTTATTTTTTTGGGTCGATTAAAATCAACACAACCATAGTAAATAAAAAAGTAGCTACTACCGAAACTAAAACAATTAACCACCTAATTGGATAAGATGGCTTTTCAGCCGGATAGGCATCATTGACAATAAATTTATGATCTAATTGCGTTTCTGCATTTACCCTTGCCTCTGCATAAACCTCTCTTAAATCGCTAAGCTTCTCTCTTTCATATTCTAATTGCTGAACTAAGCTCAGATATTTACCGCCATATTTTGATAATGTATCTAATCGATTATTAATCTTCTCTGCTGCTTTATTGTTGTTACTTACAAGGGCTGCTCCGTACTGATCACTCAAAACTTCTACTTGTGTTTCATAATCTTGCACACCTTTTGAACGTAAGTAATTCAAGGTATCTTCCATTGAATTGATTTCTGCAACCAATGTGTTATATTCGCTTTTTACGATTTCAAAGGCCTGAACAGCTACCTTTTTTAGCATTTTGTTTTTCACGCTGTCCAACATTTTTGCAATCTCATTTGCAATATTTGCAGCATAAATGGGGTCGGTATCTAATACTTCAATTTTAACCGACATAAACTTTGTTCTGTAAAAATCTATATTTCTGTCGTACTCTTTATTTAATTTAGTTTTCTTGTATTTATCCTCTTGATCAATTTTATAGTGAGACATTAAGTCATACTTCTTGATAATGTGATCCCTGATCGCATCAGATTTTAGAATTTGAATCATTTGCTCAGCCTCTTCTTCTTCTCCAAATTCTAAAAAGTCTTTTTCTTTATAATTTTCATTGTTCAATAACGCTCTAGAAATAGAAGAAGTGGTTGAAGGAAATAAGATTACAGAAGATTCATATTTGTCTTCGATTAATAGAGAAAAAACAAATGATGTGATTAATGCTAAAAAAGTGGTAGTTAAAAGCACATAACGCCACTTTCTCATAAACTCCAATATCCCTTGTGAATTAATATCGTAATTATCTTCAGCCATAAGTTAAGCTCGATTAAAAAAAGTCCAAAAATAGTTAAAAACGTCTATACGCTTAGGTTTATTGTTTAGAAATGAGTTTTCGAAAATCTTCAATCTTTACAAGCCCTAAAGTAAGTGCTGCTAAACCAAAGAAAAAGAAAATAATAACCGAAAACAAAAACAGATTTAGCTGAAATTTCACTAAAAATGCAGCTCCTATTAAACCAATTATTACAATTAGCATTGTTTTCAAAATATAATTAAAAGAGTATCCCATTTCAAACACTTTCTTACTTAAAATTATTTGTGTAAGTATGACGATTGTTTGGGTCACTAAAGTTGCAATAGCCGCCCCAAATGCTCCACTTTTAGGTATTAATATAAAATTCAGGCTAAAGTTTATTACCAAACCAGCCAGTGCAATATAATTTAGTTCTTTTAAACTTCCATTAGCAGTTAACAGTGTACCATAAACATAAGTAAGTGCAATGGCTACAAAAGACAACATTAAAACCGGAAAAACTTCTGCCGATTCAGAAATGTGATGATCGTACAACAACTCCATTAAATCTGTAGAGTAATACCAACTGATAATGGCTACTCCAACTGATGGTAAAAAAATTAAATTGAAGGCGGTATTTACTAATTTGCTAACTTCTTGATTTTCTTTAATCATTCTTGCAAAAATGGGCAACAACAATCCGGCAAACATATAACCAAACATATTGAAAGCCTCCATGATTCGATATGCTTGAGCATAAATTCCCACTTCAGCTTTTCCATTAGAGTATAGCTCTCCTACCATTACAGAATCTAAGCGATAGTAAAACGACATCAAAAGCACTAAAAGGGCAAATGGCAAGCTCTCCTTTAGAATTAAACGAAATAAGGGTAAATCAATTCTAAATTTAAAGCTTTTAGCTTTGGAATAAACTACGATAAAAGAAACTAATGCTGTTGTAAAGTATGCCGCAAATTGAGCGTAAACAAACCACTCAATTTTAAATTGTCCGATTTGGTGGTTTCCCCACAATAAATAACCACAAATGATAATCATCAGCAAGCGATCCAAGACTGAGAAAACACCATCTAATTTAAACAAATGCAATCCACTAAAGTTAGATCGCAAATACAAAATCATGGAAGCTAGAAATTGATTAATTCCCAAAATAAAGAGCAGGTAAACAGCTTTGTGTTCTAAACCAATTAAAAATGCTCCAAGCATTGTAGCAAGCATGTAGACTACTCCAAGCAAAAGCTTTACGTTAAATACGCCTGAAAAATACCTTTGCAACATGTGACTATGCTGTGCAATATTTCGATTGTTGTAATTGGTTATTCCAAAATCTAAAATGATGTTTAATAAAATGGAGAACGAAAAAACTTGATAGTATAAACCGTACTCCTCTGCTCCTACCGTATTTTGAACACTTACATCTATTCCTAAAATCCAAAATGGCTTAACCAACAGATTTACAAACAGAATAAAAAGTAAATTATGGACAAATTTTCGCTGCATGAAACAGGCTAACAGAAGTTTTAGTAAGTGACAAAGTAAAGCAATCCGATTGAATCCTTTTCAATTTAATTCAGCTAAGTATATTTGCAAGCTTTACAAGGAAGCATGAAGATGACTGTTGAGGAGTTTTTTGATCTTTTTCTGGAAGAATTAAAAACCAATACCGACTTACATTACTATTACAAATACTTAGATAATCCTTCTCGTTTTGAGTACCGTAAGGCTTATTTCTGTCAGCGTTTGCAATATATAATTGATCATATTAACGAGCCGGATCTAAAAATTTGGGACTGCGGCTGTGGTTTTGGAACTACCGGAATTTTTCTTTCCATAAATGGAATTGCCTCTCATGGCACTACCCTTGAGCATTACATCAAGCAAATTCCTAAACGATTAGAATTTTGGAGCAAATATGGCGACGTGAGTAAATTCACCTACTCTTACGAAGATATTTTTGACTGCACTTTTAAGCCCGAAAGCTTTGACTTAATTATCATTCAAGATACTCTTCATCACTTAGAGCCTTTGGATGATGCACTAAACATTCTTAACAAAGTCCTTAAGCCAAAAGGAAAGCTACTAATTATTGAAGAAAACGGGAACAATATTATACAAAATGCTAAACTCTTTTTGCAAAGGGGGAATAAACGCATTATTAAAATTTATGATGAAAAGCTGAAAAAACACATTTTACTTGGAAATGAAAATATTAGAAGTCTAAGTACATGGCAAAAAGCTTTTGAAAAACAAAACTTCACAATCGATCGTAAATCTGTTCAGTACATTAGATATTATTTACCTTTTATGTTTCCTAATGAGAAGGCTAAAGCGAAAGTTGAAAAGGAGCAAGAAATTTGGAAAAAAAATAACTTTTTAAAAGAATACTTCTTTTTTGGAATTAACTTCATGGTTGATAAAGTCAATTAATTTTCATGCGAATTGCCGTAAATACTCGACTTTTAGTTCCGGAAAAAATGGACGGAATTGGTCGCTTTACTTTTGAAACGCTTCAAAGAATATGTAACAATAACCCTGAAGTTAAGTTTGACTTTATTTTTGACCGTAAACCAAGTAGTGAATTTAAATTTAGCGAGAATGTTCGTTTAATCAGCCTTTCGCCTCCTGCACGCCACCCAATTTTATGGGTAATTTGGTTTGAGTACAGATTAAGGAAATACATTAACAGTAATCATTTTGACCTTTTACTTTCGCCTGAAGGATGGATTCCTCCAAACTTAAATTGCCCTTCATTAGGTGTCATCCACGACTTGAACTTTGCTCATCATCCTGAAAATATAATTTTCAGTCATCGAAAATACTTACAATATTTCTTTCCAAAGTTTGCCAATAGAGCTAATCGAATTGCTACTGTTTCAGAGTTTTCAAAAAAAGATATCATTGAAACATACAATATAAGTCCTGAGAAAATTGATGTTGTGTACAATGGAGCCAATAATATTTTTAAGCCAATTAGTACTGAAGAAAAAATCAACGTAAGAGCAACCTTTAGCAATGAGAAGCCCTACTTTATTTTCATAGGCACACTTCATCCAAGGAAAAATATTGATCATTTATTGTTGGCATTTGATGATTTTAAATCAACTGTGCACAGTAATGTTCAGCTTCTCATTGTCGGAAATAGAAAATGGTGGCCTGCAAAAGTGGAGTCCATTTACCAAAAGATGAAGTTTAAAGATAACGTTCATTTTTTGGGCAGACAATCGGACGAAAATTTAGCACAACTTTTAGCATCCGCTGAAGCACTCACCTACCTACCCTATTTTGAAGGCTTTGGAATTCCTATTTTAGAAGCTTTTCAATGTGAAGTTCCTGTAATCACTTCTGCAGTTAGCTCTATGCCGGAAGTTGCAAAAGATGCTGCACTTTTGGCTCAGCCAACTGATGTAAGAAGCATTTCCGAAAAGATGAGACTTATTATTGAAAACGATGAATTAAAAAAGCGTCTAATTCTAAAAGGAGTAGAAAGAGCTAAAGATTTCTCTTGGGACAAAACCGCCGATTTATTATGGCAAAGTATTTTAAAAACATTGGGAAAGTAAAATGGCTTTAAAGAGTTTTTTTACCAAAGGGAAAATTGAAGTTGGATGTGATGAAGCCGGCAGGGGCTGTTTAGCGGGACCGGTTTTTGCCGCTGCTGTGATACTGAACCACAAAAAAAAATACAGTTTATTAGACGATTCGAAAAAACTAAGTAAAAAGAAAAGAGATGAATGTAGAATTTGGATTGAAGAAAATGCATTAGACTGGGCAGTTGGCATTGTAGAAGCCAAAGAGATTGATGAGATTAACATTTTAAATGCATCTTTTCTAGCCATGCATCGAGCAATAGAACAATTAAGTTCTCCATTTGACCAATTATTAATTGATGGCAATCGCTTTAAGCCTTACAAAAAAGTCCCTCATCATTGTATTATTAAAGGAGATGGAAAGTTTAAAAACATTGCAGCAGCTTCAATTCTAGCCAAAACGCACAGGGACGAGTACATGCAAAAAATAGCAAAAGATTTTCCTCAATATGAGTGGCAAAGTAATCAAGGCTACCCCACAAAAAAACACAGGCAAGCCATTCTCAATCACGGAAGTTGTGTACACCACCGTAATAGTTTCCAATTAATTCCACCACAACTTAAAATAAAATTTTAGCATTCATTAAGATATGTTAAGTTATTGTTTTACTTTTATGCAATAGATAAGTAAAACCATATTTTATGAAGATTAAAATCAATAAAGTATTAGTAGGTATAATTTCTTCTGCTACAATGCTCTTCTCATGCACCGACGATTACTTTGAATTTGACAAAATCAAAACCAATGAGTGGAAACCGGAACTGGCGCTGCCCTTAGTAAACTCCTCTCTAACACTTGAGAATATCATCATAAAGGAGGATGATAATGGCATAATAAATGAAAACCCTCAGAGTGGAATTTTAGAAGTTGTTTACGATGGAAGAGTTTTTTCTCCGGTTGGGGAGGCTCAAGTACCTCTGCCAAATCAAACTTTTAGCAGAAGTATAAGCAGCCCTACCCCACTGCCTTCTAACGGAGGACAAACTCCCCTCTTAACCTATAGTGATGAAGTTTCATTTAATACTACTGTAGAAATTGATACTTTAATTCTCAAAAATGGAAATCTTACTTTAACGCTCGAAAATACTTTTGAGCACGATTTAAATGTACAATTAGAACTTCCCTCTTTTACAAATCAAAATAATCAAGCAATTGTTTTAAATTACAGCATTCCTGCTTCAAACGGTATCTCTGCAACTGTTCGCTCACAAAATGTTGATTTGAGCAATTACACCATTGACATGATGCATGGAGTCCAAAATCACAGCACATTTCCAATTGATGTTACTATCAACTTTAATTTGGTGGCAGGAAATAGCTCTACTCCTAATGATGAGCTGACAATTAATGCTCAAATAAGCAATTTGGCGTTTAGAAACTTTGTAGGTTATATTGGTCAAAGTAGTTTAATGGACTTGGATTTAGACACCATCGACATTAATTTATTTAAAAACTTTGTAGATGGTAATTTCTTTTTGTCAAATCCATTTTTAGATATTGACATTTACAACGGCTATGGTATTCCAACTGAATTAGAATTTGAAACTTTGAAGTCGAGAAATCCGGATAAAAGTCCTCAGGAAATTCCTGTTCAGCTTCCTAACAATCCAATTGTACTTAGCTCTTCTCCAAGCTATAAAACAGATTCAACCAATATTCAATTAACCAACGCAAATAGTAACATTGACGATGTAGTCTCTTCTCTATTAAAACAAATTATTTATGATGCAAGAGCAGAGTTTAATCCCAACGGGCCAACAACAAGAAACTATTTAACCGACACAAGTCGAATTGGCTTAGAGGTTATGCTTAGGCTACCTTTTGAAGGTAGAGCAAGTGATTTTCATTTAATTGATACAATTGACTTTAGTTTTGAAGGAGTAGATGAATTAGAAAGTGGGATCATAAAACTAAACAGTGAAAATGGGTTCCCGGTAGATGTCAACCTCCAGGTATTCTTTGCCAACTCAGCTTATGAAATTATTGACTCTTTGTTCGATGAAAATGTCAATCGAAAAGTAATCGAATCTGCATTAATCAATAATAATGGAAGAGTTAACCAACCGACCATAAGCTCTCATGAAATTGAAGTTAATCGTGAGCGATTGAAAAACTTAACCAATGGCCGATATGCCATCATTGATGCAGAAATCAACACTTTAGATTACCAAGACTCTACAAATGTTGCTTTTTATTCTAACTATCGCTTAGCTATAAATCTAGGCGTAAAAGCAAAAATATTAATCGATTAGCATTGAATAAACTCACAGTAATGAAAAAAATATTCTTAATTATACAAGTCGCCATTTTCAGCCTGAGTTCATTTGCTCAGCAAGATTTAGGAATGTTCAATTTAAATGAAATTCCACAGTCCTCATACAGTAATCCGGCAAATCAATTTAACGGCAAGTTCTACTTAGGATTACCGGCTATCTCATCCAATTATTTTAGTGCAAGTAACAGTGGGTTTGCCTATTCAGATTTTATTCGCAAAAGAGGTGACTCACTTCTCGCCGATTTTGACAATATGATTGACAAAATAGGTGATGACAACTACCTATCCATTTTTTCAAAAGTGGATTTACTTTCATTTGGATTTAAAGTTGGCAAGAACACTCAACTTATGTTTAATGTAAGTGAAAATGCATATTTACGATTAAGTTATCCAAAAGATTTAATAAGATTTATCTATGAAGGTAATGCCGCTTTTGAAGATAATACTGCCAACTTAGAAGGTGTTGGAGTGAGCTTAAACCATTACAGAGAATATAGTGTTGGGCTTTCTCATCAACTGAACGAAGACTTACGAATTGGAGCAAGAATTAAGTACTTGTATGGAATGGAAAACATTTACAATGAGCGTTCAGATATTTCAGTTGTTACTGATCCTGAAACGTATGAAATTACTGCTCGTTCTGATTTATCTATTAAGACTGCAGGTCTAACAGATGATATTGATGAGGAAACCATGGACTACCTCACAGGAAGAGGAAATACAGGCTTTGCATTTGATTTTGGTGCAAACTATCAACTCAATGAAAAAATAAGCTTAAACGCCAGTATAATTGATTTGGGCTTTATTAAATGGAACGACTATACAAAATCATACTCCAACAATGGTGAATTTAATTATAGCGGAATCGAAATAGATGCATTTGCCGATGATCAGGGAGCTCGTTCAGATGATGAAACCTCATTTGACCGTGTGTTAGATTCATTAGAGGAAGCAATGAATATAGATACTAACACTTCATCTTACTCTGCTCCATTAACCACTAGAATGTATATTGGCGGTAATTACGCAATCAACGAAAGAAGCCAGGCTGGTGCTATTTTACAAGCTGAAGTTTTCCAGGGTAATCTTTTACCATCTTTTACTTTACTTTACAATAGAAAAATGACAAAATGGATTGGCATGGGAGCTGCTTACACCATTATTAATAGAAGTTACAATAACCTTGGCGTTTCCTTAAACTTTAACCCCGGACCTGTTCAGTTATATGTAGTGACTGATAATTTACTAGGCGCTTTTCAACCTCAACATAGTCGACACATGCAAGTGAGGTTTGGCATTAATTTAATATTCGGCAGTGACAAATCAACGGATATTAATGCAGCTTATAATCCTTCCGAAAAGAAGAAAAAGAAAAAAAGTAAAGACGAATCAGAAAGTTAAGCCCATAAAAAAAGAGCGGAAAATCCGCTCTTTTTTTTATCTCTATAATTGATTTTATTTTTTTGCTCTTGCAGTTCTTTTTGTTCTGCGCTTTGGTTTTTCCTCAACAACCTCTTCAATTCCTGCCATTTTTGGATCAACTAAAATTCTTCCGCAATGCTCACAAACAATTACCTTTTTGTGAGAGTTAATATCTAGCTGACGCTGTGGCGGAATCTTGTTAAAACAACCTCCACAAGCACTACGCTCAACAGGAACTACTGCCAAACCGTTTCTCGCATTATCTCGAATACGCTTATAAGCAGAAAGCAATCGATCTTCAATTACTTCTTCTGCTTTTTTTGACTGCGCTTGAAGTTCTTTTTCTTCCTTCTCAGTTTCAGCAATAATTTCGTCTAGTTCATTCTTCTTAGCTTCAAGTTCTTGTTTTGTTTCTTCTAACTTAACTTTTGAAGCATCGTTTATTTCTTTCTTATTCTCAATTTGAGCTTGAAACTCTCGAATCTTCTTCTCCGCTAATTCAATCTCTAAAGCTTGATATTCCATTTCTTTAGAAATAGCGTCAAACTCACGATTGTTTCTTACATTCTTTTGCTGCTCTTCGTATTTCTTAATGGCTGCTTCAGAATCTTTAATTTGATTCTTTTTGTTAGAGATTTCTGTCTCTAAAGCTTGAATCGCTTCATCAGCATTGTTTATTCTCGTTTCAAGGCCCGCAACTTCATCCTCTAAATCTTGAACCTCTAATGGTAACTCACCGCGAATAGTTCGAATGCGGTCAATCTTAGAATCAATCTCTTGAAGATCATACAGCGCTTGCAAGCGCTCCTCTACTGTTGCCTCTGTACTCCCTTTTTTAGCCATCTTATATCTCTTAATCAGGTTTGTGTTTAATCTTGATAAATAGGGTGCAAAATTAAATAAAATTTCTTGAAATGAAGTTATCTACAACCCAATACTAAAAATACTTCACCGGATTGGTATTCACTTCAGTAATTACACAATTTAAATCAGAATGCTTTTCTTTTAAAAAGCGACTTAGCAGATTTGGGGTAAACTGCTCACTTTCATAATGACCGACATCTGCAATAATAATGTCGTCTTCGGCATCAAAAAACTGATGATATTTAAAATCGGCAGTCACAAATACATCAGCCTTAACTGATTTAGCTGCATTTAATAAAAAACTTCCCGAGCCTCCACACAGTGCTACTGTTTCAATTTGATTTTTCACCAATGCAGTATGACGAATACAACTTACATTTAACTTTTCTTTTAGCAATGTCAAGAAATCCTCTGTATTCATCGGCTTAGATAGCTGCCCCCAAAGTCCGCTGCCCACCGAACTCCACGGCATAGCTAAATCGTATAAATCGTAAGCTACTTCTTCATAAGGATGAGCAGTAACCATTGCCTGCACCACTCTTTTTTCTATATGATTTGGAACAACCGTTTCTATGCGCATTTCTGTTTCAAAATGAACCTTACCTTTTTCTCCCACATGAGGATTTGCAGCTTCTGAAGCCCTAAAACTCCCTTCGCCTTCCAATTGAAAAGCACAACAATCATATTCACCGATATGACCGGCACCTGCTTTAAATATAGAAGTCCTCACCTCTTCTACATTTTTAATCGGACAGAAAAAAACTAACTTTTTCATTAATCCATTCTTGGGGCTTAATATATGTGTACTTTCAAGACCTATTTTGTCAGCTAACTCTTTATTCACACCATTTGAAACATTGTCTAAATTGGTGTGAATAGCGTAAATTGCAACATCATTTTTGATTGCCTTCAAAATAGTTCGCTCAATGTAATTTTTCCCTGTTAAACTCTTTAACCCACTAAATACAATCGGATGATGCGCTACAATTAAATTTGCCCCAATAGATATTGCTTCATCAACTACCTCCTCTGTACTATCTAAGCAAAACAATACCTTTTTTACTATATCGTTTTCTGAACCTACAATCAATCCCGAGTTGTCATAACCTTCCTGAAAGCTTCTTGGTGCAAAACTTTCTAAAGTGCTTAAAATTTCTTTCAACTTCATTGAACTCTATTTTTTATTATTGTCTTTAATTTGTACTTCAAAAATACATCAATTCGAGAGTTTGAGTAATTTCGAAAATTAATAAATCATTTAAGAGTGAACATCTTTTTGCGCATTATACTACTGCCATTCACATTGATTTACTCAATTGTAGTTAGGCTGCGCAACTTTTTTTACGACATTGGTTTATTGAAATCCACTTCTTATGACTTTCCAACCATAGTTGTTGGCAACTTGAGTGTTGGCGGAACCGGAAAAACACCGCATACAGATTTTATTTTATCTATATTAAAAAAAGACTACCTCAGCGCTGTATTAAGTCGAGGCTATGGTAGAAAAACCAAAGGATATAAATTAGCAGATTCCGGAGATCGTCCTTCGACAATTGGCGATGAGCCATTTCAAATTTTTTCTAAACACCCTGAAATACTGGTTGCAGTTGATGAAAAAAGAAAAAGAGGAATTGAGAAACTTAGAGCCTTACCCTCCGCTCCTCAACTCATTGTCCTCGACGATGCATTTCAGCACCGAAGGGTAAAAGCAGGGCTTAACATTTTACTCACCGATTACAGCAAACTATTTATTAATGACATTGTTCTTCCATCCGGTCGCTTACGCGAACCAAAAACAGCTGCTAAAAGAGCAGATATCATCGTAGTAACAAAAAGCCCAAAAGTGCTTTCTCCACTAGAAATCAGAAGAATAACAAATGAGTTAAAGCCCAAGGCTTATCAAAAAGTATTCTTTTCATTTATTGACTATCAAAATCTTCGACCATTAAATGTTGCTGCTAAAGAAATCGGTGAGTCCATTAGCAATATGAAGAATTTTGGAGTTTTAGCGTTATCAGCAATTGCAAACCCAAAGCCTTTTGAACTTCATTTAAATCGCTATGCGAAAGAAATTAACTATGTTCGCTTTAGGGATCACCATTTTTTTAACGAAAAAGATTATCAGAAAATAAAAGAGAAGGTGTCTGAATTGTTTAGTCCACAAAAGGCAATTGTTACCACAGAAAAAGATGCTGTAAAGTTGGATGTCAATAAATTTGGAGAAATTCCGGTTTTTAGTTTGCCTATAGAGATTAAATTTCATAAACACGAAGAAGAAGATTTTACTAAGGAGATAAAAGATTATGTTAGATCGTATACGAGAGAGCGCTGAGTATATTCAATCGAAAAGCAATTTAAACTTCAAGATTGGAATCGTACTTGGTTCGGGCTTGGGGGGACTCAAAAAAGACATTGATATTGAATGTGAATTGGATTATTCCGAAATACCTCACTTTCCAACTTCTACTGTCGAAGGTCATTCCGGAAAGTTACTAATGGGAAAAATAGATCATACTCCCGTTATTGCTTTGCAAGGTCGTTTTCATTTTTACGAGGGTTACTCTTTGCAAGAAACTACCTTTCCAATTAGAGTTTTTAAAGCTCTTGGAGTTGAAAGCATTTTGCTTTCCAATGCAAGTGGTGGATTAAATCCTGAGCAATCGATAGGAGATGTCATGATTATTACCGACCACATTCATCACTTTCCCGACAATCCATTAAGAGGTAAGAACATCGACGAACTTGGCCCTCGATTTCCGGACATGAGTGAACCTTACAATTTTTCTTTAATAGAAAAAGCAAAGGAGATTGGTGAGACAAACGACCTAAATTTGAAGTTCGGAGTATATGTAGGCACAAGTGGTCCTACTTATGAAAGTAGAGCGGAGTACAAATATTTTAGATACATTGGAGGAGATGCTGTAGGCATGTCTACCACCGCTGAAACCATAGTAGCAGTTCATTCCGGCATGAAGGTTTTTGGAGCCTCCATCATTTCTGATTTGGGAGTTGAAGGAAAAATTGTAGAAATCTCTCACGAAGAAGTTCAGGCAGTAGCTGCTAAAGCAGAGCCCAAATTATCGCTTCTTTTCAAAGAAATAGTTAAACATATAGCTGTTAATCTAGCTTAAAATAAATCAACAACCACTTTTGAATTGCTTAATTTTGCAAGAAGATGTTAGCAAAAGAAATTTACGATAAATACGAAGTAGTTGTCGGCTTGGAAATTCACGCTCAGCTACAAACCAAAAGCAAAGCTTACTCAGCAGATTCAACTGCTTTTGGAGCTGCTCCTAACTCCAATGTTTCTCCGATAAGTTTGGGACACCCCGGAACTTTGCCAAGGTTTAACGAAAAAACCTTAGAGTACGGCGTTCGCTTAGGTGTGGCTTGCGGCTCAAAAATCACTTATGAGAATCAATTTGCCAGAAAGAACTATTTCTACGCAGATTTACCTAAGGGCTATCAGATTACTCAAGATACTACTCCGCTTTGTACCGGTGGAAAGGTTTTAATTAAAGACGAAAACGGTCAAGATAAATACATTGGAATTACTCGCATCCACATGGAGGAGGATTCCGGAAAGAGTATTCACGACTTAGACCCTTACAATACTTTAATCGACTTAAACCGAGCCGGAGTTCCACTAGTAGAAATTGTTTCAGAGCCGGATATTCGCTCTGCTCAAGAAGCTTATAACTATGTAACTGAAGTAAGAAAACTCGTTCGCTATTTAGAAATTTGCGATGGCAATATGGAAGAAGGCAGTCTGCGTTGTGATGCAAACGTATCCGTTCGTTTAAAAGGCAACAAGGAGTTTGGTGAAAGAACAGAAACCAAGAACCTCAACTCTATCCGCAATGTTTTTCGCGCAATTGAATACGAAACAAAGCGTCAAATTGAAGTTTTAGAAAGCGGTGGAAGTATTCACATGGAAACTCGAGGCTTTGATGCTGTAAAAGGAGAAACCATCAGTCAGCGTTCTAAGGAAATGGCTCACGATTATCGCTATTTTCCCGAACCGGATTTGCAAGCAGTTTTTGTTAAAGATGAGTATGTAAATACCATCAAAGAAAGTTTACCACCACTTCCCAATGAGTTATTTGATCGATATACAAAAGAGCTTCAACTTTCTGCCTACGATGCAGAGATTATAACCGAAGACAAAGCTTTTGCTCTTTACTACGAAGAATTAACTAAACACACAAAAAATTACAAAGCAGCTGCCAACTGGATGATGGGAGCTGTAAAATCTTACTTAAATGAAAATGCTTTAAGCATTGATGAATTCCCTATAGCTCCAAAAACAATAGCTGAAATCATTTCACTAATTGATGAAGGCGCAATTAATAACTCTATTGCCAATCAAAAAGTATTTCCAGCACTTTTAGAAAAGCCCAATTCTTCTGCAAAAGCAATAGCAGAAGAAAACAACTGGATTCAAGAAAGCAATAGCGATGCAATTGACGAATTTATTGAAGCAGCAATTGCAAAGTTCCCTGAAAAAGTAGAAGAATACCGAAATGGAAAAGTAGGTCTTTTAGGCTTATTTATGGGAGAGGTAATGAAAGCAAGTAAGGGAAAAGCCGACCCAAAATTGGCAACTCAATTATTAAAAGACAAACTAGACAAATAAACCCAAATTATGGTACGTAAAAATCTATTAAACATATCATTGGCATTTAGCACTATGCTTTTTGCCTGCGGAAATGGCGAAAGTCAAACGAATCAAGAGTTTTTAATTAGCGGTCAGCTACCGGAATTAGCAAATCAACAACTTTTTTTGCTGGACTTATCTCAACCCAAAGCGGCTCCTGTAGATACTGCTATGGTTGATGAATCAGGGAATTTTGGTTTTGATTATTCGCCGTCACAAATAGGGTTTTACAGAGTTAATTTGAGTCAAAATATGGCAATGATACTACCGCTAAAATCAGGTGACCAAATTACGGTTAGCGGTACTACCTCAGACCCAAATAACCTAAATGTGGAAGGAAGTGCTGATGTAGAAAGAATGACTGACTTTAATCGCTTTTTAAGCAACGCATTGAGTTCCCAACAACAACTTAACAGCGAATTTCAGCAATACGCAAACCATCCCAAAAAAGATTCAATTTTAAAAGCATTCCAAAAACGTTTCCAAGATATTGAAAGTGATATTGAAGAAAAAGTCAAAGCAATGGTTGATCAGGACCCTGCTTTGTTTTCTAACTTGGCATTAATGGAACAATTAAATCCTGAAAATGCGGATAACATTGCTTACTTTAAAAAAGTTGAAAAAGCTTTAGCAGACAAATACAGTCAATCTCCATTTTATCAAAACTTCAAATCTAAAGTAGCCGATGCCGGTCGATTTGCTCCCGGAACAGAGGTTCCTGAAATTAACTTATCTAATCCCGATGGCGAAATGGTTCCGCTGTCTTCTCTAAGAGGAAAAGTTGTTTTAATCGACTTTTGGGCTTCTTGGTGCAAACCTTGTCGTCGTGAAAACCCAAATGTTGTTGCAGCTTACCAAAAATACAAGGATAAAGGTTTTACCGTTTATGGAGTTTCTTTAGATAGAACAAAGGATGCATGGGTTAAGGCAATTAAAGACGACAATTTAACATGGACACATGTTAGTGACTTGAAGTTCTGGCAATCTGAAGCAGCTCAAACTTATGGTGTAAAAGGAATACCTTTTGCTTTATTAATTGATGAAGAAGGAAAAGTGATTGGCAAAAATTTGCGCGGTCAAGCTTTACACGATAAATTAGCGGAAGTTTTAGACTAAGCCTTGGCAACAACTAGAGACAAAATCTACTTCGCTTCTGACTTTCACTTAGGAGCTCCCAGCTACGAAGCATCTCGAGAGCGCGAGCAGCGAATTGTTGAGTGGATGGACTCTATTTTTCCCGATTGCAAAGAGCTATACTTAGTAGGTGACTTATTCGACTTTTGGTTTGAATACAAAAAAGCAATTCCTAAAGGTTTTGTTCGATTACAAGGTAAGATTGCTCAATTTTCTGATGCGGGCATTTCAGTGCATGTTTTCACGGGCAACCACGATATGTGGATGTTTGACTACTTACCGCAAGAATTAGGCGTAGAATTACATCGCAAACCCATTCGAAAGACCTATAATGGCAAAGAGTTCTTAATTGGTCATGGCGACGGCTTAGGTCCAGGCGATCACGGTTATAAGTTCATAAAAAAAGTTTTTGCAAGTCCGCTTGCTCAGTGGCTATTTGCACGCTTACACCCTAACTTTGGCATTAGTTTAGCAGATTTTTGGTCGGGAAAAAGTAGAGCTGCCAATCAAGAAAATGATGAAAAATTTTTAGGTGAAGAAAACGAATGGCTGGCCATTTATTGCAAAGAGTACTTAAAAAAAGAACATATCGACTACTTTATTTTTGGCCACCGCCACTTACCCCTAGACTTAAAAGTTGGAGAAAATAGCCGCTACCTCAACCTCGGCGAATGGATCAATTACCAAACTTATGCAGTGTTTGATGGAGAGGAATTGAAGCTGGAAGAGTGGAAAGAGTGGTGAATATTTACTGCTTTATAACTTTAAAATGCTGCTGAACTCCGTCAATATTAACTTCAACAAAATACAAACCACTCGCTTCTTCAATATTAAGTTCAACTTTATTCGTATTTTGAACAAAAATATTAGAGATTATTCTTCCACTTATATCTCTTACTTTAATAATTGCTCGAGAATCAGAATTATTCAATTCAACAATAAATTCACCTTGGTTCGGGTTAGGATATAATTTAAACTTAGATTTATTTTTAACTTCATAGTTTATTGATGAAGTAGTTAAGTGCCCAAAATTTTTCATAACAAAAATATCACCTTGTCCAACAGGCGTTCTAAAATTATTAGCCGTTGTCGGATTAAAATCAGTCTGACCTTGAAAAATACCTGCACTATACACATTCATTCTTGAATCAGTATCTAAAGACGTTACTCCAACACTTAAAGAACTATTTAATATTGTTAAGCGCTGATAGTTTCCGAAACAATCTATCTCAGCAACTAAAGAGCTACTATTTTGAGGTATGATTGTATCAATTACAACCCCATTATTATATAAGATTGAAGTATCTTTTATAACATTAGAAAAAAACAGCTTACTATTGTTAGATATATAAAAATCCAATGTCCGCTGCATCCACCTACCTCCAACTTGATTAAGCCAAATAAGGTTATCGGAAGGATCGTATTTAGCAAGATAAGAATCTTCTGTCCCATCGGAAGAATAGTTCATTACAGCACTATTAGGATTAAAATCTACATCCCCATTCTGCGTTCCAGCAGAGGGATCACCTAAAGAACCGATTAAATATAAAGTATCATTGTCAATTAAAGCTTTAGTTACTCCAACAGTGCCAACACCTCCAATTTTTTTTGTGGAGATATAATTACCTCCTGTATCTAGTCTCAATATGAACACATCTGATGCGCCTCCAGAATACAATCTATTCGAAGAAGTTGTGAGAGGGTTCATATTTGCTATTCCCTCAAAAGATCCAACTGCTACAATATCGTGATTGTTATTGAACATTATTTTATTTATTCTATCCCACCCTGAACCCCCAATTCGATATACAAACTTAAAGTCTCCAACTGAAGAAAGCTTTGAAATAAATCCGTCATGATTACCATAACTTGTAACGTAATTTGTATCAAGACTAGGATTAAAATCTGCTTTTCCCCAAAACACACCAGACACATAGACATTTGCAGTGTCTTCAATTAATATACTCGTAATAAAGTCCCAATTAGGTCCACCGAATCCTTTGACCCAAATCAAACTCCCTCCTGGACTATACTTTGCAATAAAAGCATCTGAGTGATGTCCGTTCGATACCAACAAATTAACAGATGATGATGGATCAAAGTCAACAGAATCGTAATATGCCCCGGCTAAGTATATATTCCCTAATCGATCAAACTGCATATTAGTAATAGAAACCCTGCCTTTATCACCACCAATTTGTTTAAACCACATTAAATTATTTGAGCTGTCTTGTTTATATATAATACCATTACCTAAAGCCAAGTCAGTTATTAACGAAGTATTATTAAATGTAATTTGTGTTGAGTCACCAACACTACCTGTTACAATAACCTGATCAGATTGATTAACCTTTAATACATAGGCATTATCAGCCATATCAGAACCAAATGTCTGAAGCCAATGATTGCTTTGACCTTGTAACTGGAGAAATAGAATAGTAAGTAGTATGCTGAATGTAAGCCTCATAAATTCGAATAACAGTTTAAAGACGTAATTTTCAAATTTTAGTTGTCTTTATACACACCTCTCTCAACCAATTCCACCAATCGATTAGAGTAGCCGATTTCATTATCGTACCATCCAACTACTTTCACCATGTTTCCAATCACTGAGGTGAGTTGCGCATCGAAAATGCAAGAATGTGTATTTCCAACAATATCAATAGAAACGATAGGGTCTTCTGTATAGGCTAATATTCCTTTCAATTCGTTTTCAGAAGCTTTTTTAAATGCAGAGTTAATCTCTTCTATTGTTTTAGCTTCTTTTACTACACAAGTAAAGTCCGTTAAAGAACCATCGGGAACAGGAACGCGAATTCCGGCTCCACCCAAAAAGCCATCTAAATGAGGAAAAATTCTTGTAATGGCTTTCGCTGCACCGGTTGTTGTTGGCACTATGCTTACAGCAGCGGCTCTAGCTCTTCGCAAATCACGATGTGGAGCATCATGCAGTTTCTGATCTCCGGTGTAAGAATGAACTGTAGTGATGTACCCACTTTCTATTCCGCACATTTCATCTAAAATCTTTACTAAAGGAGCTAAAGAATTGGTCGTACAAGAGGCATTGGAAATAATTTTTTCAGTCCCATCTAAAATATGCTCGTTTACTCCAAGCACAACGGATTTGATCGATTCATCTTTTGCCGGGGCAGAAATGATGACTTTCTTAGCACCGGCTTTCAAGTGCTTTTCGGCGCTAGCTCTATCTCTAAACAAACCTGTTGACTCAATAACTACATCAACACCTAATTCCGACCAAGGTAAAGCCGCAGGATCCTTTTCATTGCACAATGAAATCGAATTTCCATTAATTACAAACCCATTTTCAGTTGCGTTTACCTCTCCTGAAAAACCGCCGTGAACAGAGTCGTATTTAAACAAATGAGCAAGTGTTGCCGCATCGGCTAAGTCATTTATAGCAACAACCTTCACTTTTGAGCTTTGCAATAAAATACGCAAACTCATTCTACCTATTCTTCCAAATCCATTAATGGCAACTTTTATCATCAGTATGAAGTTTTTTCAGCTTAAAATTAAACATAAAAAAAGGGAGTGGTTAACACCAACTCCCTTTTTTCAAACCTATATAAAAACAAATTTACGATCTACTTGCAGATGATACAGAAATGCTTTTTCTACCCTTAGCTCTTCTTCTGCTCAACACTTTACGCCCATTTGCAGATTGCATTCTGCTACGGAATCCGTGCTTGTTTCTTCTTTTTCTTTTCGATGGTTGGTAAGTTCTTTTCATAACATTCTGTATTTGTCGTTCAAAACGGAGGGCAAAAGTATGTATTTTTTTTACATCTTGCTAAAGTTTTTTAATTATTATTTTTCGAAATATGCCCTCCCCTTTTTCGAATGGCTAAATTTGCAAAAAATTTTAGATGGCAGCATTCGGAAGACGCAAAACTAAAGAAGATTCTCCTAAAAAAAAGATTAGTAAAGAAGCACTTAAAAAAACACTTCGGCTTTTTAAGTATGTGAAACCCTACATGGGGACATTCATCATTGGTTTAGTCTTTTTATTTCTCTCCAGTTTAGCTTCAATGGTTTTCCCATATTTAACGGGAATGCTGGTAGATGCAGCTGACACTGACTTATTGGAAAAAATAAACCAAATAGCACTTTTACTATTGGGTGTTTTCTTTTTAAATGCCGTTTTTTCTTTTTTCAGAATTTACACCTTTGCCATTGTTACTCAAAAAACTTTGGCAAGTCTACGACAAGCTACTTACAATCAACTAATACGCCTAAAAATGCAGTTCTTCTCAGAGCGAAGAGTGGGCGAACTCAATAGTAGAATTTCATCAGACATTGCATTGCTTCAAGAAACTTTTACCACTACCATTGCTGAGTTTTTACGTCAAATTCTCATCATTTTTATTGGTGTTGCACTCTTAGCTTATTTGTCAATAAAGCTAACCTTACTAATGTTGGCATTAGTACCTGTAGTGGTTATTGTAGCAGTTATTTTTGGCAAAAAAATTCGAGGACTTTCAAAAGAAGCACAAAACCAAGTAGCTGATTCCAATGTAATTGTGGAAGAAACCTTACAGGGAATTGCCACAGTTAAAGCTTTTGTCAATGAAAGCTTTGAATACATGCGCTACAAGAAAAAAACGGAAGAAATTATAGGTATTTCTTTAAAAGGAGCTATTTGGCGAGGAGCTTTTGCCTCTTTCATCATTTTTTGCCTTTTTGGTTCTATAGTAGCTGTAATTTGGTACGGAGTAATCTTAGTTCAAGGCAATGAAATGAGCATTGGCGACCTCTTTACATTTATTTTGTACTCTGTTTTTGTGGGTGCTTCTTTAGGGGGGATTGCTGACTTATACTCGCAATTGCAAAAAGCGGTTGGAGCTACTGAAAACCTATTGGAGATCTTCGATGAAGAAAGAGAAGAGGAGCAAATTATTAATACAAAACTAACTGTTGATAAGGGAGAAATAAAGTTTCAGGATGTTGACTTTGCCTATCCGAATCGAGCAGACATTCCGGTTTTAAAGAACTTAAATTTCAGCATTAAAGCAGGGCAGCAAGTAGCTTTAGTGGGGCCTTCCGGAGCAGGAAAATCGACAATTACCTCTTTAATATTAAAGTTTTATACTGCACAGAAAGGGGAAGTTTTAATCGACGGAATTAACATTATGGATTACGGACTAGAAAACCTTCGTTCAAGCATGGCCATTGTCCCTCAAGATGTGATTTTATTTGGAGGAAGCATTTACGACAACATTTTATACGGAAAGCCAAATGCTACGAAAGAAGAGGTTCAAAAAGCCGCAAAAAAAGCCAATGCTTACGACTTTATACAAGGTTTCCCTGAAGGATTTCAAACATTGGTCGGCGAAAGAGGTGTACAGCTTTCAGGCGGACAAAGACAGCGAATTGCCATTGCCCGAGCTATTTTAAAAGATCCTAAAATTTTAATTTTAGATGAAGCCACCAGTTCCCTCGACTCTCAGTCTGAACAACTGGTACAGCAAGCTCTAGACGAATTGATGAAAGGTAGAACCTCTCTAGTTATTGCCCATCGTTTGTCTACCATTCAAAAAGCTGATCACATTTTGGTTTTAAAAGATGGGGAATTAGTAGAGTCGGGAACTCACGAAGAACTGAACAACAAAGAAGAAGGCTTGTATAAAAACTTGAAAGAATTGCAGATGGGGTGAAACAACTTTGAAAAGCTAAAAACTGCTTCTTTAACTTTACTCAAAGAAAGTAAAGTTAACATTTCCGTATCGTCTGCTGAAAGAAAATCGAGGATGATTTTCAAAATTATATTCAGCAGAGTGTTCGATAATTAAATATCCATTTTCAATTAAGACCTCTTTCTCAAGAATTAGGTCAGGTAGCTTTTCTGTATCGTGAATTCCATAAGGAGGGTCGGCAAAGATGATGTTGTATTGTCCACTGAGTTTTTTAATAAATTTAAAAAGCTCTAATCGAAGTGTTGTAATATTTGCAAAGCCCAAATCTCTGGCTGTTTTATTTATAAATTTTATACATCCCGGATGTTCGTCAACCGACAATATTGTAGCAGCTCCTCTAGATGCAAATTCAAATGACAGGTTTCCTGTACCTGCACAAAGGTCTAATACTTTTGCTCCTTCAACTTCAATTCTGTTTGAAAGAATATTAAAAAGTCCCTCTTTGGCAAAATCAGTTGTTGGGCGTACCGGTAAATTTTTCGGCGCTAATATTTTTTTGCCTTTATGACTGCCACTAATTATTCGCACAAATATTGATTAAATAAATTAAAGTAATAGTGTTTGGGGAGTTCAGAGAGGACAGCTGAATACTTCATATTCGGAGTCCTTTCGCGAATTTGAATATTTCGAATGTATTTAAAAAGCATTTCGTAAATGGCTGACTGTTTTTCAAATTCACCAAAAACTTCGAGCTCAACTTTTTCCCTATCCAAGTGTAATTGTTCTACAACATACAGTAAATAGTAAATAAAGTCTTCAACTGTTTGGTAGTTAAATCGGTTAATGAATACTAGCTTGCCATGGTTTAAGTATACAATATCAAAGTGGTCATATTGAATGTGTATTTTAAAACTTTCTTTTCCAGTTTTATTTTCCAACCCGCTAAATTCAAGAAGCGGACTGCTATAATGTAAAATATGGCAAGCTGCAAACTGTTGCAAAAGCATTTGTTTTAAGCGCTTCGGAAAAGCAAATACCAGTGTACTTTCTACGCTTTCGATTTGATTTTCATGAATTGTCAATTGATTTTCATCAACTATTTCATGATTAAGTTTTAGATAATCTAATGCTGCTTCTGATGAAAAAAGGGAAGTGGGGACTAAAGTAAATAGTGAATTGATCAGCCCTACACTTATATTGATTTCACTTGATATATTTTTAGCAAGAACAAGTTCAAGATCTTCGTAAGCTGCGTCCCAACTATCGTGTTCACCTAGATAGAATTCCTGATAACCGACAAATACATTATTAGCCGAATCCAAAAATGTTTGATAAACATACCTCGGACTAATCTGTAACTGAACGCTCAGCTGCTTTTCTCTCCCAAGGTATGATTGGTCAAAAAATCGCTTGATGGGCGATTTCATTTTTGTCATGGATTGTTATTTATTACCAGTTTCCTGATGTAATAGGCTCTGTCATAGAACCAACTTGAATTCGATCATCCAAATCTACTGCCTCACCTTTTGTGTCCAAGCCGGTATAAACTTTATCTAAAGTAGTGTAAGCTTCAAAAACACTAACGTTTACTTTGTTTTTCTCAATCATTCCGGCTTTCATTTTAAAAGTTGCCCCTTTACTGTAAGGAACTTTCTCTAAACTGCGAATATCAAATCCTTCCGAAAACACAGTGAATGCGGGCACCATTGAAGTGTCTCTAACCACAATACCTTGCTCCACTGCTTCTTTTTCAGTTAAAGTATCAGGAACAGTTCCAATTGCTTTAATGATTGTTAGCGAATCATTTTCTAAAAAGTGAAATAATTCAGGGTAATTAGCTGCATATCTGCCTTTTTCTTTTTTAAACTCCTTTTGAGCCTCAGCAACTTTTAGCAAACGTTCTTGAACTACCTCACGTCTTTTTTGAGCTTCTTTTTTAAATTCAATTTTACTTTGAACGCCATCGTATATAAAGTAGGCTAAAACTAGAGCTGCAACTAACAAAACTAATTGAATGACTGTCTTCATTTATTCTTTAAATTTAGATTTTTTCAATGCTCACAAAGCTACCATTTTTTTATATCTAATGAATTCTATTTAACATTAGATAAAAGTTAATTTTGAATTTCTTTAGTATTTTTCTCATGAATGAAAGCTTTCAGTCTGTATTTTACCGCTTTATGCCGGAAAACCCCACTAAAGATCAAAGAGATTTGGTGGAAAGGATGGAGCGCTTTCTCTTTCAGCCAATAGAAAGAGCAGCTTTTATTATTCGAGGTTATGCAGGAACAGGAAAAACTACTTCTATTGCTGCATTAGTAAAAACTCTACCTGCTTTTCGTTATAAGTCAGTTTTACTGGCGCCCACCGGTAGAGCTGCTAAAGTAATGTCATCTTTTTCAGGAAAAAAAGCCCTTACGATTCACAAAAAAATATATCAAGTTCAAAGAGGAACTGATGGGCAAATGAGGTTTGCTTTAGCCGCTAACTTACATACAAATACTATTTTTTTGGTAGATGAGGCTTCTATGATTTCAGATCGTGGTGGAATACAAAGTAGAAGTTTATTGGAAGATTTAATCACCTATGCTTACAGTGGAAAAAATTGTCGTTTAGTGTTTATTGGCGACATAGCACAATTACCTCCAGTAGGCTCAGACTTAAGCCCTGCACTCGACCCCAAATACTTAAAAGGTAACTTTTTTATGAGTTTAAAGGGCGTTGAGCTAAAGCAAGTAATGCGTCAAGCTGATGAGTCCGGAATTTTGTTTAACGCAAGTAGGTTGCGAAGCGAATTGGAGACAGAAGACCCTCGCATTCAGTTTAAGCTGGAAGGCTTTGATGATGTTCAAAGAATCACAGGACTTGAACTGGAGGATGAATTAAATGATGCTTTTGGGAAGTATGGGGAAAGTAATGTGATTCTTATTACACGATCTAACAAAAGAGCAAATGAGTTCAATCAGCAAATTCGAAGAAGAATTAAAGGACAAGAAAACTCTATCTCTACCGGAGATTATATTATGGTAGTAAAAAACAATTATTTCTGGTTGGATGAAAAATCCCCACCGGGTTTTATTGCAAATGGAGACATTGCAGAGATTATGCGAATTGGAAATCAAGAAGTATTATATGATTTTATTTTTGCAGAAGCAACCGTTCGATTAATCGACTATCCGCAAATGGATACTTTTGATGTAAAGCTACTCGTTGATACACTTTATTCTGAATCACCGGCTTTAACTGCAGAAGAAAACAGAAAGCTGTTTGAAAATGTAATGGAGGACTACGAGGAAATCAGCTCAAAAGGTAAAAAAATGGAGTTATTGAAGAAAAACCCATATTTCAATGCACTTCAAATTAAATTTGCCAATGCAGTTACCTGCCATAAATCACAGGGCGGACAATGGCAAGCAGTATTTGTAGATCAAGGTTATTTAACGGAGGAAATGATCGATAAAGAGTATATTCGATGGCTTTACACTGCAGTGAGTAGGGCAACTGAAAAGCTTTATCTCGTCAATTTTCACCCTCAGTTTTTTGAAGATAAAATTGACTCATTCGATTAGCTCAGAGTTAATTTGAATATCACTGCTTAAGGTTCGCTTCACCGGACAACGGTTGGCAATTTCCAAAAGCCTTTCTCTTTGCCCTTGATCTAAATCACCTTTTAATTGAACTTTCCTACTGAAATGATCCAATTTAGCAGAATTCTCACCTTCTTTTAAAGCATCCTTTGAGTGCTTTTTCTCATGATCAACATGAACCGTTACTTCCTCTAAATTCCATTTTTTGTGCTTGGCATACATCTGCAAGGTCATTGAAGTGCAAGCCCCCAAAGCGGCGGAAAGTAAGTCATAAGGTGTAGGTCCGCTATCTTCGCCACCAAGATCAATTGGCTCATCGGCAGTTAAATGATGTCTTCCGGCTTTAATTTCTGTGCTCAAACTTTCTTTAGATGTTTGCACGGCAACTTTATAGTCAGAAGTTAAGCTTTTTTCATCTTCCTTAATTTCAGTTTCTAAGTACTTTCTCACCCAATGAGCAATCATGCTACCTGCATAAATAGAATCTTTTTCTTCTTGCAATAAATGATCTGCTCCATCAAGGCTGATAAAACTTTTTGGATGCATTGCTGCTTGGTAAATTTTTGCTGCATTTTCTATACTCACAACATTGTCTTGCGGAGAATGCATTATTAAAAGGGCTTTTCTTAATTCTTTTGCCGCTTTTTCCGGCTTATGATCGTCTAAATCGTCTAAAAAGGATTTGCTAATTGTAAAAGGTCTACCTCCAATATTCACTTTTGCTTTTCCCTCTTTTTTTATTTTGTCGATTTCATCCGCTAGTAAGTGGGTTACATGATAAGGATCAAATGGAGCTGCAATGCATACAGCGGCTTTAATATGTTCAAGTTGTTGAGCAGCAAAAAGAGCAGCTGCACCACCTAAAGAGTGTCCAATCATAATTTTTGGAGCTTCGTATTCATCAGTTAAAAAATCAGATGCGGCAAATAAATCCTGAATGTTGGTTGTAAAAGTGGTCGATTCAAATTCGCCATCGCTTTGTCCTAAACCCGTAAAATCAAAAAGCATGACTGCAATTCCGTTTGAGGTTAGTCCTTTACTAATATTTTTTACTGCGTGAAAGTTTTTATTGCAAGTAAAACAATGTGCAAAAATGGCAAATGCCAACGGTTTTTGATCTACTGGAAAGTCTATTCGTGCACTTAATTCTATGCCTTCTTTGTTTTGGAATCTTACTTTTTCTGACCTCATATTAATTCAAGATTTATTCAATGATAAAGCTAAAGAAATTGCAGAAAATGACTTTCATCTTTAAGAGAAGTATTAATTTCGGTAGCTGATTATAGAACTCTTTAAAAATAGAAATGTTTAAATAAAAAAAAGTAATTATGAGCAATATTAAATTTAAAGGTGACCCAATTAATGTAAGTGGAAAAATTCCCGGAGTAGGTGAAAAAGCAGAAGATTTTACTTTTGTAAAAGAAGATTTAACTGAAGGGAGCTTAGCTGACTACAATGGAAAGGTAAAAGTTATAATGGCAGTTCCTAGTTTAGATACAGGCATTTGTCAAAATGAAGCAAGAGCTTTTAACGAAAAGCTCAATGGAAAAGATGGAGTAGTTGGCATAGTAGTTTCTAGAGACTTGCCATTTGCCATGAAACGATTTTGTGGAGCTGAAGGTTTGGATACCATTATTTCAGCCTCTGACTTTAGATACAATGATTTCGCTAGCCAGTATAATGCTGAAATGATTGAGGGTCCACTAAAAGGACTTTTAGCTCGCATTGTTTTTGTCTTAGATAAGAACAATAACATTGTTTACAAAGAAGAAGTTGATGACATTACTCATGAACCAGATTATAATGCAGCTATGGAAGCTGTAGAGAAGTTAGGATAGTTAACTTTTAGTGTATATATTGTCCTTGGATTCTGTGGGTTCGTAGCGGGCTACGAACCCACAGAACACACTATATTACTTACTAAATACCTACCTACTTCACATTCCGAATAGCTCCGCTACTTACTGCAGTCGAATCAGACATCACTGTGGTAAAATATCCACTGATTCCATTTCCACTTAAATCAAATGCAGTTATGTGTAAAGTATCCGCATTTGCAGAAGCAGCATTCCCATCGAAAAACTCCATAGCAGCAGTTCCGGAAGAATAGCTCCCATCAATAGGATAAGCACCTACTGTATCTCCCATAATATCAATTTCCATTTGCACCAAGTTTGTTGAAGATCCATTATCCCATTTAATTCGGTGACGATTTGCATTTATTTCACTGTAAGTAGCAGCTCCAAAATACTCAGTACCTCCATAATTCATACAAAACTGCGCAGTACTACATGTTGAATTACTGTTGTTCGATGAATTATTATTTGAAGTTGACGGCTGTGTTTCATCATCTTCATCATCAGAACAGGCAACAAAAAAGCTCATAGAGCTACAAACACTTAGTATTAAAGCGTATTTTAAAAATTTTTTCATGGCGAATAAGTTTTATATTTCCGCCAAAAGTATTCTCATCAAGGAAACCTCCCAATAGGGTAAATAACGTATTTCCTTAGGTTAAGTCCTCTATTGGTTTAGTATGAAGAGAGGTTTCAATGATTTTTGAAATTTTTTCCGCTTGATTATATACCATAAAATGAGTTCCCTTTTTTATGGTAATGGCTTGATCTATATTTTTAATCGGAAAAATTAAGTCATCTGTACCATGCAAATGAACATAAGTACAATTGATTTCTTCTTCAAAGTTCCACTTTGCTATTTGATGAACTCCCCAATTAATAAAGTCAATATCTGCCGACTTAATCATATCGTGAAATAGTCGATTTCCTTCCTCATCTGCATTGTCATAAAAAGGTTTGAGTGCAATGCTAGCGTCAATGGCAAATCTTGCAGCAGTTTGGTTTCTTGAAGGAAGCTTATCTAACCAACTCATGTATTTTGGTTTTTCGCTACTTTTCTTTACTGTTGAAATAAGAAACAGTTTCTCAACTTTAACTATGCGTGCAATTTCAATCGACATAATTCCGCCCAATGAAACACCTAATAAACAGAATGGCTCTTCATTTTTTAAATCCTCTGCAAGTCGTTTGGCATAAGCTTCAATATCTTCATTTTCTTCAGGCTTTACCCAGTCGATATAATGAAGCTCTGCAGAAGGTATAGATAACTTTTTAAACAGCCGATAATCTAATCCTAAGCCGGGGATGCAAAATATTTTAACTTTTTTCATTGAGCAGTTTAAAACCTTGCCAGAACTTTTCTCGTGCTGACAAGGCTTTCTAATCTATTTATACTTCAGCTAATATTCTATTTAGCGTTCCACTAGGACGCATAATTGCAGAAACCTTCTCTTTATCTGGAAAGTAGTAACCTCCGAGATTAACTCCTCCGCCTTGTACAGAGTTTAATTCATTCACGATTTTACCTTCTTCTTCAGCTAAAGCTTTATCTAAATGTGCAAATCTTTCTTTTAGCGCTCCATCGTCATTCTGATTAGCAAGTGCTTCTGCCCAATACAATGCCAAATAAAAGTGACTTCCTCTATTGTCTAATTCACCTGCTTTACGAGATGGAGACTTACCGCTAAGTAATAACTTTTCAGTTGCTTGATCTAAACAGTCTGCCAATACTTTTGCTCGTGGATTGTTGTTTTTAGCTGCCAAATGCTCCAATGATACGGCAATTGCCAAGAACTCACCCAGTGAATCCCAACGTAAGTGGTTTTCGCTTATTACTTGCTGAACGTGCTTTGGTGCAGAACCACCGGCTCCGGTCTCAAATAAACCACCACCGTTCATTAATGGTACAATTGACAACATTTTAGCGGAAGTCCCTAACTCTAAAATGGGGAAAAGATCGGTTAAGTAGTCTCGTAATACGTTTCCTGTAACAGAAATGGTATTTTCACCTTTCTTTACTCTTTCTAGTGTGTATTTTGTAGCTTCCTTGGGCGACATTATTTTAATGGTCAAACCTTCGGTGTCGTGATTTGGCAAATAAGTGTTTACCTTTTTAATCAACTCAGCATCATGAGCTCTATTTTCATCTAACCAAAAAATTGCAGGCCATCCGGTTGCTCTGGCTCTTTCAACAGCTAAAGCTACCCAGTTCTCAATTGGTGCGTCTTTGGCTTGACACATTCTCCAAATATCTCCGGCTTCTACATTGTGCTCAATTAAAATGTCACCATTTTCATTCACCACTTTTACCGTTCCAGCTTCTTTAATTTCAAATGTTTTATCATGAGAGCCATACTCTTCCGCTTTTTGAGCCATTAAGCCAACATTGGGAACGGTTCCCATAGTAGTTGGGTCAAATGCGCCATTTTCTTTGCAAAACTTAATGGTTTCGTCATAAACGGCAGCATAGCTGCTATCCGGAATAACCGCTTTAGTATCTTGTGGCTTTCCGTCTTTGTTCCACATTCTTCCGGAAGTTCTGATCATAGCCGGCATAGAAGCGTCAATAATTACATCTGAAGGAACATGTAAGTTAGTTACTCCTTTATCTGAATCTACCATAGCCATATCAGGACCTTCTTTCAAGGCTTTTTCAATATCAGCTAAAATTTCATTCTTTTTGCTTTCTTCCAATGTTTCGATTTGACCCAATAAACTAGCTAAACCATCATTGGCATTTACACCAAGCTGGTTAAAAGTAGCTTCATGTCTGCTGAAAACATCTTCAAAAAATACCTTAACTGCATGACCAAAAATAATTGGATCCGAAACTTTCATCATGGTCGCTTTCATGTGAAGTGAAAATAAAACTCCGGATTTTTTTGCTTCTTCCTTTTGTTCTTTCAAAAAGGCTAAGAGTGCTTTTTTACTCAAATAAGTTCCATCAATTACTTCTCCTTTTAACAAAGAAACTTTCTCTTTAAGTACCTTTTTGCTTCCGTCTTTACCAACAAACTCAATGCTTACATTTTGAGCAGTGTCTACTGTAACTGATTTTTCATTTGAAGCAAAATCGTTTTTCCCCATAGTTGCCACATGAGATTTTGAGTCGCTAGACCATTCTCCCATTGAGTGAGGGTTTTTCTTGGCAAACTCTTTTACTGCTTTTGGCGCTCTTCGGTCTGAATTTCCTTCACGAAGCACAGGATTTACTGCACTACCTTTTACTTTGTCGTATTTTGTTTGAATATTTTTTTCTTCTTCATTGCTTGGGTTTTCCGGATAATTAGGAATGTTGTATCCCTTTGCTTGAAGCTCTTTTATGGCAGCTAATAACTGAGGTAAAGATGCACTAATGTTGGGTAGCTTAATAATGTTTGCTTCCGGCTTTTTAGCTAATTCACCCAATTCACTTAAAGCATCACTTACTTTTTGGTTGTCTTTAAGGTATTCAGGAAACTGCGCTAAAATTCTAGCTGCTAAAGAAATGTCTCTGCTTTCAACTTCAATGCCCGCTTCTTGGGTAAATTTTCTTACAATAGGCAACAAGGAATAAGTCGCTAGTGCCGGTGCTTCATCAGTTTCAGTGTAAATAATCTTTTGTGCCATAAATAGATAGTTTATTTGTTGCCAATAATATTTCGAGCGCTAAGTACGCTTTTTTTAAGGAGTGCAAAGATATGCCTTTCCAAAGCTTTTTAAAAATTAGGGTTGGAGTTTTTATAATTAAAAAAACCGCGGCATTTGTCGCGGTTTTATCTTTAATTTAAATGAATCTAGTATCCAAACACCTCTTCCAAGGTCAACTCTTTTACCGGACCGTATTGTTCCAATACATCAAAATTTAATTTATCCTTATCGCCAATTAAAACAATATCATACTGTCCTCCTTTTACATATTCTTGATGAAATGCTTTAAGGTCTTCCATTTTAAGACTTGGAATCGCCTCGTAAATATTTTTTCGAATATCATAATTCAAACCTCTTTTTAAAGCAGTTTCGTAGTTCCAAAGTTTAGAAGTTTTAGTAATTCTTTGAGTTCTTATTTGCTCCAAAGCTGCTTTTTTAGCCAACTCAAAACTCTTCTCCGACTCAGGCATATTGTTTAGTAAATCTGTCATACCTGCCATGGCTTCTTCTAATTTGTCGGCTTGAGTGCCAATGTAAGCCATTACATAATGCGCTTTTGAAGAGTCTGCCGGTGAGCTAAATGTTGAATAAACTGAATAAGCCAAAGCTTTGGACTCTCTCATTTCTTGAAAAACAATTGACCCCATTCCTCCACCAAAATACTCATTGTAAATATCAGCTACCGCTGCAGTTTTTGGATTGTATTTCTCTTTCTTCGAAAGCAAAATAATTTCAGCCTGCTCCATATCATAGTCTACCCAATAAACATTCGTAGCTTCCTGGCTTTGCTCGGCAAATTCTTTTCCATTTGTCGGTGTCATTAAGTCCTTGGGAGTTTGATGCATTTGACTTAACTTTTCAGTAATCTCATCAGCATTAAGCGGACCATAATATAACACTCGATGTTCGTAATTATTTAATGAAGTAATTATGTCAACTAACTCTTGTGGATTAGTAGAATTTAATTCTTCTTCTGAAAGTATATTTTTAAATGGATTGTCAGCTCCATACTGAGCAAAACTATATAAACCTCCATATAAAATATTGCCTTTAGAAAGTTTATCGTCAGCTCTTTGCTTCAGAATATCCTTTGTTAAATTACTCCAAGCTTCTTCATTTACTTGTGCATCTGAAAGCAAGTGCTCAAATAACTTTAAGCCTTCTTCAAAGTTTTCGTTTAAACCCGATAAGTAAACGTAAACTCTTTCATCACCGGCAGAAATAAAATAATCACAACCAATTTTATAAAACTCTTGTTTGATTTCTGAAGGACTATACTTAGAAGTTCCCAAATAATCTAAATATTCCAAAGCTGTTCCAAGCTTCTTATTGTTATTGTTACCCATTTCAAATAAATAGTACATGGTAAACAAATCATTATCGGTATTTTCTACACTTCTAACAGTAATCCCATTAGACAACTGATTTTCATTAACTTCATTTTCATAATCTAAAAATACCGGCTCAATAGGACTTGCTTTTTGTTCACTAATTTGAGTTAAAAATACAGAAGCGTCCTCTCTGTTTACATCAATTGGTGTGATTTGTGGTTTTTCAACATTCTTTACTGTTGTGTCTTCGCCATTTCTCTTATAAACGATTACATAATTGTCCTTGTAATTCTTATTTACAAACTGAACGATATCTTCTTTGGTGTACTTTTCCAACTGCTTGATTTCGTTCACTTCATCCTCCCAGTCTTTTTGAACAATAAAAGCATCTACCATTTTGTCTGTTCTTGCCCAGTTACTTTCAAGTCTTTTGATTTCAGAAAGTTTCAAATCATTAATAACAGCATCCAACAACCAATCGGGAAAATTACCGGCTTTTAAGCTGTCAATTTGAGCTAAAATTAGATCACGAACTTCTTCCAGTTCCTGCCCCTCCTTTGCTCTTCCATTAAACATGTGGGTAGAATAATCATCTAACACATAACTAAAAGCTCCTGCGCTTAATACCTTCTGTTTCTGATTTAAATTAAGATCAATTAACCCTGCGGTAGAATTTGAAAGAAGCATATCTGTTAAAGTAATAAGTTCTTCGTCTTTGCTTCCCTCGCCATCAAAACGATATCCCATATACATAAACTCTGCATCAGGACCGTAAACTTCTCTTTCAACCACCTCTGTGATCGCTTCTTCTTTGGTTACCTCAAATTGGGGCACCTCTTTGGGCTCCATATATCCGAAGTTATTTCTAATTTGAGCAATTACAGAATCCGGATTAAAATCTCCGGACATACAAATAGCCATATTGTTAGGCACGTAGTAGTTGTTGTAATATTTTTTTATCTCTTTTAAAGAAGGATTCTTCAAATGCTCAATAGTCCCAATGGTTGTTTGTTGACCATACTGATGATTTGGGAAAAGTGCATCAAAAGTAGTAAACCAAGCTTTACTGTAATCGCTATCTAGAGTTCGGTTTTTCTCTTCGTAAACGGCCTCTAATTCTGTATGAAATAATCGGAACTGTGGATTTCTGAAACGCTCTGACTCAATTTGAAGCCACTTATCAATTTGGTTAGATGGGATATCATTTACATAAACCGTTTGTTCAAAAGAAGTGTAAGCATTTGTTCCTTGTGCTCCTATACCTGAAACCATTTTGTCGTACTCATTGGCTATTGCATATTTTGAAGCAATTTGCGAAATACTGTCGATTTGAGCGTAAATCATTTTTCGTTGCTCATCTTCTCTAGTTCCTCTGTAAACCTCGTACAAACTGTCGATTTGATTTAGTAGTGGTTTTTCTTTTTCAAAATCTAAAGTGCCGTATTTATCGGTACCTTTAAAAAGCATGTGCTCCAAATAGTGAGCTAAACCGGTAGCCGTAGCCGGATCATTTTTACTTCCAGCTCTAACGGCAATTGCCGTGTTTATTCTCGGTTTTTCTTTGTTGACAGATAAGTAAACTTTTAAGCCGTTTTCTAAAGTATAGATTCGAGTGTTTGTTGGGTCATTATCAACAGTTTCGTAATCTTTACTCTTGTTCTGAGTACTTTTTTCTTGCTTGTCGCAGCTTACAAAAATGCTGCTTACACCAATGGCAATAAGCAATAGAGAGACATTTAGTTTTTTCATTATGGGTGGTATTAGGTTAAAATCAGGTAGCTAAGATAAACAAACTTTCTAATTGTCTGACAATACGAAAGATTTAGAATTAGTTAAAATTTTCACTAATTAAAGAAACTCCAAATCTAAGGCTCTTCTCAAATCGAGCAAGGCAGGATTTTCTTCAGCTAGTTCGTTGAATTTTTCTTCAGCAGTATAGGCCTTTCTTAATTTGGGGTTTTTAATGATTTCAACCTCTAATTCTATGGCACCGTTTCTCAGCTTTTTTCTAAGATAATTGTGAATATCGGTTTTTTTAATGTTCAGTTCTTCTGCCTGACTTTTGTTATCCACCAATAGATGAATTTTAAAGTCTTCTTTAAGTTCTGCAGGGCGACCAATCATTGCAGAATAAATAATAGTATTCCCCTCCTCATTGCTTTTTTTAATTCGCTGAGCTAATCCACTCCATACTTCGTTAAATTGCTCTTGTGTAAATGGTTCTCTTAAATCAGACGTAAAAGCTTCTTGAGCCTCAGCCTGTTGCTTTGCCTTTTCTTCTTGTGTAAGCTGTTGAATAGATAAGGTAGAAGTTTTGGCTTTTTTCTCTTTAAGCTTTGCTAGTTTCTCAGCTCTACTTAATGCTTTTCCATTTGAGCTTGTTTCACTATTAGTTTGATTCGAAGATTCATTAGTTGGAACAGGAGCACTTTCATTAACTTCTACTTTGCTTTGAGAAGAGGTTAAAGTTTTATCAACACTAGTTTCAACTTTCTTTTTAGGAGTTGAAGTTGTTTTTTCTTCATTGCCTTCTTTAAAAGGAGGCGGTGGAATTATACTAGGCTTTTTTTTTTCGACCGTTTGCAGGTCGTTCGCTGTAATTGATGCCAATTGCATTAGACTAAGCTCAACTAACAATCGCTGACTTTTGCTACTTTTATACTGAGTGTCGCATTGTCGACAAATATCCAATGCTTGCATTAAAAAAGAAAGATCAGTTTTCTTTGCCTGTTCAAAGTATTTTTCTTTAACGCTTTTACCCACTTCAAGTAAATTCACAGTTTTACCATCTAAGCAAACTAATAGATTCCTAAAGTGAGATGCTAGTCCATTAATAAATAAATGACCGTCGAATCCTCTATTCAAAATATCGTCAAACAACAGTAATAAGTCAGCTATTTCATTAGCGAGAATAAAGTCAGTAGCTTTAAAGTAGTAATCGTAATCGAGTATATTAAGGTTGTCGATGACATTCTGATAAGTCATTTTATCACCGGAGAAACTCACAATTTGATCAAAAATCGACAGTGCATCTCTCAGTGCACCTTCCGCTTTTTGGGCGATTATGTGTAAAGCTTCCTCTTCCGCATCAATTCCTTCTTTTTGAGCAATACCCAACAAGTGCTGAGCAATATCATCTACTTTAATTCTGTTAAAATCAAAAATCTGACAGCGTGAGAGAATTGTAGGAATTATTTTGTGTTTCTCTGTCGTAGCTAAGATAAAAATGGCGTGAGCCGGAGGCTCTTCAAGTGTTTTCAAGAATGCGTTAAATGCCGCCGAAGAAAGCATGTGCACCTCATCAATAATATAAACTTTGTATTTTCCAATTTGAGGGGCAAAGCGCACCTGATCAGTTAACTCGCGAATATTATCAACAGAGTTGTTGGAAGCAGCATCCAATTCATAAATATTCATGGATCTGCCGTCGTTGAATGATTTGCAAGAATCACATTCATTGCAGGCTTCAACATTATCCGTGCGATTAGAACAGTTAATAGTTTTTGCCAAGATTCGTGCACAAGTTGTTTTACCTACTCCTCTAGAACCACAAAACAAAAAAGCTTGTGCCAAGTGATTGGTCTTAATGGCGTTTTTTAAGGTATTGGTAATGGATTGCTGTCCTACAACAGAATCGAAAGTTGTAGGGCGATACTTACGTGCTGAAACGACAAAATTTTCCATAGCTGTAATCGATGCCGCACAAAGGTACACTTTCTTGATACGTTCAAAAGTATTTTTTTTCAACAATGAAGATGTAGATCAAACTAAAGAATATTGAGCTTTTATACAAGCTATCTTTATGGTAATAAATAATTGATTATAGGTTGTGTAATTTATCGAACATGAATAATTTGCTCGTCTCTCAACTCCTCAAGTCAACTCTATAAATTGGTTACTTTTGCTAAAGTAGTTAGGATAAAAATATATAGGCTTATATACTTGTACTCATTAAAATAATTTGTATTTTTGCCGCCCCAATTTTGGGATTATTTAATAACTAAAAAGTTTTACAATGATTAATCATTATGAGACTGTTTTCATCGTAACTCCCGTTTTGTCTGCTGAACAGGCAAAGGAAACAGTCGAAAAGTTCAAGAAAATGCTTCAGGAAAATGAAGCTAAGATTGTGAATGAGGAACACTGGGGCTTGAAAAAGCTTGCTTATCCTATTCAGAAAAAGTCAACCGGTTTTTACCAATTATTCCAATACGAAGCAGAAGGCGATTTTATTGCCAAGTTGGAGTTGGCATTTAAGCGCGATGAGCGTATTATGCGATTCTTAACTGTGAAGTTAGACAAGCATGCTGTAGAGTATGCAAAAAAACGTATTGAAAAAAGAAAGTCTTCAGCGAAAGCGGAGAAGTAAAAATTTTAAAAAAGAGTAAAAATGGCTGAAAATTCATCAGAAATCAGATACCTCAATCCACCGGCGATTGACGTAAAGAAAGAAAAATATTGTCGCTTCAAAAAGAACAGAATTAAGTATATCGATTTTAAAGATCCTGACTTTTTGTTGCAGTTTGTTAACGAACAAGGTAAATTGTTGCCTAGAAGAATTACCGGAACTTCTTTGAAGTATCAAAGAAAAGTATCTCAGGCAGTAAAACGTGCTCGTCACTTAGGTTTAATGCCTTACGTGGCTGATTTGTTAAAATAAGGAGGAAGAGAAATGGAAATTATACTTAAAGAAACAATCGAAAACTTGGGCATGAAAGACGAGTTAGTAGCCGTAAAGCCCGGATATGCAAGAAACTTTTTGATTCCTCAAGGAAAAGCAATCGCAGCTACAACTTCTGCACGTAAAGTGTGGGAAGAGAATTTGCGTCAGCGCAGCCACAAAGAAGCTAAATTGAAAGATGAAGCTTTGAAAACTGCCGAAGCCTTGAAAAACGAAAAAGTGGAAGTTGGAGCGAAAGTTGGTGAGTCAGGAACAAAGATTTTTGGTTCTGTAAACACTATTCAATTGGCAGATGCTATCAACAAAAAAGGTCACCAAGTAGACCGTAAGAACATTAAGATTCTTGGTTCTCAAATCAAAGAAGTGGGAACTTATCAAGCTGAAATCAGATTACACAAAGACGTTGATGTTACCATCGATTTTGAAGTAGTAGCTGAATAAGTTTTAAAATCTTATCACATAAAAAAACCGCTTGAATTTCAAGCGGTTTTTTTATTGCTGTATTGCTAATCTTCATCTAAAACAATTGAATCCCCGTATAATTAAACGGAGTAATTTGTTTTAATTCCTTCTTAATTTCTTCGCTTACATTTAAGCCATCGATAAATTCTGCAATAGATTCGGCAGTGATTTTTTCGTTTTTACGAGTTAAATCTTTAAGTGCTTCATAAGGCTTCGGAAAGTTCTCTCTTCTCAAAACAGTTTGAATGGCTTCTGCTACAACTGCCCAATTATCCTCAAGATCAGATTTAATTTTTGCTTCGTTAATCAAGAGTTTACCTAATCCTTTTTGCATGGATTTAATGGCCAATAAAGTATGCGCTATTGGAACTCCAATATTTCGCAAAACAGTAGAATCTGTCAAGTCGCGCTGTAAACGACTAATGGGCAATTTAGCTGCTAAGTGCTCAAAAAGTGCATTGGCTATTCCTAAATTTCCTTCGGCATTTTCAAAATCAATAGGGTTTACTTTATGCGGCATGGCTGATGAACCCACTTCACCTTCTTTAATCTTTTGCTTGAAGTAATCCATAGAAATGTATGACCAAATGTCTCTGTTAAAATCGGTCAAAATAGTATTTATGCGCTTCATGGCATCAAACAATCGAGCTAAGTTGTCATAGTGCTCCACCTGAGTAGTTGTTTGTGAACGAAACAAGCCTAATGTATCATTCACAAATTCATTGGCAAATTCTATCCAATCTACTTCAGGGTATGCAACATGATGTGCGTTAAAGTTACCTGTGGCTCCACCGAACTTAGCAGAAAAAGGAGTATCGATTAAGGCGTTGTACTGTTCTTTTAATCGCTCGGCATAAACCATAATCTCTTTACCTAAACGCGTTGGGGAAGCCGGCTGTCCGTGTGTGCGTGCCAACATCGGAATATCCTTCCATTCTATTGCAAAAGCATTTAGCTCAGAAATTACTTCATTCAATTCATTCAAATACACCTCTTCAACTGCATCACGCAATGATAGCGGAATGGCAGTATTGTTTATGTCCTGAGAAGTTAATCCAAAATGAATAAACTCCAGCTTTTCTTTTAAATCTGTATTATCCAGTTTCTCTTTTATAAAGTATTCCACTGCTTTTACATCATGATTGGTCGTTTTTTCAATCTCCTTCACACGCAAAGCGTCTTTTTCCTCAAAGTTCACATAAATGTTTCTCAAGGCTTTTATTTGATCTTCGCTCACATCATTCAATTGAGCTAAAGGCAATTTGCACAAAGCAATGTAATACTCCACTTCTACGCGAATGCGGTATTTAATTAAGGCAGCTTCAGAAAAGTACTGACTTAAGCTTTTTACTTTATCGTGATATCTTCCATCTATTGGAGAGATGGCATGTAATGCTGAATGACTCATTATTTCTAGCTAAAATTTTGTTCAATTTCTTTGTAAACAAACTGCATCAGTTCACTGACGTACTTTTTAGAAAAGTCGAAAAATACTCCTGCAGCCTCATAAACTTCGTGAATACTTCTTGTATAACCCAAAGAAAGTGCATTTTTGTATTGCTCAATGGCCTTTTTAGGGTTTTCTCTGTAATTCTTCCAAATGGCAACTGCTCCTAATTGAGCCATACCATATTCTATATAATAGAACGGCACTTCAAACAAATGCAACTGCTTTTGCCAAGCTCCTTTTTTATAATCTTCTAAACCTGACCAATCAATTTGCTTGCTGCCAAACTCATTCATTAATCCCACCCAATAACTCTCTCTTTCTTCACCGCTGTGATTAGGGTGAGTATAAATCCAATGTTGAAATTTATCAATGGTCGCAATCCACGGTAATGTTCCCAACACATCTAATAATTGATCTCTTTTTGCGCGCTTTAGATCCTCTCCATTGTCAAAAAACACATCCCAATGATCCATGCTGATTAGCTCCATACTCATGGATGCTAATTCTGCAATCTCAGCAGTTAAACTTTTAAATTCAACTAATTCTAAAGGGTGTGTCAATACTGAATGAATTGCATGTCCTCCTTCATGTACCATAGTGGTAACATCGCGAAAAGCACCCACCGCATTCATAAAAATAAAAGGCAAGCCCGATTCGTAAAGCGGATAGTTAAACCCTCCGGGAGCTTTTCCCTTTTTGGATTCTAAATCCAGATGCTGTTTTTCGTTCATCTGTTTCAGGCATTCTCCAAAAAATGGATCAATGCGGTTAAAGCATTCAATGGTTTTATCGAGCAATTCTTTTCCATTTTCAAATGGCTTAAGGGGCTCTTTGCCCTCTATATCAACTGCCGTATCCCACGGTCTTAAATGGTCAACTTTTAATAGTTGTTTTCGTTTTTTTGCCATTTTATCGGCAAGCGGAACTACCGTTTCAGCGATTGATTGGTGAAACTCACTGCAATCTTCTGCTGTGTAGTCAAATCGCCCCATCGCTTTAAACATATAATCTCGATAATTATCGAAATTGGCATTTTGAGCTACTTTTTGTCTCAATTCTATAAGGTGATCAAATAGTTCGTTGAGTGCCTTTCGGTCAATAATTCGTCTGTCTTGAATTAAGCGATAAACTTTTTCACGCAACCCGCGATCTGTACTTTTTAGCATCTTCGCTGCTTGCTGCAAAGTATACTCTTTACCGTCCAACTCAACGCTCATTTTCGCGGCAATCGCACCAAACTTCTGAGAATCCTCTTCCAGCTGAGTTAAAATTGGAATATTTTCTTCTCGAAAAAGCTCAATTTGCGTTTGCGTATTTTTCAGCATAATCGCATAGTCCGGCTCTTTACTAAGCTCTTTAAGGTATAGAGAATCGTTGAGTTTCCGATTTAAGGCATCCTCAAAAGGAGCAATTTTGGGATTTATATTTTGAACGAAATGCTGAAAACTTTTCTGAAACTCCTCATTAGTTGTATCAATATTCATTCGAATATATCGCCAAGCAAACTCTTCTTCCAATACAGCCGAAAGCTCACTTCGGTCTCTCAACCATTGTTTTAAACTTTCTACGGAAGCTATTTCTCTTTCTTTTAACTCTTCAAAATAAGATTTGATCTTCTCCCATTCAAAAACAATTGAGTCACTAACAAAAGTTCTTTCTTTCTTCTCAATTCGCTGCATTAAGTTCTTTTTTTATTTTCCTTGAGTTTTCCTATTAGCTCCACCTTTGGGATTGGAAGTAGATTTGGCTTTCGGCTTTGCAGCTTTCTTATCCACAGCTTTCTTTTCCGTTTTTGCGGTTGAAGTTTTTGTAAGCTTTTTCTCTGCCTTTGCCTCTTTTTTGTCTGTTTCTTCTTCTTTTTCAAGCAGTCCCTTCTCTAAAAGCAGGTTAAACCATTGAAAAACTTTCTTAATATCAGAAGTATAGACTCTATCCTTATCGTAATTAGGCAATACTTTCTCAAACTCTGCCTCTAATTCTTTATTTGAGGACTTATGCGAAATGGCTTTTTCGCCTTTAGTGTGTGCCAACATTTTTTCAAAAACTTCTGTCAAAAGCACATCTTCTTCATAAGTGTAAATACTAATGTCTTCCAAAGAACTAATTCGCTCAGTTCCTTGAACCGGAAAGCGTTTGCCGTCAATTAATGATTCAACGATGATTCCACCTCTGCTTTGAGTAATAATTTTAGACAAAGCCGGTTTTCCTGAAATAGAAATAATGCCTGTAATGTTCATGGTTTTAAGACGCTGTTTTTTTAGGGCATCAAAAATACACATTTGGAATTGAAAAGTGTGTTGAAATGAAACAACCAAACATTCATCAATTTCGTCATTAATTATTTACAGAAATGTTTACTTTAGTAAGCTGGATATATACCAAACTACTCAATGAAAAAATATATACTAATTCTAACGGCTAGCTTTACGCTTGCTCTTACTTTTCTAAACCCAACTACTGCAACTGCATCCCATTTAATGGGGGGTGAAATTACATGGGAGTGTCAATCCAATGGAGAGTACTTATTTACGTTTAAAGTGTATCGAGATTGTAGTGGGGCATCAAAATCCGCTCCCGAATTTTCCGGTTTAATTCAAATTCACAATTACCCTAACCCCGGGCAAGTTACAGGAGTTCCTTCCAGTCAATGGACAATTGTTTCAAATAGTGACATTGCACCGGATTGTGGTACAGCTGGGTTTAACTGTGCAAATGGCGATCCAGAGGCTGTTTTTGAGTATGTAAGACAGTTTAGTCGTCGATTGAATGGAACACCACCCTCAGCAGGATGGATTATCACCTATGATGATGTAGCTAGAAATGCTAATGACAACATTCAAGGGCAACCGGGAGTAACACTTAGAGCGAAGATTTTACCGCATACAGGGACGGTCGCCGATACTTGCATTGATAATTCTCCTCAATTTAGAGAAATTGCCACCAGCTTGGTGTGTTCGGGGCTCCCTTTTAAGTACAACCATAATGCTACTGATGATGAGCTAGACTCTTTAGTTTACGAGTGGGCAAGACCTTTAAATGCAATTAATACAAACCAACTTTACGTTGAAGGCAGTGTTCCTAACCCTGTAGCTTTTCAGAGTGGTTACTCATATACCTCCCCATTTCCCGGAACTTCTCAAGATCCTAGAAACGTACCAGCTACATTAGATCCTAATACTGGAGAAATAAACTTAACCTCATTTACTCAAGGGAAATTTGTTTCAGTAGTAAAAGTAACTGCTTATAAATGCCAACAACCGGTCGCAGAAATCTACAGGGAATTACAATCTAATTTAGCAAATTCATCTGTTTGTTCCGGAAATGATGCTCCTATTATTCGACCGCCTTTTAGAGATGCAAGTGGTCAATATACACTCTGGAATGATACAGTTAGAGCAGGAGACTTTGTTTCATTTCCAATACAGATTCAAGACTTCACGAGTATCACACAGAGAGGTGGTGACTCAATCACATTATCAGCAACCGGCTTTCAATTTGGAGCAAATTACACTAGCTCAACTACCGGCTGTCTAAATCCGCCATGTGCTACCTTAACAAGTACTCTTCCTCAAACCGGATTTGTTGGCGTGAGTAATACATTTTCTTGGCAAACTGATTGTCAGCACACTTCTTTTACCGATTTATGTGTTAGCGGACAAAACACCTATACTTTTGTGATCACAGCAGAAGATGACGTTTGCCCCTTACCCTTAAAGTCAATAGCAACTATCTCAATTACTGTGCTTGCTGACTCAGTAATCACCTCTCCGCTATTTCACTGTGTAGATGTTTTGCCAAATGGAGATGTTAATTTAGATTGGAACATTACTCCAGACCCAAACAATTCATTTTCAGCATGGATGATTTATTCAGCAACCGATGAAAATGGTCCTTATAGTTTAGTTGATAGTGTTAAAACATACAATCAAAGTTCATACACCCACACCGGGGCAGGAGCAGATTCTCAGAGAAGATGGTATTATATTCGAAGCCGTTCCGGTTGTAGAGGAATTGTGCAAAATGTGGCGCGCGATACAGTTTCTACCATTTTTGCGGAACCTATTTTAACTGAAGCATGCATTGGAGCAAATTGGAATCCCTTATCAGAACCTAATCCTTCCGGCTCTGCAGCTCAATACAATGTTTATCGTGAATATCCTATAGGTAGTGGTTTTAGTCTTCAAACGTCTACTTCTCTAGATTCTCTTTGTGAAACTTTTACAGCTTGCGAAGACTCTGTCGCTTATCGAATAGAATTAGTTAACTCAACGGAAAGTTGCACCTCAACTTCCAATATTTTAGGCTTTCGTTTTGATCGAACACCGCAAACAGATTTTAGCTTTTCTGCGAATCCTTGCTTAGGTGTTCCGGTAAATTTTACCAATTTAACTACAGCAATAGGCGGCACACCAACCTTTACATGGGATTTTGGCGACGGCTCACCTACTTCAACGGCTACAAACCCAACACATACCTACAGTGGTCCCGGACCATTTACGGTAACACTCACTGCTTTAAATGGAGCAGGCTGCGACTCTACTATTAGCAAACAAATTTCTTTAGGTCCTGATGTTAATGCAGGTCCCGATACGGTTTTATGTCCCGGAAACTCGGTACAAATTGGAGGACCTGCAAGCGGTGTTTCTCCACTTACATTTAATTGGTCGCCAACAGCTTCCTTAAATAATTCAAACTCTCAGTTCCCTTCTGCTTCACCTACTTCAACCACAACTTATACACTTACCGTAACTGATGCAAACGGTTGTAGCAATACCGATCAAGCAATAGTAACAGTTGTTCCTAACCCTTCAGCAGATGCTGGAGCAGATCGAACAATTTGTGCCGGAGACGATATTATGATTGGTGGCGCGCCGACAGGTCCTAGTGGAGCTACCTATCAATGGAGCAATGCTGCATCTTTAGATGATCCTACAGACCCAAACCCAATGGCATCTCCTACAAGCACCACAACTTATACCGTTACAGTGTCTGTTGGTAATAATTGTACAGATACTGATCAAATGACAGTTTTTGTAAATCCAAGCCCTACTGCTAACGCAGGAGTTGATGAAGATATTTGCGAGGGAGATGGTGTTCAACTAAATGCTAGCGCTAGTGGAGGCGCAGGAGGTTTCTCCTACAGCTGGTCGCCAACAAGCGGACTTTCTAATCCAAATATTCAACAACCAACTGCGAGCCCGATAACTACTACAAGCTACACAGTTACCGTTACTGATGCTTTAGGCTGTACTGATGAAGACCAAGTGACGGTTAATGTGAACGACCAACCGAATGTTGATTTTAACTTTAGTGATTTGTGTGAGGGTGATCAAACTCAATTTACTGACGTTACAACGGTTAATAGTGGAACACTTAGTTCTTGGTCGTGGGATTTTGGTGATGGAATTGGAAACTCTACTCAACAAAACCCGACTTATCAATACGCTTCAGCAGGAACGTACACCGTAGAACTTGTCGTAACATCCTCTTTTGGCTGTAAAGACTCCATAACCAAAAATGTTACCATTGCTCCTCCTCCCACCGCAGATGCCGGAGCTGACGATGACATTTGTGTAGGTGACAACATTCAAATCGGTTCTGCTGCTGTTGCCGGTTACTCTTATGCTTGGGACAATGCAGTAACATTAAGTTCAGCTACCGTTTCTGACCCAACAGCTTCACCGACAACAACGACTACTTATACCGTTACCGTTACGGAAACTGCAACAGGGTGTACCAACACCGATCAAGTGACCATTACAGTAAACCCACTTCCCACTGCTGATGCAGGTGCTGATCAAGCAATTTGTGAAGGGGAAAGCACTCAAATCGGTAGCGCTGCCATTGCAGGAAACACATATTCTTGGGATAATACAAGCAGCTTAAGTTCTGCTTCTGTTGCAAACCCAAGAGCGAATCCAACGACAACGACAACTTATACCGTTACCGTTACAGAAACGGCTACCGGTTGTACCAATACCGATCAAGTGACCATAACTGTAAACGATGTGCCAACGGCAGATTTCACTTTTAGCGATTTGTGCGAAGGTGACCAAACTCAATTTACTGATGCGAGTACAATCGCGAGTGGAAGCATTAGCAGTTGGACTTGGGATTTTGGCGATGGTGTAGGAAGTTCTTCTCAACAAAACCCCACTTATCAATACAGTTCTGCAGGAACTTATACCGTTGAACTAATTGTTGAAAGTGGATTGAATTGTGCAGATACCATAACTAAAAATGTTACTATTGAGCCGTTGCCAATTGCAGATGCAGGTGCTGATCAAACCATTTGTGACAGAGATACCGTTCAAGTTGGAACGGCTGCTACAGCGGGTTATTCCTACGCCTGGGACAATGCTGCTACTTTAAGCAATGCTAGCATCAGCAATCCTAAAGCTTTTCCAAGTACAACTACAACCTATACTGTTACTGTAACTGACAATTCAACTACTTGTACTGCGACAGATCAAGTGACGATTACTGTGAATTCAGTTCCTACTGCGGCTTTTACAGTGGCAGATACTTGTATTGGCAGCACAACGACTTTCGACGGCAGTCCTAGCGGAGCGGCTAATTACTCTTGGGACTTTGGCGATGGAGTAGGAACTTCTTCGCAAGAAGATCCAACTTATGCTTATGCTTCAACAGGAATCTATACCGTTAAATTAGTTGTAGAAAATGGTGCAGGATGTAAAGATTCAGTTTCTAGAAACATTGAAATTAAAACTCTACCAACTGCTGATGCCGGGGCTGACGACGACATTTGTGCAGGAGATAACATTCAAATTGGTAGTGCATCAATTTCAGGATACACTTACGCTTGGGACAATTCAGCAACATTAAGTTCAGCTACCGTTTCTGACCCAACAGCTACACCAACAACAACGACTACTTATACCGTTACCGTTACGGAAACTGCTACAGGATGTACGAACACCGATCAAGTGACGATTACGGTTAATCCGCTGCCTACAGCTGATGCAGGTGCTGATCAAGCAATTTGCGAAGGAGAAAGCACTCAAATCGGTAGCGCTGCCATTGCAGGAAACACTTATTCTTGGAATAATGGAGCTAGTTTAAGTTCTGCTTCTGTGGCAAACCCAACAGCGAATCCAACGACAACCACAACTTATACCGTTACCGTTACAGAAACGGCTACCGGATGTACCAATACCGACCAAGTAACCGTTACCGTTAACGATGTGCCAACGGCAGATTTCACTTTTAGTGATTTGTGCGAAGGTGACCAAACACAATTTACAGATGCGAGTACAATCGTTAGTGGAAGCATTATCAGTTGGACTTGGGATTTTGGCGATGGTGTGGGAAGCTCTTCTCAACAAAACCCCACTTATCAGTTCGGTTCTGCAGGAACTTATACCGTTGAGTTAATCGTTGAAAGTGGATTTAATTGTGCAGATACTATTACTAAAAACGTAACTATTGAGCCATTGCCAATTGCAGATGCAGGTGCTGATCAAACCATTTGCGACAGAGATACCGTTCAAATTGGAACGGCTGCTACTCTTGGTTATTCCTACGCCTGGGATAATGCGGCTACTTTAAGCAATGCTAGCATCAGCAATCCTGAAGCTTTTCCAAGTACAACTACAACTTATACCGTTACCGTAACGGACAATTCAACTACTTGTACAGCGACTGATCAAGTGACGATTACTGTGAATTCAGTTCCTACCGCAGCTTTTACTGTGGCAGACACTTGTATTGGCAGCTCAACCACTTTCGACGGCAGTCCAAGCGGAGCGGCAAGTTATTCTTGGGACTTTGGCGATGGAATAGGGACTTCTACTCAAGAAGATCCGACTTATACTTATGCTACAGCGGGAACTTATACCGTTAAGTTAGTGGTAGAAAATGGTGCTGGATGTAAAGATTCAGTTTCTAGAGATATTGAGATTAAAACTCTACCCACAGCCGATGCTGGAGCTGACGATGACATTTGCGCAGGTGACAACATTCAAATTGGTAGTGCATCAATTTCAGGATACACTTACGCTTGGGACAATTCAGCAACATTAAGTTCAGCTACCGTTTCTGACCCAACAGCTTCACCGACAACAACGACTAATTATACCGTTACCGTTACGGAAACTGCTACAGGATGTACGAACACAGATCAAGTGACGATTACGGTTAATCCGCTGCCTACAGCTGATGCCGGTGCTGATCAAGCAATTTGTGAAGGAGAAAGCACTCAAATCGGTAGCGCTGCCATTGCAGGAAATACTTATTCTTGGAATAATGGAGCTAGTTTAAGTTCTGCTTCTGTTGCAAACCCAACAGCGCATCCAACGACAACGACAACTTATACCGTTACCGTTACAGAAACTGCGACCGGTTGTACCAATACCGACCAAGTGACCGTTACCGTTAACGATGTACCAACGGCAGATTTTACTTTTAGTGATTTGTGCGAAGGTGATCAAACTCAATTTACCGATGCGAGTTCAATCGCCAGTGGAAGCATTAGCAGTTGGACTTGGGATTTTGGCGATGGTGTAGGAAGTTCTTCTCAACAAAATCCCACTTATCAATACAGTTCAGCAGGAACTTATACCGTTGAATTAATCGTTGAAAGTGGATTGAATTGTGCCGATACCATTACTAAAAACGTAACTATTGAGCCATTGCCAATTGCAGATGCAGGAGCTGATCAAATCATTTGCGACAGAGATACCGTTCAAATTGGAACGGCTGCTACTCTTGGTTATTCCTACGCCTGGGACAATGCGGCTACTTTAAGCAATGCTAGCATCAGCAATCCTGAAGCTTTTCCAAGTACAACTACAACTTACACTGTTACCGTTACAGATAATTCAACTACTTGTACTGCGACAGATCAAGTGACGATTACTGTGAATCCTTTAGCGGTTGTCGACTTTAATTTCAATCAAGCTTGTTTAGGAGACCAAACGCAATTTACAGATGCGTCTTCCATCACTTCCGGAACATTAAGTTCATGGACTTGGGATTTTGGTGATGGCATTGGCACTTCTACACAACAGAATCCGAGCTACAGCTATAGTGCTGCCGGAAGCTATACGGTTAAACTTGTCGTTGGCTCTTCAAGTGGCTGTATTGATTCCATTAGCAAAACTGTAATTGTAGACACTTTACCGATTGCAGATGCAGGAACAGATCAAACGATATGTAGTCAAGATACAGCCATTCTTGGCGGGCTAGCAGTTTCTACATTCAGCTATAATTGGGACAACAGCTCGACATTAAATGATGCCTCGGTTGCAAACCCTAAAGCTTTTCCAACAACGACTACCACTTATTCCGTAACGGTAACCGATGGAAATGGCTGCACAGATGTGGATGAAGTTGAAATTACTGTAAATGACTTACCTGTAGTGGATGCAGGGCCAGATCAAATCACATGCTTAAACGATTCCGTACAAATTGGAGGCAGCCCAACCGGAGCAACTGCAGTAAGCTATTTATGGACACCTGCACTTGGGCTTTCAGACGCAACAATTGCAAACCCGATGGCAAGTCCGCAAGACACTACAAAGTATTTCGTAGAAATAACAGACGCGAACGGTTGTAAAAATATTGACTCTGTAGTTGTGTTTACGAATCCACTTCCACAAGTTGATTTTACAGTTGATGAAAGATGTTTTGGAAACTTTGCCGCTTTCACTGACCAAAGTCAAATAAGTAAAGGGAGCATTTCAAGTTGGGATTGGAGTTTTGGTGACGGCAGCGGAACTGCAAATGTTCAAAATCCGGCTTACCAATATGCTACTGCAGGAATTTTTGAGGTAACATTAGTAGTTACCACTTCTGAAGGGTGCATTGATTCTATTAGTAAACAAGTTGAGATTTTTGAGTTACCGGACATTGACGCCGGGGGACTCATAGAGATTTGCTATGGTGACACAGTTGAGCTAGGCGGGAACCCAACAGGTCCTAGCGGAGCTATTTATAGCTGGAGTCCAAGTACAGATTTAAGCGATGTGACTGCTATGAATCCAATGGCTTATCCTTTAACATCTACAAATTATGCTCTAAGCGTTAGCGATGCAAATGGCTGTATTAATTACGATACCGCAGAGGTTACTGTTAATCCACTTCCTGATGTAATTGCCTCAGAAGATACATCAATTTGCATTGACGACCCCATTCAATTAAATGTTAGTGGAGCTAGTAACTACAGTTGGTTACCTAGCACATTCTTGGATGATCCTCAAATTGCTTCACCAACAGTTATTGCCAACAAAAGCGTTACTTACGTAGTATTTGGAACAGATAACAATGGATGTATTAATACTGACACTGTAAATGTTGATGTATTTAATGTTGACTTTTCGCCGACCGACACTTCAGTTTGTTATGGAGACAGTATACAGCTCACTCCAATACTTGAAGGCGACACAAGCGGAATTTCTTTCTATTGGTCGCCGAAGCTTGGATTGGACAATCCGCGAGCATTTGACCCTATGGCGTCTCCACCGGTAGATCAAGAATACTTCTTGCAAATTAATAATGCTGCCGGCTGCTATGATAAAGACAGTATAAATGTTGAAGTTGACGCTACTGCTAACTTAAGCTTTGAATACAATTTATCTGCTCGCTGTTCAGGAGCTGTATTAGAGATAGTGAACACTTCTACAAATACCGATGAATACGTATGGACAGTGAATGGCAAAGTAATGAGCAATGATTATGAACCTACTTTCGAATTAGATTTCACCAAAGAAAATGAAGTCATTTTAAGCGGGAAGAATTCGCTTTGCGCTGATTCTGTTATTAAAGTAATTCCTCCTCATACCTTCGACGAAGTAGTAGAATTGAATAAGGTAAACGTTTTTAGTCCGAATGGAGATGGCATTAATGATTTATTTTACGCCGGTTTAGATGGAGAGTTTATCGGTTGTGCCGGTTTGGTAATTTTCAATCGTTCCGGTCAAAAAGTTTATGAAAGTAACATTAGCCAACAGGGTTGGGACGGCAGAACTATGGATGGGAAAAGAGCTCCTGAAGGAACCTATTTCTACATTATAAAAATTGCAGGAAGAGAAATTAAAGGCTCAGTATTTTTGAGTCGGTAAGCTTAGTTTAAAGAAATAATTTAAATATGTATGTCCGTTTATTTACCTAAATTGAT
>DIAJ01000049.1 GCA_002415785.1 Flavobacteriales bacterium UBA5081
GTATTTTTTGATTGCCCAGACTTAGAGCAAGGGCCGGGAGGAATTGGAGGAGTGCCCAACTCACCGCCAAAAGTATTTCTTGATGGAGTGCAGCGAAATGAATATGTTGTTAATGTAGTTGCAGGTCAGGAGTTGAATATTCCTATTAGGGTAGAGGACTTTGACTATGGAGGGGACACAGCGACTAATGGAATGCAAACAGTATCTACTGTTCCAAGTGGGTTTATGTTTTCCAATGATTTTATTGATAGTACTAATTGTGTTTCTACTCAAGCAACGCCTTGCGCCATTTTAAGAAATCAGAGCCCGACTATTAATACAAACTTAAATCCTCCGGCTAGTGTTATTCAAGGTTTAGGAATACTTAATACTGAGTTTGTATGGCAACCTCAGTGCAAACATCTAAAAATACCTCATACAGGAATTCCCGGAACGTATGAAGGAAATTTTAACTTTGTTTTAAAGACTCTCGATAACTTCTGCCCATTACCTGGTATAAATTACCCAACAATCACCGTAAAAGTGAGAGATCCAATTGCACTAACTGAACCAATTATTAAAGGAGCCTCAGTTGATTTAGATGGTAGAATTGTGATGCAGTGGGCACCACCCATTGATAGTGCAGAAACTTTTACAAAATATAGGCTACAGTTTGCAACAACAGATAACGATACGCTTCCATCAGCATGGCTAAGTGGGTTAAATATTAATAAATATTTATATAGTAGTGATTTAGGGTTGAACTTTAGTGGTGTGTTCTTAACCAAACCGACTAATATGCCGGATATTTTAAACAAACGTCCGGATAAAGATTGGTATTATAGAATGGCAACGACTTCTGGCTGTTCCGATAACTATGAAACTAATCCATCGGAAGCAGTACAGTTGATCGAAGTTGAAGCAACTCACTCTGCTAATCTACCCAATCCACTAGCTTCAAGGGTAACTTTAAACTGGAATCGTCCAAAACCTTTATCTGCCGCTACATACCCCTATTATATTTATGAATCTCCCACGCACTTTTATATTTGGGAAAATGATTCAATAGAGCAAGGTGGACAGTATATTGGAGGTGAGGCTGATCCCAATAATTGGTATTTAAGAGGAAAAACAATGAACACCAGTTTTAATGTAAATTCTAATACTTGTAAAGGAGTAATAGGTTTTAGGGTAGAAGCTCGAGATACGGTAATTACTTACAAACAGGGCAATGGATTAGGGGCAGGTAATGTATTAGACACCTTAACTTTTAGCACTTTTAGTGTGATTGATACGGTATTAATGACAAATAGAGGATTTATACCAAGCCCTGAATTTGATACAGTTATGGTCAAAGAAAATGGAGAGGTATACTTTAAAATTGACAGAGCAAATGCTGGAACTGTTAGGAAATTTAAAATCTTTGATGATGATAACGCTCAGTATCCAACTAATGAAATAGCTGATTTGCCGGTGGCAACTCAATCATTTTTGTACTCTGGAGCAAATACTAATCATGCTATAGATAGTTTCTTGTTAAAATCTTTTGATCGGTGTGACTTAAGCAATTCAGCTTTAAGTAATCTATACACTACAATAAGTATTTACGGTAATTTAGAAAGCCCCAGATGTTCTTCTTTGTTTAATTTACAATGGAATAAACCACTTGGATTTACGACTCCAATCAAAAACTACAAAGTTTATGTGGACTCTGCTAATACAGGCTTTAAACTGAAAGAAGTTTTAAAAGGGGACAGCATACGAACCGTTTCTTTAAAAGTAATTGGAGGTGTCGATTATAAGTTTAGAGTTATTGCTGAGGATCAAAGTGGGGCAGTAAATATTTCTGCAGTTTCTAACTACTCTGCACCATCTAACTTAAGAACATTTGAGCTAGTTTCTGCACCTGAGATTATTTGTGCAAATATTGAAAGCAACGGTGCAGTTAGAATTACTTTTAATTCGCCAAAAGATACAACAAATAATGGTGTAGAATATGAATTTGATTATCGAACGATTAATGGAAACTGGCAAACTTTCTCAGGTAGTAATCAAGTGGATTATGGTGTAGATCATGAAGTGTTAATAACCGGTATTAATGCACTTCAGAACGACTATGAATTTCGGGCAAGAACCATTTCCGGCTGCGATGGAGCAACACCTTCATCATACAGCTCAGTATTTAGTACCAAAGGCGTGAATGTTTTAAGCCGGTTTGTGGATTATTTATATGTAGAAGATTTTGCTGCAACTTCTTACCAATGGTATGACTGTACTTCAAATTTTAGTTTTCCTGGCGAAAAGAATAATCGATTTACTCCATTAGATACTGGTTATTATGGAGTTTACATAGAGTATGCGGATTGCAGTGATACTTCTTTTTGCTATTTTGTTGATGAATTGGACACAAGTGCCGCTCAATTAAATTATAATACCGTTGAAAGTGCTGAGGAAAATGCTTATTATCAATGGTATGATTGTAGAGAAGATACCTTAATTCCAGGAGCAAATAGCAGAAGTTATGTAGCAACTGATACTGGTTATTATGCAGTAATTTTAACTGCTTATGGGTATAAAGATACCTCAGAGTGTATTCCAATGTTCTCAGTAGGTTTAGATGAATTGAACTTTGAAAGTCAATTATACGTTTACCCCAATCCAAGCAGCGGCTTAGTAAACATTGAACTCCCTCAAAAACAACAATCAATACAAGTCAAAGTCCGCAATATACACGGACAGTTAGTTCAAGAAAAAAAGTTTGTGAGCCAAGGTAACTTGCAACTTCAACTTAATGGTAAAGCGGGTATTTATTTTATTGAGTTGGTAAATGCAAAAGGAGAGCGGGCGAATGTGAAGGTGGTGAAGAGATAATTTGCAAGAGAATAGAATATAGAGAATTGAAAATGGATTCCTCTATTTTCTATGTTCCATTCTCCATATTCTCAATAAAAAATTTCTTTTCTTTGCAATCCAACTCATTCTAAACTAATCTCCATGAAAAAAGTCTACACCCTTCTAATAGCTCTTTTGAGTTTAAGTTTTGTGCCGAAAGTAGAGGCTTCGCATAATGTTGGTGGCGAAATAACTTGGGAGTGCTTGAATGATGGCCGCTATGTGTTTAAAATGAAATTATATGTTGATTGTTTTGGAGCAATCTGGCCTTTTGATATTGAAACATTAGAAGTTTTTGGTAATCCATTACCAATAGACTCAAACAATCAAGCTATTCAGAGTATCAATTTAATTCCTGATTCTGTTCGATGGATGGGAACAAACTTTGGTGACTTATCTCCGGATTGCAATCCTAACCAGTTTTCAAGTAGTTTATCTTGTAGCGATAGGAGCAATGGTTCAATTCAAGTATTTTATTATAAGTCTGCTCCCATTCAATTGAATGGTACCCCACCCAATGATGGTTGGCACTTTAGGTATGAGTTAATCTGTTGTCGACCAAACTCTCGAAATTTAGTAGGAGGTGCTTCAGGAGCAATCCTATTAAGGTCAATTATGTATTCAGATCCAGCTGGTATAAATGTTCAAAATTGTATAGATAGTTCTCCTGAGTTTGTAGAATTACCAAGAGTTCCGTTTTGCCTTTCCTATCCTATTCAATACAATCAATCTGCTGTTGATTCTGATGGCGATAGTTTAGTTTATAAATGGGCGAAAACTTATGATATACCGGCAGCTAGTCCAAAAGAAAGAGGATTTTCATCAAGATTTAGTTTTGACAACCCAACTCCAGATCAAAGTTTCAACCCTTTGAATAAAGCTGCACATATAGACAATAACACCGGGATAATTAATCTTGAAGTGCATGATTATCGATATTCTGATTGGTTTGTTACTGTTGTAGAAGTTGCTGCCTACAGAGAGGGACACAAAATATCTTCTATTTTTAGGGAAGTTCCTTATAAATTTTATGATTGCTTACCCATCGACAGTGTAACTCCAAACAACCAGCCGGAATTTTATTTTGATAATATAAAACAAAATGAATACGAAATTGTGGTGGAAGCCGGAGAAAAAATTGAGTTTCCGGTGCAAACCACGGACATTGATAGCGGTGTTACGGGACTTCCTCAAGAGGTTACTATGTTTACATCCGGCAATCAGTTTGCAGCAGATTTTATGGATACGACCAATTGTTCAAATCCACCTTGCGCAGTCTTGAAAAATAATGTTCCTCAATATGATAGTAGCCGTAATCGCTATCAAGTTAGTGGAGCAAATGTTGTAACGACAGATTTTGAATGGCAAACCAATTGCGGGCATTTAAATGCAGATGGTTCTCAAAAAAGCTACTATTTTTATTTTTCGGCAAAAGACGATCATTGTCCGGTTCCACAACAGGTGGATACTTATGTAAAAGTAACTGTTGGGGCTGAAGGTATAAAAGGTGCTCCAAAAGTAGAGTGTATAGAAGAATTATCTTCAAATAATCAAATTACATGGTCCGCAGGTCAAGATTTAGCGAATAGTTTTAATAAATGGATAATTTATGCAGGAAATACTCCTCCATTACCAATTGTTGATAGCATTGCTAATTTCAATGTGAAGACTTATGTTGACAATCAAAAGTTTGCTTATTATCAAGTGAAAGCAAGCGTTAACTCTACTTGTGTCAATCAATCTGTAACTTTAGAGTCACCTATTCGTCGCAGTGGCTACCAACGCTATCCCATTAATGTTTCTATTTTAGATACAAATCGTATAATAATAGCTCAAGACAGTGCTGCCGATAGTTATCAATGGTACGATTGCAATACAGATACAATAATTACCGACTCAACTAGACAATCCTTTGCTCCACAAGATTCAGGTTATTATGCAGTCATTATAACCAAAGGCTACTGCTCCGACACTACAGACTGTGTAAGAATATTTCCTGTCGGCTTAAACGAAAACAGATTTCAGCAAACTGTTCGCTTTTACCCTAACCCAACCAATGGTTTTGTAAACATAGAACTCCCTCAAAAACAGCAATCAATACAAGTCAAAGTCCGCAATATCCACGGACAGTTAGTTCAAGAAAAAAAGTTTGTGAACCAAAGTAATTTGCAATTGCAACTCAAAGGAAAGCCAGGTATTTACTTTATTGAGTTGGTGAATGAACAAGGAGAGCGGGCTAATGTGAAAGTGGTGAAGAGGTAGAGAGTTTAAGAGTAGAGAACATAGAGTATAGAAAATGGATTCCTCTATTTTCTATGCTCCATTCTCCATATTCTCAATAAAAAATTCCTTTTCTTTGCAATCCAACTCATTCTAAACTAATCTCCATGAAAAAAGTCTACACCCTTCTAATAGCTCTTTTGAGTTTATTTTTTGTTCCTAAAGCAAATGCAACACATGTTATAGGTGGTGAAATTACATGGGAGTGTTTAAACGATGGTCGCTATGTTTTTAAACTAAAAATTTATCGTGACTGTTCAGGAGCAGGTTGGAATTATATTAATCAAACACTTCAAGTTTTTGGTAATCCACTTCCAACCAATATAAATAATCAACCCTTTTCAGCGATTAACTTAATGCCGGATTCAGCAACATGGCTGCAAAGAAAAAATGGGGATATATCACCAATTTGCAGCCAAAGTACACCACAACAGCAAATGGGCTGTGGTAACAATAATGTTAATTTTAGAGTAGCTGTTCAAGCGTTTTGGTATAAATCAGATACTTTAGTTTTAAAAGGTGTGCCACCTTCAAGTGGATGGCACTTTAGATTTGAAACAGTGTGTTGTAGACCAAATTTAGAAAACTTATTTGGGGGGCTACAGGAACAAGTGTTTTAAGAGCAATTATGTATCCCGATCGAAACAGCTCAAATATTTATCCTTGTATTAACTCATCACCTATCTTTAGTGCTGTCCCAACAATACCAAAATGTAAAAACTTTTATATTACGATGAATCAATCGGTAAATGATAAAGAGCAAGATTTGGTTGTTTATGATTGGGATAGAGCGTATGATATTCCCGCAAGTAATCCTACACCAAGACAATATGCTTTAGGTTTTAATTACAACAACCCAACACCGGATCAGAGTTTTGATTCAACTAACATACCCACAACAATTGATAAAGAAACAGGCATAATTAAATATGCTGTTTACGGAGGTCCTAGAGGCGGTTATTTACTAGTTAATCGAGTAGATGAATATAGAGATGGGCAAAAAATCTCATCAATTTTCAGAGAGTCACCAGTGTTTTTAATAGATTGCCCACCCATCGACAGTGTAACTCCAAACAGTCAACCGGAATTTTATTTTGATAACATAAAACAAAATGAATACGAAATTGCGGTGGAAGCCGGAGATAAAGTAGAGTTTCCGGTGCAAGTGGTGGATAACGATAGCGGAGCTACAGGACTTCCGCAAGAAGTTACTTTATTTACATCCGGCAATCAATTTGCAGCAGATTTTGTAGATACTATCAATTGTGCAACCCCACCCTGCGCAGTTTTAAAAAATAATGTTCCTCAATATGATAGTAGCCGTAATCGCTATCAGGTTAGTGGTAATAATCTTGCATCGACGAACTTTGAATGGCAAACCAATTGCGGGCATTTGAATGCAGATGGCTCTCAAAAAACTTATTATTTCTATTTTTCAGCTAAAGATGATCATTGTCCTGTTCCACAACAGGTGAATACTTATGTTAAAGTAACTGTAGGGGCTGAAGGTATAAAAGGTGCTCCAAAAGTAGAGTGTATAGAAGAATTATCTTCAAATAATCAAATTACATGGTCTGCAGGTCAAGATTTAGCAAATAGTTTTAATAAATGGATAATCTATGCAGGAAATACTCCTCCATTACCAATTGTTGATAGCATTGCTAATTTCAATGTAATGACTTACGTTGATAATCATAAATTTACTTATTATCAGGTAAAAGCAAACGTTAACTCTTCGTGCAATAATCAATCTGTAACTTTAGAGTCACCTATTCGTCGCAGTGGCTACCAACGCTATCTCATTAATGTTTCTATTTCTGATACAAATCGCATTATAACGGCTCAAGATAGTACTGCCAATAGCTATCAGTGGTACGATTGCAATGCAGATACAATAATTACCGACTCAACTAGGCAATCCTTTGCTCCACAAGATTCGGGTTATTATGCAGCCATTATAACTAAAGGCTACTGCTCCGACACTACAGATTGTGTAAGAATATTTCCTGTTGGCTTAAACGAAAACAGATTTCAGCAAACTGTCCGCTTTTACCCTAACCCAAGCAGCGGCTTAGTAAACATTGAACTAGCTGAAGAGCAGCAATCATTGCAAATCAAAGTTCGCAACATTCACGGACAGTTAGTTCAAGAAGAACAGTTTGTGAAGCAAGGCAATTTGCAACTTCAAATTACCGGTAAGGCGGGTATTTATTTTATTGAGTTGGTTACTGGAAATGGTGAAAGAGCGAATGTGAAAGTTATTAAGAGGTAAGAGTTTAGTAGAAGGACTAAGGATTAAGGAGAAAGGATTCATCTAACTGATTTTTTATCACATTTTGTGTATTGTTGAGAGTTGAAAATACAATAAAAAAGATTTTAAAACCTTCGTCCTTTTTCTTTTATCCTTTATCCAGCCACTTGAAACCTTGAAAATTTCTTCTTGACTTTAAAAATCTGAAGCATTATGGTTTTATTAACCCCCGCTGACCTCTACCGGAATCACACTACTGCTCTTCAATACTGAAAGCGATAAAAAAGTCTCCACTTTGGCAATATTATCCATTTCAAAAATGCTGTTCATCACAAACTCGCGATATTTTTCCATGTCGTTGAGTAAAATTTTTAGTATAAAATCTGAGTCACCAGTGACGTAATGGCACTCCATGACTTGAGGAATCTTTTCGATTTCTTCCGTAAAGTGTTTAACCAACTCTTTAGTATGGTTTTTTAGCGTAATGTGCGCAAAAGCATAGAGCTTTTTACCCAATTTGTCTGGGTCTAATACAGCAGCATAATGCGAAATGATTCCAGCCTTTTCCAATTTTTTGGTGCGCTCAAAAATGGGGGTGGTCGACATGCCTAATTGAGCAGCCATCTCTTTAATTGTAATCCGACCGTCCTTTTGCAAAAGCATCAAAATCTGGCAGTCTATATCGTCTATTTTTTTCATCAGTATTAGAATTATATTCTACTCTATCAGTTTAAAATAATAAAGTAGTTCTTTTATTCTTTTATTTTCAAAAATAAAGAATATTATTCTATAAAATTAAATTATAGTAGCTAATCTGATTTTGGAGGCGTATTTTTGAGGGGATATATTCTAAAAAGTGTGCTATGGCGACAATAGAAGTGAAACTGCCCAAGATGGGCGAAAGCATAAAAGAAGCAACGATACTCAATTGGTTAAAAAAGGAAGGAGAACGGGTCGAAAAAGACGATTCCATCTTAGAAGTAGCTACCGATAAGGTAGATTCTGAAGTGGCTGCTCCGGAAAGTGGGGTATTGAGTAAGGTGCTTTTTAACGAAAATGATGTTGTTCAAGTTGGTGAAATCATTGCTGAAATTGAAACGGAAGGGGAAGCAACTGCAAGTCCCGAAAAATCAACTAAGCCGCTTGAAACTGAAAAAAAGCCCAAAACTCAAGCTTCGACTACTTCAGCAACCTCCATTGAGCGCTTTGATGAAGAAGGTCGCTTTTATTCTCCTTTGGTTCGTAGCATGGCTGAAAAGGAAAGAGTTTCTTTCGAAGAACTCAAACAAATTAATGGTAGTGGCTCCAACGGACGTATTTTGAAAAAGGATTTTCAGGACTACCTTCAAAATGGTAGAAAGTCACAACAAACTGTTGCAGCATCGAATCAAGTGGTGCAGACAAGTACGGCTAATTACGAAGGGCGCCATGAGATTATCGAAATGGATCGCATGCGCGGTATGATTGCCGATCACATGGTTGAATCCAAACGTACTTCACCTCATGTTACTTCTTATGTGGAAGCAGATGTGACTAACATTGTAAAGTGGAGAGAGAAGAATAAAGCAGCATTTGCCCAAAAATATGGAGAGAAAATAACATATACACCCATTTTTGTGGATGCTGTGGTAAAGGCACTTCAGGAATATCCATTAGTAAATGTGTCGGTAGACGGCAAAAAAATTATTGTTAAAAAAGACATTAACATAGGCTTAGCGGCAGCTTTACCCAACGGAAACTTAATCGTTCCGGTGATAAAAAATGCAGATAAAAAGAATTTACTAGGCTTAACTACTGAAGTGAATGACTTGGTAGATAGGGCGCGAACAAACAAACTAAAAGCCGATGAAATCAAAGGTTCTACTTTTACGATTAGTAATGTTGGAACGTTTAGAAACATTATGGGTACGCCGATTATAAACCAACCTGAAGTTGCTATTTTGGCTACCGGTGCTATTCGCAAAAGAGCGGCTGTAGTTGAAACAGAATACGGAGATGTAATCGCAATTCGACACATGATGTACCTCTCGCTTTCTTACGATCATCGTGTAGTAGATGGAAATCTAGGAGGATCATTTTTAGCAAGAATAGGCGACCATTTGGAAGCGTTTGATGAAGAGAGTTTAGATATTAGAGGCTAGAAGTTAGAGATATGTTGATTAAGGATTAAGGAGAAAGGATTAAAGATAGAATTTAGATTATTTTAAAAGTATATAGGTATGGGAGACTTTCAGCAATTTGAGGATTTGAGAGTATGGCAAGCTGCTAGGGAGTTATATAAACTCACTTCAAAATACTTTAGTGATTCTAAACAGTACTTTTTTAGAGATCAGATTTTGAAAGCTGCTTTGTCAGTTTCTAATAACATAGCTGAAGGTTTTGAGCGAAAGAGTAATAAAGAGTGGATTTACTTTTTATATGTAGCAAAAGGCTCATGTGGAGAAGTTCGATCTATGCTTCATTTAGCAGAAGACCAAAACCTGATTAAAACTGAAGAAAAAGAAGAAATCATAAAACTTGCAATAAGCGTTTCAAAAATGATTGGATCGTTAATCATCATATCTAAGAAAAATAGTGAAAAGGATAATAATGGATGAAAGACTAATAAGAAAAGATTAATAAGAAAGATAACTTAATCCTTTATCCTTAGTCCTTTATCCAAAAAAAAATAATCCTTCATCCAAAAGAAAATATTATGAGTAAAATAAATAAAAAGACCTTAGAGAAAGCATTTACTTTAATGGCAACAGCCAAGGCGATGACGGAATTGTATGAGGAAAACTTTAAAGTAGTTTCTAAATACGTTCATGCAACTTCGCGAGGACACGAAGCCATTCAGTTGGCGGCGGCTATGCAACTAGAGCACTTTGATTATGCTTACCCTTATTATAGAGATGATTCTATGCTTTTAGGAGTTGGAATGAAGCCTTACGATTTGATGTTGCAGTTAATGGCTAAAAAAGACGACCCTTTTTCGGGAGGACGAACTTATTACTCACACCCGAGTTTAAAAGATGAGGACAAACCCAAAATTCCACATCAATCCTCTGCAACCGGCATGCAAGCTATTCCGGCAACCGGAGCTGCCATGGGCATGCAATACAAAGAGTTGCTTAAAATCGACGATAAAAACAAGCCTTTGGTACTTTGTTCTTTAGGCGATGCTTGCGTTACAGAAGGAGAAGTAGCCGAAGCTTTTCAAATGGCTGCATTAAAGCAGTTGCCAATTTTGTATGTAGTACAAGATAACGATTGGGATATTTCAGCTAATGCAAAAGAAACGAGGGCACAGGATGCTTATGAATACATAAAAGGGTTTAAAGGAGTAAAAGCTTTCACAATAGATGGAAGCGATTTTGCTGAATCATATACAACCATTGAAAAAGCGATTAAAATTATTAGAAATGAGCGTCGTCCGGTTTTGGTTCACGCTAAAGTTCCTCTCTTAAATCATCATACTTCCGGTGTTCGAATGGAATGGTATCGCGATGATTTAGAAGAACAAAAACTGCGAGACCCTTATCCCAAGTTAATTGCACTTTTAAAGGAGAATGGCTTTTCTGATAAAGATATCAAGACGATAGAGAAAAGTGTAAAAAGGCAAGTTAAAGAGGATTATGAAAAAGCACTAGCGTCGGAAGATCCAAAGCCGGAGGATTTATATACTCACGATTACGCTCCAACTGAAGTTACTGAAGAGAAAGGTGAGCGTCAGCCAAAAGATGGGGAGTCAGTTGTAATGGTCGACTGTGCCTTGCATGCGGTGGAAGAGTTGATGAAGAATAATAAAGAGTGTTTGCTTTATGGACAAGATGTAGGCGGACGCTTAGGTGGTGTTTTTAGAGAAGCAGCAACTTTAGCGCAAAAGTTTGGTGATGAAAGAGTGTTTAATACGCCTATTCAAGAAGCCTTTATTGTAGGTTCTACTGTGGGAATGTCGGCTGTTGGTTTAAAGCCCATAGTAGAAGTTCAGTTTGCAGATTATATATTCCCCGGGATTAACCAGTTGTTTACTGAGGTGAGTCGCTCGTATTATTTATCAAATGGGAAATATCCGGCTAGCATGATTTTACGTGTACCCATTGGGGCTTATGGTAGCGGAGGTCCTTACCATTCTTCAAGTGTTGAAACAATCATTGCTAATATTAAAGGAATAAAAATTGCCTATCCGAGTACAGGAGCTGATTTAAAAGGTTTAATGAAAGCAGCCTATCACGATCCAAATCCGGTTGTTATTTTTGAGCACAAAGGTTTGTATTGGAGTAAAGTGCCCGGAACGTTGGCAGCAAAAACCATAGAGCCTTCTGAAGATTATATCTTGCCTTTCGGAAAAGCAGACATTAAATTGCAAGCGGCTGATGATAAGGTAGCCAACTCAGAAGCATTAACCATAGTTACTTATGGAATGGGCGTACATTGGGCGTTAAATGCAGCGAAAGAATTCGAAGGGCAAATAGAAATTGTAGATTTACGCACGCTCAATCCTTTAGATGAAGAAGCCATTTTTAAATCTGTACGCAAAACAAACCGTTGTTTGGTTGTAACTGAAGATGCTGTCCAAAATTCTTTTGCAAGAAATCTATCCGGTTTAATTCAGGAGAAATGCTTTACAGCTTTGGAAGCTCCTGTAATGACTATTGGTTCAGAAAGTATGCCTGCAATTCCATTGAATTCCGTTCTTGAACAAACGATGATACCTTCTGCTGAAAAGGTGGCGAAAAAAATTAAGGAAGTGTTGGAGTTTTAGGAGCTAAGTCAGTGATTAAAAGTGGCAATCTTAATAAAATAAATACTTTTGCACTCAATTGAAAATCAAAAAATAAAAATATGACGAAAGTGAAAATCTCATCAAAAGCAGCTATGGAGCTGGAAGACAAATACGGAGCACACAATTATCATCCGCTACCGGTTGTTTTAAGTAGAGGAGAAGGCGTTTTTATGTGGGATGCTGAAGGTAAAAAGTACTATGACTTTTTATCGGCTTACTCAGCAATTAATCAAGGTCATTGTCACCCTAAAATTATTGGTGCACTAAAAGAACAAGCTGAAACATTAACACTTACTTCAAGGGCATTTTATAATGATGTTCTAGGACAATTTGAAAAGTTTGCCTCAGAGTTCTTTGGTTTCGATAAGGTGTTGGCCATGAATTCTGGAGCTGAAGCAGTAGAAACGGCAATTAAGCTGACCAGAAAGTGGGCTTATGAGAAAAAGGGAATTCCTGAAAATCAAGCTAAAATAATTGTTTGTGAAGGTAATTTTCACGGAAGAACAACTACAATCGTTTCGTTTTCAAACGATGAAGAAGCAAGAAAAAATTACGGCCCATATACTCCGGGCTTTATTCGCATTCCATATAATGATACTGATGCCTTAGAAAAGGCATTGAAAGAAGAAAATGTAGCCGGCTTTTTAGTAGAGCCAATTCAAGGAGAAGCTGGTGTTTTTGTTCCTGATGAAGGTTACTTGAAAAAGGCGAGTGAGTTATGTAAAGAAGCTGGTGTTTTATTTGTTGCCGATGAAGTACAAACCGGAATTGCTCGAACAGGAAAACTACTAGCAGTCCACCATGAGAATGTTCAGCCGGATGTTTTAATCTTAGGGAAAGCATTATCAGGTGGAGCCTATCCTGTAAGTGCTGTTTTGGCAAATGATGATATTATGTTAGTAATTAAGCCGGGTCAACATGGTTCTACTTTTGGAGGAAACCCGATTGCTGCAAGAGTAGCTATGGCTGCGCTTGAAGTTGTTGAAGAGGAAAAATTAGCAGAAAGAGCTCAAAAATTAGGTGAGCTTTTTAGAAGCGAAATTCAAAAGCTGGTAGATGAGTCAGACTTAGTCAACAAAGTTCGAGGTAAAGGCTTGTTAAATGCCATTCTGATTAATGATAGTGAAGACAGTTCAACGGCATGGGATATCTGTGTTGCTCTAAAAGAGAACGGCTTATTAGCTAAACCTACGCATGGGAATATTATTCGATTTGCGCCCCCTTTGGTAATGACAGAAGAACAATTATTAGATTGTGTAAAGATTATAAAAGAAACTATTCTTAACTTTAAGAATTAGTTTAGGTGTTATTTGTTTATAGAGAAGAGGCGCTTTTTTTTAAGGCGTCTCTTTTTGTTTGAATATTACTTTCTATTCTTTTATAAAAACAACTACTTTTGCTTGCATGGCGGGAAACAGCTTTGGAACTTTATTTAAGTTAACTACTTTTGGTGAGTCGCATGCTGCGGCAATTGGAGGAATTATCGACGGCTGCCCAGCCGGTCTTCAATTGGACTTAGATAAAGTTCAAGTGGAGTTGGACCGAAGAAAACCCGGTCAGTCTAACATTACTACTCAGCGAAAAGAGAGTGATCAAGTGGTTTTTTTATCGGGAATATTTGAAGGAAAAACAACAGGAACTCCTATTGCTTTCCAAATCCTGAATGAAGATCAAAAATCAAAAGATTATAGTCACTTAAAATATGCCTATCGTCCTTCTCATGCAGACTATGTCTATCAAGAAAAATACGGTCACCGTGACTACAGAGGTGGTGGAAGAGCTTCTGCCAGAGAAACTGCTTGTAGAGTAGTTGGAGGTGCTGTTGCTCAGCAATTTTTAGCACATTATGGTATAAAGATTAATTCTTATGTTCAACAAGTTGGTTCGATTAAGTTGAATAAAAATTACCGAGAACTAAACTTTGAAGAAACCTTTAAGAATAAAGTCCGCTGTCCTGAATCGACTGTAGCACAAGAAATGATTCGACACATTGAACAAGTGAAAAAAGAGGGTGATACTATTGGCGGTATAATTCAATGTGTGATTCAAGGTAGCCCTGTTGGATTAGGAGAACCAGTTTTTGATAAGCTGCATGCTGAGCTGGCAAAAGCAATGATGAGCATTAATGCAGTAAAAGGGTTTGAGTTCGGCTCAGGTTTTTCAGCTGCTGAAATGCGAGGTTCTGAGCACAATGATATTTTTGAATCAACTAATAAAGGTATAAAAACCAAGACCAACTTTAGTGGCGGGATACAAGGCGGAATAAGCAATGGCGAGGATATCTATTTTCGATTGGCTTTTAAGCCCATTGCAACCCTTATGCAAAAACAACAATCAGTCAATGATCAAGGAGAGGAGGTAGAGTTGGAGGGAAAAGGACGACATGACCCTTGCGTAGTTCCTCGAGCGGTTCCCATTGTTTCGGCAATGGCAGCTTTGGTGATGGCTGACTTTTTATTAAGAAATCAATCAGCGAAACTATAAATAGATGAAGAAATTAGCACTGCACTGGCAGATTATTATTGGATTAGTTCTCGGTTTATTATACGGACTTTTAGCAGCAAACGCAGGTTGGCAAGAGTTTACTGCCGATTGGATTGCACCTTGGGGAACTATTTTTATTAATATGCTAAAAATGATTGCAGTTCCTTTAGTCTTAATCTCTTTAATAAATGGAATATCAGGGCTGAAAGATATTTCTCAGTTATCGTCAATGGGAGGTAAAACCATTGGTATTTATATAATTACAACTGTTATTGCTGTAACTGTTGGTTTATTGGCTGTTAATCTTATCAAACCCGGTAAGAGTTTCTCTCAAGAGATTCGAACTGAAATGGTAAAACAAAATGAGGCTAAAGTAAAAGATACAGAGTCAAAAGCCTTACAACAAAAGGAAAGTAGTCCGCTGCAATTTTTGGTTGATATGGTTCCATCAAATATTTTTTATGCATCTGCCGACAATACTAATATGTTGCAGGTTATTTTCTTCGCCTTAATGTTTGGTATTGCATTAATATTAGTGCCTGATGTTGCAAAAGTGGAAGTTGTAAAACAGTTTTTTGAGGGAGCCAATGAAGTAATCCTTAAAATAGTTGACATTATTATGTATTTTGCGCCGATAGGGGTTTTTGCTCTTTTGGGGAATATTATGGTTGAGCTTGCCGGAGAAGACCCTGCTGCAGCTGTAGAAATATTAAAAGGCTTAGCAGTTTACTCAATAACTGTTTTGTTGGCGCTTGCAGTTTTAGTTTTTGTAGTTTATCCTTTAGCATTAAAGTTCTTAGCAGGTTTTTCATATCGGGAATTTTTCAAAGGCATTTCGCCGGCTCAATTGCTGGCTTTTTCTACTAGTTCTTCTGCGGCAACTTTGCCACTAACTATGGAGCGCTGCGAGGAAAAGCTCGGTGTTTCTAAAAAAGTAGCTTCATTTGTTTTGCCTTTAGGAGCTACAATTAATATGGATGGAACATCCGCCTATCAGGCAGTTGCTGCTGTTTTTATTGCGCAAGTTTACGGTATGGATTTAGGTCTTTCAGAACAACTAACGATTGTACTAACCGCAACTTTAGCCTCTATTGGTTCTGCAGCCGTGCCCGGAGCAGGAATAATTATGTTAGCCATTGTATTAGGTGCAGTGGGGGTACCACTAGAAGGAATTTCATTAATTTTTGCAGTTGATCGTCTGTTAGATATGTGCCGAACGGTAGTTAATGTAACCGGAGATGCAACAGTAGCTACCATCGTTGCACATACAGAAAATGAACTGATTCCAAATCCGGTGGAGAAGTAAATTGATGATTTAATATCTTGTCTTGAATTTAGAATAAATAATTTTGTAAGAACAATATGAGCATTAATATAAATTCTTATCATAATGAACTACCCGAGGTTTGAAACTTCAATTGCTTTTATTCAGTCACTTGGAAATAACATTATTCGTGTTCAAGTAAAAAATGGTGTAGTGCTAACTCAAGAGGGAATTAAGGAATGTAGAGATGTTTATCTAAAAATTCTGAATGGTAGCAAGGGTTTGATTCTAACAGTTTTCAATGAGTTTAATACAGCAGAACAAGATATAAAAAGAGAATTTGAAGCGCCATCACATATAGAACTAAAAGCTGCTGAAGCATTTGTAGTAAGTAGTCTTTCTAACAGAATTGAATTAGAGTTTTATACAAAAATGACCAAGACGGTTTACCCAACAGCTGTTTTTAGTGAGGAAAAGGAAGCCATGAAGTGGCTATTAGATTTTCAGGATTAGCAGTTTATGAAAGTTAGTGGTTTTTCAAGCTTTAATAATTAGTATCTTAGCGCACTTTACTAGAATAAATTCATTTTGAAAAAGCAATTTATCTTTCTTATTTTTCTTGGATTAACTTTCACTTTGCAGGCTCAATTTCAAATTTCCGGAAAACTACAAGATACGGAACAGAAGCCACTTTCTTTTGCTTCGGTGGTTATTTTGCAAGAGCAAGATAGTAGTATGATCACTTTTGGTTTAACAGATGTGAATGGCAATTATCAACTTGATGTAAAAGAAAAAGGTGATTATCTGATTCAATTTTCTTTTTTAGGATATCAGACCACTTATAAAAAAATCAATACCGATTGGAGGAATCGAAAAATCGAATTACCTATTTATCAATTAAAAACTGCTGCTGTTGATTTAGATGAGGTAGAGATTTCAGCAGAACGCATTCCTATGAAAATGAAGGATGATACTCTAGTGTATGATGCTGCAGCCTTCAAAACTAAAGAGGGTGAAGCAGTTGAAAAATTGCTTGAAAAGCTTCCGGGAGTTGAAGTTGATGAACAAGGAAATGTAACCGCTCAAGGTAAGACTGTTACAAAGGTATTAGTAAATGGTAAGGAGTTTTTTGGCAGTAATCCTAAAATGGCAACACAAAATTTAGATGCTGAAGCGGTGAAGAGTGTTGAGGTATTAGATAAAAAATCGGAAGAAGCTGAATTTACAGGAGTGGATGATGGAAGTGAAGAAAAAACAATTAACATTACCCTAAAGGAAGAATACAACAAAGGTTATTTTGGTAGGGTTTCCGGCGCAGTTGGTACGGAGGAAACTTACAAAGGAAGTGCTAGCATCAACTACTTCGATGAAAAAAATCAATTGAGCTTGATTGGAGGTGGTAACAACTTAAATGAGTTAAACTTTAGCTTTTCGGAATACAGCGACTTTCAAGGAGGAAATATTTCTGACTTTAATAGCTCTGCAATCGGTTATAATCTTGGTGATGGAATAAACAGCAGTTTATCTGCAGGATTAAATTGGAATAGAACCATTAATAAAAAGCTAAAAGTTACAGCAAATTACTTTTACGTTAACAATACCAATGAGCTAATTAAAACCATAAACAGCAGCAATTTTACTCCAACAGAAACATTTGAAACGGCTGAAGTAATTGACAACGAAAAGCAAAATATAGGTCATTCTTCGGACATTCGACTGGAATGGAATCCCGATTCAATGAACAGAATTGATTATCGAATGGGGTTTTCTTTAAGTGATAATGAAGCAGACAATCAGTCTTATACTGAATACACATCAGAGAGTAGTGGTGTTCGAGAAACATCAACTCTAAATAAGTTTGAAGAAAACTCTTTTAAAGCTTATAGTGACTTATCTTATAATAGAAGACTGAAGAAGAAGGGTAGGAGTTTACTTTTTAAACACCTGTTTAGGGTAGGTGAGCAAGAGGAAGAAAATTTAATCGATAATCAGATTTTTAATTCCGACCTATATCAATTTCAAAATTTTAGTCAACAACAGCAGCAAAATCGACTGTCCTTGAAATATACTGAACCTATAATTGATAAATGGTATGCTAATTTTACATATAGTTACGACCAAGAGTATGAAACACCCGAGCGAAATTTCTTTGATTTACAAAATGGAAGAAGCTTTAACGACAGCTTAAGTGGTGCTTTTAGTAGAGATATAGACGAACATAAAGGAAACTTCTCCATTCAACGATCCACCAAAAAGTCGGTTTGGGAAATGGGATCGGCGCTTTCTCAAATACATTTAAAGACTAGTGAAACGGACAATGACTTTCGCTTTCTTTATCCCTACCTAACTGTTCGCTTTCGCTTAAAGGGTTCTCAAAATTTAAGAATGGGTTACAGAACTTCCACTAACCTGCCTAACCTAAATCAATTAATTACTATTCCAAACAATATTAATCCTAATCAATTGTATGTGGGAAATAATCAACTAAGACCTGAATACGCTCATAACTTTAACATCAATTATTTTTTCTTTGATCCACTTTCTTCATCTTCTTATTACATTGGACTGAGAGTAGCTGATGTTCAAGATAAAATAGTAAATAGAACGCGAGTAAACAGTGATTTAAGGAGAGAAATAACTCCACAAAATACAGATTTCTACCAAAGTTTAACTTCCTATTTTGGAATATCTAAAAAGTTTAAGAAGTGGAACTTACAGTACAGATTTAACGGTAGCTCAAGCTTTAGCAGGTATGAGGCATTTTTGAATGATGAACTTTCTCAAGTTGCATCGGAATCTTATTCGGTGGGTGGTAGAATTGGTCGCGACAAAGATGAAAAGTGGGACTTAGATTTTGGCTTTGAATATACTTTTAACAAACAAGAATATGAATTGAACAGCAATTTTAATCAACGTTTTGATCAAGTAAGATGGTATGCAAGTGGTGAATTGCAAATTCTTGAAAATCTTTTGTTAAATGCTGACTACTCTATCCGTAATTACGCCAATGCTTTTTTCTCTGAAGCTCGCCAGCTTCACTTTATAGATCTTTCACTTCGACAGTCTCTCATGAACGATAAATGGGCAATAACATTTATAGTTCACGATTTGTTAAATGAAAATGTAGGTATTCGCCGCAGTGGAGATTTAAATAGTCTTCGAGATGAAGAGTACAATAGCCGAGCGCAGTATTTTATGCTACAAATTAGCACTAAACTTGGAAAACGAAAGGATGGTGATAAAAAAAGAAAATATTGGATGCATTGATTTTATTCCTCAATTAAGTTCCCAACCTCTTTAATTTGTTGCCTGCTATACCTTCCTTCAGTAGTATAAATAATTTTACCTTCTTTATCTAATACAAAAAAGTATGGTGTTTTTCTGTTTTTTAACTTAAGTATTTTCCGATAGTCTTTAATACTGCCTTTGTACATCACTACATTGTCTTTGAGCGTTTCGTCAGTACCTTGAGTAATTTGCTCTTTTGCTTTCTTGTAAACCAACTGGTTTGCTCCACCAAACATCAAAATCAACTTTACATAAGGGTCGTAAACTAAAGATGATAGGTTGTTGTCATCCATAAATTCACTAAAAACAGGCTGACTCCAACTGTACAGGTCGTTTTGTGCGTCTTCGGAAAAAGCAATTCCCACTAAAGTGAACTTTCCTTTTGTATCTTCGGGAATAGTGCTCTTGTTTTCATTTAAGTCAACTACTTCAATTGAGGGAAAAAGCTCGCCCTCTTGAGCGAATAAAGTCGTTGTAAATAGAGTTAGCAAGCTGATTAATGTAATTTTCATGATTGTTTATTTTTTATTGATAAAGTATTCAATTCCTAAAATATATGAATGAAGGCCTAAACCTGAAATGCTTCCCTTGCAATATTTAGAAAGCAAAGATACGTGTCGTTCTACTTCTCTTGCCATAGGTTGCGAGATGTGAATTTCCAATACTTCAGTTTCTACAGATGCTACTGCATCGGCTAGAGAGACAGAGGTATGCGTATAACCGCCTGCATTTAACAAAATGCCATCACAATAGTGGTCAGCATCTTGAATTTTGTCGATGAGTTCACCTTCAATATTTGATTGAAAATAATTAATCATTATGTTAGGATATTTTTTACGTATGTCTGCCAAAAAATCATCAAAAGAAACATTGCCGTAGATTTCCGGTTCTCGCTTTCCCAATAAATTTAAATTGGGTCCATTTATGATAATTAACTCATTCATTGAAGTTCTGCTCTCTTAAACCGAAACAGTTTATAAAGTTGGTTACTTTGCTTTTCAGCCAAAGTTATACATTACATTTGTTATTATGAAGTTGAATAATTACCGTAAAGGTTTTGAAGTTTATTTGAAGTTAGAGCGCTCGCTTTCTCAAAATTCTATATCGGCTTATTTAAGAGACTTGGATAAAATGACTCAGTTTTTGGATATGAATGGTATGGATATTAGTCCACAGCAACTAAAAACGGAAGATGTTTCCAATTTTCTCAATTGGTTGTATGACCTTGGTGTTTCAGCACGTTCTCAAGCTAGAATATTGTCGGGCTTAAAAGCCTTTTATAAATATTTATTAATGGAAGATATAGTGGAAACAAACCCACTTGAATTAGTGGAAGGTCCTCAGTTGGGCGTAAAACTTCCGGAAGTTTTATCCATTGAAGAAATTGATGCTTTGATAGCTGTAATCGATCTAAGTTCAACAGAAGGAGAAAGAAATCGGGCGATTTTAGAAACACTTTACAGTTGTGGTTTAAGGGTAACAGAGTTAGTTGAATTACAGCTTTCGAAAGTACTTTTTGAGGAAGGTTTTGTGCAAGTGAAGGGAAAAGGAGAAAAAGAGCGCTTGGTACCAATTGGAACGGCTGCCCTAAAATACATTCGATATTATTTAGAACACAGAAGAAATCATCAAAAAGTAAAAAAAGAAGCAGAAGATATTCTTTTCTTAAACAATAGGGGCGGACAATTAACCCGAGTAATGATATTTACGATTATAAAAAGATTGGCTGAAAAAGCCGGGATTAATAAAAATATTAGTCCACACACTTTCAGACATTCATTTGCAACCCATTTAGTTGATGGGGGAGCAGATTTAAGAGCAGTACAAGAAATGTTAGGTCACGAATCAATAACTACTACGGAGATTTACACTCATATTGATCGCCATTATTTAAAAGATGCCATTACTCAGTTTCATCCAAGAATGCAGAAGTAATAATCAATAAGTTTTGTGAAATTTATTGCTCATCAGTCTTTTGCCTATTGACGTAATTTTTCATGAAGCTTTTCTTTGAATCCTTATATGAGCTGATTGCACCAAGTTTGTAAAGTGAGTAGATATAAACCCATGCAGGGTCAAATTGGTAGGGTAAAAAACCCGAACGAGCACTTCCAGGATACAAATGGTGATTATTGTGCCATTCACCGGAAAAAAATCCGGGTCGGCTTTGGTTGATAGAGAGGTTTCTTCGGTCGAAATCAACTCCATCTTTATGTTTCACTTCACCTTTTCCGTGGCCGGTGTAATTGAATGCCCTAACCAGAACAAACCAAAACATGGCTGCACTAAAAGCTGTACAGGCTAATCCGTGTCCTCCAATTAGAAAAAAAACGCCGTACCAAAAAGACCAATTAAGTAGCCATAGCGCAATAGTGTACGAAGGTTTTGCCAGAGAGCCCCATTTTTGGTATTCTTTATAATTATTCAGTTGTACGCCTGTGTGGTTCATAAATAGTTTCAACTTTTCATATTCATCAGCGCTGAGGTTTGGATTTATACTCTGATGATTAACATCAGAAAGCATGCAATACATTAATCCTGCTTGAGCGTTGTATGGATCTCCTGCTTTGTCGGATAGGGCATGATGAACATGATGAGATACTACATAGATTTCTTCAGGAAATGTTTTAATAACAAGGTTTTGAGTGATAAACCTCCAGAATGGATGACTAAATGTGAACGCTTTATGAGTGCTGTATCGATGAAACCAAATGGTGCCGTGTGTGCTCATAATAATCATTGCATAGAGCAGGAAGAATGCCAAAAGTGACCAGCTAAAATATTTTACAATAAAGAAATAAAAGAATGGTAGCATACAAATAGCCATTAACCAGCTAATTGCAGATATCCAGTTTTTTTTAGATTCGAATACATTAATTCTTCTGAGAGCTTCTGCAAAAAGTGTATTTGTTGTTGGCTTTTCTAATTCTCCATTTTCGTCTTTCCAGCCATAAGAAGGCTCTTTAAGAATTTTTTCTATGAATGCCATTAATTATTTGGGGGAGTTTTATTTATTGCAATGAGAATCCACGCAACGTTTGCGAAGGTAAAGAATATAAACAGCTTAGTCTTTTATTGTAAAGAATAGTTTTTAGAAATGAATGTTCATTACCTAATAATCAGGAGTAAACACTTTTTTTGTATTTTAGTGCAATTGAAATTTTATATTTATGGCTGGAAATTGCTTAGAGTGTGGAGTAGAACTATTTGGACGAAAAGACAAGAAGTATTGTAGTGATCATTGTAGGAATACCCACCATAACAGACAGAATAGTTATGAGACGAACTATATTCGAAAGGTAAATGGAATTTTACGTAAAAATCGTCGGATATTAGAGTCAATTGCTCCCAAAGGAAAAGGAAAAACCAAGAAGGAGAACCTTCAGAAGGCCGGCTTTGACTTCGCTTATTATACTAATACCTATACAACAAAAGAGAATAAAACTTATTATTATTGCTATGATTATGCTTATTTGGATATAGACAAAGGTTGGTATGCAATCGTGAAAAAGAAGGAGTGGGTAGATTGAGCAGTACTTTTCTAATTTTTTAAACTTTTATTTCAAGCATTTCAGCGCTATTTTTACTAACTTCATCAGCCGAAAAGTAAAGACTTATTTTCTATTAAATCCACGACCATGAAAACTTTTTTGAAAATTATTGGAGTGCTTGTAGCACTTGTTTTTATTGCAATTATTGCTGTTCCATATATTTTTAAAGATGATATAGTAAAAATTGTAAAGGAAGAAGCGAATAATGCAGTTAATGCCAAAATTGACTTTGGCGATTTTGATTTGAGTTTAATTAAAAGCTTCCCAGACTTTTATTTTTCCATTCACGACATATCTGTAGAAGGTGTTGATGACTTTGAAGGTGTTAAACTAGCCGAGGTAAAAGAGCTGGATTTAGTAGTTGATCTAATGTCGGTGATTAACGGAGAAAGCATTAATGTGAAGCAAATTACTATTCGTCAACCTTATATTGAAACTAAAGTATTAGCCGATGGAAGTGCAAATTATGACATTGCTAAAGAATCAGAGGAAGTAGAAGAGGAGCAAGAAGTGGAAAGTGAAGAAGCTTCAACTTTTAAAATGGATTTACAGAAAATTGAAATTACGGATGGGCGTTTTATCTATGATGATGCAACCTTCCCAATGTTGATGGATATTCAAAAGTTGAATCTATTAATTAGCGGTGACATGACTGCTGATATTACCAATCTTGATGCACAAGGCAGTGTAGAAACTTTTGACTTGAATTACGATGGTATGCAAATGATGAATCAGGTTGCCGTTTTATTGGATGCTACAATCGGGATGGATTTGGAGCAATTTAAATTTACCTTTACAGAAAGTGAAGTTGTTGCCAATAATTTGCCATTGGGAATTGATGGATGGTTGGCGATGCCGGAAGAATCGATTGATATGGATTTGACATTTTTAGCAAAAGAAACATCTTTTAAGAACATATTAAGTATGATTCCTGCTGAGTTTGCCAAAGATTTGGAAGGAGTTAAAACAGAAGGAACTCTTGCGCTACAGGGTTATGCAAAAGGAAGTTACCTAGATTCAATTTATCCTGCTTTTGGAATTGATTTACAGATTGCTAACGGCATGTTTCAATATCCTGATCTACCTAAATCTGTTTCTGATGTCCAAGTGAAAGCATCAGTTGAAAGCAAAACCGGAGATCTAGATCACACAATTGTTGATGTTTCTCAATTTCATTTACTATTAGCCGACAATCCATTCGACTTTAATTTTTATTTGGCAACTCCAATTTCTGATCCTTTCATCCGTGCAGGAATGAAAGGCAAATTAATTTTAGATAATATTAAAGATGTTGTTCCACTTGAAGAAAGTGACGAATTAGCAGGAACTTTTGATGCAGACTTCTCACTAGAAGGTAATTTATCAACCATAGAGAATGAGCAATACGAAGATTTTAAAGCAAGAGGTACCTTGGTGGCTGAGAAAGTTCATTATGCATCAGATTCTTTGGACTATCCAATAGATTTGAAGTACGCAGCTATGGAATTCACTCCAAAGTATCTTGAATTAAGTCGCATGGAAATGTTGTTGGGTAAAAGTGACTTAAATGTAAATGGACGCCTAGAGAATTTTATCGGTTATGCTTTAAAAGATAATCAAACATTAGTTGGAGAGTTAAATGTGAATTCTAATTTGCTCGATATCAATCAACTTTCAGGAATTGATCCTGAGGAAAAAGAGGAAGAAACAGAAACTGAGGAGGAAACAACTGATGAAGAACCGATGGAAGCGTTGTTGTTACCTAAATTTATTGATTTTACAGCAACTGCTGATATTAAAAAGCTAATTTTCGACAACATTAATATGTCTGAGATTAAAGGAGTGATTGTTTTAAAAGAAGAAAAACTTTCAATGACCAACACCGGCTTAAGCATGTTGGGTGGTAGAATGTCGATGAACGGATTTTACGAAACTACTGACTCTTTAAAACCAACTTACGACTTTGATATGGATATTAAAGATTTTGATGTTCAGCAAACGGTAACTACTTTTAATTCAGTTGATAAGTTAGTCCCAATAGCGAAGAGCAGTAAAGGGTCTTATTCTGTAAAAATGCAAATATTAGGTGCACTTACAGAAACGATGGATCCGGTTTATGAAAGTATGTTTGGCGAAGGGAAGTTAGAAACACATGGAATTGTAATTAAAGATTATAAGCCTTTTAAGAAAATTGGAGATGTGTTAAAATACGATAAGTTAAATCCACTTGCATTAAATGATTTATTCTTAGATTTTCAAATTACGGAAGGAAAAGTCTTTGTAGCGCCATTTACCAATAAAATTGGAGACACAAAAGTGACGATTGCAGGAAGTAATTCATTTGATCAAACCATAGATTATACTTTTAGTTTTGAAATCCCAAGAGACGAATTTGGAAGTGCAGCCAACAAAGCGGTTGACGGCTTACTATCTCAAGCTTCAGCTAAAGGAATTGATGTAGATGTAGCTGATGTAATTAATGTTGATGTTCGTTTGGTTGGACCAGCTACCGATCCAGAGGTAAAAACCGACTTTAAAAAGACGGCTAGTTCTGCTACAGATGCTTTAAAAGAAAAAGCCAAAGAAGAGTTCAATAAAAAGAAGGAAGAATTAGAGCAAAAGGCAAAAGAGGAATTGGAAAAGAAAAAAGCCGAGGCTGAGCAAAAAGCTAAAGAGGAGTTAGAGAAAGCGAAGAAAGAAGCTGAAGAAGAGCTTGAACGCCAAAAAGAAGAAGCAAAGAAAAAAGCAGAGGAAGAGGCGAAGAAAAAGTTGAAGGGACTTTTTGGGAAATAAGCCTTTATTTAAGTTTATTTGCCATAATATTGAGGAGAAGGAATGAAAGACCATAAATGGATAATTAAAGCAATGAAGAGTAGCGTATTTTTTATGCTACTTTTTCATTTTTCTAATGTAAATGCCCAGGATGATTGGGGTTGTAAGAAGCCAAATAAAAAAGCACTTAAAGCTTATGAAAAAGCTCAAAAGTATGGCTTTAAAGGTAGAGATGCTTACGGATTACTTATCGAAGCAACTAAGATAGATGAGAACTTTGCAGCTGCCTATTCTGTTTTGGCCTACTTAAATGAAAAGAAAGCTCAAACTTCTCCTCAAATTCAAAATCGAGTAAAAGATTACTATGAAAAAACTCATCAAGCTTGTCCACAATATCGAAATTATGAAGCCGCTTATTGGTTAGCCAATAAAAATTATCAAGAGAAGGATTATGAAAAAACACTAGTTTATTTGAATGATTATATTTCAGGAGTAGACCAAAAAAAGCCCAATAAATATAAAGAAGCAAAAGACCTAAAGGATCGAATTGATCAGTATTACGAACTTTTTGACCATCCTGTTCCCTTTGATCCAAAAGTAGTTGCGGGTGCTTCTACTTCGGCAGATGAGTACTTACCCATGTTATCGCCTGATAATCAGTTTCTGTTTTTTACTCGTAAAGTCAATGAAGATTCTAAATCTGCTGTTGGAGAAGTTAGTCGTGAGCTTTTTATTCAAAGTCGTAAGAAGTACGATGGAAGCTATTCTGAAGGAATTCCAATGCCTCCGCCTTTTAATAAAGGAAGTTATCAAGGAGGATCTACAATTTCTGTTGATAATCGCTTGCTGTTTATTACAATAGTTAATCAAGAACCTACAAGAGATGGAAGACTTTTCTCAAATGGAGATATTTATTATTCTGAATTCAAACAAGGGCGTTGGACTGATTTAAAAAGTATTGGTGAACATATTAATGGACGATTAAGTTGGGAAGGACAACCATCAATCTCAGCGGATAATAAAACTTTATACTTTGCAAGTGCGAGAGAGAAAGACAATTTTGGTGGAATGGATTTGTACAAGAGCGAAAGACAAGGAGACGGTAGCTGGGGAGCACCTGTTAATCTAGGGTCAACAATAAATACTTCGGGAAATGAAAAGTCGCCATTTATGCATTCCGATAGTTATACATTATATTTTTCTTCGGATGGACATCCCGGAGTTGGTGGTCAAGATATTTTTTATACAAAGGTGAATGAGTTTGGAAAGTTTGAATCTCCAAAGAATATTGGTGTACCTATAAATACGGAGGATGATGAACACGGCTTTATGGTAAGTACTGATGGACGATATGGTTATTTTTCTTCTAATGTAGAGGAGGGGATGGACATTTTTTATTTTGAACTGCCTGAAGAGGCACGACCTGAAGATGTTATATTTGTAAAAGGATCTATTGACAGTAAGGATCCTGATGCTGCTAAAGGGATGAAAATTGAATTGAAAAATATGGCTACTAATCAAGTTGTTGAGGGTGTGGTAAATGAAGAGAATGGAGACTATGTTGCCGTTGTTTCAGCTAGTGAGAAAGAAGATGTAATGATGATGGCCAAGAAAGACGGATATGCTTTTACATCTCAATACATTAATTCTAAAAAAGAGGTTGTTGGCAAACCAATGAGAGCACCGGAGTTGACATTTAATCCAATTGAAGTAGGAGAGAGTTACCCAATTAACGACATTAACTTTGCTACAGATTCTTATATGTTGAATAATCAAGTGATGAATATTTTAAATGAGTTCATTGCTTTCTTAAAAGAAAATAAAAGCATTCAGCTGGCCATTTATGGACACACTGATAATGTTGGTGAATCTGAAGCGAATCTTGAACTTTCAACAAAACGTGCGGAGGCTGTTAAAAATTATTTGATTTTGGAAGGAATTGATCCGGCACGTCTGCAATCAAAAGGCTTTGGAGAAAGTAATCCAATTGCTGACAACAGTACTGAAGAGGGAAGAGCAAAAAATCGTAGAACTGAATTTGTGATTCTTTCCAAGTAATCAAAAACAATTACTTTTGTAGCAAATTTTATTTACCTATTTAAACTATGAAAAAACCATTTTTAATGATTGCTGCAGTTGGATTAATATTTACAACAGCTTGCAGTCCAGCCGAGAAAAAAACCGAAGAGTCAGCAAAAGAACAAACTGAGGCAACTGAAGAAGTTGTTGAAGAGACTGAAGAATTAACTGATAGTGTACACTTTGGGCAAATGATTGATGCAGAAGGCGCTTTAACTATTGATGAATTTGCTTCTCAAATGGAAGGAAAAGACTCAATGAATGTAAAAATTGCTGCAGTTGCTACAGATGTTTGTCAGAAGAAAGGTTGTTGGATGAAAGTTCAATTAGCTGATGGTAGTGAAATGAGAATTCGTTTTAAAGATTACGGTTTCTTTGTTCCTAAAGACATTAGCGGAAAAGAAGTCGTTTTTGATGGAATTGCATTTAATGAAGAAGTACCAGTTGAAGATTTAAAGCATTATGCAGAAGATGAAGGTAAGTCAGCTGAAGAAATTGCTGCTATTACTGAGCCTGAAATTAAAACATCTTTTGTTGCAACAGGTGTCTTGATTAAGTAAATAGCTAATAAACGATACTTTATAAGCCGTAAGTTTCGACTTGCGGCTTTTTTTTGTCCTTATTTTTTATCGATTATCATTTGTTTTGCACCACTCATACTATTATGCATTGCATAGTACCTTTTGCGTCTTAGTTTTGCTCTGTAATTAAATTTAAAACCATGAAAGCAAGAAAACTAGTAATGTTAATGTCAGCTGTAATCTGTTTTAGTTTCACAGCTACTGCAAAAAAAACAGTTAAAAAACTACCACAATTAAGGGAGAAGCAGGTGGATATAAATTTTGAGCGATTCAACCATTATTTGAAAACGGCAAAGCCATTAGAGGTCGAAGGTTTTTACACCTCTATTAATCAGGAGTACGTTATTGCTATAATTAAGAATGACACTAAAGAGCATGATTTTATTGGGATTATGGTTAAGTCGCCTAACGGAAGGTATGCGAAAGGAGAGTTGAGATTTAATTTTGTGCAAGAAAGTGATAGTGTTTTAACAGGCTACTATTATGATGATTTTGGTAATGCTCAATCAATAAAGCTGCAAATAAAAACAAGCAATCCCGAGAAGGATTGCTTGTTGTCAAAAGTTGCATATTCTGAACTTCCGAATGAATATTTTGTAGAGAAAACTACCTCAAATCAATCACATCAAAATCAGGATTGTTAAAGCTAAAGGTAGAAGCCGGAATAGATTTGTTGGTCGTAAAGTTTTTTATGGTGTAGATAAAATCTGTACCGTCTTTGCCTTTAATAATTATTTTACTCATTTCCAGTTTGCTCTTATCGATGAAAAGTTTAATGGTATGATAGCTTTTACCATCGGGGTTTTGAGGGTATAAGTTGATAATATGATGGGCAGCACCATTTAAAGTAGTTGATTGATCGTATTTATACTTAAACCCTTTTTCCCATAAAGTTAAAATTTTCGTTGGGCTGATGTACTCATCGTCCATTTCACTTTCTTCCGGAACATTATTTATTTGTACTTCTTCAGCCTCATTAATAACGGTCCACATGGTTTTACCATCTGAAATAATTTCTTGTCCTGCAATGTTTAAATGGTACTTTTCACCTTGGGTAATTATGCTTCCTTTTTGGGTATCATCAATGTCATCTTTGGTATTGAGCATTTGATATTCAAAGTCGGCTTTCATGCTGCTGTAGCTGTTTGCCTTTTGGCTAAGTTGATCTAAAATAGCCTTAGCATCTTGACTAAAAGCAGAAAAGCTACTGATTAATAGTGAACCAACTAAAATGGTGATGGATTTTTTCATCTTATTTTAATGTTTAATTTAATTATTATTGTCGACTTCTTTCAATAACTGTTCCAAACTTAATTCATCGGCTATGAGTACTTGTCGAGCTTTGCTTCCCTCAAAAGGACCGATAATTCCCGCTGCTTCCAGCTGATCGATAATTCTACCGGCTCTATTGTATCCCAATTTTAACCTTCTTTGTAGCAAAGAGGCTGAACCCTGCTGATGCTGGACAATAACTCTTGCGGCATCTTCAAATAGCGCATCTCTGTCAGATAAATCAACTTCTCCTGCTGCTTTGCTATCTTCATCTACATATTCAGGGAGCAAATGAGCATCTGGATAAGCTCTTTGATTACCGATAAATTCAGTTAATTCTTCAACTTCAGGGGTATCTACAAACGCACACTGTAGTCGAATTAAGTCGCTTCCGGTTGATAATAGCATGTCTCCTCTACCAATTAACTGCTCAGCACCTCCAGAATCTAAAATAGTTCTAGAATCTATTCCGGAAGTCACTCTAAATGCAATCCGTGCAGGAAAGTTAGCTTTAATTGAGCCGGTAATAATGTTTGTTGATGGACGCTGTGTGGCAATAATTAAGTGGATGCCAATAGCACGTGCCAACTGAGCTAAACGAGCAATCGGTTGCTCAACTTCTTTCCCGGCTGTCATGATTAAATCGGCAAATTCATCGATTACCAAAACTATGTAAGGTAAGTATTTATGTCCGTTTTCCGGACTTAGTTTTCTTGCAATAAACTTGGCGTTATATTCTTTGATATTACGAACATAAGCGTCTTTTAACAGCTCGTAACGATTGTCCATTTCAATACAGAGTGAATTCAATGTATTGATGACTTTTTGATTATCAGTGATTATGGCTTCTTCAGAGTCAGGCAGTTTTGCTAAAAAATGTCTTTCAATTTTATTGAATAGCGTTAATTCCACTTTTTTGGGATCAACTAAAACAAACTTTAATTGAGCCGGATGTTTTTTATAAAGCAAGGAAGTTAATACGGCATTAAGTCCTACCGACTTACCCTGACCTGTCGCACCTGCCATTAAAAGGTGAGGCATTTTTGCTAAGTCAAAAGCAAAAGTTTCATTGGAAATGGTTTTTCCTAATACTACCGGTAAATCGTATTTTGCATTTTGAAACTTCTGAGAGGCCACAACAGATCGCATAGAAACGATGTCGGGGTTTTGATTGGGTACCTCAATTCCAATAGTTCCTTTACCTGGAATTGGAGCAATAATACGAATTCCTAAAGCGGCTAAACTTAGTGCAATATCGTCTTCCAAGTTTTTTATTTTAGAAATTCTTACTCCTGGAGCGGGAACAATTTCATAAAGCGTAACCGTTGGCCCGATTGTCGCTTTAATGCTTTGAATTTTAATATTATAATTCTCAAGGGTATTGACAATACGATTCTTATTTTGCTCTAATTCTTCCTTATCAACTTTAATTTCTCCATCGCCGTGATCCCTTAATAAGTCGATGCCGGGCATTTGGTAGTTTGAAAGCTCTAAAGTAGGGTCGTACTCTCCAAAATCTTTTACCTTTTGGTTTACTTCCTTGTCGCTTAGTTGATCGTCGTCTTCTGCCGGTGCTTCAATTTCAAAAGATAAATCGTCCTCTTCCTTTGCTTCCACATCTGAAGACGAACTTTCTTTGTCCAATTCAATTTTATTCTCAGTAGATTCTTCTTTATTAGCAATAACTTCTTCTTCGATTTCTTCTTCCTTTGCTACTTCAACACTGAAGTCGTCTGCTTCTTCCTTATTTACTTCTTCAATTTCTGCTTGTTCACTTTCTGCTTCAATTTGCTCTTCATTATCTTCTTCAATATTATTTTCTTGCTCTTCGGCATAAGTATTTTCGCTATCACCTGAAGAGCTTTGTTTTTTGGCAAAGATTTTAAAGTATTCGCCTATGTTCATGCTAATGATTAAGAAAACAGCTAATATGAAAAAGATGAAAATTCCTGTACCCACACCGCCTAAAACTGAGCGAAGAAATTGATTCATTTCGTAGCCAATTCCTCCTCCGAGGTAATAGAATTGAGCTTTAAAAAAGTAACCAAAAAAGAGCGCAAGCCACAATAGAAAAAATCCCGAAACTCTAAAAGATCGAGCTAAAGGTAGAAGACTAATTTTAAATAGAATTTTAAAGCCAATGAGAAAAAATAGACCGACAAATAGAAAAGATGCAATGCCAAACCAATCATAAATAAATTGATGTGAAACGGCTGCTCCTAATTTCCCTAACCAGTTCTCCACTAAGATAGAGGAATCAAAAAAGTAATCGCTAAAAGGTAGTTCAACTTTGCTTTGATCAATTTTCCATGTAAAAAGAAATGAAGTAAACGCAATCAATAAATATGCAGAAAAGAGAATGAACAGCAAGCCGATAATTTGACGACTTTTTTCATTTTTTGCAATATCTCCTGCTTTTGCAAACTTACCTTTAAGAGAAATTTTTTTCCCAAAACCTTTCTTCTCAGACTTTTTTGTCTTGCTTTGGGTTTTTTCTTCGGAAGAGGTTTTTAATCGGTTTTTCTTCATGCAGCTGCAAAATATTAATCGCTAAAAGTACAAAAGTAAAGCCGTTTCACCAATGGATGAAACGGCTTTGCAATAGTTTTTAACAGTTCTACTTTTATAGTTTTTTACGAAAACTACAATCCCATTCCGCCAAACATTTTTTTGAACTCTTCCATTGAAACTTCATCATAGCCCTCTGGAACTTCCATTTTGATTTTATCAACTTTACCTTCTTCAATGGTTATAACTCTAGTAATTGTAGTAAACATATCTGTAACAGTAGTGATTTCCATTGGGAAGCCTTTAATTCCACTCGCTTGATCTGATACATCAATATTGGGTAAATCTTCTGTATAGTAAATGGTGATTTCGCTGCCGTCTTTTGTTTCTAAAATTGCTTTTTTACAGTTATAGCCGGCAATTTCTTTTTCATCACCATCAATGTATTTAATATCAACATCTCCTTCCGACTTTTCTTCCATTTCTTTTTTCTCTTCTCCACTAATTTTTAAGGCAAGTTTCTGTCCCATCACATCCATTAAAGTAAGGCTTTCACCTGTCTTTTGGTTTGAAATGGCAACTGTTGGGTTACCGCCCATTGGGCTTGGTTGAGTTACTTTAGACATTTCCTTGTCTACTTCAATCTTAAATCCATCGGGAAGCATTGAAGCGTGTGCTTTCATTTCTTCAGTAAGGTCTTCATAATTGATTTCGTACTTTATTGTTCCTTCAAAATCTTGCGCAAAAAGCATTGAACTCACAAGAAGGGCAAGAATAAAACTTAATTTTTTCATGGTTTTTTGTTTTTAGAATAATGAATAGTTATGTGAAATCAGTTCTTTATTGAACTTTAGCAAATATACTTTCAATTTCTGATTTTAAGTCGGTGGGGCTAATCATCACATAATCTTCTTCTAAGTCGATTAATGCAGGGTCAACTTCTTTTTCTGTTACCTTTTGAGCCATAAAGCGCATGTGGGTATTGTAGTTGTATAAATCATATTCCATTAATACACCTTTTATAGGCTCAAAAGGAGTTAAACGGTTGGGATTCTCAATAGCGATTTGATTGGTATAATAAACGTCAAAACTCCAACTGCTGTCGCCTTTAATATGAGCAATGGCCTTTTTACATTTAAAACCCGCAATTCTTTTCGTCTCATCCGTAAAGTCAAACTCTATGTCTTTGTAATAAGGTGAAACAGCAATAATATCCTCATTTCCCAAAGTGCTAGCGTACTTTTTATTTAGCAACTTTAAAGAATGTGTTAGCATTTCGTCGTTTTTATTGGAAATAATAGAAGTTTTGAACAAACCCATTCCGGCGACAATATCACTTCTAAAAATATCATTTGTAAAAGTCATTTGCATGTGATTAGGCATAATGTCCAATAAGTAACTGTCTTTCTCAATTTGAGGGTAGCTAATGCTATATTCAATTGTACCTTCCTTGATTCCTTTTTTGAATAATTTGCTATCACAAGAAAATTGAGAAAAAACTATGCTAAATGCGATAAGAAGAAGCGCAGAAACCTTGTTTTTTGGGCGTGAATTAATTGGTAGAGATGTGTTCAAAACAAAAATTTTAAACGAATTGGTTAACAGTTGAGAAGGCAAATATAGAAAACATTCAAATAATTTCGATAAAACATTTAAATAATGTGACAAAATACTTTAATATTTCGATGAGGTTGTAATAGAGATTATGACAAGTTTTCTTTGGTTCGAATACTTTTTTAAATTTAATCCTTGATTATTAGATTGTTGTGGATTGAGGATTAAAAATGTAAATTGTCAATGCCTCAATAACATTGATTGTTTTAAGGGCAGAAATTTTGTTGATAAATCAGAGAATAAATTTGATTTGTTTACTCTTAGGTAGCTCCCATTAATCAGTTGAAACTTTGTAATTTTGCGGGCTTTCACAGAAGAAGGAAAGAAAGCTGAAAAACAAGAATGTTCTTTCAGTTAATAAAAAAATATAGCTATGAACAAGCAAATTAAATTGGTTGAAATTAAATCTGAAATTGGTGCAGGAACTCGCGGAGCCAGCATGGGAATTGATGCCTTGAGGATTGCCTCATTAAACCAAAAAAGTGATTTCTTTAACCGATATGAGGAACGGGAAGTGGAAGATCAAAATCATTTGCTTTTTGAAGAAATTCAAACTCCCTCTGCTATTCGGATTAGAGGAATTAATCAAGTATACAAAGATTTATCAAAAGCGATAGTAGAAACGCTGAACGAAGGTTGCTTTCCTTTGGTGTTGGCAGCTGACCATGCTTCTGCGGGAGGAACGATTGCCGGCTTAAAAATGCACAATCCGGAGAAGCGAATTGGCGTAGTTTGGATTGATGCTCATGGAGATTTACACTCTCCCTATACTTCACCTAGCGGAAATGTTCACGGCATGCCTTTGGCTACTGCTTTAAATATGGACAATAAGCAAGCTCAGGTGAAAGAGGTGGAAGAAGAAGCCATTAAGCATTGGGAAGAAATGAAGAACTTAGGTGGAATTGCTCCAAAAATTTCGCCTGAAGATTTGATCTTTTTCGGCGTAAGAGATACTGAGGAGCCTGAAAATGAATTGATGCGCAGGTTGGGGATTAAGAATTTTAGCGTAGCTGAATGCAGAGAAAAAGGTTTTGAGAAAGTAACTCAAGAAGCACTTGAAAGATTGAACAATTGCGACATTATTTACATTTCCTTTGATGTGGATAGCTTAGATGCCGAAAAAGTATCACACGGTACAGGAACTCCTGTTCCAAATGGATTTTTGCCCACAGAAGCTCAGCAAATTATTAGCGCTTTAATCGACTCAAAAAAAGTAGCTTGCTTTGAAATGGTGGAAGTAAATCCAACCTTAGATGAACAGCAAAATAAAATGGCAGAAACTGCCTTTAAAATACTTGACCAAACCGCAAAAAAAATAGAACAGAATTTTTAACGATGAGTGAATTAGAAAAACAACTAAGCCAAAGCGGAATTGAAGCTATTCAGGCGCTTTTTGGTGAAAAAACAGATGAAAAGCAGTTGCAATGGCAACAAACACGAAAGGACTTTAAGGGTGATATTACTTTAGTTGTTTTTCCACTTTTGAGGATTTCTAAAAAATCTCCCGAGCAAACGGCTGAGGCGATCGGGAAATATTTAAAAGACCATTCCGATTTAGTAGAAGATTTCAATGTGGTAAAAGGATTCCTTAACCTTAGCATAAGTGCAGCTTTCTGGTTGAATTTTTTAAAAGAAAACACTTCGCTAAGCAATTTTGGTTTTAAATCGCCGAAGAGCAAATCAAAAGTAATGGTGGAGTATTCTTCGCCAAACACGAATAAACCTTTGCATTTAGGTCATTTGCGTAATAACTTTTTGGGCTATTCTATAGCAAATATTTTAGAGGCTGAAGGTCATGAAGTATTTAAAGTTCAAATCATCAACGATCGTGGAATTCATATTTGCAAGTCGATGCTGGCTTGGGAAAAGTTCGGAAATGGAGAAACTCCGGAATCGAGCAATATGAAGGGTGATCATTTAGTAGGTAAGTACTATGTGATTTTTGATCAGAAGTACAAAGAAGAAATTGCTCAATTGCAGGAGCAAGGAATGGATGAAGAAGCGGCTAAAAAGGAAGCACCGCTTATGAAAGAAGCTCAGCAAATGCTCAGAAAATGGGAGGAAGGTGATGCAGAAGTTAGAGCGCTTTGGGAAAAAATGAATGGCTGGGTGTATGATGGATTTGCTTCCACCTATCAACGTATGGGGGTTGATTTCGATAAACTGTATTACGAATCAGATACCTTTTTGATTGGAAAAGAGAAAGTACTGGAGCATGAAAAAAATGGCTTGTTGTACCGCAAAGAGGATGGTTCATTGTGGATTGATTTATCAAGCGAAGGTTTAGATGACAAATTGCTGCTTCGCGCAGATGGAACTTCTGTTTATATGACTCAGGATATTGGTACCGCCATTATTCGTGAAGAAGAGTTTGCTTGTGAAAGCTATTATTATGTAGTGGGAAATGAGCAGGATTATCACTTTAAGGTACTTGCTTTAGTTCTACAGAAAATGGGCTTTAAATGGGCAAAAGGAATTCAGCATCTTTCTTATGGTATGGTCGACTTGCCTTCCGGAAAAATGAAATCTCGCGAAGGAACAGTTGTAGATGCCGACGATTTGATGGAAGAAATGAAACAGACAGCTGCTAGAATTTCGGAAGATTTAGGCAAGTTGGACGGAATGAACGATGCCGAAAAAGAGGAACTATACGAAATGATTGGCATGGGCGCATTAAAGTACTTTATACTTAAGGTAGACCCTAAAAAGCAAATGCTGTTTAATCCAGAAGAATCAGTTGATTTTAACGGAAACACCGGTCCATTTATTCAATATACACACGCTCGAATTCAATCTATTCTACGAAAAGCAGGAAAAGGAAATGTTGAAAACTTAGGACATTCAGAAGCAGTTGAAAATGAAGATGTAGATTTATTAAAAAGCCTGTATCTATTTCCTCAAGTAGTAACAGAGGCTGCAGAACAAAAAAGCCCGGCTTTAATTGCTAACTATGCTTACGATTTGGTAAAAACCTTTAATTCTTTTTATCAAAATACGACACCCATTTTAAAAGAGGAAAGCGAAAGCATTAAAAACCGTCGTTTGTGCATTTGTGAATTGGTGGGACAAACACTGCGGAATGCCATGGGGTTGATTGGTGTAAAGCTGCCTGAACAGATGTAATACCGGTTTAATGTCTAAGTGGTAATGACCAATGATTAATGTGGAATTTGAATATTCGTCTACATACATATAGTTGTCTAGTACTAGGAGATCTGACAGGTTTTTAAAACCTGTTAGGTCTTGTTTGATGAAAGTTTCACTTTAGAATTTCTTGAATCATTTGCCACCATTTAGTTCGCTCTAAACTTAAATTGGGGAAAGAGCCATCCTTTAATATAAATGATTCAATATCAGTTTAAAACAGCTTTACATTGTTCCTGAAATACAATATATGAAATATTTAAAAATATTTGATTATCAATTTATTATTTAAAAGGAGAGCTTCGGTTCTCTTTTTTGTGAAGAAATATTTGTATTTTAGGAGTTTAAATTTTTTTATAAGGTTTGAAATATAAAATCCAAATATCACTTTTAGCTTTATTTATTTCATTAAGCGGCCAAGCTCAAGTTACAAACTACAAAGAAATCGAAGGGCAGTGGTTAGTGAAGTTAAATAGTAATGACATTGGCACTGTATATACTGTTCTAGATTTTGAAACTGATGATAAGTCATTTAAAGCATATACGCGAAGAGGTGCAGATCGAGATATTTTGGGATTTTGGAAGTCTTCATTAGCTAGAGTTTTTACTAATGACTTTAAGAAAGGTTCGCTGATTAGAATCACTGATGGGAATATTTCAAAGAGGGGAGACACACTAATATTAGCCGCCATTTTTCGTTCTGCAATTGGGAGTTATTACTTTAATGGGGAAATAATAAATCAACGATTAAACGCCGTTCTAAGGGATAGAAATAAGAAGGTAAGAGGTACTATCGTGGGAGATAAAGTTGCAACAATAAAATTCCCATTAAATGACTATCTCAAAATTGTTACAGAGGCAATTGATACAGCAGAAAATAAAATTTATAACAGAAATGAGTTAGAATCAAAAGAATGGGGTGAATTTGAGAAGATTATTAAAAAGAAGTCAAAAAGGTATGTAGACGATGTGGAATTAGTTTTTGCATTTTACTATTTTGCATCAAAGTTGCCTTTTTCGCATTTTAACTTAACTAGAATAGAGGAGGATACAACTAAAACTTCTCTTAATAGTGAAAATAACAATTTGTTTCTTGAAGAGAAAAATCCAACTACAGCACTACTTACTATTAAATCTTTTGCAGGAACAGCAGAAGAAGTCGATAGTGTTTTTTCAATAATTCTGGAAAAGGATTACAGTAATTTAATAGTAGATCTGCGAAATAATCCCGGAGGTAGTGTAGAGGCAGGAATGACATTTGCTAGTAAAGTGATCGATTCAACTTTAATTGGAGGTTATTTCTTAACTCAAAAGTGGTTTAATGAAAATGACAATCTTCCAAACGAAATTGAGTTGAGTGACTTTTCGGTTTTTTCAGAAGCTAACTACGACTTAATTATTGATGGAATCCATAAAGAGCGAGGTTTATTGTTAAAAGTTAAGCCGGCAGAAGAATCGTTTAAAGGAGAGCTATTTATTATAACTAATGAAAGAACAGGCAGTACTGCTGAGCCCATTGTGCATGGTTTAAAATTGGTTGAAAGAGCAACTATAGTAGGAGAAACTACAGCAGGTGCAATGTTGAATGGAGAACGGTTTGACTTGGAAAGTGGATTTTCGGTTTTTGTGCCAACAGCTGACTATTATACACTTGATGGATATAGAATTGATCAAAGCGGAGTTGAGCCGCATATTAAACCGGATGACAAAGATCCAATAAAATATATTTTGGGTCACTTAATAGCTGAAAATTAGGCCAAGGCTGTTTAAGGAATAGAAAGTTAATTCGTGAATTCGTGGCTTAATAATAACTTAAATCCTTACATTTGAAGAAAGTCAACAGACGATGAATCGACTAATACTTTCTTTTTTAGTTATTTCATTTCCTTTATTACTAAAGGCTCAGTCTACTTTTTATTCTGCTTTTATGTTGGCAGCTAGCCTAACCAATGTAATTAATTTACAGGAGGGCTTTAGTGATCATTATGTAAAAAATGAGCATTATCAATTTTACTTTGAACAAACGAATGCAAACTATCTGGTTGACTACGATATTTTAAATCAAAGAGAAATTTGGGTATTTCCAAAGTCGCAGTATTCTGCCGCTACTTACTTTGTAGTTGGAAAAACAAAAAAAGTCGTTTTTCTTTGCTCAACTGAGATTAAAGATGCTTGCCGCTGCCGATGGGATATGTATTATTACAATCTTGCTAAAGATAAAATGGTATGGCTTAAATCAAAAAACCTTTTTTCTGTAAAAAGTGAATTGGAAAAAATGCTGAAGAATGAAGCAAAGTTCGATTCAAGCGGCATAGAAGCAATGAGCTTTTGTGAGTTGGTGAGTGTGATGGGGGAGTAGTTCTAATCCATCTCCAAAATTTCTTTCAGTCCTTTTCTTAGTTCAGCTAATTGATCAGCCTCGATGCATCCTAGCTTTTCGACTAATCTTTCCTTTGTAATTGAACGTATGTGCATGGCCAAAACCTCTGACTCTTGAATCAATCCGTTTTTTGTAGTTGGCTTGAGTATAAGGTCTCCTTTGTATTTTTTTATTTTTGTGGTCAACGGACAAATCCAAATTAATGGAGAGTAGGTGTTTAATAAGTTCCCACTAACAATTAAAACCGGACGAAACCCTTTTTGCTTATTTTCTGTAGTGTCATTCAATACCGCTTTCCATATTTCAGCTTTCTTCATTTTCTATCTGCTTTAAGTAGTCTGCCATGCCTTCTTCAGCCATGTCTAATATATTTGAATCTTCGCTCATTTGCTGATAAGACTTGATGTATTCCATGCGTTTGACCTGATTAAGGTAGATGCGTAGCGCTTTTTCGATCAGCTTGTTTTTAGGCACAGCAAGTTGTTTAGCCTGTTCATTAAGTAGCTGTAAAAGATCATCCGGTAGTGAGGAAGTAAACGTACTCATAGCTTTATATTTATTAATTACAAATATAAATAATAAATATATCTTGTAAAGAGGGTAAATAGTGAAAATTAATCAAACTGAATATCCGGAATGATACCTAAACTGATTTAAATAGATGTTGAAATATTTTAATGCTGGATGGCCATTTTCATAATTTAA
>DIAJ01000034.1:0-90418 GCA_002415785.1 Flavobacteriales bacterium UBA5081
CCTAATTTAAGTCTTCCGCTCCTAAATGGCGATGATTTCAGTGATCTCCAAAGGTTTCCTTTGGAGCTTCTTCAATCATTAGCCCCATTTAGTTCGTTTCAAACTTAAATTATGAAAATGGCCATCCTGCATTATAAGTGATTCAACATCTATTTAAATCAGTTTTAGGTATAATTTTGGATATTTAGTTTTCTATTTAATTAATCAGAAAAAATAATACCAATAATCAAAAAACATCATTATATTGATTTATATAGTTTTACAAATTGGGTAATTTAAAAACTGTATCTATTTTTACTTACATCTGTAAATAAAACTACCCATTTAATTAATCTCAAATTAAACTTAAAGGACTAACTTGGCTAATTAATAATTAAAGATGGTTATGGAAGAACTAAAATCAGATAGTAGTTTACTTAAAACACTGATTAAATATTTTTTACAAGGTCTATTTTATATTGTTCCAACAGCTGTTACCATTTATGTTATTTACTACTTGGTAGTAATGCTAGACAATTTAATTCCTTTGGAAATTCCCGGTTTAGGTATTTTGTTTATTCTTCTATCGGTTACTCTAATTGGCTTTTTGGGCAGTCACTTTTTCTTTACCTACTTTAAGCCTTTTGAAAGAGCCATTGAAAAAACACCTCTGATTAAAATTATTTATAGCTCTATGAAGGACTTAATGAATGCCTTTGTAGGAAAAAAACAACAATTTAAACGTCCGGTTTTGGTGAAAATGGACAGCCAATCAGATGCTGAACGCTTGGGCTTTATTACCAAAGACAATTTAAATGAATTGGGAATTGAAGGAAACAAAGTGGCTGTTTACTTGCCTTTTTCTTATGCCATTAGCGGTCAGGTTTATATTGTTCCCACAAAAAATGTAACTCCAATTAATGCTTCATCGGCAGATGTGATGAAACTAATTATCTCCGGAGGCGTTACATCTGTAGAACAACTCAATCAAACAATTAAAAATAATAACGATGAAAAAATGGAATAGAATCATTCTTTTTACCTTACTATTAAGTTTAGGATTTACAGCTCAGGCTCAAAAAGGTGTTGAAGTTACGGAAAGTACGGAAGAAATAAACGATGTGAATGGCAATGCTCTTCGCACGATTATTAATCGCGCCGACGAAAAAACCATAAGCAAAGAATGGAAAAAATTAATGAAAAGCTACAAGGCTTCAGTTAAAACCAAGGGCAATGAAGTTCATGCAACAGAAGTGATGGTTTCTTCAATTAGCGAATTTCCGATTCAAGTTTATGCTCAAATCAATGAAATTAGCGAAACAGAAATGGAGCTTTTAGTGATCTTTATGAATGGTGACCGAAGCATTTCTTCATCCTCTGACATTTCCGGTTATACAGCAGCTAAAAAAATTGTGGAAGATTTTGCCTTACAAATTTCGAATGAGGCAACATCTGCTTTTTTTGAGAATGAAGAGGATCAACTTAAAAACTTAGAAAAACAGCTCGATGATTTAAAAGATGAAAAAAAGAAAGCTGAAAAAGAAATTGAAGAGGCTAAAGAATTGATCAAAGAGCGAGAGTACGATTTAAAAGAAAACGAAAAAAAGAGAGAAGAAACCCTTAAAAGTATTGAAGCACAAAAACAAGCCGTAAAAAATGCAAAAAAAGAATTGGAACAATTTAAGTAGGTTAATCCTTGTAACATTATTATTTACAATTGCTTGTCAAACTCCTAAGAAGGAAATACCCCCTTCGATAAAGCAAGGTGTTTGGAGAATGCAAATGGATTTAGGTAAAGTAAAATTGCCCTTTAATTTTACCATTGATAAAAAAAAAAGTGACTGGGAAATGGTCATCATTAATGCTGAAGAACGAATTAATATTAACTCTATTCAGCAAAAAAATGATTCTCTTTTTATTGACTTACCGATTTACGAATCTGTTTTTGAATTAAAGATTGAAGATTCTACTAAATTGAGTGGATTATGGAGAAACTTATATAAAAGTGAAGATTATACCATTCCTGTTGAAGCTAACTTTGGTGATGCTTTTCGATTTTCTGCTGCAAAAGAAGATTTAATGAAAGACATAAGCGGAAAGTATGAAGCGACCTTAAAACCCAATACAGAAAATGCTCGAAAAGCCATTGCGCTCTTTAAACAGGATGGCAATAAACTCAGTGGAACTTTTGTAACAGAAACCGGTGATTATCGTCATTTGGATGGCAATTTTGTGAATGATTCTCTGTTTCTTTCAACCTTCGATGGCTTTAGCGCTTACGTTTTTATAGCCGAAAATCAAGATTCCATAATCAAAGGAAAATACTATTCCGGAAAACACTTTTCTGACAATTGGGAGGCCTTTAAAAATGAAGATTTTGAATTGGCAAATCCTGACTCTTTGACTTTTATTAAAGAAGGCTATGAAGGTTTGTCGTTTTCTTTTCCGAATGCGGATGGTGAAATGGTGTCCTTAGAGGATGATCGTTTTAAAAACAAAGTGGTGATCGTTCAAATTATGGGATCTTGGTGTCCCAATTGCCTAGATGAAACCAGATATTTAGCCGACTTGCACAACAAATACCAAAAAGACGGTTTAGAAGTAGTTGCTTTGGCATTTGAACGCACTAAATCAGAAGAGAAGGCATTTGAGAATGTGGGTGAATTAAAAGAACGCACAGGCGCTAATTATCCCTTTTTACTCGCTTCTTGGGAGCGAAAAGCAAATGCCGCGGAAAAACTACCGATGTTAAATCACATCATGTCGTTTCCCACGGCTATTTATTTAAATCGTAAAGGTGAAGTTGTTAAAATCCACACCGGTTTTTACGGTCCAGGTACTGGCGAAATGTATGAGAAATTCAGCCGAGAAACCGAAGCTTTTGTTAGTGCTTTGTTGGAAGAGTGAAAAAATACAAGAAGCGAAAAAAACAACCGAAGACGTTCATCCTGAGATACGTCTCAGGATCTGTAGCTACTCTATAAATTTCATTAAGAGTAATTCCCAAGCTTGTTACAGATGTTAAACCAAGTTCAACATGACACGACTCCAAAAGTAATTTACGTTAAACTTTTTAGTTATTAATCATTGGTAATTAGGAGTCAAATATATCTAACAGCGCAAGCGGTCTTTATTCTATACTTTTACTCTTTAACTAAAGCCTTCTTCAGATATAACAAACTATTTATTGTTTAAACATTAAGAATTTAAGGTAGATTAAGGACTTCATTAAGATTAATTAAAAAGAAAACTTAATGCTAAATTTTCTAAATTCCTTAATGAGCTTAATGTTTCAAAAAAATCAGTTAGAGCGTTTCAAATCGAAGCGTTCACAGTTATTTAAACATTTTAAACTTTTATCTTTAATCCTTCGTCATTAATCCACTTGTTTCTCATTCAACTGAATCCTTTCTTCTCTATTCGCAATTTCCCAAGCGGTTAAAAAGATTAATTTGGTTATACGTGCTGTTTTGTCAAAGTCAATTTTCTCAACCGTATCAGATGGTCGGTGATAATCCTCATGTACACCACTAAAATAAAATATTACCGGAACATTGTTTTTCGCAAAATTGTAATGATCTGATCGATAATAAAAACGATTTGGATCGTCCTCTGCATTGTAAGTGTAATCTAAACCTATATTCATATAAGTTTCATTCACTTTTTCACTTAAATTGTGTAAATCATCACTCAGCTTATCTGAACCGATTAAATAAACATAATTGCTGTCATTTTTATGAGCATCATCATAGCGGCCAATCATATCAACATTTAAGTTAGCCACCGTATTTTCCAATGGGAAAACAGGATTATTCACATAAAAACTAGAACCTAAAAGTCCTTTCTCCTCTCCGGAAACGGCCATAATTACAACACTTCGTTTCGGTCGAAAACCATCCTCTGCTGCTTGTTTAAAAGCTTGTGCCATCTCTAATAAAGCTGCAGTTCCGGTTCCATTGTCATCAGCACCATTGTATACCATAGAGTCTTTCATTCCCAAATGATCGTAATGAGCAGTTAAAATAATTACTTCTTCGGGCTTTTCAGCTCCTCTAATAAAAGCCATTACATTTTCACCACCCAATCTCTTACTGGGTTTATTAATGGTTAATTCAATGGTTTCACTAAAGCTATCTTTCTTTTGAACTCCCTTTTTCTTCAACTTTTTAAACTTCACCTTTCCTTCTTTCAAAAGAGTTTCAGCCATTTTTTCACTTATTCTAAAGGTATAAAACTGTTGCTCATTTGCCAACTCTCCATCAAACAATTCCGTTTTTGGTTTTTCATAGTAATGAGCATATTTTTCTAGGTGTTTTTCTAAATTCTCATCTAAATAAAAAACAGCCGCCGCTCCTTTTTCTTTGGCTAATTTAATTTTATCCTTAACTGTCCACTCCTTTTCCAGCTTAACTTCCTTTGGTTTTTCATTCCAAAGCAAAACTGCTTTTCCTTTTACATCTATTGATTCATAACTATTCAACGACTCCTCTTCTACTCCATAACCCACAAAAACCAATTCTAATTTTTTGTTCTGATTATTAACCACTGAAGGTTTCATAATAAAGTCTTCTTGAAGGTAAAAAGCATTTCCGTTTACCTTTACTTCCACTCCATTATTTTCTTGCTCAACTAAAGAAAACCACTGAATGTATTCATTTCCTCTATAGTCGGGAATTCTATACTTAATAAACTCATTGCGAATGTAATTTCTAGCTAACTGTTGACCTTTTTCTCCGGTTTCTCTACCCTCAAACTCATCAGAAGCTAAAATATTAATATGGTATTTTATCTCTTTTGCTTTAATTGTTTTAGCATATTTCCAAGCAGTTGAATCAAAGCTTTGCGCAAATGAGTTAATACTAAAACCTAAAATTGCTAATACAAAAATTGTTTTCTTTAAATCAAACATAATCTATTATTTATATTACTTTACAGCTATTTTATCTACTCTTCTTTGGTGTCTTCCTCCTTCAAATTCATTATTTAAAAAAGCATCAACACATTTAATAGCAGTTTCAACATTAATAAATCTTGCCGGCAATGCTAACACATTTGCATCATTATGCTGACGTGCCAAAGCAGCCAACTCTTCGTTCCAACAAAGTGCAGATCGAATGGCTTGATGCTTATTTACTGTCATATTAATTCCGTTACCGCTTCCACAAATTACAATTCCTAAATCATTCTCACCTTTTTCAACACTTACTGCTAAAGGGTGAGCAATATCGGGGTAATCACAACTTTCCTCATTTTCCGGTCCAAAATCAACAAGCTTGTGCCCGGCGGCTGAAATGTGCTTTTTTAAAGTCTCTTTTAATTGATAACCGGCATGGTCTCCTCCAATGGCAATTTTCATAAAATGTAATTTTAAGGTTTTAGTTTAATTATCTATTTATTAATAACTTAATATAAAAACGTAGTGTAAACAAAATTGTTCGTAAAGTGTTTATATCTCTTGTTAATTACTTTTTTAAAAAACTCACAACTTCTAAAAAGAATAGTTGTGCAATCCGAATTTTTTTTCAATCCAAATCAAAAACGAAATTAAACCTATTTTAAAGATTGATTTCTTATCGACTTGTTAACATCAACTAAACGTTTTTTAAGATCAATTTTTCATAATCTTATCAGCATATACTGCTTTTAACAAATTGTTAATTACTTTAAAGAAGTATATAATATCAATTCTTTACACTAAATTTAACTGTTAATAGTTTGTTATGTTTATTTAATAACTGAGGTGCGCAACAAAATGCTGATTTTTGTTTTAACAGAATTAACGCCCTAATAGTAATAACATCTTTTTTTAAAATTTTTTTAAAGATTATATTTTATAATATATCATGTTGATAAAGTTCAACTTTTTATTTTTTTCGCTTTTCTTGTCTTTCACTTTTGTGTTAGGTCAAACGATTGATTCTTCCGCCGAAAATTACAAAGCCTATTATTATGAAAATGGACAAATATCCAGTGAAGGATATTTGGAAGATGGCAAACCAAATGGTTATTGGATTACTTATTATCCCAATCAATTGCGTGAATCGGAGGGAAATCGAATAAACTTTCAATTAAACGGTGAATGGAAATTTTACCGCGAAAATGGTGATTTAAAAACAATTATTCCTTATAAATCAGGAGTTAAAGATGGAAAAGTTTTACACTTTGAAAATTGTGTTTTAGTGAAAGAGGAACCCTTTGTTGATGGAAAAAAAGAAGGTTTACAAATTGAATATTATACAGATAGTACTCATCAAATTAAATTAACAACACCTTTTGAAAATAATGTTGAAAACGGTGTGGCTTATCACTATGCTAAGGATGATCGCTTAATAGAGCTGATTACTTATAAAAACGGATTTGTTGCTAATCGAGAAAAAATTAATAAAATAGATGAACAAGGAAGAAAGCAAGGAATTTGGAAAACTTACTTTCCTAACATGCGCTTAGAAACAGAGAGAAGATATAAAAATGATTTGCTGAATGGATATTTAAAATACTATAATTCAGATGGAAAATTAGAAAAAGCAGAACTTTACATAGATGGTGTAAAGCAAGAGGGTGAAGATAATGAAGCCGATTTTACCATTCAAAATACTTATCATGAAAATGGTGAAGTTAAAGAAATGACCAGCTATAATATGGCCGGTAAAAAAGATGGAATAAGTAAGCGTTTTAATCAAGCAGGAGAGATTGAAGAAGCTGCTTTTTATCAGAATGGGTACCTTATTTCAAAAGGTGGAATTATAGATGCTGAAGGTTTGTTTCAAGGAGAATGGAAGTATTATTACCTTGATGGAAATTTAAAAAGTAAAGGAGAATACAAAGACGGTAAAAAGTACGGTAAATGGACTTATTATTTTACCAATGGACAAGTAGAGCAAGAAGGCTATTTTGACAAAAATGGAAATTATACCGGAGAGTGGAAATGGTATTATGAAAATGGAAATTTATTGAGGAAAGAAGAATACAGAAGAGGTAAAAGAGAAGGTTTTTTAGAAGAGTATTCAATTGATGAAGAATTAATTACAAAAGGAGAGTATTTTGACGGAGAAAAAGAAGGACCTTGGTTTTATCAATTGAATGATCATAAAGAAGAAGGTGAATACCGCTATGGTTATCGAAATGGAGAATGGATTCATCATCATTTAAACGGTAAAATTTCTTTTGAGGGAAATTATATTGATGGTGAAGCTGAAGGGAAACACAAATACTACAATGAAGAAGGTATTTTAATAAAAGAAGAAAATTACCGCTACGGAGAAAAACACGGCAAATGGAAATGGTATGATTCTTTTGGAGTTGAAACAACTACTATGCATTATAAAGATGGAGAGTTAAAAAAAGTTGACGGTAAAAGAGTCAATTTTTCTAAGAATTAGCTCTATTTATTGGCTTCTTAATATCTTTACTCGATGCCAATTCAAACAAATACTATTAAACGAAAATTTATTTCTTCTATTAATCTTCTTCGTCTTGAATTAATTATAGGTTTTTTTGTAGTTAATTTTTTTGGTTTATTCTATTCAGAATTAGGTCATGTAGGTTTTTCTTTAAGTACTACCTTTTCACTTTCTCTGCTATATTTATTGGTTTTTGTAGCAACTTTAGTTTTTAATTTAAAAAGGAATAAAATTAAAACACTGCTTTTAATTCTCTATGATTTGTCGCTTTTGTTTGTAATTTGGATTTGCTTTCAAAATAATTTCAAAACAGAGTATGTTTTTTTCTTTTTATTTATTTATACCTTTTTTGTTTTTTCGCAAGATAGAATAAAACAATTTTTATACATTAATTTATTTATATTTAGTGTATTATTAGTTTCTGTATGGATAAAAAGAGATGCAATTGATTTTTCTATTTCTATTTTGTTGTTTTCCTTTTTAGTTATTTTTCTTACCGGTTTTGCGATTACTTATTCAAGAAGCGTTTCTAAAAGAAAATTAATAAGCAGAAAAAATTTACTCAATCATATATTTAACCAATCTTCTGATGGTTTGATACTGGTAGATAAAAACAGCTTAAAAATTATTGAGTTAAATCAAAAAGCAGTTCAAATATTTACTTTAAACGACCGCAAAGATCTTCTGGGAAAAAGTATTGAAGAACTAAAACTTCCTTCGAAAAAAATAACAGATTACATAGGAAAAGATACAATTCAAACTATTGAATTAGAAGATAAAAGGATATTAAATCTTTCTTCAAAATCCATAGAATATATTAACAATGATTTTTGGTTAATCGATATTAAAGAATACAAAGGTTTGAATGAGTTAAACCTTTCAGCAGAATTTGATCGTCTGCGCTCAGCTTCTGAAGACAATTACAAGTATTTATTTGAGCAAAGTTCTTCCATGATCTGCATTATTAACAAAGAAGGAAAGATTATAGATGTTAATTCAACATTATGTAAAACAGTTAATTATACTAAAACTGAACTGTTAGATAAAAAGTACAGTTTTTTAAATTTTACAGAAATTGAAAACAGAGAAATAATAAACCGAAATGCTTGGGATGGACAAAATCAAGTTTTTGAAAAATCTATTAGAAGTAAAGAAGGTAAAGTCATTGAAATAGAAACAATTCTTCGAAAAGGAAAGTATTTAGGTGAAGAGGTTTTAATCAGTAATTCAAGGGATATTTCAAAACGTAAAGAGCTTGAACGAAGAGTTCAGTTTAATTTAAAACGGTATACTACTCTTTTTGAGTTATCTCCCATTGGTATAGTTGTAACGGACTTAGATGGAAATATACTAAGTTGCAATCAATCTTTCAGCCGAATGGTGGAATACGATGTGAATGAAATTAAAAACTTAAATGTTAATGATATAACTTTTAAAGAGGACATGAAAGTAAACTTAAACCTTCGCAAAAAATTAGTGGAAGGTGAAGTTCAGTTTTTAGAAATGGAAAAGCGTTATTTGAGTAGGAATAAAAATGAAGTACATGTATTGTTAAAATCTGTTATTCAAAAAGATGAAGATAATAATACTCAATCAATTTTATCGCAAGTAGTTGACATTACAGACATAAAAAACACGCAAAAAAAATTAGTAGTTTCGGAGAAAAGTTATCGCGATTTGTTCGATAACTCTTATGATTTACTTTACATTTTAAATAAAAAGAATGAGTTTATTGATGTGAACAAAGCCGTAATTGAAAAATATGGTTTTTCAAGAGAAGAAATAATAGGTCAAACTCCACATTTGTTTAGCGCTCCTGATTTAAATGATTTGGATGCTGTAAAAGAAATGTTGAAAAAAGCTCATGATGGTGAAGAACAAAATTTATTATGGTGGAGCAAGAAGAAAAATGGTGAAGTTTTTCCAAAAGATCTAAACCTTAAAAGGGTTTTTTATCATGGTGAAGAAGTTTTAATGGCTAGCGGAAGAGATATTTCTGAATCTTACAAGTACGAACGTAAATTAGAAGAAAAAGAAAAACGATATCGCGATTTATTTGAGCGAAATTTAGCAGGAGTTTACAGAACAACTTATGATGGTAAATTATTGGAATGCAATAATTCCTTTGCAAAAATTTTAGGATTTAAAGATAAAAATGAAATTCAAAAAGAGGCGAATGCAAAGGATTTTTACGTTTATAAAAAAGAAAGAGATGATTTATTGCTAGAATTAAAAATCAAAAAGCACATTAAGGGAAATAAAATTCATTTAAAGCGAAAGAATGGCGTTGAAATAACTGCTTTACTAAATGTTTCTGCCATTTATGATGCCAATCAAAACTTTAGTTATTTCGAAGGAAGCTTAATTGATATTACTGAACTCGATCGGGCTCAAAAACTTTTAAAAGAAAGTCAAGAAAAGTATAGAAAGCTCATTGATAATGCCGCTTTTGGTGTTTTGATATTTCATGAAAGTAAAAATATATTTTCCAACGACAAAGCCAAAGAAATATTAAACTTTAGAGATGATGAAACCGTTTTTGGAATTTATCAAAATCAGTTAATCCGAAAGTCTGATGAAGTTAATTTTTTGGAAATGCTTCAATCTCTAGAAAATGGAGAAGAGCTGCCTTTTGTTGAAATGAAAATGAAAGGAAAAGGGGGTTTAATTGTTGACGTAGAGTTAAAAGCAAGTAAAGTTAATTTTGAAAATAAAGAGTGTTTGTTGATTTCATTCATTGATATCACCGACCGTAAAAAAGTGGAAAGAGTTCAAGCAAAAGCTCGCTCTGCAGAAACATTTAACAAAATTCTTCAAGCTGAACTTAAAGAGAAAGAGAAAGCTCAAAAACGCTTGGTTGATGCGCAGTCTTATACAGAGGGAATTATTCAAAGTTCTTTGGATATGATTTTTACTACCGACATTAATGCAAGATTCAACAAACTAAATAATGCTGCGGTAAAAGAATTAAGAATTGATAATAAAGATGCTGAAAAAAAATCAATTGATATAATTTTTAAAGATAAAGAAGAAGCTAAAAGCGTATTGTTCAGCTTAGAAAAAAATAAAACTTTTAGTGGAGAAGTGCAGTTGCTAAGAGCAGATCAAACTACTTTTCCTGCTTATTTATCTTTGAGTTATTTGTACAATTCCGATGATGTAGTTTTAGGTATAATGGGTGTTGGTAGAGATATTAGCATTATAAAACAAAAGGAAATTGAAATAAAACAACAAGCGGCTAAATTAAATGCCATTATCGAAAGCAGTTCACATTTCTTTTTTACAGTAAATAGAGATTATTTTATTACTTCATTCAATCATGTATTTCAATCAGATGTAGTTAATAATATTGGAAAACATATTTCTGAAGACATTCATTTTTTTGAAATATTTCCCAATTATTTAAAAGAGGAATATGAAGATCTTAGTGCATTTTGGACAGAAAAATTTAATCAAAGCTTTCATGGAAAGTCAATCAATTTTGAAATTAAACGTAAAGATTTAGATGGAAATATTTACTACAGAGAGTTCTATTTAAACCCCATTTATAATGATAATGAAGAAGTTGTAGAAGTTTCCGGAATTGGTCATGATATAACAGATAAAAAGCAATCTGAGAAGAAACTTAGAAATTCACTAAGAGAAAAAGATGTTTTATTAAAAGAGGTTCATCATAGAGTAAAAAATAACATGCAGGTTATTTCCAGTATTTTGAACTTACAAACAGCTTATGTTGAAGATGAAGGCGTTTTAGATATTTTGAGAGAGAGCCAGAACCGAATTAAGTCTATGGCGATTATTCACGAAAAGTTATATAGAACAAAGGATTTCTCTTTGATTAAGTTTTCTGAGTATGTTCAGCATTTATCGCAAAATTTAGTGGATACCTATGAGCTTTCTTCAACTGATATTAAGTTAAATTATAATTTAGATGAAGTTTTTTTAAACATCGATAGTGCAATCCCTTGCGGACTAATTATAAATGAATTAATTTCGAACTCTTTAAAATATGCATTTGTAAATAAAAGTAATGGTGTAATTTTCATAGATTTGCATCAAAATTCGAATGAAGTTACACTACGAATAGGAGATAACGGAATCGGTTTTCCGAATGATATAGATTATAAAAATACAGATTCTCTCGGTTTACAATTAGTTAACACATTAGTTGAACAGTTAGAGGGAAACATTACGTTGGATAATAGCAGAGGGGCAACATTCACCATTAAGTTTAAGATAAAAGATTCGAAAGATGTCTAAAAAGAAAATTCTAGTTGTTGAAGACGAAGCTATTGTAGCTAAAGACATTTCCGTTTGTTTGAATAAAATTGGATATGATGTACTTCAAACATTTGCCCGAGCTGAAAAAGCTTTGGATTACTTGAGCAGTGATTTAGACAAGCCTGACTTAATTTTAATGGACATTATGTTGGCCGGCGATGTTTCAGGAATTGAAGCTTCTGCGGTTATTAAAGACAAATACGATATTCCGGTTGTTTTTCTAACGGCTTATGCCGATGAAAAAACCATTAGTAAAGCCAAAGTTACTGAACCTTATGGTTATGTAATTAAGCCTTTTAAAGAGATTGATTTGCGTACAAGTATTGAAATGGCGCTCTATAAATTTAAAAAGGAAAAAGAAAAGTTAGCCGGCATAGAAACTTCTCAGTTTAATCATCAATCAGCTATTTCTAAAGAATTTATTTACGTTAAATCAAACTCTAAACTCGTTAAAGTTCAAAACATCAACATCTTTTTCGTGGAAGCACTTAAAGATTACGTAATTATTCACACCAAAGACGAGAAGTTTACCATTCACTCTACCATGAAGGACATTGAGAAAAAATTACCTTCAGATATGTTTATGCGGGTACACCGTTCTTATATATTGAACTTAAAGAAAATCAAATCAATCGATAGTAATATTGTTCTTTTAGAGGATACGGACAAAAAAGTACCGATCGGCGGCTCCTACCGCGATGATTTGTTTAAAAGGTTGAATTTGGCTTAGGGAAAAACATCATTTTTCAATAATTAACTGTATCATGTAACAGTTATCATTCCAAACCTCATCAGACCAATAGTTCCATTGTTTGTATTTTTTATAGGCTTTCGTTCCTTCTGTTATTTTGTTTTTACTACTTAGACCTATACTTATTGAATTTACAACATTTTTTTTTGAGTATTTACTCTCTATCCATTTATTTTTTATGTAATACTCTGCACTCATGGCTTGAATAGCAACTAAAATACCTTCCTTTGGTAAAGATATTTGATATTGACTTAAATTTATTTCTACCCAATTACCACCTTTGGGTTCTAAATGAATAATAATTTCTGTAGGAGTAATTTCTTTTTTAGCCGGATTAAATTCATTTCCTTCATATAGTCTCAGTTTAAAAGGTCTGAATTTAAATTCTTTATCAAAGATATCTTGCATATAAATACGAACAGACTTTATAATGCCTTTTTTGTTTTTTATAGGAATATATATACCTTTTTGAGCTTCAAAGGAAAGACTAGAAGATAAAATTGACCTTTTTTTTAGATTTCCTAATTTATACGATTGAGACTTTTTTGCAGTTATTGTAATCTCATCAATTTCAACAGAAGAGGCATTTAACCTAATTTGCTTGTTTTTTATTGCTCTTGAAGCAAGAACAACTTTCATTTGATAACCAATAGCTGTTACTTTAATGGAATCTTTTTTTGTTCGTGGAGTATATGAAATACTTACTGCTCCATCTTGATTGGCACTAAAAATATAATGGCTTGTTTTATTGAAAATCTGTACATGTGCATAGGGGATTGGTTTACCTTCATTATTTTCAATAATAATAGTTTGAGATAATAAATAATGAGAAATGAATGAAAAGATTACAACTAAGATTAACTTCATGAGGGTATTAAGATAAAAGGATAGAAGGTCTTAAACACTTCTATCCTTTATTATATAATTAATATTTTCTTCTATAAAGGTCCTGCACAACCTCCTCCAACATCTCTACTACCAAAACCAATTCCAAAACGATATCTTGTACATGACCACATTTGAGTACAACCATTATCAGTTATAACTTGAGTTCCGTCTAATGGGTCACAGCTTCCAAGCCCCCAAAATCTTCTTTTTTTTCTGATTAAGTCATTATCCCCTTCATTGTCAAATGGACCATACTCATCTTCATCACCATTATCATCAAAAGAATCAGACCCTGCCGGGTTTAATGCATGATGAACAGTAGTTACAGCAGTAATTCTTTCCAAAATATTTCTAGATTCTGAGATTGGACTTTGAGCAAAAGTATTAAAACTAATGTCTCCAACACTTTCAATGTTAAAGTTCTCATTGGTAACGTCAATTGTTACTTCATTTGAGCTACCACTAGTTGATGAAATAAGGTATTCAATTTCAAGGGTATCATTAAAAGAAACAATTTCAACAGTATAAGTTTCAGGGTTATTGTAAAAACTTAATTCATAACCATTTCCAATAGGGTTAATGGTTTCAACACCTGCGGCCATTGCCATAGAATCTAAAGCAGAATAGTTTGAAGTGTTGGGAGGTGTTTCTGTTGATTTGTTAATGTTAGTTGACTTTTGTTTGTTAGTCAACATTCTGTCGGGAGTGGTTTCATCTTTTTCGCAAGCGCTAAAGAAAACCATTGATAGTGCCATAGCACTAAAAAGTAATTTTTTCATAAGAATTTGATTTATTTGTTAGCTTGCAAGTATTCTGAAAGTTAGTAGAGTTTCTTCGGACAATTTTCATCAAAAATCCGAAGTTGAACCGTGTTAAAATTTATTCAAAAATTAATATATATGTTTGTAAATGAACAAGTTGAATGTTTTAAAAAGTCGTCAACTGAAAACGGCTAAAAATTAATATTTATTAACACTTTAATATTGAGTATTTAAAGGGTTTTAAAATCTTCAAGGTCTGTTTAAAAAGTATGGTCGCATTGATATTCAATAAAAACGCTCAATATTGTAAGTTTTAGGAATAGTCTTCCTCGCTTCCATCAAATCCACCATTTCAGTTGCCAGCTTAGGTGCCATAAAACAGCTGCGAGAGAAAAGAAGAATTAATCAATGTTGTCATTAGAGAAGTCTATAACGATGATTTGTTTAAAAAAGAGAATTTTAGTTTTTCTCCGGAATAAGTATTTTATATTTAATTTTCATTGTTGAGCCAATCATATTGGCTTTAACTAGAGGTGAAGCTGAATAATTGTACCATTTTTGACCCCAGCTTCCTACCCAAGTGCTATAATCGTTTGAATCAATTAGTTGAAAAGTAATTACTTTCTGATTAAGTCTTACTTTTTCAAGACCTACAAGTAACCCTTTTTTAGGAATTTTGATATTTAGACTTGATAGATTAATAGAAGCATTTTTAGAAAATAGATTATTTTGGCTTATAAATATTGTTGAATCAATAAGAGAGACTTCATTAGATAAATCTTCGGAAAAAGGAATGACTATGAGTTTGAATAAACTATCTTCTATACTTGTTTGAAAATAAAAGGTTATTTCTTCTAAAAACGAACCAGTGTGTTTATTAATATGAGCCGCAAATGTTTTACCTACAGCAGAACTGTAGCCTCCATGTTTACTACCATTTGACTTAACCCATTTTGAAGAATATTTACTTGGACTAATGTTTACTTCTGGAATAGAAATATTATTTCTTTCTAAGGTTATTATATCATTATCGTTTATGTCATCTATGCTTACAATTTTTTGACTATATCCAATAAATCGAATTATTAAAGTGTCATTATGACAATGGTTAATAGTAAAATTACCATTTGAAGTTGAAAAAGTTCCTTTGTTGCACTGTGTAGAAAATATAGTTGCGTATTGGAGTGGCTTTCCATTTTTAGAATAAATGAAAGCTGAAACTTTCTTATTGCATTGACTTGAAACAAATAAAGGAGTTATAAATATAACGAAGATAAGAAAAGTACTTCTTATCTTCGTTAATAAATTATTTTTGAGGGTCTTATATGCAATAATTTCCACAACCATCTTTGCCTGGTCCAAAATTAATCCAAAATCTATACCGATCACGACAGCCATAAACCCCAACGGAGCCTTCTCCACACTCTATCTCATTAACTGCATAAAATGATATTACTGGACCTCTACCCCAAAATTTACCAGTTGTACCAATATCATCAGGATAAACATCATCCCCTCCATTATCATCAAAATCGTCTGCTTCATCTGTGTTTAAAATGTGATGAACAGTTGTTACAGCAGTAATTCTTTCTAAGATATCTCTAGATTCTGAGATTGGACTTTGAGCAAAAGTATTAAAACTAATATTTCCAACACTTTCAATGTTAAAGTTCTCATTGGTAACGTCAATTGTTACTTCATTTGAGCTACCACTAGTTGATGAAATAAGGTATTCAATTTCAAGGGTGTCATTAAAAGAAACGATTTCAACAGTATAAGTTTCAGGGTTATTGTAAAAACTCAGTTCATAACCGTTTCCAATAGGGTTAATGGCTTCAACACCTGCGGCCATTGCCATAGAATCTAACGCAGAATAGTTTGAAGTGTTGGGAGGTGTTTCTGTTGATTTGTTAATGTTAGTTGACTTTTGTTTGCCGTTAGTCAACATTCTGTCCGGGGTGGTTTCATCTTTTTCGCAAGCACTAAAGAAAACCATCGATAGTGCCATAGCACTAAAAAGTAATTTTTTCATAAGATTTAATTTATTTGTTAGCTTGCAAGTATTCTGAAAGTTAGTAGAGTTTCTTCGGACAATTTTCATCAAAAATCCGAAGTTGAACCGTGTTAAAATTTATTCAAAAATTAATATATATGTTTGTAAATGAACAAGTTGAATGTTTTAAAAAGTCGTCAACTGAAAACGGCTAAAAATTAATATTTATTAACATTTTTTAGTTCTAATTATTTCTTCAATGTATAGATCTTCAAGGTCTTAAAAATCTTGAAGGTTTGTTTAATAAAAGATAGTTCTGCAATTTTTAGTAAAAACGTTCAATCGAATATTCTTTTGGGATTACTTTCCCCTTTTCCATCAAATCCACCATTTCAGTTGCCAGTTTAGGTGCCATAAAGCAGCCGCGAGAGCCTAAACCATTAAAAATGTAATGGTTTTCACTATTTTCACACTTTCCCATTATGGGTCTTCGGTCTAAAATAGCGGGTCGAATACCACTTTCATGTTCTACTACAGTATAGTTGGCTTTGGTTATTTTTTCCAATTGTTTTTTTAGCTCATTCGCCATTTTTTCAGAGGGCTTTTCATCGGTAAAGTCCCTGTCGTAGGTTGCGCCAACTTTAAATTTATTTTCTCCTATTGGCAATATGAAAGCTTGTTTTTTTAGCATTTCATCAGTTTCCAATTCTTTGGATTCAATGGTAATTAAATCGCCTTTGTTTCTTCTTAGTGGAACTTTTTCAAATGCAGGGTTATTTATTGCAGCCGAACCTTCACAAAAAACGATATATTTAAACTCAATCGATTGATAGTTATTTTTTTTAATCGATGAATAGTCAATTTTTTCTTCTAATAAGTGATTGTTGTTCTTTAAAAAAGATCTGAAACTCTCCAAAAAAACCTTGGTGTCTAACCAAGCTGTTTGCTTTACTTTTCCCAAATAATAATTGGCTGAAGGATGAATGGATGAAGGAGCTTTGATTAGTTCTTCCTCCATAAAGTCGTTCAATGAAGCCTTCTTAATTCGATGTTGCCAAAAGCTTTTTTCATCTTCTGATTCAATTAATTTGAACAATGGAAGTTCATAGAAAAATTTTATATTCAAAAAACCTTCCATTTCTCGATAAAATCTTCGGTTATAATCAATGAACTCTTGTGCTCGCCATGTTAAGGTAAATCGTTTTAAAACCAATGGGTTCATCACACCCGCAGCCACATAAGTAGAGGAGTTTTTTAATCCTGAGTCAACCACCACAAATGTTCTATTTTGTTTGTAAAGTCGGTAGGCTAAAATACTTCCGGCAATCCCTTGACCTACGATTAAATAATCCACTTTTTGCTTCATTTTGCAAAGTTATGTTTTAAATGGAATCAAGACCGTTGTGCGTTAGAGATAGTTGATTACTAATTACCAATGATTAAAGACTAAATAGTTTAACTTAAATTACCTAATCTCGCCTTAGCGTGAAAGTTTCAAGGTTTCCAACTTCTTATTTCATATTTTAAATGACTAATTTTGCTTCAAAATAAGGCCTTATGAACGAAGTTATTTATCAAGCCGCTATTGGTCCACAGCAAATTATTTTAATTGCTGTCATTTTAATTTTATTGTTCGGAGCGAAAAAAATTCCTGAACTAATGAAAGGCGTTGGTAAGGGCATTAAAGAATTTAAAGATGCCACCAATGAAGATGAAGACAAAAGCAAAGAAGAAGTAAACAAGAAAAAGTAAAAACCTTTTCCTTTTGAAAGATTATCGTTCCCTCCAAGCAGTACAAGCGGATTTGTTTTCCGGAGAAATTAGCTGTGTTCAATTGACGAATGAATATTTAAAACGCATTCGCGAGCATGAACAGCTGAATATTTTTTTAGAAACTTTTGAAGAGTCGGCTTTAAAGAAAGCCAAAGAAGTGGATGAAAAAATTGCTAATAAGCAAGCAGGAAAGCTGGCGGGAATGGTTATTTCCATTAAAGATAACATTTGCTACAAAGGGCATAAAGTTTCTGCTTCTTCTAAAATTTTAGAAGGGTTTGAATCACTTTACAGTGCCACAGTAGTTGAGCGTTTATTGGCGGAAGATGCCATTATCATCGGTCGTACGAATTGCGATGAGTTTGCCATGGGAAGCTCTAATGAAAATTCTGCTTATGGCGCTGTAAAACATCCCAACATAGAAAACAAAGTTCCCGGAGGTTCCAGTGGAGGAGCAGCTGCATCAGTTGCCGCGGGAATGTGTTTGGCTTCGCTCGGTTCTGATACCGGAGGATCTATTCGCCAACCGGCTTCTTTTTGCGGAAACATTGGTCTAAAACCCACTTATGGTAGAATTTCTCGCCATGGATTAATTGCTTACGCTTCTTCTTTTGACCAAATTGGCCCTTTTACCAATTGCATAGAAGATAGCGCCATACTTTTAGAAGTGATGGCAGGAAAAGATGAATACGACAGTACGCTAAGTGCTCGAGAAGTGCCAGCATATAGTCAAAAAGTTAAAGAATCAACTTCCGATAAAAAGAGAATTGCCTATTTAGATTGCTATGTTGAGCATGAAGGCTTAAATGAAGAAGTAAAGAACAGAACGGTAGAAATTATTAAAAGCTTGGAGGCGGAAGGACATACTGTTGAGAAAATATCTTTTGATTTATTGGATCAATTAGTTCCTGCATATTATGTATTAACAACTGCTGAAGCCTCTTCTAATTTAGCGCGTTACGATGGAGTTCATTTTGGCTATCGCAGTCCGAATGCTACGGATTTACTATCGACTTACGTAAAATCCAGAAGCGAAGGCTTTGGGCCTGAAGTTAAAAGGCGAATTATGCTGGGGACTTACGTTTTGAGCGCAGGTTATTATGATGCGTATTATTCTAAAGCTCAGAAAGTAAGAAGAATAGTAAAAGAGCAAACAAGAAAAGTCTTGGCTGACTATGACTTTATCATTTCACCAACCACGCCTCACCCGGCATTTGATTTGAACTCACAAGTTGATGATCCGATTAAAATGTATTTGGAAGATATTTTTACCGTTCAAGCAAACATTGCAGGATTGCCTGCAATTTCATTGCCTCTAGGTGAAACCAAAGAAAAACACCCTTTTGGAATTCAATTAATGGCAGATGTTTTTCAAGAAGAAAAATTGCTGTCTTTTTCCAAACAATTAATGAACAAATATTCGTTGAAAAAAGGAGAAGCTTAGTTATGCTTCTTTTCTTTTTTTAAAGAATTTCGTTGGTAAGCAACACTTTTGTTTACATTTCGTTGTATTATCTAAAAATTAGAATAGATGAATTTTAAATCACTTTATATATTAGTTGCTTTAGCATTGAGTTCAAGCATTTCATTTGCCTCTGAAACAAAGAGCACAGATACGACAAAGCAATATGAAATTGCGGCGGATGACCAAGTGCTCAGCATGATTGATAGCGCTATGGCAAATAGTTTTTTCAATCATTATCGAATTGATGCTTTGGATAGTACGTTTATACTAGCTAATCAAATTCCGGCGGATAGCATACTTCCTCTTTACGATTCAATTTTAGAAGTAAGGTTGAATAAAATGAATGCGGCTACTCCAATAGAAATGGAATACAATCAATATGTTAAAGCATTTATCAATTTGTATGTCAATAAAAAACGCGATTTAAGTTCTATTGTTTTAGGCATTGCTCCGCGCTATTTTCCCATGTTTGAGGAAGTTTTAGATCGTTACAACATGCCTTTAGAGTTAAAGTATTTGGCAATTGTTGAATCGGCTTTGAATCCGTCAGCACAGTCGTGGGTGGGAGCGAAAGGTTTGTGGCAGTTTATGTACAGAACCGGAAAAATGTACGATTTGCAAGTTACTTCATTCTATGATGAAAGAATGGATCCCTATAAATCGACTGTAGCTGCTTGCAATTATATGATGGACTTGTATAAAATGTACGATGATTGGAATTTGGTTTTAGCAGCTTACAACAGCGGTCCAGGTAATGTAAACAAAGCAATTAGACGTTCCGGTGGATATAAAGATTATTGGAAAATTCGTCCGTTTTTACCCAGAGAAACAAGAGGCTATGTGCCGGCCTTTATTGCTGTTAATTATATGATGAATTATGCAGAAGAGCATCATATTTACCCTAAAATGGCACCTTTAACCAATACTTTAGTGGATACTGTTCACATAAAAAGAAGTATGAGTTTTACTCAAATCTCTAATTACATTGATATTTCAGAAGAACTTTTAGCTGAGCTCAATCCTATGTATAAATTAAAGTTTATACCTGAGTCTATTGAAGATAAAACGCTGTGTTTGCCCATTGATAAAATTGGGTTGTATTTGGTGAATGAAAAAGCCATTTATGCCGATATGAGAAGAATTGAAATAGCAGATAGTATAGCGGGAAAAGAAAAGGAAAATCAAGTACCTGAAATGTTTGTTCACTATGTTAGAAGTGGTGAGTTTTTAGGTTATATAGCCAATAAATATCGTTGTTCAGTGAGGGATTTAATGGCGTGGAATAATCTTCGTTCAAGTCGTTTAGATGTTGGCGATCGACTGGTAATTTACTCTAAGAGTGCCGCTCAACCTGCGAATGTAGCTTCTAAAACTATCGAAGAAAAGAAAGAAGAACCCAAAGCTGAAAAAACGCCAATAGCAGAGGGTAAGTATCAAATTCATGTTGTTCGTTCCGGAGATACTTTGTGGGATATTGCAAAGCAATACAATAACACCAGTGTAAATGAGTTAAAGAAACTGAACAGTAATTTAGATTTTCGCAGACTTAAACCTGGAATGCAGGTAAAAGTTAAAGAAATAGGATGATTATGATTTTAAAAAGAACTTTTCCAATTGTTTTTTTAATCGCTTTTTTGAGTGCGTGTGTAAAAGATGGTTCTAAATCATCTGATAAGGTACTTCCAACAAGTTCAGGGAAATATGGAGAAGTTCTGGTGGTAGTAGATTCTACTTATGAAAATAGAAAAACAGGAGCTGTTTTAGAAACTATTTTTTTCAAAGGGGTGGAAGGTTTACCTCAAAAAGAGCCAATGTTTAGAATGTCTACGGTTGCGCCCAGAGACTTTAAGTCCATTTTAAAAAGAAGTCGCAATTTAGTCCGCATCACCATTGCTGATCATCGTGAAAGTCAAATAAAAGTAGAAAGTGATGTTTGGGCAAAGGATCAATTATTAATTCAGTTGTTTGCACCCAATGATGAGGAAGCTGCTCGAATTTTGGAAAAGAACAAGCAAAATATTCGAGACTACTTTAATGAAAAAGAAATAGAGCGCTTACAAGCTCAGTTTTCCATTAAACCGAATAAAGATATAGCCAAACAAATTTTAAAGCGTTTTGACGTTTCTATTGTTATTCCTCCGGCATTTGTAATGATGGATACAAGTGGGAATGGATTGTGGTTGCAAAAGCAAAAGCAAGTAGGCGAGCATGAAATATTACAAGGAATTATGATTTATGAAGTTCCTTATACTTCTGATTCTACTTTCTCCTCTAATGAAATGATTTTGAGTAGAGATTATTTCACCAAAAGTCACATACAAGGAGTGAGAGACAGTTCTTACATGACAGTTTACAGAGACTATAAATTGATGCCAAAAGAGATAAACTTAAATGGGAAGTATGCTGTAGAATATAGAGGGCTTTGGAACATGAAAAACGACTTTATGGGCGGTCCTTTCGTGCACTATACAATAGTGGATGAAAAAAGAAATAGAGTTCTTCACATAGATGGATTTGTATATGCTCCTAAGTTTAACAAAAGAGAATACGTTAGAGAACTAGATGCTATTTTACAGACTTTTGAAATTATTCCAGCTCAAAAAGCACAAAATTAGTTTTCAAAATCGTTTTGGTCAACGACCTTGATTCTACTTCCTACATAAATAGATATCATACCCATTATGATGGCAAAGTAGCCTACTAATTCGTAGTTCTGCAGCAGTCCATTTGCATCCTCGGTAATTATTAATCCGGCTATATATGCTGCAAAGCCATTCGTCATTTGCCTACTAGCAGAGTTAAAGCTCATAAAACTTCCTCTGTTTTTTGGTTTAACCGATGAAGTAACCATGGTTGTTGATGGAATCATTCGTCCAGCTCCAAAAATGAAAAATAGAGTGGTAACTAGGAGTACTAAAGCAATTGGAGTTTCTCCCATTTGTGTGATAAAAAAAACGGGAATTGAAGCCATTAATACTGTTATGGCAAATATTTTTTGCCGACCATAGCGATCGGCAAACTTACCTATCAAAGGCGAGGTAAAAATTGTTAATGCTCCGCCAATTAGATAGATGTAGCTCAGTTGTTCTTCTGTAAATCCTACATTAGCTACCATATATGGACTGATAAATGGCACTATACTAAAGTGACTTAACATGATAATCACTCCAAAACCTAAAGCCAGTAATTGATTTTTGTTCTTAAAAACTTTAGAAATAATTTCAATTGGGTTTTCGCGATCTTCTTTAGAATCAATATGAGCGTTAATTTTAGGTATGTAAAAGTAAATGGGAACTAGGGCAGTTAAAGCCAAACCTCCTAATACAAAAAATGGAAAATGCCAATCAGATAAAGTGGCTAAATACAAACCTATTGGAACACCAATCACAGAAGCTAATGAAAACGAAGCCATGATTATTCCCATGGCTGAAGCCCTTCTTTCATTTGGAATTACATCACCTACAATGGCTAATATTAAAGCACCTAAAATACCACCAAAAGCACCTGTGAATGCTCTAGTAAATAGTAGCATACCGTAATTTGTTGAAAAGCCACAAGCTAGCGTTCCTAAAGCGAAGCCTAAAGCAATTATTAATAACGATTGTTTTCGGTCAAATCGATCAATAAAAAAAGCGCCGATAAATCCGAATATACCTGCACTAAAAGTATATGCAGAAACTAAAAGTGCAAATTGTGAAGGTTTGATTGAAAAAGCATCCATTAGTTGCGGACCTAATGGCATTAGAATCATAAAGTCAGTAATGTGAGAAAACTGTATGACTGCCAGAGTGTATAATAATGCTTTTTCTTTTTTCATTTGTTATTTTAAGAGAATACGACTTCCATCACTTCTCTGCTTTTAATATGATCTAATCCTCCTAAGTGCAGATTGTAAAAAGCAATTAGAATATCAAGAATTTGACTAACCTTAATTTTATTTACTTTTTCACCATTGCAAAAGTAGTTTTTTAATAGTCCAAGCTTTAAACCGTCTATGTAATCTCCATGCTGTGGAAGTTGATTCGTTAAAGAAGCATCTCTAAGATCAAAGTATTGACCTTCTTCGCAAAAGTTTGGTTTAATTCCTAAATATGCGCTTATTTCATATAAGAAGTTGATATGAAAATACTTTAGACCACTCTTTGTTTGATTTAATTCATCAATTTTAGTTTTAAGAAATGAATAAAGGTCTAGGTTTATTTCCTCTTCAGCTATTAATTTATTAAGTACTTCAGCCAAGAAAAATTTAATTGCTGAAATGCCAACATGATTTCCGATTTCAATATTCTTATTATGATAGCTAACTTCTTTTAAGCGATGGAGGTTTTGCTTTTCTTTATAGTAAATGATGATACTTATAACATTTAATGCACTAAAATAACTCTTAGTTTTCTTTCCTTTTTTTCCTCCAGAAGCGGCTATTAAGCTTAGGATTCCATAATCTTGAGTGTAAACTTTTACGATATGTGATGAGTCGCCATATTTTATTGTTTTAAGGACAATGGCTTCTGTTTGAGTAATCATTTATTTCAAAAATAACACTTTGCCTATTTGAGTACTTAAGTTGCCAAATTCATCTTCAGCACTATTAAATATAAGGTATACACCGCTGCTAACTTTTTCATTGTTAAAATTTGTCCCATTCCAAATGGCTTGACCTCCCTCAGTGATAACTTCATTCACTAATGTGCCATTTATATCTGTAATCTTAACAGTTGTATTATCCATTAAACCCTTTATAGCAATTGGCCCGTTGTAGTTAGACTGAACCGGGTTTGGGTAAATTACTACATCGCTAAAGTCATCCGAGCCTGCAATTACTTCACTTTTGTATGAGACAATTCCAATAGAAGTGCCAAAGTATACTTCTCCCGTAACTTCATCAAAAGCAATTGTTTTTATATTGTTAGAAATTAAAGGACTATTCTCCTCAGTAAAGTGTAGAATTTCTTCTTTGGCATCTTCAGATAATAAATATACACCATTTCCTTCTGTAGCAATCCATTTTCTATTAGCTCCATCAATTTCAATATCATTAATTGCAGCTCCTTCAAGTACTACTTCATTGTTATTTCCATCATTTACAATTACTTCTTCAAAGTCCTTGTTATCTGCCTCAAAAATATTATCAGGATTGTAATTTACAACTAAGCCAGATGAAGTACCTACCCAAAGCTGTCCACTTAAGTCTATTTCCATTGTAATTCCACGACTACCAGGTAGGTTGCCACTTCCTTCTTCCTGTGTTAAAAAGCCATATTTGTCATCATTTTTATTTTGGAGAGTATTATTATCATCGAAAACTAAAATATTATTAGATAATGGCATTGCCACCCATTTTATACCGGAAGGTGAAATAACTAACTCAGTGAGTCGGTCTTCATTTTCTACGCTTCTTTCAACTGGATCTGTCAATTCGTAACTAATCCAACTTCCATCGGCAGTTCTTACAAACAGTGCTGATGGTACGTGGGTATTTACACCCCATAAGTTCCCTTGTTCGTCATATTCTACATCACTAACACCTGTCCATCCGTTAATTGAAGCTCTCTCTTTAATAACTGAGTTGCTTTTATCCCATTTAGTGAAAGTATTGCCATCTGTCATTTCAAATAATCCATAACTCCAAGTACAGACAAAAACATGCTTAGGGTTATCAGGTTTAGTTTCTACAGAAATTGGATCATAAACATTTTGTAATGTCGGAGTGTTGAAATTATTGTAGTTAACCCACTTACCGTTTTCATATAAATTTAAATTAATGTACTTAAAAGAATTATTTATTCCAAAGTCATAACCTCCTCCTATTGTCCATATTACACCATTTGTTGCAGTTATTTTAAAAACTTCATTATTTGCAGGACCTATTGGTTTTATATTCTTGCTATTAGCCCCATTGTTTAGGTATTCTATAAGGGGTGTAAATGTGTTTAGAATGTAGGTCTTATTATCTGATTTTGTTATTCCAATTAATCCATTACCGTATATGCCGTAATTCACAACACTATTAAGGTTTGAGTCTAGTATTCTCAATGAGTTGTTCTCATTTACTATTAGAAGTTCATTGTTTACAACTCTAAATATTTTATTCTTATTCCCAGATATAGAGTTAATTGTTTCAGTAGTTAAATCTTCTTTTAGTTCATAAAAAATATCATTGTTGTTAGCATCTTTTATATTGAATATAATTTTATTGTTTATTTCGATAAAGTTTTCTATACTGGAGCCAGAGTGTGAGTTTAATTTTGACCAATTGTTAAAGTCCAGTAAATTGGTACTTTGATCTCCATAAAAGATTCCTTCATTAGTTGCAGCAATAATATAGTTATTTAGTATAGCTGTAGCGTTAATTACTTTATTTGTTGTACTTCCTCCCAAGCTATAACTAGAGCTTATTTCGTTTTTTCTAGTATCAACTACAACTATTCCAAACGAAAATGACAAATATGCCATCTCATTTTTAAAGTAGATACTGTTTAATGTTTTATTACTTATTGTTGTACTGTTTTTAATATATGGGAGTGTGTATACATCGTTGTTCCTATATAAATCGATGTTCCCACTATTATATATTATTATTAAAACTTTAGTTGCTTTGTTATATCCTACTTTTTGAATACTAACTTCCGAAAGTCCATTAATTTTATTTTTCCTTAGAATTGAAAAATCTTCGGTGTTATAAATAAATAATCCTGAATTTGTTCCACAAAATATATTTTTACCATCAGTATCTATCGATGTTCCTCTTGAATATGACAAATGATCAGTCCAACTACCAATAGCTTTGTTTTGTGAAAAACCAAAAATTGTTAATAGTTGAATTATTGAGAGTAGTAATAGCTTCTTCATGCTGTTTATTTAGATAACATAACAAAATTACTTCTGTTTTTATTGCCTAAAATTAGGAGTATATTTGCAAAAAATTGGCTCCGTAGTTCAACTGGATAGAATATCAGATTTCGGCTCTGAGGGTTGAGGGTTCGAATCCTTCCGGAGTCACTTAGATAAGATCGCACTAGCGGTCTTTTTTATTAGGAAGGATGAGAAGCCAAAGTGTTCGAAACGAGGAACGAGTTCACGAGAGGCAAATCGCATGACAGTGTGTATGAGTCATCCTTCCGGAGTCACTTAGGTAACATCACATTAGCGGTCTTTTTTTTTATTAGGAAGGTTGAAAAGCCTAAAGATTCATTTCATTTTTAAAACTGCTTATTCTTTTTTATTAAGCAGTTGAATATGAGTTAATAATCAACATGCTTCTTAGCTAATTTCTAATATTATATCTATGGTTGTATGTACTGATTTGTTGTTTGTGTGTAATATTTGCTTATAGTGCTTTAAAACGCCTCATAGTTTAGTTTTTCCTTAAGATATAAATTTGTGAGGAGTATTTTGCTTCTTTTGATTTTTTTGCAATTCGATTTGACTTTAATTCAGTAAGGAACGCTGATGTTAAGTTTCCTTTATCATTCTTATATTTTTCGCCAAGCAGACTAACGTATAAGCTGTCGAATTTCATTGTAGTGTTTTTTCCAGTTTAAGTTCATTTGGCTCAAATAGAGTTTTAATATCATTTTCTGTAAAGTGATATAAATGTCTTGGTACATGATAAGTTGCCTAATGCTTTTTATAATGACTTAAATCGTACGAGTTGTGATTTGGAACTGCAATTATTAACACTCCATTTTTCTTTAATACTCTTTTTATTTCTTTTACTCTTTCATCTAGATTATATTCATGTTCTAAACATGCCACATACTTATTAGATCAAACTTTTCTACATCATACTCCTTTAGTTTTCCTCAGTATGTATGTTTAGATTATAGTTTTTTATAGCAAATTGCCTTGCATTCTATGAAGGCTCTATTCCTTCTACTTCAAAATCTTCATCTTTACAAACTTTTAAAAACTCCCTTGTTCCGCTTCCAATGTCTAGTGTTTTTTACCACTTGTCAGACTTTGTAGCAACCTTAGTTTTATATTACGAACACTTTGGTAAAGGGTGTTTACTATTTCTTTTGATGTACTTGAATGAGAAATATAATCTCCCGACTCGTGATGTTTGCCAATTTCATCTTCTAATGGTATTGGGTTAGTAAAATGAAAATTACATTTTTTAAAGCTTACAATTGTAAATTTATCTTTGCTTACTGTGTAATCTTTACACTCCATCACTTTTTCAAACGATGTGGTATTTCATATCGGACAACTATCGTATTCCTTCATTAATTCAAAATTGTTTCACGTGGAACATTGTGTTTATCTTCCAAAATGGATTAATAAAACTGAGATATCAGCAGGAGATACACCACTAATTCTTGATGCTTGTCCTATCGTTTCTGGTTTGATTTTAGTCAGTTTTTCTCTTGCTTCAGATGAGATGGATTTTAATTTTGTATAGTCAAAATCTTTATGAATTATTACATCTTCTAATCTGTTCATTTTGTCAGCCATTTCCTTTTCTCTTTGGATATAGCCGTCGTATTTGATTTTAATTTCTGCCTGTTGTAGGCATTCGTCGTCAAAAGAATTTAGCTCAAAAGAATTGAAGTTCTCATTATTTCTAATGTCGCTAAGGGACACTTGTGGCCTTGAAATAATAGAAGAAAGTTTTACCTTTTGTTTTATTGGACTGGTACCGGCTTTTTCTAAATATGGATTGGCTATCTCTGGTTCAATGCTACTTTCTGACAGCATTTGTAATATGTTCTCTGTTTGGTTTTGTTTAAACTTCACAGCTTTTAATCTTTCATCAGAAGCTAAACCCACTGCATGTGAAAGTGGAGTTAAACGAATATCTGCATTATCTTGTCTAAGTAGAATTCTGTATTCTGCTCTTGAGGTAAACATTCGATAAGGCTCTTTTGTGCCTTTTGTAATTAAATCATCAATTAAAACTCCAATATAAGCCTGGTCTCTCCTTAGGATTAAAGGTTCTTTTTCTTGTACCTTTAAGGATGCGTTTAGTCCTGCCATCAATCCTTGTCCTGCCGCTTCTTCATAGCCTGTGGTTCCGTTAATTTGTCCGGCAAAATATAAGTTTTCAACCAACTTAGTTTCTAAAGTGTGCTTAAGTTGAGTAGGGGGGAAGTAATCGTATTCTATAGCATAACCTGGTCTAAAAAGTTTTACATTTTCAAATCCAGGTATTTCTTTTATAGCTTTCATTTGCACATCCATTGGTAAGGATGTAGAAAACCCATTAACATAAATTTCTACAGTATTCCAGCCTTCTGGCTCAACAAATATTTGGTGTCGGTCTCTTTCTGAAAAGCGTTCAATTTTTTCTTCAATTGATGGACAATATCTAGGTCCGGTCCCTTCAATTGAACCGCTAAACATTGGTGAACGATCTAATCCCGAACGAAGAATTTCATGAACTGTTGGGTTTGTGTAGGTGATGTAACAGCTCTTTTGCTTTTCAAGCTTTTTTGTATTTGTAAACGAAAATTTTGATGGATTTTCATCTCCTTTTTGCTCTTCCATTTTGGAATAATCCAAAGATCGAGAATCTACTCTTGGAGGTGTTCCTGTTTTCATTCTTCCATGATCAAACCCAAGTTGTATTAACTGTTCTGTTATTCCTTTTGAGTTTCTTTCTCCTGCTCGTCCTCCACCAAAGTTTTTGTCTCCAACATGAATAAGTCCGTTTAAAAATGTTCCTGCTGTTAAAACAACGGATTTGGTTTTTATTTCTAACCCTAAACTGGTTATTACTCCCTCAACCTTGCCATTTTTTACGATTACATTGTTAACAGTGTCTTGCCAAAAATCAACATTTGGGGTTTGCTCTAACATTAGTCTCCATTCTTGGGCAAAGAGCCATCTGTCACTTTGTACTCTTGGGCTCCACATTGCTGGTCCTTTAGAAAGGTTCAGCATTCTAAATTGTATTGCCGTTTTGTCGGCTACTATTCCGCTGTAACCACCCATCGCGTCAATTTCTCTAACTATTTGTCCTTTTGCTACGCCGCCCATTGCCGGGTTGCATGACATTTGCGCAATTGTACCCATATTCATGGTTACAAGTAGTACTGAAGCGCCGGAGTTAGCAGCAGCTGCTGTTGCTTCACATCCTGCGTGTCCGCCACCCACTACAATTACATCGTATTCTTTTAGCATTTTAGCCTCCTTGTTTCACGTGGAACAAATTGTTGTTCCTATTTGTTTTCGGGCTGCAAAGTTAGGTAAAAATCTTCTTTCTGCCTGATTTCTTGGGCATCTGAAGGTGTTTTGTCATCGTAGCCAATTAAGTGTAGCACTCCGTGAATTATAACACGGTGTAATTCCTCTGAAAAGGGTACGTCAAAACTGTTGGCGTTGTCCTTAATGCGGTCTATGCTGATAAAAATGTCGCCGGAAATAACATTATCTTCTACGTAATTAAATGTGATAATGTCAGTAAATGTGTCGTGATTTAAGTGACTTTGATTTATCTCAAGTAAATAGTCATCTGAACAAAAAATAAAGTTGAGTTCTCCGCAACTTTTATTTTCATTTGAAATGCATTCTAAAATCCATTTTTTTATTTTCAAAGGATCCGATAATTCAAAGTCGGTATCCTCATTGTGAAAGTAAATTAAATCCAATTTTTATTTGTAAAATGTGAGTTTTACTATTCTTCCTTCTTCTTCAAAACGGACTTCATCTGACAAGTTTTTCATAATGAAAATTCCTCTTCCGTCCGGCTTTTCGATGTTTTCCGGTAGCGTTGGGTCAGGAACGTTTTCATAGTCGAAGCCGCTGCCTTGATCTATAACAGCAATGCAAAATTCAGCATCAGAAAACTCAAAATGCAAATCAATCATTTTGCTTTTATCCATTTTATTTCCGTGCTTTAAAGCGTTGTTTACGGCTTCGGTTGTTGCAATAAGCAAATTGGCGTAAATCTCTTCCGGAATTTTGTGCTTTTCTTTTAGTTCATCAATCAATTGTTCTACCCTAGCCATGCTAGAAAGCTCTGAAGGAAGTTGATGTTTTTCGATTGCTAACGACATCATGGGTTTATTTGATTAAAGTATTCGGTTACTTTTGACTTATAAAAATTGTTGAAAGAAGGAGGAAGTGTTTTTAATAATTCGATCTCACTTTCTTTCCGACTATTATACTCAAAAAAGGATTTTGGGTTACGAGAAAATTCATCCGTAAATTCAATGGCTTCTCTTTTCTCATCCTTTTCTCTTTCCCTTTCGGCTTTTTCTGATTGCAAAAGACGTGTTAAAATTTCTTGTTGACGCAAGATAGTTTCATTGGTGATTTGTTTATTCACTAAATCGGTTTCAGTTTGCTCCATCATTTCCTGAAGTTTTTCCAAGCTTCCGCCTCCTCCATTTCCTTTTTCTAGCTCCTCTTGCATTTGTTGAATAGCTTTGCGAATGGCAGCTTGTTTGGCAGCCATTTGAGCCAATTGCTTACTCATTCCACCTTGTCCGCCCGGCATTCCCTCACCGGGTTTTTCGCCTTTTTTGCCTCCCGGTTTTTGCCCTTGTTCCATGGCTTTTTTCAATTGTTCCATTTGCTTGTTCAACTGCTGTTGCAAACTTTTCATATTGCCCATTTTGTTACTGGGCTTTCCCCCGGGCTTGCTTCCAGGTTTTTTACACTGCCCCTTGCTTTGCATCATGGCTTGCATTTGCTGCTGCATTTGTTGCATGGCTTCATCTAATAATAATGCAAGGTTGTTTAAAGAGGTCATGGCGTATTGCTGTCGGTTGTTTGCCATGGCTGTGTTTCTTTCTGCCAATTGCTCTACCGCCTTTTGCATATTGGTTTTTATACTGCTCATTTCTCGATTCACGATTCCTTCCAACTGAATCACTCTTTTGCTAAGGGCAAATAAAGAGTCCTCAATTACTTTTGAATCATCTTGTAACTTGTTTTGCTCTTGAGCTAGTTCAACGTATTTTGGGTCGTTTATGTTGGTCGATTTTAAGTTTTCCATTAATTCTTCCTGACTAAATGAAAGATCAATTAAGTTCTCAAGTAATTGGCGTAAATCCTCTAAATTTTCTGCTTGCTGCGCAGACTGCATCTGCATTTGCATTGCTTCCATTTGTTCTGAGAGTTCTTGCATCCCATCTTCTGAGTCTTGCTGTTTTTCACCGGCTTTTTGCTCGTTCATTTTAGAAAGTTCTTCAGCACTTTCCTTCATGTCTTTTTTAATTTGATCTTCTAGGCTTTCTGTATCCGGCATTTCATTAGGCTCTTCAAGCTCTTGGTTTTTTTTCTCCAGCTCATCCATTTTTTCACTCAATTCATCCATTTCTTTGTTGAGTTCTTCTTGTTTCTCTTTGAGCTTTTCTTTCTCTTCTTTTTTCTTAGCTGCTAAGGTTTCTTCCTTTAATTTTTGTTGTTTCTCTTTTAACTCATCTACTTTTTTCTTCACATCGTCCAACTGCTTTTCAAACTCCAGCTGTTTGAAAAGCTCCAAGTTTCTATCGAGCTCTTTTTCCATGTCTTCATTGCTCAACTCAATTTTTTCCAATTGTTTTTGAAGTTGGTCTTTTTGGAGTTTTTCCATCATTTTCTCCACCTCCTTCATCATTTCTTTCATCTCTTCCGTCATCACATTTTCCATCAACTTCTCTAACTGCTTTTGCTTTTCAAGCAAATTTTCATCCATCTGCTGGTACTCCTTTTGCAATTGATTTTTCTGACGGTTTTCCTCTTTGAGTTGCTGCATATTTTTTTGAAGCTGCTTGTGTTTTTTCATCAAGTCTTCTAACTTCTTTTTTTCTTGATAGCCCAATTGCTTCTTGTTTAACATGCTTTGCTTCAGTTCCTCTAAGTCTCGTTTAATTTCTTGAGAAAGTTCGATGTTTTCTTTTAAGTCGTCTTTAATTTTATTATTGCTACTGTCTTCTTTTTCAGCTAATTCGTCTTTAGAAGGGGCTTTGAAAATTAATGTCTGAGTACGAGCAGACTTGCTTCCATTTACCCCGTCATTGTCCCATACTTGAAAATAGTACTCTACTTGGTCACCACTTTTAAGTTCAAATTGATTCAAATTTAAGCTGTGGTAAAAATCACTTTGAGGTAGGTTTTTATTGATGGGTAATTGAACAATATTTTCCATTCCCACAGAATCATTTGCTCCTAAAAATCGGCTTCGAAATTCTAATCTACTAAAGCCATAGTCATCTTTAACTAGCCCCTTAAAATAAATGATTTTAGAAGAATTACTATCGGTTCTACTTTCAACTTCTATACTAGGTCTTAAATCTTGAATCACCTCAACTTTGTAATTCGCCGTATCTGAGTTAATAAATTGATTGTAGGCATTTACTGAATAATAGCTATTGTTGAATAGTCGTTTGCTAAACTGATATTCATTTTCGGCAATTCTATCGACTTGATAGCTGCTGTCACTTAAATAAAAATAGATGCCATCCGTATTTTCAGCAATAAAGTTCCACTTTACTTCAGTGCCTTCAGGAATTGTCAAGTCGCCTTTATCGCTAATTGTTTCATCTTTTTTTCCAAGGTAATTAGGATAGTCGAGCGAAATAATAAAGTTTTTTATACCTGCTTTTGGAACAACGTCGACTTCGTAATTTTTTGAATTGTATATCCCGTCACTCAAATAAAAAGTAATGTTATCGTCTAAATTGTTGAAGCTAAATGAAAATTGATTTTTTGCATTTTTGCTCATTAAAAATTCTTGCCCCTCAAAGTGAACTTTCATTTGGTTGGGGATTTCTTCACCTTCAATTCTAACTTTTAACTTAAAGTCTTCATTTTTAAAGGTAGATAGCTTTTGGTTTTCCAGAATGATTTGATAAGGGGCAAGAGGAATAAATTCAATATTATGAGCCACCAATCTATTTGTGCTATCTGAAACAATTTGTGGAGAAATTGCTAACAAAAGAGCAATAACCGCCGCCGGTGGAATTAAGTATTTGAGGTACTTTTTGTTTTCGCCTAAGTTCACAGCTAGCTGAAAAGGAACCGGCTTCAGTTGGTTAATTTTTTGGTTAATTCCAGATTCAATTAAATCAGAAGAGCTTTGTTCTGAAAGCTTTTTTAACTGAAGAACATTGTACAGCTTATCGTCGATTTCAGAAAAGTGCTTGCCAATAATTTGTGAAGCTTGCTCGTGAGAAATTCGCTTACCAATTGACAGAATTTGACTAATCGGATAAATTACCCAGAGTAAAAGAGCAATTGACAAAACACTCAAACTACCATAAAAAAGCACCGTTCTTGTTGTCGTGTTGAATTTTCCAAAATGCTCTAAAAGAACCAACAAAATAAAAGTTGCCAGAGCTAAACTGCCGAAATAAATGGCTCCTCGAATCAGTTTATTGAAATAATATTTTCGAATAAACTCATCCAGCTTTTGAATCAGCAAATGATAGTTTTCCTTTTTCATAAATCTTCTCCTTCAACTCAGGAATTGAGGGCTTGAAAGTTAAGCATTTTTAAAGCGTTGTCCACCGAATTAAGTTGCCTAAGGGCAGTTTTAATTTTTGTTTAGACTTTAGCGCTAATGTCGTTGCTTCATAAGTTTTTGGGCAAGCCGGCATTTCGTTTAAAATAGCCTTTAAATCATCCATTTTCATCTTTGGGGAATAGGTGTTTAAAATAAAAAAATGTTTTTGAGGATTTAAAAGACGACTCACATTTTTTAAAAGTGGCTTTAGGTCATTTTCTAACTTCCATTTTTCCTTTTTTGTACCATATCCAAAAGCAGGAGGATCCATAATTACGCCATTAAATTGATCGCCCCGACGAACAGCTTTTTCCACAAATTTGGCGGCATCTTCTAAAATCCATCGAATGTTGTCTACTTTATTTTTTTCTGCATTGTTTCTTCCCCAATTGAGCACTTGCTTTACTGAATCAACATTGGTTACTTCAGCTCCACATTTTGCTGCTACAATGCTTGCAGCTCCGGTGTAAGCAAAAAGGTTAAGCACTTTGGCGGGCTTATTTAGCTTTCTCAACTGCTCAATAATATAATCCCAATTAGCAACTTGTTCCGGAAAAATCCCTATGTGCTTAAAGTTGGTTAATTGCAAGTTAAACTGTAGTTGAAAGTCATTTTGATAAACTATTTCCCACTCTTTAAGTGCATCTTTATTACTTTTCCACTCTCCTTTTTTCCCTTTTTCTTCATAAAAATACCAATCCGCTTTTTCCCATTCTTTTTTAGGAAGTTTTGCTGTCCACTTTGCTTCTACCTCCGGGCGATTTAATATTAGCTTGCCAAATCGCTCTAACTTGCGCTGATTTCCACAATCTAACAGCTCGTAATCTAAATGATTAGAAGGGAAAGTGAACATTTTTGTAGTTGTAATATCGCTTTTTGACCTATTTGCTCTCATTTCCTGCAAACTTAGGGAAAAGAAAGGCTGATAAGTTTTACCTTTGTGCCCTCGAAATTAAAAGAAGACAATTGAGCATGGACAGAAAAGTGAGAGTAAGGTTTGCCCCAAGTCCTACGGGACCTTTGCACATGGGTGGAGTTAGAACTGCTTTGTACAACTATTTATTTGCCAAAAAGCACAATGGAGATTTCATTTTGCGAATTGAAGATACTGATCAAACTCGTTATGTAGAAGGTGCTGAAGAGTACATCGCAGAATCATTAAAGTGGTGCGGAATTTTGCCTAACGAAGGACAAGGTTACGGAGGAGAATATGGTCCTTACCGACAGTCTGAGCGGAAAGAAAAAGACATTTACAGAAAATATGCACAACAGTTGGTTGATGAAGGGAAGGCATATTATGCTTTTGATACTCCAGAAGAGTTGGAGCAAATGCGAGAAGATTTGAAAAAAGCAGGTGTGGCTGCCCCACAATACAATGCGATTACCAGAGGTAGAATGAAAAACTCCATTTCTCTTTCAGCAGAGGAAGTTGAAAAGCGCATGCAAAACGGAGATCCTTATGTGATTAGAATTAAGATTCCACGAAACGAAGACATTAAGTTTAAAGATATGGTTCGTGGATGGGTGCAAGTGCATTCTTCCAACTTAGATGATAAAGTTTTATTTAAGTCTGATGGTATGCCGACTTATCACTTAGCCAATATAGTGGATGATCATTTAATGGAAATTTCACATGTAATTCGTGGTGAAGAGTGGTTGCCATCAGCGCCATTGCACGTTTTGCTTTACGAAGCGTTTGGCTGGGAAGACAGTCGTCCTGAGTTTGCTCACTTGCCATTATTGCTTAAGCCCGATGGGAATGGTAAACTAAGTAAAAGAGATGGAGATCGATTGGGATTCCCTGTTTTTCCTTTGGAGTGGAAAGATCCTTCTTCCGGAGAGATTTCATCAGGTTACAGGGAAAAAGGATACTTTCCCGAAGCTTTTGTGAATATTTTAGCCCTTTTAGGATGGAATCCGGGAACGAATCAAGAAATATTCAGTTTAGCTGAATTGGTGGAAGCCTTCTCCATTGAAAGAGTGGGGAAAGCCGGAGCTAAATACGATCCTGAAAAAGCTCGTTGGTTTAATCAGCAGTATTTGCGCGCCAAAAATGATCGAGAAATTGCTGAAAACTTGATGAAACTTGAAGAAAGCAAGGCTATAGTTGGCGATAAAGACATTGAGTTTTTAACTTCAGTTTGTGGTTTAATGAAAGAGCGTGCTACCTTTTTGAAGGATATTCCTAAAGAAGGCTTTTACTTTTTTGAAGCTCCAAGCGAGTACGATGAAAAAACCATCAAGAAAAAGTGGAAGGAAGACAGCGCCACAATTATGAGGGAATGGAAAGAGCGTATGCAAAAGATGAGCAGCTTTGACCAAGACGGTATAGAGCAGGAGTTTAAAGCATTTTTAGATGAGAAGGAGATGGGAATTGGAAAAGTGCTTCCTCTTTTTAGAGTTCTTTTAACCGGTCAAGGTATGGGACCATCTATGTTTGCTATTGCTTCATTGTTGGGGAAAGAAGAAAGTATTCAACGTCTTGAAAGTGGTATAAAAAAACTAGGCTAATGCAAAAGGTGCTTCTTGAAGATGTAATTTTTTATGCTCATCATGGGCTTTTTGACGAAGAAACCATTGTTGGTGGAAGGTTTGAGGTGAATTTGGCGGTAGAAACAGACTTTTCATTGGCTGCCGATGAAGATAAAATTGAAGGAACAGTAAACTATGTGGCACTTTATAATTTAGTTAAAGAAGAAGTTGAAAAACCTTCAAAGTTAATAGAGCATTTGGCCGGTAGAATTATTAAGCGCATCAAAGAGGAGTTTTCAGAAGTAGAAAACGTGCACATCAAAATCAGCAAGCTCAATCCTCCTATTTCCGGCGAAGTGGGGAAGGTTAGTGTGGAGATGGAGGGGTGATTATTGCCTTAAGACTCTAAAGGGCTGAAAGAGAAGCTATTTCATAGCCAAGCTTTGCCAAAGTTCCAAACTTTGGCAGAGCTCCACATTCGGCGAAGTGGGAAAGGATAGTGTGGAGGTGGATAAATAATCTAAATGCAATAAGATCTTAGACTCGTTAGTTTTTCAATTCTGACAGATCTACCTAACAATTATTACTTTTCAAGATTTTCTTTTGACATTCTTATTGACTCTTCAATGTTGTTTACGTTGAACCTGTTAGAGATAAGAGTGCTCCTGGTTTTTTTAAATTTCTCACCTTTAAATTTGTTTATTGAATCCGCTATCGTTTGTGCAGCTTTTTCAAAGTTTATCCTTGGACTGCCATTTTGAGAAATTATTTCGAATCCATTTAAAACAGTTTTGTATAATTCATCGTTATTAGCCCCACTTTTTACTTTTTTTAGTAAACTATTCATGATATTATACCATCTTTCTTCAGAAAAGTCGTCTCCAAGCCTATGATCGTATGTATTTCTACAAAGATTGTAAGCTTCATTAAAACCAAAATTGCTGATAATTACATCTTTTTTGCTAACCTTTTTTTGAAAAGCCCAAACATAACTTTTTAATTTATTTATGAATATGATAAAAATAGTGGTTTATAAGTAAATAGCATACAATAATCGAATTTATGCTGTAGAAATTGAAAAGGCTGTGTGTTGACTCCCAATTCATAGAACAGCTATGGTTTAAAGTTAAGCTTAATCGTTAGGTTATTTTTTTATATTTGTTAATCGTTATTTCATATTATCTAGAGATTTAAATCGAAAATCTTCTTCTAATTAGGTATTATGGAAGAGGTTAAATTGCTATAATTTTGAATCTTTTGTAAAGCAATCTGGTTCGCAAATTCAATTCGCCTATTACCAGTGAAGTAGGAAAAGTGAGTGTAGAGGTGTTGATTAAACCTTTCAGACTTTCAAAAGCTGAAAAGTACAGGGCTTCAACTTCAAAAAGCATATTAAATTTTAATAACCAAAGACTTATAGTACTATTATAAAAGTTACATTGTTAAGCTAAGGCTTAATTTTTTCGAAATAATTGATTTGTTGGGATGATGAAGGGTAGCTTTATTATTCAGATTGTAAAGAAAAGCAGTAGGTTTTTTTACTAGTTTAAGTTGAGAAAAAATATAATGAAAAGAAAGTGTCCTTTTTGCGGCCGTAATAGCTATGAAGAGTATATGGAAAATAAATGGCAGCCAAGAATTCTTGATGCATTAGTCTATTTATTTTCATTTGTATTAATTAGAAATGAGTTTAATAACTTAAGTCAATATTGGCTTTATGGTATTATTCTTTTTTTGATAATATGGACAGTTGTTCTTTTCTTAAGAAGAAATTATCACAATAAAAATAAAGCTAGATTAATAAGGCACTGTAGAAGCTGCATGTAGTTATTTTACTGCCACCAATTCTTAGGACAGTTTAAGTTAAATTTAGGTTTGGATTTGTTAATTGTTCTTGCAACCTGTATATGGCCTTATTTAGAGTGCCCTCATCTAGCGATTTAGGTATGGAAGAAGTTAAATACTTGAAATCTTTAAAATAGGAATCTTTAGTTAATGAAGCGTAAAGGTTTTCTAGCAAATTCTTTAGTTTTGATTCATCTTGGTCGTTTTTATCTTTTGAGTGTATGTATAGTCTCGAAAACTCAACATAACCGTACCTTTTTTTGCTATTTAAATTGACTTTCCATCCAAGTCTAAATACATTGTTTTTTTCGTCATTAATATCTTTGATTATTAAGCTTGTATTTACCCAAATAAAGTGTTCGTTGGGAAGATTGCTGTAATCTAAAGGCTCAGGCGAGCAGAAAGCAGATGCTTCTGTTGGGGCTTCATTTACTGGATAATTGATAAATTTTAAACTCATATTTAATGTTTTTTGAATTAATTAATCGTGTTCGTTTAAAGTTTGAATCATTAAAATCTTCAAAATGGGCTTTTACAAAAGGCAGCAAATAAGATTCTAATTTTTCTTCGATTGTTTGCTTAACATGCCCTAAATTAAGCCTTCTATTCCATTCACCTATAAATTCGCAAGTAACACCTATAAAAGTTTTATCTTGGAGAACAACTTTATTGTTTTCGTATACATTAAATTCATAAACATAAGTTTTATCTGCTCCTTTTACTACAGAGTTATTATTTGGTAAAATTTTGATTTTTGTAATTTCCAAATGTTTTATGTCTCTCATAATGGTAACTTTTTGCTAAGTTAAGTAGCATTAAACTATTAAAATTCAAATGTCCCATTATTGGTACATTTCCTTCAGCAATTAATAGTGGGCAATGAGTATTTAACTTCTAAGTAAATATTCAAGAGATGTGTTTATAGCTAATTTATTCCCATCAAGTCAGCAAACTAATCAACCCATTTCAGGCGAAGTTGGTGTTGTCTTGCTCAAAAGTTTGTAAATCCTTTAATCATTATTTATATGATTTAAACCCTATATTTGTAAAAGTTTTACAAAATAAACCCATAAAATGGTTTTAGAAATACGTTTAAGCAATTTTTTCTCATTTGATGAAGAAGTAGTGCTCGATATGAGGGCGGCAAATTTTAAATCAGAAAAAGCAAGAAAGCTTGCTCATAATCTGATTCAGGGGAAGGGGGGAAATGTGTTAAAGTCAGCAGCCATCTATGGAGCCAATGCCTCGGGGAAAAGCAATTTGATCAAAACCATTCGCTTTTGTCATGCCATGGTGTATGATTCCCATAAACACAATGAAAATACAAACTATAACTTTCAGCCGTTTAAGCTGAGTAATTTGATTAATAAACCTTCGGAATATTTTATTCGGTTTATTACAGAGGGGGTTGAGTACGAATATTCATTTAGCTTAACACAGGATAGAATCATTACCGAAAAGTTGTATTATTATCCGAAAGGGCGCATTGCTAAGGTATTTGAACGCGATGAACGTAAGGGAAAAAGCAAGAAGGAAAAGTACAGCTTTGCTCCCGGAGTAATTAAACGTCCATTGGATGTGGCTGAAAATACTTCAGATAAAACACTTTACATTTCACGTGCCAGTCAAATGGATCGGGAAATTCCAAAGATTATTTTCAATTATTTCAGCAAGCGGTTTATTCTTCGGTACTTTCATTTTGCCGGCAGCCATTTAGACCAATTGGTTAAATTGCGCAAGCCACAGTTGTTAAAAGCGCTCCAGCTGGCAGACAGTGATATTATTGATTTTAAACATAGAGTTGTACAACAAAAAGGCAAAAGAATAAGGGCTAATTTTGATACAGAAGAAGCTACCTTTGAGGAAGATGTAGCGGAAAACATTGAAATAAAAACCTTTCATAAATACAAGCCCAATGTGTCTTTTGATTTGTTTCGCGAAGAGTCGGAAGGGACTCAAAAGCTCTTTTTTATGATGCTATTAATTTTAGACATCATTCAAAATAACAAAGTGTTATTAGTCGATGAAATTGAAGATAGTTTACACCCTAAAATTGTGGAGTACATCATCGATTTGTTTCATCACAGCAAGGGAGCTCAGTTAATATTTACCACGCACAATACGAATTTGTTGAACATGGATCGTTTTCGAAAAGATCAGATTTGGTTTGTCAATAAAAAGAGAAACGGAGGGTCTGAATTGTATTCACTTCAGGATTACGGAGACTTTAGAGACACCATGGATTTGGAGAAAGCCTATTTACAAGGCAGGTTTGATTCGGTACCAATTGTGGATGATTCAACGGAAAGGATTAAAAGTTTGATTGGATAAAAAATGAGTCGCAGCCGGGCAAAACGAAAGAAAAGAAAGATGAACCCCACTTATTGGGTGTTTTGCGAAGGAGAAACGGAAGAGGCGTATATCAATTTTCTAAAGTCTCACTTTCGTTTGCCAAGTATTCAAATTAAGGCAAAAGTAAAAGGGAATAGCATCAATCAAAATTACATCGCTCAATATTTGAAAGGAGCATTTACCACCTCAAAGGATCAGGTGTTTTTGCTTTACGACATTGACGCTCCAAAAATGTTAGATCGGCTTTGTAAAATAGAGGATTGTGAACTGTTGATTAGCAATCCCTGCATAGAGTTTTGGTTCTTGTTGCATTACAAAAACCACAAAGCAGTTTGCAAAGAAGCCTTCTGCATAAAAGAGTTGAAAAATAGAAATGGGAAATACCGGAAAGGGATTATTGATGATCAATTATTAGAAAAATTAGTCGATAAAATGGATAAGGCAATTGAAAGAGCAAAGGCATTAGATTCACCGAAAAATCCGAGTAGTACGTTATATCGTTTGGTGGAGTTGTTAAAAGAAGCTTAGGTAGAAAGAAAAATGTCGAGGAGTAAAATTGACATTCTATTCGCAAAAATAACGGTTTTTTTGCGAATAGAGTAATGTAAATCTATTTAAAAGCTCAATCCACCTAATTCCGGCGAAGTAGGTAAGGTTAGTGTGGAGATGGAGAAATAGGTTTTTGGACAATATTGCATTTCGATTGCAATATTGTCCAATTTATGTATTTATTATAAGCAACAATTAGAACATAATTTTTGTCTAAGGTTGTATGAAGTGGTCTAATTTTGCTTTCTTTTTATCTGTTGTCCTCTTATTAAGTGTACTCTGTGAGACACAAGCTAAAGGGGTGTCAAGTTCTATCGTAATTGAAGGTGTGGTTGCGGACTCTTCAAGCGGTGAAAAGCTCGCCTTTGCAACAGTTTACAACAGAACTAGCGATAAAGCGACCATTACAAATGAAGAAGGGTATTTTCAGCTAAGCATTGAGTCCTTTCAAGATTCAGTGGTTATCTCTTACATTGGATATAAAAGTCAAACCCTAACTTTAAAGCCAAACAAAAGAAGTTATCAAATAGCATTAGAGCCCACTTCTTTTGACTTGAAGGCTGTTACGATCAAGCCAAGAGATTACAGCTATTTGTTCCGTTTAATTCAGGCGTGCAAAGAAAAGAGAAACACAGAAAGTGTAACGGCTAAAGCCTATTATCAGTTAAAAAGCTACATCGGTGGAAACCAAATTGAGTTAGTTGAAAGTTTTTATAATGCCAGAATTAAAGGGTATGACCTGTTGAGCTTAGAATTGAAGTCCGGAAGAGTGGGCTTAAGGGAACACAACCATACATTTTTTGGATCTCTGGAAAGTTCAAAACCAATATACAAGCATAAGTTGTTTATGACTTCAGAGTACTTTCCAACGAACCCATTGGAGTTAAAAGTCAAAAAAGCAGAGCGGAAATTTCACATTGACCTCATACAAAACTATCAAGATGAAACTAGCGACTCGGTTTATGTCGTGTTCTTATATCCGAAAAAAAACAGGGAAAATAGTTTTAGCTGCAAACTTTGGATTAATGCAACTGACACCATTATTCAAAAAGTAGAGCTTGAAGGAATAAACCTCTCACCTTATCCCATAATGCCAATATATAAGTTTGATGAACTAACAAAAAAGAGGCTTAAAATGACCAAAACATTTACTCAAAATGAGCATGGCGCCTTTTTTGAACATATTGATTTTCAATATGATTTTATATACAATAAGTCGGGAGACAGCTCATATAGGGTGAAAACAGAAGTTGTATTGTTTACCTATGATCATGAGAACCCTTTTATTTTGCCAAAATATGGTATTCCGACAAAAGGGCTCACTGATTATCAGACTATAGGAGCCCTGCCGTACAATCATTTTTTTTGGAATGAGAATGATGAACTGCAATTACATGACACGACAAACAAGAATCAGAAGTTTTTGAATCATCCCAATACAATAACGAATCAAAACTTTAAAGAGAAACATTCTAAACTAAGTAGTTTGTTTAGCTACCCTTCCTATTTCTGGAGTAAAAGTCGATTTGCATTTAAAACGTTAGAAAAAAATACTGATTTTATTCATTCGAGAGAAAACCCTTATTATAAGTTAAATTGTGGAATATATTTGGATTATAATAAGTATAATGATTCTATAAACCTGCTAAGTAAGTCTATTTTTGATGGTTTTCGAAGTTATTATTTGTTCTATATTGATGAGACGGCAAACTGTTTTTTTAATATGTACTTCGATTTGTATGAACGTAAGCGAATGGGGTTTATTCAAGGCTTATCTGTGGAATCATTAACACAAACTAGAATTGATTCAGCGTATTCTAAAATGCTAGAAGAAATTAGAAAAACGGTTGAGCAGTTTGATTCAGAAGTAGAGCGAGGTCGAAATTTTGAAAACTTTAAAAAGTGGAACACCTATATTAAAGAAAGCATTGATATAGACAATATTAAGACATTTGGACTTTCCAAAAATTAAAAAACCGTCAAAGTTAATAGAACACTTATCAGGTAGAATTATTAAGTATCTAAAAGAGGAGTTTACTGATGTGAAGAAGGTACACATCAAAATTAGCAAGCTCAACCCACCGATTTCCGGCAATGCTGGAAAGGGGAGTGTGGAGATGAAGAGATAAGATAAATAAAAAGCCTCGTTACTAATTTTAACGAGGCTTTTAAAAGAAAATGCTTTTGTATTTACCTAGCCCATCTCTTCAGCTAACTCTTCCGTCATTTCCATATTGTGAAAAACGGTGTTTACATCATCATCTTCTTCAAACTTCTCAATAATGTTCAAAACCTTTTTTCCTTCTTCTAAATCCAGTTTAGTAGTTGATTTTGGAATTCGTTGCAACTCCTGACTTTCCGGCTCAATTTGCATTTCTTCTAATTTCTTTTGCATGCTTCCAAAGTCTTCGAAAGAAGTGTATACAACAACAAAATCTTCATCTTTTTCAACATCTTCAGCACCGCCGTCAATTAATTCCATTTCAAACTCATCCATGTCTTTGCCTTCCAAAGCAGAAGTAGGAATGGTAAAAACTCCCTTTCGGTCGAAGATAAATTCTAGGGAACCGTTTGTTCCCAAGCTGCCTCCGTATTTATTAAAAATTGCTCTAACATTAGCCACCGTTCGATTGATGTTGTCGGTTGTAGCTTCTACAAAAAGAGCAATACCGACAGGCCCATAACCTTCGTAGGTGACTTCTTGATAGCTTTCACTGTCTTTATCAGAAGCCTTTTTAATTGCTCGATTAATGTTGTCCTTAGGCATGTTTACTCCTTTGGCATTGGCTATAGCCAAGCGCAAACGTGGATTAGTGTCCGGATCAGGTCCTCCGCCTTCTTTTACCGCAATAGCAATTTCCTTTAAAATTCGTGTAAAAATCTTTGCTCTCTTTGCATCTTGAGCGCCTTTTCTGCGCTTAATGTTTGCCCATTTACTATGTCCTGCCATAAGTTTGCTGTTTGTATTGCAAAAATAAGAAAGGGGATTGAAAAAGTTGAAAATAAAAAAATCCGCAGCCCGATAAAGCTGCGGATAAAAGATCCTACTGTAGTTTTGGTTTGGCTTTAAAACGATACGAGAGAAATGCCAACTGTAAAAGGATAGAGTTCAGGACCTTTATCTTTTTCAAAAATGGGTGTTAAACTGTATGCTGCAAAAAGGGTAAAATCTCCGTAGCCGATTCTCGCAACAGCACTAAAGCGAAAAGGGTTCATGTTAAAATCCGTGCGGTTTTTCACTTTGTAGTCTTCCCCATTCCGACTAAATATTTGCTTGGTTTTTGAACCCACTCTATAACTTGCCATTCCACCAATGGCTAAATGAAAAGAGTTTTTAGCTGTTTTACCAATATTGGTTTCCAGCATTAAAGGAAGGTTAAGCATGGTACTTCTAAACTTGTTTTTTTCGATATTCTTTGTTCCATCTGTTATTCCAAAAGTGCTGTCTTTGTCACTAAAAACCGTATAGTCTCTATCTAAGTCATAGGAGTTAAATTCAAAACCTAAACCTGTAGAAAAGCCAATTTTCTCCTGAACCACCGGAATATAATATTCCATAAAGTTAATGGCTACTGAAATTGACTTGGCATAGTTCAAATCCATAAACTCTCCTTCTTTTTGTAAGTCAACACTATTGGCCGGGCTTAAGAAACCGTTAATTCCCAAATCAACTCCTGCAAAGTGATTCCAACGGTCTTTGGGCTCGCATTCTTTCTTTTTAGTTGTATCGTCTTCTACACTGATCACAATTACTTTACTGTTCCCCCATCTAAAAGTATTGGTATCTCCTTCAGTAAAAACTCCTTTTTTCACAACGACGGCTGTACTATCCGTTTGCGCACTTGTAGCTAAAAAAGCAACGATAAATCCAAATGCTATAATTCCTTTTTTCATTTTTTAATTTGTTAGTGTTTGTAGGTATGACGAACAACTGTTTGAAAAGTTACAGTTATTTAAATCTACTTTCTAAAACCTTCCTCAACTCTTCAGGATCAGCAGTGCCAACGGTTACAGATTTACTTCCACCTTTTTTGTTGATATATTTTACTTCAACAGCTTTTTTCCCTTGAATATTAAATAACATACCTTCTGAAGTTTTTTTGATACCAATGCCATAATACCAGGGCAATTCTATTAAGCGAACTGAAATAAGCTTATCAATATTAATATTAAACCTAATAAGCCCGACACCAAATATTATTTTAAGAATTGAATTCTTAAGCTTTATTGTTAGTTTAAAAAAAAGTAAAATACAAACTAGTAGAAATATAGACAGGTAAATTAATTTTTTAAATGATGGTGGATTCCCCCATTGAAATGTATAAGAGCAAAATAATAATATAATTATTGCAGAAAGCAGAGCAATTGCAATCCAACCAATTTGTGTTTTTTTATAATCTACCATATAGCTAAAAGAATAAATAAAGTTACAAAAACTAAGCCCGCGAGTAAATTTTTAGTGAACCTGCCCCTTCCCTTGCCATAGTGAAAAAACTCGTCCTACTGTGTCGGACTCAAACGAAGTTCACGAACACCTTAAAAAAGTCATAAGATGTTCGCTAAACAGTTTTTTCGCTAAAGTGCTACCCGGCAGGCTTGATTTATACAAAACTTCCTAAAAGAGCGTTAATTGCTGCTAAAATAAATTCATTGAGGTATTAAATTAATCAAAGCGAAGCTTTGAAATGGGGCGGCACGACAAAACACGAGGCGGCGTAGGGTAAAGCGGGGAAGTTTGTTTTGTCTTGAACTTTTGTTTCTTTTGGTTCAAGCTAAAAGAAAATAGAAGAAATGCACAAAGGCTTTTATCTTTTATTGGATAATGAAAACATTTTAGCTCAGGACTGAGCTTTCCTGCCTGCTGGCAAGCAGGTTCGTTCTTTTTGCTCATCAAAAAGAACAAAGAGACAAGGTAATGTAGATAAATAGTATGAAGAGTTCTGGATTAGGTTTAGCATGCATTATTTACTTCTACTAAAGCTAAAATTTCCAATGTTTATAGCAAAGTAGCTTTTGTCTTCATTTTTATTTTTTTCCACTTTTACCTTCAATTTTTCTTCGCCAAAAGAACTGACTTGATGTGCAATTAAGTCGCCAATGCTTTTGTTTTTGAGTAACTCTTTCTGTACCATCGCTTGCGCAAACTCCAGAGCGGTTGGAACCTCTTCGGTTTGACTTTTCGTCTTAACAGCTACATGTATAGTCTTTGGCATTTTTGAGTTTAAATCAGCTTTTATGGCATTTGCCCTAAGTGGTTTTACTTCCATTTGAGCCAAGTCTAAACTAGCTTCTCGCAATTTATATTTGACTTGATTCTCTTTAATTGATTCCGCTTTATTTGTCTGTTTTTTCACTTTGCTTAAAGTTTGCTTTTCGCGAACGATTAAGTTAGCTGAAAGCAAACCCTCTTCAGTTGCTTTTTCATTATTTAACTCCCAACTCAACAATTGCGGTTGATAAGATTGTTCTGCCTGCGGACTGTTGAGCAAGAAAATAGCTAAAGCAGCGGCGGCAACAGTTGAAACATAACTTTTCCATGCAAAAAGTGGAAGCACCCTTTTTTTGAGCTTTTCCTTTTTAGGATAAAAAATTTCAGGAGCTTTTAGCTTGATTTTTTGGAAAATTGCCAATTCGTTAATCAAATTGGAGTCAGCTTTTAACTGATTCTCTAATTGTAATTTTTCATCTTTTGTTAGAGCTCCCTCTGCTGCAGCAATACACAAATACTCCTGCTGCAATAAAGTGGTTTCTTCATTTCTAATGAGCTTAGATTTGTTAAAAGTACATTCTTCATCTTCTTCCAGATAAAAAAGCTTCATTTCATCCAATTCAACCTTTAAATCCGGATGCTTCGCTAAAAACAAATGCAGCTCCTCTTCTTGAGCCTTTGAGAGATTTCCCTCTAAAAAGTCCAAAAAGTAGGCTTCGTAATTATGTTGATGAATAGGCTGCATTAGATCACTTTTTCAATACTTACTAAATAGTCTTTTAAAGCCTTACGTGCTCTAAAAATGTACACTTTTACCTGCGACATGCTTAAATTGGCAATTTCTCCAATTTCTTTATAATCGTAGCCTTCGTAGTCGCGCAACAAAACCAAACTTCGTTGAAGTTCCGGCAAGCGATTGAGCGCCTCTTCCAAAACGTCGTTTAAATCGCTTTCAACTTGATGTTGAAACAAGCTGTTTTCCTGCACTTCATTCCAACTCCCCTGCTTTTTTTCTCTTCGTATACTGTCGATCATACAACGATAAGCCGTTGTAAATAAATAAGACTTCGCTTTTGCGCCATCTACCTTCTCTCTTTTATGCCAAACCTTTTCAAATGCATCTTGCACTATGTCTTTTGCTTTCTCCTCATTGCGAAGATTTTTCAAAACAAAGCGATACACATTATCGGCATAATTAGAAACGCTATAATTGTACTCTTTTACAGTCATTCGGCTTTAAACTGTTGGTATGACGGCTAGCTTAGCTTATTTGTTACTAGCAAACTTAAATTTATTTTTCCGGGAAATGTATTTAACTGAATTTCAGATTTCTGAAACGCGCTGCAATTTGTTTTAAACACTTTAATATTCAGTACTTTTGCATTTTAAAATAAAGCAGTATGAGCAAGTTCAAAGGCGATCGAAAAAAGCCATTTATCCGCAAAGAAAAAGAAGAGGGAGACAAAAAAGGAAAGAGACCTGCTAAAAAGAATTTTGGAAAGAAGCCATTTTTCAAAAAGAAGGACGAAAAAGCAGAAAAAAAGACTTTTGCAGATGAAGGGAAGATTCGTCTTAATCGCTATTTGGCGAATGCCGGAATATGTTCACGTAGAGAAGCCGATAAATTAATTGAATCAGGAGTGGTTCAAATTAACGGCAAAGTAGTTACTGAACTTGGAACAAAAGTTGAACCGGGCGATACTGTTCACTATGGCGGCGAATTAATTAGTGGAGAAAAAAAGCAATACGTGCTTTTAAATAAGCCAAAAGATTACATCACCACCATGGATGATCCGCAAAAGCGAAGAACGGTCATGGAATTAGTTCAGAAAGCTTGTAAAGAACGCATTTATCCCGTAGGAAGGTTAGATCGCGCTACTTCAGGCTTGTTGCTTTTAACCAACGATGGTCAGTTAACCAAAAGATTAACTCACCCGAGCAGCAATGTGAGAAAAGTATACCAAGTAACTTTAGATAAAAACGTAAACCAAAACCACATGATTCAACTGGTGGAAGGCGTTGAGTTGGAAGATGGTGTTTCTACAGCCGACAAGGCTTTTTATGCAAAGGATGGCGATAAATCGCAAGTTATTTTAGAACTACATTCCGGTAAAAACCGAATTATTCGCCGAATGATGGAGACTTTGGGCTATAAAGTAACTAAGCTGGATCGAACGCAATTTGCCGGATTGACTAAAAAAGATTTACCCCGTGGTAGGTTTAGACATTTAAGTGAAAAAGAGGTAGGTTTGCTGCACAGAGTAGCGGGCATGAGCCCACAACAATAAAATTGGCTTTACGTTTCTAAGCTATGATTCGATTTCTCCGCAAATTACTCCTTAGCTTATTCATACTACTTCTGCTTGTTGTTAGTGGTAGCTGGTTGGCTATTCACAATTATGGAGACGATATTAAACAATTGGTTGTTCAGTCGCTAAACGAACAATTACGCACTAAAGTTGATGTAAAAAATGTGTACATTAGTTTTTGGAAAAATTTTCCAAAAGCCTCAGTTTTGTTTGAGGATGCAGTAGTTTACGCAGTAGACAGCGAAGATGATACTTTGATACAAGCCGAAGTAATTGCCGCCGGTTTTAACTTAATTGAGCTGTATCGCAATGAGTATAAACTAAGCGGGCTACTGATTGAAAATGGAAGTTGCCGCATGAAAATTGACCATAGCGGTAAAGCCAATTACATTTTTTGGGAGGAAGGTTCTTCAGATTCGAGCTCAAACTTTTCCATCGACTTACAAGAAGTTGAACTCAAGAACATCAATTATCATTATTTTCATCAGGCTAAGGACATTGAAATTCAGTTCTTTGTAGAAGAAGCAAAGCTTAAAGGAAACTTTTCTGAAAATACGTTTACACTTCAACTTAAAAGCACGCTAAAAAACAGTTTGATTAGAAATGCGGATTTTACTTTTGTAAAAGACAGAACACTATTTGTTTACAGCGAGGGATTAGTGGACAGTAAAGCGTCTAAAATTGAATTTTCGGATGCTAATCTAGGGGTTGAGGGAATGAACTTTGCTTTAAAAGGAAGTATTTCTTATGGAGACGATCCACGTTTACAATTGGATTTGAGCAGTGGAAATACCGATTTAGAAAAAGCCATACAACTCTTGCCTCCCAAAATTAAAAAGTCTTTTGAAGCTTATAAAATTAGTGGTAAAACTGAAATCAGCGGCAGCATTAACGGACCACTTTCTGCCATTGAGCAACCTTCTTATCAATTTAACTTTTCCATTAAAGATGGTCAATTTAAAGACGATAAGAATCAAATTACTTTTTCAAAATCTACCTTAAAGGGCAGCATTTCAAATGGAGGAGCTAATAAAGCAGAAAGTAGTCAAATTCAATTAGATTGGTTTAGCACAGAACTCAATAAAGGATTAATTGAAGGAAAGTTAAGCTTAGAAAACTTTGTTCAACCAAATTATACTTTTAATGGAAAAATGCAGCTTCAACTCGCAGATGCTGTAGCCTTATTTAAGTGGGAGGAAATTAAAAAACCGGAAGGCAACATTACAGCAAATGTTCAACTTTCGGGAAGTTTAGAAAGCACAGAGAAATACACCTTAAGAGACTGGAAGCGGTCAAAGGTTGGTGGTGAAATTCAACTCCAAAACCTAGCTTTTTACTACGCAAACGGCCCTCAGCATTTCAATCAAATTAATGCAAGCCTTAGTTTGCAAAATAACAATGTTGAGGTGCAATCGCTGAAAGCATTTGTAAATGAGAGTGGTATTGAAATAAATGGAAAATTCAACAACTTGGTAGGCTATTTACTGGAAGATGACGAAAACATTATGGTTGATGCCAATCTTCAAAGTCCTTCAATTATGCTAGAAGATTTTTTGATGGCAAAACAAAACAGTGACAGTACAGCATTTCAGTTGGATATTTCTCCTCGCTTAACAATATATTTAGATGCTAAAATTGGGGCATTAAGCTTTAAGCGATTTAAGCTTAAAAACCTCAGCGGACAGTTTGTGGTAAGAAATGAACAAATAGATGCCAGAAATTTGAGCTTTTTATCGCAAGAAGGAGAGGTTGAAGGAGATTTATTTATTCGAGAAAGAGGAAATCAGCTCAATACATTTGCGCAAGTTGAAGTGAAATCTATTAACATAAAATCATTGTTTTGGAGTTTTGAGAACTTCGGACAAAAAACAATTGGTTCAGAAAACTTAAAAGGCACAGCTAGTGCAAGTATTGATTATGCTTGCGTGTGGTCGAAAGATTTAAAAGCTGACTTAACTACCTTAAAAGTAGAAAGCAACTTTTTTATTGAAAATGGTGAGCTGATTAATTTTAAACCCTTAGAAAGTTTATCGAAATATGTTGAGCTGGAAGAGTTGAAGCACATTCGGTTTAAAAACCTTAGCAATCAGCTTTTAATAAAAGATCGTCAAATTTTTATTCCCCGTTTTGATGTAAACTCCTCTGCTTTAAATTTGAGTTTAGAAGGCAAGCATAGTTTTGATAATGAGATTGATTATAAGTTTACTTTGCTTTTAAATGAGATTCTCGGAAGAAAAGCCAAAAAACCAAAAAGCAATGAATTTGGCTATGTTGAAGAAGATGGCTTAGGCAGAACAAAGTTGTTTTTAAAAATGAGCGGAACTGTTGAAAACCCTCAGATCAGCTACGATAAGGAGCAGCTTAAAACGCATATAAAAACCACCATCCAAAAAGAGAAAAACGAAGTAAAACAGCTATTGAAGGAGGAGTTTGGCTTATTTAAAAAAGATAGTTTAGAGAATAAAAATGAGCCTAAAAAGCAATCTGAAAGTCCATTTTCTATCGAGTGGGATGAAGCAGACGAAGAAAGCAGCGAAAAGGAGGAAGCAGCTAATCCGACTGAAAAAAGAGAAACAGAAGAGAAGAAAAAAGAGAAAAAGAGTAGATTTGGGAAATTTATTGATAAAATTGCAGAGCCCAACGAGGAAGAATATGTTGAGCCGGATGAGAAAGAATAATCTTTTTCGCAACCAATAAAGCCCGGGAGCCGTCTAAAAAGCAAAGTAATTAGGAGAGGATTTTGAACATTTATTCAAAAAAGCAGCGTTGGAAGTTTGCCTTGGCCATAGTGGCGGCAATCATAGTTTTTGTATCACTTTGGTACACAAACGTGCTTGTTCGCGAAATTGCCGATGAGGAAAAAAACAAAGCTAAAGCTTGGGCAGAAGCCATTCAGCGAAAAGCTGAGCTGGTGAGCTATACCCAAGACCTTTTCGAAAAACTATCTGAAGAAGAGCGTAAAAAAGTCGAGATTTGGGCAGAAGCCAGTCGAAGCGTTATTAATGCCCCAGATGACAATCTAGAACTGTATACTAAAATACTTACAGGGAACACAACCATTCCTATTATTCGAACTGATGACAAAGATAATATTAAAAGCTACAGAAACTTAGAGGAAGAAAAAGTAAAGCAAGCTGTTTTGGTGAAGCGGCTCAACCAAATGAAATCTAAAAACAAACCTGTAGTTATTAATTACTTTGGAGATCAAAAAAATTTAATTTACTATGACGAGAGCACCATTTACTCTGAACTTAGAGAAGTATTAGATCAGCAAATTGAGTCTTTTAACAAGGATATTGTCACCAACTCAGCATCGGTGCCGGTAATTTACACCGACAGCAGTCAGCAAAAAGTGTTGGCTTATGGAAATATTGATGAGGATAAAATTGAGAGTGTGGGCTATATCACTCAATTAATTGAAAAAATGCGCACCGTTAATCCACCAATAAGGGTGACACTTGGCGATGATAAAGTGCGTTATATTTTTTACGATGAATCCCCTTTACTTGCGCAATTGAAGTATTACCCATTTGTGCAATTGGGCGTTATTGGCTTGTTTTTGCTAATCGCTTATTATTTATTCAGTACCGCTAGAAATGCAGAACAAAATCAAGTTTGGGTGGGAATGGCTAAAGAAACTGCTCATCAGCTGGGAACACCGCTTTCATCACTTTTAGCGTGGATTGAAGTACTGAAAAGTAAAAATGTTGATGAACAAACACTCTCCGAAATCAAGAGAGACTTGGGTCGCTTGGAAACCGTTACAGAGCGCTTTTCAAAAATTGGCGCTGCTCCAAAACTAGAGCAAAATGACGTAAATAAGGTCATCGAAAGTACCTTGAAGTATTTGAAAACAAGACTTTCAAAAAAAGTCACCTTTAATCATACCACCACCAATGGAAATAAAGTAATGGCTTGTGTGAATGTTCCGCTATTGGAATGGGTATTGGAAAACATTGTTAAGAATGCCGTTGATGCCATCAGTGGAGAAGGGAAAGTGGATATTCACGTTACCGATCAATCACAGTTTGTTTATATTGATATAAGCGACAACGGCAAAGGAATTCCCAAGGGAGCGCGAAAAACCGTATTTCAGCCCGGCTATACTACCAAAAAACGCGGCTGGGGCTTAGGCTTGTCACTTACTAAAAGAATAATCGAAAATTACCATTCAGGGAAAGTCTTTGTAAAGCAGTCTGAAGTGGGTGAAGGGACCACCTTCAGAATCGTATTGAATAAAGTTGCCTAGATGGCGGGGATTTACATTCATATTCCTTTTTGCAAGCAGGCTTGTAGTTATTGCAACTTTCATTTCTCCACTCAACTATCCAGAAAAAGAGAGTTAGTCGATTGTTTAGTTGCTGAATTAGAAAAAAGGAAAAATTATCTTATCGGAGAAAAAATTGAGAGCATATACTTTGGAGGAGGAACACCATCTTTGTTGGAAGAGGATGATCTAAAAGTCATTTTTCAACAGATTAATCAACTTTATACTGTTGTTGATTCTGCGGAAATTACTTTAGAAGCCAATCCGGATGATTTGAATCGTGAGAAACTGAAAGCCTTAAAAAATACTCCCATAAATCGCTTGAGCATTGGTGTGCAGTCTTTTTTTGATGAGGATTTGCAACTGATGAATAGAGCACATGCTGCCCATGAAGCCGTTAATAGCATTAAAAACGCACAGGACTTTGGTTTCGAGCAATTGAACATTGATTTAATCTTTGGCAGCCAAACCACTTCTGATGAAATGTGGCTAGCCAATTTAGAGCAGTTTAAGGCGCTTTCTATTCCGCATTTATCGGCTTATTCGCTTACAGTGGAAGAAAAAACGGCTTTGTCGCACAAAATAAAAAGCGGTAAAATTGAAGCGGTAGATGAAGAGAAAAACTACAGGCAATATATTCTATTACAGGAATTTATCCAACAAAACGGTTTTGAACAATACGAGTTATCAAATTATTGTAAGTCTGAAAACTATGCCAAGCATAATACGTCCTATTGGCTAGGAAAATCTTATTTAGGAATTGGCCCATCAGCTCATTCCTACAACGGGAGTAGTCGTCAGTGGAATGTAAACAACAATATTAAATACATTCAAGCTATAAAAAGTGGCGAAAACTACTTTGAGGTAGAGGAATTAAGTGAAATTGAACGCTATCATGACTATCTAATTACCGCTTTACGCACAAAGTGGGGCATAGATTTTAAGGAAATTGATGCTTTTTCAGAAAAAATTTCCACTCACTTTTATAAGCAAATTAAGCAATTAAACTATCCGGGTATAATTCATCATAAGCTAGGCTTGTCGGTAGACTCAGCGCATTTGTTTCAATCTGATGAGGTGGTGAGAGAGTTGATGATTGGGTGAGGAAACACAGAAGTAAGTTGATTAACTTATAGTAATATACTTGCATATCCATTTGCTTTTATATATCATTGCCTAAACTTAAAATCAATTTATTATGAAAAAGTTATTATTTATTGCTGCAATTTCTTTAGGTCTTGTAGCTGGAGTAAACGCACAAGAAACTAAGTTTGGTCTTAAAGCCGGCTTAAATTTAGCTAATGTTTCAGGTGATGATGTTGAAGACAACAGTATGTTAATTGGATTTCAAATTGGAGGTTATGCACACCTCGGTATTTCTGAGGCTTTTGCCATTCAACCGGAAATTCTATTTGATGCAAAAGGTTCAAAGTTTGAAGGTGGTGGAGAAGAAGCCAACTTTAACTTAAACTATATTACGATTCCGGTATTGGCTAAATTGATGGTAACGGATGAACTAGGTTTTCATTTAGGTCCTCAATTAGGGTTATTAATGAGCGCTGAGTTCGACGGTGAAGATGTAAAAGACAATTATAAGTCAACTGATTTTGGTTTAGCAGTTGGCGGTGGGTATGAGCTTGAGTCAGGCTTGAACTTTTCATTAAGATACTCAATGAGCTTAGGAACTATAGGAGAAGATTATGAAGAAACAATTGCTGACCCTAATACAGGAACCACAAGTACTGTTACAGTTGATGCAGCAGATATTAGAAACTCAGTAATTACAATTGGAGTTGGTTATTCATTTTAAAAGTGGTTCACTTAATACTAAAAAGCCACTTATTTAAGTGGCTTTTTTACTTCCCCTCAATCAACTGATTCGTTAATCGCAACAACTCAGTTTCCGTACTTTTAATGGTAAATTGAACTGCCAACAATCGTTCTTGGGCGGCCAATGTGCTTAGCTGAATTTCTCTTAAATCAATGGCAGACAATCCGCCTAATTCGTAGTTTTCTAATGCAAATTCGAGGTTTTTCTCAGCTGTTTTTACATTCATTTGCTCCATTTTAAGCAATTCTAAATACTTGCTGTAGGCATAATATTGATTTAAAAATGCTTCCTCTAGACTGGCTTTCTCTTGCTCGTAAGCAGTTTGTGATTGCTCAATTTGAATTTTGTTAATTTGCTCATTTCGCTTCAACTGAAATCCGTTAAAAATAGGAATGCTAATCGTTGCTCCATAGTTAATTCCATCTGTTTGGTTGTTGCGGACAAATCCGGCTTCCGATTCAGCTTCATTGTAGGCATACCTACCACTTACAGCAATCTTTGGCATTCGATCGGCAAAGGTTTCTTTCTTCTCTAAAACGGCAATACTTATGTTCTGCTCATAAGCTTTTAAGTTGGGGTTTTCTTCCAACTTTTGTTTTAAATCTTCTTCACTCAGTTCACTTCCTAAAGTAATGCTGCCCGTTACAACAAAGTCCGTAAAAGTCTCTCTGCCCAATAACCTATTTAACCTTTTTTTCAGTGAATTAAGCGTAATTTCTTGCTCAAAAAGCGCAGAGCGATCAGCACTAAGGTCTACCTCAGCTTGCAGAATTTCCAACTTTGAACCTGCACCACTTGCCTCTCTAGCCTTACTTAACTTTAATCGCTCTTCCGAAACTTTTAACTGTTCTTTATAAAGAGATAAGGTTTTTTGCTCGGCTGTGATTTGATAATAGGTATTGATTATATCGGCAATGCTGTTGTTTATATTCGCCTGTAAATCATATTTTGCTGCCTTTTCCAGAGCTTCAAACTTGTTTTTGGAGACAAACATTTTCGTTCCATCGAAAATATACCAGTTTAGCCCAACACCTACATTTAGGTTCGAAGAAATTGCCCCATCGCGATTGACATCTGTTCCGTCTGCAAAGCTCAAAGTGGTGTTTTCCTGACTGCGGTTGTAGTTCCCATCTGCGGCAATCTCCGGTAAAAAACCTGCATTTCCAATGCTGTTTTCAATCTCAGTAATGGCAACATTTTGCTTAGAAAGCTGAATGTCGTAATTGTTTTCTAATCCAATTTGTATGGCTTCATCTAAGCTCAAGCTTTCCTGTGCTCTTAATGAACCATGCATTAAGCTAAAAAGCACTGCAAGGACTGTAAAAGTTTGTTGTATTTTATTCATCGTCCACATTGCTTACGTATTTTTTATCTGAGGAAATAAAGGTATAAATAGTTGGTATAACGTAAAGCGTTAAAATGGTTGAAAAAATCAAACCGCCAATCACAACAATACCCATAGAAACTCGGCTTTCAGAACCGGCTCCTAAAGCTAAGGCAATGGGCAATGTACCCAAGACAGTTGAAAGCGAGGTCATTAAAATCGGTCTAAACCTCGAAGCTGATGCATCTAAAATGGATTCTGTTTGATTCAAGCCATCTGCTTTGCGTTGATTGGCAAATTCAACAATCAAAATACCGTTTTTAGTTACCAGACCAATTAACATAATCATTCCAATTTGGCTAAAAATATTTAAGGTTTCACCAAAAAAGTAAAGTGAACCCAACGCCCCTGCCAAGGCAAGTGGAACGGTAAACATGATAATTAACGGATCTCTAAAGCTTTCAAACTGTGCCGAAAGCACTAAATAGATAATGATTAAAGCCAGTAAAAAGGCAAAATAAATAGAAGAAGAGCTTTCTTCAAATTCCTTTGATGTTCCTGCCAAAGCAGTTGAAAAAGATGAACTCAAAGTGCCTGAAGATATGCGATTCATTTCTTCTATGCCATCACCCAAAGTGTAACCATTCGCTAAATCTGCGGAAACTGTTGCAGAAACATAGCGGTTGTATCGATACAATTGTGGTGGGGTTGCTTGTTCAGTAAGATTGACCAAATTTTCTAAAGCAATCATATCACCTTGATCGTTTCTCACATAAATATTGGTTAAATCTGAGGGCTCATCTCTATAATAGCGATCAAGTTGACCAATAACCTGGTACTGCTTACCATTCATAATGAAAAAGTCGAAACGCTGACCGCTTAAAGTTAATTGGAGTGTTTGTGCAATATTTTGAACAGAAACGCCCATTGCCAATGCTTTTTCTCTATCAATGGTTACTTTTAATTCCGGCTTATTGAACTTCAAGTCTAAATCAACAATGGAAAAAACCTCACTTTGGGCTGCTTTTTTCATAAACTCAGGAAGTATTTCTTTGAGCTTATCTAAATTGGGTGCTTGAATAACATATTGAACCGGCAATCCACCACGGCTATCGCCAATGGTTTGTTCCTGCGCAACAAAGGCTCTACCTTCCGGCAGTGATTTTAAATCTTGTGTTAACAGTGAGGCAATTTCTTGTTGACTTCTTTTGCGTTCATCGGAAGGAGTTAACCTCAAGCGAACAAAACCCGAGTTTACCGATGAAGAGGCGCCAAAGCCGGGGGAAGTAACGCTAATAATTCCATCTGCCTCGGGAATTTCATCCTGAATTAATGCCACCATTTTATCCATGTAACGCGACATAAAGTCATAGGTTGAACCTTCTGGTGCTGAAACCACTACTCTTAAGTTACCTCGATCTTCTAAAGGTGCAAGCTCAGAACTTAAATTTGCTCCAAAAATATAAATCAGTCCAAAAGATAGAATCATAATCGTGATTCCCACCCATCTGTTTTTTAGAAAAATGTCTAAGCTACTTCTATACTTCGCAGTTAGCTTATTGTAAAAGCTTTCAGTAGCTACGTAAAAAGGGGTTCTTTTTTTCTGCTTTTTCAAGAGATTAGCCGAAAGCATAGGCGTAAGCGTTAAAGCCACAAAAGAGGAAATAATAACTGCTCCGGCAATGACTACTCCAAACTCTCTAAACAGCCTTCCGGTAACACCTTCTAAAAAGATAACAGGCATAAACACCGCAGCTAAAGCTAAAGTAGTAGCAATTACCGCAAAAAAGATTTCAGCAGCTCCTTCTTTCGCCGCTTTTCGCGAAGACATCCCGGCTTCAATTTTACTGTATATGTTTTCAAGCACAACAATGGCATCATCTACCACTAATCCAATAGCTAATACTAAGCCTAAGAGTGTTAATACATTTATGGAGAATTCGGCAATATACATGACGAAAAAGGATCCAATCAATGCGATTGGAATCACAATAACCGGAATAATGGTTGACCGCCAGTCTCTTAAAAAAAGAAAAATTACCAGAATTACCATGAAGAAGGCCAAATAAATGGTTTGCTTTACCTCTTCAATAGAATCTCGGATGTATTCCGTTGTGTCAAAGCCGATACCTGTTTCTATGTCTTCCGGAAGGTCTTTTTTTATCTGTTCTAGGCGACGGTAAAACTCATCTGCAATTTCAATATGGTTAGAGTTGGGCTGAGGAACAATTGCATTACCCACCATGGGAATTCCGTCACGCTTAAGACTTGTTCTTTCATTTTCAGGACCAAGAATAGCGTAGCCAACATCTTTTAGAAGTACTAATCGATCATCACTTTCTTTAATGACCAACTCATTAAACTCTTCGGGCGTAGTTAAGCGACCGATGGTTCTAACACTCAACTCTACGTTTCTGCCTTCAATTCTACCGGTAGGCAGCTCAATGTTTTGTTCTAAGAGCGCATTGCGCACATCCATTGGCGTAATTTTATAGGCAGCCATTTTCGCCGGATCTAGCCACAAACGCATGGAATACTTTTTCTCTCCCCAAATGCGAATTTCACTCACCCCCGGAATGGTTTGTAGACGCTCCTTAAAGTCGCGTTCGGCAATTTCGGTAAGTTCCAAAAGCGAACGCTTATCCGATTTAATGTTTAGGAAAATGATTGGTCGGGAGTCAGCATCAGCCTTAGAAACAACCGGTGGATCAGCATCCTCAGGCAAATCTCTTACCGCTTGCGAAACTTTATCACGCACATCGTTGGCGGCATTGTCTAAGTCGGAACTTAAATCAAATTCCACAGTAATCGTACTTCTTCCGTCTCTACTTACGGAAGTCAGCGTTTTAATCCCTTCAATTCCGTTAATAGATTCTTCGAGGGGTTCGGTAATTTGCGTTTCAATTACATCGGCATTTGCTCCTGTATAAGTGGTGGAAACAGTTACCTTCGGCGGATCGACACTGGGATACTCACGAACACCTAAAAAGTTCCAGCCAATTACTCCAAAAAGTAAAATAACTAGACTAAAAACCGTTGCCAGAACGGGACGACGTATGCTGATAGAAGATAAACTCATTCTGTCGCCGAATTTTGATAAGCCATATCAATTCTTGTTCTTACCTCTATCCCTTCGCGAATCTGCATCAATCCGGTCGTCACTAAAGTATCTCCGGCATTTATTCCTGAAAGTATTTGGATTTTATCTGCATTGCGAATGCCGGTTTTTACATCTGTACTTTTTACTTTTCCATCTTTCACTATAAAAACCTTACTTCCTTCCATATCGGGAATAATGGATTGATTAGGAACAACTATGGAATTGCCAAACTCCTCTGTTTCATAATAAACATCTACAAAAGCACCCGGCAGCAATTGTTGATTGTTGTTGTGAAATTTTGCACGGGCAATTATGGTTCTACTTTCCGGATCTATTTGCGGCTCAACCGCATAAACTAAAGCTTTTTGGAGTTGGGAGTTGTTCGGAGATTTAAAAGCAATACTGTCGCCTTGTTTAATCAAGTCTGCATATTTTTCCGATAAGCTAAATTCAATTTTGATAGGACTTAGTTCCACTAGATTGGCAAATGGAGTGTTCGCTGCTAAATAGTCACCCTTACTAAGTTGGCGCAAGCCAATAAAGCCGTCAAAAGGAGCATATACTTTTGTTTTTGCTATTTCTGCTTGTAGTTTTTGTTCTGAAGCAGACAATTCATCAAAGTTGGCTTGTGCTTGATCAACCATTTCCTGACTTATTCCTTCTGCTTCGTATAGTTTTTTTGTTCGTTCCAATTGGGTTTTAGAAAGCTGTTTACGCGCTTGAATTTCTTTTAGCTCACCAACTAAGTCTGCATTAAAAACCGTCAACAATAAACGACCTTTCTTAACAAAAGTGCCTTCTTCAAAATTCAACTCTTGAACTGTTCCTCCCACTTGAGTAGTCAATTCAGCCGACTCATTAGCCATTAAGTTGCCAATGCTTTTTACCGTTTTTGCCAAAGGAGTTTTTTCAGCTACAATCACTTCAACCAATGTTGCAGCTTGAGATGCTGCATTTTGCTCTTTTTTCTTTTCTTCACTCTTACAAGCAAACAAGCTGAAGAGCAATAGAATTGGCAATATTTTTAAGCTCATGATTTTTAGATCAAAAATGAAGAAACTCAAAATTACGATAAAGAATATCTAGTCTCGTGATTATTAACAAGCATTAGGTTTTGTTTAATAATTTGAAATTGTATTGCTTACAGCTGTATTTATTTTATGAAAATACCGAAGCTTCCGGTTTGTTTTGCAGGATATCTTCGATTTTTTCCATTACTTCATCGGTCAATTTATCTAAATCATCAATGGTGGTGAGGGTTTCTTTGAGTTGATCTTTCTTAGAAGCACCTAAAATCGCCGTACTCACATTTTCGTTTTTGAGCGTCCATGCAATGGCAAGTTTAGGCATGGTAATGCCAATTTCTTTAGCCAGCTTTGTAAGTTCTTTTACTTTAGCTAATTTCTCTTCTACTAAGTTTACGTCTTTCAACCATTCCAATCCTTCCATGGAGAGACGTGTTTTTTCGGGCATACCGTCATTGTATTTTCCCGTTAAAATTCCGGAAGCTAATGGCGACCAGATGGTAGTTCCCAGGCCAACGGTTTTGTAGATTTGGTCGAACTCCAACTCCACTTTTTGTCGGTGCAACATATTGTACTGCGGTTGCTCCATGGTTGGTCCGATAAGGTTGTATTGCTTGGCAACCATGTGTGCTTCCATAATTTCTTGAGCACTCCACTCTGAAGTTCCCCAATACAGTATTTTGCCTTGCTGAATAAGGTTGTGCATCGTCCAGACAGTTTCTTCAATCGGCGTTTCCTTATCTGGGCGATGACAGTAAAACAAATCTAAATAATCAACTTGTAAGCGGTTTAAAGCAGCCTCACAGGCTTCTACCAAGTGTTTTCTGCTTAAGCCTCTTTGAGTGGGAAGTTTGCCGCCATCGCCAAAAAATGCTTTTGAGGATAATATATATGAGTCTCTGCGCCAATCTCTGTTTTTGAGGATTTTGCCCATCACACGCTCCGACTCCCCTTGAGCATATATTTCCGCATTATCGAAGAAGTTAACTCCATTATCATAAGCCAAATCCATCAATTCTTCGGCAATGTTGTTTTCAATTTGTTTTCCAAAAGTTAGCCAAGAGCCCAGTGAAAGTCTACTCACTTTTAAACCTGATTTTCCTAAATTTTTATACTCCATAAATCTTCTTTGTTTTTGTTTAAAGATAACTGAAAAGTAGGAGAATTGTTTAGGAACTAAGGCTTTTATTTTGTGAGACTCTAATTTTATCCTCCAAATTCTTGTTCTTCAAAAAATTTATTTTTTATAGAATCCATCTCCCAAAAAAGCTCTTCCATTCTTTTTTGATTTAATCTGTATCGTTCCCTAAAAAAGTCGTTTTTATAAAAATCATATTCCCATAAAGAGTCTTCAAAAAAGAAAGACTCAAAAAACGGACTTTGACTCATAGGGAATTGCTTGAACAGATTTCTTTTAAAATTGCCAAGAATGCTGTCAGCCAATAGACTATCGCCTTCTACGTTGCTGTAAAATGAAGAATAAGTTGAGTCGTAGCGAATCAAGTTCCCCTCCTCGTCATATTCTTTGTTGACAATAATATTTGTTTGTGGCTTATTTTTTTCTAGATCAATACCCTTCTTTTCGTTATTGGTTTCTTGCGCATCACAAGCATTTAATAGCATGCTCAACAGTAAGCTTAAAATCACTTTTGTTTTCATGTCTTTAATTTTTAATTGTTAAACACTTATGAGAATAAATTAAGGCAAGCTAAATACTTGCCTTAATTCTTTGAACACAACCAAACAGCTTATTAAGAAATTTGAATGGTTTTAACAGCTTTGCGTTTGGCCTCTTCTTTTTTGGGAATTAAAAGTTTAAGAATTCCATCTTTGTATTCAGCTTTAATTTTTTCAGATTCTACAGTATTGGGCAAGTGAAAAGAACGTTTAAAGCTGTGGTAGTTAAACTCTTTTCTGATAAAGCGTTCGTTTTCGCTTACTTCTTCTTCCTGACGTTTAGACTCAATAACCAAATTATCATCATCTAAACGAAGCTGAAAATCTGATTTTTTCATTCCCGGAGCAGCCATCTCTACTCGAAAATCATCATTGCTTTCAATAATGTTTACACTTGGTGTTGTCGCTTCGGTAGACCAGCCTGCCCAGTCAAATAGATCTCTGCTGAAAAAGTCATCGAAAATGGGTCTTAAACTACTTAACCTATTATTGGTTCTTGTTGATGTTCCGTTGTTTGTTTTTACTAAAGTATTCATAGCTCACAAATTTTAAAGGTTAACAAATAAATTTCACTTTAAATGCCTAAGCTAAAAATATTAGCCTAGTGCCTAAAAAATCTGATTGATGAATTGCGCAATTCTAATAAGTCATTAACAATCTACATGCCAATTAGGTATGGTGAATTTTTGACAGTGAAAAAATGACAGCAGTGTGTCAGTTTTTACAACTTGCCAAATGGAGTGCAATCACTTACTTTTGCTTAAAACAAGAAGTATGGCAAGCGATAAATTTGATTCACAAAAAGCACCGGAGCCCGTTGGTGCTTATCCTCATGCGAGAAGAGTTGGAAATCTTTTGTTTTTATCCGGTGTGGGACCACGTGAAAGAGGAACGAAAAAAATTCCCGGTGTGGACTTAGACGAGGATGGAAATATTATTACTTACGACATAGAGAAACAGTGCATTTCTGTTTTTAACAATGTGAAAACTATTGTAGAAGAAGCCGGTGCTAAATGGGAAAATGTAGTTGATGTAACCGTTTTTCTTACCAATATGAAAGACGATTTTAAAACCTACAATCGCTTGTACGCTGAGTTTTTTAAAGACAATCAGCCATGTCGTACAACCATAGAAATTAGCAGTTTACCTACACCAATTGCCATTGAGTTGAAGGTGATTGCGACCATCGACTAATGCGCTTTTTAACCCTCTTCTGCTTCTCTTTATTGTTTTTTAGCTTGTCAGCACAAAACTGGCAACAGCTAAACGACTACCCCTCAAGTGGAGTAGATGATGGAACTGCTTTTGTAATTGGTGATAAAGCTTATTGTGGTACCGGAATAGTTGATTGGTTTGCTTCTCAGAGAAACTTTTATGCTTTTGATTTAAATACAGAAAGTTGGACTGCAATTGCTTTTTTGCCTCTAGGCTGGGAAAGACAATATGCCAACGGCTTTGCTTCTGACTCATTTGGCTATGTCTTTGGTGGTTATAATGGGAAATTTTTAAATGATCTGTGGCGTTATGATCCGCACAACGACCAATGGCAAGAAATGACACCTCTGCCTGACAGCGGAAGAAGTGGAGCAGCTTCTTTTGTAGTTGATAGTATGGCATACATTATTGGAGGAAAAAACGACAGCTCACAAGCGCTAAGCGAAGTTTGGGCTTACAATATGAACAATGACAGTTGGGTGCAAAAGAGCAATTTGCCTTTTGGCGGCAGATGGCGTTCGGGGGCAAATTCAAACGACAGTTTGGGGTTTTTGGCTTTTGGAATGGACGACACTTTGCGCTACTGTCAGGAACTTTTCGAATACAACCCTCTAACAGACAGTTGGACAAAGTTGAGTGATTTTCCCAATGGAGGAAGAAATTATGTAAAAATGCACTTGATTAACGGCAAGCTACTTGCTTTTGGTGGAGAAGACAACAGTAATACTTTTCTTAATGAACTTTGGAGCTATGACTTACAATTCAACAGTTGGGAAGAATTGAATCCATTGCCGGAAGAAGGGCGTAGAGGTGGAATGAGTTTTCAATTTCAAAATGCATTTTATTATACAACCGGCTTAATTAAAAACGAAGGGCGCACAAAAGAAAGTTGGAAATATGAAGAACCCACTTCATTAAAAGAAAACGGTTGGGTTCCAAAGATTAAACTTTACCCAAATCCTGTACAAACTGTGTTAACAATTGAGCATCCTACTTTAGTTGCTAATGAGCAATGGCATTTTGAACTACGGAGCAGCAAAGGCTTGTTACTTAAAAATCAGCAGATGTATGGATCAATCACGCGAATTCAAATGGAGAGTCTTTCGCAGGGTATGTATTTTTTAATTATTCGAAGTGAGAAAGGGAACTTTTGGAAAAAAGCTCTAAAGCTTGACTAACAGCAATCTAAATAAGTTTTCTGAACAAAGTAAAGGTAAATTATTTAAATTTCATACACAAAGTATAGTCATTTTATACAAATTCACACATAAAGTAAAGGTATTTTGAGTTTGAAGAAGGCTAAAAATTGAGCTAAGGAGTCACCAATACCGTTTTCTTTTTTAATTGTGCATCGGCATAGTTCCATGAAGAATTACTGTATTTATTGATTCGTTCCAAGTAATTTGATGTCTTGTATTCCAATTGCTCTTCAAAGTAGTCAATATCTACATAATGCAGCCATCGTTCTTTATTTTTTCTATTAAGGTGAGCCTGCATTTGTTCTTCAACAAGGTCTAAGTTTTTAAACAGAATCGGAAAAACTGTTGGAGATAGCTGCAAGTAATAATCCACATCGATTTCTCCGGGATTGTCGTGTTTCAAGTTATGTGTTACTATTACTCTATCCCAGTGCAAGCAGCTCATTAATACTAGCGTGAAAAGGATAAACCAGCCGTTTATGCGCAACAAAAAAGCTATAGTTTTTTGATTATTAACCTTTATGAATAAAGTTACTAAACCAAAAACAACCATCGTCAAAAAAATAATCACACCTATGCGTTTGCCTGCCAGGCCGTGATAATCGATATAATGGTAGTTTCTCAAAAAAACAGAGATGGTTAAAACAGTGTTTTGAATAATCCAAAGCTTTCCTAGAATGATCAGGCTTTTGTTTTTAGGAAAAAAATTGAGGCTTCCTCTAAAGAAATAAAGAACGATACCAATAGAAATTAAAATACTGACAATTAACAAATAAGTTCCTTCGTGAACAAACTGCTTTAAATTAAAGTCAAGTGGCACTTCAAAGCCAAACCAAATCCACTGAATGTCGATGATATTAACTACCAAAAGCAGAAGGTTTAAAGTTGAAAGAACGAGCAATCCAATTTTATGTTCAGCTAAAAGGTCTGCTAATAAGCTGCTTTTAGAAGCAGATGGATGAAGCTTAACTTTCCTTTTGGAACGCATTAAATCATTTTCCTCTTGAACAAAGGGAGAGAGTTTAATGTGCTTCTTTTTTAGCGCAAGGGTAATGAAAGAGAAACCAAACAGCAAGAAGATAAAGTGCCCAAAACTAAAGTTGGCAAAAAGCTTAATTACAAATTGTGTAAAAGATTGAGTGAGCTCTTCAAATTTAGGATTGGCATTTTTATAAATTATGAAAAAGAGAAAAACCAAAAGCAATGGAATTATTCCAAGTTTAAAAAACTTAAAGAAAAAGATAAGAAATGGGTTATTTGACTTTTGCTCATTTATTGATTGAAAGTAAGCTATGGGCTGACTAAAATAATTTAAAACAAATCCCATAAAGCCTTCCCAAACAGTAGTTAGCTTTGTCTGTTTAACAAAACCCAAAAAAATCATCGTAGAAATGATGTGCATACTGATGCTCAAACCACTATTATGCCAAATAACCATCAAGCCGCTGATGAGCATAGCAGTAAAGGCAAAAAGAATCTCTTTGTTAAATGACTGCTTGGCTCTTTGAATACTAATGCCACTTAAAAGTAAGGAAAAACACAGTAGATTCTGACCGATTCCTTCTTCCCAAAACAACACATCAAAAAGGAAAAGCAAGATAATCAGTTCAGCAATCAAAAAGAGCTTCTTCATTTGGCATAATTTGCCGAAAGAACGACTAATAAGCTCAAGATATTGCTTTCACCCTACTTCTTCAGCCAAGCGGGATTCTCGTCTAAAATTTCACTAAATACCGCACAACTCTCTTCATGAGCACCTTTTAAGTAACCGCAGCTCATTAAAAACTCATTGCAGATTTCGCCACCAACAAACTTAAAGTGCTTTTTAAAAAGCTTTACCCAATCCTTTATTTCTAAAGGGTGATGGTGATTGAGCCAATCTTTAAAAGAACCAAAGTCATCTTGAATTTTAAGAATTTCTTGAGCATTGTATATGGCCGCATTTACTTTCAACTTGTTTCGAATAATTCCTACATCAGATAGTAGTCTTTCTCTATCTTCTTCAGTATAACTAGCCACTTTCTTGATTTCGAAATGGCTATAGGCTTTTCTAAAGTGTTCCTGTTTTTTTAAAATAGTTAACCAGTTCAATCCGGCTTGATTAATTTCTAAAATCAATCGACCAAATAATTCATTGTCGTTTGTTATTGGAAAACCATAAGCTTGATCATGATACTCTTTGTGCAATGGATGAGCGTTTTCTTTTTGAACGTATTGACAATAACTCATGGTAAAATGGATTGTTTGTGCAAGTATGTAAATATTAGTTTTTTTAAATCATCTCCATAATGGCATTCAGCATTTCCTTTTGCTCGGCTTTCAATTCAATCTCAAAATCTTTAATTTCTACATCAGTTTTATAGAGTGGAATTTGTGCCACCACTTTTGCTTCTAAAGCCTTGAGAGAAGCAATTAAGGAGTTCATTGCATATTCTCCTCTAGGTTCATGAGGTGTAAAAGTAATGGCGACTACCTTTTTCCCGGAAAACTCTCCTGATGCAGTGCACCATTCAATCAAGTTTTTGAGCACAGCAGGAATGTTGTGTGTATATTCAGGAGTAGATAGAAAAATAGCATCCGCAGTAATTATCTTTTTCTTGAGCGACTCTATGTTTTTGGGTGTATTCGATTTTAACTTTTGAGGAGTGAATAATCCCCATTCATAAAGCCCTTGATAAACTTCCATTTCATGCTGTTTGTCAAGTAGTTCAGCGATGGCTTTTAACAAAAAATAATTGCTGCTGTTGGGAGAAGCGGAAGCGGAAATAAAGAGGATGTTCATGCTCTGACTCATTTCATTTCGACTCATACAAATCAATCCACTCTTTTACAGTCATCTTCTTTACGAGCTCTTCGATTAAATCATAAGGGATATCGTCCATCCTTTTGAATCGAATACAGCTTTTTCCCATATCAAGCTTATATTTAGAGTGTTTTGGGTATTCTTCAACAAACCATTCGTAGAGTTTTTTATCGGCATAAATACCCATGTGGTAAAGTGCTACAAAGTTTTTTTGAGATGCAATGCTCATGAAAGGTAAAGGCAATTTTGGGTCGCAATGGTAGCCTTTCGGGTAAATTTCATGAGGAACCACATAGCCAATCATTCCGTAGCTGATTGTTTCTGAAAACCCTTTGGGAATGTTTTCAACAATAAGTTTTCTAAGCTTTTTTATTACAACTTGTCTTTCTTCAGGAAGTTGACCAATATACTCTTCAGGGTGACTTGCCTTATATTGCATAAACTGTTTTTAGCAAATTTACCTTTATTCTTTCAGCGCTTCAATTTGCTTTAACACATCTTCTGCTTCTGCCATTTTTAGGTCACTTGCCTTGCGGTTGCTTTTTGAAAGTTGATGAGCTTCACTTAAAAGTTTACGGTACTTTTTCTGCAACTTCTGCTTTGGGCTTTTCTTTTTAAATAATCCGAACATATCTTTTTCGATGAAACATTCGAAAGCAACATTAGTTCGAATATTCTACAAACAGCCGGTTCTGCCACCATCTACCGGCACGTTGATTCCGTTGATGTAAGATGCCGCCGGTGAAGCTAAAAAAGCTGCCGCCGCGGCAACTTCTTCCGGTTGCGCTACTCGCTTCATAGGTACTTGCGCTTCCATTGCTTTCATGGCTTCCTCTTCCGTTTTGCCGGTTTTTTTTGCTTTATTAGCCACAATTGAACTCAACCTTTCTGTTGCTGTAGCTCCCGGAAGCACATTGTTTACCGTAATCCCATAAGCTCCTAGTTCATTCGCCATGGTTTTCGACCAATTGGCTACCGCTCCTCTTACGGTATTTGATACACCCAAACCATTCAAGGGCTGTTTAACAGAAGTGGAAATAATATTGATAATTCTACCATAACCACTTTTAATCATTCCTTCTTTCACTCCTTGTACAAGTGCATGATTGCAAAGTAAGTGCATTTCAAAAGCAGATTTAAAGGCATCTATTTCAGCATCAACAATCGGTCCGCCGGGAGGTCCTCCGGTGTTGTTAATTAAAATGTTCACTGTTTTATTGATACTTGCAACGGCTTTTTTAACATTCTCTACAGATGAAAAGTCAGCAACTACATAAGTGTGTGCTTGATTTCCTGTTTTACTCAAATCCTCAACACACTTTTTGAGTTTTTCTTCATTGCGCGCCATTAAAATAACATTTGCTCCCATTTCTGCTAATTCAGTTGCAATTGCATTGCCAATTCCGGCAGTACTTCCACAAACCAAAGCAGTTTTTCCACTTAAATCTAAATTCATACCTCCATTTTTTCAACTTCGAAATTAGTGAAATATTTAAGGTTTTGGAAGCGGAGCTCTTTGGTGCACTTATCTCTTTTCTTGTTAACTCATACCCGCACTCCCATCAAGCAAACATCATCTACTTGTTCATTTCTGCCTTTCCACTTTAGAAAGTACTCTTTCAAGAGTTGTTTCTGTGTTTCTTCTTCTAATGAACTTATGCTAATCAAGAAGGATTTTAGCTTTTTAGCCATTAATTTTTTGCCTTTACTTCCTCCAAATTGGTCGGCGTAACCATCCGTGCTCATATAAATCATATCTCCTTCTTCTACCATTATTTCAAACTGCTGAATACCTCTACTTTTTATGCTGTTTAAAGTGCCTAAAGTAAATTTGTTAGTTTGCAATTCATACAGATAATAATCCCCTTTTTCTAGTAATTTAAATTGAACATTTTCAGTATTCAAAACCCTTTTCTTTTTATGTCGAACTAAATAAATAGGTCGATTAGCCCCTGCATATTGAAACTGCATTATACTTCTGTTTAGCTTCCCAATCGCCAACTCCATCCCGTCTTTTGTATGCTCTTCAAAGCGGTTGTTGTAATACTTTAAAGCAGTATAAATGTAATTGTTAGCATCTTGAAGAAGTTCAGCCATTTCTTTTCGCTTTTTGTTTACCATAGCATGGTCGATGGCTTGAGTGGCTAAAACACTCATAAATGCTCCCGGTACTCCATGACCGGTACAATCAATTACTGAAAAGACACTTTCTTTACCTTTTCTCGTTTTTAGTCGTTTGGTGTAGTAAATGTCTCCACTTACGATGTCTTTTGGAGCAAAATAGACAAAGCCCTTTTCTATTTGCTTTTGAAAAGTAGCACTGTTTGGCAAAAGGGCCTCTTGAATTCTACTGGCGTATTTTATTCCGTCAACCAAATCTTTATTTTGTTGTTCACTTTCTTCCTTTTTTTGCTGTAGCAGAATCTTTTGCTTTTCCAGTTTCTCTTTTTGTAATTGAATCTCAATTGTTTTTTCATCAACTTTCTCTTTAAAGAGTTCAAGGTAGTTGATAATTTCAGTTTCCATCCGCAGAATGTTGTTCCAAAGCAAGCCTACCTCATCTTCTCGTTTTTGTTGAGGCATTTTCATGCGTGCTGTAAAGTTAGTATTGACAAAATAGTTAATGTGTTTACTTAGAGATGTAATTCGTTTACTCAATTTATTGGCGAGCTGATAACAGAATAATAAGCCAAGAACTATAAAGAGTACCCAAAAAGTGATCAGTGAAAATTGCAAACGTTCATTCAAGGCTGACTGATGAATTAGTGCATTTTTCTTGCTCTTTTCTACCAACTTTTGAATCTCAAACACCTCCTGATTCAAAGCACCTTTTAATGCGCTGTTCGTTTTTAAACCAATTTTTTGCTCGTAATCGGCCAGTTCTTGAAATAATGCCGAATAGTTTTTTAATAATTCAAGCTCTTTGCCCAAAGCATCGGTTTGTGGTATACTTTTTAACCGCTTAAGGTTTTGTTCTACGAGCGTTTTATGCTTTTTAATATAAGCGCTATCCTGACGAAGAATGTAATCTTTTTCGTGTCTCCTTAAACTCAATACTTCTTGAATTGGAATGTACTTTGCCTGCTCTAATTGATGAATCAAACGCCGCATTTTGCCTTCCAACCCTTGGTTTTTAAACCCTCTGTATTGTATGGCATCAACCGTTTTTGAAAACAGCGAATCAAAGCGTATAAGCGATTTTTTTAGTTGAGCTATATTATTTTCATTTTCGACTTTTAATTGCTTGCCTCGCTTCAGTTTTTGCAATTGACTTACAATTTGCTCGTAAAGCAGATTATACTCTGCTATGAATGAACTTTCCCCCTGAATAAAGAAATCTTCATTAAGGGTTTCAAAATTGAAAAAGTTCTCTTGTTCTTTAAATGCTTTTAGCAGCAGGTTTTCAACCTCAATAAAAGCTTGCGTTGTTTTTTCAATTTGGGCTTTTTGCTTAAAATAATAGGCCGTAAAAACAGCCGAAAGAGAACTAATGAGCACAAAAGCAGCAAAAATGACAAAGAGCTGACTTTTGAGACTTTTAAAATGTTTTTTCATCCACACAAAAGTCCCACCCCTAAGTCAAATCAATGTGGCTTTAGTGTTAAGTGAAATTGAACTTCCCTAAAGAAATGATTAATGCCGATGAAAGAGGGATATTGAAGGATGAAAATGTTTTTATTGAGCTCTCTTTGGTAAAAAATATCTAATCGTCAAGAACTCACACTAAACCCTACTCCACATAACTCAATTTTAACATATTTGACTGCCCTTTTTCATTAATTGGCATACTGGCTATGTTAATAATCAGGTCTTTCTCTTTTAAGAAATTATTCTTTTTAAGCAAGTATTTAATGTCGGCAATGGTGTGGTCGGTGCTCACAAATTTATCATAGTAAAAGCCTTGTACTCCCCAAACTAAACTCAACTTGTTTAACAAATCATGGTTGCCTGTAAAAGCAAAGATGCCGGCTTTGGGTCTAAAGCTCGAGATTTTAAAAGCCGTATAACCGGAATGCGTCATGGTAACAATGGCTTTGGCATCAGTTCGCAAGGATAGTCGGCAGGCATTATAACAAATAGAGTCTGAAATAAATCGCTCTTCCACATCCATTTCCGGTGGAAATTCGTGATGGTAAATTCCTTCAGTTTCCTCAATTTGCAAAATAATTTTACTCATGGCTTGAATCACCTGAACGGGGTATTTACCCACCGAAGTTTCAGCGCTCAACATTACTGCATCTGCCCCGTCCAATACGGCATTGGCAACGTCATTCACTTCAGCTCTTGTAGGACTTATGTTGGTAATCATACTTTCCATCATTTGAGTGGCAATAATTACCGGCTTAGCAGCGCGCAAACACTTACGCACAATCTCTTTTTGCAAAAGCGGTACTTTCTCCATAGGCACCTCAACCCCTAAATCTCCGCGAGCTACCATGATGGCATCTGTCTCTTCAATGATCTCGTCAATATCGTCAATAGCTTCCGGCTTTTCAATTTTAGCAATCACTCTTGCTGACTTTCCTTCAGCTCTAATCAAATGTTTTAGTTCAATCAGGTCACGCGCATTTCGCACAAAAGACAAGCCAACCCATTCTACGCCAAGTTTAAGCGCAAACTTCAAATCTTTTAAATCCTTTTCAGTTAAGCAAGGCAAACTAATCTTTGTGTTCGGCAAATTCACTCCTTTGTTAGAAGAAAGTTTACCACCATTTAAAAATCGTGCTTTAACCTTTCCTTTCTTGTCGGTATGAATTATTTCTAAGGCCAATTTACCGTCGTCAATTAAAATACGTTCTCCCATCTTCACATCTTGAGCAAAACTCTCATAACTCATATAAACGGCTTTTTCATCACCGACCATTTCTTCGTTAGAAAACAGTATTTCACTGCCTTCATTTACCTCAACAGTTCCTCCTTTAATTTCTCCAATGCGAATTTTTGGTCCTTGTAAGTCGGCTAAAATAGCAGTATGAATCTGTTTTTCTTTATTGATTTCTCTAACCTTGGCAATGATTTTTTCGTGATCCTCGTGGCTACCGTGCGAAAAATTAATACGAATTACATTCACCCCTTCTCTAATAATGTTTTCTAGCACACTTTTTTCAGAAGTTGCCGGGCCTACTGTGGCTACTATTTTTGTCTTTTTTTGATTGTACATTTTAGCTTAAAAAATTAAGTTCTTTCTAGATTTTAATTGCTCTACCTCAATTGGGTATGCAGTTAAAATGTTTTTTATCTTATGCAGCTTTTCGCTGATTTCATTCAATTGTTCAGTCCTTATATTGCCCTTGATCAACAATAAAAAGTCACACTTCTCTTCCGGTACTAATCTACCTGAATCGCTTCTATTACTAATCAAATAATATTCTATGTAATTATCTTCATCGATAAATGAATAAAAAGAATAGTATTGAGCAACTCCTTTGGCAATTACCTCATAGTCTTTTTCTTTTACAAAATCGAAATGAAGTGCTTCATTCACCTCCCAACAAAGGCGGTAATCTTTTACATGACAATTGATTCCAATTAGCTTAAAACTAAAGTCTTCTTCAAGTTCAAGGGTTAGTTTTGCCATACATGAATAACTCAATCTTCAAAGATAAGCATTGATTTTAAATCAGAAATATGAAACATGAAACATTGAAACTGTCTCGCTGTCGCGAGATTTTTTTTGCTTCGTTAACCTTTATAGTTTTTGAACTTCTTTGAACCCTTTTGATTTGCCTCAAAGCTATTTATAGTATGTGATTCAGCGATTTTATCAACCATTTTGTCTATTACGCCAAATTCTATGATTAAACACCTTCATTACTTTTTAACATTAAGAAGTGAAGGCAAATTAAGGGGTTCATTAAGGTGAAAAATTACTTTAGTATTTGAAATTTAACTAACTCTTAATTATAGATACTTTTAACACTCTTTTCTAGCTAGAATTTGTTTCTAAAAAACTTAATGACTTCCTTAAAACCTTCATGTTCTTAATGTTTTAAGTTTAGCATTTCAAAACCCACTTTTGGCGACATTTTTGTCAAAAATGGTGACAAAAGTTACATTTATGTTCTAACTTTATGCGGGCATTTGCGTACCCGGCTATTAGATTTCGCTCTTTCAGGGCTTTGGAAAATAGTAAAGTTGAAAGAGAAAGCCTTGAACCTTTATCCTTCATCTTTTCTCCAACTCACTCTCTTCTCTAGCAGCGCAGCGATCTTGCGTCTTGACTCTAAAAGAAATTAAATTCGTTTGCACTGATTTACTCCTATTCCACTGACAATTGATGGAAAAAATCCTTTGCTGCTTCTTGTTCCGCTCTTTTCTTTGAGCGTTCTTCGGTGGTTGACCTCTTTTTATTATTGATGTACAATTCACAGCGAAATGTATTGTACTTACCGCGATTAACTTCCGTGATTTTGTATTCGTAAGCGGCTTTATTTTTCTGAACCCACTCAACCAATTTGCTCTTAAAGTCTGTTTCCTCTTCAATTAATCGATCTACATCTACATAGTCAATAATCACTTTTTCCAGCACAAACTTTCGGCAAGTTTTATAACCTCTATCTAAATAAATTGCTCCAATTAAAGCTTCAAAAGCATCTCCAAATATAGATTTTGAGCGATTTACGTCAGCGGAGGTTTCTAAAAAAGTATCTAGACCAATATCTACACTCAATTGGTTTAAAAAATTCCTACTCACCAATTTAGAGCGCACTTTCGTTAAAAAACCTTCCTCTTCATAAGGAAAGCGATTAAAAAAATATTCGGCAACAATTGCACCTAAAATGGCATCGCCTAAAAACTCAAGGCGCTCATTACTCACCTCAAATTTCTCTGATTCATTGACAATCGATTTATGCGTAAAAGCCTGCTCGTAAAGCGATAAGTTCTTGGGTTTAAATCCCAAAATTGCTTTCAAGGTTTTTTGCTTGCTGGTATTCGGAAGCAAATAATATCGAATGCCTCTAAACAGGCTCAATTTTATGCTTTTTTGAAAATTGCCGAAGCATTATGACCACCAAAGCCAAAAGTATTGCTCAATGCTGCACGAACCTCTCTTTTTTGCGCCTTATTGAAGGTAAAATTCAATTTAGGATCAAAAGCTTCATCATCGGTAAAGTGATTGATGGTAGGCGGCACAATGTCATTTTTAACTGCCAAGATAGAAGCAATGGCCTCAACAATTCCGGCCGCTCCTAACAAGTGTCCGGTCATTGACTTGGTTGAGCTAATGTTCAACTTGTAAGCACTTTCTCCAAAAACTTCTTTAATGGCTTTCGCTTCTGCAACATCTCCTAATGGAGTTGAGGTGCCGTGAACATTAATATAATCAATGTCTTCTGCAGTCATCTCAGCATCTTGCAATGCATTTTTCATTACTTTAATAGCTCCTAATCCTTCCGGATGTGGAGCAGTAATGTGGTGTGCATCAGCAGAAAGTCCGCTGCCAATTACTTCAGCATAAATTTTAGCCCCTCTGGCTTTAGCATGTTCGTACTCTTCTAAAATAAGAGCTCCACCACCTTCACCAAGAACAAAACCGTCACGATCCTTATCAAAAGGACGAGAAGCTGTTGAAGGATCGTCGTTTCGCTTAGAAAGTGCTTGTAATGCATTAAAACCACCAATTCCTGCTTCGCTAACTGCTGCCTCAGAACCTCCGGTTACACAAAGATCCATTTTGCCTAAGCGAATGTAAGTCATGGCATCAATAATTGCATTGGTACTGGATGCACAAGCAGAAACAGTAGTGAAGTTCGGCCCTCTTAATCCGTACTTCATAGAAATATGACCCGGAGCAATGTCCGCAATCATTTTAGGAATAAAAAATGGGCTAAAACGAGGAGTGCCATCGCCATTAGCAAAATTAATGCACTCTTCTTGAAAAGTTTGCAATCCACCAATGCCTGCTCCCCAAATAACGCCAAAACGATCTAAGTCAACTTTCTCTAAATTGACAGAAGAATCATTCATGGCCTCTTCAGAAGAAATGAGGGCATACTGGGCAAATAAATCGAGCTTTCTTACTTCCTTTCGGTCAAAGTAATTAAGAGGATCATAGTTTTTAACTTCACAAGCAAACTGAGTTTTAAACTTAGAAGCGTCAAACTGAGTAATGGGGGCAGCACCACTGACCCCATCAATCAAGTTTTTCCAATATTCCTCTACATTATTTCCTAAAGGAGTAATGGCGCCAATGCCGGTTACAACTACTCTCTTTAACTCCATTTACAGAGGGTTTTTATTTTGTGTTTTCTTCAATATAGCTGATTGCGTCACCTACTGTTCCAATCTTCTCAGCTTGATCATCTGGAATAGCAATGTTAAATTCTTTTTCGAATTCCATGATTAGTTCTACCGTATCTAAAGAATCGGCACCTAAATCATTGGTGAAACTTGCTTCCGGAGTTACTTCGCTTTCTTCAACTCCTAATTTGTCTACAATAATTGCTTTTACTCTTGATGCTGTATCTGCCATCTTGATTTATTTTAAGTTTTAGTTTGCAAAGAAAATTGATATTACGTCAATATCAAAATTTATTTTTCGCTTCTCTGCTTCAATTTTTATTTCAGTTTCAAATATAGCTTTTTATTACTTAAGTTATCGAACATCAGAAATCTATTATTCGATAAAATACCTCTCTCGTCGCTTCACTTTCCATTAATCGACTTTATTTGCTAAGTGTGAAGATAGCTTAATACCTCCAAATTTTGCAGATTTTTTCAAATTTAGCTTACTGCTTTTCATTTTTCATGCTGTTTTTGGCTTTAAAACTCACTATCTTTGACCTTCAAATTTTAGTATGAAGAATATTGCCATTTTTGCTTCCGGAACCGGCTCTAATGCTGTTAGACTCTATCAGTACTTTGCTGAAAAAAAAGCTGAAATAAATGTAGCACTTCTGGTATGCAACAAAGCAGATGCCGCAGTAGTTCAAAAAATGCAAAGTTTAAATGTTCCGGTTTATATCCTTTCCAATAAAGAAATCGAAAGCGGCAAAGGCTTGCTGAAAAAGTTATCGGAATACAAGATCGATTGGATTGTACTCGCCGGCTTTTTGAGAAAAATTCCCGATTTGATTATTAAAGGCTACAAGAATAAAATCATTAATATTCATCCTTCACTTCTTCCCAAATACGGCGGTAAGGGAATGTACGGCATGAATGTACATAAGGCTGTAGTTGAAAACAAAGAAAAAGAAAGCGGAATTAGTATTCACTTGGTGAACGAAGTTTACGATGATGGGAAAATTCTTTTTCAAAAAAGTTGTGCACTTTCACCAAAGGATTTAGCGGAAGATGTCGCTAAAAAAGTACAACAATTAGAACACGATTATTTTCCAAAAGTAGTGGAAGAAACTATTAATCAATCAACGAATGAAAATTAAATACGACAGCAAGGAAAAGCAGTTGCGCTACGACAAAGCCTATTTAAAAATGGCCTTGGAGTGGGCAAAATTATCTCATTGCAAACGCAAGCAAGTAGGTGCTTTGTTGGTAAAAGACAGCATGATTATTTCCGATGGTTATAATGGTGCACCCACCGGCTTCGACAATTGCTGTGAAGATGAAAATGAAAAAACGCTTTGGTATGTGCTACATGCTGAAGCCAACGCCATTATGAAAGTTGCGAAATCGACGAACAATTCTGAGGGTGCAACGCTTTATATTACACTCTCCCCTTGTAAGGAGTGTAGTAAATTGGTTTTACAAGCCGGGATTAAAAGAGTAGTTTACTACAAGGGATACAAAGATGATGAAGGTTTGAAATTTTTGGAAAAAGCCGGCGTTGAAATAGAACACATTACTGAGGTGTAGATTAGCGAAAAATTTCATCTCTTATAAAAAGAAAAGAATTAATGAAAAATAAATACGCAATATACGTTTGGATGCCTTTACTTATCGCCATCTTTTTGGCAATTGGGATTTATTTAGGCAAGCAAATGGCTTCTCAGCCACATGCTGCGGTCATGTTTCCGAGGCAACAAACACTAACGGAGAATGATAAAATTCATCAAGTAATTGAATACATTAAAAGCGACTATGTAGATACTGTTTTGGAAAAAGACATCGTTGAAGAAACCATCAACGAAATTTTGCAAAATCTGGATCCTCATTCCTATTACATTCCAAAACAAGATTATCATGCCGTAAACGATCCCTTGGAAGGGAATTTTGAGGGCATTGGCATTGAATTTAGAATTCAGGATGATACTGTAACAGTTGTTCGTGCTTTAGGTGGAGGCCCCTCTGAAAAGTTGGGAATTATGGCAGGTGACCGAATTGTTGAAGTAGAAGGCGAGGACATTACCGGAAACAAAATTGACAATCAAAAGGTGGTTAAACTACTAAAAGGGCCAAAAGGCTCGACGGTAAACATTAAGATTAAACGAAAAAAACAGAAGGAGCTTTTAGATTTTGCCATTCAGCGCGATGAAATTCCTATATACAGCTTAGAAGCTGATTATATGTTGACAGATAAAATCGGCTACATTAAAATTTCTCGATTTGCCAGGGAGACTTACCAAGAATTTATGGAGGCCGTTAAGCGATTGAAAAAAGAAGGCATGCAAAAGCTTGTTTTAGATTTGAGAAACAATGGCGGCGGATTTTTGCAGTCAGCCATAAAAATTGCCGATGAATTTTTAGATGAAGATCAATTAATTGTATACACAGAAGGCAAATCTAGAAAGAGAAACGACTTTTATGCCACCAAGAAAGGTGAGCTGCAAGATGCAGAAGTCGCTATTTTAATCAATGAAAATTCAGCTTCGGCGAGTGAGATTTTAGCAGGAGCACTTCAAGATAACGACATGGGCTATATCGTGGGTCGGCGATCTTTTGGCAAAGGATTGGTACAAGAGGGCGTGCAATGGCCTGACGGTTCAGCTATGCGATTAACAGTTGCCAGATATTACACGCCCACCGGTAGAAGCATTCAAAAGCCTTATGGAAATGGAGTAAATGCCTACCACAGCGAATCCTACGAGCGTTATCAAAATGGAGAGTTGTTGTCTTTAGACAGTATCGACTTTCCGGATTCGTTGAAATACATTACCAAAGGCGGCAAGGTGGTTTACGGCGGCGGCGGAATTATGCCTGATTACTTTGTTCCGGTAGACACTTCTAATACCTCTGTTTATTTTGGTAAACTGAACTATCAAGGCATTTTTTACCTTTACGGATTTCGGTATGTTGATGGTCAGCGTAAAACTTTAAAAGGCAAATACAAAGAAAAGGAGTTTATTGAAAACTTTAGGCTCACCACCGCTGATATGCAAGCTTTTTACGATTTTGCTGAAGAGAAAGGAATCGATTATGACGAAGAAGGGGCTAAGATTTCTTCAGAGCTAATTCGCAATCGCTTAAAAGCAGTAATTGGTAGAAATTTGTTTGGCGACAAGGTGTTTTACCAGATCGTGAATCAAATGGATGAAACGGTGGAGAAAGCAGAAGAGCTTTTGAGTGAGGAGGAGATTTGAGTTAAAATTGATTATGGAACGCGGATGCTACTTCGACAAAGCTCAGCACAAAGCGCTGATTTTTTATGATTGGCGCTGATTGGTATCTGCGAATATCCGCTTAATCTGTATTCTATCCAACTTTTATGAAACGCGGATTGGAACCTGCGAATTTTTGCTAAATCCCTATCTGTTAAAAAGGAGGGTGCGCTATCCCTGTTCTATATTTACAATCTCTTCCACCATCTCCAAATAGTCAATTAAATCTTTTGGAATAATTGCACCAACTTCAGAATCGCGTTTGTGTCCTAATCGAACAAATACCACATCCCATTCAGGAATGCTGACAATATACTGACCTTGAATTCCTCTAGCGTAGTGAAAAGAGATGTTTTTGTACTTTCCTAGCCACCAGTGCAATCCATAGTGCTTGATTGACTTCCCATCTTCATCCTTAATATTTACAGGCTGAATAGAGTTTTCATAATAGGCTGATTCAATTAAGTTATTGTTTAGCCATTTTCCTGAGTCAAGCATTAATTGACCAATTCTCGCAAAATCTCTTGCATTACTGTAAAAACAGCAAAAAGCTCTTTCGATTCCATCTGCTTCGTTTAATGTCCAAAGTGCTTTTTCTTCAGCACCAATTTTTTGCCAAAAGTGATTGCTAAAATAGTCAGACAGTGACATGCCACAGGCTTTTTGAATGATAAAAGATAGGAGTAAAGTATTGCCACCTTGGTATTTCCATATTTTCCCCGGCTCGTGAACAATTGGTTTATTTACTGTTAATTCGTAAAGATCGTCCCCATAGTAAGTTTTGGCCATAAAGCCAAAAGGGTTGTTGTAATCCTCACCAAAATCAATTCCGGAGCTCATTTGCAATAAATGTTGAATGCTGATTTTAGCTTTCTTTCCATTGGAAAACTCAGGTATAAAGTCGCCCACTTTTTGATGAACACTTTCTATTTTGCCCTCTTTAATAGCAGCGCCAATTGCTAAAGCAGTAAAACTTTTAGCTACTGAAAAGGAGTTTGTTAGACTACTTTCGTTGTAATCATTCCAATACTCTTCAAATAAAATGGAATCAGATTGAATGATTAAAAATGCGACCGTTTCCCAATCATTAATTATTTTAGATTGTTCGTCACTTAATTGAAAGTGATTGTAGTTTTTACTGAAATCCCAAAGTTGAGGTGTAGCAGTTTCAACTTTTCGATTTTCAAATTTTTTGTAATCATTTATTGTAGGGCCCTTTTTGCCAACTAAATAGGTGCTTCTTACTGCTTTAATAAGATGACTATTACCGCCAATCCACAAACCACCTGCAACAAGTAAGATTGCTAATATGAATGAAAAAAGAAAACGCAAAATGAATCTTACAATAGACATGGTTTTAAGTTTATGAGTTGCGCTCATTAATACTTACAACAAATAGAGCTAGGTTAATCCAACTCAACAAGCATCTCTTTCAATCCGGTAATTACATCAACCTCCACGGCATCAATCTGCTTTTTTTCAGCTAAGAAATAAGAAACCCAATCACCTAAGTGAATTAAGTATAGAGCACGCTCAATTGATGAGTCTCCTTTAGTGTAAACTTCATTTATTGAAGAAGCATATTTTTCAATAATTTCTTTACTGTACTCAATTCGTTCTTGATTGCGGTAAAAATCAGCTTCGCTGCGGAAAAGAACAACTGCTAAGTCTTTGTTTTTTGTTCTCCAGCCGACTAATTCATTGTGATTCATTTCAGGAATAACATGATGCCAGCAGAGCATTTTAGCATTTTCGTTAATCTGTTGTCTGAAACGAACACAAACGCCATCTAAGCTAGATTCTCCATAAATTACAGGGAGTTTTCCGTGAAGTTTTTCACTAAGTTTTATTGCTTCATTTTGAATATTGCTTTCCTCTTGAGTAATTAAGTTGATGGCAGATTGAATTTGTTTACTTTTAGATTGAATCAAGCCGTATTTTTCAAAAACAAAAAATAATTGTGGAAAAGACAATCCAAAAGCTGCTCTTGGTGGCAATCCACCGGGAATTTGTATGATGTTTTTTCCTTCTTCTTTGGCAATTTCAGCAAACTTTCCGCCAGAAGTAATAATGGCAATTTCAGCTCCTTTTTCTTCGGCTTGAGCAAACATGCTTAGCGTTTCTTCAGTATTGCCTGAATAAGAACAACAAATCACCAGGCTATTTTCACTTACAAAAGCAGGAAGCGTATAATCTTTATTTACCAGTATAGGCTTTTTACACTCATCGCTAATCAATTGGCTAATAATTGTGCCGCCAATACCTGAGCCACCTAATCCACAAATCAATACATTGTCAATTTTGTTTTTTGAGGCATTAAATTTAGCCGAACTTCCAATGGTAATTGCTTGCTCTAAGTGCTTGGTAAAGTCTGTGATTAGCTGCTTCATCATACTGAAAAAATTTGAAATGCAAATAAAAGCAAAATTCTTAGATGGTTGATGAAAGTCAACTAGATTCTAAAGTACTTAAAATTTGAAGTTTTTTAGCGAAGAAAGAGTCAAGAATCAAGGTTGCTTCGCTGTTAGAGAAGAGAGTGAGTTGAAGAAAAGATGAAGGATTAAGGTTCAAGGCTTTCTCTTTCAACTTTCCTGTTTTCCAAAGGCCCAGAAAGGGCGATATCTAATAGCCGGGTACTTTAGTGCCGGGACCTTTAGTGCCGGGACAGAATAAATATCAATGAAATAACTTTTGGCGACATTTTTGACAAAAATAGTGACAAAAGTGGGTTTTGAAATGCTAAACTTAAAACATTAAGAACATGAAGGCTTTAAGGAAGTCATTAAGTTTTTAGACGCAAGATATTTAACCGCAAAGCACGCTAAGGTTGCTCAAAGTTCCCTAAGGTTTTCTTTCTAACACATGTCTTCGAAGAAAACCGATTCTCGACCAAAAAGGGGAAATACAAATTCTATTTTCTCTTGTCAATATTCCATTATCTGTTACAATAGAATAATAATTATTTTTGCCCTCCCAATTTACAAAAGCATGAAGCAAATTAAAGAATACAATTTCAGTGGAAAAAGAGTGTTAGTTCGCTTAGACTTAAACGTTCCTTTAAACGATAATTTTGAAGTAACCGACACTACTCGTATAGATGCGGCAGTTCCTACAATTTTAAAAATTGTGAACGATGGAGGAGCAGCTATTTTAATGTCGCACTTGGGTAGACCAAAAGGGGAGAGAAATGGGAAGTATTCTTTAAAACATATTGTTAATGCCCTCTCTCAGAAATTAGGCAAGGAAGTAAAATTTGTTTCTGATTGTATTGGTGAAGAGGTACAGCAAGCAGCAGCAACTTTAGATGCCGGAGAGATTTTATTGTTGGAAAACCTTCGATTTCACAAAGCAGAAACAGAAGGAGATGCGGGTTTTGCTAAAAAACTAGCCGACTTAGCTGATGTATATGTAAATGACGCTTTTGGAACGGCTCACAGAGCTCATGCTTCCACTTCCATTGTTGCTTCTTTTTTTGGAGAAGAGAAAATGTTTGGTTTTGTAATTGAAAAAGAATTGGCAGCGGTTGAAAAAGTAACTGAGCACAATGAACGTCCGTTTACGGCAATTATGGGTGGAGCAAAGATTTCCGATAAGATATTACTCATCGAAAAAATGCTCGATAAAGTGGACAATTTAATTATTGGCGGAGGAATGAGCTACACTTTCTTTAAAGCCATGGGCGGAAAAGTAGGCAACTCTTTGGTGGAAGAAGACAAACTAAACTTGGCGAAAACAATATTAAAATTGGCAAAAGAAAAAGAGGTGAATTTGTTTTTACCTACAGATTCAAAAGTTGCCGATGACTTTAATAATGAAGCCAACACTGAATTAGCCGACAATATGGATATTCCTGATGGCTTTATGGGCTTAGACATTGGACCAAAAGCTGTTGAAGAGTTTGGCAATATTATTAGAAAGTCGAAAACCATTCTATGGAACGGGCCAATGGGCGTTTTTGAAATGTCGAACTTCTCCTACGGAACCAAAGAAGTGGCACAAGCTATTGCCGATGCTACAGCTGATGGCGCTTACTCATTAATCGGCGGTGGAGATTCTGCAGCGGCGATTAATCAACTAAACTTCACTGAAAAGGTTAGTTATATTTCTACCGGCGGTGGTGCATTACTAGAGTATTTAGAAGGCAAGAAACTTCCGGGGATTGCTGCGATAATGGATTGATGTATTTCAACTTTGGCAAAGTTGGAGTACACAATGGTTATTTATCGATTAAATTTAGCTAGATTCCAGGAGGTTAACTTTGCCAAAGTTGGACTCTATGGCTATGTTTGCGATTCAATTTGGCTTGATTGTAATAGTTAATTGCAGCAGTTAACTTTGACAAAGTTCAAAAGTTTTCATTCAGCAAATCACTCCCCTCCTGATTAATTTTTTCCAAAGAAAACTCTTCCAACAAAGGAGCAACCGGCTTTGTAATCCACATAATGGGTTGATAAAGCATTGATTCTTCTTTTAAGTTCTTTTCAGAGAATTTAAAGTTTTGATTGAGGTTTTCGTAAAAATAGATGAGTACGCTTAACATCAATGCGTATTTCAATATTCCGAAAAGCATTCCCAACAAGCGGTTTACTAATCCCAAAGCAACCATTTTTAGCATTTTGCTAAGCAATTTCGCCAACAGAAATACACCAATGACGATTAGAATGAAAGTAAATATAAAGCTGCTCAAGCCAAGCCACTCTTGGGGTATATCGACGTATTGTACCAGTATCTCAGCGGTAAAATCAGAAAATTTAATGGCGCCAAAAATGCCCAAAGCTAAGGCAACAAAAGTAGCCACTTCCAACACCAAGCCTTTCTTAAAGCCCATAAATGCACCCCAAATTAAAGGGATTGCTAAAATAAAATCGATGTATTGCATGAATTTTATGAAAAAGAAACGCTATTTTCCTCTTTGTCCGTTTTTAATTAACACAAACGAACAACTAACATTCAGTTTTTCATTATTTGATACGGAAGCAGTCTCTATATTAAAATTTAAATGAATTTCGTTAATGGTTAGTTTCGTTACGTTAACTGTTTGATTAGTATCAGTTTGCCAATACGTATCTCCATTATAGTTAAATGAAAAACCATATTTTGGGAGATTATGTATTCCTTCTTCCTTTATATTATCAATTGATAAAGATAATCCGCTATTGGAAAAGTTTGTGCTATTGTAATTTACATTTAGTCTACCGATATGTGGATCGTATTGTGCTTGAATTAAATTTAAGATACTTAAATCAAGACTTGTATCGGTCGTAGTTATTGAGAAAATAGAATCAGTGTAATAATATTCTTGATAACTCTGATAAATATTAAAAGAATTAACATTTCCATAATTATCTTTAATGCTAACAAAATCAAAACCTAGATTATGATCATTAAAAACCCAATAAAGAGCATTTTTGGGAAAAATGATTAATTGGTTGTTCCTAATAATTGCTTGTGAAGAAAAAGATGGTCTCTCTTTGATAGTATACGGTGGTGATCCTCCTGATATTTCTACAATAAGTGAATCAGGAGACTCCCTAACAAACCATGAAGCACTCTCGGGACTAAACCTAATAACTTCTGTTTTTGACCTTGGTTCAGTATAAGCATCATTTTCTTTTTCGCAAGCTGAAAGTGTTAGTATTACTGCTAATACAAATAGGGCATTATGTATTATTCTCATTATTGAATGCGTTTAAAGTTAAATTGGCAATTCACAGTTATCACACTGTTGTTACTAGAAACTAATTCATGGCTAAAGCTACCTGCTATTCTATTTAAGCTAAAGTGAGAAACAGTAACTTTTATTTTATCTTCAGCTCTTAAACGATACTGCCTTCCTAATTCTGAATAATAAAATGAGGTGTTATGAGTTTCAAATTCACCGACAGAATCAATATTTTCAATACTAATATAAAACCTAGTATTGTTATTATTCAAGTAAAAGTCAAAACCTAGGTAATCATAAAATCCATCATAATTTGCATAAACGTGAGGAGGTTGTGTTATTTTTACTGAAGTGTCTCCACTAATATTAAAAGTTAAACTTGAATCAATATACCTGTACTTTTGAAGATCTATTTTGATGTTAAATTGATTTGTGTTGCCATAATTGTCTTGAACTATTAAGAAGTCATAGCCTATTCTTTCAGATTCAGAACTTAATGATGAATTAAAAGATAAAGGAAAAATATGAAGTTCATTACCTTTTATTATTGCCTTGGAGGAAAACCCGGGTCGTTCAGTAATTACATAAGGAGGCTCTCCTCCGCTCAATTTTACTACCACTGAGTCGGGGTATTCCCTTAAAAACCAGTTGGTATTGTTAGGGCTAAACTGAATGGTAGATTGTTTTGAATCTCCTAGTGTAGGTTCTTCATTTTCTTTTTCACAACTAAGAATAGAGATAGAAATAAGAAGTATTGAAATTATTTTTTTCATAGAGATTGGTTTTGATTCTTACAAATATAACAATCAATTACTATTGAAGTAATTATTTGTTTTTAAAGAGAGAACTGCTTCTATAAAATCGATGTATTGCATTCAATAAATTTGACTGCTAAACTATCATTAATTTTGTTTTCTATGGAAATAGAGTTTCAAAAAAAGTGGGACGACTTAAAAAGACACTTAGATCAGCGTTTTGAAGACGATTTGGATGTGCAGGCAATTTTGTTTTTAATTGGTTTGCAAGAGCTGGGAAAGAAAGTTGAAAAACTTTCAAAAGATCAAAAAGTAGATGTTATGCATGTAGCGGTTTGTGCTATTCTTGAGCCATACGGCTATTACGAATACGAAGGTCGCGATAAAGACGATTGGCCTCATTGGAAATCCGCTAAGCAATTGCCTCGCTTAAATCAAAGGGAACAAGAAATGTTAATGAAACAAGGAATTATCGAGTACTTGGAGGAAAATTCAACCTTTGCTTAGTAGATAACCAGCTTTCGTTCAATTAAGTTGTCATCATCAAGGCTGCGTTCAGTTTCCAATAAAACTGAAGTTGAATCTTCGATGATATCGCTATTTCGATTTTTGTAGAGTGCAACATCCACTAAAACGGTGTTTTCAAACTTAAACTTTATTGTACCATATCGGTCGGTAGCACCTGAATCAACCACTTGTGCATTGAGGATTCCTTGATTGGCACCATCAACGGAAACTTCTACCCAAGCACCGGGAATCCGATTGTTGTAACCATCAACAACTGTAACCAATAAAGTAGGTCCAACATCTTTTTTACAAGCTATAAATGGCATTGCCAAGAGTGCCCAAAAGCACAGTTTTAGCCCGATATTTTGTATACTTTTGCCCATAGATTCTTTAAAGGTAATCACAAACATAACTATATTTTGAAAAAGTTAGTATTTATACTTGCTGCATTTTTCGCATTATTTAGCTATGAGCTTCATGCTCAGCAAAAAGTTTTAATTCAAACCAGCGTCGGCGACATTGTAGTGTTACTTTACGACGAAACTCCGGAGCATAAAGCTAATTTTATCAAATTGGCAAAAGAAGGCTTTTACGATTCTACTCTTTTCCATCGGGTAATTAAAGATTTTATGATTCAAGGTGGGGATCCACTTTCCAAGCCATCAAAAAACAGTTCGGTTTTAGGAAATGGCGGACCGGGCTATACGCTTCCTGCCGAAATTGACAATCAATTTATACACAAGAAAGGGGCTTTAGCTGCTGCTCGACAAGGTGATCAAATGAACCCTGATCGCAGAAGTTCAGGTTCTCAGTTTTACATTGTAGAGGGAAGAAAATATCCGTCTCAATATATGGATCGTTTTGCAGAAACTAGGGGAGCCCCTTACACTGAAGAGCAGTTAAAAACTTATGAAACTTTAGGAGGCACACCTCACTTAGATGGTCAATATACCGTTTTTGGAGAAGTATTGTCGGGCTTAAATGTAATTGATAACATTTCAGTAATGGAAACCGGCAGCAATGACCGTCCGAAAGAAGATGTTTATATTATTAAAATGAAGTTGTTGAACTAATGTTAGAGCAAGCCAAATCACTCTTAGAGGAAACAAAAAACTTCTCTGCGAAAAGCATAGAGGAAGTGGAAGCTTTCAGAATTAAAGTTCTGGGAAGTAAAGGGGAACTAAAAAAGCTTTTTGCCGAGTTTAAAAGTATTCCCAACGAAGATAAAAAAGAATATGGTGCAGTTTTAAACCAATTAAAAGAGGCTGCTCAAGATAGAGTAAATGAATTAAAGGCTGCATTAGCGGATGCTGTTACTTCAGCAGATGACAAAATGGATTTAAGTCGTCCGGTGAATGCAGAATTAGGCAGCAGACATCCCATTTCTATTGTTAAAAATCAAATCATTGAAATTTTTAACCGCATTGGATATCAAATCTCAGAAGGGCCGGAAATTGAAGACGACTGGCATAATTTTACTGCCTTAAATTTTCCTCCGGAACATCCGGCTCGCGACATGCAGGATACTTTTTTTGTGGCTAAAAATCCCGATATGGCATTGCGTACGCACACTTCGTCAGTTCAGGTGAGAGTAATGGAAAACAACCAGCCGCCCATTCGAACAATTTCTCCGGGGAGAGTTTATAGAAATGAAGCGATTTCAGCAAGAGCACATTGTTTCTTTCACCAAATTGAAGGATTGTACATTGATAAAAATGTCTCCTTCGCCGATCTAAAACAGACCTTACTTTACTTTGCGAAGGAGGTTTTTGGAGAGGAAACTAAAATCCGTTTACGCCCTTCCTATTTCCCTTTTACAGAGCCTAGTGCAGAAATGGATGTTTCTTGCAGCATTTGTAGTGGAAAAGGCTGTAATGTTTGTAAGTACACCGGCTTCTTGGAAATTTTAGGTTGCGGCATGGTAGATCCAAATGTGTTGGAAAACTGCGGAATTGACTCCAAAGTATACAGTGGATTTGCTTTTGGAATGGGCGTTGAGCGCATTGCTCAGTTAAAGTACAACGTGAATGACCTACGACTTTACTCTGAAAACGACAAAGAGTTTTTAAGTCAATTTAAGGCTGAGATATAATCTTCATTATTAAAACAAAAGAAAAAGGGGCTGTATATTGATACAACCCCTTTTTAGTTTTTAATTTATGCTTATTTCTACAACTTCCAATCGTATTGATTGATTTCAGTTAGACAATGATTCAGCATTTTAATTGAAGCAGTGATGTCTTCTTTGTGTGCCATTTCAATTACTTGATGCAAATGACGTGTTGGAATAGAAATCGCTCCAGAAATGGCTCCACCATCGTTCATTCGCTGAATTCCGGCAGTATCCGTTCCTCCGGCAGGAAGAATTTCAGATTGCCACTTAATATTATTCTTCTCAGCGGTTTGTTTCATGTAGTTAACCATGCGATAGTCACAAATGGTAGAAGCGTCCATTATTTTTATGGCAGTTCCGCCACCGAGGCAAGTAATTTTTTCATGTGGCTTAGCTCCGGGTAGGTCGTAAGCCACCGTAGTGTCTAGTCCAAAACCAAAATCCGGCTGTATGTCCATTGAAGAAACATTCGCACCGCGAATTCCCACTTCTTCTTGAACAGTAAAAACACCGTAAATATCATAAGGTACTTCTTTGTCTTTTAAAGCGCGAAGTGTTTCAATTAGAATAAATACAGACACCCGATTATCAATGGATTTGCAATTTACGCAATCGCCCATTTCAATTAATTCGCTATAGCGTGTAATCGGGTCACCAACAGAAACAAGTTGATCTACTTGCTCTTTTGGCATTCCTAAATCAATAAAATAGTCTGATATTTTTGGATTGTTTTTCCGCTCTTCGGGGCTCATTACGTGAATGGGTTTAGTTCCCATTACGCCCATTACATCTTCCTTGCCATGAATAATTACACGCTGAGCGGTTAAGGTTTTTGGATCAAAACCACCTAATGTATGAAACCTTACAAAGCCTTGATCATCAACATGAGTAACGATGAAGCCAATTTCATCCATGTGTGCTCCAACCATTACCTTTTTAGGCTCTTTTCCTTTTTTTATGGCATATACATTGCCCATATTATTGGTGCGAACTTCGTCAACGAGCGGAGTCACTTCTTTAATCACGAAGTCTCTTATTCTTTTTTCATATCCCGGAGCACCGGCAATTTCACAAATTTCTTTTAAAAGGGGTACATTTAATTCCATACACTTGTCGTATTAAAATGCTAAAGTACGGATATTTAGAATAAATTATACAAACCTGGAATATTTGAGTTTTAAGTAAGTATTTAAAATTTTCCCAATCCGGATTATCTTGCTAACTTAGGGCTTCAATTTAAAAATGTGGAAACATGGCTGTGAGAAGACCTTTTAACTTTAAACAATGGATTGATGAACACCGACATCTGTTAAAACCACCGGTAGGTAACAAACAGGTATACGAATCTGATGATTTTATTATCATGGTTGTTGGAGGCCCTAATGCCCGAAAGGATTATCATTATAACGAAGGGGAAGAGTTTTTCTATCAACTGGAAGGAGAAATTAAAGTTAAAATACAAGAAGACGGAAAAGCCGTGGAAGTTCCCATTAAAGAGGGAGAAGTCTTTTTATTGCCGGCTAAGGTTCCACACTCACCTATTCGATCAGAGAATTCTGTTGGTTTAGTTATTGAATTGAAAAGAACTCAAGGAGAAAAAGACGGACTGCTTTGGTTTTGCGAAAATTGCAATCATAAACTTTTCGAAGAATATTTTCCTTTAAACAGCATTGAAAAAGACTTTTTACCGGTTTTTAAGAAGTTCTACACCTCTGAAGAGTTAAGAACTTGTGAAAAATGTGGAACGGTAATGGAAGCAGACGAAAGATTTGTATAACAGTAAACAAGCAATCAATCAATGCGAATAAACGGACACGGTCACATTCTGCCTGAACCTTCTCAAGTGCCTCAATTCATGAAAGATAAGAAACTTTTTTGGATTGATGATGATAAGAAATTTATGCGCCAAGGAGATTGGTCAAGACCCATCACTGATCCTAGCTTTTTTCTTAAAGAGAAATTGGAGTGGATGGATCAAAATAAGATTGATCATGGAGTAATGCTTTGCTTATCTCAATTGTATTGTAATGGTTGGGAAAAACAAGACTGTGCAGATGGAATCCGCTTCCAAAACGATTACAATGCTTCTGTTCAGGCCGACTATCCGGATAAATTTACTTGTGGATTTGTCGTTCAGCCTCTTTATATAGATCAAGCCCTGGCAGAAATCGAGCGATGCGTAAATGAGCTTAACTTAAGAATTCTATGTTTGCCTACTCACTTCTTAAACGCAGAAGGAGAATGGCTTTCTGTTGCCGAAGCTGATGTTGATCCCATCTATGAATTAGCCAATAAATATAATCTGGCAGTTCAAATTCACCCTTACGATGGAGAGAAAATGATCGCCTTAAAAAATCAGTACTGGAGGTTTCATTTAGTGTGGATGATGGCTCAGTGTGCAGACACAATTCACCTTTTTACTTTACGTGACTTGCCTAACAAATACCCAAATATTCGCACCAGTTTTGCTCATGGAGGAATGTTGGGGGTAGCGAACTACGGAAGAAGAATTCAAGGGTTTGATGGGCGTCCTGATATCTTTAAAGGCTTTGAAGATCCCAGAAAAACTTTAGGACATCAAAATATATATTACGACACACTAGTTCACGACTCTTATACTTTAGAATTACTTAAAAAACGGGTAGGAGCCAGCCAAATTATTATGGGCTTAGACGACCCTTATCCTTTAGGAGAAATGAAAGGCGTAGGAACCTCTTACCCCGGACGAGTTGTTGACTATGCAGTAGAAACCGGAATACTAAGTGAACAAGAAGGGAAAGATATTTGGCACAAAAATGTGTTAGCTTGGTTGGGGAAAGATATCAATGCTTCCAAATAGGATCACATCAATCTCTTTTTAACGATTTGGTTTTCTTGAAACCCTCGTTGTTACTGCGACACATTTATTTTCCTGAATATCCGTTTATTTACCTAAATTATTAGTTAATAATTAAACTATTTTGTTTTCAGTACCTTGTCTTTACTTT
>DIAJ01000034.1:90482-93814 GCA_002415785.1 Flavobacteriales bacterium UBA5081
CCTTCTAAACAAAATTCAAATAGCTTTAGGTATCATTCCGGACATTCACATTTATTTTTGTTAATTCCGTCAATTTAACAACTATACTTTGAATATTTGTGTCAATCAAGTGATTGAGTTTTGAAAAATATGAAGCGATAGATGTTAAAGATCTTAATTCAGAGCACAATACAGTTAATCAATGTAATTATAAAAACTGGCTGCTTTCATAAAGTAAAATTTCTGTTTTTACATCTCGTATAATTCAAACAAATATTGTTGCTTTGTCAAAAAGATAATCATGAAAAAGATTAGTGTTATTTACGGACTTATTGGAGGCATAATTGTCTCAGCATTTATGGCTTTAACCATTCCAAATATGGATGCAGATACCGACATGACGCTAAGCATGTTTATGGGCTTTGCTAGTATGATTGTTGCTTTGAGTACTGTTTTCTTAGGCATAAAAAAATACCGGGATGTATATTTAAATGGAGTAATTTCTTTTGGAAAAGCTTTTTTAATCGGACTATATATTTCACTGATTGCTTCCACTATGTATGTGCTCACTTGGATGGTTATTTCAGATTTGTATATGCCCAACTTTATGGAAAATTATGTAGAAGCTCAATTAAATGCTTTTGAGCAAACAGCTGCAACTGCAAAAGAAATAAGTCAGAAGCGAGAAGAGTTGAACGCAATGGCAGAAAGCTACAAAAATCCGGTAATAAAAGCACTATATACTTATATGGAAATTTTTCCTGTAGGCTTAATAATCACTTTGATTTCTTCGCTAATTTTAAAACGAAAGCCCAGCTAAAAGTTCCATTTTTAGGAATTTCAATTTCTTGAAAAATTAAAGTTCGTTAAGTCAATGCTTTTAATAATTTTACAAGCACACTTAAAGAACAAAAAATGCTTCACTCCATTAAAGATTTTTATCAAAGAAACCCCCTAACTGTCATTTTAATAGTGGGCTTAAGCCTACGACTAATCGCAGCCGTTTTTTCTAAAGGCTATGCCATGACAGATGATCACTTTAAGATTATTGCTGAAGCCTCCTATAAAGTTCACGATAAAGAATCTACCTTTTGGACACCAGGTTATAGAGAAGATAAAGCAAGTAAGAGAAGCATGCTTTACCCTTATGCAAACTACCTATTCTTGGAGGCAATGTATGCAGTAGATATCAAAGACCCTCAAACGATTATGTTCATTAATCGCTTGATACATGCTCTTTTTTCTATACTTATTATTGTGTTTACATATCTCACAACCAAACTCTTTGCTTCAGAAAAAATGGCACTTATGGCAGCCTGGATTGCAGCAATATTTTGGTTTTTACCCATGATGAGTGTGCGAAATTTAATCGAAATTGTTTGCATTCCATTTTTAATGGCAGGCGCTTACCTTATTATTAAAGCCTATTTGCAAAATGGAGCATTAAAACTCTTCTTTTGGGGTGGAGTACTGCTAAGTTTTGCATTTACTATTCGTTACCAAACAGCTGCCTTTTCCGCCGGTTTAGGTTTGTATTTGATGTTTAATAACAAATGGAAGGAGGTTTTGCTAATTATCCTTGGCGGAATTTTGCCACTAATCCCCAATCATTTGGTTTTAGAAACCTTGATGTACGACTTTGGGCCTTTTGAAAAGTTATTTAATTACTTAGGCTTTAATGTTGCACATGCTAAGTCCTATGTTACCGGACCGTGGTATAATTTTGTTGTTTTATTCTTGGGGATTTTTATACCCCCTTTCAGCTTTATACTTGCTAGAGGTGTTGTTCGTTCGTGGAAAAAGCACCTAATATTATTACTTCCATTTTTGCTTTTTATCGTTTTCCATTCCGTTTTTCCCGGAAAGCAAGAGCGATTTATTTTGCCTGTATTAATGTACTTCCCAATTATCGGATTAATTGGCTATGAAGACCTAAAAGAAAATAGTAGTTGGTTTAAAAAACACCCTAAGTTTTTTAGAAACTCTTGGAGAGCTTTCATGGTAGTTAATATCATACTGCTCATTCCAATTACTTTAACCTATTCAAAAAGATCACGAGTTGAGTCTATGTATTACCTTGCAGATAAGCCGCAAAAAGAAAAAGACGTATTGCTCTATATGGCAGGAAGAATAAATGACGTTAACCTAATGCCCGTTTTTTATTCTAACTATGAGTATTACCCAACTTATTACAAGGTGGGAAATATGCAAGACTTAGACACGGTAATGACTACTTTGCAAGCTAAATCTTTTGATCGCTACCCCGATTATGTTTTTATTGTAGAACACGACGAAAAAGAGAAACAAATTCAAAAGCTCGGAGATATTATGGAGTTAGAATTTGAAACTACTATTGAAGCCGGATTTATAGATAAATTGATGCATTGGCTAAACCCGAGAAATAAGAACTACGATATTCATGTTTATAAAGCAGAACCAAAGACCTCATAGGTCATTAAACCTGCTACATTTAACAGCAATATAAATTTACTGTAAAACAACAACTTAATTTGATTAACATTTTTTAATAAAATAGTTTTATTAAAATAAATATCGAATGACTTGTTTAGCTAATTTTGCGCCCGCAAATTTAGAGCAGTAAATTATACAAAATGAAAAATATATCACTAACATTAAAAACACTGGTTTTTAGTTCACTTATGTTCGCTTCTGTATGGAGTTTCGGACAGTGTAAAACCTTCGTGAAACAAGTCGATTTTTCTGCACTAAATGCCTTTGAGTACTGTGGAGAAGTAAAAGTTGCTGAAATGTACTCCAACAGTCAGGCTGAAGTAAAGCAAAAAATGGAATCCAATAAGAGGTATAGAATTTTAGCTGACGCACAGGACTACTTAGGTGAAGTTCAACTTAGCGTAGTCAACCAAAAAGGAGATACGGTTTCGATTGAAGTAAATGCAAATAATCAGAGATATTGGGAGATTATCAATAATAATAAAGGCAAAGTTGAAATTCAACTGAGCTTTAACGAAAAAACAAACAATGGAATGAACACAACCGGTTGCGTTGTTTTAGCAGTTGGCGAAATGGAAAACGACAATTTAGTAAAGAAATAAAAACATGCAGTGGTCAAACTGAGAAATTGACCATTAGCGATTCAACAATTTTGATGAGGCGTTAATTCCCTTTTTCGTTGAACAGAATTTAGAATCATTTTCATCTCATAGTTTAGTAATTTTTTGGTTAGTTTCAGGAAAGCCGCTCATAAAGAGTGGCTTTCTTGTTTTTATGAGTAAAATATCTTTACTTAACCTGAATATCCGTTTATTTACCTAAATTGATTAGTTAGTAATTAAACTATTTTGTTTTCAACACCTTGTCTTTACTTTTTTCCA
>DIAJ01000034.1:93922-102719 GCA_002415785.1 Flavobacteriales bacterium UBA5081
CTTTGGAGCTTCTTCAATCATTAGCCCCATTTAGTTCGTTCCAAACTTAAATTATGAAAATGGCCATCTTTCTAAACAAAATTCAAATAGCTTTTGGTATCATTCCGGATATTCAGATTACTTAATATTATTTTAACCAATTCTCCTTTATCTTAACGATTCTATAAAGTGAAGCTAATACTATAAACTTTTCTTTCTCACGACTTTTGCGGCGAAAATTATAATCTAAATCAAAAGTGATGACAACTCAAAAAACAATGAAAACAATCTTTACCCTTTGTGCACTCATGACTTTCTCAAACTTGTGTTTTGGGCAGTGCAAAAACTTCATCAAGAATGTCGACTTTTCGCCCTTACAATCGTTTGAGTATTGTAGTGAAGTGAAAGTTGCCCAAATGAATTCAAGCAGTAAGGCACAAATAAAACAAAAACTGGAAACCAATAAACGCTACCGAATTTTAGCTGATGCGCAAAGTCATATTGGAGAACTACAGCTCAATGTAATCAATCAAAAAGGAGACACGGTTTCCATTGAGGTTAAAACGAATGAAAATCGCTATTGGGAGATCGTGAACGACCAAAAAGAAAAAGTAGAAATTCAAATGTATTTTACAAAAACATCAACTACCGGAATAAATACTGCCGGTTGCGTAGTTTTAGCCATTGGCGAAATGGAAAACAGCAATTTAGTAGAAAAGTAAACCACTAGCGTTTTACTAGGCCGCTTTGTAAATTATATTTACTTTCTGCGGCGAAAAATTGCAATTTTTACCTTCAATTACTACATGCCAAGAACCCTCAATCGGTTTTACAAAATGACAATATTGATTTTTTACCTCTACTTTTAATGCATTGTAAGCTTCGTTTTTCCGGTAGGCATTAAAATTCTCCTCATCCAACAAAATTACTTCATACTCATTCGGCAACTCTATGCCAATAAAACCCGGATAACTTCCTCTAATTTTATGATGTATACTATTCATTTTGCTAAGTATTTTAGGATTTCTTATTTTTACCATCCAAATATACTATATTTTTTAGTTTACTAAATATTTTAGCAAATGAATTTTTTTGCCAACAACCTTAAATTTTTACGCAAACAAAAAAAACTAACTCAGGCAGACTTTGCTAAAAAAATTGGGATTAATCGTCCAAAAGTGGGCTCCTACGAAGAAGGAAGGGCTGAGCCAAATATGGAAACACTACAAAACATTTCGCATTTTTTTAAGGTAAAAATGGATGATCTTGTGGAAGTAAACTTAATAGAAAACGACAATCAATCGAAAAAAGACATTAGCGGTAAAGGCTTGCGTATTTTGCCTATTGTGGTAGATGAAAACGACAAAGAAAAAGTCAGTTTAGTTTCCACTAAAGCTGCTGCCGGATACCTTAATGGTTATGCCGATCCGGAGTTTATAGAACAACTTCCTGCTTTTAATCTTCCTTTGCAAGAGACCCAAAACGGAACATATCGCCTTTTTCAAATTAAAGGCGATAGCATGTTGCCCATTCCTTCTTCCAGCTACATCATCGGACAATACGTCGACAATTGGGAGAGAGTAAAAGACAATAGCTGCTATGTTTTTGTCACTCAAAGTGAAGGAATTGTATATAAAAGAGCCATTAATAAAGTTGAAGAAAGCCAAAGCTTTGAACTCCATTCTGACAATAAGAATTACGAACCCTATTCCGTAAAAGCTGAAGAAGTAATGGAAGTATGGGAGGCCAAAGGTTATTTGACTTTCGATTTGCCTACAATCGACCATTCAGCACTTTCCGTAGATCAATTATCAGAAGTTGTTATGCAATTAAAAGGAGAGGTAGAACGATTAAAGGATAAATAAAACAAATATTCATCTTCGCTGTGTGAAAGCCAACATCCTACATCAAGCTTATCCTTTTAATACCTCTTGGCGCAAAGAAATAATCGGCGCTAGTTTATTCGGACTTTTCATTTTTTTGTTTTTGCTGCTTTTTCAACCCTTTGGTTTGCAGAACTACGAAAGTGAACACAAAGTCCGGCAATTACTCTCTTATGGATTAATTACAACTGCTAGCATGTTGCTGAGTAATTCCCTATTTAGATTTTTCCTTCCCAAATGGTTTAATAAAAGCAGTTGGACTGTCGGAAAAAACATTCTCTACACTTTATGGATGTTTTTCTTGATAGGCACAGTTAACCTACTTTATTCCGTTAAATTAGGCTTCCTTTCACTCACTTTTAAGGGTTTTCTTACCTATCAAGGAATCACCCTGCTCGTTGGCTCTTTTCCGGTTATCATTAGCACTTTAGTTGTCTACCAAAAACGTTTGAAAGCTGCTTTAAAGGAGGCTAATGCTCTTAATCAAAGCATTAGTGTCGAAAACACTTTGAAGGATGAAACGATCTCAATTCCGTCGAAAAACAAATCGGAACAAGTTGAACTTAAGTTGAATCAATTGCTTTTTATCAAGTCCGTTGAGAATTACGTGGAAGTTCATTGTGAAAGTGGATTAAAGAAGCACATTTTACGTAACACTTTAAAAGAAGTTGATAATGCTTTAGAAGCGTACTCGAAAATTAAACGCTGCCATAGAAGTTACCTGGTCAACCTTAAAAAAGTAGCTTCATTTTCCGGCAATGCTCAAGGCTTGAGTCTACAACTGAAAGGAATGCAAACTGAAGAAATTCCCGTTTCCAGATCTTATGTAGCAGAGATGAAAAAGGTGTTGTAATGATCAATCTAAATATCCGGCTACTACAGCTGTTTTCTTATACACTTTTTGATCGCCATTGGGATTGAATACTTCAAAGTAAATGACATAAATCCCTATTCGTGCCTTATTGTTATCTTCCGTTATTCCATCCCACTTAAAAGTACCGCTTTTAGCGAGTAGCTCATTTTTAATCAACTCCTTGATCAATCGCCCTTGTCGATCGTAGATTTTTACATTGGCCACGTTCCCGGACTCAGGAAATTGATAATTAATATTGAGCCAATCCTGATAGCCATCGTTATCGGGAGAAAAAGTTTCAGGATCAAGATTAACAGTGCCTTTGAAATTAGTGCTTAAAGAGTATTGAGAATTTTGATAGCCGGGTGTGGCATAGTTTACCGATTTTGCTGCCGAATGAAAATTGCTTTGATCGTTAGAAGTTAGATGCGGATTAATTCGCTCTAAAGAAACACCTTTTACTTCACGCAACAGTTCAAAATGCATGTCTTCATGGTAGCTAATTTGGTCAATTTGTTTTCCTTTTTCATTTAGAATATATGGAATTCCATCGTCATTGTTAAAAGAGGACATTGAACTCACTTCCAGTAAACGATTCATTTGAGCAGCCGGATATTCTTGCTGAGTGCTTGAGCCGTCGGTCGTAATAAATACGTACTCTTCGGGAAAAATTAAATACGGATCTTCAATAATCACATTTAGCTGCTCATTATCTCTATTGCCCAATTTCCAGTTTTGTAGACTGATAATTTTATTCGAGCGATTGTACAATTCCACAAAGTCACTTCCTCCAGTATGAGGATTAAACAGTATTTCATTGATTACAAGATCAAATTCATTAGCTGTTTCGGGGAGAATAATATTTATTATTGTATTAGCACCAATCAAATTCCCCGGACAATCTCGAAGGCTTGTGACAGTTAAAGTATTCACCTGACCGGAATCTAAACCGTCGATTAAAGTTAACAGTACTGAGCTGTAGTTGGGTTTTAAATTAATAATCTGGTCAACCACAACAGTTGTGTTAAAGGAATAATTGGCAGAGAGAACAGAATTAGTATCTAGGCGTTCGTTAAAGTGAAGTAGGATACTGTCAGTTGAAATCACTTCAGCATTTAATAGCTCAGGTGCTGTTGTATCAGGCAAAGTGTCGAATGCAGTGTTTTGAGTTCCCGGAGTTCCACCAATAGCTGCAGTAGAGGCTTTGAAGTTGTTCTTGCCAGTACAATTTGTAAAAGGATTAATTTGCTCAATTGTCCAACCTCCATCGGTTTTGCTCTGGTCTTTATACCAACTTAAGTCATAAGTTAATTCGTCAATTACTTGATTGTTATCATTTCTGATTTGGATTAAATCACCGTCATTATTTAATGTAGGCAAACTACTCAAGCCTAATGCTGGGCCATAATTTTGTAAATTAGCTAAATCGCTTTGTGCGCAAAGGATTAAATATTCGCCGGGGCGCAAAATATAGGAACCTAAAGTTGTGGTGGATGAGTTATCGCTAATGCTCCAATTTTCTAGATCAAAGACTTTGTTAGAAGCATTGAATATTTCTACAAACTCAGCTTCGGGTAAACCAAGGGAAGGTGAAAAATCAGGGTAAAATTCATTGATGACAATATCTCGATAATCTGCAGGAACAGCTTGAAAATAAAGAAAAGGGAAACTGTCTGTTTCCATAATATTACTTGACTTATCCGCAACATTTTCAACTGTTAAATAGTACTCTATCCCATTTCCAAAATTGTTGTTAAAGCTTAAGTTTACAATAGAGCTATCATTTCCCGGATAACTAACAGCAGTAGGATTGCCAAAGCTTTTATTGACGTTGTAATTAGATGGATTTAAAGCTGTTGTTTGTTCAACTTTTTCTGAAAATGTAAGCTCTAAGGTGTTGCTGTCTAATACATTTAAATTTGAAATAGAAGGTTTTATCGTGTCTTGAAATGCTTCTCCCTGCAAGTGAATATCATCAAAGAAAAATTTGTCAGAACGAGTAGAAGTGTAGCTGCATAAAAAGCCAAAATAGTTGCTTTGAGAGTAAGTTAAGTCAGTTGCAGTACCTTGTGAGATATAGTTGTTTTTGGCTGCTGAGGTATCAATAAATAACTCCCATTCACCAAGGCTGTCTTTGGTAACTTTTATTTTTACATCCACAGGGTCAAGACCAACTGTTCCATCTGTTCCATCAATTAATTTAGTGTTGCTACTACCGTCTTGTCGATACAAGCTTACATCATCAACTGTTCCGCTTACGCCACCAATTTGTACGAAATAACCATTTACATTTTGACTTAGGTTTTGGACGTCTGAAACCAAATAAACAGTACCATAATTGCTTCCAGAAGGAGCAAACTCCATTCTAACCCAAAACTCCCATTCGGCATTATTGATAATGTTTGATGAAGTCACTAAAAAAGCCGGAGAACTTGCAGTAGCGTCATTTAATTGCAATTGATTGGAAGTGTTTACCTCAAACTTTGAAGTGTCGCCAAACCACTCTGGGTTAATATTGAGGTTCCCATCAGTAAATGAATCAATAACAAATATTTGTGCTTGTGTAGCCGGAAAATAAACCAGGCCAATTAGTAGACAAATTAAAAGGTTCTTTTTAAGCATAATGAAAGTCTTAAGGTCGTAAAGTTAGTATTTTTGCAGCCCAATTAGGTAAAGCAAAAGTTATAAAAGTGTGAATTGCCGTAAAATTTGAGCTTTGTAAGCTATATATTATCAGGCATCAGCAAAGAAATGACAAAGTAATTTGTCCTTAAATACTATATTAATAAGATGAAAGTAGCCGTAGTAGGAGCAACAGGATTGGTTGGTCAAGTAATGATTAAATTGTTAGAAGAGCGGAATTTTCCATTAACTGAATTAATTCCGGTAGCTTCTGAAAAATCTGTTGGTAAAAAGATTTCTTTTAAAGGGCAAGAAGTAAGCGTGCAAAGCATACAATCAGCAATTGACTTAAAACCGGAGATTGCTTTGTTTTCTGCAGGTGGTGAAACTTCTTTAGCTTATGCTGAAAAGTTTGCAGCTGTAGGAACTACAGTAATCGACAACTCTTCTGCTTGGCGCATGGATCCTACTAAAAAGTTAATTGTGCCGGAAGTAAATGCCGGAGAGTTGACTAAGGAAGATAAAATCATCGCTAACCCAAATTGTTCTACTATTCAAATGGTGTTAACATTAGCTCCAATTCACAAAAAATATGGTATTGATCGCATCGTAATATCAACTTACCAATCCATAACCGGAACAGGGGTGAAAGCTTTAGAGCAACTCAAAAATGAACAAAGTGGAAAGAGTGGAGAGATGGCTTATGCATACCAAATTCACGAAAACTGTATTCCACAATGCGATGTTTTTATGGAGAATGACTACACCAAAGAAGAGATGAAATTGGTGAATGAACCTAAGAAAATCATGGGCGACGACAGCTTAAAAATCACTGCCACTGCTGTACGAGTACCAGTGATGGGTGGCCATGCCGAATCCATTAATTTGAGTTTAAAGAATAGTTTTGAAGTAGCTGAAATTAAGGAGTTGCTTTCTAAAACAAAAGGGATTGTGGTAAAAGACAATCCGGCAAATGCCGAATATCCAATGCCGCTTTATTCAAAAGACAAAGACGAGGTGTTTGTTGGCAGAATTCGTCGAGATGAAAGTCAGGAGAATGGATTGAATTTATGGATTGTGGCAGATAATTTGAGAAAAGGTGCAGCCACAAATACCATCCAAATTGCAGAGTATTTGCTTGAGAAGGGCTTGGTTTAGAAGCTAGATTTTGGTTGTAAATTTCTAATTAGCTTACTTTTTCATTTTTTTCTCGTACTTTAGTTTTTCTCTCAGGCATCGAAATCAGTTTTTTGATTGTCTATTACTCAATGACTATTTCGTCATAATTGCTACTGTATGGATGAAAAGAAACTAATACAAGCTTGTATTAAAGAGGACAAAAGTGCTCAAAAGGCTTTGTATGATTTGTTTTCAGCCAAAATGTATTTTGTTTGTTTACGGTACGCTCGTCACGAAGCAGAAGCACAAGATATACTTCAAGATGCTTTTATAAAGGTATTTGACAAGCTCGACAGCTTTCGTTTCAATGGTTCTTTTGAAGGTTGGGTGCGTCGCATAATGGTGAATACGGCTCTGAATTATTGCCGTAAGTCAACTTACAAATACGAGAACATTGGCATAGAAGATTATCAGGACAAAGTAGTGAATTCGAAAGCCATAAGTCGGCTATCAGAGCAAGAGCTTTTGGGCATCATCCAACAATTGCCCGACGGTTATCGTATGGTGTTTAACTTATACATTATTGAAGGATATAGTCATAAAGAAATAGCCGAAATGCTGAGCATTTCAGAAAACACCTCTCGTTCGCAATTAGCCAAAGCGAGAAAGTGGGTGCAAAATGTTTTAGAAAAATTAAAAACTAGCAACAATGTCTGATCAATTTAATGAATTCGACCAAGTGTTTCGCGACAAGTTGCGCGAACATGCTGTCTCTCCTCCGGATTCAGTTTGGGAGGAAGTATCAGCCAAGAGAAACTATGGCCATATTGTAGCCAATAGAATTACAAAATACTGGCGTACTTTAGGTACGCTTCTGCTGTTGTTGCTAGCCGGCGGTAGCTCTGCTTTACTCATTGGAGGAGATGAGGAAAAGGTGGCTATTGAGTCGACTAAAGAGGACGCGAACACTCAAAATGAATTAAGCATTATAAATCAACAATATAATTTTAAAGAAATTACATCAACAGAGAATAATAACCTTAGCACTTCAATAAACACAAGAAAGGAGAACCAATTAATTACGGATGTTAATTATGAAAGTAATACTTCAAATCAAATAGAAAACAGGGTTCCAGATGCTGAATTAATGGCTTCTATGGAGGCTGCTGCTTTTAGTCGGCCTGATTTGCAAGATAATCCTTTATTGAATATTTACATTTCTCACTTAGATGGATGGGAGAGTGCAAAGCCGGTTTCATTTGTTCGCTATGAAGAAATGGACAAAAGTGACTCTAAAGGCTTCTTTAAACTAAAAAAAGAAGCTAAGCCACTAAGAGCCGGAGAAGTTGAATACGAATATGCATTCCCAACGGTTGATAAAAAGCCTTTTAAAGAGAGAGCCTCTTTGTATATAGCATTTACTCCACAAAGCATAAGTAAATCAATGACCCCTGAATATAATGTTTCTACTGAGTATTTGCGTCAGCGGGCAAAATCAGAAACACCCAGAATGGCCTACACATTAACGGCAAATCTACACTATGAGTTGAAGAACCATAAGTTCATAGAAACGGGAATTAACTATACTCAAATATATGAAGAGATGCACTTTGAAGGAGAAAAGCGTTTCTCTAATCAGTACGACTTTTTAGAAGTTCCATTGCTATTGGGTTATGAAGCCAGAAACTCAAAATGGGGGTGGCAAATAAAAGCCGGATTTGGCTTGCAAGTGTTTAATAATTATAAAGGATACATATTAAAAGTGGTAGATGACGAAACTGCTCCTGTTGCAAGTCCACAGCCCGATGAACCTTTGTACCGCATGCGTAAAAGTGATGCTATAGTTAACATAGTAACCAACAATCACGAATTGTCTAAAAATCAAGAACGACATACGGTGGCAAATTTGGAGAATAAAGATGAAAACCCCTTTAAAACAGCCGGAGTAATAAATGTGCATTTAGCTGCCGGTGTAACGTATTACCATAGCATTCGCACTACTTTTGTATTGACACCACACTACAGCAGAAGTGTTAATTCTATCACTAAAGGCGATGCCGGATTTCAAGAAAGAATTGGCTATATGGGAGTGAGCTTTGGTGGAAGATTTAACTTTTAGAGAAGGAATAACGAGTCTATTTATGGAACGCAGATGACGCAAATTATTATGATGTCCGCAGATTTGATTTGGAGAAAACACACTTATTCGAATAGCTTTAATTTCAACTAATGTATATCTGTGAAAACTTGCCAAATTTGCGTTATCTGTATTCTAATATGTGATATTGCCTTTTGTTTTATAGAAAGGATGTAAAATATCCTGAATATCCGTTTATTTACC
>DIAJ01000013.1:0-4268 GCA_002415785.1 Flavobacteriales bacterium UBA5081
CCAGGAAACGGATAGTGCTCACCGACTTTTAAGCTATTTACTTCTTGCGCTACTTTTTCTAACATTTTTATCACAATTATTAAGTAAAAAAATTAAATGCCGCACATACCTTCACATTCATCTAAGAGACTCATTTGACCTGCATTTTCTAAAGTAAAGAAATCGACTTCATCTATTGGTTTGCAGGATCTATGTAAAAATAAATCGCCTTTTTCACCGCCTAACCTTCTTATTGATTTATCAAAATCAACAATGTCTTTCCATTCATTTTTGTCACCATTTTTTAAATTTAACCATTCTTTTTCACTATGGAAAGGGCAACATAAACACGCTGATCGGGGCGGTTTTGGAAAATTGTTTTTTTCCATCCATTCTAAGCAATCACCTCTACGGATTCGTTTCTCTATTAGCGGATAAACATTTCTTCTCCAAGGTTCTACAAAAGGAACTTTCATGCGTTGAATTTCGTCATAAGAAATTCCATACCAAAGATCAATGACATGTTCTTTTGGAGCACGTTGACGAAATTTTAAACCAAGAATTTCTTGTCGAGTGTATTTAGTAACAGGTTGTATTTTATATTCTGCAGTGCATTGTCGTTGGAGCATCCCCACTTTTTTTGTATCATTATCGAGAGTAAAATAAGGTAAAGCAGCAGCTCTATTTTTAGCCCTTACTCTAGTTTTTATTTGATCATCTCTTAAGTTTCCCCTACTTACTTTTTCTACTGGAAACGGTAATTGTTTTTCTAACCATTCAAGCCATTTATAAACTGCTTTTGGTTCATAACCTGTGTCTGCAAAAATTGCGACATCAGGCATAGGTTCAAATTCACCTCTTGCCGCCATTAACGCCAGAGTAGACGATTGAACTCCAGCTCCTAAACTTAAAATTGTTGTAATTTTTGACATATTTATTAACCTCAAACCCTCACATCTACCTGAGTAGTCTTAGGCTTAACAGAATCCTCCCTCTTAACCAAATCATCAGCTTTAGACTCAACAGGACGCTCATTGCGAGGAACTAAAGGCTCCCGATGATTACCCCTATCAATGTGAGCCACTACTAATTCAGACATAAAATGATTTAACTCGCTTTACTTTTCGAACCAACACACTTCCAACGCTTGCGACTCAAACGTAACGGACTGTTCGGATTACTCGCAGACTTAGGATGCTTTTTCATTTGACCCAAAGACCTCGCACAATACGAATCACCCTTAGAAGTACCAGGACGCACCCTACGACCACCATCACTCGCCTTGCCAGCTTGACCGTAAGAAACACGCTTACCCGATTTCAATACCTTAACTTTAGCCTTACCCTTACGAGGCTTAACACGACTACTTTTAACCATAAAATACCTAAACCTTAGTCATACCTAATAATAAAAAAATGAAAAGGTGTGGCCTGTTACAGGGAAACATGCGAGTGTAAAAAAGTAACAGTCAGAACATACGCAATACAACATCACTATTGAGTCCAACAACAATAATAATGCTAGTAGAGGTTTAAACGCTGCTCATACCTTTTCAAAAAACAATCACTAAAAACCAATCATCTCATTCTGCAAGCGCTTGTTTTTTAACGATGACGTTTGAAAATGGGCTGGATATTGATCCAACACTAGCACTAGCACTAGAGGGCAAGGGGGTGTCACCCCTATGGCGGTATTCATCATCAGCGCGGCAGATCAACTTGGAAGCGCGACAGCAATCGAACTCATACACCTAACAAGAGTTGCAATTCACGATGAATCAACACTTTAGGAAGTAAAGCCGACTTATTTGTAAGATAGGGAGGGTTAAATACAAGAGTTATACGACTATTCTTTCACATCACTGAATAGAGCGAAAAGAAAAATAGCGAGATAAGTTCATTTGCTATAGCAAAAAAATCAATCGTGCCCTAGAAATATATTCCCCTTACTGTTTACTTGCTACCTTTATGCTTTCCATAGCGTTACTAGCGCATTGGTTAGCATCATCTATTATCTCCCCTTCTATAATTGTGGCTTGATTAAGTTCATCTAGTAGTTGTAGGGCAGTTGTATCGTGTTTCACTGTATACTCTTTCTTCTCTATATATAGGCCTGCCGCCTTACCCCTTTGCACCTCCGCCTGAACTGCGGCACCATAATTCCCACTATCCAGGGCTTTCTGTTTTAACTCTTGTAAAGACGCTAGGTGGCTTTCTCTTGTTATCTCCCTTTCACATGCTCCGATCTCGCGTAACCGATCAATTTGTTTCTGTACCCTGGGCGTTTGTCCTAAGCGGTAAGCGCGTGTGCTGATGACGGCCTCCGTAAGGTCAGTAGTGTTGTGACTTTGTTTATACGCCTCAGGCCATGATAAGCCTTCTATAGTTCTTTTTAGCACAAATTCATGCTCGCGTTCACTAAGTGTCAATTTTGAACGTGATGTTATTTTGTTTTTGCTATTTGTCATTTATTTTAAATAATGTCTAAAAAAATTGTACATTTAATAATATCATGATACATTCGTATTAAGTATCAAACTTAGGAAGAATAATTATGTTTAAGATTACCGCTCAAATTACGGGTTATTTACTCTTATTTTTAGAATGCGTTCTTTTTTATATTTTAGTCGCAAGCCCTTTTTTGTTTTTAACTTTTATTACATTAGAAGAAGCGTATTTTCTCTCAGTTGCTTTTTGGGCGTCTATAGCCTGCTTAACCTTGTGGTTTATGGTTACCGCGATAATTATTGACGTGAAAAAGTGGGGGGAAAATAAATGAGCAATTTAGAATTTTTGTTTTTATGTCGAAAACATTTAATCCTGCCAGAACTGGCCCTGGAGGATGAAAGACTACTTGATCTGCTTAAGAATCAAGAATCAGCCGACATTATAGAAAATTATCTAATTAACGAATTTTAAGGGGTGTCAAAAAATGCAAACAGCTATTAAAAAAGAAAATCTCATAGTAAATCGTATTTATGTAGCGTGCCTATCAAGTTATAACGCTGGAAAATTGCACGGCACTTGGATCGATCTCGATTACAAATCAGTTGATGAAGTCGAAAAAGAAATCGAACTTATGTTAAAAGCTTCAAGCGAACCATACGCCGAAGAATACGCAATACACGATTTCGAAGGAATTAGGTGTGAAGAAAATACCGATATTGCAACCATAGTTGAAAAAGTCGAGACATTAAACGAATTAGATGACAGCGAAAAAACAGCGTTTTTAGCTTTTCTTGATTATGAAAATAACGGCACGTTAGAGAATTTTAGGGATTCTTACCAGGGCCATTGGGACAATGAAAAAGAATATGCAATTCACCTTTTTGATGAATGTTACTTGGATGAAATGCCAGAACATTTAACGCACTACATCGACTATGAAGCTTTTAGATATGATCTCTTTTTGGATCATTTTTCGATTGATGCAAAACCCTACGGCGTTTTCGTATTTTCGAACAATTATTGATTTATAAACAATCTTTAGCTGATAGCCGCTTTAAAAAGGCGGCTATTGGATAACGATTGTTATCTAATTTAAAATTAAAAATGGAGTATCAAAAATGAGAGTAAATAATTTCAAAATCGAAAAAGCTGTAGCAAAAAACGATGTCCGCGATTACCTGGAACATTGTTTTTTAGATTGTGAGCAAAAAAAGCTTGTTGCAACAAATGGCCACATAATAACCGCGTTGAATGTTGAACTAGACGAAGATGACACTACAGGCTTCATTCCTGTAGAAGCGATCATTCGCGAGCGGAAAATTGCTAAATTAGCCAAACGTGAAAAACTACAGATCAAAGCAAACGGAACGCTAATTTTGTCTAACGGCGATACAATGTCACGACCTACTGGTCATAAATCATTCCCAAACTACCAGCGCTTGCTTAATGAAAAGTGCTATCGCAACAAGCAGGTTGTAAGTGTAGGGCTAAACGCTAAGTTATTGTATGAATTGTCACAAACTATAAGTGCTGATAATTGCGTAATTTTAGAGATTGAAGTTAATGATCCCAAAAGTTTAACGGCGAACTCACAAGAAAACAATAATTCAAATTTTAAAGCGCAGTTCGATAAAATTAACGACTCCATTAGAGTAAGCTCTTACTCCGATAGGGAAAGCGATTCTTTGATCATGCCTCTACGCTCATAAAGAAAGCAAGGGCGCCGTTTTTACGGCGCTCTTTTTTTTATTTTTAACTATGAAATTAATTAAATTAATTGCATTTGAGACAAGACTGGCATTAACTTTATAAAGTCATCAAATTCATTAAATTCATTAAATT
>DIAJ01000013.1:4326-5224 GCA_002415785.1 Flavobacteriales bacterium UBA5081
AAATTCATTAAATTCATTAAATTTATTTTTACCGAAAGTGAGGATTAAAAAATGCCTAGACCAAACCACATAGACAATGGCCCTATCCGTTTTATTGCCACAATAGATTGCGAGAATTGCGGCGAAATAAATGCAGTAGAAATTACTGAAAACGATTTTTACGCTTTCGAAAATTGTAGAAAATGTAATTTTTCAAGATACGAGGAGCTTGACTAAAATTTATTAAATTTATTTTTACCCAGGAGGAAAAAGAAAATGAATGATTCACTAATAGTCGATATTACTTTTGGAAACGAATATATTTACAATGGTGCTGAATTCGAACAATATTTAAGAGACAGCTTAGAGAGAGAAGGATTTATATTAGGAAAATTAAAATATGCGCCGCATGGGAAAGGTGGCAGTATTTTTATTGGAGATGAATTAATTACTGATCAATCTCATGTAGTTCATCAAGCAATTGACCGAGCCGAAGAATGGGCACAAGAAGATGAAATGAGTCAATAGATCAAGCTCAAAAGGTTAAACGATGCAATCATTGTGTAAAAATTCATCGCCGTCAGCGAAAGCACGGAAAAAGTATTTAAAAAAAATGCGAGACAATGGTTTCGAACTTCATCAGACCTGGGTACATAAAAACGATAAGCAAAGATTAAAAGATTTTGCACTTAAATTGCGAAAAATAAGAGAATCAATAAGCTAATTTTAAGTACTTCAACAAATAAAATTGAGAGCGGCCAAAATATTAGGTTTTATTCTGACATTTTGAAGCCGCTCCCTACTTTCAAGAGTATCAAACTAGAAAGTGATATCATCATAACAGAATTGATGCCATTGATTAAGTTCAATACTTCATCACTTCATTACTTCATCACTTCATCATTTCATCATTTCATCA
>DIAJ01000013.1:5357-21287 GCA_002415785.1 Flavobacteriales bacterium UBA5081
ATTTTGTTTTTATCGTACGAGCGAGCGCCTGTATAACCTAAATATCCTGCTGAAAACAACCACCACATTTCTTCTGGAATAGATTTCAACCATTGACTGAAACCTGTTGAAATGTTGGTAGCTAAATCAGGATTCATTGAGTATAAAATACCCATTGGTATTCCTGCTAAAATACATATATAAACGACATACAAAAAAGTTGGCCGCGCCCTGCTAGTAAAAGGATCATTGCTTTTTGCTTCAGCTAAAATTGCCGACAACTGTTGCTCTACCGCTTTCAGCTCTCCTTCTTGTTCAGCTTTAAGCAAAGCAAGTTGCGCTTCCTCTCTCGCTTTTTTGTCTGGCAAAACCTTATCTAATATTTTTCCAGCAACAGGCAGTAAAGCTTGCAGCATCAATAACTCCAAATCGTTGGTCTGACAGCACCCTCAAGTGAACCCAACATATCTAAGTGAATGAATCGTCCAGAACCCTTTTGCGCTACACCTATGCCTGTAAAGCCAGCTAAAAAAGCCAATGAGAGCACCGTATAAGCTTCTTTTCTGCTAGTTCTAATATCAACCGCTTTACCTGTGGTATGAGGCCCATTTACGCTTTTGCTTGAGCTGACAGCTCGATTATGATCTGGACAGCGGTACGCAGAATTTAAAATAATAGGCTTACCGTAATTGTCTCGCAATTCATCAAGTTTTTTTAAAAAAAGTGGTTCCATTTTGGCCTCACCACAACCACATTTACAAGCTAATTCATGCTTATCAAAAAATCGACTGACGTTCATTTTTCCAAAATTCGATCTAATTTATCTTCGATTCTATCTAATCGATCTTGTAAATGATTGATATCAGACTGATATAAAATTTCGATAGCATCGACTCGTCCCTCTAATCCTGTAGCCCAAAAAATTAAACCAAAAATTAAGATTAAAATCGTTAAAAAATGTGAAATGTCGATTTCTTTTTTTAAATGAAATCCAGCAAAAGGCTTTTTTTCGCTCATTTGCCAACTTTTTTCATTGCTTTTTTGTGTGCAGCAGTAAAAGTAGACCCAGATTTCATCAATTTAGTCATTTCTGCCATGTGTTTTTTTGTGTGATGCTTCGAGTGACGTTTCATTGCGTTTTGCTGGCGTTGAGTTAATGATTTTTTCATAGTTGCACTCTTTAAAGTCAAAAATAGCAATAATAGCCTACTGTATCATTTTTTGTGCCATTGTGAAACTTTTTTTACCATTTTTTAAATATTGACGGATAGCGCGTTCGCCAGAGCTTTTTCTGCGATAAAAAGTACGCCTTGAAATATTAAACAATTGCATAATAATTTCAGGCTTTTCACATAGGTAAAAAGCGCGAACTAACGAAACATCGTTCCCATATTTCGTGTTAATAAGCAAAAAATTGTAAGCTCTTTGCAATTTCGAGAAACCTGGTGGTGGCACCACGCCTTTCGGCAAAGTTGATTGAGAGCTTCCATGAGAAGGATCAAAAAAAGCTCTCCAAATCGTGCTTGTTGATGAAAAACCCTCTCCAAATTCACCAGCTAACCATTTAGCATATTCCCTAAGTAACGGAGGCAACCAGTCATCATTCCTCAATTTGAACTTCCTGCCAATCAGATCGAAACAATGTAACTGATTCTGCTTGATTGCTTTTAAATTTCGCCTCCAAAGAAGTAAACTCTAAAACGTAAAAATTGGAACCAAGTTGCACTGAATTTTCTTTGTTGTCAGCAACCTTTTTCCACCTCAGTTCAATCATAATCAATTAAATCGATGTAGCCTTGAGTTCCATTCATCCTCAATTTTTCAAGACGCTTACACTCGGATTTCCAATGTTCTGTAATTTCTGCTTTCTCAGCTTTTGTGTACTTCCTGCTGACTGATTTTCTTCTCATTAACAAATCCATCCGAGTTTCACCTAAAATATTATTTTTGATGAAAATATAGAAATCAGGCGGATTATCGCCGAACCAGCGATGACAAGCGTTGCAAGCTGCAATCGCGTTGTCACTGTGCCATCGCGTGTGACGGTACCTTCGTGTGTAAACGTGAGCTGTTTCAATGAATTTGCTCTTGTTCGTCATTTTTGCATTGTCATCACACTTGAAGCATTTTTCACAAGTCCAGTCATTTCGCATGCGAATGGCTTTCGAGAAATAGTGATCAGTCGTGTCGCGTTTAATGGCCATCAAAAGCCACCACGCCGCGAGGACTCCTGAGTCCGATACATGTCAATTTTTAATTTAGCAGCTTCAATTTGATAGCGAATTGTTTCCTCTCGCTCGACTGCAATTCTGATAGATTCAATCAACTTTAAATATTCTGGATGAGCGAAAGCGAAATTTTCTCGTTCAGCAACAGTACCGTTTTTCTTCGCAAAAAGCATGGCTTTTTTAGATTTTTTAAATTCCTCCAGATACACTCGCTCTGCTTTCGCGTGAGCAAATTTTTCGGCGAAATCCCGTATGAAGTCATTTGCTTTTTCAGCCATTTCCTCTGTGATCATCGATAACCCTTTTGACATAATCGAAGTTTAATTTAGTTATAATTTGAATTTCTGTCATGGCGTATCCTAGTTGCCAAAACTCAAGTATTGCTTCCCTTATTTTTTCCTCATCATCATCAGGTTTTAAACTTGTCATAAGGAAGTTCTCTTTCCGTTATTTTAGAAATGCTTTGTTTTAAAATTTCAAATAACTGTTTTTTATTTTCGTGATCAGTTAGATTTCTGCTCAAGATTTTAACTTTTTGATATTCGGCTGATTGTTGCGCTCTCTTTCTTGGCCCAGCAAAAACATCATGTTTGGCCTCATCCTCAAGGTAACTTTCACTGGTAGAACAATTGCGACACACTCCATTTCCGCGAAACGAGCGGCGTACAATGCGATTTTCATCATGTGAAAAATAGGGGGTAGTTCTTGATGGCCAGATAAATTCGCCATGACAATAATCGCATTTGAAAAAAACTTTTTTTTGCATTTTTTTTCCGTCATCCCAACCACAAACGTAACAATCGTTTTTTCCATTTAATTCAGTTTTACAGTCTGGACACTTCATTTTCTTGCACTCCCAGTTCTCCAATGTAATTGTTAAATTTTTCTTCGTTGAATAAGGTAGAGGGCCGTAAATAAATAGCCATGTCCGTATTAGCCCATTGTTTTGTTTTCACGACAATGACTTGACGACACTCCGCAACCGTGTGACCTTCCTTAAGTCGAGCACTGATAAATTTCAAATGAGAATTGACTAATTTGAATTTGCCTCGAACTCCGAATTTCGATTTTGTTTGATTCAAAAACTCTAAAACTTCTTCGCTTTGTTTTCTTTCTTCTGAATTAAAAGAATTTCGTTTTGGACGGTTACGTCCGTTTTCTTGTTTTTGTTCTTGTTCTGTTATTGTTAATGTTCTTGTTAATGTTAATGATTGCGGTAACCCTTTTTCATTTTCATTACAGACCTTCGGTAACGGTTCTGGAAGGCGATCTTGAAACGGTTCCAAACGGTCGATAAGAACATGAAAGTATTGAAAATTTTCATTTATTAGCTGTAATTCAGCCCACCTTGCTTGACCGCTATTTGGGTTAGGAATTGGATTCCATTGCAGAAAGTCAGGAATCAACAAAACAGAAAGCTCTAAGTCATACAAAATTAAAAAATTTTCAAGCTCGGAAAAAGGCTTCAACAAATCTTTGGTCGTCCAGCCTAAGTCCGCTTTGATATACTCTTTCGGGATGCGATAGCAGCCCAAAGCGTTTGCATGATGGCCTGTAATTAAATACAAAAAAAGCAATTTTGCTTTATCACTTAAAACATTGATTTTAGGGTGAGTCCAAAATGAAGTTTGAATCGTTCCGTAATTTCTCATAAAAGGACGGCCCTCCTAGTTGGAGAGCCGCCAGCAACAACCAGCGTTGAAACATGGAAATATGGGGAACGCTGGCTAAGAGTTCTCATCGTTAAGATTTTTAGAATAAATGGAAAACTGTTCGGGTGTGATGGTGTTTTTCGCCAAATCACACAAGGCTCCTCGTTTTTTTTCTGGCACAATTCCAGAATTTTTCCAGCTATACAAACATCCTCTGGAAACGCCAAGCGCTTTCGCAAAAGCTTTATTTGAAAGTCCACTTTCCTTGATTGCTCTTTCTATAAGTTGCTTGTGCATTTTTTTTTGTCTTTGTATAAAAAATTTTGTCATTTACCGTTTTTTATATTTATCTCATTTCGAAATAGATTTCAACGAAAAGCACCAAAATTTTTTAATATTGATACAATTAGACCTATTTTGTACAAAAAAATTGCACATATTTAGTAAAAAAGGTAATCTGTTTAAAATTTTTAAACAAAATTACAGGGAAAAGGCAATGCCAAAAATAAATGTAGCGGTAATAAAAAAAATAATAAAAGAGAAGTATGGAACAAGGCAAAAATTTACGGAGGCTTTCGGGATCACCAGACAAACATTAGACAGATGGTTTAAGCATGAAGAAATCAATCAAAAAAAGCTTGAAACCCTAGCGAAGTTTTTAAGTGTCGAGCATTTTGAATTACAAGTGCCAGAAAATATAAATCAAGTTTTGATGGCCGCAATTAGTCAAGAAATTTTAAAAGTAGAGCAAGAAGAAGGCATCAAACTAACTGCTGAGCAGCATTTAAACTGGTGCGTCTTACTTTATAACAGACACAAGAATGTAGACATGAACGAACAAGACTATGATTTGATTAGATATAGTTTTAATCAGTTGAAAAAAGCGTAGGAGGGATCATGTTAGAAATAATTAGAAATGAAAAACAACAAACGTTTAAAGAAAAATTAGAGAGTCTAAAATTCTGTAAAGCAGACACTACCCCCTGGTGCATTATTGATAAACAAAACGACATGGTAGAGTGCAATCCACTGTGTTTAGAACATTTAAAAGTAAGTTACAAAGATTATATTGGAACAAACCTTTATGATTGGTGGACGCGCGACTATCCATTAACTCATGATTCGTTAAAGAAAAATAATTATGTAACAAGCCTCGAAATTCAAGATGCTGAAGGTAATTTTTTAATCGTTAAAGTAAAGATGGAAAAATTTACTCATGACACAAAACACTATACTGCAATAAGAGCAGTTAATATCAAACAGCGCCCACAAAGCCCACTCGAAAATTATTTCGACCAATTGAAAGAAATTAATTCTAGTACAAACAGTTTAGTTGACAACATGCCTTTAGGCCTGTCCATCGTGACTCGTTCTGGGAAGTTTCTTTGGGCGAACGAGGTTTATGCTCAAAAAATAGGTTACGAGCTTTACGATTTGCTTTTTAGTCGCAATATCGAGGACATAACAATTCAAAGTTTGGCAGAGGTAAATTTTGACCAAGAAATTATTTCGAGCAGTCATTGGCGCTATAAGATATATAAGCACAAAAATGGACATAACGTTTCTGCAAAAATTAAAACTAAAAAAACGACATATAATGGTGTTCCAGTATTTTTTTCTGTAGTTGACTATACGCATCATGATTGTGAATTAGGAATCGACAAAATTAACAAAAACTCTATTACTAATTTGCTTAACAAAACAGTAAAAATGGAAATCAATATCAAAGTGCTCGAAAAAGTAGCTTTATTGTTTGGCATGTCTATTCAAGAATTTACTGCTATTGTTTATTGGTGTGAAACAAACGACATGTTAGAAATAGAGGGGATTCGAAAAAAGAAACAATATGAAATGGGATTTTAAGGATGGATAGAACTAAGCTAATTGATAAGATAAGTTTTGATAATCAAAAAATTTCAAGAAGGGAAAGTGAAATTGTGGTTGACCTTATTTTTGATGAAATTAGCGAAGAAATTGCAAAGGGCGGAAGGGTGGAAATAAGAGGATTTGGCTCTTTTAGCTTGAATGAAACACAAGACAAACGCTTCGTAAACCCCAAAACAAAGCAGGAGACTATAATTAAAGGCAAAAAAAAAGCTCATTTTAAACCAGCAAAAGAGCTAAAAAGCCGCATAAATTAATTTTTCTCTATTAAAAATATAAGATAATGTAAAAAAAACTTTTACATTTGAGTTATTTTTGATAATTTAGTTGTGTACAAAAAAAAAGACACAACTAATGCAGACACATCATATCAGCGCAATTTTGAGCGCAACCACCTTTCCAAGCACACAAGTGAGTCGTTGCTCCGTTGACATTGAAATCAGGATGATTGTCCAGCAAGACGGAACACAATCAATAAAAACAGAAATCAATGATGAAGTCGGAAAAGCCTTAAATTGGCTTTCTGAAGACGTTACCTGGTATTTGATGATTGGTCATAGAGGTCATGAAATTCCCTTAACTTGGTCATCGCTCCACACAGCAAATGGTGATCTGGATCTTGATTATGTTGGTGTCGAACAATTTTTGTGGGAAGCGCTAGCAAAAGAAGAAAAAGAACAAAGAGAAGAAGGTTATGGGTGCGAGTAACAAAGAATTTTTAAAAGAAATAATCAACCAATTAGAGGATGAAAATATGGGCTTGAAAGTTACTAGGAGTAAAAACAAGGAAAGAGAAAGTGTGCCGAACGGTACTTATTTTGGACGTTGTTATGGGGTGATTGATTTAGGAAATCAAGTTCAGAAAAAATTCGAATCGGATGCGACAGAAGTGATACCTCAAGTCGTTTTGCTGTTCGAGCTGAGTCACAAAATGACAGACGGAAAACCATTTGGTTTTTCAAGAATTTGTAAAATTTCAAATCACGAAAAATCAAATTTACATCAAATCGTTCAACATTTGACAGGAAAACTATTAAGTGACGAGTCTCAAAACGGATTTCAATTAACTCAATTGTTAGATAAATTTTGTGTACTCCAATATACAGAAAATCCAAAGCCAGACAGAGACTACCCTATCGTCACTTTTGGCCCAGCACCCGATGGCACGAAATTCGAAGCCGTTAATAAAAATGTTGTTTTTGATTGTGACAACCCGAATCCAGAAATATTAAAAGAATTACCAGAATGGATTGTTACCAAAATAAACGAAAGAGTTAAAGATGATGACGCTTTCATTGAAGAAAAAAATTATGACGAGCGGAATCCACCACCATTAGAAGATGTGCCTTTTTAAAATGAACAACGAATTAGAAAAAAATTTTTTAGTAAATGATATCAATATTTTGTTGATGCAATTAGACGATTTAAAAAAACGTGCGCCTGTATCGCTCATAAAAATCCAGCAAGAAAAATGGAAAAAGACTTTTAATAAAGATGTAGAAATAAGACAGAAAGAAAAACAAATTGTCGCAAGATTAAAAAATTTAAAAATTATGGAAATTTTAACAATTGGAATATCAATAGGAAAAATAAATGGCAACTCCTAAAAAGGGCTATCGATACAAGAATGAAGTTTTACCTGGAACAACTACGATTATAGGGCGGTTTAAAGACAGCAATGCTTTGATCAGGTGGGCTTGGAAGCAAGGGCATGAGGGAAAAGAATTGTATGGAGATGACAGCCAAGCTGGACAAGCGCTTAAAATTGGGACGGCCACTCACTCAATGATAGAAGCTCACATCAATGGCAAAAGTCCAAAGGTGGCACTTAATAAAGAATTGAAATTAGAAGTGCATAAAAAAAAGGCAAGAACGAGTTTCGAAGCTTATTTGCATTGGGAAAAGTCTAACAACCTTGTGCTACTCTCAAAATTTCAAGAAGTCCAATTAGTTAGCCCACAATGGAAATTCGGTGGAACTCCTGATGCAATCGGGAGAATGGGTGATGAGGTGGTGCTGCTTGACTGGAAGACATCAAATGGGATTTATTCGGATTACATTATTCAATTAGCCGCCTATCAGCATTTGGTTGATTTCGGTGTCAGGATGGACAATGGCAAAAAATTGCCTTTTGTCTGTGGCAAAGGCGCTCATCTATTGAGATTCTCAAAAGAAAATGCAGATTTTAATCATGCTTATTTTGCTGATTTATCAGAAGGTTGGGAAACTTTTAAGTTATTCAGGCAAGCCTATGATTTAGATAAACTTTTGAAGAAACGAACGTAAATTGACAATGAAGTACAAAAAATGTAAACATTCTCAGAGGAATGTGTTCCTTGGGAGAAAAAACATGGAACATTTTAAGGAAATAAGCTTTCGCGAAGTGATTCAAGAAGGCTTGCGATTAAAAAAACAACGTGGAGATAAATTGACAACTCAAGTAACAGAAGCAGCTATGGCAGACAAGTTAGAAGATTACTTTGGTGATTATGTGCTCAGCTACGCATTTAATAATAAAAAAAGCATTTCGCAACAAAAAATAGCAGACTATTACAATCACGTTAGTAAAAGACGAATTTGTGAACAGCCTTGTTGCGCTGGTGTAACTGCTGATCGCGGAAGAACAAAGGACAAAGAAGGTTATCGGCTTCCGCTGAAACACACTACTATATTGCGAGAGCTGTCATTAGTGAGCGGTTGTATTGAAATGATTCGGGCAGAAAGAAATTTAGATATCCCGAATCCTTTTCAATCTTTTACAAGGTCTCGCGCAAGACTGACGAGAAATAAAAAATCTTCAGTCATAGCGAAAAGGAATGAGCATTGGACATCGGGCGAAACAAAAGCACTTTTGTTAGCCTTACCTCCACTTGCAAAAGATATAGTGCTGTTTGCTTTAAATACAGGCATGAGAAGGAGTGAAATTTGTAATTTGACTTTTGATAGCAGAACGCAAGGTGACGAATATCAAAGGATTTTTGAAATGGACGGAAACTGGGTTTGTCATTTCGAATCTAAAGATCAGAAATCAAACGCTGTGTCACAATGCGCTCTCAATTCAACTGCGATGGAAATCATCAATAGACAAGAGCATGCGGTTGAGCAAGAATTAGACGATTTAGGCTTGCCGATTGCTCATACCTATGTTTTCAGCTTGAACAGAAAAAAAATTCCTGTTTGGTGGCTGACACAAAAATTCGCAGAGGCCCAAAAAGCTACGGGTTTGAAGCATAGAACATTGCAACAAACACGGAAAACTTGCGGTCAAAGGATGCTTGAAGCTGGATGTTCGATTGAAGCAGTGCAATCTCAACTTCGTCATTCATCGGTGACAACCACGCAAAGTTATTACATCGTGCCTAGCATTGACCACGCTGCAAAAGCAGTTGAAAAAATCAACATCAATTAAGGAGGCGCTAAAAAAATAGAAAATAAATTGAGTAATAAAGTTTAGTTGTGGATAACTCAACTAAGCAATTGAATCATCGTAAAATCTCTCGCTCTTTTAAAGATATAGGTTTTTCGATGAATCAGTAACATACACAAATTTTTAAATACACAAAAAACATAAAAAAGAACACATTCCTAACGTTCAATCAATGGTTTACATTGACAAAAAAAAAGGGGAGGGTTTAAAACCCCTCCCATTTTTTTGACTTTATTTTTCTTTTGAAAACGAAATCCACGCAAACAAACAAATCAATCCAACTGACAAGAGAACTGCAATTACAGTAAGAGTGCCTTCTATCCAAATTTTTAATATTCTTTTTCTACGAAAATATTGCCGATCACGTTCTGCCTCCATAGCGCGTTGTTCTGCGATTACCTCTTGCCAAATATCTGGCCCATACGCCATTTTCAACATGCGATGAAGGTCAGACATTAGCTCTTGAGACCTTTTGCGTTGCATGACAATCTCTATGCTTTTGGCCGTGTCTGCGCCAGCTATTTTCTTCCAAAGCGGAGGATTTTGAGCTTCTTTTTCCATTCGTGAAATATCATTCTTTGCTGAAAAAAAAGCTGCAATTGACTTAGAGCATTGATGCAACTCAGCCCCTTGCTCTAACAGACTGTGAACATTTTTCACAGCCGCAGTACAAACTTTAATTGCTACAATAGCGGAGGTGATTGGTTCCATTATTTATTTCCAAATTAAAACAGAATCCTCACGCACATATATTGGTTGACAAGTTGCGCCCATTTGCGGCGAACGATAAGAATAGTCTCTCGGCATTGAGCGATTTTGTTTAGCGATTGATTGTCGAAAATAGTGACATCGATTTACATCATAAAAATAAAACTTGTCATTTGTTGCCTTTCCATCAACAAAGACAGTCAGCATGAAAACCAACAGCATTAAGTAGGTTGCGTAGGCCAAGTTACATTTATTAAATTGTCTCCATCTAACTTAGGAGAAGCGGTCTCAGGCAAATTACGAAGATTTTGACGATAAGTTTTCCAAGCTGAAGGCACTGTAGAACCGCTTTCATTGGCTTTAATGACAACCCAGTCGCTTTCAGTCAGCTTTTGATTACGTTGCAACCTCAGAACCTTCATAGGCTCCTCTGACTCTAATTTAGAAACTTCGGATGCAATGGCAGACTTTGTAGGTTTGTCATGACCATTTCCTTTTACCCAATTTAAAGTCTCATAATTATCGTCATCCATCGTCCACTCTGCACCAGGACAAAGCGATTTTATTGCTAAACATGTATATGAAATCATCCAGCTACCTCCATGAGCACTAAGCGACTTGAAACAGCACTGCCAGTTGAAGATGCAGAGCTTACTTTGTGCTGACATTTAAACGTTAATTCTGAAACCGATGAAGGACTATCGAGTACAGCAAAGGATGTTGAAGCCCTCGCTTGAAGTCCACCACCACCCGAACCAGCAGCCACACTTCTTTCACCAAGCGAAACTGAATCACGAAGAAGTTTTACGGTATACGTCACGTTTGTCGAAGCAACCAAACTGTACAAGGTATCGCTGGTAAACATAGCAAGAACTTTCGAAGAAGTTGATTGACAAGTAATGGCAGCACTTATCGATGTGATGTCTGCAAATGTTGTGCTAGTAGTGTTGACCGTAGACGTATTCGATGCAGAAACTACTTGAAGCACAGTTCCAGCATCTTGGATATATGTTTTCAATCGTGACGCGGCTGTCTTCCTATTAGTGCCTCCTGCGGCATCATCTATAATAAATAAATCTGCATCTGATATAGCAGCGCCAATATCAGTCGCACCATCAATATCTAAATCTAAAATATTGATTGAACCATTTGGAAAGACAGGTGCTTGTGAAAATGTGACAACTCCATCACTTGCTATAGCTATAGAATCGGAATCACCTGCAGAGCCAATATTTCCATTATTGGCAATAACTAAGTTGCTCGAACTTGTGATAACTCCGCCTGATGTAATTGCAGAATTAAATATAGCTTTGCCAGAATCACTCATATCTAGTGTCAAAGCAGTTATTCCAGAACCGCCATCATCGCCTTTGAACACCAAATCCTTATCTTGCACGGTTGCCTGTAAAACCAGATCCGAAGATGAATTTGTAAAACGACCAATTTCTGTACCATCATCGGATATAATTACATCTGCACCACCAGCGTCTAACGTAATGTCTCCAGCACTGTCAATTAAAATGTTAGTGTCATCGTTAATAACACTATCAACTGCAATAGAGCCTACATTGCTAATATTTGCATCATTGAAACTCGTAGCGCCAAAAGTATTTGAAGCCGCCGTACTTATCAACCCTGCCGCTGCTGTTACCGCACCTCCGTCTGCAATCGTAAGAGCGTTGTCTCCATCGGTAAATCCAATGCTTGCTGTTTGAACCTCACCACTAACGAGCAAATCGCCAGTGGCTTCGATATTTTTAGAAAAAACAATTTTTTCACCGCTATTCGTAGTCACGAAAGTTAAATATGAAGTTGATCCTTCTTTGACGGTGAATGCAGTAGCGCTGTTATCAGTTAAAGCTAAATTTATATCAGTTCCATCAGCACTAATCGAATCGAGTGCAATATCACCAACATTTGTAATATTGCCGTCACTGACAGATAAAGAAGTTACCGTTGCAGAACCAGCAGACAAAGTGCCTGTTACAATTAAATTAACAGGTTGACTGGCTAACCATCCGTCATTAGCGTCATTTGTAAAAAGCCATAACATGTGCTTTGTAGGCAGCGTGTAGCTAGTTGCTCCTGAAATCGTATCCGAACCATTACGAGCAATGGTTATGGAAGAAGAATGATTATTGAAAATCCCTACATAAAAACTGTCTCCTGCTGAACTCGCGGCTGGTAAGGTGGCAGTTGCAGAAGCGGTGAAATCAATGACCTTTCCATTGTCAGTCGTTGCGATCGTGTAGTCACCTGATTTTGCAGTGGTAGCAAAATTTAATGCGGCATCAAGTTTTGAAACTACGCTCTCTAATGCAGTTTTTAAAGGATCAGGCAACTTTGTTTTGATCGTAGCCCATTTAACCTCATTTGCTGTGGTGGTTGCACCGTCATCACTTGGAGGTGAAGCGTTATAGCCACTGACACTCACTGTGCTCCATTTTGTACCCATAGGTTGTACCTTTTTGTTAAAATTTTAATTAAAAAATGTCAAATAGAACTTTGACAGTAGGTTAGTTTTTTTATTGTTGTCTTGTTAAATTTTCTAACGCTTCATCTGATTTTTCTGGATCGTCACTGAACACATAATCAAAGGTATTTGCGCCCATTTCTTTTGCTTTATCAATGTTTTTTTGTGCTTCTACCTCTAAAGCTTTTTTTATCAAAGTTGGTGATTTTTTATCAACAGCGTCAGTTATGGTATCTACAACTTGATCGCCTGTTTCAACAGTTGCTCCTAACAAAGACGCGAATAAATTGATCCAAGCATTTCTATAAGCGATGGTTGTTATTTCTTCTCCGATCATATTCCTCACTGATTGGGCGTTCATTGGATTTGTGAGAGCAGAAAGAAAAGCTCTAGTGCCAAACAAAACTGTGAGAGCACTTAACGGATTTGAGTATAAAGCGCCACCTGCTAAACCATAAGTCATAACTTTAGCAACTTGCGAACCTAATTTAGCTCTGCCACCACTAATTTGCATTGACCGCTGCAAAAAAGTAGACGCATTAGGCACCGATTTACCGATACTATTTTCAATATTTTGCAAAAATAATTCTAAATCTGCTCTTTTTATATCAGAATTTTTTAAGAGTATATCAATAGTCTGTTTGCGTGTTTTATCTGAAGCCGTAACAGTTTCTAAAATGCCATCTGCTTGTTTCTTCAAAGGAGAACTTCCAAGCAGGCTTTTTAATGGTTCAGCATTTAAAACAAAAGTACTAGCTCTACCTGGTTGGGCCACCTCTTCAACTGATTCTTTCAAAGCTTTTTGTACGAAAGTTGCGGCAATTTGATTCATAGTTTCAGGCGTTACTAATCGAGACAATTCTTCAACAACAGAAGGCTCATTCAAATCTAAAATAATTTTTACAAGACTATCGATTGATTGAGTTGTGACTGTGCTTGAGCCTGTGCTTCCCAATTTACCTGAAACGGTTTCAATTCTTTTAGTTACAGGTGTATCAATTAAAGCAGTGATCTCTCTACTATACTCAGCATCTAATTTTGCAAGAGTATTAGTAACCTCTTTAACTTGGTCTTTAGTTACCGCTAATCCGCCGCCTATATTAGTAAATGGAGAAGAAACATTGTTTATGACATCTGTTTTTATAGCATCTTTTAATGGTTTTAAAAGACGATATACTGATGCACCTTCTCTTTCACTTACGTCAAAAGCCTCACCTATTTGTGCGTTAATCCGCTGGAGAGCTTCATCTGCTTGCTTCAAAGTCATGTTATCTAAATTAAGAACTTCTTGAACAACGTTGTTCACTCTGCGTGTAACGTTATTTGATAAAAATTCTTTCTTTTTGCCATTAACAATGGTGGTTGGTTGGTCTCGCTTTATTGCATCTAACATACTTTGAGCATAGGCTTTTGCACTGTTAGGAGAAACAATTAAACCATACGATTCTGCAGTGTCAAAAACCTCTTTGTATTTTTGATCATAAGATTCTGAAAATTTATTCATTGTGGTTGTTGCTTCAGCGTAAATTTTCCTACCTAAGTCTGACAAACTACCTAAAGTCGGTGCAATCCGAGATGGCAGTCCTTTTGCAACTTTATAGACGTTTCGAAGATAAGTTGCCTCATTTTTCTGAGCGCCACGCCCAATATAAGGCATCCTTCCAAGAACATTGACAACATTAAGTCCGTAGGCTCTGGCCCCAACAGTTAATGGAAGATTATCAAGGCTGAGTCTTCTCCCAGAAAGGTCGGCAAACTCTTTCATCTGTGGTGTGATTTTGTTCGCAAAATTTGAAATTTGCTTACCACCTACCCTTGATGTTGCGCTCAAAACAGTAAACATCCCATGTAAGTAAACTTCGGCCATCATCACTCTTTTTAACTCATCGTTAGAAAGCGTTTTAAAATTGTTTTCATAACCATTTTCTGAAGCTAAATTGAGAACTCTTGCAACCAAATCAGGCGTAGCAGAACCAGCAACACTGCCACTGAGTTCTCCAAGAAAAGCTCCTATTCCTCCACCAATGACTTTTCCTTTCAAACCAAAAGGACTTCCTATCTTTGCTCCAGCTTTCCCACCAAGATATGCTCCAGTCAAACTTCCACCAATCGAGGTTGCTGCTCTTTGAAAAGGATAGGGATCGTCTAAATCCATTAAGAAAACGTTATTGCCTAATTTTGTCCACATGTCAGGATCAGTCTTAGCCATCTTGCTAGAATCTACTTCGTTATAATCATCTGGATTGCCGTTATCGCCAAGAGGTTTTTTTTGTATAGTAGGAAATTGATCCGCAATTCTTTCAATAACTTGGGCTTCTGTATATTGAGAAAGACCATCATATTTAGGCGTTAAGATAAAGTCTTGTAATTGGGATCGATTTTGAATTGTAACTTGTCCATCTTTCAAAGGTATAGTAACAGGTGAATCTTTAAGAATTGCAAAGTCTATAGTGTCTAAAAAAGCATCAGGTGACAAACTATTTTGTGCATTGGGATTTGTTGGTGTCGCTGCTACATCTGAGGTTGTTTCAATCATAATTTTTAACTTCCGATGGGATTTAAACTCATGTTAATTGTTTTGGCACCTTTGTTATTAGTTTTCTTCTCATTAGCGGCGTTATAATCCTTAAGTATACTTTTCTCCACTTCGTTTACTCTCTCAATAAATTTTTTGCGCGCAGTTTCACCTAATGCCGCATTTAATGTTGAGTTTACATAATCACGCACTATTTGATCTTTTTCCTCTCTAGGAATATCTCTATTGCCTATCTTAAGTAAAAAGTTAATGTAAGCTTCATGTTGCTCCTTTTTTCTTTCATTGATAGCAATAAGAGAAGCAATCTGTCTAATATTTCCTTGTGGTGTACCTGTCTCTTTCGGACTCGCATCTCGCAACAATTGAACTTCTTTTTGATTCAAATTACCTTCAACATACTCCATAAGTTCCAACGTTGTTCGAGAAGACGCAGCTTTAAAAACCTCAAAATCAGCAACCTTAGCACCAGCAAGTTGCTCTAAAAATTGTGTAATTTGAGAGCCTTCTGCATCGCCGAATAACTCTTGCGCTAATTGCATGGGTCTTTGCAGGAAGGATCGGGCGATTCCAGTTTTTAAGCCAGTTCGATATAATTTTTCCATTTCAGCGACAATTTGTGGCATTGTGGAGTTCATTATGGCTACTGAACCCTCTCGGTCTTTCTTAATGAAATCTAACGCTGGATTATCGTCTCCATAATTATCTAAAACCCTGCGGTTTACTAACTGCAAATTTCTAATGTACGTTTGACCTTTGCGGGTTTTAGGATTGAAGCCAGCAACTATAGCTTGACCTTCATATTTAGCTATTTCTTCATTTTGTTTTTTTATCTGCTCTTTATCTAGTTCAAGGTTTTCTTCAACAGTTAATAAATTTCCATCTTTTCTAGTGCGAAGGTCATTAAAATTTGCATTAAAATTTTCTAACTGAGAGTCTAAAACACTAGTAGAAGCGCCTATTTGATTTAACATATTTGCAGAGTTAGCAATTCTTGTTGCTACTGAGTTTTGAAAGTTACTTATATCTTTGACTATTTTTTGTCG
>DIAJ01000013.1:21387-35360 GCA_002415785.1 Flavobacteriales bacterium UBA5081
TTAGTTGCGTGAAAAGAACTTTAGATGTGCGTGAAGCTTCTGTAAATATCTTATCTGCTGCAGTTTGAACTTGGTTTTGGATATCAATCATAGTATCACGGTTTATTTTTCGTGTGTCTGCTTGAGTCTTATTAAAAGTAGCTCGATCATTTAAGATATTTAATTCACGTAATGCTTGTCTTTGGGGGCTAGAGATTAACCTCATAATATTTACCTATCGTATTCCTAGTGATGTTAATATGTTATCGGTCAAATCAGCAACGTTGTTAGCTTGTCCTGATGCTAGTTGTCCTAAAACTTGAGACTCAATAGAAGCAAGGTTCGCCATCGCACCTGTTATGCTGCCAACATTATTTAAACCTACATTGAGCTGACGATTAAGTTCATTCAATGCAGTTTCAGCAGCTTGAATATTTGCTTGAGCTTCTAGTCTCGATAAATTTGTAAAGAGTTGTAATTCTTGAAGAAAAGATTGTGCTCCAGTTTCAGCAATTGGAATATCGTATTCTCGCGCAAGCCGAGATTCAGCATCTTGAGCAAAAGAGCTACCTGCAACTCGCCTTCTTGCTAAATTTTCTCGCAAATCACCTATCGCTTTTCTTTTTGCATTTTCTAAACTATCAACTCTTGCTCTAGTTAAAGCACCGAAACCTGGTGTTAAATTTTCTCTTTGACCTCTCAAATTACTCGCATACTGTCCTAAACTTGTTTGCATGTCTCCTATCAAATTTGATCGAGTCGCATTAGTAGGAGAAACCGTATAAACTCCATCTGTTAATTGACCTTGTAAACCACCAGCATTTAAGCCAACTCCTAAATCTCTAAAATCTGTTATAGGACGCAAAATGTCTTCTGTACCTGTTTCTAACAAATCATCCAATAATGTTGATAGACCGAGCTGACTACCAAAATCAAGTACATTTCTACCTAAACTTTTGAAATCAATATTGTTTAATAGATCGACCATTTATTTGACCCTTCTTGTTTGATATAAATTTGCTGGCCCTTTAATAATATCGTGCAATCGTCCAACGCTACGAATCAGACCAATTTTCTTTAAATAATTAGGAAAGCGTGACGTTTCAATACTTGCATAAAACATGATTACAGTTGTGTCACGCAAAATTCTAAAAAATGAAGAAATACCCTCGACAATATTTCTTTTTGAAGCCCACCAAAAAACAACAAAATCAGTAACCATGTAACTATTTTTCTGTTTTGCTAAAAATACTAATCCTACAGGGATAATTCCTTTCGGAGTTGTTGCTTTAACAACTAAAACGTAACTTTGATTTTTTCTCACATAATGAGTAAATAAATCATTAAACGTTTCTTTTTCTAAATTACTGGTAAATTTTACGTCTAAAAATTTTAAACTTGATTTTTTATTAGCAGCAAAAACGTACCTTAAATGTTCATAATCTAAAGGCTCAATTGTTACTTCTCTAGCGGTTGTGCGGTTAAGTCGAGGCTGAGAAGCGAACTCCAAGCTCTGCGACTTCGAAGTCGTTTTTGCTATCGACAGTGAGTCGGATTTGAAATTCGTTTGATCTCCCTGCAATGCCCCAGTTTCTTCTTGTGAGTCTTCCTGAAACGGCTTTGCCGAAATATTTTCCTCCGCTGAAATAGGCTCCTCCTGAAAAGTAAGCGGCTGCTTCAACTCCTGAGAGTGTTTCTGTGATTTCCTCATTAAAAATAGAGTCTCCGTTATATTCAAACCTAATAGTTATTGTGGCTGTAACATCTTTTTGTTGGAATAAAATCCAACCTTCAAAGTCAAACACTTCGGCACTAGAATTAAAAGTGAATAGTTTAGACAAACGCTCTGTTTTTACAGCACTAGTATTATCACCACCATTAGTAGTGCCTTCTATTTTATATAGGTTGCCGTTTTCATCTCCAGCAAAAACGTACTCTAAACCGTCCTGTGGGTCGAGACAGTTCATCATTGCCGTGAAATCCATGTTGACCGCATCAGCAGTTACCCACTTAGACCACGGAGAGATTCCTAAACCAAGTAGTGATTTGTGCAAAACCCATAACTGATTTTTACCTGTAGGCATCCAATAAACTTTTTGAGTTCGCTCATTATAAACAGCCGTCCAGTCAGTATAAGTTTCAATTGTGTCGTTAATGTCTTCACTTAAATCATTCGTTTCGACATCGCCAAATTTTTGCGTAGCTGCAAGCGATTCAATTCGGCCTTGTCTTCCATAGTAAACATCGTTTCCTGCATACACGACTCCTTCAGTGCCAGTAGCACCAGAGCGAGGATAAAGTGGAATGAAGGCAAAATCTTTTGCGCTTGCACCTGTCAATTGAAACGTAGCACCGCTTCGAGATGATGTTACAACTTTATTGAAAGCTCCTACAAAGCCGTTTATAGGGCGCAAATCAGGTTGCACTAGAAAGAAAGCATCTTCTTCAGAAAGACTGCTAGACGGCCTTTGATCGTTGCTTATTATTGTGTAAGAGCCTCTTTTAGACCCGACAATTAAATGAGGATAATGAGTGGAGTTATCATTTACATTTGAAAACATCACGCGCTCTGCATCAATCGTGCAATATTTGGCTCGAAACTCGCCAGTCCAAGAAGTGCTACCGTCATTTTTTGTGAAAGTTACAGTAGATAAGGTGCTGCCATTCCATTGATACACTTGTTCTTGCAAATTTAAATCGGTAATTATAACAACATCGTCTAATTCCCAATTATGCGACAAACGACCTCGTAACTGCGCTGTAGCACTAACCGTGCCTTTACTTGTAAACGTTGAACCATTCCATTGATAGACTGTATTTCCTGCCTGTACCAACATAGAAATCGTACCGTCTGCCTTTTGTAAAGATGCAAAGCCCCTAATCTCAGCTCCGTTTGTTGCTGTTCCAATTTTATCAAAAGGTTTTCTAGGCCTGAACGCAAAATTTTGTAAATCCAGATCGAAATTTTGTCCTTCAACACACTCTCTATCCTCCACATCCATTATAGAGGCGCGAGTTCTTAAACCACCTCCAAATCGTAAAATTATTGTATCTGCATTTTGCCGAACATTACCTTTAGGCGTGACATCGGTTGGCATTAGTAACCCCTACCTGAATAACGACTGAAAGGATCGCTAGGATTTCTCACGATAAAATCCGAAAACCATGAAGGACGCATTTTATCTTCACTTAACATTCGAGAAGCAGTACCCATCGCTCGTTGTAGCGTTTGCGCATCAACCATTCTGTTACGACTTCTGCGCCATAGTTCGGAAACCGCTGGTATCATGGCTTCGAAAACTTGATCAGAAAAAGGAAAAGTATCAGAAGCAGCGCTTACCGTAATACTTTTGTCAAATATGTATTTGTATACAAGGCCAGCTTCGCTGGCTTGAGGTATTTCACTTAAATATAGCAAACCATCAGTCGGTCTAATCGCCGCAAAATAAGGAATACCTGTATAATTATTCGGGAGATCTTGATCAGACCGCATCTGCATGAAGCCACCTGGATACTCACTGATTGAACGACCATTTGTTTCGTCATTCAAAGGAAAATAAAGTCGTACCAAATTGCTTGCTAAAGCATAGTCACGATCTCCTGCAACTAAAGTAATACTCGACTCTGCTACACTTGTAGGCAAAGCCTTAGAAGAAGCAGAATAAAGCTCAATAACAGCTTCATTCCATACTTGAACCGCAGTATCAATAAAAACTTGACGAGGCGAACTTGTTAAAGAATCAAGCTCTCCCGTATCACCAGTCAAAATATTAACTCGTCTTAAAACCGAATTGACACCATTAAGTAGCGTTTTTGTACCCATAAAATTTCTCTAGTAATTGTTGTTTAGTATCGGTTCGTTTTACAGGCAAACCTAATTCGCGCAATTTTTTTTGCAAGGTTTTGCCGTGCATTTTTTCAGGGTTTTGTTGCCAAGAATTGTCAACGTTTGCTTGACCTTTCAAAGCAAGCAATTGCTCAATTTGTTCTGCTTGCTGTCTCACAATGTCCTTTAAATCTTCTTGCACAGATTGTTTACCTGTTTCTTCAATCTTAGAAGCATAGTCATAGTCAACATCTTTTATTTGTTGACGAGCTGGATAAACTACTTGTTTAGCAGAACCATTAGCTTGATTTTGTTGCACATTCAATACACCAACCAACTCTGCTAACTTAGCGTCATCAACACCATTAGCTTTGATTTGTTGACGCAACAATTCAGCACCAGCAGTGGCATCATATTTTAATTCTAACTTTTGACATATCATTTCTAAATCGACCCTTCTTATTCTATCTATAAAAGGCCGAGAATCTTCTGTAACTAATTGATGTAATTCAGGCAATTTTAATCCTCCAATAAAAAGGGAGCGCCGAAGCGCCCCCTCACTCTACACAAAACTATTTATATAGTTTTAGCACCACAGCGGATTGTTCTTCCGAAATCCGCATTGAGCACAGCGGCAGCATGCCACGCTTTCCAAGCCACAGTCATGATTTCATCGTAAGGATCACTTGTTCCACCTGATCCTAATCCTTTTACGATAATGTCAACCGTGTTCATAGCATCACCAGCTTCGAACGAACCATCTGGATATCGTTGTCCGAAACCAACTGTACCAATTGCGTCTTGACCGTAAATTGGCACACTATATAAGTCGATGTTAGAACCGCCAGTTGAACGACAACCAGTAGAGCCTACAGCCGCGCCAGCATTTGCATCTACAGAAGCATCTTCTGTTAAACAAAACCGTACACTCAGTCCAGCTATGCCAAGAGAACCAAACTCACCTAAGTAAGTTAAAACTTGTCCTGCATAAGTTTCTACAGAGTTGAATCCTGAAAGACCAGCAATATCTACTGCTACGTCTGGATGACAGATACCAATAAAAGCTGGTAACTGAGGTGACGTACCTTGATTGCCAGAACCAGTGGTCATTGGGAAAAACGTTCTTGCTGAATTTTTTGTTAAGGTGTTAATCACACTTTTAATTGAAGCAAGTGTAATTTCACTATTTACAGCTCCATCAGAAGCACCAGCAACACGCACGATTGTTTGAGAATCTTCTGCTGTATTCCGTTGCACTTGATTCATGGATTGACCAGCATTGATGCCAATTACTTCCATAATTGCATCCATTTGACCGTTTGGCTCAAATTTTTCTACTGTTTCATTCATGATTACAAAGTTGCCGTATTTTGCAACTGTAGCAGTTACATCAGTAACGGCTAGAGCAGCACTTGAACGACCTTGCATATAAGAAGCGTTGCCTTGCAACTCTCCTAAAGCAGTAGTAGCAGCAGAAAGATTGTTAATCCTTCGCCATTTAACAGTAGCAGTGCCACCATTTCTTGTGATTTCTCCAGGCATTGTGCCTAAGAAGTAAGGTGCTCTCGATCTAGCATTTCTTAAAAAAGTAGACATGAGCATATTATTGACTGGTAACGGTAATTCGCTATTAGTCGCTGAGATTGTTAAAGCCATTGCATTTTCTCCAAATTATTTGGCTCGATAACTATTTTTCAAATTTCGAAATTCTACTTCCGATAAATTATTCATATTGGTAATAGAATATTTTGAATCATAGTCATCTGCGTTAGTTTCAGTTTTTGATTTAACGCTTGCTCTAACTGCATCAATATTTTCGGTCAATTCTTTGTCAGGTACACCAATCCCTTTTTTGAAATCGGATGCCATCACTTTCGCAATTTTTTTCCATTTCTCAGGGTTGTCATTCATACTTTGCCATGCCGAAACAATACGAGTGTCATCTTTAGCAGCTTGATCAACGTATCCAGACAAAATTTTATCCGAAACGGCAAAACCAAGCTCATCCTTCATAATCGCAATTGTTTTATTCATGTTTTCTTTAAACTCTTGATTAGAACGCTGACGAGTTTGTTCCTCAAGAAGTTGTTTGACTTGCTCTAGTGTAGCCTGACTCGTATCATCCGTTTGAGGTGATGTAGTCGGGGCAACCGAGGTTGTTGTTGGTTGTGAATCGTATTCACTTAACAACGTGTCGAGTTCTGCAACGCTTTCGCTTTTCGAACCTGAATCAACAGAATCAGGGTTGTTCGCTTTGGCTTCTTCACTCATTATTTGCTTCCTTTGAAGTTAAAAAAATTAAAGATAAGTTGGAAAGCGCATTAGCCTTTCCACTTTCATATATCCAGTTGTGGATTTGGTATTCAGGACTAAGATTGTTGCTGTCCTGCGAGCGCAAGGGCTTGTAGTGCGGCTCCTGGCGCTGTATCAATATTCTGTGGATTAAGTTCACCCATGTCGGGTTGAGGGCTAGCTCCTTGATCAGGAGTTTCTCCTCGGAGGATAACGTCAACATCTGTCCACCCCGCGTCTGATAAAATTTGTTGTTTCATATTTCTGTAGTCTAAAGTTTCTGGTAAGCCCATTGTTTTAGCTTGTGTTTCAAGTTGGTCAATTTGCATAACAAGTTGAATCGCGCTAAAACGTCTTTGTTGTTTCTGGCTTTCTTCTGCTGGGCCACCACTACCGTAAACTTCAAACTCAACCATTTCTGGCAAAGTGTTTTTGTTAATGTTCACATAACCATTATAAGTATTTAGGTAAACAGTCATGTCCTTCGTGTTATCTCTACCCATCTCATAACACTTTGATAACCACTGATCCATTGGGCCAGTCAACGTTGCATTTACATAATCGACAGTTCTTATAGTTGAACGCTGTAACTCAGCTTGTTTTGCAAAAGCAGTTGTATGACTAATTGTTTGAGCGCCTAATCTCGAAGCATTAACACCTGTCACGTCTGCATATTGTTGTAAAAATCCAGCGTAAGCGGCAAACAATGGCTGTGGATTACCAAAAATGTGTTGACGAACTTCAGAAGTAGAAGCCCATTGAGCAAAAGGATAGATTCTTGGGCCACCTTCTTGAGCGAACTGCTGATCATCACGGTCGTAACTAACTGGAGGTGTTGCATGTAACGCTGCCGCCATCAAATAACGATTCAAAGCATCAACGGCTGCTTTCTGTACCGAACAACCAAGCATCAAAGGTGATGTGGGATAAGGATTATCTACATTTTCACGATGATAAGGAAAAAAGATGTGTGAACATCCATATTTTAATAACCTGACTCTAACAACTCTTGACGTAGTTTTGTCACCATATCCTGATTGAGCTACAGTAAAAATAGCATTAGGAATGACCATTGAACCACTTGTCTTGCGCGGTATTACAAAGTCACCTTCGCCTTCGATAATAGTAACCTCACCATCTTCAGTCTCCAAACCTTTAAGATTCTTAGGCATCCAACCGCCTGTTATTGAATCAGGATCAGTGCTACCACTATTAGCTGCTAAAACTAAATCGTCAAAGCGCTGATGATAACAATAAAGTTGCATACCCCCAATCATGATCCCTTCGTTGCAGACCGCATGAAAATTGTCATCTACATACGTTTTTTTCACCGAGCGCGGTATCAACATGGGAATCATCTCATCCTTACGCATAGCGCCTTTCCCTTGTATTTTTACAACCGATTTTTTAACCATTCGCGCAACGCCAACACCTAAACCATATTTAAAAGCATCGGAGTTAATTAAATCGATATGCCCCCAGAAATCATATTGATTATTCCAATGATTGATCGCTCCTTGTACAAGCTTGTCTGCATTGTCTTGCGTAATCACACTTGGAACATCATTTTCGTCACCAGCAATCAAAGAACTAAACTCAACTTTATCTAAATACTTATCAGTCATTGCACTATGAGCCGTGAACCAATTAGCATTTAAAGGAGACATCAATCGTCTCGCATCTGCATTTAAAACTTCTAAAGCTTGAGCTTGTAAAGGTAATTCTGTTTCAGGCAACCAAGCCATATAATCGGGAATCGTTTGATTAACCATTTTGTACCCTAAATCGGGTTCCATGCGAATTTGCCTATCAATTTCAGACCATTCGTGTTCTAAATGCCGTCTTCTATGCTTGCGATCACTAAAAGTAGAAACTAAATAATCGGCAATGTGCTGATAATCCGTTTGAGTTAAACGTCTTCTCTTTTTTTCTTTAATTCCATCAACGTCTGTAATTTCCATTAGATTCTATTCGCCTTTATTGAATTTTCTATAAAACGTTCAGCTTCTTTTCGAGCTACATTGATACGCATTTGCCGTCTGGTCTTTTGCGGCTGTAAAAAATCATGATTAGCATCAAATTCAATCCATTGACCCACATCTAACTTACCCTCTGAAGCACGACTAGCAACAAACCAAGCAACTTGATAAAAACCATCTTTGTAGTCAGGAAAACGCTCTAAATCTATCGTTTTTTCTGTTTCAGCAATAAACACTTCCGCTAATCCTGCATCACCGCGATCACAAGGTTTCATGCCTTTTTTCTTACAAAAATCTTCAAACTTTTCAAAAGCGTTCATCTTGACATCCTAAGTGGTGTTGGCACAGCGACAGCACGATAACCAGAGTTACCTTCAGCTACGGCATAGCGGCGCATCATAACTGCGTAGAAGACTGCCTTGAGAACATCATCATTGCGATCAATCAAGCGGCCATCCCTACGGTGATAGTTTCTATACTCATCGAAAAATTGTGTGCAACTAGCAAAAACTTTAAATCGACCGCTAGAGCAACGTTCATTCACTTCCATTACAATTGGCTCTACAGGTTGACTACCCATTTTATCAGGTGTGTAACAAGCAGAACGACTCAACATTTTTAAATTATGATCCATATAAATGTCTTTTAATCGTCTACCGATACCTTTTTGACGATTATTGCCATCATGAGGCCATGATATAGGAATCCAATGCGTGTCAGATTTAATTGCTTCGACATGCTCTGTGATGTCGGGAAGATTTTTTTTCTTCCAAACCCTTGTGACATAAATAATGTCTAAATCTCGATCCCATGCAATATCCGCCACTGTAGCTGGATGATCCAAACCAAAGTCAATGCCCTTAATTCGAGACCAGTGCGAAGGTATTTCAATGTCTTTAACTTTAATATTATCTTCAAGCGTTGCAAAAGCGCGACCTTCTCCCATCATAGGCACGCCTTTAGATCGAGCTTCTCTTTCATGATCAGGATAACTACTTGCCAACCTGTCTCGCTCTTTCACACCTAAATGGGGCGCGTCATCCCAAGTGGCTGTGCCTAAGTAAACACCGTCACCACCATTCTGGAAATGTTGCACTAAATTTGTTGCTCCTAACAATGGCGTAAACGTCACCATCATAGAACCGCGTGACGTTAGAAGACGAGTCAAAGCTTCTGCATAAATTCTGCGCTGTCTTTCTTCGTTGTCTTCAGGCTCCTCGTCTAACCACACTAAATCAGGTTGCGTACCTTGCCACTTACGCCACCCTTGTTCATAAGTCTTCATAACGCACTGGGAGACACCACCGCTAGTGTGTACAACTTTAAACGTATCAACTACATCAGAAACACCAGCTTGTCGTGTTCTTGGTTTACCTTTCAACAAAGAGCGAGGAATCGCACCTGTACCTAAATTTTCATCGTCAAGACTACCTAATAATATTTTCTGGATAATATCGCGTGACGTTTCGTTTGTTGGGCTACCACTCCACACTAAAACTGGATTTTTAAATCTACGACCATTCCACCAATCGGGATACAAACCTGTCATGTGATACGCAACTTCAAAACCAGCAGATCGAGTTTTGCCAGGTCTATTCGCTGCCATCAACATGCGCTCTTGATACTTGTCACCAGCATTATGAAAATCTAATTGCCAAGGTTTATTAGACCACTCACCCCACACTTCATGTTGCGATTTTAATTGATCAATCATCGACCATAGCTCATCTCTGTTATAAAAATAAGCTAAGTCAACAAGAAAATGTAAACTTTCAGGTACGCGATGTTTTGCTTCCCATACTCTGCTATTAACTAGTGTTTCAGCGTGACCGTAAGGAAGATAATAGTTGAGCTGGTTGTATTGCCAATCTCGTTTTAATCGCTCTATAATTTTCGCTTTTTCTAAATCAATCAAAAGGACTTCCTAAGATTTCTTTCGTTCTGCCAGAACAGCTCTTAACCTTACCTTCGAAACTTTCTTTTGCTGCTTTGCTCCAGTATTTAATTTCTTTTTGACTGTCTTTTTCTTTTTCTGTTTTGGAGTAAGGGACTTCGTTGGTGAAATTTGTGCTGAACCATTCTGGCTCCCAGTAATGCCCTGCATCATCCAATGGGATGCCTGCAAGAGTAATTTTGCTATAACCAATCTTAAGCGCTGTAAATACTGCATTGAGTCCACTCGTTCCTGCTCCAGTTAAAGGCCACACAAAGTCAGCACGACCGTAACAACTGTGAGTAAATATTTTATTGTCATTTTGTGCGATTAACGGCCTTCTTGCCGCTAACCATTTAGGAAGCATTTCGTAATCGTTGGAATACCAATGTTGAATAGGAAAACTTAAGTGCATGCCGATATCGTTGATCGCCATTACGTCACCATCAAAATCAATGCAGTTATCTCCCTCCCTGCATCCACTTTTCCAATGCGCTAAATCATCCCAAATACATTTGCCACTGCCACAAATAAGTAGTGAACCACTTTTATTGTTTAGAAATAACTTTTTAAGTAGATCAGCTTCCAAGGATTCGTTTTTTACGTCTGTTTAACAATTGCAAACCCTGAAAATCTGTAGGAAAACGTAACTGAACTGGCAAAGAAGTGTTACGACCAATAAGCTGGCGATTCGTCTCAGGTAAGTTTACTTGTGATAAAAAGGAACGAATATCCAATTGACCTAATTCCGCAGGTTTATCAAGAGGAATAATATCAACTGGTTTCGTAGCAAAAAATTCAAGACGTTTTGGCGGTGTCACCCTTTCTCTTTCTGATAGGGTACTTTGTTGCTCTAATCGTTGATTATCTTCTTGATTATCATCTTTACTTTCCTGACCATCACCATCACCATCACCATTTGTGCCGTCTTGACCTTCAGCTCCTTGTCCACTATTTTCTGTACCAACTTGTACTTCTGCAACGTTACCTTCAACGATTGGGGCAGTATTAGAAGAATCTTCAGGCAACCTTTCTTCTGTGTTATTTGAAGAATCTACAGCCAAGTTATCTTCTCTGTTTTCTGATGTATTAGCCACTTCTGCAAAATACGCTGCAAGTTCACTATCTGAAAGTTCCTCGTTACTTGCTTCTTCAGAATTATTAGTGACTGTATTTTCGATAGGCGCTACATTTGAACTCGCACCTACATTATCAGTGTTCTCAGTATTAACCGACTGGTTATTATCTACAACAACATCGTCACTCGACACACTATTTGAAGCATCACTCGGAGCAGACGATGAGTCTACTGTAATTTCATTATTATTGTCTGTTAAAGGAAACGTTGTCCTGCCTACTTGACCTTGCTCATCAAATGTCTGTGCAGGAGGCTCTACAGGTGCATCATCGATCCTTTCTGCTACACCAGCTCCATCCGTAACTTCACTTTCAGGCTGAACATCGTTATCTTGAACGTTTGTAACATATTGATTGACGGCAGAACCGATTATCTCATCACGGTACACGTTGTCTACAGCGGCTTCAGGAACCATGTCATTTATTTCTTCTCTAGTTGGCCTTATTCCTGCATTTACACCACCTGTTGCTAAACTAGTAGCCGCACTTCTAGCAAGTTGAGCACCAATACTTGCTGCACCCTCTACTGCGCCTTGAACGTAAATACTTGCACCAGCCGTAGCCGCAGCAATCGCGATATTGACTGGATCAGTTACAAAATCAAAAAAACTACCTAAAAACCCTCTCGATTTACTTTGTTGTCTCCTACCCATCTCCCTAAAAGCATAATCTAAAGCGTTAATCGCAAAATCAGTATCTAAACCCTCAGGTATAACTTGATAACCGCTATCTATCCACTGATTTAAAAGCGGTTGCCTATTATCATTTTGAGCATACTTTTTTATATCGCGTAAAAAATCTCTGCGATTATTGTTGTTTTTATTTTCAACACCTGTCCATTTTTCAATGCGAGACCATATCTCGTCAGGTTGTTGATACCAACCATAAAACGCATCAACAATGCCAGGTTTCCAATAAGGAATATCTTTAGCACTTAAAAATGCTGGCTCAGATGCAACTCTCTGACTCGTATTGTTATCAACAGTATAATAAGAATTTTCACCAAAATTGAAACGCTGAAAATCAGTTACAGGATTCGCTTGTTGCTTATCAATCGCATTGTCAATTTCACTTAAAAAATTTGAAATAGCTTCATTTCTTTCTGCTACAGATACCATAATTAACTAACTTCTTTCTGATTTTTAACACTACTATCCAACATAACAACCTCTCTAGCTAACTCCACGCTTTTGTACACTCCTAAATTTTTTCTATCCGATAATCTCCAAGCAGAAAATCGCCACTCGTTATTCAAACGTGATGCAGAAACGGTATAACCTGATGGCTCCGTGACCTCATAATATTTGCCTTTACGAATAAATTTCATGAAATATTTTGTAAAGCCCAAAAGGTGTAATCTTTTTTCTTACCTTTATATAATTTAGGTTTATTTTTTTTCTTTTTCTTTTTCTTTTTTTTCGAACCATAGCCCATAGAGCCTGTACCATAAGTCATAGCTTATCCTTTATAAAAAATTAAATTTTAGTTTGCCAGAACAGCAATAAACCAAGAACATATCCTGCAACACATGTCAGGATTACCATCAACACAATTAAAAAATATATGGAATTACAAAATTGCCGAATGGCGTTTAGCCTATCAATAATTTTTGTTGCTTTATCGTTAATATCAAGCAGTTCGGCTTCGTGTTTTCTTGCGTTTTTTTGCAGTCTTAGCCGCAGCCCTAAATTGAGCATCCGTTGGCGCTCCTTTACTGCCTTTCTTACGCATTTTTTCTTTAGACCCTGCTGCTATTCTTTTTCTTTTAGCATGAATATTTGCATAAAGACCTTTTCCTGGCATCGGTTTCTCCTTATTTAATGCTTTCGCTTGTGACCTCTGTAAAAGATAGAATAAATTCAGCAGCCACCGCAGGTATAATCGTGTTGCCTATACCGGTAAGCGTATTTGCGTACGACCATTTGTGGGAATTGCCCTCTCGATCCAAGACCGTGGGTAGCCCATCAACCAAAGGCTGAACTTCGGATTCAAGCGGTATCGGACGCGTTTTTCCGTCCTTACATTTGACCCACTCAACTGCTTCCCAGTCAACTGCGTTGCAACGTCTAACGTGTCGGTTGACACTTTGCCGTTCCTCAACCGACCGCCCTCGTAACCGCTTTTGTAATCGCGTGCGCTGGGTGTCGGGCATGTTGTCGACAACCTTGCCATGTCTGCTAGATTTGCTCCAAAGGTCAAATTCGGATTCGTCTTTGAGATTCTTTGACCCTTTTCGTTCAACGGTCGTGGCCCTCCTTCTCCGTCCGTGGTTCTTGGTGTGGGCCATGTGTGAACGCTCTCCCTTAGATTCGAACAACCGCCGTTCTTCCTCGCTTCCTTCAATTCCTCTTGACTTCGGATCTGATTGCACCTTGCTCCGTCCATCGTTTGTGGAGTCGGCCACGAACCAGAGCCGTTGCCGTTTGTGATAGGCTCCGACAGTAAATCCTGACAGAACTGCCGACGCGAAGGCGTAGTCTTGAGACTCAAAATCTGTTGCGACTGCATCAAGCCACCCGAACCCAATCGCTCCCGCAACCTGTTCGCCAAAGACTGTTGGAGGGCTACACTTTTCGATGAGCCTGAACCACTCTGGCCAGAGGTGACGCTCGGAGTCACTTGCACCCCTTTTTTTTCCTGCGACTGAAAAACTTTGACAGGGGCAACTACCTGTCCAAACAGGTCTCTCATCACTCCATCCTGCGAGTCTGAGCGCATAGCTCCATCCTCCGATTCCTGCAAAGAAGTGACACTGTGTGTATCCTTGTAAGTCACTTGGCGTTACCTCTTGTATCGGCCTGTTGTCCACATCGCCATCAGCAATTAA
>DIAJ01000041.1:0-14416 GCA_002415785.1 Flavobacteriales bacterium UBA5081
TTTCGTTTTCACCACTTTGAGCCCATAAAAATAATAAGTTTTTATAAATTCATCTTATTGTTTTGGGCTATCTATATAATGCAAAATACACCTAATACTAGCTGTGTCAATTATCCGGTCTACCGAGAGTAGTAATTCAGATTTGTTGTAGGAGTAGCACTACGGAGCAGCTGAAGGGTTTTATTTGCTGACGACTGAAGGAGAAACACCGCTTTTCCTGTTTTCCTGCTCTTCTTAGTAATGATATCTACATTGAAGAACTCTAATTTGTCCTTCTTGCATTCGATAAACTAAACGATGTTCTAATGTAATTCTTCTTGACCAATAACCTGATAATTGATGTTTCAGTGGTTCTGGAGAACCTGTTCCCTTAAAAGGATCTCGATCAATATCTTTTAATAAACTATTTATTTTCTTTAAAATCTTTTTATCATGATTTTGCCAATATACATAATCATCCCATCCTTGATCTAAAAATACTACTTCCATTAATCTAATAAATCTTTGACTTCTCCTTTGCCTGCTTTATCCATTTCAATGGCTTTTAATAAACGTTCTGCATTTTTTGGACTACTCAATAAATGAAAGGTTTCTTGCATGCTATTGTATTCACTTTTACTTATTAATACCATATCGTTCCCTTTTGGTCTTTTAATAAATAAAGGTTTTCTCATATTAAATACTTGCTCAAAATAGGCTTTCATATTTTGCCTAAAGTCGGTTAGTGTTGTTATATCCATAACTATTTTTTTAAAACTCAGTTTAGCAAAGATAGTCATAAATGTACAGACTCCTGTACATTCTTTAATTTTAATCTTTACCATTATTTCTAAAATGGATAATACTCATCTATATCTATCTGAAAATTTTCCGTATGATTCACTAAATATCCTTCCGTAAAACTTACATACTGATGTCCTGCCACAGACTGAACTTGGACGAAGATTAAACTACTTTTATACTAAAAATAGGAATTAAATGAACAAAAATAAAATTAGCTATTTTCTAGGATTGTCTAGGTAAACACCTTGAACTTTTATTACCAAACAGCTCAAAAACAAGCACTCCGATCACTAAGCCATACTCTACCAACAACAGCCAATTACTTTCGCTAAACCCTGCTTGGCTATAGGCATAATAACTCAAAGTGATTAAAAAAGACCAAAGCAAAGCAAAGCGCAATTGGGTGAATACGCTAAAGAAAACCAAAGACACCACATACCAAGGATGAACAACCATGCCAAAAAAATAGTACCAACTAAGACCAAAAAGTAAAGCAGAGAAGAGTACTTGAGGGCTTTTCATTTTTTTTCTCAAAAGGAAAAATAACAGCCCTGCTAAACCAATAAATGACATAATAGGTCCTAATATTTTAATTGGATTATAGCCCAAGAATTGATAAATTATTGTTTTAAATAAACTGTAAAAGCTTGCATTGAACTCAAAAGTAGAAGAATACAACTTTATGCTGGAAAAGAACTTGTCAAACACACTTCTTTCAAAAAAAGGAGCAAATGAAAGAGCAAATACCAAAAAAGCAATTAAGTAATAAGGCAGGAGCTTTTTTAAGCTCAATTTTCTGCATAAAACAGGCAGAAATAATAAAGGTATTAATTTAACTGAAGCAGCAATTGACCAGAAAATAGAGGATAAAGTATATTTTTTATGATACACCCATCTTATTGCGATTAAAAAAGTAAAAATCCAAACCGCTTCAAAGTGTAGGTTTCCACTTAATTCAACAATAACAAGTGGATTTAAAGCGTATAGTAAGCTATTTTTATTTGGAATATTGAGTTCCCTTAAAAACTTTGGTAAGATTAGTAATGTGCCAATTTCAGCTAACAGTATCAATAAACGAAGTACTATTATTGCTCCAAAAATTGAATAGGGTGAAAGCAAAGCAGCAATGGCAAAAAAAAGTTGATTTGCAGGTGGATAAACAGAATAGTAATTCGGACTGTTCATCCGACTCAACAGCAAGTCTTTATTTGGAAATGAAAGCTGAACTTCGGCAGGCAAAAAGGAATACGGATTGATGCCATTGACAACTAGTTGACCGTCCCAGAGAAAGCGATAAAAGTCGTCAGAAAGGGCAGGCATACTAAACAAAAACAGCGAGCGAAACAATATGGCAATTGCAATGAGCCACGACAAATTCAAAGCGGATTTGAACTTATAAATGAACATATACGCTATAAAGCTCAAAGCAAATAAAACAATCAAAGAATTAAAATTGCTTCGATCCAGTTGGTAAGCAAACAGTAAGTAAACAACAACTGAGATCAAAATTGAAGTCAAAAGCAATACCTGCTGTAGTTGCTTATTCAACTTCATTGGCTTGCAGTTTTAAAACTAAATCGACCCAAAAAGGAATAGACAAAGACCAAACTAAAACCAACAAAAAGCAAAAGGTGAAATGGAAGTAAGCCAAATTCCATCAATTGGAATGCTAATATGATTCCGTATAAGGAATAAATTGCAAAAAGAAGCTCGAAAACAATTAGCCATGACCATTGCTTTTTCAGGTAGCTATTCTCCTTTTGTTTTCGGCTACTAAAATTGGTAAGGTTGAATTTCGGGGTACGAATAAAAGGTGTTTTTATGCCCAAATATCCTTCAAGAACGGCCTTAGCATTGTGTAGTGACATGCCCATCGACATGCTTAAAAAAGTGGGAAAAAGCAGTAGAAAGTGAAGCTTTTTATTCTCTTTGTTCTGTTTGTAAGCCATCCAATAGAAGATGCCTAAAATGGGCAAGCTAAGTAAAAAAATTGCAGCCATGTTAAACACAACATCTAAATTCGCATTGTTTGACTTAATCGTTAAAACGGGAACACTTAGAATCAATAATACTGCAATTGCCAGAAAAACGGAAGAATTCATCAAGTGAAAGAGGGCATTTATTTTCGTAGCCATTGAAAATTGCTTAGAACGAAAAATATTCCATAGGTTCTTTCGCACACATTCTGCCGCTCCTTTATTCCATCTATGTTGCTGCGTTTTAAGCGCCACCATATTTGCGGGCAATTCTGCAGGTGCACCGACGTTTTCCTCATATACAAATTTCCACCCTTTCAACTGAGCGCGATAACTTAAATCCAGATCTTCGGTAAGGGTGTCTGCCGACCAACCACCGGCATCTATAATTGTCTGCTTACGCCAAACTCCAGCCGTTCCATTAAAGTTAATGAAGTAATTCGCCACATTTCTTCCGGATTGTTCGATGGTAAAATGAGCATCCAAACCAAAAGCTTGAAGTTTAGTTAGGAGCGAATAGTTCTCATTCAAGTGTTCCCAACGACACTGCACCATTCCAACTGATTGGCAATTGAAATTGGGAAGCGTTCGAATCAAAAAGTCCTTAGTCGGAACGAAATCCGCATCAAATATGGCGACAAACTCTCCTTTTGCTTTTTCCAGTCCTGCTGCCAGAGCTCCGGCTTTAAAGCCTTCCCGATTTTCCCGATGAATGTGCTTAACATCATAGCCCTTCAAATGAAGTTCCTCCGCTTTCTTTTTTAGTAGTTGAAAGGTATCGTCCGTGGAATCGTCGAGCAATTGAATTTCTAATTTTTCTTTTGGATAATCCAAATTTGCTACTGCCTCTACTAAGCGTTCTACTACATACTTTTCATTGTAAACCGGCAATTGAACCGTTACAATAGGGGCTTGAGCATTATCAAAAATGAGCTGACTTTTATTCGATTGCACATTTTTATACCGCTTGTACTTAATAATTAATTGAAGCTGAATCAAGCTGTAAGAAAAGATAAATAGAAGCGCTAATCCGTATAAGGTTAAGATAACAATCTCCATGAGCAAACTAAAGGTATTTAAAAATTGTAGTAATGATTTTATATCCGGCCATTACACTACCTTTAAAAGTGCCACTTACTTTTGAGTGACCAATTCTATTTTTGTAATCAACAGGAACTTCGCAATAGCTTAATTTATTTTTTAAAGCCTTTACTTGCATTTCAACTGTCCAACCGAAGTTTTGATTACGCATTTTTAGCTGCAAAAGAGCATCGTAAGTTATTGCTCTAAAGGGGCCTAAGTCCGTAAAGTTAGCTCCGTATAACCATTTTAGTAAAACAGAAGATAAGCGATTACCAAAAATTTGAGGGATGGTCATCGACCCTTTTTCACGATGCCCAAGTTCTCTTGAGCCGATTACCAATTGAGCTTTTTGATCTATAATGGGCTGGATGATTCGATCCATTTGTTGTGGATAGTCAGAATAATCAGCATCTAGAAAAACGACAATTTTAGGTTTATCTTTTTTATTGTTGATGTAATCAATGCCTTTTAAGCACGCTTTCCCATATCCTTTTTGTTTTTCAAAAAGAACAGTAGCACCTCCCTTTTGGGCAACATTTGCTGTTTGGTCTGAAGAATTATTGTCCACCACAATAACCTCCTCAACATAGTCCGGAATTTCTTCCACCACTTTGCCTACAGCCTCCTCTTCATTAAAAGCTGGAATGATTACTATAATTTTAATACCTGAAAGCCTTTTAACACTCTGTTTCATTTAGTCTTTAAAAGAGTGCAAAGTTAGGTTTTTAACGACTTTTTAGCTCCTCGCAATCTATTTCTGATTCAAAGAATTGGTCAAAATATTCACTTAAATTGCTTTTCTCCCAAGTTCTTTTTACAGTTTGTATAATTTGCTTGTTTGGATAATCTTTGTGAACTATAGCTTGCATGGAAGTATTTGCATTTCCTTTGTATGTTGCTTTATAGGTAAAAATGGTGTACTTTCCTTCTGAAACCTCCTCATATCCTTTCCCACTCAAAAAGTCTTTAAAAGATGAGTTAGCATCATCGCAGTTAACCAAAAAGTAATAGTGTCCTCCGGTTAATAATTTATACGGATGACCATAAGCTGCTAAGAAACCATAAATCCCTTCTCGTTCAATGTTCAACTCCTCTTTAATTGACTTCTGGTTTAAAGTCATAGCTGTTTGTTCATTATCAAAAATCCTTAAAGGGAAGGTTCTGAGAATACTCCAATAAGACGCATGAATGTCCTCATACTTTTCAGCAATGGCCATCAACTTTTTTTGACCTAGTGACTTTACAATTCCTTCCAAGTCTTCATTGCTATAATCTTCCTTTAAACCCATTAGTGTTAGGGAGGTATGTTCATCAATAAATACTACTAAAGCATTTGACCCTCCCAGCAACTTCACTTGTGTTAATGCAGCTGGAAATTCTTCAACACTTTTTATACTTAGTTGCTGATCTAAAAATGCATTGACTAAAAAGCCATCTTTAGTAAGCATTAATGGCGCAGCAATATCAAAGGGGTAATCAAAATAAGATTGGTATGCGTAATTTGTAAATGTTAGTGTTAGGACTGCATTTGAGTTTTTGCCGTCTAATTTTAGTTCTGTGCTCAATACTTGAGCCGGTAATACGTTAGTTGCTTCAAAAGCAAGGTCTGTTGTTATCAAGTGGTCTTTTACAGTTGTTTTAGTTTGTATGAATGCTTTAATCGGCTCCAGCAACTGAGTAAAATCTTCATTTATACTACTGCTGTCATTAAATGGATCTATATCTACTGTCTTTGGAATTTGACCCATAAGCTGTGTCAATTCTTCATAGGTCTTCTTTGATTTTAACTTATCGGCAGCCGCATCAAAAGTCATCGGTTTTTCGAGGTCCTTGATTACAGCCGCATCTTTTTCAAGTCGCTTATAAAATACTTCCACTGCTTCTTCAAAATCCTTTTGAGCCTCGCATTCAATACTTAAATTAAAAAAGTCTTTTACTTTATATTTTACTGTATTGCTTAATTCATTGCTCGATTCAATTGCCAGATTTACAAAACTTTTACTGTTATAGGCAAATAGCATATTCTGCCCATTTGTCTTTGGGTAAAATACATAGGTTACGCCATCTATCTCTTCCTCTTTTACTTCTCCACTTCCTTTCTTATATTTAATTTCATAAGGAAAATAATCCCTGTCTTGCAGTGCTTTGCTGGGCATTTCACAGGCAAATCCAAACTTTAATTCATTGCCGTCTTTGCTTGCTGAATAGCTGTAATCCATTTCATTAATATTCCCCCAGCTTCCTTTTAACTGTTCTGTATTCCAGTTTTTATGCATGTAGTTAACAAACTTCAACTTTTCAGCATGAATGTCTTTCAAATACTCAGTGATACTCATTAATGCATTAAAACTTATTCCCCGCATTTTATTTTTTAATTCCTCAATGCGGTCGCTTCCGCTATAATCAACTAATGAAAAAACAGCATTTTCCCCTAAACGAACTTGAATCATCGAATAAGGTAGCCCTTCTTCAGCCTCATAAGATTGTGTTGAAATTAACATTCGATTAAAGATGCTGAGTTCAGCATTCGCCCAGCTTTCTATTTTGTTGAGCAAAAACAAGCCTCCGTGTTCAAATAAAGAGGGAAAAGCATCGTTATAGCTTGCATTCACCAAATCTATATGAAAATATGTTTTATCTACTAATGCACCAGAAAGAAATAACCCTTCTAGAGTAGTTTCAACGATTGGAGTTTTTATTGTTTTAGATTCCTCTACACTAGATAAACCCATTAATTCAACTTCGTCCTCAATTTCCTCTAAAAGTTCAGCATAAACGTTATCATCGGATCGATAAGGTCTCATCCTCGTTTCAGGAAGCTGACTAACCAATTCTTTGTATTTTTTGCTACTTTCTAATGCTTTAAATTCGTAAGCGCTCATTTGCTCAGCCTCTTCTTGTGCTGAAAGAGAAAAAACAGAAAGACTTAAGCAAATAAATAGTGTTTTAAGGTAAAGTTTAGTTTGTCGCATGCTAAGTGTTTTGTGGTTGTTTATAGGCGCATAAAAATATTGAATTTAAGCGATATTTCAGAATAGATACTTAAAGTAATCCTTACTGTATTGATTAATCGCACTTAAAATTTTACTGCATAAGTTCCTTTAAGCAGTGCATTGTCCCAAAATACTTTTTGACTATATGGCCCGTGCCGAAAAAATACTCCAATACCAAAGCTACCGAAGTTCATTCCTTCCATTCCGATTTGCTCAAACCCCCAGTCTACAATGCTAAATAAGCAATCGATTTGTACACCACTTTCAAACAATCCAGCTTCCATACTTTTAAAACCTAAGCCTTGATGGCTGTCCATTTTGTGTATTTTTCCATAACCTGCCGAAACTACTAAAGCCAATTCAGGTTTAAAAATTTTACTTTCGAAGAGTAAGTTCTTAAAAGTGTGTTTAAAGAATAAAGCTGCGTATTGATCATTGAAGAACTCATTGGGTGTAGCCGTTTGAAAGCTGTAATCTGAGGCAAACCTCACATCAGATTGAAAACTACCTTTTGTTCTATACAAAAGTGAAAGCGGTAAATTTCTGTCGATATAGCCGGCTGTTAATCGTAAGCTGGTAAAGCCTAGGTTTCGCAAACGAAAGTTTTTGTGCACTTTTAAATCCAAGCGATGATAAGCAAAATCGCCATCGAGCAAATCGTTGAATCCGTGGCTATACTTTAAGTAGATGATTGGATAGTTGTAACTGATTGGAGTTTTCACGCCAAACATTTCAATAAACTTTTCTCGAAAAGCATAGCGAACATTCACTCCTGCTTCAGCTAAGCGAAAGCGGTTATCGGTACTTAATTCATTAGCCGGAGAAACAAAATTGTATTCATTTAAAATTTGCCGATTTTGAACATTTCCAAAAAAAATAAATTGAAAATCGCGCAAGGGGTGTGTTTCAATCTCCACTTCGTATTTCTCAACGGCATCCATTCGCTGTATGAATAATTTATGCAAAGTCTCGCTGGAAAAGGGATTCACCCAATCGTTGTAAAAGAATGTTCCACCACTTTCAAAAACATCATTGGAGTAGGAAGCCTTAGCTGAAAGGTGATTGTCCCACAAGCTGTTCCATTTAAAATGACCGCCGTATTTCCAAGCTTTATCTCTAAAGCCATAAGCTCCGTAGCCTCCAAGGCGAAAATGCTTAGAAATTTTATCGTTGGTTTCTGCTCCTAAGCCTAAGCGAAAACCTTCATAACCGTTATAATCCATCAAACGATTTAGCAGCAAATCAAAAGAGCGAATAGGTATTACTCCGCGAAAAAGCGCTGTAATGCCTTTCATTTTTTTGTCCAGATTAATTTCGTTTCCAATGCTGTCCATCAGTCGATACGTCTCTAGTTCTCGATTGTCCAATGGTTTTGTTCGATAATCTTCCCAAAAGGTACTGTCTTTTTCTCCGGCATCATCTTCCATTTTAAGCACAACATTGCCCAGTTCATTTTTTTCTAATTGTGATTCTAGCTGAATATTTTTTAAATAAGAACGACCTTCTGCATACATGCTGAAATTATCAATATCAGCATTTTTAAAGATTAAAAAGGTGTTTAATTGGGTCGGAAACCACTGCTGCTCATCTACAAATTCATATTGTTGCTGAATTTTAATATCCACCGTCTCTTGGTCATTTGCAGAGGCTACAAAGTTTTGCACGGCAAAACCATTGGTGTGAATACGTAAAATTCCTTCTAAGCCATCGAAAAATTTACCCTTGCGCGGACGAAAGGAAATGGTGAAAATGCTATCTTTCCCTTGATAAAGCGTATCTTCTAAAATAAAAAGATATTTAGAAGTGCTTCCTTTACTAATCGGACTAAGGTAATTTACGCCTAGCAGGCTGAGGTAATCATTGTAAAGCGAAAATGACTGTAGTTGTGTGCCAATTAAGGTGAAAAAAGGAGTTTTCATTCCTGAAATGCGCGAAGCTTTAACCACCTCTTTAGTGTGGTTAGGTGGAATATGATTTCGCTCTGTTACGGACTCCATCATAAACAAATGTGACTTCTTAGTAAACTGCAACCCTTCGTAGCTATCGCTATCGTTACGTTGAATGGAATCCGGTAGACTCAAATAAGCACTGTCGGGTCGAGCTGAAAAAATAAGTTTGTTGTAGGAGTCATAGGAGAAATCCGTTGCTTTCTCCGGATTGTTTTTGTCTTTGTTGGCAATGGCGGCTTTAATTATTCGATGAGCAGGATTGACTCCTGGCAAAATAGTTACTTCCGAAATTTTATAGGCATTGCTTTGTAAGCGAATACTCGGTTGAGCCTTAATCTCTGAAACAGTTAGCGTATCTCTTTTATAACCTATATAACTAAAAACAACCTTTTGATGTTTTGAGGAAGAGCGAAAGCGAAAATTGCCATCGATGTCGGAATTTACTCCACCGCCGTTTTGAAAAATAATGTTGACAAAAGCCAAGGGCTGCTTACTTTCGGCGTCAATTATCTTTCCTTGAATCCAGTCTTGAGCAAAAAGCTTAGTAGAAAATAAAAAGAGAAGAAAGAATAGTTTGTGTTTCATTGGTTAAAAATAGTGCTGAAATTAAAAACAATTGCTTTGATGATTACTTTTGAAGTGTGTTCAATACGCTAAATGATAAAATACAACTGCTTAAAAAAGCGACTCCTCGGCGAGCTTTAAACTCCTTTAAAGTAATCAGCAGTTTTTATCTTTCCAAAATTCTTGCCAAACCGATTCAGTGGGGTTTGCCTTTGGCCGTTGCCATTGAGCCCACCACCGCTTGCAATTTAGGTTGCCCCGAATGTCCGAGCGGTTTGCGCTCTTTTAGTCGAGCTACCGGAAACCTCAAAAAAGAATTTTATCAAACGGTCATTGATCAATTGGCTAAAGATACTTTTTACTTGACTTTTTACTTTCAAGGAGAGCCCTACATCAACAAAGACTTTTTGGAAATGGTGAATTACGCTTCTCAAAAAAAAGTTTACACGGCAACTTCCACCAATGCTCACTTTTTAAACGATGAGAATGCCCGAAAAACTGTTGAATCCGGCTTGGATCGCTTGATTATTTCCATTGATGGAACTACTCAAGAAACCTATGAAAACTATCGACGAAAGGGTTCATTGGAAAAAGTGATCGAAGGCACGAAAAACATTGTAAAGTGGAAAAAGCAATTAAACTCTAAAACGCCGCACATCATTTTTCAGTTTTTGGTGGTTAAACCCAACGAACATCAAATTGATGATGTTCACCAATTGGCGAAAGAACTCGGCGTTAACGAAGTGAAACTAAAAACTGCACAGGTTTACGATTACGAAAATGGCAATCCGCTGATTCCAACCATCGACAAATACTCCCGCTACCGCAAAAATGCGGATGGCACTTACCGCATTAAAAACAGCTTAGACAACCACTGCTGGAAGCTGTGGCACTCTTGTGTGATCACTTGGGACGGTGGCGTAATTCCCTGTTGTTTCGACAAAGATGCCGAATACAAACAAGGCGATTTAAAAGATTCTTCATTTCGTGAAATATGGCAAGGCGAAGCTTACCAAAACTTTCGCCGGCAATTACTCAATGGCCGCGATCAAATCGAAATTTGCAAGAATTGCTCGGAAGGGACGAAGGTTTGGGGGTAACCCACAACTTCAGCCGTGGTGAATGAAAGCTATTTCAAAGTCAAACCATTTTAACTGTCTATTGCTTTTCTAAATCAAATATTTTCCAACAATTGGCATTCTTCTGCCCATGCCAAATGCTTTTTGAGAAATTCTTAGAATTGGTGGTGCCTGGTGTCGTTTATATTCATTGATGTTTACCATTCGAAGAACTCGGTGAACCAATTGTTCGTCTTGACCCGACTTAATAATTTGCTGAGGACTTTGATGTTCTTCAATGTATTGAAATAGAATCTCATCTAAAATATCGTAATCCGGTAATGAGTCTGAATCTTTTTGATCCGGACGAAGCTCTGCTGAAGGCTCTTTGGTAATAATATTATCAGGAATTACTTCGTCATTTCTATTGATAAACTTAGAAAGTCCGTAGACCTCCGTTTTGTATAAGTCTCCAATAACGGAAAGGCCACCTGCCATGTCACCATACAAAGTGCCATAGCCAACTGCCAATTCGCTTTTGTTGGAAGTGTTAAGTAAAATGCTGCCGAACTTATTGGTGTGTGCCATCAATAAAGTCCCGCGAATTCTTGACTGAATATTTTCTTCGGTAACATCAAAGTCCAAGCCTTTAAATAAGGGTGCTAACTGTTGACCAAAAGAATTATAAATTGGTTCAATTTCAATAGTGTGCGCTTTGCATTTTAAGTTTTCACAAAGCTCTATGGAGTCGTCGATGGAATGGTCTGAGGAAAACTGAGAAGGCATTAAAATGGGAATCACACTTTCCGATCCTAGTGCTTTAACTGCTATAGCCAACGTTAATGCTGAGTCAATGCCTCCGCTCAAGCCAAGCGTAGCGGTTTTGAAGTTGAGCTTCTTGAAATAATCGCGAACGCCTAAAACCAGAGCATTTTCAATTAAAGAGTACTTCTCTTCTTCAAGTTCAGAGTGATTTTTTACATCATCTAATTCCTGAGTGTCGAAAAAACGAATATCTTCCTCAAATGAGTTTAAACGACAACATTCTTCGCCATTTTTGTTGTAAACTGAAGAGCTTCCGTCGAAAATCAACTCCGTTTGTGCGCCAACATGATTTACATAAAATATAGGTAGTGCGTATTTTTTAGCATTCCACTCAAAAATTTTATGTCTGTTTTTTGCTTGATTTTTAGAAAAAGGCGAGGCGGCAATGTTGATGATAAAGTGGGGCTTTTCATTTGCCAAAGTCTCCATGGGAGAGTTTTTGTATAAATAACTGCCGTTAATGTTCCAAAGGTCTTCGCAAATGGTTAGTGCAATGGTTTCGCCTTTGTAGTGAATGCATTCCACTTTTTCTGCCGCTTCAAAATAGCGGTTTTCGTCAAAAATATCGTAAGTGGGTAAGAGGCTTTTGTGGTGAACGCTTTTTATTTCGCCTTCATTTAAAAAGAAGGCGGCATTATGCAATTTTTTCCCTCTTTCTAATTTGCTTTTGGCAGGAGCTCCTACAATTGCTGCAATCCCTTTACAGTGAGAAGCAATTCTTTTTACGCTTTGTTCACAAAGATCAATAAAATCGTCAAACTCTAAGAAATCTCTCGGTGGGTAACCGCAAACAGATAGCTCTGAAAAAACAACTAAGTCGGCTTGCGCCGACTTAGCTTTTTTGATTGCTTGTATTATTTTTTCTTCATTGGATTCAAAGTTCCCAATGTGGTAATTTAGCTGAGCAATAGCAATTTTCATGTTTCTTTCATGAAATTTTCAAAACAACTTAGCGATTAAAAAAGTACGCCAAAGTTGAAAATTAGTGAGTTGTTAATGGCAATGAACTTTTCGCTTCTTTCATTATTGTTAGCATTTCCATTGTCATCTGCTTGGTAAATATCTTTGTTTAAAATGTTCAAGAAACCATTGTCGAAGCTCAAACCAAAAATCAAAGAAGTATTTCCCGATAAATTGTACTCTGCACCTAAGCCAACAATTAAGCTCGCGCGAAACAAATTGATTTCACTACCATAGTCTGCTTCATCTTCAGAAGTAGTGGTTGAAAGGTATTTGAATTCTTTGTCAGCCGTAGCATCGTAGTTAAATGCAGCACCAAATCCAAACTGACCGTAATACTTCATATAGCCAATTTCGTTGGTTTTAAGTTTTAAAGTAAGCGGAATTTGAATGTATTTTAAACGAACATCTGCAGTTGTTCTTCCTGCTTGGTTGCCAATGCCACTAATTTCTTGTCGGTCGGGGTAGCTGATTTTTCCGCCGGCACTTAGCAGTGTAATTCCGGTAGAAAATGCGTAGTTATCAGAAATATTAAAATCGCCAATTAAACCGTAGCTAAATCCAATTTTAGAACCTTCGCTTTCTAATCCATCGGAATCGGGATTGATCCAACTAATGTTTGGTGAAAGTTGTAGACCTAATTGAAAACTTTTTTGAGCAAATGCCGCCATGCTAAGGCTTAAAGCAAGGGCAAAGGATAGTATCTTTTTCATAATTTTGGGATTCTTTTTTAACAGCCACAAAGCTAAGTTGTTTTTATTAAAATGAAGCTGAAAAATTTCTACTTTATTTTCTTTAGTACAATAATACTACTTTCTTCCTGCGAAAGCAATCGTTGGGAGGCAGATGTTTCTAATATTGAAGCAGATTTGAATCTTAAACGCTTCGATTTAAAACTAAGCGAACTTTCCTCAAAGCCCTTTAATGAAGAAGGTTGGAGTGAATTGCAAAAGGAATACCCCGTTTTTTCTCGACTGTATGTTGAAGGGATTATGCAGTTTGGCAGAAGCGGTGATGCAGAGAGTATTTACACTTTTAATCGGTTTTTGAATGATAAGGACATTAATGAGTTGCTCGATGAGGTGAAAAAACGATATCCTCAAGGAAGTTTAAATGATATTGAAAACAGGTTGACCCAGGCATTTAAATTGTATAAGTACCATTTCCCTAATCGAACAATTCCTGAACTGCGAACATTTATTTCGGCTTTTACTTTTTCTACTGTTGCAGCAGACAGTCTGTTGGGAATCGGACTAGATATGTACTTGGGCGGCGATTTTGAACTTTATCCTAAAATTGGCATTCCACAATATAAATTCAAGCATTTTAGTAAAGAGTATATGCACAGCGATGCACTGAAAGCTTGGTTGATGACGGAGTTTGAGACTGCCGGAGCTAAAAATTTGTTGGAACAGATGGTGGAGCAGGGGAAAATACTCTATTTGTTAAATGCATTTATGAGTGATACAGAAGATCATATTTTTATGAATTACTCAAAAGAGGAGTTGGAGTGGTGCGAGTCCAACGAAGCAGAAATTTGGTTTCACTTTATTGAGATGGAGTTATTACATACCTCCGATAACAACAAAATAAAAAAGTATTTAGGCGACGCTCCTTTTGTTGCCGGCTTTCCTGAAGGTTCTCCGGGGAGAGTAGGACAGTGGATTGGCTGGCAAATTGTGGATGCATACATGGAGAAAAACAAAAATGTAAGCTTAGCGCAACTAATGAAAACGCAAAACGCTGATTTAATTTTACAACAATCTAAATATAAACCTCAAAGATAGTTATGAGCAAAAAGTCTGACATCAATTTTACCATAGAAATGGATGAAAATAACGTTCCTGAAAAAATCAGCTGGAAAGCAGAAGGTTCGGATAAAGCCGATGCTAATATGAGTAAAGCCATTATGCTTGCATTGTGGGATCAGGATGAAAACAACACTTTGCGAATCGACTTGTGGACAAAAGATATGATGGTGGATGAGATGAAAAAATTTACTTGTCAGAATATAATTACCATGGCAGATGCCTTTGAAAGAGCCACCGGCGAGAAAGCTATTGCAGAGCAGATGCGAGATTTTGGGAAAGACATAGCCGTGAAGTTGGGAGTTTTAAAATAAAAAACTGAATGATATTTTAAGCTACTTTGAATAATATTGAAACATTTAATTAGAAGGATGGCCATTTTCATAATTTAAGAATGGAACGAACTAAATGGGGCTA
>DIAJ01000041.1:14495-28157 GCA_002415785.1 Flavobacteriales bacterium UBA5081
AGGAGCGGAAGACTTAAATTAGGAAACAGGCCTAGATTTTTTTGTTTACTTTTTTCATCAATGGAAAAAAGTAAAGACAGAGTGCAAAAAAACAAATTATAATAGCAGTTCATAAATCAATATACATTAATAAACAGATATTCAAATAAAAAAATCATTTGCTTAAACTAATCAATTCCTCTAATTTAGCGCAGACTGAAATAAACGCCAATGGCCGCAGAAGAAAAACAAAGAAGTGCAATCAAAGTTAAGTCTAACTACTTGAGTACCATAATTAGTATCACACTTGTGCTTTTTATGTTGGGCTTGTTGGGAATGATTGTTCTCAATGCTCAAAAAATATCAGAGCACGTTCGCGAAAATATTGGCTTTTCACTATATTTACAAGAGAACCTTTCGGCTGAGGAATTAAAAACACTACAAGAGGATTTAAAAGAGAAGCCTTTTACCAATCGAATTGAGTACATTGACCAAAAAACGGCAGCCGAGATGCTTAAGAAAGATTTGGGCGAGGATTTTGTCGATTTTTTGGGCTACAATCCGCTAAGTGGAAGTATTGATGTTTACTTAAAAGCCGATTATGCTGTAGAAGAAAAAACGGTGGAAATTGAAAAAGCTTTAAAGCGCTATCCGGCAGTTAAAGAAGTGGTTTATCAAAAGGACTTAATTGCTGAGGTGAATAATAATATTCGAAGAATCAGTATTGTGCTGTTGGGGTTTAGTATTTTGTTGCTGATAGTTGTAATTGCTTTAATTAACAATACAATTCGCTTGGCGATTTACTCCAAGCGCTTTTTGATTAAAACCATGCAACTAGTAGGAGCAACCGGAGGCTTTATTCGCCGACCGTTTGTTGCCAGAGGTATTTTAAATGGAATAATTAGTGGATTTATTGCAACTCTTTTATTAATGGGAGTAATGTATTCTGCTGAGCAAAACTTTCCTACTTTAGTAGAATTAAAGAACGTTAACTTATATTTAATCCTTTTTGCATCTGTAATTGTACTGGGAGTTTTAATTTCGTGGATATCTACTTCACTAGCTGTTCGCAAATTCTTACGCATGCAAAGTGGAGATTTATACTAAAAGTAAAAGATTATGAGCGACAATTCTAAAAATGAAATGGCATTTGGCAAAGAGAATTATAAACTTTTTGGCTTGGCTGCTATAATTGTAGTGATTGGGTATTTGTTATTGTCCGGCGGAGGTTCTGATGATCCTAATGTTTTTAACTACGATGAATTGTTTTCTTTTAGAAGAATTACACTTGCTCCTCTAGTTATTTTAACCGGTTTAGGCGTAGGGTTTTACGCAATTTTAAGAAAGCCAAAGGACTAGTCAATGCAAGATTTTCTCGATGGTAAGCTTTTGTTGATCGACAAAGACTTACATTGGACATCTTTTGATGTAATCAAAAAGATTAAATACTTACTGAAAAGTAAGTTGGGAATCAAAAAAATCAAAGTTGGTCATGCCGGGACGCTAGATCCACTAGCAAGTGGATTGTTAATTGTTTGCACCGGAAAGCTAACTAAACAAATTCCTCAAATACAAGACCAAAGTAAGGTTTATACAGGGATTATTGAATTGGGTGCAGTCACTGCTTCTTATGATTTAGAAAGCGAAGTTGAGCCAAAAGCTGACCCCATGCATTTGAGGAATGAGGAATTGCAAGAAGCAGCACAAAAGCTGAGTGGTAAAATTGAACAATTACCTCCCATTTTTTCTGCCAAAAAAATTGATGGAAAAAGAGCTTACGATCTTGCTCGCAAAGGCGAAAAGCCTCAAATGAATCCAAAAGAAGTAAATATATTAGCATTTGAATTGACCAAAATAGAGTTGCCTGAGGTACATTTTAAAATACATTGCACAAAAGGCACTTATATTCGTTCTATGGCACATGACTTTGGAGAGATTTTAGGAGTTGGAGGCTATTTAAAAGAGTTGAGAAGAACGCAAATTGGCAACTATTCTGTTGATGAGGCAATTTCTATTCAAGACTTTCAAACTGAAATTGAAAAAGCTGCTCAAATTCAATAAAGCAGCTTTAGCCAAAAATTAGTAACTTTGCCGCTCATTTTTTTGAACTGTTTTTTAATCGCATTGACCTATGAAATTATCTCAATTCAAATTCGATTTACCCCCTGAATTATTGGCTGAGCATCCGGCTCAAAATAGAGATGAATCCCGATTGATGGTTGTAAACCGTAAAGAGGGAACAATCGAGCATAAGATGTTTAAAGACATCATTGATTATTTTGACGAGGGTGATGTATTGATTATGAACGACACTAAGGTTTTTCCTGCTCGTTTATATGGAAATAAAGAAAAAACAGGAGCAAAAATTGAGGTTTTCTTGCTTCGTGAGTTAAATCGTGAAAACTTACTTTGGGACGTTTTAGTTGACCCTGCGAGAAAAATTAGAATTGGAAATAAGCTTTACTTTGGGGATGATGATTTAGTCGCTGAGGTAATTGATAATACTACTTCTAGAGGAAGAACACTTCGCTTTTTGTTTGATGGAACACATGAGGAGTTTAAGGAAACCATTACTCGATTGGGAGAAACTCCTATACCTAAATACATTAAGAGACCGGTTGAGCCCGAAGACGAAGAACGCTACCAAACGGTTTATGCTACAAAAGAAGGAGCTGTAGCTGCACCAACTGCCGGACTGCACTTTAGCAAAAACCTTTTAAAAAGATTAGAAATAAAAGGAGTAGACTTTGCACCTTTAACACTTCATGTAGGTTTAGGAACTTTCCGTCCTGTTGAAGTGGAAGATTTGACCAAGCACAAAATGGATTCTGAGGAAATTGAAATTCCGGAGTCAACTGCTGAAATGGTTAACAAAGCTAAGTTGGCAAACAAAAAGGTATGTGCAGTTGGTACAACCAGTATGCGTTCTATTGAAACATCGGTTTCTACTGAAGGTTTATTGAAGCCATATAAAGGGTGGACGAATAAGTTTATTTTCCCTCCTTACGAATTCAGTATTGCTGATATGATGATTACAAACTTCCATACACCTGAGTCAACTTTATTGATGATGACGGCTGCTTTTGGAGGTTATGATTTAATTATGAAAGCATACAAAGAAGCCATTAAAGAAAAATATCGTTTCTATAGCTATGGAGACGCTATGCTGATTTTGTAAATTGAAAAAATCGGTAATCATAGTAGCCGGAGGTAAGGGTTTGCGAATGGGGAGTGAAATTCCCAAGCAATTTCTTCTACTCAATGGCAAAGCGATTATTTTACATACGATTGATAAGTTTAAACAAGCTTTGCCTCAGGCAAGGCTTGTTTTGGTTTTGCCCAAAGATGAAGTTCAGCGGTGGAATAATTTAACTAAAGAATCGCCTTATGCTGAAATTGAAATTGCAATTGGGGGAAAGAGTCGCTTTGACTCAGTTAAAGCAGGACTTGAGTTAATCGATGAAGGTTTAGTGGCTGTTCATGATGCGGTAAGACCATTGGTGAGTAAAAAGACCATTCAAAATGCTTTCAAAACTGCTGCTGAAAAAGATTCTGCAATCCCTGTTTCTCCCTTAAAAGATTCCATTCGCAAAGTGGAAGGTGAAAATTCAAAGTCGCTTAACCGCTCAGAATATGTTTTGGTGCAAACACCACAGTGTTTTAAATTTTCTTTGTTAAAAGAAGCATACAATCAAGAATTTTCTGACTCCTTCACTGATGATGCCTCAGTTTTTGAAGCAGCAGGAAATGCTGTAGCAATTTTTGAAGGAAATACTTCTAACATTAAAATTACCTCACCGGAGGATTTAAAGGTGGCTGAGGTGTTACTGAAAAGTTTTAATTAGTCTCCTTTTTCGTTTTCACTAAAGCGTAGGGAACCATAATGTATACTGGAATAAGTGAAATGAAGAAGTCGATTAATTTTTCTTTATGAAAAGAAAGGAGAGAGGCTGTGAATGTCAAACCTTCTCGATCTTCTATAAATTCCGAAAATGAATGAATAGCCCATATAATTAATATTGCGGGAATCATTAAAAGAAGGAATTTTGTTTTTTTGGTCATAGGTCATCAATTCGTTTAATAATTGTGTTGCCAATTTTTGTGTAATTGTTAAAAATGTAAATTACTGCAATAGCAATTATAGTTGAAGAAACTAAGTTAAACAAAAACATTATTGGTAATTTATAATACCATTCTATTTGTAATAAGGGGGATAGTTGAAAAAGGAGGCTAGAGCCTATGCCTTGAGCTAAATAGAAGGAAAGCGCATTTTTCCCAATGTAGTTTATTTTGTATTCCTTTTTAATCAATCTAGCTGTGATTAAAAATAATGATATTGAAATTATTGAAGCAACTACGTATTCAATTTTAGGTGGAAACTTATAATTCTGTAAATTAAATGGAATGTCCCAATAGATCCATAAGGTAGCTGATAGTGAGCATAAAAGTAGAATTGCTCCTATTGTTTTATACAATTTGGGTGTGAGTGTTGATTTAAAATAATATCCAAGAAGAAAGAAGAGTAGATAGGAGAACAAGTAATCAGCTGAAAGTGATAACAACTTGTATTTAGAAAGTGCATGAATTTGATCATATTTTAAAATAAAATAAAACAGAATTAAACAGATTAAAAGAAGAATATTTTTGCTTCCAATTTGCTTAATGATGATAAAGCCGGTTATATACACAATAACAAATGGTAGAATAAACCATGTAGAATTGCTAAAAACTGCAATTTCGTATGTGTTTAAGTAGTTGATGAATAATGCAGAAAAGGTGAATTCAAACAACTGTTCTTGCTTATAAATTAATGCGTAAATAAAATAAGCGAGAGTAAATAAACTAATGAGTCGAACAATCCCGCTAAATGGCTTTTCTTTTTTAAATGCAAAGGTTGCACTACAGCCGCTTAAGAAAAAGAAAAGGGGTACATCTATTAATAAGCTTAATTGCCTCAATATATCAGGGGCGTAACTTGTTCCACTCCACCACACTGTATGTATAAATATTATACTGATTACAGTTACTCCTTTTGCAAAGTCAATGGAGTAGTCTCGTTCGTTTACTTTTTTTATTTGGCTCATATTTAGGTAGAAAATGCCAAATATAGATAAATTAAGCTTATTAAGATACTTGCTTAGCTCGCCTTTGAGTTTAAGCCGACCTTTTTAAAAATAGCTTGAATATCTTGTTCTATAGGGAATGGTTTTAAAGGAGGTACGTTTGCTCCGCCGGGATTTCCAACTGGAATTTTTCCTACGAAAGATTTTACACCTCCAAAAACAAGACGTGGAATTTGACCAATTACTTCTTTAGTACTTTTAATTTTGAATCCAAATTGGAGCATTTCCCAGTGGGCAAGGCTATGAGAGAATGGATAGCGTTGTCCGATAATGTGTGCACGTTCTAGATGTCTCCAAGCGGATTGCAAGTCGCCTTTGGTGTATTCACTTTTGTATTCTCTCAGCTCTTTGTCAAAATAGGGTTTTAGCTTGTCCGGTATAGAAGTGTACAGTTTCATATCAACTTATGAAATTTTTATGGTTCAAAAGTAGAAAAAGTTTGAAAACTAAAAATTTGCATTCATAATTAAAGGACCATATTCTGTAAGCCCTTTTTTATTAAAGACTTCTGGCTGAGTACTTTCATCAGCTTCATAAAAAAGCCCTAACTGCTTGTTGCAATTAGGGCTTTAAAGAAGTGGTGCCAGCTGGAATCGAACCAGCGACACAAGGATTTTCAGTCCTTTGCTCTACCAACTGAGCTATGGCACCGCCTTTTTTTCAATTGGTCGGCAAATTTAGAAATAATATTTCTACTTGCACGTAAAAAAATAAAGTTTTTTAATTCCTTTGCTTAGTTTTGATGCATGGCATTGCAATTAGCAATAGATATAGGCAACAGTCGCACTAAGTTGGGAGTGTTTAAATTTAGAAATCTAGTCGACCAAAAAGTGGTTAATAATGATGATTTATATCAATTTTCATCCTTTGTCCCTTTTGCAGGAATAGATGCGTTAATCATTTCATCGGTAAATCGAGAGGCTGAAAAGAAGTTGAACTTGTTAGAATTAAAGTGCACTCAAATTCGTTTAAGTGATCAATTGCCTTTGCCTTTTAAAATGGAGTATGAAACTCCCGAAACTCTTGGCAAAGATAGAATTGCTGCAGTTGCAGGAGCCATGAAAGCGTTTCCAAAAAGTAACCTTTTGGTAATTGACGCAGGTAGCTGTATTACTTATGATTTTTTAACAGCCGATCATTGCTATTTGGGTGGAGCAATTTCTCCGGGTTTGCAAATGCGCCTAAAGGCCATGCATCAGCTTACTGATGCTTTACCCTTAATCCAATGGGAAGGTAGTGAACTGCCACAATTGATCGGCAAGTCAACGATTAGCTCTATGTTGAGTGGTGCAATTAATGGAGCAGTAGGTGAAATTAAGTCCTTTATAACTACTTATCAAAGGCAATATAATGAATTGAAAATCGTATTAACGGGAGGCGATGCAAATCTCTTTGAAATAGAGTTAAAAAATGGCATCTTTGCAGACCCAAATTTGGTGCTAAAAGGCTTGAATGAAATACTTATTTACAACCGCGATTAGATTCTTCGCAATATGCTGTATGCTTGTGCTAGTTTTTGTGCAACAAACAGCAGCACAAACATCTACTGATTCTCCATATTCTCAATTTGGAATAGGTTTACTCAACCCAAAAACCTTTAATGGTAATGTGGGAATGTCAGGCTTAGGTTATGCATGGCGACCAACCAATTATAAGCCTGGAGTCTACGATTCTTTGGCGAGAAGCAATGCACAATTCAACGATAGAAGAACCAATTACATTAATCCTAAAAACCCGGCTTCTTACTCCAATCTTAGCTTAACTGTTTTTGAAGCCGGCTTATACGGGCAAAGTGTGCAGGCTCAAAGTGGAGATCAAACACAGGCTTACACCAACGCACAATTGGCTCACATGGCAATTGCTTTTCCTATTGGCTCAAAATGGGGTGCCGGTTTCGGAATTCGCCCTTTTTCTAAAAGAGGCTATGAGTATAGTATACCCGGAAGAATTAATGGAGAAGAGTTTGATTTTAACTTTAACGGAAGTGGAGGCTTGAATCAAATTTATGCTTCAACTGCTTTTGAATTTTCAAAACACTATTCACTAGGTTTAACCGCAAGCTACTTGTTTGGAACTGTTATAGACGAGCGAAGGGTGATATATAATGACTTAACAACTGACCACTTTTTTAACACTGTAGATCAAGCTCGAAATAAAGTGAGCGATATTACTTTTGATCTTGGGTTTCAGTATACCCGAGCTTTAGGCGAAGATTATCATTTGGTAATTGGTTTGGTCAGTTCTCCCATTGGTGAACTTTCTGCCGAGCAAGATCGTTTGGTAAGAACATACGAGGGCTCGGAAGGAAATGAAAGTATAAAAGATACCATTACAAATATTCAAGGCAATAATCAGTCAGTGCAATTGGCACCAACATTGGGAGGTGGATTTGCCATTGAGAAAAAAGGAAAGTGGTTAATCGGAGTAGATTATACCAATTACAATTGGAATGATTTACAAGTGGCACAAAATATTCGTTTGGTAAATAGTCAGAAATTTACCTTGGGCTATGAGAAGTTTAACAATTTATCAGCTTTTGGTTCATACTTTAAGCAAATGGGAATCAGAGCCGGTGCGCACTATAATTCTTCTTTAGTTCAAGTGAATGGAGAAGATGTTTCTGAGTTTGGCATAAGCTTTGGTATATCACTTCCACTGAGAAAGACCTTTTCTACTCTTAATGCCGCCATTGAAGTAGGGCAGCGAGGTGAAAATAAAAATAATTTGACGCAAGAGAACTACATCGGCTTTCAATTTGGAGTAACTATAAACGACCGATGGTTTATAAAACGCAAATACGATTAACATTCAACATAAACACAATTAACTTAAATAATAAACAATGAAAAAGTTTGTCTTAATGTCTTTAATTGCATTGCTTACAATTCCGGCAATGGCTCAAAGCAAATATGGTACAGATAGCGTAAAGTGTGTTCAAAATCTTTCGCTATACCGCGATTACTACAAACAAAAAATGTATGATGAGGCTTACAAATTTTGGAGTATAGCATACAATATTTGTCCGGCTTCTTCTGAAAGAATGTATGTAGATGGAGCTAACTTAGTAGAGATGAAGTTAAAAAAGGCTGAGACCGATGAGGAAAAAGCTGCTTGGACAGATTCTTTATTGAAAGTATACGACAAGAGAATTGAAAATTTCGGAAATGAAGGTTACGTACTTGGCCGAAAAGGTACAGATATGTTGCGTTATGCAAATGATGATATTGAGCCGGTTTACAATACCTTAAAAAAATCAATTGAGTTGCAAGGCAATGATTTTGAGGCCGGAGCTTCAGTAGCATATATGAATGCTACAGTAATTATGGAAAAAAGAGGTTTGTTAGAAGAGGCTGAAGTGGTAGCCAACTTTACAAAAATCAGCGAGATTATGGGCTATAATTTAAAGGCAAGTGCCGGAACTAAATCTGCAACTTATTACCAAAGAGCTCAAGAGTCTGTTGAAAAATTAGCCGGTCCTTATTTGAGTTGTGAAGTATTAGTAAAAATGGCAAAAGACAACTACGAAGAGAATAAAGATGACCGTTCTTGGATGGAGCGAACTGTTAATTTGTTAGACGACAAAAAATGTACTGATGCTCCTATCTTTTTTAAGATAGCTAAAAAAATGCACGATGATGAACCTTCAGCGGTTTCGGCTGAGAAAATGGGGATACTATCTTTAAAAAGCAAAGAATATAGTAATGCAGCAAATTACTTTAAGCAAGCCTTGGATTTAGCTGAAGAAGGTGCTGACTTATATAATTACTATATGGAGTTAGTGGAAGCATATATAGGTATGGGTTCTTATAGTCAAGCTAGAACTTTTGCTAATAAAGCTGCAGATGCAAGACCTAAAGAAGGCATGCCTTACATTAAAATAGGTGATATGATTGCCGCTTCTGCCGGGCAATGTAAAACAGATGATCCTTGTGTTTCTAAAGCAGTTTATTGGTTAGCGGTAGATTATTTTAGCAAAGCAAAATCAGTTGACCCTTCAGTGGCAGAGACTGCAAATAGCAGAATTGGAACATACAGTGCTTATTTTCCCGAAAAGAACGACTGTTTTTTCAAAAGCATTAAAGAAGGTGATAGCGTACAAATTGGATGTTGGATAAATGAGTCTACCAAAGCTCGATTTTAATTGAAGAAGAGAAATATTTATATCAAACTAAAAAACACTTTCAGAAGTAGTCTTTTACTGCTGCTTTTGGGAGTGTTTTTTTCGTGCGAAGAAAGTACTCAAGAAATTATTTCTCAAGAAACAGAAGAAAATCAGCCGGATCAAATTGGGAAAGATGTTGAGATTTTATACAGCACCAACGGCAGAGTGAGTTTTCAGTTAAATGCTCCCGTAATGGAACAATACCATGGAGAAAAACCTTATACTGAAATGCCTGCTGGAGTGCACATTCAAACCTTTGATTCTTTAATGAACGTGAGCTCAGAGTTAACTGCAAATTATGCCATCGACCTTAAATACGAAGACAAAATGGAAGCGAAAGACGATGTGGTCGTGATTAATGAAAAAGGGGAGAAGTTGAATACTGAGCATTTGGTATGGGATAAAAAAACGGAAAAGATTACCTCTGATGTTTTTGTAAAAATTACCACCGACAGCGAAGTTTTAATGGGCGAAGGCTTAATTTCAAATCAGGATTTTACGGAATACCGAATTTTAAAACCCCGTGGAATTATTAATTTAGACGAATGATTAAAGTAATAAAGTTCATGGAAAAAATGTGGCTAATGTTGTCCATTGTCACATTTGTTTTGGGTGTTTACTATAGCGTTAAAGAAACAGTTTACGATGCACTCTACTTTTTTGTCTTTTCTGTAGTTGCTATTTTGTTGTTTTTAATGCGTAGAAAACAAAGGCGTTTCCATGAAAAAAGCAATTCCAAGAAATAAATAATACCTTTGGATTAGATTATTTTATATGGAAAGTTTTCAATGGAGCGTTGTAATAGCGATGCTAATTTGTTCTGCCTTTTTCTCGGGCATGGAAATCGCTTTTGTCTCCGCTAACAAATTAAAAATAGAACTCGACGGAAAACAAGGAAGTTTTTTGGCTAAAATACTCGCCGGATTTTTAAAAAAGCCTTCTCGGTTCATTGGAACTATGCTTGTTGGTAACAACATAGCATTGGTGATTTACGGTATTTATATGGCCAAAATTTTAGAGCCAAAAATCGCACTTTATACCCATAGTGAGGCAATTATATTAATCGTACAAACAATACTTTCAACCATACTTATTTTAATTACGGCAGAATTTTTACCTAAAACACTTTTTAGAATTAACCCCAATTTGGTGCTGCGATTCTTTGCCTTTCCTTTATTAATTATCTATTGGATTCTTCTTCTTCCTATGCTTTTGGTCATTAGTATTTCTGAAATGCTAATTCGATTGTTTTCAAAGGAAGTAACCAAAGCTGATGAACTCAATTTTGGCCGACTTGATTTAGAACACTATATTAAAGAGGGTACGGAGAATAACGAAGATCAGGAAGAGGTAGATCATGAAATACAAATTTTTCAGAATGCTCTAGACTTTTCAAAAATTAAAGCCAGAGAATGCTTGGTTCCACGAACTGAGGTTGTGGCAATGGATGTGGAAGATAGTATTGAAAATTTGAGAAATAAATTTGTGGAAACAGGTTTGTCGAAAATTGTTATTTACAGAGATAATATTGATAACATTATTGGTTATACACATTCATTTGAACTCTTTAAAAAGCCGGAAAGCATTAAATCTATTTTACTGCCCATTCCCATTTTAGCAATTTCTACGCCCGCTAATGAAATTTTAAAGATTTTAAATGAGCAAAAGAAAAGCATAGCTGTGGTGGTAGATGAGTTTGGCGGCACCTCGGGAATTTTGACAATAGAAGACGTAATTGAAGAGATTTTTGGTGAGATTGAAGACGAACACGACAAAGAAGAGCTGATTGAAACAAAAATAAATGCAAATGAATATTTGTTTTCAGCCCGTTTAGAAGTCGATTATTTAAACGATGAGTACAATCTCAACTTACCGGAGTCAGATAATTACGAAACCATTGCAGGCTTGATTATCGATAAGTTCGAGAGTATTCCTAAAATGGATGAAAAGATTGATTTTGATCAATTTGAGTTTACCGTAAAAAAAGTATTTGACAACAAAATTGACTTAGTTCACTTGCGTATTTCGGCTGATGACGACTGATTTCTTTGAAAGAAAAATGTGCTTCTCAGTCCTTGACTCACGGACGGCTACTTCTTTTTTTAGATATTTTATATTTCAGTTTACAATCGTATATTCGCAAGCCTAAATTTTTAACAGATTTCAATGGCAATTATTGGAAAAATTAGACAGCAATCAACCTTAGTGTTGATTATTATTGGAGGAGCCATCATGGCATTTGTATTAACAGATTTGTTTAGTGCAGGAGCTACCGGAGGGCAACAAGGTCCAATTAACTTGGCAGAAGTTAACGGTACAAATATTTCGCCAACAGAGTTTGATATGCGTTTACAACAGGCGTATGAAAACTATCAATTAAATACTCAATCTGAAGAACCTTTAGATGAGCAAACCAAAAACCAAATCAGAGAGCAGGTATGGAATGATATGTTGTCTGAGCTGATTTTAGGTGAGCAAATGGAGCAGTTGGGTGTAACCGTTACAGCAAAAGAGCTGTTCGATATGGTTCAAGGAAACGATCCGCATCCACAAGTTTTACAGGCGTTTAGAAATCCTGAAACGAATCAATTCGATCCGAATGCAGTAGTTCAGTTCTTACAAAACCTTAATAATGACCCGGAGATGAAAAATCGTTGGGTAACTTTTGAGAAAGCTTTAAAGAAAGAACAATTAAATGATAAGTTTCAAAACTTGATTAAGAAAGGAATTTATTTACCTTCTGATTTAGCTAAAATGCAATATGCAAACAGCAATCAAACGGTGTCGTTTAAATACGTTTATAAGCCATTTAATTCAATCAGTGATACTTCAATTACTGTTACTGAATCAGATATTCAAGCTTATTACGATGAACATAAGAATGACTATAAGCAAGCGGCAAGTAGAAAAATCATGTATGCTTATTTTCCGGTAAGACCGTCGGAGGCAGATGTTGCTGCTACTCAAAAATACATGGATGAAACTTATGAGCGTTTTTCTAAAACAGAAAACGATTCCATTTTTGTAAATGCCAATTCTGATCAACCTTTTGATCCTACTTTTTATTCTATTGAAAATATGCCATTAGGAGCTGATACTTCACTTTGGTCGAAAGAAGTAGGTTTTATGAAAGGGCCGTATAACTTAGACGGAATGTACTACATTCAGAAGGTGAAAGCCATTAAAATGGCTCCTGACTCTGTAAAAGCAAGTCATATTTTAATCAATACTCAAGACCGTAGCCCGGAAAGAGCCAATGAAATTGCAGATAGTTTACTATCACTTTTAAATGGCGGTACTCCAATGGTTGATTTAGCTTTAGACAATTCAGATGATGTTGGTTCAGCACAAAATGGTGGTGATCTTGGTTGGTTTACTGAAGGGATGATGGTGAAGCCATTTAATGATGCAGCTTTTTCAGCAGAAATTGGAGAGTTTAAAAAGGTGGAAAGCCAATTCGGAATTCATCTGATTGAAGTAACTGAACAAACCTCACCGAAGAAAAAAATCCAATTGGCAACAATTCAAAGAGAAGTGCTAGCCGGAAATGATACTTATGCTGAGGTATTCAATAAAGCCAACAGTTTTTCTATTGAGGCAAACGATTTGGAGTCTTTTAACAACTTAGTAAGCGAGAAAAACATTCAAAGAAGATCTGCAGAAATCGCTGAAAATGCGATAGCCGTTCGTGGACTACCTAATTCAAGAGATGTAGTACGTTGGGCTGTTGATGCTGAAGAAGGTGCTGTTTCTGAAGCTTTTGATGTTGATGATGCATTTGTTGTAGCTATTGTTGAGCGTGTTGATAAAGAAGGTGTCGCGCCATTGGACAAAGTGAGAAATAGAGTTGAATATTTAGCGAAACAAGATAAAAAAGCAGAGCAGTTTATTGAAGAAATGAAAGGATTTCCGAACATTAATGAATTAGCTGCTGAGCAAAATTTAACTATTGAAACGGCCGCAGGCATCACTTTTGCTAATCCGAATATAAATGGAGTGGGAATGGAGCCAAAAGTAGTAGGGAAAGCTTTCAGTTTAGAGCAAGGACAAATGAGTGTGCCTATTCAAGGAAATAGTGGGGTATTTGTTGTAGCTATTGACAGCAAGTCTGAAGTTGGAGAGCCTAACTTGGCTTCTACAAGAAATAGCAATGCTCGTTCTATTGAAAGCAGAGTAGAAAATGGAGCTGTATTCTCTGCATTGAAAGAAAAAGCAGAAATAACCGATAACAGAAATAAGTTTTATTAGTAGATAGGTATTCCTAAAAACGATAGAAGAAAAAAAGGGCGCTCAACGAGCGCCCTTTTTTCGTTAATGAATATACCGAATACATTAGAAGATTTTAATTTCCGGAACGATACCTAAATTAGTTATCTATTATTTGAATTTTGTCTAGAA
>DIAJ01000004.1 GCA_002415785.1 Flavobacteriales bacterium UBA5081
CGAAAAAGCCGAAGAGAATATTCCCTTCGGCTATAATTAATCTATTAAAAACTGTCAACCTATTTTAGGACGACTCATTGATTTTTATTTAAAACATCAACTTAACCTTAAGGTGAACATCGTCAGAAATAACAATGTCTTCAGCAGGGTGAGAAAAAGCAACATCGTATTTTTTACGATCGATTGTTAGTTTACCACTAGCTGCATTTTCATTAAAGTCAATTTCAACATCTGTAATTGTTTCTTCGTTGGTGTTTCCACGAACGGTTAAATTACCTGTTATTGTGTTGTTTTCTGTGTCGTGTGAAATAATTTCAAAGGTTGATGTTGGATGATTGGCAACATCGAAAAAGTCAGGGGATGATAAATGCTCAATCAATTTTTCTTTAGATTTACCTTCTTCAGGATTATAATTATCATCTGTAGCTGTCATTGTAGTTAAGTCAATTGTAAAATTTCCTTCAGTAATTTGCTCACCTTTAGTGGTGAACATGCCTTCAACTACATCAACTGTTCCGGTGTGCTCATAAACACCTAAAACCTCTCCCGACCACATTACTTTACTATCGTGAGGAGTTACAGTAAATTCTTGAACAACTGCTTTTTCTTCCGTTTTGGCAGCTTCTTTTTTATCGCTTGTTTCTTCAGTTTTCTTTTCAGCACCACCACAAGCTGCTAACGCAACGCTTAATGATACTCCTAATACTAATCGGCTTACATTTTTCATTTTTCTAGTTTTTAAATGGTTTAAGTTTAACAAATGTATAAAAATTTTATTTAGATGTAGGTACAACTATTTACTTTCTATTTTGTTCAATTTATATTCGAGAATTTTGATTGTATTTCTTAATTAGTTCATTTAAACGCTTATACTCAATCTTCCCTTCTTCAGTAATCAAATGCTCTACAATTGCTAAGGAGCGTCTTATTTTTATCTCAGAACTTTTTATTTGGTTAACTAGATGAATTAAGTTACGCTGTTTGCCGGGAGTTAATTTCTCAAAATACTTAAGTGCAAGAGGTTCTTCTTCTAAACAAACTTTAAATTCTTCAGCCATCGGCATGCCATACTTTGAGCGATCTTTCTCAATTGTTAGCTCAACAATTTCGTTTAATTGAATCCCCAATTTCTTTTTAAGTGCTTGTTTAAGCAAAATAAAATAGCCTTTTGGCGAAGGCATTAATGCACAGTGAATTTTTTCTTTGTCATTTAAAGTACAAACTATTCTTCGATCTTTACCTTCAATATATTTTTGCGCTACTTCATCCGGGATTCTAATAAAGTACGACCAGAGCTTGGTGTCTTCAAATTTTTCAAGTGGAAGTTTTAGATTGTCCATTTTAAGTTAAAAAAATAGATTTTTGTATAGGTTTAGCTTGTCAAAAATAAAGTTTTCGCTCCAAAGGGCATTTTGGTAAATTTGTCATCCTTAAATAAAAATAATGTCTCAGAAATTTTATCCCATAAAACTTAAAGAAGTTCAAAAAACAACTGAAGATGCTACTGTTTTGAGCTTTGAAGTTCCCGATGAATTAAAAGAAGCCTTTAAGTATCGAGAAGGACAATACTTGACCTTGAAAACCAACATTAAAGGCGAGGAAGTTCGTCGTTCATATTCCTTATGTTCAAGTCCTTTAGATGATGAGTGGAAGGTGGCAGTTAAGAAAATTGAAGAAGGTCGGTTTTCAACTTTTGCTAATGATGAGCTGAAAGCGGGGGACCAATTAGAAGTAATGCCTCCCAACGGACGTTTTTACTGTGACATTGAACCTCAAAAGCAGAAGTCTTATGTTGCTTTTGCAGCCGGAAGTGGAATTACACCGATTAACTCCATCATTAAAACTCATCTGAATCAAGAAGAGAATGCCAGTTTTTCTCTTTTCTTTCAGAATAGGAGTGTGCAAAGTATTATGCTGAGAGAGGAAATAGAGGGTTTGAAAAATCAATTTCTTGGTCGATTTGAGCTCTACCATTTCTTAACTCAGGAAGAAAGAGATGCTCCATTGTTTAATGGCAGAATTGACAAAGAAAAGTTAGACGAGATCAACGATAAAATTTTAGACTTTAAGACTGTTGACGACTTTTTTATTTGCGGTCCAACGGATTTAATTTTTATGATTAGAGATTATATTATCGACCAAGGTATTGATGAAAAGAAGATTCACTTTGAGCTGTTTAATACGCCAACAAAGAAGAAGAAAAAAGCTACAACATCGAACAATAAAGACTTGAGTGATGTTTCAATCATTAATAATGGCACAAAAATATCCTTTAAAATGCCACAAAATGGCGAGAATATTTTAGATGCCGCACTTCGCAACAATGCCGACTTGCCTTTTGCCTGTAAAGGAGGAGTTTGCTGCACATGTAGAGCTAAACTAATGGAAGGCGATGTGGAAATGGAAGTGAATTACGCTTTGGAAAAAGATGAGGTTGAAGCCGGTTATATTTTAACTTGCCAATCTATACCAAAGTCTCAAAAAATTTTAGTAGATTTCGATAGCTAAACACCAAGAAATTATGGATAATAAAAGCAGAAACTTAGAAGAAGAATTTCAGGCTAGAATTGATGCCGGAGAGAATATTGAGGCAAAGGATTGGATGCCCGAAAAGTATCGTAAAACACATATTCGCCAAATATCGCAACACGCCCATTCTGAAGTGGTAGGAATGCTGCCGGAAGGCAATTGGATCACTAGAGCTCCTTCATTAAGAAGAAAAGTAGCGCTTTTGGCTAAAGTGCAAGATGAAGCTGGACATGGATTATACCTCTACAGTGCTGCAGAAACTTTGGGCATTAGTCGAGATGAATTAATGGAGCAACTAAACTCTGGTAAAGCCAAGTATTCTTCTATATTTAATTATCCGAGTTTAACTTGGGCAGATATGGGAGCCATCGGTTGGTTAGTTGATGGTGCAGCCATTATCAATCAAGTAATGTTGACAAAAACCTCTTACGGACCTTATGCGCGTGCAATGGTGCGTATATGTAAAGAAGAGAGTTTTCACCAACGCCAAGGTTATGAAATTATGCTCACGCTTTGTAATGGCACTGAAGCTCAGAAAGCCATGGCACAAGATGCATTAAACCGTTGGTGGTGGCCATCGCTTATGATGTTTGGTCCGAGAGATGAAGAGTCTCCACATACTGAGCAATCTATGAAGTGGAAGATTAAGAGGAAAACCAATGATGAATTGCGTCAGCAGTTTATTGATCAAACAGTTCCACAGGCAGATTTATTAGGTTTAACCATTCCGGATAAAGACTTAAAGTGGAATGATGAACGAGGAAGCTACGATTTTGGTCCAATTGATTGGGAAGAGTTTTGGAATGTGGTAAAAGGCAATGGACTTTGTAACCGCAAACGCTTAAAAGCAAGAAATGAGGCCTGGGATAATGGTAAGTGGGTTCGTGATGCAGCCGTAGCTTATGCCGAAAAACAAGCAGAGCGAAAGGTAAGCAAAGCCGGATAAAATAGTATTGACAATCAAATCATAATAGAATGAAAAAGGAATGGCCCATTTGGGAAATCTTTATAAGAAGTAAAAACGGTTTGGAACACAGACACGTTGGAAGTTTACATGCTGCGGATGCCGAAATGGCAATTCAAAATGCAAGGGATGTTTACACCAGAAGACAAGAAGGAGTAAGCGTTTGGGTGGTAGAATCTAAGCACATTACGGCTTCTAATCCGGAAAAGAGCGGTGAACTTTTTGAACCGGCAAAGGATAAAGTATACCGTCATCCTACTTTTTATAATTTACCTGATGAAGTTAAACACATGTAAGGCATGGAGCAAGAGAAATTAGTCAACTACATAACAATACTTGGAGATAACTCCATGATTCTAGGTCAGCGTTTGGGGGAACTTTGCGGACATGGACCTGAATTGGAAACCGACATTGCACTTACCAACATTTCTCTAGATTTGTTTGGTCAAGTTCGTAACTATTTTCAATATGCCGCAGAAGTAGAAGGCAAAGGCAGAACGGAAGATGATTTTGCAATGCTTCGATTAGAGCATGAGTACAAAAACTCCCTATTAGTTGAACAGCCAAACACCGACTTTGCTTTTGTAATTGTTCGTCAATTCTTTTATGATGTTTTTCAACGATTATTGATGAAGTCCTTAATAAACAGTAAAAACGACCAACTAGCTGCTATTGCTAAAAAGTCAATTAAAGAGGTAGAATATCATTTTGACTTTTCCTCCACATGGATGAAAAGACTAGGGGATGGCACCGGTGAAAGCCACGAAAGAGTACAACATGCGGTAAATGAGCTTTGGCGTTTTGCCATGGACTTATTCAAGGAAACTGAAACGGAAAAGTGGGCTGCTGAAATGGGGTTAGGTCCCGATTTAAATGAATTGAAGTCAGAATATTTGAAAGTAGTAAAAGAAATTTGTGACGAAGCAACAATAGAACTACCACAAGAAGAAGTTTTTCAATACGGCGGTAAAGAAGGCAGACATTCAGAGTACCTTGGCTATATTTTGACTGACTTTCAATATATGCAAAGAGCATATCCAAATATGAAATGGTAAAATGTCTAATGTTGCTGAAATAAAATCAATTCTTAAAAAGGTACACGACCCTGAAATTCCCGTTTTATCGGTGATGGATATGGGAGTTGTTCAGAGTGTTAAATTGAATGAGGACGGCAGCTATTTGATTGAAATAATACCAACTTATTCCGGTTGTCCGGCAATGGATACCATTGCAGATGATATCAAAGCTGAGTTAGAAAAAAATAATATTAAAGCAGAAGTGAAGCAGGTGCTGAGCCCTGCTTGGACGACTGACATGATTACTGAAGAAGGGCGTCAGGCATTGGAAAAATACGGTATTGCAGCTCCCTTAAGCGCTTCTGCAGATAAAGCTGCACTAAGTGGTGAGAAAAATCAAGTGCAGTGTACACATTGCGGATCAAAAAACACAAAAATGGTCAGTCGTTTTGGCTCTACCGCTTGCAAAGCCCTTTTTCAATGCAACGATTGCCATGAGCCTTTTGATTACTTTAAGTGTTTGAGGTAATTAAAACCACTTATCTTTTATTTTATACGGTATTATACTTATACTTGCCAAAGTTTAACATTTATTAATCGTAAAAAATAACTTTATGAAAAAAATTCAAAGCTTAATTGCTGCTTTGGTGATTACAGTTGGATTGTCCTCTTGCGTGGTGTACGAAACACATACAGTAACAGGTAACCCAATTGGAACCAAAAAAGGAGTTGCGAAAGCAAATGCATTTAAACCAAATGCCGACTATACAATGCGAACCGCAGCTAAAAAAGGAAAGATAAGTAAGATTGGAAGTGTGGATACAAGGGTTACCGTATTCATTATTCCATTTTATAAAACAGTTGTAACAGGAGAATAATAGTATTATGAAAAAGATAAACGGAATAATTGCAGGAGCTATTATAGCAATGGGCTTATTTTCCTGCACAGTTACAGCACCATACGCTGTAACCGAACACCCAATAGGTAAAAATAAAGGAGTATCAAAAACTACTGTAATCTTGGGCACAATTCAATTGAACAAAGATTACGGTATAGCTGATGCTGCTAAAAATGGTAAAATCACAGGGCCGGTTTCAACTGTAGACCTGAAGATATCAAATTATATTTTGTTTTCAACTAAAGAGTTGATTGTAACAGAAGCTGAAAATTAAAAAAGACTATTATGAAATTTATTAGAAATATAACATTATTTGGAGTAATTGTATTCTTGTCCTCCTGTGCTGTGTCGGGACCTCAGACTGTCCCTGCTGCTTTAGTAACAAAAAATGATGTTGGTACTAAAGAAGGAGTAGCTGAAAGAACTATATGGTTGGGAATCTGGATTGGTAATACAGATTTGAGTATTACAAAAGCTGCTAAAAATGGTAAAATTACCAAGATAGCAACAGTTGATTCTGAAATTGAATCTGGTTTCTTGAAAACAACCTATAGAACAATTGTTACAGGAGAGTAGTTTAACTCAATAAATACTTTAATTTAGAGGTTGCAATTTTGTAACCTCTTTTTTTATACAGTTTATTATGGATTCTATTAAGAAGGAAGTAAAGGGTGAGGTATGTGTAATAACCTTAAATCGCCCTCAAGCATTCAATAGTTTTAACCGAGAAATGGCACTGGCTTTTCAAGAAGCCTTGGATGCGGCAAATCATGATAAGTTAGTTCGTGCGATTGTTATTCGTGGGGAAGGGAAAGCTTTTTGTGCAGGCCAAGATTTAAAGGAGGTAACTTCTCCTGAGTTAAACCCCGGCTTTAAAAAGATATTGGATGAGCACTATGGTCCAATTGTTAAAAAAATAAGAACAACAGCAAAGCCAATTATTGCAGCAGTTAACGGAGTAGCTGCCGGTGCCGGAGCTAATATTGCTTTGGCTTGCGATGTAGTAGTTGCCGTTGAAAATGCGTCTTTTATTCAAGCTTTTAGCGCCATAGGTTTAATCCCCGACAGTGGTGGAACTTTTTTCTTACCCCGTTTAATCGGTTTTCAAAAGGCTTCCGCTTTAGCAATGTTGGGTGATAAAGTTTCTGCCAAAGAAGCTGAGCAAATGGGAATGATTTACAAAGCTTTTTCAGCAGAGGAATTTGAAGAGCAACTAAACACTTTGGCTACCAAACTAGCTAAGATGCCTACAAAAGGTCTGGCTTTAACTAAAGCAGCTTTTAACCAGTCGATGACAAATGATTTAGATGCACAATTAGCCCTAGAGTCCAAGCTGCAAATTGAAGCCAGTTCAACAGATGATTATCATGAGGGAGTTAGTGCTTTTGTTGAAAAGAGAAAGCCCAACTTTAAAGGGAAATAATAAATTTAGTAGCACTTCTAATTTACCCCAACCCCCCAAACCGAACAGCCACTCCACAAATTAAGAAACCTACAGCAAAAAGCGTAACCAATATAATATGAACCGCTAAAAAGTTGAGGTTTTTGTCATTGAGTTTTGGAAAAATAAATAGCCGTGCATTTATAGCTAAGGCAATGGTGGCAAAAAGCAAGAATAGTTTTATTGAAATGGCAGTTTGCTGTGGGGTTTCAAATGCTATAAGAGTTGGACTGTATTTGAGCGCAAGCATTACGCCGGTAACTACTTGGATCAACAAAGCAGGCATCCCAACTTTTTCATATTTCTTTTCAAAATAGAGTAAGGGGGCAAAATCTCTACTTTTTAAAACTTCGGGCAATATCCTAATTGTTAATACCAAATGTCCACCAATCCAGATACAAGCACCAATGAGGTGTAGTGTGATTAACCAAATCATTTTAACTTCTCTACAATTTTTGCCGTTTCGGGGTTTGAGTAAACCCCAAAGGCGTTCACTATTTGACCTTTTATTTTGTATTTGTCGGAGGAAATGGCATATACAATCATTTCATCTCCAGGGTCTGTATCTCCTTCAAAACGATACTTTTCATCAATTTTAAATTCCGATGGATCTAAAGATTGTTCTGTTGTATGACAATACAAACAATCTCTTTCTACCAATAGCTTGATGTCATTGGTATAACCTCTTTTGCTGAGGTCATTCATGGCTTCGCTTACGGTGTTATAACTTTTGGGAGTGCTCATTATTGTTGATTTTTAAATTTATACTACTAAGCTAAGAATATTTCACAAAATTAAAAAAGATATTTTTATCCGAAATAAAAATATTATTCGGATATTTGCATCCGAAAAAAATGCGTCATATTGAATAAAATAAATAAAGCATTATGGAAAATTTAAGTGAAACGAAAGTGAGCAAAATCGTTGCTCAAAACTATAAAACAGCCAAAGTATTTAGTAAATACGGTATTGATTTTTGTTGTAATGGTGGAATTCCGCTGAGTGAAGCATGTGAGCAAAATTCGGTAGATGTTAATCAAGTGGTGGAGGAAGTAAAAGAGGAGTTAGCAAAAGATGCTGAGGTAGACTACCGAAAAATGAAGCAAAGTGAATTGGTCGATTTAATTGTAAATAAACACCACAATTATGTTGAGGAAACGATTCCAATCTTACAAGCTTATTTGAATAAGTTATGTCAAGTTCACGGTGAGCGCCATCCGGAGTTATTTGAGGTAAAAGAATTGTTTGGACAAACAGCAGGAGCACTAACCATGCACATGAAAAAAGAAGAATTAGTGCTTTTTCCATACATTGTAAAAATGGAGAAGGCTTTAGCGGCAGGTGAAGAATTTCCTATGCCAAACTTCGGTCATATCGATAATCCAATTAGCATGATGGAAGATGAGCATACCGAAGAAGGAGAGCGCTTGAGAAAGATTGCTTCAATTACTGATGGCTATACTTGTCCTCCCGACGGCTGCCAGACTTATCGCGTAGCTTATGCGGTTTTGGATGAATTTGAGAAAGACTTGCACAAGCACATTCATTTAGAAAACAACATTTTGTTCCCGAGAGCAAAAGAGGTTTTTGAACAAAACCAAACCGTAGCTGAACAGTAGTTTTATGATGCACACTTTTCACATTCCGGTTATGGGAATTGCATTTACCATTGATACTCCGCTAAAAGTGGCGCATCTTGGAATTGATTCCGCAGTTTCTATAATGGAAGATGAGTTATTAGAGGACGTAAGAAGGGTTTATGCAGAAAAAAATGCATTGCCCTTTTACCCTATTTCTAAGAAAGAAGACGATTTTAAAGCAAAAAGAGTTACTGCTTTTTTAAATCAAATGGACGATTTAGTTCAGCAAAAATTTGCTGCCTTTAAATCCTCTTGCACTTTAGCTGAAGCGAAAGATTACGTTGATTTATTGCCGGAAAAGTCGGAGTTGAAAACTACTTTTTATCAATTGCTGGCACAGGAAGGTGGAGAGGTTATAGCTATCCGCTTGATTCGTGAAAGAGCTGAGTTGGGTAGTGTGGACGTTAACATAATGACGAAAGTAGATAAGGTCAATTATAAAAACGGTCAAAAACTAGATCGAATATACAATGACGCTCATGCCTCACTGAGAGGGTTTGCAAAGAGCAAGTTGAGATCGTCTTTAATTTTGTCGGCAGGCTTTAATCCGGCTTTGTATACCTACATGGCTACTTTTAGTGATTTTTATCCCAATTCTTTGGGACATTTTAAAAAGAGAATTGTCTTAAAGGTTAGCGATTATCGTTCAGCTTTAATTCAAAGTAAATTTCTAGCCAAAAAAGGCTTGTGGGTTTCAGAGTTTAGAGTGGAGTCAGGCTTAAACTGCGGTGGACATGCATTTGCTACTGAAGGTTTCCTAATGGGGCCCATTTTAGAAGAGTTTAAAAGCAATAAAAATGAATTAATTCAATCAGTTCTTCCATTGTACTCCGATGCCTTAAAAGAAGCTGGTCGAATTTTCCCGGAAGTAAATCCACCCATTAAAATTACTGCCCAAGGCGGAGTGGGGACTGCTGAAGAGCACGATTTTTTACTGAATCGTTATCAATTAGATGCAATTGGTTGGGGTTCTCCATTCTTATTAGTTCCGGAGGTAAGCTGTTTGGATGAAGATAGCCGTGAGCTGTTAAAAAACGCCCGAAAAGAAGATTTGTACTTGAGTGAAATTTCTCCTTTGGGAGTTCCTTTTAATAATATAAAAAACAACACCAAAGATCTTGAAAAAGAGTTGGCAATTCAAAAGGGAAAAGCCGGCAGCCCTTGTGTAAAAAAGTACTTGAGTTTTAATACAGAGTTTGGTGAGAAAGCCATTTGTACTGCTTCAAGAAAGTATCAAAGTAAAAAAATAAAGGAAATCAATTCAACTGAACTCTCTGAAAGTAAAAAACAAGAGGCGATTGATAAAGTAACGGAAAAGGCTTGTATTTGCACAGGTTTGGGAACTTCTTTCTTGCTTAACGAAGGAATCAGTACATACAAGGTGGGCGATGGAGTTTCTCTTTGCCCGGGTCCGAACATGGCTTACTTTGATCGTCAGTTGACATTAAAACAGATGATTGCGCATATTTACGGGAGGGAGAATGTACTCTCACAAGAGGAACGACCTCATGTATTTATCAAAGAGTTGTCGCTCTATGTCGATTATTTTAAGAATAAATTAAATGAGTTAAAGAGAAGCGAAAAAAGCCCGTCTTTGAGTAGCTTATATCAATTTAAAAACAATTTACTAGAAGGAATATCTTACTATAAAAATCTCTTTAATGAAGTTTTAAACAATGAGAGTCAAGAGTTGAATCTACTTTTAAGTCAGTTGTTTGATGCAGAGAAAGAATTGAAGAAAGAAGCATTGATAATTAGTTAAGAGAAAGAAACAATTAAAACTTTTTTGAAATGAATAAAGCCGAATTAATCAAAGAAATAACTAAACTTAAAATAGCTAAGAATGCGGTGGTTTTGGCGCATTATTATCAAGAAGAGGCAATACAAGAAGTTGCTGATTTTGTGGGCGACAGTTTAGACTTATCACGAAGAGCAAGCGAAACAGATGCAGACATTATAGTGTTTGCCGGGGTTCATTTTATGGCAGAAACCGCTAAAATTTTAAATCCCATTAGAAAAGTATTACTGCCTGATATGAACGCCGGCTGCTCTTTGGCTGATGGTTGTCCGCCGGAAGCTTTCAAAGCCTTTAAAGCTAAGTATCCAGACCATTTAGTGGTAACTTACATTAATTGCAGTGCAGAAATAAAAAGCATGAGTGATTACGTCTGTACTTCCTCCAATGCTTTGTCAATAATCCAATCCATTCCAAAAAAGCAGCCCATCATCTTTGCCCCTGACAAAAATCTGGGTAGGTATTTGATTAAAAACAGCGGGCGAGAGATGGTGCTGTGGGATGGAAGCTGCATTGTTCATGAGGCCTTTAATGTAGAGAAGCTTTTTAATTTAAAGAAAAAGCATCCTAAAGCAGAAATAATTGCGCATCCTGAATGCAAAGAAGAGTTACTAAAGTTTGCTGACTTTGTTGGTTCCACTTCTAAGATGATTAAATACGTTTCTGAGTCAGCTGCCGAAGCGTTTTTAGTGGCTACTGAAGCAGGTATTTTGCATCAGATGCAAAAAGAAATGCCTACAAAAAGCTTGATTCCGGTACCCATTGAGGAAGACAATAGTTGCGCCTGCAGTGAGTGTGCGTATATGAAAATGAATAGTTTAGAGAAGCTATATAATTGCTTACTGATGGAAAGTCCTGAAATTAAAATTGAAGAAGATTTACGTCAGTCGGCTTTAAAACCCATTGAGCGAATGTTATCCTTTGCATGATTATGCAGAAAGAATACGACATAGTTATTGTTGGTTCGGGAGTGGCGGCTCTTGCTTTTGCAAATTATATCTTGGAAGCAAAGTCCTCTTTTCGCATAGCGATATTGTCCAAAGGAGAGTTGCCAAATTGTAATACAGCCATAGCGCAGGGTGGAATTGCAGCGGTGACCAATTTTGAAGAAGATTCATTTGAAGAACACATAGAAGACACTTTTCAAGCCGGAGGAAGAGTAGGTAAAATAGATGTTATACGTCGTGTGGTTTGCGATGCTCCGGCAAGATTGAACGATTTGGTGCGTTGGGGTGTACCTTTTAACCGTCAGCAGGGTGTATTTCGGCTTCATCGTGAGGGCGGGCACTCCAAGCACCGGATTGTTCATTATTTAGATCAGAGTGGAAAAGCTATTCACGAAAGCTTGTTAAATCGGCTACAGCAACATAACAAAATTGACTTTTTTGAGAATCATACTGCTGTGGATTTAATCAGATCAAAAAATCAGTGTGCAGGACTCTTGACCTTAGATGAAAAAGAAAATTGGCTACAGTTTAAAGCAAATACTTTTGTTTTATGTGGCGGAGGTAGCGGAGCGCTTTTTGAGCAGACGACTAATTCAGCTTACTCAACAGCAGATTGCGTTGCTATGGCGAATAGGATTGGTTTAAACATTAGAGACTTTCACAAAACGCAATTTCATCCGACAGCTTTATCTTTAAAAAATCAGAACAAATTACCCTTGATATCTGAAGCTGTTCGAGGATTTGGAGCGCATTTGTTGAATCACAAAGGTGAGCGATTTGCTTTTAAGTACGATAGCCGTGGTGAACTTGCTGCAAGAGATGTATTAGCTGCTGCTATTTTTCAGGAAATGGAAAGTGAAAATGTAGATCACCAATATTTAAGTCTGCAACATTTAGATCAAGAAGAATTAAAAACTCACTTTCCTTTTATTCATCGTACTTTGTTGAGTAATGATTTTAATCCGACGAGGGATTTAATTCCAATCGTACCTGTTGCACATTATCAGTGTGGAGGAATTGAAGTGAATGCCGAAGGGAGAACATCAATTGAGAATTTATTTGCTCTTGGAGAATGTGCATATACTGGTATGCACGGAAATAATCGCTTGGCATCTAATTCTTTGCTAGAAGCGGTTGCCTATGCCTATTATGCAGCGAATACTATTTTAAATAGCTCAATTATAAATGCTGCGAACTTAAGAGAATTGAAATTAGAAACTACTAGATATTCAGACAATGGAAAAGCCATGGTACTGATGGCGAGTCTGCAGTCGCTGATGACCAAAATGTTTCATCACAAAGACGACTTTGGTTTTCTTCAAACTGTTTCAACTGAGCTACTGAAGTTGAATAGTCTTTATGAAGATCTGAATCTTCAATCAAAATTAGCACAGGAACTACGCAACCGATTAGAACTGGCAGACATTTATTTGGAGTCGGTAATGAAAGAGGCGAGCAAGGACAACCTCTTTTATGCTTAAATTCTTAAGCTTTGTGAACAATTAATTTGCTCTAAGAAATTTACTTAAGTTTGCATTGGTGATAATTTTACGCAAAATATTTGCTCTTGTAATCTTACTTGCTTTCTTAAGCAGCACGATTGGTATACAAGTATATAAACATTACTGTGGCGATTATTTAGCAGCAATAAGCTTGTTTCACGAAAGTAGTTGTGGTGACCAAGAAGAGGAAGAGAGTTGTAAAATGCAGTCTGAAAAGAACTGTTGTGAAGACGAATTTCAATTCTTTCAGGTCGACACTGATATTGCGAATCAATCTACCCAAAATCTAAGCCAAGAAAAACAATTTCTGAATGCTGTTTTGGTTTATCATCTATTTAAGCTTGAATTATCAAGCGATGAGTGTGTCGTTTTTAATTATGAGCCACCGCCCGAGCAACATAAAGTGCCAATTTACAAGCGACTAATGCGCTTAACCTATTACGGATAGTTTCATCACTTCTCTTTATTTGCCAATAAACCGGCAAGTTTTTACTCTATTTTTTAATTTAAATTATTCGTGATGAAATCGATATTAATAACATTATTAGCTGTTTTCACTTTCAGCCTTGCACAAGCACAAGAAAAAAGTGATAAAAAAATCTCAGAAAGTACCTTTCATGTTGATGGAGTTTGTAAAATGTGTAAAAAACGCATTGAAGATGCTGCATTAAGAATTTCAGGTGTTAAGCTTGCTGAGTGGAATAAATCTACTAAAGAGCTTCGTGTGATTTATAAAAACACTAAAACTACCGAAGAAGAAATTCAAAAAGCAGTTTCAAACCGCGGTCATTCTACTGAGAAGCATGAAGCAGATACTTCTGCCTACAAACAGCTTCCCAACTGCTGTAAATACAAAGATGGAGTAGATACTCATTAGTACGAACTAAAAAGTATAAGTAAATGAAAAAGTTAATAGGAGTATTGCTACTCCTGCTTTTTAGTGCTTTTTGGGTAAGTGCTCAGCAAAGTGTTAAAGGAGTAGTGGTTACTCAAAGTAAAAAAGGAAAGTTGGAGCCTATTCCATTTGCCAATGTGTATTGGATGAACTCAAATTACGGAACCAGCACAGATTCAAATGGAACTTTTCAATTGGCGATTCCTGAAAATCCAACAAAGATTATTGCCAGTTTTGTGGGATTTGTTTCAGATACTCAATCGGTCAGTGATTATGACAAGCCAATTTCATTTGAGTTGAAAAAATCTGTTGATTTAGAAACTGTTGAAGTTGAATATCGTCGAAAATCTACTGAGATTTCTTTCATCAATCCCATGAAAATGGAAAATATTTCTGAAAGAGAACTGTTTAAAGCTGCTTGCTGTAATTTGTCAGAAAGCTTTGAAACCAATCCATCGGTAGATGTGAACTTTACTGATGCAGTTACCGGAGCTAAGCAGATTAGAATGCTGGGACTGGACGGACCATATACTTTAATTAGCCGTGAGAACATGCCGGGGGTAAGAGGTTTAGGAAATGCTTATGGATTAGCATTTATTCCCGGCACTTGGATTAATTCTATTCAAGTGACAAAAGGAGTAGGTTCTGTGGTGAATGGATATGAAAGTATTGCAGGACAGATTAATACTGAATTACAAAAGCCTGAAGTAGGTGAGCAGTTGTTTTTTAATCTTTTTGCTAATCAAGCGGGAAGAATGGAAGTAAACTTTGTGAATACACATCAAGTTTCTGAAAAATGGGGAACTACTGTTTTACTTCATGGCAATGTAAGACCATGGGAAAAGGACGTTAATAATGACGGTTTTAGAGACTTTCCACTTCAAGAGCAAATGAACTTCATGAACCGCTGGAAATATCAAGGAGACCAAGGTTTGATGGCGCAATTTGGTATTCATTATTTAAAAGATGATAAAGAAGGTGGGCAAACTGATCAAGTTGTTGCGGAAAAGAAAGCTGAAGATGTTAATTTCAAGCCCTATGAAATTGGTATTGAAACACAACGAGCGGAGATATTTGGAAAAATTGGTTATGTTTTTCCGGAATACAAGTATCGTAGCATGGGCTTGCAAATGTCGGGATTGTATCATGAGCAAAATTCATTTTATGGTAATCGAAAATATGATGCAATTGAGCGCTCTTTGTATGCGAATTATATTTATCAATCCATTTTGTGGAATACTCAGCATAAGTTTAAAACCGGCTTGAGTTTTATGTACGATGCCTATGATGAGAACTTAGATTCAATGAGTTTTAATCGGCAAGAAAGAGTACCGGGAGCTTTTTTTGAATACACTTATGAACCATCGCCAAACTTTACATTAGTTGCAGGTCTTCGCGGAGATGCTCATAATATTTATGGAAATTACCTCACACCGCGATTACATTTAAGATGGGCTTATGATGAGCAAACTGTTTTTAGAGTCTTGGGAGGTAGTGGGTTCCGATCGGCAAATATATTTGCAGAAAGACAATCACTTTTGGCAAGTTCCAGAACTCTTGATTTGCTAGGCACTAAAAACTTGCCTTACGGTTTAGAAGCAGAGAGGGCATGGAACGTTGGTTTTAATGTGACCAAAGACTTTCGCTTGGATTATAGAAATGGCTATTTAAGCTTAGATTTATATAGAACCGATTTTCAAAATCAAGTAGTAGTTGACTTAGATGAGAGCTCTCAAAGTGCACTCATTTACAATTTAGATGGTAAATCATATTCCAATAGTGCTCAGTTTGAATTAAGTTACGAGCTGATTAAGTTTTTGAATATGCGTTTGGCATATCGCTGGATTGAAGTAAGAACTCAGTTTTTAAGTGGCGAACGTCAAAAACCGCTAACACCCAAGCATCGACTTTTTGCCAACTTAGCATACGAAACAAGAAAAAGTTTAAAAGGCGGTAATTGGACATTTGATTTAACTGCTCAGTGGTTAGGTCAGCAGCGAATCCCCAAAACAGACGACAAACCTTTGATGTTTCAAAGGGCAGAACAAGCTCCATCATTTGCGTTGCTTAATATGCAAGTAACAAAGAACTTTAACAAACGATGGGCGGTGTATGCAGGCATGGAAAATATTTTCGATTATCGCCAAGATCATCCGATTGTTGATGCTGAAAACCCTTTTGGGAATAACTTTGATGCTTCATTGGTTTGGGGACCAATTTTTGGAAGAATGGTTTATGGAGGACTTCGATTTAGGATTCAAGAGGAAAAGTGATAGTGAAGATAGAGGGGCAATTTGCTCCTCTATTTTTTAATCAACAATTCCGATACTTGTCGTTCAAGCCAATCCCTTTTAAGATCATTGGTTTTATTTTCTCTAATCGTTTAATTTTTGTCTCTTCTCTTTTAGCTTCTGAAATGTAGTTGGCATATTCTTTTTGTTTTCCGGGGCTAAGTGCCTTAAAGTGTTTATGAAGCTCCTTATTAGCTGATAACTGTTCCACTAGTAATTGAGGTATTTCCAGCTTTTGCTTCTGCGGTTTTAGCTCCTTTCCTGCTTTTTGGTTGGCAATGGCTTCATTTACGTAAGCCTTTATCGTTTTTTCATCCATTTCATTCATCGTTTCAAAACGCATTTGACGAAGCGCTTTGGTCTTTTCTTCTTGTGCATTTACAAGAAGTTCCTTTTCGTCTTTCAAAAAAACACCCTGAAAAAACCACAAGCCGAAATAGCTTTTAAAAGCACCTATTCCAATTACATTTTTTCCATCGACAGTGTATACGGGCGCACCCCATTTCAGCTCTTCTTTTAATTCACTAAACTCATTTAACCAGCTTCTTAAAAGCGTTAGCTCTTCTGTCCACTGTTTTTTCTTTTGAATGTATAGATCGATTTTGTCCATAAGTTAAACTTTTAGTCAAATGTATAAATTCGGAATGAAAGAATTGATAGAGAGTTTCTCTATAATTGAAAAAAGAATTATCTTTGAAAGTATGGATATTCAATCAGAGAAATTAGCTCTTATTAATTGGCTTATTAGCGTTAATGATAAAAGTATTATTGACGAGATTAAAACTTTGCGTTTTCAAAGAGAAAACACAATTAGTGAAGATGAGATCGATGAAATCAATGAAGGTAAGAATGACATCAAAGAGGGACGGTCATTTACTCATGAAGAAGTAATGGAAAACATTCAAGATCGATTTCAAAAACTTTTGTAGATTGTGTTTCAGATTATTTGGTCAAGAAGGGCTTTAGTTGGCTACTCTTCAATTTTAAATTATATTGACAAGCACTGGACAGATAGAGAGGTTCGAAAGTTTGAAAAGGAAGTGAAAGATTTTCTCTTACTATTAAGTCATAATCCAAACTTATTACAACCAATTGAAAAAAATGTAAGGAGAGGTCCGCTTAATAGCTTAACTATGATTACTTATCAAATTAATCATACAGAAAAAGTAATTTATCTGTTGAATATGAGAAGCTCAAGGCAAAAACCTTATTGATTTTTATTGGCTAGTTTTAATTAAAAAAGACTTTTCAACAACGCTTTTCTTTTAGCTTCAAGCTATTTAAATTCTTCTGTCAACTTATCAACAAGCTGACTAATTCAGGCTTCTTTTCGCTAAATTTAAATCTCTAAAAAAATAAAATTAAATGCCTGATTTTTCGCACTTACACGTTCACACACAGTATTCCTTACTCGATGGTGCAGCACCAGTTGCAGCTTTAATGCAGAAAGCCAAACAAGACAATATGAAGGCAGTTGCATTAACCGATCATGGGAATATGTTTGGGGCTTTTCAATTTGTTGCAGAAGCGAATAAGCATGGAATTACTCCCGTAGTAGGTTGTGAATTTTACTTGGTAGAGGATCGCTTTCAAAAGGAGTTTACAGGAGGCAAAAGGGATAAAAGATATCATCAGCTCTTATTGGCTAAAAATCAAAAAGGCTATGAAAACTTATCTAAGTTATGCTCTCTAGGGTATATTGATGGCTTGTATTCTAAGTATCCTAGAATTGACTTAGAGTTACTAAAACAATACAAAGAAGGTTTAATTGCAACTACATGCTGCATTGCTTCTGTAATTCAGCAAGCAATTCTATTTAAGAGCGAGGAGGAAGCCGAAAAAACTTTTGTAGAGTGGCATGAGTTATTTGGAGATGATTACTACATCGAAATCCAGCGACATGGTTTAGGAGAAATTGACGGTACAGGAAAAACACAGGAAGACGTTAATCAAGTGTTGATTAAGTGGTCTAAAAAGTACGATGTTCCTATGATTGCAACCAATGACTCTCATTATGTAGATGAAGATGATTGGACGGCTCACGATATTTTGTTGTGTATTAATACCGGTGATAAAATAAGTACGCCAAAAGGTGATGGAAAGGGCTTTCGTTTCGGTTTTCCAAATTCCAATTTTTATTTTAAGACACAGGCTGAGATGAATCAGCTTTTTAGCGATATTCCTCAAGCCATTGATAATACTAATTTAATCGTTGACAAGATTACGCCGCCTAAGTTAGAGCGCGATATTTTGCTTCCAAATTATACCTTGCCCCAGGGTTTTGCCGATCAGGATGAATATTTGCGCTACTTGACATTTGAAGGGGCTAAAAAACGCTATGGTACAATTACAGCAGAGATTGAGGAGCGTTTAAATTACGAGCTGAAAGTAATTAAAGAAATGGGGTTCCCAGGCTACTTCTTAATTGTACAAGATTTTACAACAGTTGCTCGTCAGGTTGGGGTGGCTGTAGGTCCGGGACGTGGTTCTGCTGCTGGTTCTGCTGTGGCTTATTGTATTGGAATTACCAATATTGACCCAATTAAATACAGCTTACTTTTTGAGCGATTCTTAAATCCGGAAAGGGTGTCAATGCCGGATATTGATATTGATTTTGACGATGAAGGTCGTGCAAAAATCATTGATTATGTGGTAGAAAAATACGGTAAGAATCAAGTAGCTCAAATTATTACTTATGGTTCAATGGCTGCTAAATCTTCAATTAGAGATGTAGGTAGAGTGTTAGATTTACCCTTGCCGGAAGTAGATAAAGTAGCAAAGCTAATTCCAAATGTCTCATTAAAAGCGATGTTGGATGGGGATGATAAAGATTTAAAAAAGAAATTAAACACGGACGATTACGCCAATGTTCAAGAGTTTAAAAAACAAAGTGAACGCGATGATTTAGTCGGACAAACCATTAATCAAGCAAAAACCTTGGAAGGCTCTGTTAGAAACACCGGAGTCCATGCTTGTGGAATTATTATTTCACCCGATGATATCACCAATTACGTTCCGGTTTGTACTTCTAAAGACTCTGACTTATTGTTGACTCAGTTCGACAATAAAGTAGTAGAAAATGCCGGCTTGCTGAAAATGGATTTCTTGGGTTTAAAAACCTTAACCATTATTAGAGATGCCATAGCTTTGATTAAGCAAAATCACGGAGTAGAAATCGATCCGGATGAAATTCCACTCGATGACGTAACTACTTATGAACTCTACCAAAGGGGAGAAACCAACGGTACTTTTCAGTTTGAGTCGGCGGGAATGCAGAAGCACTTGAAAAACCTAAAACCTACAAATATTGAGGACTTAATTGCCATGAACGCCCTTTTTCGTCCGGGACCAATGCAATTTATCGACACCTTTATTGCTCGAAAAAGAGGAGATGAGCCGGTAGAATATCCTCATGAACTTTTGGAGGGAATTCTGAAGAACACCTATGGGATTATGGTGTACCAAGAGCAAATTATGCAAGCAGCTCAAATCATGGCAGGTTACTCCTTAGGAGAAGCCGATATTCTCAGACGTGCCATGGGGAAAAAGAAAATGGACGTGATGCAGGAGCAAAAAGCCAAGTTTGTTGCCGGTGCAAAAGAGAAACATGGCGTTGAAGAAAAGAAGTCAGAAGACGTCTTTAACATCATGATTAAGTTTGCTGAATATGGGTTTAACCGATCACATTCAGCAGCTTACTCTGTTGTCGCCTTTCAAACGGGTTACTTAAAAGCTAATTATCCGGAAGAGTATATGGCGGCGGTTATGACCAATAATATGAACGACATTAAAAAAGTAACCTTCTTTATGGAAGAATGTCGCAGAATGGGAATTAAAGTATTAGGACCTGATGTAAATGAAAGTGAATATAAGTTTACCGTAAATAAGAACAAAGAAATTAGATTTGGTTTAGGAGCACTTAAAGGAGTGGGAGAAGGAGCAGTAGATGCTATTGTGAAGGAGCGAAAAGAGAGCGGAAGTTATCTTTCAATTTTTGATTTAACCAAGCGAATTGATTTGCGTGCAGCAAATAAAAAGACCTTTGAAAGTTTGGCTTTAGCCGGTGGTTTTGATTCTTTTGGAGACGTTCATCGTGCACAATATTTTTATCAGCCAAATGGGGAAGCAGCATTTTTAGAAAAAGCCATTAAGTATGGAGCAACTTTTCAAGAACAAGAAAATTCAGCACAAGCTTCTTTGTTTGGAGGAGAGTCTGAAGTAGAAATACCGGAGCCTGAGATTCCACAATGCGAAGAGTGGGGCAGAATGGAGAAGTTGAGCAAGGAAAAAGAGGTGGTGGGAATATACTTATCCGGTCATCCTCTAGATGACTTTAAGTTTGAGGTGAAGCATTTTTGCAACTCGGAAGTAAAGGAACTGAACGATTTAGAAAAACTCAAATCTAAAGGAGAAGTGCGTATGGCTTGCATAGTGACTTCGGCACAGCACAGGGTTTCTAAAACAGGACGACCATTCGGCATTTTAGGGGTAGAAGGTTATAAAGAAAGCCATGAGTTTATGCTCTTTGGTGATGATTACATTAAGTTAAAACCTTACTTAACGAAAGATTGGTTTTTATTTATTCGAGGAAAAGTGCAAAAGAGGCGCTATGGAGAGGATTTGGAGTTTAAAATCAATCATATTGACTTATTGTCAGAAGTAAGGGAGAAGCTGACAAAATCAATTACTTTGAAAGTAGATGCCAGAGAAATAAATCAAGAATTGGTAGCTTGGTTAAAGACGTTAAGTGAACAAAATCGCGGAAATTGCCAACTGCAGTTGAGCATAATAGACCGTAAAAATAAAAATGTGATTGAGCTTCGTTCTCGATCCTTGCAAATAAATTTAAACAACAAAGTGCTTGATCATTTGTTGAATAATCCCAAGTTGGAATTTAGTTTAAATTGATCATATATTCGTGTCAATTTGGCTGAATAAAACTTTGGTAAAGTTCTTGAATGATAAAGCACAGAAAATAGGAATCATAAATATTAATTAATTAAATAAATAGTCATGGCAATTGAATTAACAGACGCAAATTTTGAAGAGCAAGTTTTAAAATCAGATAAGCCTGTATTGGTTGATTTTTGGGCAGAATGGTGTGGCCCATGTAGAATGGTTGGCCCTGTAGTTGAAGAATTACACAACGAATACGAAGGAAAAGCAATCGTAGGAAAAGTAAACGTTGACCATAATCCGGAAGTTTCTGCCAAGTTTGGTATTCGTAATATTCCAACAGTGTTGTTTTTCAAAAATGGAGAAGTAGTAGACAAGCAAGTAGGAGCTGCTCCGAAATCAGCTTATGCTTCTAAGTTAGATGCTCAAATGGCATAAGTAGAAAAAATATCATTATCAAAGAAGGACACTTTTTTAGTGTCCTTTTTTTGTGGGATGTTGTGCAAAGACTTACTTTTACTCTATGGCAAATATTAATCGTAAAGAACTTCAGGCTTATTCACATTTAGAGCTTTTAGCCAGACAAGTAGTTGAAGGGTTTATTACCGGTTTACACAAAAGTCCTTTTCATGGATTTTCTGTTGAGTTTGCTGAGCATCGTTTGTACAATTCCGGAGAATCTACTCGGCACATGGACTGGAAGCTTTATGCGAAGACCGATAAGTTATTTGTAAAGCGATATGAGGAGGAAACCAATTTGCGTTGTCGTATTGTATTGGATGTTTCTTCATCGATGTTCTACCCTGAAAAGGTAGAGAAGGGGAAGTTCAATAAAATGGATTTTTCAATTTATGCTGCTGCTGCGATTATTGAATTGTTGAAAAAACAACGAGATGCTTATGGCTTAACCACTTTTAGCGATGAGATAGAAACCCATACTGAGGCAAAGTCGAATTTTGCACATCAGCGTTTGATTTATGCCGAATTGGAGAAGCACCTTTCTAAAACAGCACAAGGAAAGAAAACTGCTGCCCGCATGTCTTTACACCACATAGCAGAAATGATTCACAAGCGTTCTTTAGTGGTTATTTTTAGCGACATGATGGACAATGTAGCCGACGATGATAACCTCTTTGATTCCATTCAACATTTAATTCACAATAAACATGAAGTGATTCTTTTTCACGTTTTGGATGAAAAACACGAGATTGACTTTGAGTTTGAAAATCGTCCCTATCGCTTTATTGGTTTAGAGAGTGGTGAAGAAATGAAACTCAATCCGAATGAGGTGAAAGAAGCTTATGTGGCGGAAATGAAGCGCCGACAAAAAGAGTTTAAAATTAAATGCGGTCAATATCGCATTGACTATGTAGAAGCCGATATTAACAAGGGTTTTCATCAAATCTTACTTCCTTTTTTAAGTAAGCGAAAGAAGATGAATTAGATATTTATTACTTTTAAGGTTCAATTTAATTGAACTAAAATGAAAACCGAAAACATATTGTATCTTATTGGTGCCGCTTTAGTACTTATAGGCGCTTTAATGCGAATTCTTCATTATTCAGCTTACGGATGGCTAATTATGTTAGGCTCAGCAGCTCCTTTGATTGCAGGGATTTATGCTTATCGAAAGAGAAAAGAAAAGATTGATTGAATTAATCAGCATTTTCAAAGTTGACAGGAGTCAATTTGCTAACAATTTTACTTTCAGTTAGTCTCTTTTTGTATCTTTGATATAATGATAAAATTGATTCAAAATAATATTGAAGTCTTGAAAGAAATTTGCCGAAAGCATTCTGTGACAGAATTGTATCTATTTGGATCAGCTTTAACAAACGGCTTTACTGAAAAGAGCGATTTAGATTTTGCTTATGTCATGAAAGAAGATCTAGGTCCAATTGAATATGGTGATGCTTTTTTTGGTCTAAAAGAAGATCTTGAAAATTTATTTGAAAGAGAAGTAGACCTTGTTTCTTACCGACGAGTGAAAAATCCAATCTTTAAAGCGGAGCTTGAAAGAACTAAAATGTCATTATATGCAGCGGCATAAAAAGTTATTGAAGTATTTGTTATAACATAGGCGCTAGCTGACTTTAATGCTAAAAATCTATAAAATTCAATAAATAAAAAAGAAAGGTATGGATGTTATCTTTGCATGCAAAGATAACATCCATAGCACTACTTGCCAAATAAATTGTTTTTATTGTCCAGTTTATTAACTAAAAAACTGGACATTTTTGTTATATTTGAATAAAAATATAGTTTTGAATGTAACTGAATACATAAGAAATACGGTAGATCGACTACCGAAGGGGTATGTTTTTACCTATGAGGATTTTGATGTTGATGTGAGCAAGAAAGAAGCAATCATCAAAGCCTTGAACCGTATGGTAAATTCAGGGAGAATTGAAAAACTATCAAAAGGGAAGTACTTCAAGGCTGAAAAAACTCCTTTTGGTAACCTTCAGCCTAACCAAGAACAAATCGTTAAAGACTTGCTGAATGAAAATGGAAAAGTAGTTGGATACCTTACAGGTTATAGTATATACAATAAGTTAGGACTAACAACACAACTTAGTAACATCATACAAATAGGGAAAAATCAAACTCGCCCTAAATTTAAACGAGAGCGTTACACAATAGCTTTTGTCAAACAAAAAAACATCATTACAAGAAAAAATATTCCTCTGTTACAGATTTTAGATTCAATTAAATATATAAAGAAAATACCAGATACTACTATAAAAAAATCTTGTTTAAGGTTTTTGGACATTATTAAAAATTTGAATTTAGATGATAAGAAAGAATTAATACGACTGTCTTTAAAGTATCCACCATCTACAAGAGCCTTGTTAGGGGCACTGTTAGATGAAGTACAAACTAAATCAATAACAACTAACTTAAAAGAATCTTTAAACCCAATTACTAAATATGAGATTCCCGGTGCTCAAAAAGCATTAACGAAGGCTTCTAATTGGAATATTATATGAAACTACATCTTGACAAAAAACTATTTCGACAAGCAGTACAGTTTACTTCAGATCAAATGCAAATACCTGCAATATATGTAGAAAAAGACTATTGGGTAACCTATGCACTTTATACAATTTTCAATGATAAAATTGGCAGTGATACTATTTTCAAAGGAGGAACAGCTCTATCAAAATGCTATGACATAATTAAAAGGTTTTCAGAAGATATTGATCTAGTTGTTTTAAGAAAAGAAGGCGAATCAAACAACAAACTAACAAGAAAAATAAGAACGATTAGTCGTGTAGTGAGCAATGTACTTCCTGAAATAAAAATAGAAGGTTTGACTCATAAAATGGGTATGAATCGTAAAACAGCACACTCATACAACAAAGAATTTCAAGGAGACTATGGTCAAGTAAGAGATGCTATTGTGGTTGAAGCTACTTGGCTTGGGTACTTTGAACCTTATACAACTAAGACTATTTGCTCATTTATGGGTGAAATGATGATCAATAACGGACAAAATAAAATAGTTAAGGAGCAAGGTTTATTACCTTTCAACGTATTTGTTTTAGAACCTAGCAGAACTATTTGTGAAAAGGTTATGAGTTTAGTTCGGTTCTCGTATAGTGAAGATTCAATTACAGATTTAAAGAATAAAATTAGACACGTATATGATTTAAACCAACTTCTATCCGAAAAGGAACTATTTACTTTTTTTAAATCAAAAGAATTTGAAAATGTGTTATTAAAGGTTGCTCAAGATGATGTTATAAGCTTTAAGAATAATAACGAATGGTTAAAGTATCATCCGGTTGATTCCTTAATTTTTGAAAATCCTGAAAAAGTATGGAATGATTTGAAATCCACCTACGAGTCTGACTTTAAAAACTTAATTTATGGTTCTTTTCCAAAGGAAACAGACTTATTAGAAACTTTAAGTCAAATTAAAAAAAGAGTATCATCAATTGAATGGAATATTAAATTGGAAAACAAATAAAGTGGAACGATACCTTAGTAAAAAACAACTATATGTAAAAGGTCAACCTTCGCTCCGAAGAACTTACAACAATCCTTCTTATTATTAAAGCATAATTTAGTTTTTCTTCCCTCTTGATTATCTGATCCCTAATAAAATGCTATGTTTGTGGGGATAAGAAGCCGCTGAGTGAAAACTTATTTGATTAACAGAGGACTTTAATCAAGCTGCATATATTTTTACTAATGAGTTTTTAAAAATGTTATATATTGAAGGTTTTATTAATAATAAGAATAGTCTTTTTTATTTAAAGTCAGGATCATACTGCAAATGAAAATAAGATATTTATATACCTTTAGTTTTTCAGAAAAGGTTCTGTTTAATAGTTTCAGTGATGCTCAACTAAAAGTCTTAGAGGATAAATTGAAATGTAATTACGCAATTGTAACTAAGAAAACTGAAGAAATAGTAGAATTCAAAATTAATCCATTTAAGACACCAAATTGGACGACAATGGGAGGAGCAAATAGAGGTGAATTTTATCTTACTACTAATGGTCGTCAAAACAAGTTAGTGTATAAAATTGAATTTAAATTTGTATTTATTTTGTTTAATTTGTTTTGCTTTACTGTTTTAATTATAGAGCAAAACATATGGCCATTTCCTTTCCTATTTCTTGTTGCTTTTGCTATAAATTTTGCTATTGTGAGATTCATTAACGACTTGTTTTTTGATTCAATTTTAAAAATAATAAAAACGAAGGCTTCTCAATAAACGTTTTTCGAAGCCGAATGATTTGCAATCCTTCGGCTTAGCCTTATGATACACCTAGAATAAACTACCTTATCACAAATTTTTCTTCCTTTTTGATTATCTGATCACTAAAAAAACGTTATGTTTGTGAGGATAAGAAGCTGCTGAGTGAAATGATATTATTTTTTAGCGGATGCTTATTAGTTAGCAATAATTAACCAAACATAATTTCATGAAAACAACAATCCTTTTATTCCTTTTAATACTTTCGACAACAGCTTATTCCCAAACTCACCAGGACTTTGAGTATTTATCAATGACCCAAGTTGACTATGAAATCAAACTTAACAAGGATTCTGAAAGTTTTGAAACCATAAATGTTAAGGACGAAATGTCAAAAGACTTCTACGACTATAGACCGTTTCTGAAAAGAATTCAAGAATATGAAAAGCAAGGGTGGGAAATTGTTTTCAATAATGTTTATGGACAAGGTATGTTTCCACGTAACTATGTATTGATGAAACGAAAAAAATAAATGCTGCTAGCAGCATTGCATCCATAGAATCTCCTTAGAATACGGACAGCTGCAATCCTTCGTCAAATCCAAGAATAAATTGCATTATTTATATTTTCTTCTCCTTTGATTATCTGATAGCTAATAAAATGCTATGTTTGTGGGATCATGACTAAAACTTGTG
>DIAJ01000036.1 GCA_002415785.1 Flavobacteriales bacterium UBA5081
GGGAACGATACCACCTTATGCGATGGAGAGACTTTAACACTAGATGCGACCAACAGCGGCGCTACTTATTTATGGCAAGACAATTCGACTAATGCAACTTTTACCGTTAGCCAAGCCGATATTTTTTATGTGGCAGTTGACTTGAATGGCTGCATTGAGACGGATACGATTGTCGTAGATTTTCAAGGGGAGCTTTCTCCGGTTTTTATTGGAGATACAACTATATGTGTTGATGAGGAGATTGAATTGGATGCAACTGTGGGCTTAGCAACCCAATACCTATGGTCGGATAACTCAACTAGTAGTACAATTTTTGTAAATGACTCAGGTGAGTATTGGGTTGAAATTTTCTCTTTATGTGACACATTAAGAGACACTATTCAAGTTGATTTTAAAGATTGTGCCTGTGAATTTGAAGCCCCCAATGTTTTTACACCCAATGGAGATGGAGTTAATGATTACTTCTACCCAAGCTTAAAGTGCCAGCTAGTATCTTATGAAATGAATATATTTAATCGCTGGGGAGATTTAGTATTTTATAGCAACCAGCCATTATTGCAATGGGATGGTAGAGTAAATGATGGTAAAAAAGCAGCAGAAGGTCATTATATGTATGTTATTGAATACAAAGATGTGCTAAGTGGTCAAAAAAATACTGAAAAGGGAACTTTTATATTGATGTATTAAGAATTCATATTAATTAAAAAGAGGCTGTCCAAAATGGCAGCCTCTTTTTTTTGATCAGAATTAACTTTAGTAGCAATATTTGTTTTCACTGATCATTTTTTGAGCAATTGCTTGTCGAGCTTCTTTAGCATTAATTGGGTCGTGTGTACTAAAGCGTTTAATGCCCATGAGCATAGCTCTTTGTTCATCGCCTTCTGCAAAAGCATTAATGGCATCTTTTCCCCATTTATGAATGCGATCGGCTGCATCGTAAATGTAAACTTGCATCATTTTTTCCTGCAAGTCTGCATCTTTACCCAAGCTCTTCATCTTTTGAACACGAAGCAACATTGATTCACTAATGTATGTTTCCATGGCGATGTCGGCTATGTTCATTAAGATTTCTTGCTCTTTCGCCAAAGAAGTTGTTAGTGCCTTTGCTGCAGCTCCGGCAGTTAATAAAACGGCCTTTTTAAAGTTCTGAATATATCTCTTTTCAGCTGCATATTCGCCGGAATCATCAAAATCGAAATCGGGAATCTCCATTAGTTCTTCAGCCACTTTCTGTGCAGGTTCAAGTAAGTTTAATTCCCCTTGCATGGCACGTTTAAGAATGATATCAACAGTTAGCATACGATTGATTTCATTTGTGCCCTCAAAAATTCGATTGATTCGGGCATCTCTGTAGGCTCTTTCCATATCTGCTTCAGCAGAGTAACCCATTCCGCCGTAAATTTGAACTCCTTCATCTACAACATAATCTAAAGTTTCAGAACCGTGAACCTTTAAGATGGCACATTCCGCTGCATACTCTCTTAAGCCCGCCATAGTAGCTTTTTGCTTGTCCATTCCGCCTTCAATATGCGCTTGAATGGTATCTTCAATATTTTGGCTTAATCGGTAGAGCGCAGATTCAGTTGCAAATGACTTGATGGCTTGTTCAGCTAATTTATGACGAATGGCGCCATATTTTGAAATTTGTCTGCCAAACTGCTCTCTTTCGTTAGCGTAATTTACCGAACGGCTAATTGCAGCTTTTGCCGCTCCTAGAGCAGCTGCAGCTAATTTTGCTCTACCTATGTTCAAGATATTCAAGGCAATTTTAAAACCTTCTCCTCTTTCGCCTAAAAGATTTTCTTTAGGCACTTTTACATCATTAAAAAAGATTTGGCGAGTAGATGAGCCTTTAATGCCCATCTTTTTTTCTTCAGGATTCATTGTGATTCCTTCATAGCCTTTTTCAATAATAAAAGCGCTGAGGTTTTCGTCATCTTCAATTTTTGCAAATACGGTAAAGATGTCTGCAAATCCGCCATTGGTAATCCACATTTTCTGACCATTTAGCACATAGTGATTACCGTCTTCAGAAAGAATTGCCTTACTTTTCCCGGAGTTTGCATCAGAACCTGAACCCGGCTCTGTAAGACAGTAAGCACCTTTCCATTCTCCGCTGGCTAATTTGGGAACATACTTTTGCTTTTGTTCTTCAGTTCCATAATATAAAATTGGTAAAGTGCCAATTCCTGTATGAGCCGAAAGTGCTACAGCAAAAGAATACCCTGCTCCGGTTACTTCTGCGGTAAGCATTGAAGTAACAAAGTTTTTTCCAAAACCACCGTATTCTTCAGGAACGGAAATTCCACAAAGTCCTAATTCTCCGGCTTTAGTTAAGAGCTCCGGCATTAAGCCTTCTTTCAGTGCATCAATTTCGTCCAGCTTTGGATATACTTCTTGATCCAAAAAATCTTGACTACTTTGAGCAATCATATTTTGCTCTTCGTCAAATTCTTCAGGTATAAATATGTCTGAAGCATCTGTCTCTTTTATGAGAAACTCGCCTCCTTTGATTATTTTATTTTTCATATCATTTTAGTATTAAGTAGTAAGAATTGAGGTTATAGACCGAACCCTTATTACTATAGTTTATTTAAGTTTATTCATTAATACATAGTTCATTTTCTGTAGTTCTTCAATCTTTTGTAAGATTTGATTAATGTCGTTTACATCTGAAAAGCCAAGTTTTTTCGATAGGATTAATTGAGTTTCTAATTCATAGCAAGAACCATTTGAGATATTCAAAAAGTGACTGAATTCAGCATCGCTTTTTCTTCCTGCATCTTCGACAATATTAGAGGGTATTGAAATAGCAGACCTTTTCATTTGTGATGTAAGACCAAACTTTTCTTCAGCAGGAAATTTTTTCACAAGAGCATATAAGTCTTCGACAATCTCCATGCCTTTGTGCCATACTTTTAATTCCCTAACCTTGTGCATTATCTTTATTTATGATTCTCATTACTAAATACTCAACTCTCTATACTCATTTACAACATTTCAAATATACCGGCAGCACCTTGTCCGGTACCTACGCACATAGTTACCATGCCGTATTTTTTGTTTCTTCTTTTAAGTTCGTTAAACAACTGAACAGATAACTTAGCTCCGGTGCAACCCAATGGATGACCCAATGCTATTGCACCGCCATTTACATTTACGATTTCAGGATTAATTCCCAGCTCACGAATTACTGCGATAGACTGTGAAGCAAAAGCTTCGTTGAGTTCAATTAAATCGATGTCTGCTAATTTCATTCCTGCTTGCTTAAGCGCTTTGGGAATGGCTTTAACAGGGCCTATGCCCATAATTTCAGGCTCAACACCAACCGTTGCGTAGGTAACCAAGCGAGCAATAGGTTTTAAATTATATTTTTTTACCATCTCTTCAGAAGCTACCATTACAAAGGCGGCTCCATCAGAAGTTTGAGATGAGTTGCCCGCAGTTACACTGCCACCTTGAGCAAAAACAGGGCGTAAACGAGCCAGTGCTTCTTTGGAGGTGTCTTTTCTTGGTCCCTCATCTTGCTCAAAGGTGTAAGCTCTTTTTTTCTTTTTACCTTCTGAGTTTACATAAGTTTCTTCAACTTCAATAGGAACGATGTCGTCTTTAAAAGTGCCATTCTCATTTGCCTTTAAAGCTTTCATGTGAGAGTTGTAGGCAAACTCATCTTGATCTTCTCGGCTAACTTTATACTTTTGAGCCACTGCTTCGGCGGTTAAGCCCATTCCCCAATAATAAGTTGGGTTTTCTTTTGCAACCTTGGGATTTGGAACAATTCTCCATCCTCCCATGGCAATGGGCGACATGCTTTCAACTCCTCCGGCAATGATTAAGTTATTCATGCCATTTTTAATTTTTGAATCTGCAATGGCAATGGTTTCTAATCCCGAAGAGCAATAACGATTAACCGTCATTCCCGGTACGTCGATATTGTTTAGCCCCATCAGAGAAACCAATCTTCCAATATTTAATCCTTGTTCGGCTTCAGGCGTTGCATTTCCTACAATTACATCATCAATCTCAGCACTACTAATTTCGGGAACGGTGTTCATTAGGTGCTTAATAACTGTTGCAGCTAAATCATCCGGTCTTGTAAAGCGCAAAGAGCCTTTGGGCGCTTTGCCTACCGCTGTTCTGTAACCTGCTACTATATATGTTTCCATTTTAATCTCTTTTTTAATTTCTTAAAACTTTTCCTTTTGTCACCATACTTTGAAGTCTTTCCAGGGTTTTCTTTTTGGTGCAGAGCTCCACAAAAGCTTTTCGCTCTAAATCGAGTAGATAACTTTCTGAAACTTCTGTAATTTCTGATAAATCACCACCGGCTAGAACGTAGCCCAACTTTTCTGAAATTAGTTGGTCGTGTTCTGAAATAAAGTTACCCGACTTCATAGAGTCTGCGCCGCTGTATACTAAGCCAAGTGCTTCATTGCCCAAAACCTTAATGTCTTTTCTCTCAGCAGGCATTGTATATCCGGCTTTGGCCATTTGTAATGCTGCCTCTTTGGCTCTTGTTAATTGCAATTCACGGCTTACAATTACTTCGTCTTTTTTCCAGTCTAGGTAGCCTAGCTCAAATGCCTCATGTGCTGATTTTGCCACCTTGGCTTGACCAATTGTCAAAAATCGATCTCTAAACGCATTAGTTCTTATGTCGCCATCTTTTAGTTCATCTGAAAGTCGTAGTGCAAACTCCTTTGAGCCCCCGCCACCGGGAATTACACCTACTCCAAATTCGACTAAGCCCATGTATGTTTCTGCATGAGCTACCACTTTATCGGCATGCATAGAAAGCTCACAGCCTCCTCCGAGTGCCATTTGATGAGTAGCCACTACAACTGGAATCGATGAGTGACGAACACGCATCATGTTGTTTTGAAATTGCTTAATGGCAAAGGCTAGTTCGTCGTATTCTTGCTCTACTGCCATCATAAAAATCATTCCCACATTGGCTCCTGCTGAAAAATTTTGACCGTTGTTATATATCACCAAGCCTTCATATTCTTTTTCGGCTAAATCAATGGCTTTATTTATTCCTTGAATAACTTCGGCTCCTATGGTATTCATTTTAGTGTGGAACTCGAGATTTAATATTCCATCTCCAAGGTCTACAATTGTAGCTCCTTTATTGCTCCAAATGGTGTGGTCTTTTCTCAAGTTGTCTAGCACTACCAAGTTTTCTGTACCAGGAATTGCTTTATAAGATTTACTTTTAATATCATAGTACTTTTTCTGACCGTCTTCAATGGTGTAAAAACTTTCAATGCCTTTTTCTAGCATTTCATTTACCCAATTAGCAACTTTCAAGCCTGCTTCTTCCATTTTTTTAATGGCATTTTTAACACCCACAGCATCCCAAGCTTCAAAAGGGCCTAATTGCCATCCGAAGCCTGCGCGCATACCATCGTCGATTCGATAGATGTCATCGGAAATCTCCGGAATTCGATTGGAAATATATTGAAAAAGCGGGTAGAATGTTTTTCTGTAAAAATCACCTGCTTCGCCATCCGATTCAATTAAAAACTTGGTGCGCTTTGCTAAGTCATCCATTTCTCGAGCTTTTCCAATAGCGTCATAACGAACTTTGTCTTTTTCGCTATAATCCATGCTATCAAAGTCGAGTGATAGAATTTTGCTTTTTCCATTATCGTCTTTCACTTTATTGTAAAAACCCTGACCGCTTTTTGAACCTAACCAATTTTTGTCGAGCATTTTTTGAATAAAATCAGGAGTTTTGAAAGTTTCTTTGGCTTCATCCTCCGGACAGTTTTCATACACTCCATTGGCAACGCGAACCAATGTGTCTAAACCGACTACATCTGCCGTTCGAAAAGTAGCCGACTTTGGTCTTCCCAAAACCGGACCGGTTAAGCTGTCAACTGCTTCAATACTCAAGCCCATTTCTTTTACAGCATGAAAAAGCGACATGATTGAGTAAACGCCAATTCGGTTGGCAATAAATGCCGGTGTGTCTTTACATTTTACTGTTTTTTTACCCAGATATCTTCTACCATAATCTAGCAAGAAATTCACTAGTTCTGGGTCTGTTTTAGTACTTGGAATAATCTCTAGTAGTTCTAAGTATCGTGGAGGGTTAAAAAAGTGTGTTCCTAAAAAGTGTTTTTTAAAATCTTCCGATCTGCCTTCTAACATCGATTCAATAGGAATTCCCGAAGTATTAGAGGAAATAATGGTTCCCACTTTTCGGTGTTGTTCTACTTGCTCAAAAACCTGTTTTTTTATGTCCAATCGCTCAATAACTACTTCAATAATCCAGTCAGCATCTTTGATTTTATGTAGGTCATCTTCAAAATTCCCAGTGCTGATTCGATTGGCAAATTTATTGGAGTAGAGTGGAGCAGGGTTTGATTTTATAGCAGACTGCAAGGCTTCATTTACAATGCGGTTTCTGACTGATTTGTCTTCCGGTTTTAATCCTTTCGCTTTTTCCTTTTCGTTGAGTTCTTTTGGCACAATATCTAAGAGCAGAACTTCTGCGCCTATATTGGCAAAGTGACATGCAATTTGAGAACCCATAACTCCGGATCCTAAAACAGCCACTTTATTGATTCTTCTTTTACTCATTGTTAGATTTTTTTGATTTATATTCTTCTGTTAATTGTCCTATTTTTCCCATAACGTGAAAAAAACACTCTTTTTCTTCATCGTCAAAATGGTCTAAAATATATTGATTGTAATTTTTAACTACCTCTTTTGCTACTTGTTTCTTTTTCCCACCTTTTCTTGTCAGGTGTATAATTACTGACCGTCTGTCTTTTTTGTCTGCTTTCCGCTTAATTAAGCCATCGTTTTCCATTTTTTTGAGTATACGACTTAAACTCGTGCTTTTCATTCCCATTAAAGGGGCAATTTTTGTTGCTGCTGTTCCTTCTTCACTAATATTTAACAAAACAAATCCGGTAGCTTGTGATAATTGATGTTTTGTAGCTAATTGGTTGTATAGGTTGGCAATGCCCAACCATGCGGATTTAATGTGAAAGTCAATTGTCTCTGTAGGCTTCATTGAGAATGAAAATGATACCTAACAAATATAGTCAATTAGTTTGAATTTATTATGCGTGCATAGTAAATATTTTGGATGAATATCTAGTATACTGTAAGTGAGTAGGTAGCAGGGTGATTGAAAATTGATTTATTAAATTTTCTTAACCTCTTATGCGCGCATAATAATTTGTTCTTATATTTGCATCGACAAGAGGTAGTAGACTTGTTAATTGGTTAGTAATTGAAGCAAAGGGGTAGTCGCCAGACTGCCCCTTTGTGATTTATGAACTTTGCTAATTTTCTAAGACGAAGGATTTATATAGGATCAAGATCAAAAGTTGTG
>DIAJ01000032.1:0-46540 GCA_002415785.1 Flavobacteriales bacterium UBA5081
CCATTTAGGAGCGGAAGACTTAAATTAGGAAACAGGCCTAGATTTTTTTGTTTACTTTTTTCATCAATGGAAAAAAGTAAAGACAGAAAGATGAAAACAAAATAGTTTAGTTATTTACTATTCAATTTAGCTAAATAAATGTATATTCATAATGATTAAAGAGAAAAGGCAATGAAATTCTCGATTCTCTGTACTCACATCTACCACAATTCATAACAAACACTTACACAAAAAAGCAGCTGCAGAGAAATTGCAAGGCTTTTGCCATTATCTCGAAAATGAACTATCCGAAAATAATATTAAAGCCCAAGCGAAGCGCCTCCATTTCAAGAAAGCATCCTTGGGTTTTTTCAGGTGCTATTGCTAAAGTTATTCTTGAATCCGACAAGGAACTGAACGAAGGTGATTGTGTATTGCTTTGCAATCATAATGAAGAGCCCTTAGCCAGTGGACATTTTGCCGATGGCAGCATTGCGGTGCGTATTTTGAGTTTTGAGGCCAAAGAACTCAATCAAAACTTTTGGAATGATAAAATCCTAAAAGCCTACCAACTTCGTCTAAAGTTGGACTTAACAAGCAACACTTCCACTACAGCTTACCGCTTAGTTCACGCAGAAGGCGACGGTTTGCCGGGACTAATTATTGATGTTTACGGAAATGTAGCAGTAGTTCAAGCACACAGCAAAGGAATGATAAACAGCTTAACTGCAATTACTGAAGCTTTAAGACAATGCTTTGGCAATGAACTAAAAGCGGTTTACAACAAGAGTGAAAAAAGCCTGGCAGAAGAAAACGACATTAAAGATGGCTATCTTTTTGGAGAGAGTGATTGCCCGCTTGTTGTAAAAGAATACGATAAAGAATTTAATGTAAACTGGATCGAAGGGCAAAAAACCGGATTCTTTTTAGATCAAAGAGAGAATCGAAAACTGTTAGGAAAGTATGCGGTTAAGCGTAAAGTTTTAAATACATTTTGCTACTCGGGAGGCTTTTCAATTTATGCTCTTGCAGCCGGTGCTCAATTGGTTCATTCGGTAGACAGTTCAGCAAAAGCGATTGAACTATGCGAGCAGAATGTAGCATTATTAAAAGAGCAAACAGAAAAGCACAAAAGCTTTGTTCAAGATACCTTTAACTTTTTAAAGGAAAGCGAAAGCAGTTACGACTTAATCATTTTGGATCCTCCGGCTTACGCAAAGAACATTAGAAGTAAACACAAGGCTGTTCAGGCGTACAGAAGGCTGAATGAAAAAGCTTTGCGCATGATTGAGCAGAATGGCATACTGTTTACTTTTTCCTGCAGTCAGGTAGTAGATCGCAAGCTTTTTGAAGATACCATCCGCGCAGCTGCGATAGATGCAGGAAGAAATGTAAAAGTCTTACATCACCTTTCTCAGCCGGCAGATCATCCGGTTTCCATTTTTCACCCTGAAGGTGAATACTTAAAAGGTTTGGTCTTATTTGTAGAATAAATGCAGGCTAAAAACAGCTATAAAAGTATTTGGAAAATATCTTTTCCAATCATCTTAAGTGGTGTTGCTCAAAACATTGTAAATGTAACTGACACCGCATTTCTCGGTCGCTTGGGAATTATTGAATTGGGTGCAGCCGGCAATGCAGGCATATTTTACTATGTACTCATGGTTTTCGGAATGGGATTTACCATTGGTACGCAAATAATTATAGGCAGAAGAAATGGAGAAGGTAACATAACAGCCATCGGCGGACTGTTCAACAATGGACTGTTTTTTCTTCTTCCTCTAGCGCTCTTACTTTTTTTGTTTATTCAAACATTGGCTCCGGCTATTTTAGCACAGCTAACCAACTCTACTGAAATACTTTCCGCTAGCTTAGAGTTTTTAAAGATGCGCAGCTTTGGAATTGGCTTTGCCTTCTTAAACTTCTTGTTTATTGCTTTTTATACCGGTATCACACAAACTAAAGTACTCACCTACTCTACTTTTATACAAGCTACGGTAAATGTTATTTTCGACTATGCCTTAATTTTTGGAAACTTCGGATTGCCGGAAATGGGCGTAAAAGGAGCGGCTTTAGCTTCAGTAATATCAGAATTGGCGGCTTTAATCTACTTTTTTGCCTATTCAAAAAAACGATTGTATTTCAAAAAGTATTTGCTCTTTTACCGCTTGCGCTTTGAAGGTAAAAAGCTATTGAAAATGCTAAAAGTTGCCTTTCCCGTAATGTTGCAAAACTTTATGGCACTTACTTCATGGCTGGCTTTCTTTATGATTATTGAGCAAATCGGCGAGGAAGAATTAGCCGTTTCTCACATTGTGCGAAGCATTTACATGGTTTTAATGATTCCGCTTTTTGGCTTCAGCTCAGCGACAAGTACCTTGGTTTCTAATTTAATTGGCAAGGGTAAAAAAGAAGAAGTACTCAGTTTAGTCAAAAAAGTGGTCTACCTCAGTTTAGCCTGCACTGCTCTATTCTTGCCACTAATTCTCTTCTTTCCAAGGGAAGTTACCCTAATTTATACTGACAACCTCAATTTACTCGATTCTTCAAAGAGTGTTCTATATGTCGTTTCTGCTTCCATGTTGTTTTTTAGTGCAGCTTACATTACTTTTTCTGCCGTAACAGGAACCGGAAAAACACTTTATTCTCTAGCGATAGAATTTGTCAGCATTTTCATTTACCTCATTGGAGCTTATTTTATAGGAGTATATTTTAAGCAAGACCTTTGGTTGGTTTGGTGCTCAGAGTTTATCTACTTTACTGTGATGGGAAGCTTAGCTGTCTTATATTTGAAGTTTGGAAATTGGAGGAATGCTAATATTTAAAATAATCCATAGCGCTTTGGGATTACATAGTTTAAAGTTAGATAAATTTTAAAAAGAATGAACAAAATAACTATGAGTAATGAATAGAGTGAATCTCAATACTCAAGTCTTATAGAAACTAAAATATCTGTAATGAAAGATTTACGCATCATATTTATGGGAACCCCGGACTTTGCGGTGGAGAGTTTACGCCAAATTCACAAATCAGGCAGAAAAGTAGTAGCTGTGGTTACTGCTCCCGATAAAAAAGCAGGAAGAGGTCAGAAAATTCAGCAATCGGCTGTAAAAAAATATGCTGAAGAGAACAAGCTACCGGTCTTGCAACCCACAAATTTAAAAAGTGAAGAATTTATCGCTGAATTAAAAGCCTTTCAAGCCGACATTCAAGTAGTTGTTGCATTTAGAATGCTACCCGAAGTGGTTTGGAATATGCCGGCTATGGGTACATTTAATTTACATGCTTCTCTATTGCCCAATTATAGAGGCGCAGCTCCCATTAATTGGGCTGTAATTAATGGAGAAGAATACAGCGGAGTAACTACCTTTTTCTTAAAACATCAAATTGATACTGGCGATGTTATTCTGCAAGAAAAAGTAAAGTTAGCGCCAAGGGAAACCGCCGGAAGTTTACACGATAAACTAATGAATGTAGGAGGCAAATTAGTCATCAAAACTTTTGATTTGATTGAATCGGGTGATTACGAATTAAAATCACAAGACCAATTAATTGACTCTAATAGTCCAATAAATGAAGCTCCAAAAATTTTTAGAGAGGACTGTGAGATTCAATGGCATAAAAGTGCGGAGGAAGTTGATCGTTTAATCAGAGGGTTGAGTCCTTACCCGGCAGCATGGACGTCGATCAAAAGTTTGTCTAACGGCAAAAAGCTAAACCTCAAAATATTTAAAGCAAAACCAACTGAAATTCAATCCAAATCTAAAGAGATAAAAATAATTGACCGTAAACTGCACATTGGCACGAAGGATTATTTTTTAGAAATTGAAGAACTTCAGTTAGAGGGTAAAAAACGAATGACAGCTAGCTCTTTACTCAATGGTTTTTCCTTCAACGATCAAGAAATTGACTAAAAATAGGCTTTAGAGGCATTTTTTCCCTTCCAATTTTTACAGTTTCAATTATTTTAAAGGGTAAAAAAAGTAGAAAATTTTCCTCAATCGCATCTAGTTGAACTACTTTACAGTAGAAAACAACCGCAGTTATTAACAATCAACCGTACTTTTCAACAAAATGCAGTCTTTTTTTCCGAAATCCTTGCACCGCTTGAGTTTTACTCTATATTTGTAGTCGCTTCATTGAAGCAATTAAATTAATTTTTTAACCAAAAATTTTTACAAAATGAACAAATCTGAATTAATCGATTCGATCGCGGATGGCGCAAACTTATCAAAAGCGGATGCAAAAAGAGCATTAGAAGCATTTTTAGATTCAACAGGATCTGCCTTAAAAAAAGGTGACAAAGTTGCTCTAGTAGGTTTCGGTACTTTCTCTGTATCAAAAAGAAACGCTAGAAAAGGAAGAAACCCACAAACCGGTAAAGAAATCAACATTCCTGCAAAAAATGTTGTAAAATTCAAAGCAGGTAGCGAGCTTTCTGATAAAGTAAAGTAAGTTAATCAAAAGCTAAAAAAATGCCGTGTAGACTCTGTCTGCACGGCTTTTTTTGTTTTAAAAACGCAATCAATACTTTCTACTTAGACAAGCGGTAAAATTTTATATATTTGTTATTCAATAAAATTATATAAATAATATTATGGGAAAAGGAGACATTAAAACAAAAAAGGGAAAACGAGCTGCAGGTTCTTATGGTGTAACAAGACCGAGAAAAGTGGAAAAGAAAAACGATTATGTGGCCAAACCTCCCAAAGCAAAAGCTGAAACTCCTGAAAAGAAAGAGAGCAAAAGCACAGCGAAAAAAGCAACTACTTCTAAAAAAACGACTACAAAAAAAGCAAGTACTAGCAACGAAACTAAAAAGTCGACCACAGCTAAGAAAGCTACTGCTACCAAGAAATCAACAACTGCAAAGAAAACAACGACAAAAAAGAGTCCTGCAAAAAAGACAACTAAAAAGAAAGAGGATTAACACCTATTTAACTAACTACCAAAATAAAAGCCACTCAAATGAGTGGCTTTTTAGATTTCTAAATATCTACTTATCAATTACTTCTTCGCATACTTCCTCGCTTCGGGCAAATAATCTAATATATCTTGAATTCTACGTTCATCGCTTGGGTGCGTACTCATAAATTCCGGGGGTGCTTGTCCATTTTTGTTAGCTGACATTCTCTTCCAAAAATCTGCTGCAACAGCAGGATCATAACCTGCCATAGCCATAAACACTAAACCCATTTTATCGGCTTCTGTTTCATGCATTCTTGAGTATTTTAAAACACCCAATTGCGAACCGATCCCATAAGAGGCTAAAAATAAGTTTTGAGCTGTTTCAGGTTTTTCTTGCAATAAAACAGATAGCGCCATTCCACCTGCTTGAACGGATAATTGCTGACTCATACGCTCATTTCCATGGCGTGCAATTGCATGAGCAATTTCATGTCCCATTACGGTGGCTATCCCATCTTCCCCATCACAAATTGGTAAAATTCCAGTGTAAAACATTACTTTTCCTCCCGGCATACACCAAGCATTAACCGTTTGCTGATCGGCTACGTGAAACTCCCAATCAAACTCTTTTAGGCGATCTTTCATTCCATTTTCCATCATAAACTGATTAGCAGCCGCTGAAAGCTTCTCTCCTATATTCCTTACTAATTGTACCCTCGGATCCGTATCCGGCAAAGGTGGTGTTTCTTTTTTTACTTGTTCATATTGAGAGTGGCTCATACTCTGAAGCTCAGAAGTTGGCATTAACTTTAATTGTTTTCTTCCGGTAATTGGCACAGTTGTACACTGAGCTAAAAATGCAGCTACTGCAAGGACTATGAAACCTTTTTTCATCTATTATAATTTTAAAGCAAAAGTAATAATATAGTACTTATTCAAATCTATTTAATTTCTGCTGAGAGCTGCTCCTCTTGCAAAGCCAACATCATAGGGACTAACTTCTTGTAATTCCCCTGCTTAATAGTGCACTTTCCTTTATAATGCACAATGTATGCACATTGCTCAGCTTGTTGAGTAGAATGAGAACAAATCTTAACCAAGCAATTAATAACATGATCAAATGTATTTACATCATCATTATGAAGAATTAATTCATGCTCGCTTGTTAGTACTTCCTTGAGTTTTACTTGATCCTGCTCTTTCGTTTCCATACTACAAAGTAAGTGAATTTTAACGATTCTGCAAACGTGCTGCCTCATTTAGCGTAATCCGCTTACCTTGGTAGTAAGCCGTTACAAATGCATCTTTTATAACTTCACTAATTCTAGCTTTCGCCTCCTCTGCTTCTTGAGCAGTACGATAAACACCTGAATTATAGCGACGCATGCCGTTTGAAAGTAAAACTACATTTAAAGGTTCGTATTCGCTAAATGTTCCTGCTTCAAGCGGCTTAGAGAATACGCCAATTTGTACAGTAAAGAAAACACCCTCAATGGCTTCAACTTTTATCCTACCTTGTTCGTCCTTCTCATTAGCAGCTATTGGGGCTTCTTCTGTTTCATCAGCTAGATTAAACTCATCATTAACTGTAGCTGAAGATAAATTATTTTCAATTTCTCTCGCTCTTGATACACCAATACGCTCTCCATTATAAAAAGCCACTACAAAGGCATCTCTATAGCCTAAATCTCTAATTTGATCTCTAGCTGAATTGGCATCATTTTCACGATTAAAAAAACCTGCTGTGTAACGAGTAATGCCATTAGGTCCTTCTTGTGCTGACAAAGGAGCAAAGCCCTTAAACATGTCCTGCGGAATAGGGTTTCTAAATGCACCTACTTGTACTTTGTAGACTAAGCCTTCCGGTAAATCCTCTTTATTTACTCTAGGGATTGGATTTTCTCTATTGTAAACAGAAGTTGGCTGATTTAATCGATTAAATATTGAAGTTTCCAACTTTCTAGGAATTTGCTCAATATTAACAATCGAACGAAGTTCATTAGTCGGTTCAGCTTCTTCAGTCTTTTCAATCGGACTCTCAATTGTTTCTTCAATGATTTCATCTGTTGAGTCCTCAACTTGGTCTTCTTCCGGTGTATCACTTTCAATTAAATCAGACTCTTCATTTCGAACATCATCTGCTATCTCCTCTGACTGCTCTTGAACATCCTCATCAATCCCATTTATTTCCTCTACCTCTGCTTTAGTTGTCACTTCAGTTTCTTCAGCTGCCTGATCATCCTCTATAATTGTGTCAGCAGTAATAGCTAAATCCTCATCACTCTCACTCCTACTCTCACTCTCGCTCTCGCTCCCATCCGTATTAACTAACTCTTCTCGAGCTACAGTTTGTTCTTTTTGCTCTTCAACATCAGCACCAAGCTCACTCTGGTCATTCTCTGAACCTTTGGCTTCAACCCTTGCAACTAAATCCTCATCTATTGGCTCATCAATATTCTTAGCAGCTAAGCTAACAACGGCTTTTCTCTCAAATTCATCTAGTTCCGCCAACTGACGATTTAACTTTCGATCAGACTCTTGAATTAAGTAATTTCTCACTCTCGTAATCTTATTAATTGAATCTATACTTTTTGACATAGATTCCGCTTTTTGCTCTAAAACTATTGCTTCTTTGATAAATCTTTCTGTCTGTTCTAAAGATTCATTCTTTGCTGCTTCTTTTCTTAATTCCTGAGCATCTATCTTTAATTGAAGCTGCTCTTTTTGTATTTCAAGTGCTTTCTCATATTCCACTTGAGCTGACTTTTTCAATTGTTTATTCTCTTTAGCTTCTTGTAAGTACTGAACATAAGCATTAGACTGCATAATTTGCTCAGCTTTACTTTCTTCCACTTGAATCGTATCTATATCAACTTTAACTGAGGACTTAAGCGGTGTTTGTATTCCTTTTCCTAGGTAGTCGCCAGTTTTACCGTCAACAATCCCTCTTTCAATTTGTGCTTCTCTTTGGTAGTATACATTCGCTTGCTTTTCCAATCGGTCTGCTTCATTTCTAATGGTCTCTACTTCTGCTAACAGCTCATCTCTTTCACTACCAACCGGCAGTTTTTCAGCCTCTAATTGAATTGAATCAGCTTTTGCTTGTATTCGACCTGCTTTTAACTGAATTTCATCTCCTTTATCCTTGGCAATTTCAGCACTTGAAATTTTCAATACCTCAGGATCCATGATGGACTGTATAAATGTTCCATTTTGAGGTAGTTCTCCTACAAACTTCTCACTTTTTGCAAACTCATCATCAACCAAATCCAATAATTCTAGCGCTTCTCTTTGCTTATTTATGGCCATCATTTCATAGTCATAAGCTTTTTGCAATGCCACTTCTTGTCTAGAAAATCGATCATTTGGGTTAATAGTAGCTCTCACCTCTGCAGCCTGAGCAAAATAAACTTCCGCTTCTTCTGCTAAAAGGTTTGCCATATCCAAGTTATCCGACTCAAAGTCCTGGCTATATTTATTGGCATTTAAAAGTGTTTTTGAGTTACTGAAATACTCTTTGCTGTTTACTTCTTTAAACTTTGTAGCCGCTTGCAATAGTTTATCTTCAGATGCTTTCTTAAATGCATTGGCGTCTTCAAAGGCTTTAGTTCGTTCCTCTACAGTTGGTAATGAGTATGCTGCTTCCTGAGCTTGTTCCGCCTTTTGTGCTAAACCAGAAGCTTCATAAAGCGACTTTTTAAGTTCACTTAGTTCACTCCTTGCCTCTTCATTTGTATATGTATATTTTTTCTCAAAATTTAAAGTGGTAAAGTCATCATTAATCTCCGAATCCGCATCTACTGATGAGACATCAATATTAGACTGAACTTTACTTTCAGATGGGTTCGTATTTTCTGTTATTGTCTCAGAACCTTTTTCTTCTTCCGTCGAAGTTCCTTTTACCAATTCTTGCTTTGAACTTAATCTATTCTTTCTCTGCTCATTAATTTCCTTTTGTTGGAGTATTTGATCAATTTCATTTTGCAAACTCAATATTTCACTTTCTGATTCCGTTTGAGTTAGTCGACTTTCCTTTTGAATCATTTGTCGATCCAATTCCTCATTCCATTTTTCTAAAGAAGTGATTGCAGATTCATTACTCACTTCTTTCGCTTGAAGAAACTGTTCTTCATACTCTTCATTTATTGACTCAACTGTTGAATTAGTTTCACTTAAACTCTGTCCTTCTTCTCGCTCACTTTCCTCTTCAGCTGCAACATTGCTTTTGGAGCTTTCATTTGTGTTTACTGTGTTTTCTACAATCTCATCTTTCGTTTCTTTATTCGAAGCTAAGTAAGCTATCTTACCTTCGTCTTTGTATTGTTTCACTGAATTTTTAAGTGCCAATTTTTCGTTCTCAGTAACAGTTTGCACCTTGGTTGAAGTTTCTTCTATTTGTTTATTCCACGCAACTAGTTTACCCTTTTGTCGCTCAAAAGCTGAAATACTATTTTCTACTGATCTCTTGTCCACAGCAAGTTTATTCATCTGAAAGGCTAAATCTGCACTATCTAACTGTAAATTCTCAAGCTGACTTTCTACTTGCTTTTGCTCAGCATCCGACTCAACCTGATAAAGCTCTTCCCTTTTTTCTGCAATTCTCTGATTAAGTTCTGTTTGTTCTTCCGAAATGTGCTTAACTCCCTCTTCTATATTAGTTAGTTCTTCTTTAGCAGAAAACAATTCATCTTCAATTTGTTTTTGTTTTGACTGAACAAATTCCCTTTCATCATTAACTAAACTATACTCTTTTTTCAAAGATGCCAATTGCTCTTCACTTTCGTATTTTTCAAGTTGGTTCCAGTTCTTTTCAGTCTGACGAACTTTTGCTAAAAGTGCTTTCGTCATTTCACTTTTAGCTTCTAACTCTTGCGCAAAACTCAATGCAATGGCAGCATCAAACGCTTTTAATTCAGCATTTTCTTTAGCTTGAATAAATGCTTGATCACTATCTGACTCTTTAGTTTCATCAAGTTTTTTAAACAATTCTTCAGCCTCAACTTGCTTTTTAGCAGCAATGCTATAAGCCGCATTTATTTGGTTTTCTTCTTCCTTGATTTGCTTTTCAATCTGCTTACTTAACTCTTCTAATTCAGCGTTTTCCTCATTAATTGTTTCACTGTCGACTTCCTCAATACTATTGCTCTCAGCTAAGTCTTTATCTTCATTCTGAACAATTTCCTTGCTAGTATCTTTATTATCAGACTTGCTACTTTCCTCAGCTTCTGCAATCTCATTCGCTTCAAGATTCACACTCAAGTCAGCTTTTTTCTTTAAAAGCTCTGCAGAAATCTTTGGTCCTGCCGAAGCGTATTGATCAGCTGCACTACCATCAAAAATGTTTTTTATCACCAATTGTTGATTAGCACCACCGCCTACTAAACGAAGTTCTTGACCTAGAACCTCAAATTCATCTTGCTTAGGCACTTCAATGATTCCTGTATGAATTGGCGCATCTGCCGTAGTTTCTAAAACAAACTTATACTCCCCTCCATTTTTAGGAATTTCAATTTGATATTTTCCATTATCATCTGCTTTAAAAGACCCAACAGTCTGATTGGTTTCACGATCAACTACCGTTACTCTTGCACTTTTTGGCGGTTCTCCTCCTTCAACAATCAACTCACCTTTAATAACAGTTAACTCAGCCGGAGCTTTATTAACCATCACTTTATATACAGTAATCTCCCCACTTTTGTTGGTTCGATTAGAGGCAAAATAAGCAATCGACTTATTTTTATCAGTAATAAACAACACATCATTGTCAACTGAACTAAAAGCAAAATCTAAGTTTACAGGTTCTGTCCAATCGGCAATTGATTCATCATAAGTACTCATAAACAAATCATAGCCGCCCATGCTGTTATGCCCTTCTGAAGCAAAGTAAAGTGTTCTTCCATCAGGATGGATAAAAGGATAATTTTCATCGTAAGCTGTGTTAATTGAACTACCTAAGTTAACTGCTTCACTCCACTTATCATTTCCCAACTTCACTATTTTATAAATATCCCTTCTGTTTTCTCCCTTTTTTCCATAGGATGAAAAGTAAACTTCACGAGCATTATTCGGTAAATAAATAATCGAAGATTCGCCTATTTTCTCATCGTATTTCGACATAAACTCTTTGGGCTTTTTTACAATCTTTCCGTCTATTCCTTCGAGCTTGTAGATTCTGAAAAAGTTATCCTCATTAATTACTTGCTTCTCCAACACCTGAACTTCATTAATTCTCGAAAGCAAATCATTACCATTTTTACACATTTCAATTTTCCGCTCTAGCTGGTATTCCTCAGCTGTAGATGAGTTTACTTTGCTTTGAAAACGCTTATACGACTTAATCGCTTTTGCAAAATGATAATTAAGATGATGCGCTCTGCCTAAGTAGTAAAAAGCTAAAGGGTCTGTGTTGGGTTTTGAAGCAGCAAAGTTTAAGTACTTTAAAGGTTTCTCTTTATCAGCAGAGGAGGCCAATAAACAAGCACCATACTTAAAATTGTAGGAAGGATCTTTAGGATACAAACTCAATAATTGAGCAAAAAGTGGCTCAGCCTCAGAGAATTTTTTATTTTCAAAAAGCTCTGTTGCTTTTTCTTTTAACTCTTCCTCAGAAGAGAAGCCTTCTTGACAATAACTGCCAACTGAAAAGAATATACAGAAGAGAAAAATAAGAAAACGACTTCTTTTCATTGACAGCCTAAATGTGTTGATTATGCATTATACAAATATTGCTATTTATAGGGAAATCACCTATTTTTTATTTGAATTATATTAACATACAAATGTGAAAAGTAAAAAAATAAATTTCTTGTTGTCAATGCTCTAGAGTGAAACACTAAAACTCACTCTCAAAATCACTCAAAAACCGCTCTTTTTCTCTCTCGCTTCCAAACATATAAGTAAATGGAGCTTCTCCTTTCGCATTCTTATATTTTCGATCATCTCTTTTCATTTCTTTAATTTTCAGGTTAAACTCCTCATTCGTAGAAATAGCTTTCAGCAAATTTCTTCTGTAAGTAAAATAGTACCAATTACCCTCTTCAAGTTCAAGTAAAATATCAACCATATCACCACCTCTACTCTTAGTAATCATTATGGCTCCTTCAACATACTTATACACTTCTTCTTTATTGATATTCGTAATACCAAGTTTTCCAAATGACTTGTATGCATTCATCTCTTCATTCCACTTGAATTTTACATCATTAAAAACCAGTCTTTTATTTAATTCATCCGGTAATCTTTTAATTTTTCCGTTTAAACTGAGTTGCGAAATCATTTCATCGGCTTTTTCTACGCCAATTAGCTCTCTCAAACCCTTTTCGTACGTTTCTCTAGTAAAATCAATTGGCTGTAAGTTAATACTTTCATTGATGTCTTCTGCCAACATCTTAAATAGATTATCGTCAAAATAAAAGTCAATTGTCATTGTTAAATCCAATACAATCGAGTTATCAATTAAATTATGATTAATATTCCCTGCAGCTTCAAACTTCACATTACCACTTCTGGCACCTATATCCACTGCACCTTCACCATAGACTTTGCAGTTTTCTGTATGCAGACTTAAGTAATTACCGGGAAGGGAAAGCTCTTGAATTTTCTCTATTGTTGATATCTTGTATTGCTTGTCATTTAAGTCATAATGCAAGAAGCCATAAGCCGGCAATACATTTATATCACTATAGTTTCTTCTTTCCGTTAAAAACCCTGAATAAAAATAGTTAGAATCGGTATTTAAATTCATACTTGATGCTACAAAAGCGCCACTTGGCGTTCTCATCGTCGTATCAATTGGAATATAAATTTCATTCGGATCAATCTCTGCTTCAAAATCTATCCACGGTCGATCCAAACGTTGGCAATCGTGAGAAATCTGTGTTAAACCATCAAAAACTAAAAACTGTTTATTGCCGAAAAGCTTGACTTTACCTTTAAAGGCAAACTGCGGACTTAAAGTAAAATGTGCAGAGTCTGAAACTCGACCTTCACCCGTTGTCTGTCCGGTTGTATCAACTGTAATACTTTGCAGATAGACTGTTTGAACGTTCTCATTGCGATCTACATAATCAATATAGCCGGAAGCTGAATAGTTTTTCCTGCCAAAAATATTTGTATTTGCATTGTAAATATTATGATACTCAGTAACACTGTTTGCTACAATTCTAGAATTAAGCAAAGGCTTCATCTCTGCCTTTTTCAGTATTGTCACATTTCCGCTATCCGGATAAACTCTGGCATCGGCAGCGTTAATATACAAAACTTCTTTGGCTTCAATAATGTGTTTTCTTGAATTGTACTTTGCGACCGGAGAGTAGAAGAACAAACTATCTTGCTCATGATGAGTTGAAATAAACTTAGAGCCTTCCAGCCTCACATCAGCAGAAACTTGCGTAGATTTTGAACTACTCAACTCAATTGAACCATCGTCCATAAACCATTTAAACTCCTCCATATAACAGAGGTATTGATTAACCGGGAACTCAATTGGATCAGCCTCTCCATTGGATTTAAATTGCGCAAATCGGCCTTCGAAATCAACATGTGCATTTACATTATCGGTTTTTAAAGCAAAACTACCAGATGCTTCATCACTTAACTGAAAGTTTGCTGTATCAGCATCAAATGTCTGATAACCAAACTTCATCAAGTTTGAGCCTAGATCTGCCCGTTCAAAGTGATAAATTCCATTGCCTTCCATCCCAGAAGGTCTATACGCAGATGTTCCTTCAAAGTTTGTTTTCGGATCATACATTTGCATGCCCGAACTAGTTGTACTTGCATACATCACATCATTGTATGGCAACCAACGCATTTTTGTAGCTTCGGCTTTGGCTTCAGGATACTCCGGTCCTGCTTCTTGCGCATCTACGAAATACTGTTCTGCCTTTGTTCTCATTGAGTCAGGATAGAAAATAAAGTCTTTTGAATAGGTGGTTGAATTAATGTATTCTAATTTTCCATCTCCTCTCAGTCCTTCATGACTCAACTGAATGTTATCGTAAAACTGTCCTTTCCCTTTATATGCCGGATAACCTCCCGGAGGAGTTGAGCGCTTAAACCCTAATGAGAAATCTTCCTGTAAAGTCAATTGCTCTTCAAATTCCGGGAAAATATCAGCTGAATTAAAGCTTCCGCTAAATTTTAATTGATCATTATTAAAGTTATCTAAACTATCAATGGTAAATGGATCAAGTTGAAAGTAAAACCGATTTCGATCGTATACTCCACCCAAGACTTCTTTTTTATCGTAATAAACATAACTTTCCTTTTTAGAAGTAAGAATAGGGTATTCAGGAAAATCCTTTAACCCTGATTTATTTCCAAAATTGTCAATTAACAACTCACCATTCAAATCCTGAACCACCGTTTTTACCGGTTTAAGAATAGGGAAACCGCGTTCATCCTTCTTTCCGGTTGGAGCTTTAATCTGCATGGAATCAACATTTACCAAAGCAATCTTAAAATTCTTATAGTCAAAATCAAATTCTTTCCCGTAAAAATCAAATCGACCTGCTTTCACCTGACCTGCAAAATCAAAATAGCGGTTGCGCTTCATTTTAATTTGACCATTTTGGGGTATTAAAACCACTTGCTGTGAATCACTCACAACTATTCCGGGAATTCCATTTATGGTTAAATCATAGTTTAACAAATTTATTTTCCCATTAGGCGCACCCTCAATATTTGAGTAAATACTCAACACATCGTAATCGATTCTGCGCTGCATCGACAAAACAAAATCTATTAACTTTTGCTTTACAGTAAAGGTACCTTGATCAAAATCGAAACTTAAAAAACCCATAGAGGTAAATTGCACGATTAAGTTTTTGGTATAAGGAACTTCCATATTTAAATATCCGGCTAACTCACTAACCGGCAATATTCTCTGATTATAATTATCCACCATTCGTTTAATTTGATAAAGCGGATTGTTTTGGTCAAGACCTCCAATTTTGGCAAAAATTTCCTCCTTAAAAAAGTCTATTGATGTAAAATAGGCATCCTTTTTTGTTCCTCCAATTAGGTTAGTAAGCTCCAAAATTGGTTCATCCATTTTCCAGTTTAACACTTCAAAATCCATCTCAATATTGTGAAACGTATTGGTGTATGGCGTTCCGGAAACTCCACTTCCTTCTCGATACAAGGTAACCAAACGCTGATCATTCAAAAACTTAAAATCCAATCCTGGATGATAAACAGAGTCTTTACCAAAATATATCCGAATTGCTGCTTCTGTAGAAACAACACGATCTGTTCGAATAGAAATATTTTCTGAGAGCGCTTTCAAAAACAAAGTATCGTTTCTATAAAACTCAACAAAAGCATCTTGATTTTCATCACCGGTACCTAATAGTTTGGCTCCACGCATTGAAAATCCACCGTCAAAATTCACTCCCGGAAAAAGGTTTTCGATGCGAATTCGCTTATCGTAAGAGTCAAATCGCGGGTATGAAGTTCGGTCAGGCGTCATATTGGCTAAAACTTTATTTTCCAGCCTGCCTAAGAGCGGCTTATCTAAGTAAAAAGAATTGTAAAACTTAACAGAATCAACTATGTAGTCGTTCTTTTTTGTATCAATTTTGTAATCGTTAAAAGTAGCATATACTTTTTCTTCCTCAAGACCGGCTTGTACCCAATTGACTGTCCCTCCATTTCCAATCCATAAATTTTCCGTTGGATAATAAGCTCCCCTTGTGTCAATTATTTTCATGCTATCTCCCCTTGAATAACAAATCAAATCCAGAGAATCAAAAGTAACTTTTGGTAAGCTGTCAAAATCAAACTTATAGTCTCCATTATTTGATGCCCAAACATTTGAGGGTGAATTATACAAAGCATTTTCTCTAAATAAATCGTTGCAAAAGTTCAAGTAAGCCGTAAAGTTCTTTTTCCTGCGATCATCTAAAAGTTTAAAGAGCGTATTCTGCCAAGCAGTAAAACTTTCATCACTTTGATTTTCATCAGTAACAAAGCTACCAACGGTAAATAAAAAATTTCTAAAATCCGGAAATGGGCGATAATTTTTCTTCAGCATTCTGTTGCTTACATCATAAACCCCTTCTCTCTGTTTTTCAGAAAAATATCCACCATACCACACTAATTCAAACTGCTTCATAAAGTCTTTTCCCTCTTTACGAGCATCTGAAAGGTAGTCATTCATGACATCAAAAAATTCGATAGAGTCCCTTGGAAACTCTTTGGGACTTTGCGCTTTTGACTGATTATAAGTAACAAAAAGCACTAAAAATAAACCTACTAGCTTTCTTAATCTTTTCATAGAAATTGCATATTCCATGCTTGAAAGTTAGCAAATAAATAAAAAGGCTCAGTAAGAATTGCCAAAAGCTGTTTACTCTATGCTTTCTGCAAGTGAATCATTGCCCAGTCGGAGTGGCTTAATGAGTTTCTTAGCACTAACTTATACTGATCCAATAGCGCTTCAAAATCACTCACATCAGAAGGAAAAAAACCACTTAACAAAAGGTTACCGCCGGAACTAAGATGTTGTATATAAGTGTCGAATTGTCTTAATAGAATATTTTTATTGATATTGGCTAAAATACAATCAAATTCACCCTTACCATCTACCCAATCGATATCCCCTAAATAGGTATACACATTTTTGCAATCATTGCGTTGTACATTCTCCTTCATGTTTTCAGCAGCCCATTCTTCAATGTCGACGGCATGCACTTCTGCCGCTCCCATTTTTTCAGCTAAAATGGCTAAAATGCCCGTTCCACTACCCATATCCCAAACTTTTTTTCTATCGAGTTTTAACGACTTCATCCCCTCAATCATCAACTGGGTTGTTTCATGATGACCGGTGCCAAACGACATTTTGGGTTCAATGATTATTTCGTGAGTAAAATTTGGTTTTGATTCATGGAAAGGAGCTCTAACAATACAAAAATCGCCCACTTCAACCGGTTCAAAGGACTGCTCCCATTTAGCGTTCCAGTTTTCCTTTTCAATTTCTTTATGCGACCAACGAATTGTAACTAAATCGCTTTTAAGCAGATCAATAGAATCAAGTAATTTTAAATCAAATTCCTCAGATTGTATGTAAGCTTTAACCACAGGCTCTTCTTCCACAAAGCTCTCAAAAGGCAAATCACTCAATTGAGCAATTAATATTTCATGAAAAGGTTCAAAAGGGGCTAATTCAAAAGTACATTCTATATAGTTGCTCATAGTATTGTTTTAAAGAGCATTAACAATTGCCAAAAAATCATTTGAATTGAGCGAAGCTCCACCAATTAAGCCGCCATCTACATCGGCTTGTTCGAAAAGTTCTGCTGCATTATCCGGCTTACAACTTCCCCCGTAAAGAATACTGCAATTTTCGGCAATCGGCTTACCGTAATGCTCTTTTACTAATGCGCGAATGGAAGCATGCATTTCCTGAGCTTGCAAGGAGCTTGCCGTTTCACCGGTACCAATTGCCCAAACCGGTTCATAAGCAATCACTAATTGAGCAAATTCCTCTTTACTTAATTCCCAAAGAATTTTTAACTGCTCTGCTACTGTTTTAAAATGCAAATCAGATTTTCTTGCCTCTAACTCTTCTCCACAACAAAAAATGGGACGAATCCCTTCTGCTAATAAGGCTTTAATTTTTTTAAGTAAATCTTGATTACTTTCATGAAAGTACTTTCTTCTTTCGGAATGCCCGACCAAAGCGTAGTCAATTTTCATAGAAGCCAATTGCTCTGCCGAGATTTCGCCCGTAAAAGCACCGTTTTTCTCAAAATGAACGTTTTGAGCACCCACCTTAAGTCCCGCTGCTAAAGCCACTTCTTTTACCTTTGAAAGGTGTATGTAAGGGGGAATTAATATTACTTCTTCTTGATTCTTTTTGGTATAAGTCTTTGCTATTTCAGAAGAAAGCTGAATGCCTTCTTCAAAATTCATATTCATTTTCCAGTTTCCTGCTACAATTTTCGTTCTCATCTCTAAATCAATCTCTTTTCAGTTGTTAAACTCTAACTCTTGGGTCTAAAACCCCATAAATTATATCTACTAAAATATTAATGCTTACAAAAATAACAGCAATTATTAAAACAGCCCCCATAACAATGGGTAAATCGTATTTTTCTAATGCATTTACGATCTCCCAGCCTATGCCCTTCCACGAAAATATAATTTCGATAAAAACAGCACCTGCCATCAATGAAGCAAACATTCCGGATATTGCGGTAACAACCGGATTCATGGCATTTTTTAAACTGTGTTTAAATAGCACTACTCTTGATGAAAGTCCTTTCGCCCTTGCAGTTCGCACATAGTCCATTGACAAAACTTCTAATAGAGAGTTTCGACTCAATTGCAAAATAACCGACAAGGGTCTTACACCCAAAGTAATAGCCGGCAAAACTAAATTCGACCAATTGATGTACTCTCCTCTTCCTAAATCGTCAACTTCGTACAAACTGCCACTCATATTGAGTCCGGTATAATCTGCCCAAAGATGACCAAACAACCAAGCTGCTAAAACCCCAACAAAAAAGGAAGGCAATGCCATGCCTGAAGTGGCAATTAATAGTAATGAGCGATCGAGAAAACTATCCTGAAAAAGCGCTGAAAGTAGTCCCAACAAAACACCTACTAGCGTGGCGAAAGCTACTGCTGCCACTGCTAAAACAGCTGTTTCAGGCAAACTTTCAAGTAAAATTGAAGCCACTTTTTTCTGACTTTGATAAGACCGTCGCAAATAGGGAGGTTTAACTACCCATAAACTACTCTGAGTTTCAAAAAGGGTTTTACCGGAATATTTACTTTCTACATAATAAGTAGCAGAAGACTCAGCCTTACTGTGGTAAGAAATGGGAGATAAGTCATTAAGGTAAAGTGCATATTGCACCCAAATGCTTCTATTTAAACCAAGTTCTTTTTTAATTTCTTCGATAGCTTCTTGGTCAGCACGTTGTCCTAACATCATACGCGCCGGATCTCCGGGTAAAATAGTGAAGATAAAAAACACTACTGTAATTACTCCCCAAAGAACCAGTAATCCATAAAAAAGACGTCTTATTATAAAAGCCGGCAAAGTTTACAATTTAAAGTTCCTCAACTGATGGCAAATCGTTAACATGCCACTTCCCGCTTACAGTACCTTGTTTTAGCATTACCAAACCGGGGTTTGAACGAACAATGGTTTTTAAGACAATTCCATCGGTAACATAAAAATCAAAGTTTAACTGATGTTGTTTAATGTACTCATTTACTTGCTCTTCTCCTGCGGCTGACAATCCGATTACTTTTATGCCTTGCGCCTTAGCTTTTTTAACCAAATCAGTAATTTCAGCCCAGCTTTCTGTTTCTGAAACACTTAAATCGTAAGCTACAATCCACAACACTTGGTCTTCGCTTAAAATAATATCTGTATAATCAACACCATCGTGTCCGGTAATAGTTAAATCAGTAATTGGCGCAACATCACCTTCTTCAATTAATCGACTTTCAGTATCCTGCCATTCCCAATTCTCATCTTCCCAAATTTTAGAGGCCGTATATTCTTCATCGGTCAACTCTTTTACTTCACCGGTACTTTTATTTTTGTATATCAACGTATTCTGATAAATAGGTTGTTTTGCATCAGGAGGAAGTGTCATTTGTTCAGGCAGATTTTTTCCGACAGCATAAGGTCTAAAATCTTTGAATGGCAAATGCTCAACAGCAGCAACACTTAAATAAATACCGTAAATTAAACTAAAAGCAACGGCAAAAACAGCTGCCAATTCCGATTTCTTTGTAAGGTATTTTATGGCCACTGCAATCCACAATAATGCGAGAATTTCCACTTCCATATTCCACTGCAACATATTTCCTAATACAATCATTATGAGTGTAGAAACTGCAAAAACAATTAATAAACTATTGGCATTTTCCCAAGGTTTGATTTCGTCTTTTTTGAAAAAGATTAAAAGAATTAAAACTAAAAGAATCAAGTCTTTATAAAAAGACTCCCAAGGAGTTAATGGAATTGCATCACCAAAACAACCACAAGAGCGAACAATTTCAAAAATGGCACTTGCACCGGTTAAAATAGTAAAGAAAACAATCATTAAAAGCAGCACCCAGCTGACTTCTTTCATGCGATACCCCACTAGCACGGCAACCCCTAAAACGATTTCAACAATACACAGAGCTGCAGCTAAGGGCACAAGAATTTCGTGGAGCCAATCCCAATTCATTCCAAACTCCATAAAATACTCTTCGAGTTTATAAGAAAAACCTAATGGGTCGTTTGCTTTAACAATACCACTGAATATAAATAAATTACCTACAATAATTCTAGCAACATTCAATAAATACTTCATGATTGTTTATTTTAAATTTTCTACCTTTTTAGTTATTTTCTGTTTCAAAATCACCATTCTCTTTCAATTGAATTAATGCAAAAACAGCATAATTTATCATATCTAAATAATTGGCGTCGATCCCTTCAGAAACAAGTGTTTTTCCTTTATTGTTTTCAATTTGTTTAATGCGAAGAAGCTTTTGTAAAATCAAATCAGTTAGCGAAGAAGTTCGCATCTCTCGCCAAGCTTCATCGTAATCGTGATTTTTATTCTCCATCAAGCCTTTGGCAGTTGCAACGAAAGTATTGTACTCCTCCATTACCTCTTCAACAGGCATATTCGTTTCTTCACTATAGCCTTTTTTAAGTTGCACCAATGCCATAATTGAATAGTTGATTATTCCTATAAACTCAGGCACTATTCCTTCTTGCACCTTGCTCATCCCCTTCTCTTCAATACTTCTAATCCGCTTGGCTTTGATGTATATTTGATCAGTTAACGAACTCGTTCTAAGGATTCGCCATGCACTGCCATAGTCTTTCATTTTCTTTTCGAAAATAGAGCGACAAGCTTCAATTGCTTCATCGTATTGCTTGGAAGTATTTGCCATGCTTTTCTATTACTTTTGGGCTATGAATTTGAAATACGAAAATACCCTTTTTAAAAATAATTATTCAATTCAAATTAATGGCAAATTAATGGACTTTTCCACAGCCAAGGTAATGGGTATTCTCAATCTTACTCCCGACTCTTTTTACGATGGCGGAAAATACATAAACAATGAGCAACTCATCTTATCTCAAGTAGAGAAAATGCTAGCAGAGGGCGCTGATATAATTGACATTGGCGCATTTTCCAGTAAACCCGGCAGTCAGTTAATATCAGTTAAAGAAGAAGAAGAGCGACTACTACCTGCATTGCGAAGCATCATAAAATCATTTCCGGAAGCAATTATATCAGTTGACACTGTAAGAGCTGAGATTGCTAAAAAATCCGTTGAGCATGGTGCTTCAATTATTAACGACATTTCTGCCGGAAAATACGATGACAAAATGTTTGAAACAGTAGCGAAGCTCAATGTTCCTTACATTCTTATGCACATGCAAGGAGATCCGGAAAACATGCAAGTTAAGCCTACTTACAAATCAGTTTACAATGAAGTATTTCATTTTTTTACCGAAAAACTGCATCAATTAAATAAGGTGGGAGTAAAAGATGTGATTTTAGATCCGGGCTTTGGTTTTGGAAAAACCTTAGCACACAATTATGAGTTATTAAAAATGCAAAAGGGCTTACACCGACTTAATTGTCCTTTATTAGCAGGTCTCAGCCGAAAAGGAATGATTCAAAAAGTACTTGATGTTTCTGCCAATGAAGCGCTGAATGGAACCACTGCCGCTAATGTAATTGCATTGCTAAATGGTGCAAATATTTTAAGAGTTCATGATGTAAAAGCAGCAAAAGAAGCTGTTCGTATTGTAGACTATTATCAAAAGCATTAATATTGCTGTATCTATGATTAAAATTCTATTCAATATTCCACTTTTCATAAGCGTCAAATGGCTTGATGTGTTAGACATTATTTTGGTAGCAATTTTAATTTACCAACTCTACAAGCTGATTAAAGGTACTGTAGCAATTCGAATTTTTTTAGGAATTCTTGCCATTTACCTTTTTTGGAAGTTGGTTTCTGCGATGCAAATGGAGTTGCTTTCAGAGATTTTAGGTCAATTTATTGGTGTAGGGGTATTGGCATTAATTATTGTTTTCCAACAAGAAATCCGACGTTTTTTACTTTTGTTAGGCTCTCAAAGTCCCTTTGGTGGTCCAAGTTTTATCAAAAAAATTGTTTCATGGTCGAAAAACGAAGCAAAAACAACCAACCTTAATATTAATGCCATTGTAAGGGCTTGTTTTAATATGTCGAGAAATAAAACCGGTGCATTAATTGTCATTACAAAAGACTCCGAATTAAAATACCACGCTTCTACCGGTGATGAAATAGATGCAAAATTGACTGCCTCTCTTTTAGAGTCAATCTTCTTTAAAAACAGTCCACTTCATGATGGTGGAGCGATAATTTACAATAACCGAATTGCTGCTGCTCGTTGTATACTTCCGGTATCTGACAATCAAGAACTTCCTTCAAAGTACGGCTTACGTCACCGGGCTGCAATTGGAATTACTGAAAACTCTACAGCTGTAGCCATAATTGTTTCCGAGGAAAGTGGAGAAATATCATCTGCTAGAAGGGGGCAGTTAAAGACCAATTTATCGACCGATGAGTTAAGGGCATTTTTAAAGCGAGAGTTTGAAGAGTAAAATTTTAATAAACTTGCTTCACTTCAAAGTCTTCGTAGCGAACAATAAAAACAGAATGGTTTTCAAAACCACTTTCAAAGCCGGTTTTAAAGAAATCAAATTTGTGGCATAAGGTCTCTGACTTAAAGTTCTCAAAGGCGGCTTCAAAATTTAGACCGTAGTTTTTCAACAAATGGGTGTAATACCATGCAACATCAAAACCTAAATAAGCAAAGTCATCCGGAATCGCCTGATATTGCTTAGTGTACTCTTTTTCAAAAGATTTGACACTTTCTTTCTGATAACATAAAAAGTCAGACAGTATTAAATGCACATTCAAGGAGTGAAGGTAATCAACGTCAATATTATCAAATTTTTTCCATTGTTCTAAGCCGTAGATTGAAATTGTAGTATCATCAAGCATGCTCATCATACTAATGAAGCGAGTAACAAATGCCTGATCTTCTGAAGGAACAATCAAGATATTTTGTTTAGAAGAATCTAAAGCTGCTTTTACCTCAATAAAGCGCTTTTCATTCCATTTAATTTCTTTTGGTGGACGAACTAATAAAGAGTCGTTAGATTCTCTTAATTGGTTCAAGAAAGCACTTTTTATCAACTCAGCATTCCTAATCTCTTTTATATGATCCGGATAAACCATAATTAAGTTCTTAGTGCGTAAAGAATCGTAAAGGTACTTACCCAAAAAGCGCATTAAAACCGGATCGCTACTAGCCACTTTACTCACTTGCTTATTGCCTAACAAAATCTTATTACTTTGTTTTACAGGAGAAACAATATGAATATCATGTCTCTTTGCAAAATCTGCCACTAAGAGGAATTCATCAAAAAAGAGTGGTCCAATTATTAAGTCAGTTTCGATTAAAGCAGAATCTCTGATGAGTTTTGAAACTTTTGCTGTATCATTTGCCGTATCATATACGCTGAGTTTAATGTTCATTCCGGCTTTTGTCATAGAATCTACAGCCATTAAAAATCCTTGATAAAACTCAATAGCATATTTTGATTTTGCAAAAAGTGCTTCATTTATCTGCTCTGCTTGTTTGCCTGAAGTGTCTTTAGCTTCTTCCATTAAATCTAAATAAAATGGAAGCAGTAAAGCAATCTCATAAGAAGCTTGAATTGCTGTACTATCAAAAGTTACCTCAAAAGAAACGGTGTCTTTATAAACTTTTAATATTGGAATATTAATTAACTGACCGACCTTTAAACCTCCCGGTAATCCATTGTTTACCCATTTAATGGAATCAATCGTAACGTTGTATTCCTTTGAGAGTGAATAAAGCGTTTCTTTAGGTTCTACAAAATGAGTAACATAAGGACTTGTAGCTGCCGGAACAACATATTCCTCTTCGTGCTTGTCGCTTTTTAACTTTGCAACCGGAATTCGTAACTTCATCCCTTTTTTTAAACCCTCTTCAACTTCAGGATTGGCAGCAATGATGTCATTAATTTCAATATTATACTCTTTTGCTATAGAATAGAGCGTATGTTTTCGCTGAACTTCGTGAATTAAATAATTCCCATCTACATCAACTGTTTCTTCAATATTTTTTCGTTTAACTTCATCTAGTGGAATGAGCAAACGATCACCAATGGTTAACTCAGTAGTGTTTAACCTAGGGTTTTCTTCTTTTAAAGTTTCTATGGGAACAGAGTACATTCGGCTAATGGCATAAAGTGTATTCCCCTTCTCCACCACATGAATGTAATACTCTTTGCCTTTAATTTCATGCACTTGAAATTGATTCACTGTTTGACTGCTGTCTTTTTCTTGAGCAAATAAAGAAAAATTGAGAAACAAGAAAGCAATTGCAAGTAAATGAATATTCTTCATGGTAAATTCTAAGAATTAATTAAAATCAGTATACGAATGTATACAAAGTTTTTTTATTGCTTTGCAAATACTATTCCCATTCAATGGTAGCTGGTGGTTTACTGCTAATATCGTAAACCACACGGTTAACTCCACGAACCCGATTAATAATCTTATTAGAGATTTTTGCTAAGAACTCATAGGGTAAATGGCACCAATCTGCGGTCATTCCATCGGTAGAAGTAACCGCTCTTAAAGCTACTGCCATTTCATAGGTTCGTTCATCACCCATAACCCCTACTGATTGTACAGGCAGTAAGATAGCTCCGGCTTGCCAAACATCATCATATAAGCCATCAGCTCTTAAACCTTCAATAAAGATATGATCAACTTCTTGTAAAATGCGAACTTTATCCGCAGTAACATCTCCCAAAATTCGAATAGCCAAACCCGGACCCGGAAAAGGATGTCTTCCCAGTAAATTAACCGGCAAACCTAAGGACTTCCCTACTCTTCTCACTTCATCCTTAAACAAAAGCCGTAGTGGTTCCACAATTTTTAGCTTCATAAAGTCGGGTAAACCACCTACATTGTGATGCGACTTAATTGTAGCAGAAGGTCCGCCTGTAGCAGAAACAGATTCAATCACATCGGGATAAATAGTTCCTTGAGCTAACCATGTTACACCTGTAACCTCATGTGCTTCGTCATCAAAAACCTCTATAAAAACTCTACCAATGGCTTTTCTTTTCTTTTCAGGATCTTTCTCACCCGCCAAAGCTTCTAAAAAGCGACTTTTAGCATCAACGCCTTTTATATTTAATCCTAGGTCTTTATACTGCTCTAGTACCAATTCAAATTCATCTTTTCGAAGCAATCCGTTGTCTACAAAAATGCAGTACAATTGCTCGCCAATTGCCTTATGCAACAACATTGCTGCTACTGAAGAATCTACACCACCACTTAAACCTAAAACAACTTTATCAGTGCCAATCTTTTCTTTCAATTCTTGGATGGTAGATTCTGCAAATGCGGCAGGAGTCCAACTTTGTTTACAATGACATACACCCACAACAAAATTTTCCAACAATTGTAAGCCGTCTGTACTATGATATACTTCAGGGTGAAATTGAATGCCGTAGCTTTGTTCACCTTTAACATGATATGCAGCGACTTTAACATCCTCTGTTCCGGCAATAATTTCATAATTCTCCGGCAGGTTAAAAATGGTATCACCATGCGACATCCAAACCTGTGAATCCATAGGAATTCCTTTCATCAGCGGAAACTCCTTATCAATATAATTCAGATTTGCTCTACCATATTCTCTAGTTTCTGAAGCTTTCACTTCTCCGCCAAACTCATGAGCCATTAATTGAGCTCCATAGCAAACGCCTAATAAGGGAAGTTTTCCCTTTACTGAGCTAAAATCAAATTGAGGAGAATTTTCATCCAAAACCGAAAATGGGCTTCCGGACAAAATTATACCTTTAACACTTTCGTCAATTTCCGGTAAATGATTGTATGGATGAATCTCTGAATACACATTTAACTCTCTAACTCTTCGACCAATAAGCTGAGTATATTGAGAGCCAAAATCGATGATGATAATTTTTTCTTGCATCGGGCAAAGATAAAACTATTCGCAGGCATAAAAAGAGAAAAAGGACTGAAAATTTTACTACTTTGTAACTATTGTGACGCATTGTTTTATTACAGCCTACTACTTTTGTAAATTTATATAAATAATAGCAGATGAAAGAATTTTGGAATGAACGATATAGCGAAGATGAATACGTTTATGGTGAAAATCCTAATGAGTACTTTAAAGAGAGCTTGAGTAAACTAAAAGTCGGAAAAATACTGTTGCCTTGTGATGGAGAAGGAAGAAATGCAGTGTATGCTGCCACGCAGAAATGGGAAGTAACTGCCTTTGACCAAAGTGAGGAAGCCAAGGAAAAAGCACTTTTATTAGGAAATAAAAAGAACGTTAAGTTCGATTTTCGCATTGCTGATGCGGGAGACTATGAATATGGTGAAAATAAGTATGATGCCATTGCCCTCATTTATGCTCACTTTCCTGAAGATCTAAGAAAGAAAGTTCACACATCCGTGGTTAAAGCCCTTAAAGTGGGCGGCACTTTAATTCTTGAAGGTTTTAACCCCAATCAAATTGATTTAAAAAGCGGTGGACCTAAAGATGAGAAAATGCTATTTACTAAAGAAATGATTGAAAGTGATTTTAAAGAGCTAACGACTATTGAATTAAATTCGCTTAATATTGAACTTAATGAAGGTAAATATCACAAAGGTAAAGCTGCTGTAATCCAATATATGGGAAGAAAATGAAGAAAATAACTTTTTTACTATTAACGAGCATTTTATCGACAAGCATATTTAGCCAATCTGTAAAGGTGGTTGGTGAAATGAAAAAGGTAATGATGGGAATTGACTGGAGTGATCATATTTCTTGGGATACACTCAACACTCATAATCTTTTTGCTTTAGCGCCCATAAGTGGCTTAAAAGGAGAAGTCACAATTATTAATGGCACTGTTTACCAAAGCACCGTAAAAGCTACCGGAGATATTGAACTTTCTAAAAATCAAACAGGAATTCAATCGCCATTTGCGGTTTATGCTCACATTGAAAAATGGGATACCATAGAAGTAAAGCAAGCTATTTCCTCTAATCAGGAACTATACCAACTCTTAGAAAAAGAAAGTAAAATAGACTTAGAGAGCGCCTTTCCCATTCGATTAATCGGAGAATTTGAAAGTGTCGATTTTCATATTATCAATGCAAATGAAAAAAGTAAGGAAAATCATAGTCATGCTGCTCATAAGGAAATTCAAGAGCACTTTTCAGTAAAAAACTCTAATGGTGAAATTTTAGGATTTTATTCTAAGAATCACCAAGGTATTTTTACTCACAAAGGAAGCTACTTTCACCTACATTTTGTTGATTCTGAAGAATTCAATATGGGACATGTAGAAGGTTTTTCCACGAAAAAAAATGTTCAATTACTACTCCCAAAATACAAGACAAAATAAGCAACTAACGAATTAATATGCTTACCTTTATATAGAAATCATAAAAACAGTTATCATGGGAACTATAAAAGACAAAGTAGCCATTATTACCGGAGCAAGCTCGGGAATTGGAAAAGCAATCGCAGTATTATTTGCAAAAGAAGGTGCAAAAGTGGTTGTTTCAGATATTGATGAAAAGAAAGGTAAAGAAGTAGTCAAAGAAATTAATGACAAAGGTGGAGAATCATTCTTTGTTAAAGCAGACTCATCTTCTGCTGAAGACAACAAAAAGCTCGTTGAGAAAACTGTAGAAAAGTACGGTGCACTTCATATTGCAGTTAACAATGCCGGAATCGGTGGTCCGCAGGCAAATGTTGGTGATTATCCAATCGACGGTTGGGAAAAGGTAATTGCTATTAATCTCAATGGTGTATTCTACGGTATGCGCTATCAAATTCCCGCCATGGAAAAATCGAATGGCGGTTCAATAATTAACATGGCTTCTATTTTGGGAAGCGTTGGCTTTCCTACTTCAGCAGCTTATGTTGCCGCAAAGCACGGTGTTGTGGGCTTAAGTAAAAATGCTGCTTTAGAATATGCCACAAAGAATATTAGAATTAACTCCGTTGGTCCGGGCTTTATAAAAACTCCATTAGTTGAGGAAAATCTCGATGCTGATACCTTAAAATTTTTAGAAACGAAGCACGCTATGAACCGCTTAGGAGAACCAAATGAAGTTGCCGAATTGTGTTTGTGGTTAGCATCCGATAAGTCATCATTTGTTACCGGTTCTTATTACACAGTTGACGGAGGATATACTGCACAATAAAATTTTTAAAGAAAGAGCGAAGTTTAATCTTCGCTCTTTTTTTGATCAATCAAACTTTGCATGTCTTCAACTTGATCCGTTTCATCCATAATTTCATATCCTAGAATTGTTTCCAAAACATCCTCCAAAGTTACCAAGCCGGTAACACTTCCATAGCGGTCAACAACAATGTGCATGTGCTGACGATCTTTATGTTTGTTCTTAAAAAAAGTAGCCAGAGGAGTATTCTCGTCAACTCTACCAATCGGACGAAGTATTTCTGCTAACTTCAAATCTCGGTTTCCGGAAATAACCGCTTTTAATACATCGCTTTTTAACACCATTCCTTTTACCACTTCCTTATCTTCATCGTAAACCGGAACTCTAGTAAACTGCTCAAAAGACTCTTCAGCAATTAAATCCTCAACATAATCTATTTCCTTTGCAGTAAACATCACTGTTCGGGGAGTCATAATGTGCTCAATGTTTTTATTGGGTAAGTTTAATACATTTCGAATCAATCTACTTTCAGACTGCTCTAAAACGCCATCCTCAGATCCGGCTTGTGTCATCGCTAACAAATCAGCTCTATTAAGTACCGGTTTTAATTTATCCTTTTTCAGTCTTCTAGTAATAAATTGACTGAGCCAAACGAGTGGCCACAATACCTTAATTAACAAGTTTAATGTCCATACTGTAAAAGGAGCTAATCGCTCCCAATTATTAGCCCCAATAGTTTTTGGAATTATTTCACTTAAAATTAATATCGCTAAAGTCATTCCGGCTCCAATTAAGCCTTCCACCGAGATATTAAGTCCTAGAAATGACCAAGCTGAAGATCCAAAAAGCACTGTAGCTTGCGCACCTACACCAATTGCCCCTACAGTATGAGCAATCGTATTTAAGGTTAATATAGCCGAAAGCGGTCGGTCAATATCTTGTTTAAAAATCTTGAGTTTTAAAAAGAGTTTTGAGTTTTGCTTTTCTTGACGACGAACAAATGAAGGTGTAATGCTCAATAAAACCGCTTCCAGTACTGAACATAAGAATGAAAAAAAAATACTTAATAGAAAAAATGTAATTAATAAAGCCATATTAGCTATTTAATTTCAAAACTACCTTCAAATACTTTAAGGGCAGGACCGATCAGCCAAATATCAGAGAACTCTTGATCATCATGTCGATTTAAACTAATTTTTAAATCTCCTCCTCTAGTAAGAATCCTCACTTTACTTGCTGATAAATTTTGTTTAAACACGTATGAAATAGCTACTGCAGTTACTCCCGTTCCGCATGAAAAAGTTTCCGCCTCTACTCCCCTTTCATAAGTTCTCACTCTTAAAAAACCATCTTGCTCTGTTACAAAGTTCACATTGGTTCCTTCTTGCTTATATTCCTTGCTGTATCGAACTTTTCTTCCTTCTTCAAAAACATCAATTGCATCAACATCTTCTACATAACGAATATAATGAGGCGAGCCGGTATTGATAAAAAAATCATCCCCAATCTCATTTATTTCATTCACATTACCCATTCTTGTTGCGAAATCATCGCCATCTTGCTTTCCTTTGTGCACTCCATCAATGGCTAAAAAAGTAGAAGTTTGTTCAATTAAACCCAACTCTTTGGCATAAGCTTGTGCACAACGACTTCCATTTCCACAAAAACTCTGACTTCCGTCTGAGTTATAATAGTCCATTTCAAAATCGTATTCATCGTGGTTTTTAATAATAATCAAACCATCAGCACCAATACCAAAGCGTCGCTCGCATAGTTTTTGAATTTGATCCACTGAAAAATTGACAGTTTTTTTTGTTCCGTCAATCATGATGAAATCATTTCCAGTACCTTGATATTTTGAAAAAGCTATTCGCATATAGTCATTTGTTAATAAATCTTTTAGCTTAACATTATTTAACAGCGCACCAAAACATCAACATTTCAAATGGCGTTAAAATTGATAAGCGAATTCACGAAATTAATTGCAATTAACCTAAAAATTGAAGTATTATGAAAAAGAATTTAATATACGGCTTAATAATGGCCATTTTAGGTGGTTTTATTTCCCTAAGTATTTATAAAGTTTTTGAACCTGAACTTGGGATAGTAAAACACACAGATAAACAAGAAGAAAGTAAGTTAGTCAACCTCATTAGTCCTGAACCTAGTGCTAATGTTGACTACATTACAGCTGCAGAAGCTAGTATCGATGGTGTTGTTCATGTTAAAACGGTTGGCACTGTGGAGTATCACCAAAGAGCATTCGATCCATTTCGTCATTTCTTTTATGGAGATGGAAGCTATCATCAAAAATATATTCAACCAATTAAAGGTGCTGGTTCAGGAGTAATAATTTCTCCCGAGGGTTACATTGTAACCAACAATCACGTAATTGAAAATGCCGATAAAATTGAAGTTACGCTAAACAATAAAAAAACATATACAGCAGAACTAATCGGTCGAGATCCAACAACTGATTTAGCCGTTTTGAAAATTGAGGCTAATAACATTCATCATCTTATATATGGTAATTCTGATAATTTAAGAATTGGAGAGTGGGTTTTAGCGGTTGGAAATCCATTTAACCTAACTTCAACTGTAACTGCAGGTATTGTTTCTGCCAAAAGCAGAGATATTAATATTTTAGGTAGCGACCCAATTACCAATATGTCGTCGATTGAATCTTTCATTCAAACCGATGCTGCAGTAAATCCCGGAAATAGCGGTGGTGCGTTAGTCAATACCAAAGGTGAATTAATCGGAATTAATACGGCCATAAAATCAAATACCGGTTCTTATGCAGGTTACTCCTTTGCTATTCCCTCAAATATTGTTCGAAAAGTAGTGAGCGACATTATAGAGTTTGGAAATGTTCAAAGAGCCTACATTGGGGTTTCTATCCAAAACATCACACAAGAACTTGCTGAAGAAAAAGATATTGAAGACTTGAATGGTGTCTATATTAATGGACTTGCAGAAAATGGTTCTGCAAAAGACGCCGGTATTAAGGAAGGTGATATTGTAAAAGCCATTAATGGAATTGCCGTTAAAAATGCCAATGAATTACAAGCCAAAGTTGGGGAGTACAGACCCGGCGATGAAATTGAAGTAAGCTTACTGAGAGGAGAGAAGGAGATTACCAAAAAAGTTGTTCTTAAAAACATGGAAGGCAGCACTGAAATCATCAGCAATGATAAAGTTGACATGCTAAAGTTACTTGGTGCGAAACTTGAAAGTCCTTCAAAAGAAGAAATAAAGGATTTAGAAATAAAAGGAGGAGCGAAAGTGATGAGTTTATTTCCCGGAAAACTTCAAAAATCTGGTTTAAGAGAAGGGTTTATTATCACTAAAGTAGATAATGCTCTAGTAGAATCACCTGATGAATTGCTTGAAATTCTTCAGAACAAAAAAGGAGGCGTGTTAATACAGGGAATTTATCCGAATGGCAGGGAAGCATTTTATGGCTTTGGGATGTAAAAGTTGCCTTAATTCTTATTGCCAATGGAGCCCTTCACCCCTACAGTCGAAGGGCTTCTTTTTTTAGCCTTCTTTTGCTTTTTAATCAGTAGAAAAATGCCGAATTTTGACAGCTTTAATATTAATGCTATCATAATTTTAAGATAACCTAAAGCCAAGCTCAAAATGAGTACAGAAATGAAAAAACCTGTAGTAGCTGAAGAGTTCGAATCTGAACTGAACAGCTGGGTAGATCAAGAAAAAAAAGCCGTAGACCTTCAAAACACCTTAGGTCAATTACTTTATGGCAAATCAGTTGAATTAGTTTTATTTAGAAATCACTTGGTAGATCGAAGTGTTTCTGAATTATTGAAGATGCATAAAAATGCACAAAACTTCACCAATCGCCCGGTAAGTGTTTACGACACTGCCGACTTAGCTAAAGAGCTATTGGAATTGGACTTAGCTCCTTCTAAAATTGACATTGGAAAGCTCGCCAATGAATGGCTGATTGAAGAAGAAAATTACGCCAATCGTTCTGAGTTTTTAATTCAAAAATTAGAAGCGATGATTGGTGTTGAAAAACGTCAACTTGCGCCTAAGGATGTTGTTCTTTATGGCTTCGGAAGAATTGGTAGAATTGCTGCTCGTGAGTTAATAAAACAAGCCGGCAAAGGACAACAATTGAGATTAAGAGCTATTGTAACCCGAAACGACGATGAAGTGGCTTTAGAAAAAAGAGCAGCTTTATTGAGAAATGATTCTGTTCACGGAGCATTTTACGGTACAGTTGACGTAGATACAAAAGAGCGAACAATGAACATCAATGGCCAGATTGTTCATATGATTAACGCGAGTAATCCGGATGAAATCGATTATACAGAATACGGAATTAACGATGCATTAATCATTGACAACACCGGAGTTTTTAAAGATCGCAATGCTCTTTCACGTCACTTGAAGTCAAAAGGAGTTAGCAAAGTGCTATTGACTGCTCCCGGAAAGGAAATCCCAAATATCGTATATGGTGTAAACCACAAAGGTGATTTGGATATTGAAAAAGAAAATATTTTCTCGGCAGCTTCTTGTACTACAAACGCAATTGTTCCTGTATTAAAAGTTATTGAGGATAATTTAGGTGTGGTTAAAGGACACATTGAAACGGTTCACGCATATACTAATGACCAAAACTTATTGGACAATATGCACAATAAAACCCGAAGAGGTCGTTCTGCTGCTATTAATATGGTTATTACTGAAACAGGAGCCGGAAAAGCAGTCACTAAAGTTATTCCTAGCTTACAAGACAAATTAACTGCCAATGCTGTAAGAGTACCTACTCCTAATGGTTCTTTGGCAATTATGAACTTAACAGTTGAAAAGGAAACTACTAAGGAAGATATTGACAACCTAATTCGCAAAGCAGCGCTTGAAGGTGAATTAGTAAATCAAATTTACTTTTCTACAGATCCTGAATTAGTTTCTAGCGATATCATTGGAAACACTTGCTGCTCTGTTTATGACAGTCCTGCTACAATTGTTTCAACTGATAAAAAGAACATCGTTCTTTACGTTTGGTACGACAATGAGTTTGGTTACACCAAGCAAGTTATTCGTTTAGCAAAATATGTTGCAAAAGTGAGAAGGTTGATTTATTATTAACAAACAAACTATAAAACAATTGAAAAGCCCTATGCAGAAATGCATGGGGCTTTTTGTTTATTAAAACTATACATTTTAATGATGTAAAGGTACAACTCTAGGTGAATAAAACTAAATAAAAAACCTATTTATTCATTACTAATTCATTAATATTGTGTACATAGTGATTTTTTAGTCAAAAACTGATATTTATCATTTTTTAGTCATTGCATCAGTCGGACATTTGTCCCAGAGATTAGATAGAAACTCAAAAATCAATATACAATGAACAGATTAGTAAAAAAATTAGGCTTATTAGCAATAGCAATAGGTTTTGCGGGTTCTACATTGCTTGCCCAAAGTCATCAAATCAGCAATGCTAACTTTGAAGTGGAAGGAACCTCTACACTTCACGATTGGACAATGGAAAGCAAAGCTGCTAGCGGCACAGTTAATATGACTATGGAAGGCGATAAAATCAAATCTATTTATCGATTTGATGTAAAACTAAAGGCAGAATCGTTAGAAAGTGGCAAGTCTACCATGGATGATTTGGCTCATGAAGCACTAAAAAGTGAAGATCACCCGATGATTAGTTTTAAACTAACAAACATAAAGTCTATTACTTATAGTGGAAATACTGCAAATATTATCGCAACAGGTGTATTAACCATTGCCGGAAAAAGTAAAACAGTAGACATAAAAGGTACCGGAGTTAACAATAACGGAACCATAACTCTTAAAGGAAGCAAAGATTTAAAAATGACCGATTTTGATATGGAGCCACCAACAGCAATGTTTGGCACGATCAAAACCGGAGATAGCATAACAATAAATTATTCACTAACTTTAAAAACCAAGTAAAATGAAAGTAGCAAGTAAATTAGTAGTAGCGGCTCTAGCAACCGGAATGAGCCTAACGGGTTTTGCACAGCAAGACCGCTCTATGCAGTTCTACCGTCCGGACGGACAAGACGGATTAAACGTCTTTGAAACATCAAAAGAAGATACCGTAGAATTTAAAGGTATCAATGTAAGACTCGGTGGTGATTTCACCATTCAGTTCCAAGGATTAAGTCAAGAAAACTCAGGTGACAGTTTGAATACCTTAGGCTCTGACTTTAATCTGCCAACTGCCAACATGGACATCGACGTTCAATTAGAGGATGGTGTTAGATTGCACTTAAGAACCTACCTTTCTTCTAGAAACCATAACGACTCTTGGGTAAAAGGTGGTCATTTGCAAATCGACAAGTTGGACTTTATTAATGAAGGCTTTTTAAGCGGTTTCATGGAAATGGCAACCATCCGTGTAGGTCTTGATGAGTTTAACTACGGTGATGCACATTTTAGAAGATCAGACAATGGTAACTCCATTTACAACCCATTTGTAGGAAACTACATCATGGATGCATTCTCTACCGAAGTGTTTGGAGAGTTAACTCTACAGAAAAACGGTTTCATTGGAGTTGTTGGTTTAACCAACGGTAAATTGAATCAAAGTACTGTTGTAAACTCTAACCCCACAGACCCTAACTCCGAAGACGAAGACAGAGCACCTTCTATCTTTGGTAAGTTGGGTTATGACAAACAGATCAATGATGATTTTAGGTTTCGTTTAACAGGGTCATTCTACTCAAACCAAGGCGAAGCTACAGGTGGATACCTTTACGGAGGAGATCGTGCAGGTGCAAGATATTACAACGTAATGGATGACAACTACACTTCCGGTCGTTATAACCCAAGATTCAAAAAATTGACTGCCATTCAAATCAACCCATTTGTAAAATACAAAGGATTGGAGTTCTTCGGAGTCTATGAAATGATTTCCGGTGGAGAGTTGGAAAATGAAACCAAAGAAGGTAGCTTCACCCAATTAGGAGCTGAATTGCTTTACCGCTTCGGTGGAAAAAATCAGTTCTACGTAGGTGGACGCTACAACTCAGTTAGTGGAGAGCAAACTGAAGATGCAGAAACTCAAACCATCGATAGAATGAACGTTGGCGGTGGATGGTTCTTAACCAAAAACGTAGTAACAAAAGTTGAGTACATGACTCAATCATACAGCGGAAAAGCCTATGAAGGCAGCAAATATGAAGATGGAAGCTTTAACGGTGTAATGATTGAAGCAGCAATTAGCTTCTAAGTAAATTAACAATGAAAGTTCTGAGTGTCGTTTTGTTCTTATTGACCAGCTGGATGGTTCCCTCATCCGACGAAAGCTATCTAATCATTTGCGGTAAACAAATTACCGTTGAAGGGAACACCACAATTGGCTCTTTCACCTGCCAATATGAAGAAAGTAAACAAAACGACACTCTTTTTCTCTCTAATGAGCGTAAGGCAAAACAGCCTTACGCTTTTTCATTAAAAGTACCTGAATTCAGCTGTGGAAATTTTCTCTTAAACAAAGATTTCCAAAAGACACTACAAGCTGAAAAACATCCACAAATTGTTGTTGAAGTCACTAACCTTCACAAAAACGAAAAACAAGAGTTTATTGGCTCTGTTAGATTAACGCTCGTGGGTAAAAGCAAAACCATTGAAGAAATTAGATTTTACAAAAAAACAATCGATAATCAGAAAGTGCTATTTACCGACTTTGTTTTCACTGCTTCTGAATTTGAACTAACTCCTCCCAAACGACTTGGCGGCTTAGTTGAAGCCGACGACTGCATGAACATTAGCGTAGAGTTGGAATTGAGTTAACAATTTTAAGCGAATGCGTTTCTGTTTTTTCGTGCTTAAAATTATCTCTTAACTTCTATTTAAATAGACCTGTACTCCTCTTTCCCATCAGCATGTATTGCAAATCTCTCAAGCCTTCTATCGTGCACCGGATCCATTCTTCCCCAAGGCCAGCCGCCAAACTTTGTACGTTGGTAATCTTCAAAAGCCTCACGAATTTGCTGTTTGTTATTCATTACAAAAGGTCCGTGTTGTACTACAGGCTCATTAATCGGTTTTCCTTGTAAAATTAGAAAGTGACTTAAATCAGTTCCACTCTCAATTGTAATGTCAACATCTTCTCTCAAGTCAGCCGAATGGTAATGAGGAATTTTCTTGCCATCGACAATGATCTCACTGCCTTCGTAAAAATAAAGTGTTCGGTTAACACCTTTAGCTGCTTTTGGCAGTTTCCAACTTGCTCCAGCTTCCATTCGCACATTGTAAATTGCCACATCGTTATTTGGATCTGCAGCCCAAGAGTTGGGCGGTGGAGCAGGTGCTTTTTCATTGCCTAAGCGACCTACAGCTACTTCCAATTGGGTTTTCTTGCCATTGTTATCAACGGAAGTAATTTTAGGCAAATACTCATTCCACATCATTTTAAAATGAGGGTCTACCATTTTATTTTTAGCCGGAAGGTTTAACCAAATTTGAAAAAGCTCCAGCGGATTGTCTTTATCTTGATTAAGCAATGGAAACATTTCTGCATGCAAAACTCCTTTTCCGGCTGTCATCCATTGCACATCGCCATTGCCATACCTGCCTGAGGCACCTAATGAATCTGAATGGTCGACTAGCCCTTTGCGAACAACCGTAATGGTTTCAAACCCACGATGTGGGTGACCTGGAAAGCCTGGCACTACTCTACCATGATACATTCGCCAACCGTCTTTTAACATAAAATCTTGCCCCAAATCACGACCACTTAAGCTGGCTGCCGGACCCATTTTTTCATTTCCTTTCGGAAAAGCATCTTCATGATGAACACAAAATAAAAAAGGATCTTTGGTTTCCCACTGAAAACCTAAAGCTTTAATGTTTGAGACTGTCGGCTCTTCCTGATTTGCATTTGGATTAAAGCTAAAGCCGGTTTTTGAAATCACAATTGCTCCGGAGGTTAATGCCAGCGCTTTTTGTAGAAAGCTTCTTCGATTCGTGGTTGATTTCATATTTTTTAAATTTATTAGTCGTTCTTCGGCTTAATTTGTTTCGAATTAATACAAATATAAGGCATGAATTGTTTTGTTTCAATTCAAACCAAAGGGACAAAAGCTTTGTTTAACTTTGTAGTATGCAAGAGTTCGAAGAAATTGAAGTAGAAGGAATGACTTGCGCCAATTGCGCAATGGGCGTTCAAAAAGGCCTGGAAAAAATTGGCTTAGAAGAAGTTGATGTAAACTTCTCCACCGGTGAGGTTCGCTATAAAAACTCCCCCAAACTAAGCGCTGAAAAAATCAATAAAACGGTTGAAGAAATCGGCTATCATGTAAAATCTTCCAATACTGAAGAAAAAAGCAGTACACTCTCAAAAATTGAAAAAAAGTTTTACTTCAGTTTAATCTTTACCATACCGCTCTTTGCCCACATGTTTTTGCCTTTTGCCTGGTTGCACAATGCATGGGTGCAACTAGGACTTTCTTTACCGGTCGTTTTTGTAGGTTTTTTTCACTTTGGAAAAAGCGCTTACCATTCGCTAAAAAATGGAGTACCCAATATGGATGTACTCATCTTTATTGGCTCTATGTCGGCATTTGGCTACAGCCTATTTGGCACACTTCAGTATATGGGAACTCCTGAAGTAGCCAATTACTTATTTTACGAAACAGCAGCCACTATTATCACTTTAGTTTTACTGGGTAATGTTTTAGAACATCGCTCTGTAAAGCAAACTACCACTGCTATTTCAGAATTAAGTGAATTGCAAAAAAACACTGCCAAAAGAATCATTTTAGTCAATGGTGAAGAGCAAATCGAAGAAATTGATGCTTCGGAATTAAGCATTAGTGATCAGCTACAAGTAAATGAAGGCGACCGTATTCCCGTTGACGGAAGAATTCAAAAGGGAAATGCAAAGGTTGATGAATCCATGATTAGTGGTGAAAGCGATGCGGTAAAAAAAGATGCAGGTGACAAAGTGGTTGGAGGTACCATTATACAATCCGGAAATTTCCAGATGATTGTTACTGCTGTTGGTAAAGACACTGTTCTCTCAAAAATCATAGATTTAGTTAAAAAAGCACAAGCAGATAAACCCGAAATTCAACGTTTGGGAGACAAAGTAAGTGCTATTTTTGTACCAGTTGTGGTGGGCATCGCACTTCTTACCTTCTCTATTTGGTATTTTGCCTTGGGAGCAGGTCTTCAAGTTTCTATGATGAACGCTGTTGCCGTCCTCGTTATTTCCTGCCCTTGTGCTATGGGACTTGCTACACCAACTGCCGTAATGGTTGGTCTCGGTCGGGCAGCAAAAAATGGAATTCTCATTAAAGGTGGCGCTACAGTAGAGCAATTTGCTAAAATCAAACACATTGTTTTCGACAAAACCGGAACACTTACAACAGGAGATTTCAGCATTAAAAGTGTTGAGATTATCGACCCTAAAGTAAAAGAAAGTGAAGCGCTTTCCATTGTTTACAGTCTTGAAAAATACTCCACCCACCCCATAGCAAAATCTTTAGTAAAAACACTCAAAGAGAAAGGAGTAAAATCCATGCCTTTAATGAATCAAGAGGAAGTTAAGGGCAAGGGAATACAAGCAAAAGATTTGGAAGACAACTTTTATCAATTGGGTGCTGCAAAATGGTTAAACCCCAATGGTGAAGCTTCTCTATACCTCAGCAAAAATGAACAATTGATTGCCGCTTTAGTGATTGAAGATGAGGTTCGATCAGATAGTAAAAGTATGTTGGAAAGCTTCCGTAAAGTAGGAATTACAACACACCTACTGAGTGGTGATAAAGAAGAAAAAACTTCAAAACTTGCCCTTGAATTAGGCATTGATAGCTACAAAGCAGAGCAAATGCCGGAAGAAAAATTGATAGAAATTGAGCGACTTCAAAATGAAGGCTATACTGCCATGGTGGGCGATGGCATTAATGATGCACCTGCATTAAGCAAAGCTACAGTTGGAGTTTCCTTGAGTAACTCAACGCAAATTGCCATTCAGTCGGCACAAGTAATTTTACTCAATGCAAAAAGTTTGAAAAGCATTTACGAATCATTTTTAATCAGCAAACACACTTTTCTAACGATAAAGCAAAATCTTTTTTGGGCATTTTTCTATAATGTTTTGGCCATTCCATTAGCTGCAATGGGATATTTAGATCCAATGATTGCCGCTTTATCTATGGCCTTTTCAGATGTCATTGTTATTGGAAACTCCATCCGTTTAAAACGTAAAAAAATTGAGTAAATCTAAGGTAAACATTCATCGCAATGAAATTGCAGACTACTACTTTCAATGCAATAACGCCTACCGAGATGCTTGGGGGCTAGACCAAAATATGCAGCTGAATCTAGGATTGTGGAAAAAGGGCACAAAAAACTTAAAAGAAGCGCTATACCACCTAAACGAGGAAGTTGCTCAATATGCTCAATTAAAAAAAGGTGATAAAGTATTAGATGCCGGCTGTGGCGTGGGTGGAACAGCCATTCACCTTGCCAAAAAATATGCTTGTAGTGTCACGGGAATTACTCTTGCAACTAACCAATTAAAACAGGCAAAAGAGAACGCTAAAAAAGAAGGAGTGAACGAATTGTGTAACTTTCAATTAATGGATTACTCCTCAACTGATTTTGCTGATGAAAGCTTTGATGTAATTATTGGCATTGAAAGTATTTGCTATGCTGAACCTAAAAGTGCCTTTTTAAAAGAAGCCCATCGCTTGTTAAAAAAAGGTGGTCGCTTGGTGTTGGCTGAAAACTTACAGGCAAAAAATAAGCTCAATCAAGAAGAGTACGATTGTCTATACACCAATGCATTCAATGGCTGCAAAGTAAAATCATTAGATACAAAGGGCAACTACCTCAAAAATTTAAATAACTTAAACTTCAGTTTTGCACACTGTTTTGACTACACTGAGTTTATTCGTCCGTCAATTAAGCGGCTAAGAAGGTTCTATTATCCTGCATACCTTTATAATCGTTGGCACCGATTTATAGGCAAGCCTTTTTCTGCAACGCAAGAAGCAAATACAAAAATGTGTTATTACCTACTAAGCTCCTTAAATAGGGGTTTGTGGAAATATGGAATCATTAAAGCTGTAAAGTAAATGCAAAAACTTTTTAAAGGACTAAAAGTAGTTGAATTAGCCTCAGTGCTTGCCGGTCCATCTGTTGGCCTATTTTTCTCTGAATTAGGTGCGGAAGTACTTAAAGTGGAAAACCCAAATAGTGGCGGCGACGTTACCCGCTCTTGGAAATTGGCTAGCGAAGATCAAAAACATCCTTTTTCTGCCTACTACAGCAGCGTTAATTGGGGCAAAAAGTCCGTTTTTTGGAACTTAAAAAAGGAGAAAGACTTTGAGGAATTAAAAATGGCTATTTCTGCAGCTGATGTTTTACTTGTTAACTTTAAAGCCGGCGATGTTGAAAAATTAGGGCTTGATTACGAGAGTGTAAAACAGCTAAAAAGTGACATTATTTATGGATCAATCAGTGGCTTTGGCGAATCAAAACGCATAGCCTACGATGTAGTTTTGCAAGCTGAGAGTGGTTTCCTGTTTATGACCGGAGAAGCCGGAGGCAAGCCGGTAAAGATGCCTGTTGCACTTATTGATTTATTGGCAGCACACCAACTAAAAGAAGGAATTTTACTAGCCATGCTGCAGCAAGAGAAAAAAAAGCAAGCTGTTAAAGTTAGTGTTTCCTTGTTCGACGCTGCAATTGCGGCTCTTGCTAATCAAGCAACTAATTGGTTAATGGGAAACCACATTCCTCAAGCCATGGGGAGCTTACATCCCAACATTGCCCCTTATGGAGAGTGTTTTGTTAGCGCCGACAATAAACAAATTGTCTTAGCGGTAGGTAACGACAAACAATTCAAAGCTCTTTGTAAGCTATTAAAATTAGAGCAAATAACAAAAGACGATAGGTATAAAAATAATCAAGCGAGAGTAAATAATCGCCATCTTCTTGCCGAAATACTTAGTGGTAAAATCATAAAATGGAAGAGAGATGATTTACTCAGTCAACTTATTGAGCATAATGTGCCGGCAGGAGCTATTCGCAATATGAAAGAAGTATTTGAATTACCCGAAGCCCAAGAACGACTCTTGGAGGAAACCAAAGAAGGCGAGCTGTTAAAAACAGTTCGCGGCAATGCTTTTAAGATAGAGGTTGGTTAAAAATTTCAATTGAACTGCTTTTTAGCAAAACGCTTTTACAAAAAATAAAAATCAGTTCTGCTTACACTTTAGTCTTCTCTACTAAAAAGTCCTACACTTAATATCACTTATCAATCCGCACTAAGTATATTTGCCAAAAATTTAAGCTACCATAAATAATGGTTTATATTACAAGAAGAGAGCGCTTCAGCGCAGCACACAAACTCGCTAAAAGCGAATGGAGTGACGAAAAAAATCTAGAAGTTTTCGGAAAATGTTCAAATCCCAATTGGCATGGGCATAATTATATTTTGCACGTTACAGTTAAAGGAAAGCCCGAACCTTCTACAGGTTTCGTTGTTGATTTGTCGGCTTTGAGCGATGTAATCAAAGAGCACATCATCCAAAAAGTAGATCACAAAAACATGAATGTGGATGTGGACTTTATGAAGGGATTGATGACTTCCACAGAAAATATAGCGATAGCCTTTTGGAATCAATTGGTTAAACCCGTGGCGGAGCTCGGTGCAGAACTGCATTCTGTGAAGCTGCAAGAAACAGAAAACAACTATGTCGAATACTTTGGAGAATGAGCTAAAAACTATGGCTGAAAAAGACACCCACGAAGGCTACGAAAGAATTGATTATTACAACAACGAGAAAATCGATCGACTTTCTGCCCATTACAGTAGTATTATTACCGAACTAGGTGAAGATGTAAACCGAGAAGGTTTGGAAAAAACACCGGAACGTGTGGCAAAAGCCATGCAATACCTAACTCACGGATATGATTTAGATCCGGCAGCAATCCTTAAAAGCGCCATGTTTAAAGAAGACCATAGTCAAATGGTATTGGTAAAAGACATTGAGATTTACAGTATGTGCGAACACCACATGTTGCCATTTTTAGGTAAAGCGCACATTGCCTACATTCCCAACGGTTGGATTGTCGGCTTAAGTAAAATACCTCGTGTGGTTGATGCCTTCTCCAGGAGGTTGCAAGTGCAAGAGCGCTTAACCGATCAAATAAAAAACTGTATCCAAGATACTTTAAACCCGTTGGGCGTTGCAGTGGTAATAGAAGCCAAACACCTTTGCATGCAAATGCGCGGCATTCAAAAGCAAAATTCGGTGACAACGACCTCATCTTTTACCGGAGCCTTTGAAAAAGACAGTACCCGCAAAGAATTTATCGACTTGATTTCGGCAGACTTATATTAATCATCTGACAAAAATTCAGCGCTGCACAATGGGCATGATTTATGCCTAAATTTGCTAAAAATAGAAGAATATGGATAAACTAAATTTCAATTATAATTCAGACATCAGTCAAGAACAAAAGGTAGACAGTGCCTCTATGGCCAAGTCATTTTTGTCGAATGTTTTCACCTATATGGCCGGGGCGCTTTCCATTACAGGAATTATTGCCTATTGGTTTGCCAATTCAGAATCACTTTTAAGTCTGTTGGTTAACACTCAGACCGGTGGTATGAGCATGCTTGGTTATGTTGTAATGTTTGCGCCTTTTATTTTTGTATTGGTAATGAGCTTTTCATTTAATCGATTATCATCATTTACCCTACTCCTACTGTTTGTTGTTTATTCTGCCCTCATGGGAATGAGTTTAAGTTTCATTTTCTTGGCATATACCGCATCAAGCATTACCTCTACCTTTTTTATCACCGCAGGAACTTTTGGAGCAATGGCTGTTTTGGGCTACACTACTCAGCAGGACTTAACCAAGTTTGGTGGCATTTTAACCATGGCACTAATCGGAATTATTATAGCTATGGTCGTGAATATGTTTATCGGTAGTTCTACTATGGATTACATTATTAGCATACTAGGTGTATTAATCTTTACAGGACTTACTGCTTATGATGTTCAAAAGCTAAAGCGAATTGGATCAGGCGCAGAGTACGGTACAGAGTCAACCAACAAATTAGCTATTATGGGAGCTCTTAGCTTGTATTTAGATTTTGTAAACTTGTTCTTATTCTTGTTGAGACTCTTTGGAGACCGCAGGTAAAAATAAAATGTCGATTTACTTTACTTTTTTAAAAGTTAAGTCGATATAAAGTAAATTAAAAACACATAATCAATTGCCTGTCTGTATTCATTATGGATGGGCAATCTTTTTATAAAAATAAAACGAAACAAATGAAGTCATACGTTTTTCCAGGGCAAGGCGCCCAATTTATCGGAATGGGTAAAGAGCTTTACGATCAAAGTGAAGAAGCAAAACAGCTATTTGAAAAAGCCAATGATATTTTGGGCTTTCGCATTACCGACATAATGTTTAGCGGAACAGATGAGGAGTTGAAACAAACAAATGTAACTCAACCGGCTATCTTCTTACATTCAGTAATTCTAGCCAAAGTATTGGGCGAAAATTTTACACCTGATATGGCTGCCGGTCATTCTTTGGGTGAGTTTTCTGCATTGGTTGCTTGCGGAGCCATGAGTTTTGAAGACGGACTAACTTTAGTATCAAAACGCGCCAATGCCATGCAAAAAGCTTGCGAAGCTGAACCTTCTACCATGGCTGCTGTATTGGGTTTGGAAGATGATCAGGTGGAAGCCGTTTGCCAAAAAGTACCGGGCGTAGTAGTTCCTGCCAATTACAATTGTCCGGGACAGTTAGTAATTTCAGGAACAGTTGAAGCGGTAAATACCGCTTGTGAATTATTGAAAGAAGCCGGCGCAAAAAGGGCATTAGTATTGCCGGTTGGTGGCGCTTTTCACTCTCCTTTAATGGAACCTGCTCGTGCAGAACTAGAAGAGGCTATTCACCAAACAGAAATTAAGCAACCGATTTGTCCGGTTTATCAAAATGTTGTTGCTAAAGGAATCACCGACCCTACGGAAATAAAACACAATTTAATAGCTCAATTAACTGCTCCTGTACGATGGACTCAAACCATGAAGCAGATGATTGCAGACGGTGCAACAAAAATGATTGAAGTTGGTCCAGGTAAAGTATTACAAGGTCTGGTTAAGAAAGTTGACCGAAAATTTGAAACAGAAAGTGCATCTATCTAATTTCTTCGCTTATGCTTAGCTTTAACAACACAGAAATTGCTTTCGCCAATAAAAGCACTCTTTTTTTAAAAAAGGCCTATTGGTTATTTAAACTCATGTCAATGGGTTGGTTAATTAAGTTGGGAACTCCCTTGCTTAATTTTGCTTTAAAAATTAATTTACCCGTCAAGGGCATAATTAAGTCCACTGTTTTTGAGCACTTTTGCGGTGGTGAAAGCATAGAAGACTGCGAAAGTAGAATTCAAGAATTGGGACATTTTAATGTAAAAACCATTTTGGATTACTCTGTGGAAGGTAAGCAAAGAGAAAAAGATTTCGATCGCTTTTTAGGTAAAGCTGTGGCTTCAGTTGAACGTGCAAGTAAAGATTCTAACGTTCCCTTTTGCGTATTTAAAATGACCGCTTTGATTCCTTTTAATTTGTTGGAAAAAGTTTCTGCTCAAGAGCAACTTACAGAAGAAGAAAGCATGATTTTTCTGAGAGGTAGAAACCGTGTTGACATTATTTGTAATTATGCCGCCAATGCGGGAATTCCCATTATGATTGATGCGGAAGAAAGCTGGATTCAAGATGCCATTGACGAGGTGGCGTTAATTATGATGCACCGCTATAATCAAGAAAGAGCTTTAGTTTACAATACCGTTCAAATGTACCGCCACGATCGAATGGATTACATTAAAAGGCTTTTCAAACAGTCTTTAGAGGAGAACTTTTACATTGGCTTAAAGGTAGTGAGAGGAGCATACATGGAAAAAGAAAGAGCTCGCGCTAAGCGCAAAGGCTATAAAGATCCTATTCAGCCTAATAAAGAAGCTACCGACAATGACTTTAATAAAGCCATGGAGTTTAGCTTAGACCATAAAGATCGCATTGCTCTTTGTTGTGGAACACACAATGAAGACAGCTCAATGTACTTAACAAAGCTGATGGAAGAGCACGAACTGCCAAAGAACTTCCCTACCATTTATTTTTCTCAATTACTTGGAATGAGCGACCACATTAGTTTTAATTTGGCAAAAGACGGCTACAATGTAGCGAAGTATGTTCCTTACGGACCGGTAAAAGAAGTAATGCCCTACTTGATTAGAAGAGCGGAAGAAAACACTTCAATTGCAGGACAAACCGGTAGAGAGCTAACCTTAATAATGCAAGAACTCGAGCGAAGAGATAAAGCGGTAGCCTAGAAATGCACTTCACTTTTTTATTGGAAAAGTATATCTTTACCCAATTAGTTTCTTAAAAAATTTACTCTTTGGATAAATCAATTAAAGCTTTTCAAAAGAAATGCGGACTGCTGTGGGAAGAAAAAGCAGAAGCTATTGAACAATTGATTTCCCAAAAAAAGATTGAGCTCAAAGAGGTTAAAAAAAAGAAAGTCGGTAAAGAAGGTCCTAAACACCGAATTATTGAAGCCGATAATTTAGCAGCTTTAAGCTATCTGCAAGACAGAGCTGAACGCTTTAAAATTATCTACATAGATCCGCCCTACAATACCGGTAACAAAGACTTTAAGTACAACGACAACTATGTAGACGAAGAAGATGAGTTGCGACACTCCAAGTGGATTTCATTCATGTACAAGCGATTAATTATTGCTAAAGAATTACTGGAAAATGACGGGGCAATTTTTATTTCCATAGATGATTATGAACAAGCAAGACTTAAAATGTTGTGTGACGGTATTTTCGGACAACAAAATTTTGTCGCTAATTTTATTCGCAAAAATAAAGCCGGCAGCGGCCACGATAGCAAGCAAGTAGCCATTGAGTTTGACTACATGCTTTGTTATGCTAAAGATATCAAGCAACTAAATTTTCAATTAGCTGATGCTGAAGCTGAAAAGGACAAAAAATATCGCTATTCTGATGACTTTGTTAATAGAAGAGGAAAATACTATTTACGAGATTTAGACTACAAAGGAAGTTATAGTAAATCAATGGACTATCCGATAACTACACCGGATGGAAATGAAATTTGGTCGGGTGGAGCATTTGGTAAACCCAACACCTGGCGCTGGAATAAGAAAAAGTTCGAATGGGGTGTGAAAAATGATTTTATCGTTTTTAAAAAAAGACCCAATGGATGGAAAGTTTACATAAAGCAATATCAGTTTGTAGATAATAAAGACAAAAAGCGCATTCGGAAAATTCCACAAAGAGCCTTGATTGAGTATAGTA